>DEXG01000039.1:38333-52334 GCA_002364005.1 Phycisphaerales bacterium UBA3190
GCGACCTTGAGCTGGGCACGCTCTCGATCTCAGGTGATGGCACCATCGGCACCGACCCCAGTGGGCAGGACATCGCAGCTGGGGCATCGGCCACTGCCACCGTTGTCATGGACACGAGCAGCGCCGGGTCCAAGAGTGCAACGCTCACAATCCCCAGCAATGATCCCGACACGCCCAGCTACACCGTGACCGTCGAGGTGAGCGTCACCCTGCCGGTGGCCGACATCAGTGTTGACGAGGCGGTCAGCGGCGGCACCATCGACCTGGGCAACATCGCCCAGGGCGGCACGATCACCCAGACCATCACGATCAACAACGCGGCGACCGCACCTGCTCAGGACCTGACACTGGGCACGCTCTCGATCTCGGGTGACGCCACCATCAGCACTGACCCCAGCGACAGCGTCATCGCCGCAGGGGGCAGCGCTGAGGCCGTTGTCACGATCGACACCGCCACGGCCGGGGCCAAGAGCGCAACGCTGACCATCCCCAGCGACGATGCCGATACCCCCAGCTACACCGTGACGATCGAGGCCGTCGTCGTGGGCCAGCAGCTCGAAGTTCAGTACGGGGGCAATGCACTGGCGAGCGGCGGCACCATCGACCTGGGCGAGGCCGCCCAACTCTCCCAGCATCGGGCGATCATCACAATCGAAAATACCGGACTGGCAGATTTGACGCTGGGCACCATCACCGTCAGCGGTCGGCTCTCGATCGTGGCTGGCTACGACCCATCGGGCACCACCCTTGCCGCGGGCGAGACGGCCACGCTGACGGTTGCTGTCGATTCTGGCACGCTGGGGGCGGTTGCTGGGGCTGTCAGCGTTCCCAGCGATGATTCCGGCTCACCATGGGTCGCCACCCTCGAAGCCGTCATCGTGGCCGCAGACGCCCCGTCGATACGGTCTGCCTACCTGACCGTCAGCGAGTGCACCGCGATCCTCCACGAGATGCTGCTGGGAGCCGACCTGATGCGGCGTGCCTGGGATTCGCTCGAAAGCGACGACCAGCTCAAGTGCGTGACCAACGCCTCTATCGACTTCGACACTGTCCGCTGGGATGGTGCCGTCGCCGTCGATGGCCAGGCCATGATGTGGCCCCGCATCGACGAGTATGGAGAGATCATCCTGCCCAACGGCGAGCTGCTGATTCCCGATTCCCTGGGCACCGAAGGATGGAGCTACACGAATCTGCCCGCAGCGATCCGCATCGGCGTGGCCCTCCAGGCCGCCGCACGCGCCGCGGCCGCACTGCGAATCGACACCACCCAAGAGGTCTTGGGCAAGGCGGCCGCCGGGATCACTGGCATCGCTGGTGCCGGTCTCAGCCAGAGCGCCGAAGCCCACATCGCCCGTCAGCCCAGCTCGGTGCTGCACTGGACCGTGCTGAAGATCGTCCGCCCGTTTATTGCCAACAGTGTGGAGGTGCTCTGATGATCGCCAACGCAACACTCGAATCGCTCAAGGCCGTCATCGCCGCCCAGGGCGACGGCACGCAAGTGCTCGGTGACGAGGTCATGGTCATGCCCCTGCCCGTCGAACTGATCGATCCAAAGGCGTACAGGGTCGAGACAGACCGCGTGCGGGGCGTGCAGAACGACGCGATGATCCGGGTCGAGCGGCGGGCGTTAGAGGTTCGTGATCACACTGCGGCCGTGGGCGATCGCGTCAGCATCAAGCGTGATCGGCTCGACGCGCCCGTTGAGTCATACGAGGTCACCGATATCAAAGAGCTGAGCGCGGGCGAGATGCTTGAGCTGGTGCTGATGGTGCGTGACGACGAGACCGTCGAAGGGGGTGCGTGATGGCTGATGGCACCTATGCAGACCTGCCCATGAAGAAGATCCTGGGCTTCCAGCGCGTCATGCGTCGCATTCCAGAAGACATGCGGCAGGATGTGCTCGAGGAAGCAGGCGAGGCGTTGGTCGGCGAGGCCCAGGTCACGGCACCGATCAAGACTGGCAACCTCTCGGAGTCGCACTATGTCGGCGACTTCGATGACGGGGCACAGATCATCGGCGTCAACACAGACTACGCAATGGCCGTGCACGAAACCCATCCCACCAAGAAGCGGTGGTTCAGGAAGGCGATCGCCAAGAACTTCCGACGCGTGATCGCCAAGTCAATCAAGCGTCAGCTGAAACTGCGAGGTGCGGAATGAGCATAACGGCCGTCACCATGTGCGAGCAGATCGGGCGTTTCCTTGGCCGCAGTAGCGACCTGGTCTTCGTGGAACCAGACAGCAGCGACAAGGGCGACATCTACGCCACGCAGCTGCCCATGAAGACTCTGCGGAACACCCCCGCAGTATCGATCACCGACGACACCGCGGGCGGCAACGAGCCGCTCGATCTGACCCAACGCATCGCCATGACCCTACACGCCGAGGGGCGAAGCAACAAGGAAGCGATTGCCCTGCTGGCCTCGCTTCAGAACATCCTCTTCCCCGGCGGCCGCAGCACCGTGCTGACCGAAGCCGACCTGATGCCAGGCGTGATCGGGGCACCCGCCACCGTTGGCACGCACACCGTGTGGCGCATCATCGACATGAGCCGCATCGCCTACCCGCAAGTCATCATCCCGCGCAGCCCAGGAGGGCAGGCCGTCGCCGAGATGGCGATCGAGATCAACGCGGTCACCCACAGCATCACCGTTACGGAGTAACACCAATGGCAGCACAAGACATCAATAACACGCGGCCCGACATCTTTGAGATCTACATCGGCGACACTATTGCACCGTTTCATATGACGGTCAGCAAGAGCGAATCGCTCGACATGGTCCCCATCACCACCCAGCGATACGGGACCACTGCGATCGGGCACCTGATCCAGGGCCACAAAGCAGAGCTGGTCTTTGAGTTCCAGGAGTGGACGATCGAAGACCTCAAGCGTTGGGACAGCATCGTCGCGGCAACTGTCACGGTCAACAAGCTCCCCGGTGTCGGCACGCTCGCGCCCACCAACACGGTGCGTCTTCACAACGCCGGTGACGGCAACGATACCAGCAAGGATTTCTACTTCCCCAAGGTGACCTTCATGGGTACCGCGTTCAACGCTGACGGTCAGAACGAGGCACGCCAGAGTGTTCGAGGCGTTGCAGTGCGTGATTCGTCGAGCGGCGACTTGATGCAGATCGGTTGGGAGGAATCAGAGGAATGACCAACCAGACCCCACTGAATCGGATCGACCTGGGCACGCTCCCTGCGTGGGACTTCCGCGTGCTCGTCAACGGCATGGAGCTGCCGATGATCAGCCCGCTCGAAGCCCCTGATATCGACGCCAACCCGCTGCCAGAGCAGGCGCAGATCGACGCCAAGATGAATCGGTGGCCCGGCGTCTGGGTGTGGTTGTGGCGAGCGATGTTCGGCGCACCACGGCTTCTACGTGAGGATCTCCCCAGCGACGGCGGTGCCGCCCATGCCCGCAAGGTGTGCAAGGTGATTCTCCACGGCGCGTATGACGAGCTGGTCGATGAGCTGCCCGTCGGCAACTGTGCTCAGATCATCACGGCATATCAAGCGTGCCAGGACGAATGGACTCACGCAGCTGCCCAGGTGGTGCGTGAACGAGCCAGCGAGCATCTGCGGACCAAGCAGGTCGCCGAGCCCATCAAAGACCACACGGGCAGCATACGAGACGCTGGGATGGTCCCTGTGAAGCCGGGCGACCCAAGTGTGTTCTTTCAGCACAATCACCCGCTGGTGACTGATGACACGGGAGGCGCACAAGGATGATCAGCGTCGGCCAAACACTCGGGAACTTCCAGGCCCGGCTCGGCCTGGATTCGAAAGACTACGCCAAAGGCATGATCAATGCCGAGGCGGCGTCGCGCGTGTTTGGCAACAGCTTCACCGCCTTCGTGAGCAACCCGCTGCTGGGGTCGATTGAGATCTTCAAGAATGTGGGCCAGGCCGCGATCAGCGGCTCGGTCGAGATCCTCGGGTATGCTGAGAGCATCGAACGCTTGAGCCAGCAGACCGGGGCAAGCGAGCCGCTGCTTATCGCATTGCAGAAGCGGCTGGAGATCGCGGGCTTCAGCGCCGAGCGAGCACGCCAGTCGTTCTTGGTATTCAATAAGTTCATCGCCGACTACAACAACCAAGGCCCGCTGGCAAACGAGGTGCTGCGTCAGACCGGTGTGGAGCTGGATGGTCTTACGCGATTCGATGATGTGTTTCGAGCGATGGTCGATGGCCTAGACCAGATCGAGAATCCAGCGCTCAAGGCGTCCGTGGCGATGCGGCTCTTTGGCGAAGAGGCCGGGCACGATGTGGTCAATGCCATCGGCGGTGGCAACGCCGCGATCGACGAGATGATCGATCAGTACACGCGTCTGGGGTTCGTGCTTGATAGCAAAACCAACTCACAGCTGGCGGCGCTGAATACCAACCTGGGCTTCCTTCAGCAGGCCATCGATGGCGTCAAAGTCAATGCGATCAGGGAACTCATTCTTGGTCTATCTGAGGACACCGATTTCAGCGATGATTCGATTGTCAGACTGGCCAATAGTCTGAATCAGACAATCGGCCCAGCAGCTCGGGATTTTGGCGTCATCCTTGAATCACTGCTCGGCACACTCAAGGCTGTAGCAACGACCATTGGCACGATTCAAAGTGTTGGTGAGGAAGTCTTCTTCAACATCTTTGTCGCGTCGGACAATGTCGAGTCGTTCGTCAATAAGCATGATCTCAGCCCAGAAGCAAGAGAGCGTCGTGCAGCCACACGCCGCAACCGAGAACGCTACGAGCAGCAGGTCGAGGAGTTCGGCCTATGACACGCACCGCACTGCTCACCCCAATCTCGAAGATCAAGGTCGGCTCCAGCGACGAGTATCCCGTGACAAAGGTCACGACGACCAATCGCATCGTCGGGCTCGATGATTCAAACACAGACAGCTATGAGGAGATCACATGGCAGCTCGAATGCGGAGCGGAGGTCTCTGCGCCGACATCGATCACGGCGCTCAACGAGACGCTGCGATCAGCACTGGCCAAGCGGGGCGAGCTGGTCACGCTGACCGAGCTGGGGGCCGCACGGACCCTCCCCGCAAGTGGGGCAGGGGGGAGCATGATCGGCTACCCCCGTGTGGAGATCACCGGCATCCCCGAGGGCAGCTTCGGCGAGCACCAGATGTTCACGATGCGTGCCACGACCCGCATCCCCATCGTCGATGGGAACGACATCTGGGAGCACAGTCAGACCACCGAGACCACCACCAACATCGACGGCACGCAGGTGACGACTGTGACCGGCACCCTGCGCATGGACCAGGGCAACACGGCAAGCAGCTATGTGCAGACCAACATCATCGGCCCGGCACGCACAGCGGCGGGCCTGAGCGGCGATGGGGTCGTCTCGAAGATCAAGACGGGCAACGACGCGGCTCAGTGCGAGTACAGCTATACGATCACGCCCAGCACCACATCTACCGCCGATGTCACGCAGGCATCGGTTGAGGACCGCACCGCCAAGGATGCCACTGGGCGATGGGTGCGCACGATCAGCGGCTACGCGATGGGCGCTGGTGCCAGCACCTTTGCCAGCGCCCAGCAGGTGGCCGAGTCGAGCAACCTGAAGCTCATCCGCACAGACGGCCCCAGCTCCCCAGCGGTGCCCGATGGACGCGTCAACTTCAACTACCAGTACGCGTCGGGTGTGACGCACACCGACTTCCCAGGCATCTTCATCACTCGCATGGATGAATCGGTCGACCAGAGCGGTGGCGGGCGTGAGATCCTGGCATCGAGCTATCTCCAGGGTGACCCAGAGCTTCGCCTGGGCACCCAGCTGCCAGTTGCGGTCACCGAGTCGATCAGCATCGAGTTCATCGGATCCTTCACGGGCATCAACCCCCCGGTGTTGCTCGATGAGGACAACATGGTCGGCACCCCTCGCATCAGCAAGAAGAGTTCGGGCGTGTTCAACACCTGGTCACGCTCGATCACCTACCTCTACGACACCGAGCCCGACCCACTCCCAGACCCACGATCGATCGACGGTATTACCTGATGGCACTGACGCAGACGACAGTTCGGCTTGCGAACCGTGACCTGAGCACGGGTGATCTGCATGGCACAACGATTCGTGCGATGCTCAGCTCGCCGATCCGGCGCAGCTTGGGTGCGTCTGGTGATGCCATCAATCTGACCGTCGAGGCGAGCGAGTGGCCCGCGGGCTGGAAGCTCGACGGCGAGTTCATTGTCAAGATCAACGACGGGGAAGTCGACGGCGGGTCACAGCCCATCAACGAGCTGGACATCGAGGGCTACCGCCTGAAGCTCAAGATGCCCCTGGGCATCGGCAATGACCTGGGCGATGCTGAAGGCACACCAGAAGCCAAGCAGCTGGCCATCGTGCTCGAAGCCCAGATCGCTGGCCTGCGCCAAGGTCTTGGCAACCTGATCAACCTGGGCACGGTCAACGACCTCGATGAGAACGGTGAAGTCGACACGGCCGGGGACAACTACTACACCATCCAGCAGCTCGTCGAGACAGCCCTTTCGGCCACTGGCTTCGAATACGAGGGTGCCCCGGCGGGCATCAATAGCGATGTCACGGGCACGCCGATCGATGCACCTGGTCCGCTCGACTGGGGCAATGCTCGCCCTATCGATGAGCTTGAGGCGATTCTCGGGCGCATCGGTTGGTCACTGGTCCAGCTCAACGATGGGACTATCGCATCACGGCCGTTGCTTCGTGCTGGCGAGCCGATCGAGATCCCCACAGCGTTCGAAGAGATCGCCGAGCCCTATGAGCTTGCGAGCACGCCAGCCATCAAGGGCAGCAAGATCATCATCACAAGCGGGGCCACACGCGCGACAACCATCACCAAACGCACCCTCGAAGACCTGGAGTTCGTGACCTACGACCCAGAGACGGACGCATGGTCCACGCAGACCGGCACAGCGCTGACGCTCTACAAGGGTGGCATCACGCCTGACGATGTGAACCCCGACGGCGCACGCACGCTTGGGCAGCTCTACAAGGCCCTGCGACTGACCGGCGACGACCTGGTCGAGGCGTCGCGATTCGTCAACATCCCCGACAGTCTGGACCATGGGGCCTTGCTTCAGTTCGCGGGCAGCGCTGGCGTCGTTGAGGCGCTGTGCTGCGTCAAGCAGGGTGGAGATCAGCTGGCAAACACCCCCCCCCTGGACACCGACTCGCTGATCCGTCTTGAGGGCCTGCGAGCGATCGGCGGCAAGGGCGTATTCGTGCTGCCCTCAGACGCCGAGTTCCTGCGGGTCAGTGGCATGGTCACCGGCCGCCGCAGCGATGTGCGCGAGCTGGATGATGACGAGCTGCAAATCACCTTCGCCCATGAGAGCAACACAGGCGTCTACCGGGAAGACTACTTCGCTGTTGGCTTTGAGTGGGTCGACGACGAAGGCACCATCACCATCGAGACGATGGAAACCGAGGAAGTGGACGATGCCCTGGAAGACCCCACCGTACGCAAACTCGGCGCTCCGTTCCTGCGGCGTGTGCAGACCTACGACAAGGCAACCGATACCCTTGCCACCCTCAATAGCACCCAGCTGACCATTATCGCCAAGCAGCTCGCTTCGGCGTACCTGTCTGAGGATCTCGCCCAGGCGGGCGTGATCGTCCTGCCCGGTATCCACGACATCAACCCCGGCGACTGGTCGGGAGCAGTCACCAGCGTGACTTTCGATGTGCTCGCCAACAAGACCATCGTGACCGTGAACCAGCACGAGGTGCCCAGAAGCGAATATGAACGGCTTGAGCGATATGCTGGCCGCTCGATCGCATCTGGCATCGGGGCTATTCGCCTCAACCGATCGAGTGCCGCGGGGACCGACGCACGACACACGATGTCGGCAACGCCCCAGGGCGGCGGCGAGACCGCTGCAACGCCTGAGCAGATGCCCCAGAGCCGCGGTCGTGAACACACGGTAGCGGGCGTTCAGGGCTCGATCGATTCCGGGCCTCGAGCAAGGGTGGACCTGCCGACCATCGCCGAGCAGGGCATGATCTTTGCACGCATCACTGATGCCACGCTCGATGGCACCAACCGATGGATCTACGACTGGGAGGAAGTTCGATTCGAGGATGACGAGCCCGTGACAACCGGGGCGGTTCGCACCAGCGATACGCACGGCCAGGCGCTGAACTTGCGTGAGATGCTCAACGACGGCACGGGTGTTCAGGGCAACGGAGTCGATGTCGCCAACCTCCCGAGCGGGTTCGCAATCCAGCCCGTGTCGGGGCGTGGGGCGGTGATCCTGTTTGGCCCCTACCAGGACGGTGGCGAAGATCGATGGTACTTCCAGAGCACCAATGGTGTGGACGGGAGCTGCACATGAACATCGATCGATGCTGCAACTGCTCGGATGCTCCGTACGACTGGCCATGTGATGAGGGCACGCCACCCTGCATCATGGTGGTCGTTGACGGCTTCGACAAGCTCGCATGCGAGTTCCCTGCCGGGTATAGCTGCATGAATGTTCCTGACGCAGCTCCGGCGAGCACCTTCTTTGGCTCGATCGATCGGACGCACAGCGTCGAGGGTATCAATGGGGTGCACATCCTCTCTGGCCTCAGCGGGTCGGCCTACTGCTCGGTACGAGGTGAGTTTGAAGACAACGACAGCGTTTTGTGGATCGGGATCGTTTACGAGCAGATCAACATCAATGTCACGCTCAGCTGCATGGATGAGAATCTCGACCCGCTGAACGAGTGGCATGTAGTTGGCTGCACGATCACCACCCAGAATGGTGGCGGTGCTGGATGCAACGATGGCGTGATCTTCAGCTGGTCATCGTCGACCCCTGTCCCCTTCGGCACGGCACTCGCGAACCAGCTCTCAAACTCGTGCTCGACCAACACCAAGCTCGTTGACATCAACAACGCCGTCGTCTCGATCTATGGGATCGATTGCCCATCTGGCCTCCCGTTCACCACCTACTACGCAGAGAGCTGCGACGATCCAGATGTCCGCATCACCGTCGACATCGCGGCACGCCCCACCAACCACCAATACTGCCTCTATGGCGGCGACAAGTACCGCCTCACCGGCATCAGAAGCTCCGAAACGGCCGTGACGGTCACCTGGGACGACCAGTCGTGCCCCCTGCCCACATGGCCGATCTGGTATCGCTGCGATGGCGTTGCAGGCAGCATCACCGTGGATCCATCGACGCTGGCCCCAGGCACCCAGACCGTTCGCTATGGCGGGGTCATCTACTACAACACCGGCAAGCTCTCTACGCAAACACCCGTGACCGTCGAATCGCTGACCGAACCATGCCCAACCCCGCAGTACCGCATCGGTCGGCGCTGCGATGGCTTGCCGGGCGAGGTTTCCTACGATCCGGCCTCGCAATCCCCTGGCACTCGCACATTCTTCTACGACGGGGACAAGTACTACCCCACCAACATCACCACATCGTCGCCCGCCCAGGTCGTGATCTGGTCGGCATCAGGGTGCAACACCGGCGGGCCAGGACCGATCAACCCCTGCGTCGACCCGGCCTGCCAGCAAGGTTCGCCCAACTTCCCAGACTGCTGCGATGCGCCATGGTGGGCAGATTGCCCAGCATGCAACTCTGTGTCACTGACCTATCGCTCCAAGATCCTGCGATCAGTTGCCGGGACGACCAAGGGCAAGCCCGTCAAGACCACCGGCCCCCGCAAACGGGGCCTCGTATCCGAAGCCGAGCTAGACGCGATGGGTCACAGCCCAGAGGCCGAAGCTCAATCACTCAAGCAGGGGGGGTGTTGTGACCCACCCCGCGAGTGAGCTGGCCCGCTGAGTGCGGGTCGACAATCTGGGCGTGAAGAAACCCGCAAAACCGGCGGGCGATCTCATGCGCTAGAATCGAATCCGGTATTTGTGCCCATTGTCCGGTATTTTGCTGCCCACCATGTCAGGCGAACAGTCTCAGCCGGGCCCCGCTTCGGACGGCTGAACTGGGAATAATCTGCTCAGACTGATCGTTCAGGTATCTGCGTGGCGATTTTCGTCGAATCTTTACGCACATCACCCTGCACAGGAGTCGAACTTCATGCGCACACTCGTCGCAATACCCGTCTACAACGAAGCCGACCATGTTCAGAATGTCCTTGAGCAGGTCCGTGTGCACGCCCCCAACATGCTCGTGCTCGACGACGGCTCAAGCGACGACACGCCGGAGGTGCTCAACACCCTCCACGAGGAGATGGGCTTCGACCTGATCCGCCACGAGGCCAACGCCGGCTACGGGCGGGCGATCCGGGAGATTTTCCAGCGTGCCCATCGGGACGGCTACGACTGGGTGATCACCATGGACTGCGATTTCCAGCACGAGCCCGAGCGCATTCCCGATTTCCTCAGCGAGATTGAGAACACGGATCTCGACATCATCTCGGGCTCGCGGTATCTGAGTGCCGACGAGCAGTGGGCCAAGGATCTGCCACCCGGCGATCGACGCGCCATCAACCTGACCCTGACCAAAGAGATCAACGAACGCCTGGGATTCAATCTCACCGACTCGTTCTGCGGCTTCAAGGCCCACCGCGTCAGCGCGATGCAGAAGCTCGACCTGACCGACGACGGCTACGCGTTCCCGATGCAGCTCTGGGTGCAGGCGGCGGCCAACAAGCTCAAGGTCGGCGAGATACCGGTTGAGCTGATCTATAATGACCCGAATCGATCCTTCGGCGGCGGGCTCGACGACCCGCAAACCCGCCTGAACCATTACCGCTGCGTGCTGTACCGGGCGATGGATCGCGTGCGTGATCGTTTGCCCGATCGCGCCTTGTGTTCCCTCCAAGCCGACTGTTGATCGGGGAAGCGCCCATGTCCGCTGTCAGCCGAGCCGCCGATGAAGCCGAGCCCGCGTGTCGGGCGATCGAGGTCCGCATCGAGCCGACCTGGGATCAGTGGGCTGATGCCTTGAGCAAGCACATGTCGGATTCGGCACGCGATGAGCTGGGGATTCCCAACGATCGCCCGGTGCTCTTCAGCGGGCATCAGCCCGTCATCTTCCATAACGGCATTCTCGCCAAGCTCATCGCCCAGCACGAGGCGGCCAAGCGGACCGGTGCCCACCGCGTCTGGATCATCGCCGATCAGGACCATGTCGAGCTAGAGCATCTTCGCGTGCCGACGGGCCACGCCGGCTCGTTGTCCAGCCGCACGATCCAGGTGCTGGCCTCCGATTCGATCCCCGCAGGCGTGCCCAGCGCTTCGCTCCCTGCCATGCCGACCGAGGCGGTTGATGATGATCGCCTTGAGGCGATAGTCGAGTACCTGCTCGGGTACACCCACGAATCGACTCTGGCGCGTCAGTTCGCCAACGCGACCATCGGGCTGGCGTGTGAACGATTGGACATCGAGCCGCCTCAGATCATCTACGCCAGCGCGCTGTTCACCAGCGATACGCTGTGGGCGATCGTGCAGCGGATGCTCGACGACCCGCGCGCGTGTGTGGAGCGGTATAACGAAGCCGTCGGTGGGCATCCACAGGCCCGCGTGCGCCCGCTGATGATCGAAGACGGCCGCGTGGAGCTGCCCATGTGGGGGCTGCGCGACGGGCGGGCACGCGTGGCGATCGACACGGACAACATCGACACCTTCCAGCGCCACGAGCTGGCGCCCCGCGGGCTGTTCATGAGTCTGCTCGTGCGGGCGCACCTGGGCGAGCTGTTCATCCACGGCACCGGTGGCTGGGCCTACGACCGCATCACCCAGGACTGGGCAAAGGCGTGGCTGGGGATGGAGTTGTCACCCATGGCCCTGGCGACGGCGACGCAGCACCTGGAACTGGGGTGGGACCCCGATGAGGCCGTGGGAGTCAACGAGGCCAGTTGGCGTCTGCACCATGCCCGCCACACGCCGGGCATGCTGGGGGACGAGTCGGCCCAGCGGCAAAAGGATGAGCTGGTCAGCGACATCGAGCAGGCCAAAGCCAGCGGCACCAACCCCGATGCCCCGTATCAGCAGCTGCAATCGCTGCTGGAGCGGTACCGGGGTGAACACCGGCAGCAGCTCGATGCGTTGCGGGATCGGGTCGATCAGGCCCGGGCCATGCAGAAGCAGATTGCGCTGGCCAATGACCGGACATGGCCCTTCGTGCTCTTCAGCGAGCAGCAACTGGGCGACCTCCGCCGGGCGGTGGTTGGCGCGATGCACTAAGATCAGCTTCGATGCGCTTCACCCGATTCATATTGTCACTCGTGTTCCTCTGCATGGTGCTCTGCACGCTGGTCGCCTGCGGGAGCAACGCGTCCTCGAGCCAGTCGCAGGGCGGGAAGGGTGCGCCCGGTGACGAGTCGTCATCCGAGCCGCGCTTTGCCGTCTTTTCGCCCGCGATCGGGGTGATGCTGCGGGACCTTGGGTTTGAGGATCAGATCGTGGGGCGTCACAGCTTCGACACGGCGTTGTCCGAGTCGATCCCGGTCGTGGGTTCGCACATCGAGATCGACGACGAGATGCTCATCGAGGTCGAGCCGACCATCCTGATCTTTCAGCGCGGCAGCGTGGAGATCCCCGAGCGGATCACGGCGTTGGCCAAGGAGCGGGGCTGGGCGATCTGGACCTACCAGCTCGAATCGCTCGACGACATCGCAACCACGCTCGACGACCTGTATCTCAAGCTCGTGGGCTTCCCCGCAGATGCCAACAACGACGGCGACCCGACGACCTTCGAGGTCGACCCGACCAAACGCTTCGAGATCGAGCTGCCCAGCGCCCGCCTGGCGCGTGCTTGGTCGCCGATGGGCCCTGCTGCGCAGGTCGCCGGGCGGACCCTGCTGCTGGCGGGCACCGACCCAGCCGGGGCGTTGGGGCCGGGCTCCTTCCATGCCCAGTTGGTGGAGCGACTGGGCATCGCCAACGCGCTGACAAGCGGTGGCATGTGGCAGGAACTGGATCTGGAAGACCTGATCGAGCTGGCGCCCGATTCGATCCTGATCTTCGACCCGCGTGATGACGAGGCCATGATCGGCGAGCCCGAGCCCATCACTTGGGCGCAGGTCGAGGCGGCGTTGGGCCCGATCGCCTCGCTGCCCATCCCGGCGATCGAACAGCGGCGTGTCGGCGTGATCGACCATCCCCAGGCCTTGCTGCCCAGCAGCACGCTGGCGCAGGTGGCCGATCAGATACGAAAAACGCTCGCGGACTGGCGCGAGCGTGCGGGTGAACCATGAGTCAGAGCTGATGCCGGCGATAATCAGTGCTGATTCGACGGGACATGCACCGAGTGGCCCTCTTCGAAGGCCTTCTTATCGAGGGTCTTGCCATGCATGTCGAGCAGTTGCTCGGCGCTGTGGTGCTCGGGGTGGTCCATATTGATCGCGTAGAGGTAGGCGGCTCGGGTGCCCTCGAAGACCCGGTCCTGCTCGGACGCATCGAATGGCATCGCGTCGAGCGCGGCTTTGAACTCAACCCAACCCGTGCGCTGCTTCTCGCCGAACGGGTCGAGGTAGCGGGTGCCCTCGGTCTCGCCCAAGCCGTAGGCCTTGCGGACCACGCGGGCGACGAACCGGTTGCCGTTGCACGCGCCCAGGCGGACATAGTGCAGGCCGAGCAGGTGCAGCGGGTTGTCGCGGCTTGATTCGATGTGCTCGATGAAACGGGTCGTCCCCGGGGTGGGATCGATCGATCCGGTTTCGATCCCGAAGAACGCGAGGTCCTCGGCAATATACGGCGAGAGCATCTGCTCCTCGAGCACCAGCTCGCTGACACGCGGATCGGCCTTGACCGCGTCGCGAAGTGTGGCATCGAGTGTGGTGTTGATGAGCAGCTGCTGCTCAAGCATCCCGATGTAGCCATCTTTGGGCATGGTGCCCTTGATGAGCGAGCCGGGGGTTTCCTGGCGTTCAGCGATCTGGTGCAGGGCCCAGTTATCGTCTTTGAGACGGTTGGTCAGCATATGAACTCCTCCTATTGAGAATGAGTCTCAATGGTATGCCCGGGAGTTGGCCTTGGTCATTCAGGCATCGAGAAAGAGACGGAGAAACTCGGCGACATCGAAGAAGTTGACCTGATCGTCGGC
>DEXG01000039.1:52512-125562 GCA_002364005.1 Phycisphaerales bacterium UBA3190
GTCGGCCCAGAGGGATTCTGCCTGATAGGCCTCGATAAACAGGCTGACATCGATGAAGTTGAGCGCCCCGTCGGCGTTGAGGTCGGCGTCGTTCACCGGGCAGCCGGGTATGCCGACGCTGAAATCGTCGATCGCCAGCTCAATGGTGTGGTCGGCACGGATATCCCGCATCACCACTTGCAGACGCGTGTCGTGTGATGGGGTCATGTCGGCGGGGATCGGCAGCTCGTAGCGTTGCCAGCTCCGGGACTGGCGGGGCAGTCGTTCGATGAACGACCAGGTCGCCCCATCGTCGTTCGAGAGATAGATGTCCGCCCGGTCGAGGCGGTAGCGGCTCTCTGATCGCCAGAACCAGAAGGATACAACCGAGCCATCGATCGCTGAGAAACGGGGGGAGGTTAGGTAAGTCGCGCCGCCATCGACATCGAACTCGTCGGCATTTGTTCCCGCACGCCCATCGGTCACCCAGCAGTGGGTGCCGAGGGGTGAATGATCATCCTCGGGCTGCTGCGTGGTGCCCTCGGGATCCGACCTGGTCCAGTGCCCAGTGGTCGCGTTATCGTCCGCGGGGTTGGTGAGCCAGCCCTTGTCGGTTTCCAGATCGTCGCGGAAGCTCATCGCCTTGCTGAGCACGCTCGTGGTGTACGGCTTCTTCCAGCCCAGTTGCGGCAACAGGATGTCTTCTCCGTCAGGGATTGTCAGACTGAAGTAGTATTCGATTGTGTCGCCGCAGGCGATGTTTGGGATCGACGCGAGGTATTCATTCTCGGCGTTGAGTGTCATCGGTGTGGCGGTGTAGGTCTCGTCGCCAGCCTTGCGTGTGTGCAATGTGACACTCCCGTCGAGCGCGGGGTCGAGGGCCTTGAGAACATGGAGCCGCAACGGTTCCGGGTCGTTGGTGTAGTGGGTGTCCGCCGGGATGTGGATCAGTCGGTGCTCACGCAGCGCGTTCTCCGCGAACACGAGGAAGGCCTCGTAGTTCTCGTCGGCGCAGGGGAAGATCTGGTCGGCAGGTGGAGAGAAAGAGTTGAGTGTGCGGAGCTCGATGGTGTAGGTGATTTTGTTAAGCACGCCGAAGTGCCAATCGCACGAATCGCCGGCAGCGGGGTAGAGTTCAAACGATTGCATCGGCCTGTACTGGGTGCCTGAGGTATCCAGGATCGTGTCTCGCATCTCGTTGGCGATCTGCTCAAGCACCGAGACGAACGGCTCTGGCGTGTACGCCTGCTCTTCATGCCCGAAGGGCCACATGATGAGCTGCGAGAAGGAGTGGTAGTCGATATGGGCGATGAGTTTGTCGCCCAGCCCCAGTGAGACATCGCGGAGCGCTCGTGTCTCGGGTTCGGAGAATGGCTCGGTGCCTCGGTATGTGGAGGTGCCGGGGGTGCCGCTCGATCCCGAGCCGCCCCATTCGTACCCCCAGTTGCGGTTGATGTCGACGCCGAAGACGCCGTCGCCGAAGTCGTGGCGTGTGGTGCGCCAACCGCGGTAGTCGGTCCAGGTGTGGACATAGCCGTCGGGGTTCCCGACGGGGACGATCACGACCCGCAGGCCATCCAGGAGTGCCTGCACGCTTGGGTCAAGGTCGTACTGCTGCGTGAGCTTGGACGCGATATAGGATGTCGTCATCGGCGCGATCCACTCGCGCGCGTGCACTGTGCTGAAGATGAATACCGCGGGTCGATCCGTTACGGGGTTCTCCGGCGTGTCTGGGCCGGAGATCGTAATGGAGAACATGTCCCGACCTTCCCAGCTCTGCCCGATGGTGTCGATCTGGGCGAGGTCTGGTCGAATGGCCTCGATGTTCTGGAAATAGCTGGTGATCTCGTCGAGCGTGCGGTAGGTCGCGAACCAGTCGGGATCGTGGGCCTGCCCCCCGCGCTGGAAACCGTTGGGTTTGGTGTGTGCCTGCGCCTCGCGCACGGCCTGGATCTGTTGTTGTTCGTCGAGCACCACTCGGTGCAGGTCTTCGATCAGCACATCATGCGGCACGCCGATCCGGGTCAGTTCATCGAGGCGTTCGCGGTCGATCTGGATCTCCAGCACTCCGACACCGATGCGTTCGGACCATACATCACTGGCGATCGCCAGAGCCGAATCGAGCTGTGCCTGTGAGGTTGTTCTGATGCGCACGACGCACTGGCCCGCGTAGGGGCTTGCACGATCGTTGACTGCATGTGCGGGCTGGTGTTGGGCGGGTGCTTGCGCACGGGCAATGGTTGAGCCAATCGCGAGCGTCAGGACGAGTACGAATGAATAAATCATGTTGCAATCCCAGGGTTCGTGGTATGAAGTGATCGTAACCCGATTGGGCTAAATCACCCACAGAAAAGTTGTGAACTGGGATGAACACAAAAAGGCCCCGCCGTGTGAGGGGGCACGCGGCGGGGCACTCGTGGGGGAGAGCGAGGATGTGGTTCGAGGGGAATCGAACCTCTGCTCACCCCCTGGGGGGAGTTTGTGATGCGATCAGCCCTGGCTGAACGCGGCCAGGAAGGCGCTGACATCGAAGAAGTTGTACGAACCATCGCCATTGAAATCGGCGACGGGGTCCTGGTTGCTGAACGCGGCGAGGAACAGGCTGACATCGAAGAAGTTCAGCTCGCCGTCGCCGTTGAGGTCGGCGGGGTTGTTGCTGCATCCCACGGCTTCGATGCGCAGGTCATCGACGCCCGCCTCGACGATCGACCCGCTGCCGAGGTCCGATGCGATGAAGCGCACCTTGATCATGTCGGTGGGCTCGACATAGTCGGCGATCCGGAAACGGGTTTCGACCCAGTCGCCCGCGTTCTCGCTGACTTCTTCGAGGGTGGTCCACGAGTTGCCGACATCGTTGCTGATCTGCACGAGCATGGTGTCCTCGTTGGGGGACGCGCCGGTGTTGTTCGAGTACCAGCGCCAGTAGACGAGCTCGGCGTCATCGCCCAGGGCGATGGCATCGAGGATGGGCGAGGTGAGGGTGGTCGCGCCGCCGTCGATGTCCCGGTCGCCCAGGCTCGTGCCGGCGAGCCCGTCGGTCACCCAGCAGTCGGTGCCGGTGCCGGGCGTATGGTCGTTCTCGGGCTGGGCATCGGTGCCCTGCGGGTCCATGCGGTTCCAGACGCCCGAGCTGGCGCTGTCGCCCGAGCCGCCCACGACCCAGCCCGTGTCGGTTTCCATGTCATCGCTGAAGCTGATGCTGAACTCCTGGGCGAGGGCATCGAACTCGTCGGTGCTGGGGTAGTCGACGGTGTCGCCGTCGGTGGTCTCGAGCAGGAACCCGTAATGCACTACCGTGCCGCAGGGAACCGCGGGCAGATCGGCGCTGTACTGGTTGTTGCCCAGCGCGGTCATGGGCGTGCTCTTGATCGCGTCGCTGCTGCCGATTCGTGTGCTCAGCGAGACGCTGCTGGGGATGTGCGTGGCGATGACATCGCTGACGCTCAGTGTGATCGTGGTTGGCGTGTCGGCTTCGATGATCTCAGCGAGCGAGAAGTCGAAGGCGACCGGCTGGGTGGTGCGTTCCACAAAGAGCTTGGCGGCTTCGTAGTTCTCCCGGGCGGTGGGCAGGATGACGCTCGGGTCGGGGTCGAACCCGCCGAACCCGGCCCCGTCGGCGGGACGCAGCTCGATGGTCAGGGACTTGGCCCCAAGCTGGCCGTAGAACCAATCGGTGCAGGCGCCCGATGCGGGGTAGAGGTCGACCGACTGGATCGGGTTGTAGAACACGCCCGAGACATCGAGGATCTCATCGCTCATCGCGGTGGTGAGTTCATCGAAGAAGGTGCGGTCTGGCTCGGGCGTCTGCACGCCTTCTGCGTAGCCGAAGGGCCAGAGGATGAGCTGGGAGTAGGTGTGGTAATCGATGTGGGCGACGAGGTCGTCGCCGAAGGTGAGCGCCAGATCGCGCAGGACCTGGGTCTCGGGTTCAGAGAACGCCCCGGGCCCACGGTAGGTGTCGTCGTTGGGTGAGGTTGATGCGCCCTGCCCGCCCCATTCGTAGCCCCAGTTGCGGTTGAGGTCGACGCCGAAGCTCCCGCCGTTGTTGCGACGGTTCTTGCGCCAGTAGCGATCGTTGGACCATGTATAGAGGTAGCCGTCGGGATTGATGACCGGGAGGATGACGATGCGTGTGTTGTTGAGAATCTCGGTCACGCGTGGATCGCTGCCGTAGTCATCCACAAGTTTGCTTGCGATGTAGGACACGGTCATGGGCGAAACCCACTCGCGTGCGTGCTGCCCGCCGTTCCAGATCACAACGGGGCGCTCGTCGCGGGGGTTCCACGCGACATCGGGGCCCGTGATCGTGAGGGCGTAGATGTCGTTGCTCTCAAGCGAGTCGCCCACATCGCTCATGGTGGCGATATCGGGACGGGTCGCGGCGATGTTGTTGAAGTAGGAGATGATGTCAGAGAACTGCTTGTAGTTGCTGAACCATGCGTCGCTGTGCACGCCCGCGCCCCGGGGCTGGGCGTTGTCGAGTTGTTCCAGGCGTTGCATCTGGGCCCATCGCTGTGCCTGGTGCGCCTGCAGGTCGTCGATGAGGATGTCGTAGCCGATGCCGAGCTTGGTCAGGGTCGGCAGGTGCGATCGGTTGATCTGCACATCCATCAGCCCGACGCCCGTGCGTTCGCTCCAGACGGACTCAACGAGCCCCAGCAGCGCGTCGAGCTGGGACTGGGTTGCGGTGCGGACGCTGAGTACAACCTGGTTGGTGTACATCTGTGTCGGGGTATGTGTACGCAGATCCACACGGGGCAACTCGGGCAGCGCGATGGGCTGGGCGTGCAGGGCACCGGCGGCCAGGGTCAGCGAGGCAATCAGGGCAAGACCGGCGCGGTTCTTTCGGATCATGGCGTGGCTCCAAGGCGTTCACGGGTAACAGATAAAGGATGCATTGTGCATCACCCGCTGGCGAGGGGGGGATTGATCAAAAACAGTGCTTACCGTACTTACCGTTTCGACTGACTTATTCTTCGGGTGCTGATCTGGAACAACCAGCACCATGCGATACCGACAAAAGACCCGTGGCATCACCCGGCTATACGCCGGGTATGGGATTGGGTTTCAAGAATACCATATATCAGAGCGGCGTGTGCACCCTTGCGTTTTGTTTCACGGTCGGTCACAATGGCGACTTCTACCACGCCGCGCCGATTCTGGGTGCGGATCTCGTAAGGGGTATGTTCGCATGGGCGTGCAAAGCATCGATCAAGAGCACGGCGGGCAAGAGCATCGCGCGGCGATCCAGCATGTACTCAACGACCTGCGGGCGCTCGAACTCATGCTGCAGCGTGGGGTTTTCGAGACGGGCGTGCGTCGGATCGGTGCCGAGCAGGAACTGGCATTGGTCCGGCAGGATTTCGCGCCCGCACCTATCGGACCCGAGGTGCTCGAGGCCCTCAACGAGCCCAAGGCGACGACCGAGATCGGGCGCTTCAATATGGAGTTCAACCTCGACCCCGCCCTGCTCACCGGGTCGGTGCTCAGCCAGATGCAGCAGGAGACGCTGGGCCTGCTCGCCAAGGCGCGGGCGGCCGCCGAGGTCCATGGGGCACAGCCGATCCTGATTGGGATCCTCCCCACGCTGCAGCAGGAACACCTGGCGGCAGAGTACATCACGCCCAAGCCCCGCTACCACGCGCTCAACGAACGCATCACCAAATCGCGGGGCGGCAAGTACAACATCCGCATCAAGGGCATCGACGAACTCAAGTTCACACACGACAATGTGCTCGTTGAAGGACTGAACACCTCGTTCCAGCTGCACTATCAGGTCTGGCCCGAAGAGTTCGCCATCGCCTACAACACCGCCCAGCTGATTACCGCCCCGTGCCTGGCGTCGGCGGCCAACTCGGCGGTGCTCTTCGGCAAGCGGCTCTGGCACGAGACACGCATCGCGATCTTCGAGCAGACCGTCGACACCTCGGGCAGCGACATGCCCGCCCAGCGCGATGTGCTCAAGCGCGTGCGTTTCGGCGAGCGCTGGGTTCAGGACTCGGTGCTGGAGATCTACCGCGACGATGTTGTGCGGTTCCGATCCCTCTTCGCCGCGGGTACCCAGGAAGACGCCATCGGCATGGTCGAGCGCGGCGAGGTGCCCAAGCTCTACGGCTTGCAGACCCACAACTCGTCGGTCTACCGCTGGAACCGCCCATGCTACGGGATCACCGACGGCAAGCCGCACCTGCGTATTGAGAACCGCGTCCTGCCCGCCGGCCCCAGCGTCAGCGACGAGGTCGCCAACGCGGCGCTCTGGTTCGGGCTCATGACCCAGATCCCCAAGGTCTACCCCGACCTGACCGAACGCATCCCCTTCGAGCACGCGCGGGCGAACTTCCTCGCCTCGGCACGCAACGGGCTGCACTTTAAGATGCACTGGTTCGATGACACAACCATCTCGGTCCGCGACCTGCTCCTGGAAGAGCTGATCCCCCTGGCACGCACCGGCTTGCGATCACACGGCGTCGATGAGCAGGACATCGAGCACTACATGGGCATCGTTGAAGCGCGGGTCGCCTCGGGGCGCAATGGTGCCAGGTGGATGCTCGACTCGGTCGCCAAGATCCACGAGTACGGGACGCGAGCAGAACGCCTGAGCACGCTCACCGCCGCGACAATCTCCCGCCAGAACTCGGGCATCCCGGTCCACGAGTGGTCGCTGCCCGAGCTGGGCGAGGGCGGCTGCTGGACCCAGCACTTCGGGCGCGTCGGGCAGTACATGCACACCGAGCTGTTCACCGTGCAGGAGGACGAGCTGATCGACCTGGCCGCTTCAATTATGGATTGGGAACGCATCCGCCACATCCCGGTTGAGGACGAGCAGAGCAATCTGGTTGGTCTGGTGAGCTACCGATCGATCCTGCGTACCGTGGCCGATCCCAAGCTGCGCAGCCGCATGCGGGATGGCGGCTCGGTCGCTGTTTCGGAGATCATGCACCCCAATCCGGTCACCGCGACCCCCGAGACCACGACACTCGAAGCCATCGCCCTGATGCGTGAGCACGGGGCGTCGTGCCTGCCGGTTGTGCTGGATCAGAAACTCGTTGGCCTGGTCACCGAGCACGACTTCATGCGCATCGCCGGCCAGCTTCTCGAAGAGCAGCTGCGCGACACGCCCGGGTCGGGTGTCAATGATCCTGTATGACACAGCACACGCGCCCAGCACTAGAGGACCACGCCGGGGTCGATCTGACCCGGCGTGAGCTGGGACGCTACCTCGCCGGCGGGTCGCAATCAGACACCACACGCACAACGCTCGTCGTCATCGCGGGTGTGCACGGCAACGAGCCCGCCGGTGCGCACGCGGCCCAACGCGTGCTCGATACGCTCCAGCGCGAGCAGCCCAGTGCTTTCGACGGTGAACTGGTCGCGCTGCTGGGCAACCTCGAAGCGCTCAACCACGAGCAACCCGATACACGCTATATCGCCCACGATCTCAACCGCCTGTTCACCGACGAGCAGATCGCCCTGCCGCCCGAGACCAGCCCCGAGCACGGGCAGATGCAGGAGCTGCTCGCCTCGCTGCGATCGATCCGGGCCCGCTGCGATCGCATGGTGGTGGTTGATTTGCACACGACCAGCGCCGATATGCCGCCCGTGGTGGTGCTCGAAGATTCAATCCCGACCCGCCGCATGGCCCGCAAGCTCCCGCTCCCGCTGTATCTGGGGTTCGAGGAGGAGCTGGGCGGACTGCTCATCGACCGCGTGACCAACGAGCTGGGTGCGATCTCGATGGTCGTCGAGGGCGGGCAGCACCTGGATCCCAAAGCGGCCGATGTGCTCGAAGCGGTCATCTGGTGCACGCTCGACTCGAGCGGGGTGCTCCCCATCAACGCGTTGTCGCACGAGCAAGACCCTGCGGCTGTGTTGCGTCACGAAGCCGGCGACGAGCGGGGGCGGATCTTCGATGTCCGGTACCGCTACCCGATCGCCCACCCTGACTTCAGCATGCGCGAGGGCGTCGAGCACGGCGACTGGGTCAGGCGAGACATCACCCACATCGCGACCGAACAGGAAAAGGCAATCACTTCACCGGTGCACGGCATCGTCTTCATGCCCAACATGCAGGCGATCAAACGCGCGGGTGATGACGGCTTCTTCATCGTCCGCCCGGTCGGTGAGGGTTGGCTCGGTTTGTCGGCTCGGCTGCGCCGACAGCGATGGCTCCACTGGCTCATCGCCCACATGCCCGGGGTCTACGCGTGCGATGATCACACCCTCTGCGTCGATGCCGATCTTGCGGCCGTCCTTCGCCGACAGGTTCTGCACCTGCTGGGCTACCGCCTCGTCCGTCACGATGAGCGGCGCGGCGGGCACGGGCTGATGCGCGTGCTCATGGGGTTCAGGGCGTTCTTTAAAGCCCTGTTCCGGGGCCCGATCCCCGGCGGGCCCGATCAGGCCGATCCCAGGTTCTGGATCGTGCGTCGCCACAAGCTCGACCGCTAGGCCCACGCTCGTCATTGCGCGATCGGGTAGACTGATCGCATGATGAACCGACTGCTGCTGTGTCTCTCGTTCCTCCTAGTCATGCCCCTGAGCGCCTGCTCGACCGCCCGATCGCGCACGAGCGATGTGGTTGTGCACGACAACGGGATCTATGCCCAGGGGGCCGTCGCCGCGGACCATGCCATTGCTTCTGAGGCAGGGGCACGCATGCTGGCGATGGGCGGCAACGCCGTCGATGCCGCGGTCGCCGCGTCGTTCACCCTCAGCGTCGTGCGTCCCTACTCCTGCGGGATCGGCGGTGGCGGGTTCATGGTCATCCACCTGCCCGACGACCCAAAGCACGGGATGGTGCACACGGCCGTCAACTATCGCGAGCAGGCGTATGTTGATGCGGACTACTACGAACGCACGGGTAAATCGAGCACCATCGGCGGGGCGGCCGTCGCGATCCCCGGCTCGGTCGCGGGCTTGCTGCACGCGCTGGAGACCTACGGCACGCTCGACCGCAAGACCGTGCTCACCCCGGCGATCGAAGCCGCGTATGAGGGGTTTGTGGTTGATGAGCACTACATGATCATGTCGGGATCGCTGATGGAGAAGTTCCAGGCCCATCCCGAGTTCAAGCAGCGGGCCGGGCTGGTCTGGACGCACTTCCTGCGTCAGGGTCAGGTCCAGCTGGGTGATCGCATCACCAACAGTCTGCAGGCCAAGGCGCTGGAGCGCATCGCCCGCGATGGGGTCGACGGCTTCTATCGTGGCCCGGTGGGTGACGCAATCGTGAGGGCCATCACGGAAGCCGGCGGCGAGATGACGAGCGAGCAGCTTGCGGGTTACACGCTCGATGAGCGCGAGCCGCTGGTTCGCGAGGTCGAAGGCCGAAGCATGATTGCCATGCCCCCGCCCAGCAGCGGGGGGGTGACGATGCTGCAAGCCCTGATGATTCTTGAAGCAAGCAACTACGACTTTGCCAACCCGATCATGGACGCCGACCGGGCGCACCTGCTCGTCGAGGCCCTCAAGCATGCCTTCGCCGACCGCTCGAACTATCTCGCGGACCCCGATTTCGTGGATGTCCCGATCGATGACTTGCTGGATGAGTCGATCATCCAGGAGCGGGCCCAGCTGATCACCGACGGGGTCCATCCGCCGTCGTACTATGGCACGCCCAACCTTGTCCCCAACGACGCGGGTACCAGCCATGTCTCGGTCGTCGATCCTTATGGCGGGGCGGTGGCGATGACCGAGACAATCAACCTGAGCTTCGGCTCACTGGTTGGCGTTGATGCCTACGGCTTCGTGCTCAACAACGAGATGGACGACTTCACCACCGTGCGTGGCCAGCCCAACGCGTTCGGGCTGATGCAGTCGGACCGCAACCTGCCCGAGCCGGGCAAGCGGCCGCTCTCGAGCATGTCGCCGACCATCGTGCTTGATGACAACGGCGAGGTCTTCGCGGTCGCCGGCGCCTCGGGCGGCCCGCGCATCATCACGGGGACCATGCAGGCGCTGCTCAACACGATGGCGGGTATGGACGCGACGCCCGCGGTCGCCACCCCACGCCTGCACCACCAGTGGCTCCCCGATGTGCTCTACAGCGAACCCGGGCTGATGCCCCTGCTCTCGCGTCGGGCCGCCCGGGGCGATTGGAACGAGGTGAAGTTGCGTCGCGATGTGGGCAATGTGCAGCTGATCCGGCGCGATCCCGATGGTCAGGGCTGGCAAGCCGCCAGCGACCCCCGCAAGGGCGGCATCCCCGCCGGGGTCGACTAACCCGTCTGCCCCTCCCCGCGCCCTCGCGGGGAGGTGTCTCTCCGCCTGAGGCGGAGAGACGGAGGGGTCCCACCCCCAATCTGGCGCATCATCCCTGATTCATTGATCGCCCAGGTGATTGTGAGCGAAGAATACGGCTCATGAGTACCGCCGCCACGCAAGCCGTCACCCCGATCAGTACAGATGAGATCGCCACGCGCCCGGCAACCCGGGCGACGATCACCATCGGGACGCACTTCGTCGTCGATGTCTTCTCATTCGTCGGCGTATCGCTCATGCCCCTGCTGGCGGTCATGCTGGGTATGGGCACCGAGCAGAAGGCCCTGCTGTTGGCGCTGGGCTCGCTGTGCAGCGGGGTGGTGCAGCCACTGGTGGCATGGGTCAGCGACAAGTTCGACACCCGAGCGATTGGGACGCTGGGCTTCGTCGTCGCGGTGCTGTGCATCGGCAGCTTCGGACTCGCCCAGAACTTCACCCAGCTGGCGATCCTCTACAGCGTCGGCGCGATGGGCGTGGGCGCGTTCCACCCGCCCGCGGCCGCCATCACCGGGCACATGGGCGGGCGCAAGCGTTCCAAGTATGTCGCGTTCTTCTTCCTCGCCGGCATGATCGGCGGCATGACAGGCAATGTGCTCATCCCCGAATATGTCGCGATGATGACCCCGCGCATCGATGGCGTGCCCGACACGACCACCGGGCTGCGATCATTGCTCTACCTGATCCCGTTCGGGCTGGTGTGTGCCTTCATGCTCGCGCGGGCAACGCACGGCGTGGGGCATCGCCACACGAGCGCCAAGTCGAGCCACACCGAATGGGACCGGTCCGAGCGCCGACAGCGATGGTTCGCCGTGGGTGTGCTCTATGTCACCAACATGCTCCGCTTCAGCGTGAACATGGCGTTGGTCTACCTGCTGGTCGAGTGGGCCGGCGAGATCACGCTCATCAAGAATGATGCGGGCATGATGACCGAGGCGCTGGGCATCAAGGCCTCCAAGCTCAACGGCATGATGCAGGCCTCGATGCAGGTGGGCATGGGCGGCATGGGCATCGTCCTCGGGCTGATCCTCTCGGCCAAGTACGAAAAGCTCGTGTTCACCCTCTTCCCGCTGATGGGTTCGCTCGCCCTGTTCATGATCCCCCGTGCGCACCTGATCTTCGAGGGGGCCGAGGTCCCGTTCGCGATCGGCGCGACGATCCTCACCGGGATGGGTTTCGGCGCGGTGATCCCGGTGAGTATCTCACTGGCGCAGCGCTTGCTCCCGCACCGCACCAGTCTGGCCTCGGGGCTCATGCTCGGCGGCGCGTGGATGCTTGCGTTTACCGGGCCGCTGATCGCCGAGCTGATTCATAAGGGGCTGCTCAACAAGCCCAGCGCTCCGCAGTGGATGCTCAACGGCGCCCAGTCGTTGCCCGAGTGGCTCGGCACCCCCTTGCTTGAGGGGATGGGGCTGGCCACGGGGTTCATGATCACCGCCGGTGTGCTTTTCCTGGCTGGGCTGATCGCTTTGTTGCTCCCGGGCGAACTTGTTCGTCGTGTCGCACGCCACTGAGAAGCCGTTGTTTCGCCGCGATGAGGCGTGTTTTGGCGCATTGTCACGGATTTGCAACATCATCGTGACACAGCAGTGACAGCCACGGGCTGATCTGGGTTGTATCTATTGGCGTACAAGAAACGGGTCTCGTCCTCAAACGCAGGAGTCAGCCACATGACACGCTCGAACACACGCCGCCCAACACCAGCCATGATCATCACCTCCGGGGTGACCCTGATGATGCTCGCGGGCACCACCCTGGCCCAGAACCAGACAGCCACCGTGCCTGTGTCGTCGGCTGACCCGGTGATCCGCGAAGCGCCGGGGATCAACTTCATCCTGCCCCAACGCCCCAGCCGCCCCGGTGTCATCACATGGGTCAAAGCGGTCGATGTCGATGTGCGCATCACCGATACGCTCGCGACCACCGAGATGAAGGTCACGGTCGAGAACCACGGCTCAAGCACCACCCAGGCCCAGCTCGTTCTCCCCGTCCCCGCGGGCGCCACCATCCGCACATTCGGGATCGACGGCATCGGCGAGGAACCCACCGCCCAGCTGCTGCCCCGCGAAGAAGCCACGCGACGCTACCACGAGATCGTCCGCTCCATGGTCGACCCGGGCTTGCTCGAGTTTGTTGGCAGCGCCCTGATCCAGTCCTCGGTCTTCCCGGTCAACCCCGGGGAGTCACGCACCATGACCATCGTCTACGAGCAGTCGCTCGATGCCCACAAGGGACGCGTCGAGTATGTGCTGCCCCGTTCGGCGTCGCTGGCCAGCAGTGCTGTGCAGTGGTCAATCGACATCGAGGTCGAGAGCAGCGGGGCGATGGGCCCGGTGTTCTCCCCCTCGCACCCGATCGTGACCAAGCCCGTGACTGATCGCCTGATGCGGGTCGGCGTGCCCATGCTCAGCGAGCCCGGCCCGTTCCGGATGTACGCGATGCTCGGCTCGGGCCAAGAGGCCACGGCCCTGCTGTACCCCGATGCCGACGACCCGGATTCGGGTTACTTCATGTTCGTGGCCGACGCCCCGACCATCGATAAGACCCAGCAGCAGATCAAACGCGAGATCACCATCGTCATCGACCGCTCCGGTTCGATGGGCGGCGAGAAGATCATCCAGGCCCGCGAGTCGGCCAAGCAGATCGTGCAGGGCATGGCCATGGGCGAGTTCGTGCGCGTGATCGATTATGCCGGCGATGTGCGCTCGTTCAGCGACCAGCCGGTCGAGCTGACCCCCGATTCGATCAAGCAGGTCGTCGCGTATATCGAGAACATCCAAGCCCGGGGCGGGACCAACCTCCACGGCGCCCTCGTGGAAGCACTCCGCAGCGACGCAACCCCCGACACGCTGCCGATGGTGCTCTTCCTGACCGACGGCCTGGCCACGGTCGGTGTGACCGGCGAATCAGCTATCCGCAAAGACGCACAGGCGAGCAACGCATCGGGCAAGCGCGTGTTCACCTTCGGCGTCGGGTACGATGTCAACGCACCCCTGCTCGACGGCATCGCGATGGACACCAAGGCCGAATCGACCTTCGTCCTGCCCAACGAGGATGTGGAGATCAAGGTCGGGCAGGTCTTCGACAAGCTCGACGGGCCGGTGATGATCGATCCGGCCTTCGGCGCCCATGCCTCGGATTCGTCCCAGGCCGGCCCAACGCTGTTCGAAGTCGAACCCCGGGAACTCGGCGATCTCTTCTCCGGGTCACGCGTGGTCGTGCTGGGACGCTACAGCGAGCTGCCCGATGGGGGTAGCAACTTCTGGGTCGGGCCGAACCGCCTCTTCTGTGGCACCGGCATGACCCCGGAGCAGATGGAGTCCATGAACAAGCCCCGCCTTGAAGCGGCTGTGGACGCGAGCGACGCCACCATCAAGCACGCCTTCGTCGCCCGCCTCTGGGCCCAGCAGCGCATCAACGCGCTGATCAACGAGATCCGCCTCGCCAGCGCCGACGGCACACCCCCCAACAAGGAACTGGTCGATGAGATCGTCCGCCTCTCGCTCGAGCACGGGATCATGAGCGAGTACACCGCATTCCTCGCCGACGAGTCGATGGACCTGGCCCGAGCAAGCTCGTTCACCGGCACCGTGCAGGTGGTCGATGGGATGATCGACTCGAACCGCGACCGATCGGGTGCCGCGGGCGTGTCGCAAGCGGAAAACCGCAAGAACCAGGACAGCTCGATGGCCATGAAGGTTGTCCAGGAACAAGCCGATCAAGACGGCGACGGGTATGCCTACACCGGCGGTCAGGTCCAGAGCACGGGCAACATCACCTCGAACACCTACTACGACAGCAGCATGCGTCAGGTCCGGGTGCAGACCGTCCAACGCGGGCTGCAGGGCACCCTGTACCGCAAGAACGGGCAGTGGGTCGATGCCCAGCTCGGCGAATCCGCGGCCGAGGAACCCCAGCAGACCATCGAGTTCGATACCGAGTCCTACTGGGCACTCGTCGATGATCTGACCAAGCAGGACCGCCAGTGGGTGCTGAGCAACCGCGGCGAGATCTACCTCATGAACCGGGGGCAACGCGTCCTCGTCAAGAACCCCCAATGATGCCGATAGAGCCCATGACGGGCGTATCGTGAACACACCGATTTGTATGAAAGGATTTCAACCATGATGATGAACACCCGCACCATTGCCGCCGCCACGATCGGGGCCCTCGGGCTCGCCGCCGGATGTGCGATGAGCGACGATGTCGCCCTGACGATCTACTCCACCGCCACCCCCGGGGCCATCAACCCCGACCTTTACCGCCCAGTGCCCGGCAACGGGAGCATGGGCTATTCGGGCTACCGCCAGATCCCCGGCTACGCGATCGTCAAGCAGCAACGCGAGCTGGATATCGAGCGCGGCATCAGCAGTCTCAACTTCCAGGGCGTCGCCGCGCTGCTCGACCCGACCACCGTCCACTTCGAGTCGCTCACCGACCCCGACGGCACCACCGTCCTCGAACAGGACTACCGCTTCGATCTGCTGAGCATGGACAAGATGCTCGAGCGATACATCGACAAGGAGATCGTGCTCAACGGCAACGAGGTCACCCTCATGTCGGTCTCGGGCGGCGGGATGCTCATCCAGGGCGACGACGGCGCGATCCAGTTCGTGTCCGGCTACGACGGGGTCAAGTTCCCCGCCATCGCCGACGGGCTCATCACCCGACCCACCCTCAACTGGATGGTCAGCTCACGCCGCGGCGGCGAGCAGGACACCCGCATCAGCTACGAGACCAAGGGCATCACCTGGTGGGCCGACTACAACCTGATCTATGAAGAAGGACGCAACCCCAACGAGGGCACCATCGACCTCAGCGCCTGGGTCTCGATCCTCAACCAATCCGGCGGGAGCTACGAGGGCGCAAACCTCAAGCTCGTCGCGGGCGATGTGAACCGCAGCCAGCCCCAGCAGCCCCGGTCCGAAACCATGTACGCCCGCGGCATGATGGCGGCGGACACCATGCAGAAGGGCTTCGAGGAAAAATCATTCTTCGAGTACCACCTCTACACCTTGGGCCGCCCGACCACCATCCCCGATCGCTCCACCAAGCAGATCGAACTCTTCGAGCAGGCCACCGATATCCCCGTCAAGAAGCGGTTCATGTTCGACGGCACCCAGCAGTACATGTACTACGGCGGTGGTCGTCAGGAGAACGAATCCTTCGGCATCGGCGGCGACACCAAGGTTCAGGTCTTCCTGCAGTTCGACAATAAGGAAACCGAGGGGCTGGGCATGCCCCTGCCCAGCGGGCGCATCCGCGTGAGTCAGCTGGACGATGCCGACGGCTCATTCGAGTTCATCGGCGAGGACACCATCGACCACACCCCCCGCAATGAAGAAGTGACGATCAAGATCGGCAACGCCTTCGATGTCGTGGGCGAACGCCGACAGGTCAGCTTCGAGCGTGGGCGCAACTGGATGACCGAGACCATCGAGGTCAAGATCCGCAACCAGAAGGAAGAGGCCGTCGAGGTCCACATCCAGGAGCACCTTTACCGCTGGTCCAACGCGAAGATCACCGAGATCTCGCACGACCACGAGATGCTCGATTCACGCACCATGCACATCCCCGTCACGGTTGATTCTGAGGACGAGGCGGTCGTGACTTACACCGTGCACTACACCTGGTAAGGAGCCCTATGTCGCTTGGTGTGATTCTTGTTGTTGAAGACGACGACGCGATTCGGCGCGGGATCGCCGACGCGTTGTCGTATTCGGGTTACACCGTCCACGACGCTCCGGACGGGGCGGCCGGATTGGAGTTGATCCTGAGCACGGACGCGGACCTGGTGCTGCTGGACATCATGATGCCCAAGATGGACGGGCACGAGGTGCTCACCCGCCTGCGCCGGGCCAAGCCCGCTCAGCCGGTGATCTTCCTGACGGCTCGGGGCGAGGAGTACGACCGCGTCAGGGGGCTCAAGCTCGGGGCCGACGACTACATCGTCAAGCCCTTCAGCATCGACGAGCTGATCGCCCGCATCGAAGCCGTTCTCCGCCGCTCGCCGGGCCGCCCAACCGGGCAGCGGGGGACCAAGATCGCGGGGCGCGAGATCGACTTTGAACGCCGCGAGGTCGTGCTGCCCGGCGGCGTGCGCCGATCGCTCACCGAGCGCGAGCACGAGGTGCTCAGCTTCCTCTGCGCCAACCCCGGTCGTGCGGTCTCACGCGAGGAGCTGCTGCAGACGGTGTGGGGGCTCGACCCCCGCGGGACGCACACACGCACGATCGACATGACCATCGCCCGCCTGCGCGAGACCCTCGACGACGAGCCGGGCGACCCGCAGGTCATCAAGACCGTGCGGGGCAAGGGCTACATGCTCGCCATGCCCGACGAGGAGTTGCCTGAGTGAATACCCGGCGTGTCATGACCTGGCTGATCTTCTGGAGCAGCGTGGCGCTGGCCCTGAGCGCACTGGCGTGGGTCAGCGTCGAGGTTGTCGCGTTGGAACGCCGGGAAGCGGAGTCACGCACCCAGGCAACGCGACAGGAGGCGATCCGACGCGCCCTGTGGCGGCTCGATTCAACCATGGCCCCGGTGCTGGCCGTCGAGGCCGCCCGTCCCAGCACCGCTTACACGACGCTCCAGGCCACCCAGCTGGAGAGCCGGGGCACCATCCAGTCGCTCATGGAGGCCACCGAGTCGCATTCGATCGCCATCAACCCCGACGGCTACGCCAAGCAGTATTTCAACTATCCCTACGGCGAAGAACTCAACGACGAGATCGCACAGCAGCTCCAATCCCCACCGATCCCCGAATCTGACGAGCAGATGGACATCGACGGCGATGGTCCGTCACGCAAGTCCGAGGCGATGGAGAAATCCACCAAGCAGATCGACTCGGACTACGACGCACGCAATCGCATCGCGCAGATGGTGACACAGAACGCCGCCCCCGCGATGAGCCAGCAGCGGGCATCGCCACCCGCAGACGAGGACAACGAAGCAGGGCTCGTGCTCAACGATGGGCAGGCACTCAAGTTCGAAGGTGAGATCCAGGCCGATGTTATGGATACCCGTGATTCGGGATTCTCTTCCTTATCGATGAAGACGCTCGACACAGAGAGCGCCTCCGTCGCGGTGCCTCAGAGTGCCGGCTCGCTGACCCCGAAATGGATCACCAGCGACAACCAGTCCCGCCTCGTGCTTGTCCGCGACGCGATGGTCAATGGGCAGCTGGTCGTGCAGGGCGTCGAGCTCGACTGGGAATCGCTGCGATCGGACCTGCTGCGATCCATCAGCGATGTACTCCCCGGCGCGACGCTCACCCCATCGAACTCGCAATCGCTGGGGGCCTATCGCATGGCCACCATCCCCGTGGCCCTGGTGCCCCCGCCGGCGTCGGCCCTGCCCGCGTGGTCGTGGTCACCCGCACGCGTCGGGCTGCTCGTCACCTGGATCGCGATCATCGCCACGATCATCGCGGTGGGCGTGGTGCTGCGTGCCGCGATCGTGCTCTCCGAACGCCGGGGGCGATTTGTCTCCGCCGTCACCCACGAGCTGCGCACGCCGCTGACCACCTTCCGCCTCTACTCCCAGATGCTCGCCGACGGCATGGTGAGCGACGAGCAGGTCCGCCGCGATTACCTGACCACGCTCAAACGCGAGAGCGAGCGACTCACGGGCATCGTCGAAAATGTGCTCGAGTACGCCCGCCTCTCACGCACCCGCTCGGGCAAGTCCAAGCCCGAGGGCGAGCAGACGCTCTCGCCGGGCGCACTGATCGCACGCTTCCGCCCCGCCCTGGCCCGCCGACTGGGTCAGCACAACCTGGATCTTGTCGCCTCGCTGGACCTGGAAGAACACCAGGACCGCACCCTGACCGTGGACCCGCACGCCGTCGAACGCGTGATGATGAACCTGATCGAGAACGCGTGCAAGTACGCAGCCCCCAGCGATGACGACCCCGAGGGCGAGGAGCACGACACGCGTGTCCACCTCGATGTCGGGGTGCGCGACGGCATGCTCGAACTGCTCATCGCCGACCACGGCCCGGGCATCGCCCACAGCGAGCGCGCCCGGATCTTCGGTGAGTTCCAACGCGGGCTGCGTGGCTTGGGAAACGCCCGCTCGGGCCTGGGTCTGGGGCTGGCCCTCTCACGCGGGCTGGCCCGCGAGATGGGCGGCGATCTCGAGCTCGTGCACCGGCGCGGGCACGGGGCTGAGTTCCTGCTCACCATCCCGCTCGACGACGACACCACAAACACATAACCCCGCTCGTGCAAGAACGGGGTTATGCGTTGTATGTATCGGTCTATCCGCGTTTTGCCCTTAGCGGCGACGACGAACCGCGACCAGCCCACCCATCAGCACCAAGATACTCGCTGGCGCAGGAACGACATTGATCGTGATGCGTTCAAATCGACCCTCAAACGATGACAGCGAGAAACCAAGGATTTCCTCACCGATATCGCCCGTGCTCAGGGTCCAGGTTTCTGAAGCACTGACGGTCGCGTTGAACTGGGTCGCGGTGCTTGTCGCGCCGAAGACCTCGATGCTCGTACAACCGATGCCGCAGAAATCGGTCCACTGCACCTCAACGGATTCGATGTACTCGCCCGCCATGAGCGAGTTGACGCTGATGTCCACCGTTTCTGGCCAGAGATTCAACTCGCCGGGGAACAGTTCCCAGGACCCGCCCTGGAAGCTGTAGTCGAGCTCAGCGTCGAAAGCGGCTCCACCGATATCGTCGAGAAAATCCTCGATGATCAGGCGAGCCGATGCGTTGCCAGCGAATGCGATCAGGGAACTGATCGCGACGATTCGATTCATCTTCTTCATGTGTGTGCCCTCTCTTGGCTTGGTCTGCGTAGACCGATAAGCCGAACACTTATGGAGATACCACAAGCTCGCTCAAAGACAACGAAAGTTCTGAAAAACCGAACACTACAGACTCGCTTCAGGCGCAAAGCACGCCCAGGCCGTCTCTTCGTCGATCGCCTCGCTCATATTGATGGCCTGCGATTCATCCATCCCCGCCCGGCGACGGTGCACGGCTGCCTGAACTGAATCCAGCGGGTCGGCACCCACAATGGGCACATCGGACCCGAACAGCAGGTCCGACCCCGGCGCCAGCCCGGTCTTGAGCAGCGAGCGGATCGGCAGCACCCGATCGAGCCGATCGGGGACCGCCCGACGCAGCGCTTCGATGTCGGGCAGCAGGTGGCAGGGTTGCAGCGAGACCTTCACGCCCAGTTCGACAAACCGGCGCATATCGGCCTCGTCGATCAGCTCGGCATGCTCGATCCGGCACCCGCTGTGATCGCACGCGGTCTTCTCGATCGCGTCGAGCACCGCCCGCACCGCGCCGTCACCGATCGCGTGGGCCGCGATGGGCAGCCCGTTGTCCTTGCAGGTGCACAACGCATCTTCAATCTGTCTGTGCGTCATCATGGGGGTGCCGTTGGGCCGGTCCGGATGCCCGTCGGCGTAGGGGTGCAGCATCCAAGCGGTGCGTGAGTTGAGCGTGCCGTCGACAAAGATCTTCCCGCCGGCGATGCGGACCCGTTCATCGAAGCCCCGGCGCTGGGCATCAAGACTCGCCTTGAGATCGGGCACCAGCGGGTACAACTCAAAGCGCATGTCGTTGATCTCACCCGCGCGGAGCAGATCGGACAGCACCGCGCCGAGCCACTGCTGGGCCTTGAGATCATGCACCTCGACATAACCAAGCGCAGAAAGGTGCTCGCAGGCGGCCCGGACAAGCTCGATGCGTTTCTCGCCGTCCGGTTCCGGAACCCGGTTCCACATGTGCAGGGCCGCATGTTCCAGGAGCAGGCCGGTCGGGTTGCCCCCGCTGTCAAGCTCAACGATGCCCGATTCGATCTTCGTGTCGGCGTTGATCCGCGCGTGCTGCATCGCACTCGTCGAAGCAACCAACGCATGATAATCAAAGCACCACGCCACAACCGGTCGGTTCCCGCTCGCCTGATCGAGCTGCTCGCGTGTTGGCCAATGGGGGGGGTCCCACCCCTCGGGGCGTGCGCTGTGCCCCAGGACCCACTCGTCCGCTCCGAGCGTCGAGGCACGCTCGGCGATCGCATCGAGCACGCCCTGCGGGCTCTGGCAGGCGCCCAGATCGACCATGGTTAGCGAGCGCCCGAGCTGGAAGAAGTGGGCGTGTGCCTCACGCATGTTGTCAGGACGCCGACCATGCATCACGAGACCCCGCCGAGGAGCGAGGCAATGACCTCCTCGCACGCGTTGGCGTCGGGCACCGGCGCGGGCCATTGCACACGCACAACGCCGAACTCGGCACGCACATCACAGCCCTCCTCATCCACGCCCACGGCGACCGGCTGCTCGATCTTCACCTTCGACAGCAGCAGGCACACCTCACGCAACGCCTTCGGGTCGTTGTTGAGGCGTTTGCACAGCGAGGAGATCGACGCGTTGAGCGGGTTGGGGACCATCAGGGCGTCGCCGTCGGCCACGCCGCCCGAATCGACCTTGGCGAAGGCGATCTTGCCCCGGGCCCAACGCGGGCGCTGCTGACGCTGGTGGTACGCGAGATATCGATCGGTCGATCCGCTCTCGGGCTCTTCCTTGAGCGACAGCGTGACTCGGATCGGGGCGTTGAAACGGTCCTCGGGGATCACCAGCACGCAGTCGTCGGCTTCAAACATCTCACTCTCAGCACTGACAACCAACGCCCCGTCGCTGGGGTCGATGATGTACAACGCCTCGTACGGGGTTCCGTCGCAGAGCAGCGTCCCCGTCGTGTGCGATCGCAGCAGGGTGCGTGCCCGCACGAGCGTCTGATGTGGATCGTGTTCGGTGTTCATGTGTTGACCTGTTTCTTTGCCTCAAGCTCGTCCCATGTGCTCTGGACATCGCGGATCGGCATCGGGATGTCGGTCCCGTCGCAGGGCGACAGCAGCTTCTGGTAGATGCGGACATCGACCCACTGCCCGTGCTTGTAGCCCGCCGGGGCGATGTCGCCAACACGGCGCATACCCAGGGTTTCGTGCAATCGTTCGCTTGCGGGGTTGGGCACCGAGACGCCCGCGAGCACCACGCGGTAACCCTGTGCCCTCAACGCCGTAAAGAGTGATTCGTACAGCGCGCTGCCAACGCCTTTGCCTTGGGCGCCCTCAACGAGGTAAATCCCCGATTCGACCGTCCACGCGTAGGCCTTGCGGGATTTCCAAGCGGACGCCTTGGCGAACCCAATAAACGAGTCGTCGTCGCTGCCCGCCACCAGCCAGGGATAGACCGCGCGGGTCGCTTCCCAATCGGCTCGGACCTCGTCCTCGTTGGTCATCACCGTCCCGAAGTGCGCGATCCCCGTCGAGATGGCGTGGTTGAGCACATCGGCCACAGGCCCACAATCTTCGCGCTGCATCAGTCTGATCCGCATCACCGCTCCCAATCTCTTTCAGACACGCCCGCGGCGCGTCAGACCCGGAAGATCGAGCCCAGCTTCTTGCCCAGCATGAGCGAGGCCCCGATCAGGGTGATCGTCAGCAGGGTCATGCCCCACACGCCCATCGCCGAGGCGATGTAGATCCCGTCGCCCAGTCGGTTGGTGAACTCGAAGATCATCTTCGTGATCGGGAAGTGGTCACTCCGCTGGGCCAGGATCAGCGAGTCGGACACCTCCAGCATCGAGAAGCTGAAGACCAGCAAACCACCCGCGATCAGGTTCGCCATGATTAGCGGCACAATCACCTTGCGGACCGCCGCCACCCGCGTGGCACCCAGATTCACCGCCGCCTCCTCAAGCTCGCCAGAGGTCTGCTCCAGACCCGAAACGGTCGAGCGGACGATATACGGCAAACGCCGAATCGCATACGCGATGATCAGCAGGGGGAACGGGTTGGGATTCTCGCCGAAGACCTGCAGCGTCCCCGCGAGCGGATCGCCGTTGCCGAATGGCCATCGCAGGGTCATCGCGACATACCCAAAGGCCATCACCAGCCCGGGCACCGCCAGTGGGAGCATGCACAAGGCGTCGAGCAGCGAACGCCCCTTGATCGTGGTCCGCACGATCAGGTACCCGATCAGCACGCCAAAGCCCATGTTGAGCACCATCGCGATCAGCGACAGGATCAGCGAGTTCTTGATCGAGTTGAATGACTCCGGAGCCGTCAACGCCTCGTTGAAGTGATCCAGCGTCAAATCATGCGGCAGCACGCTCGCATACCACGATCCCGGCTCGGCCAGACTCGTTAGCACCACTCCGACATGCGGGACGATTGCCAGCAGGACCACAAAGCCAAAGCCCAGCGTTGCCAGCCAGCCCCACATGCCCGAGAGGGCGACCTCGCCGCCGGCCCGCGAGGCTTTGGAGTACATCGCGTAGCCCTTGCGACCGAAGACCATCTTGCCAAGCAGGTAGAACATCACCGCGGCCACGAGCAGCACCAGCGTCAGTGCGTAGGGCTCGGCGTTGTTCTGCACATCCTTGAGCCCGTAGAAAATCTGTACGCTCGTGACGCCGTAGTAATCGAACATCAGCGGCGTGCCAAGCTCGGTGAAGCTCCAGATGAAGACGATCGTCGCCCCGGCAAAGAGCCCCGGGCGGATCAGCGGGAGCGTGATCTTGAAGAATCGTCGCCAGTCGCTCGCCCCGAGGTTCTCGGCACTCTCGTCCAGCGCCGGGTCGAGGTTGGCCAGCGAGGCCGTCGCGTTGAGGTAGATGATGGGATACAGATGCAACGCCATCACGCTGACCACACCCCAGAACTTCGCCTGCCCCAGAATGTCCCAGTCGGTCCCCAGCATCGCGTTGAGTGCGCCCTCGCGGCCCAGCAGGGCCCGGATCCCGATCGCACCCACAAACGGTGGCAAAATCAGCGGCACGAGAATCGAGGCGTTGAGGATCTTCTTGCCCGGGAAGCTGAAGCGGGCGCTGAGTACCGCCAGGGGCAGGGAGATGATGATGCACAGCAGCGTGGTCGCCACGGCGATCTTGAAGGCGTTGATGATGCCGTTGAGCAGGTTCGGGTCCTGAAAGATCAGACGCAGGTGGTCCAGCGTCCAGCCCTCGCCCGTGGCCGGGTCCGCGGCGAACCCGCCCCGCACCGTCAGCCCGATCGGGTACAGCAGAAACAGCGTGAGCACGAAGAGAATCGTGCCCATCAGCCCGTACTGAATCAGATTGCGCATGGTGCGTGCAGACATGAATGCGAGTGTATGTGGGTTGTGGTGCTGGGGCACCCCCCGATTGTGTCAAACCGTGCCCTCGCACCGCATTGGACTCTGAAAAGGGCCCGCGTGCAATTGTGCCCCGCTTCCCCTAGAATAGATCAGTTCGAGCCGGCACTGGGGACACCACTCACCAGATGCGAGGGGCTCGAAGGGTTTGAAAGGAGCACACCCATGCGTACCAATGTTGTTGCCAGGCACATGGAAGTCACCGACCCCATCCGCGAGCACGCCGAGAACAAGGCCAAGAAGCTCGATAAGTTCAATGATCTCATCCAGCAGATCGATATTAAGTTCTGGAAAGAAAACTCCGCGCAGGAGAACTTCTCTGTCGAGGTCGTGGTCGATGTGATCAACCACCCCGATTTTATCGCCAAGGCCGACGGGCATGACCTGTACCTCGTGATCGACGACGCGATCGGCAAGGTGGCCCGCCAGCTCAACGACCACCGTGAGAAGCTCAAGGTCGAGCATCAGCGGGGCTGAACCGCCCCGTGACCGAGGACGCGTGACCAAGGACGCATCGCCATGAAAATGACCGAGATCATCAGGCCCGGCTCGATCAGGGTCCCGCTCGAGAGCACCGAGCGGGACGACGCGATCAGAGAACTCATCGACGCGCTGGTCGAGAGCGGGGCCGCGCCAGCCGAGATCAGGGACGACCTGCTCGAGAAGGTGCTCGAGCGGGAGCGCAAGCACTCGACCGGGTTCGGTCGCGGTGTCGCGGTGCCGCATGTCAAACACCCCAAGATCGAGACCATGGCCGCCGCCATCGGCATTTCGCCCGGCGGCATCGAGTTCAACTCGCTCGACAAGCAGCCCGTGTACACCATCTTCCTGCTGCTCAGCCCGCAGAGCCGGCCCGAAGAGCACCTCCAGGCCATGGAAGTGATCTTCAAGAGTCTCTCCAAAGAGACCTTCCGGCGCACCCTGCGCCAAGCGGAAGACGCACAGAAGATCCACGACTTGCTCGACGATGCCGACAACCACCGTGTTGTTGGCTGAGTGCTGACCACAGACCGATCCAAGACCCGCCGACAACGCCGTCGACCGACGCGCCAAACCGGCCGGGATAGACCCATCGTGAGTAACACCTGCTCGTCCAAGATGAAGATCGTCAATCGCTACGGGCTGCACGCCCGCCCGGCGACGGATTTCGCGCAGGCCGCCTCAGGATTTCAGGCCGATGTCCTCGTCCGCCACGAAGACAGCGAAGCCGACGGCAAGTCGGTCATGGAACTGATGATGCTCGCCGCCACGCACGGCGCGGAGATCGAGATCCTCTGCTCCGGACCCGACGCTCAGAACGCCCTGGATTTTCTCGCTCAGCTCGTTGCACGCGGGTTCGACGAGGACGGCGACGAGTAACCCGCCAACCCATCAGCCACCGGTCGACGCGAGCCCCTGCTCGCTGAGCTGATCCTCGGTCATGCGCGTGATCGAAGCACCGATCGAGCTCAGACGCTCCTCGAGCTTCTCGTAGCCGCGGTCGATGTGGTAGACGCGATTGACGATCGTGGTGCCCTGAGCCGCCATCCCGGCGATCACCAGGCACGCGCTGGCCCGCAGGTCGCTGGCCATCACCGGGGCCCCGGTGAGCCCATTTACGCCCGAGATCACCGCCGTCGTCCCGTGCCGATGCACCTGGGCACCCATGCGCACCAGCTCGGCCACATGGAGGAACCGCTCGGGGAAGATCTTCTCAGTGATCACCGAGTTCCCGCTTGCCAGGCACATCATCGCCATGAACTGGGCCTGCAGGTCGGTCGGGAACCCGGGGTGGGGCTGGGTGGTGATCTGCACCGGACGCAGCTGGTCCGGGGCGCTGATCGTACAGGTGCGACGCAGGGGCTGATCCGGCGTCACCCCGCGCGGGTGGTCGGTTGGGTCGATGTGTACGCCGACCGCTTCGAGCCGATCGACGGCTGACATCATCGCGTCCAGCGGGCAGTTCGTCAGCTCAATCGTCGAGCCCGTCGCAGCCGCGGCACACATATAGGTGCCCGCCTCGATGCGGTCGGGGATGATGGTGTGGTCGACGCCGCCGAGCGATTCGACGCCCTCGATCGTGACACGGGGTGATCCGGCACCGCTGATCTTGGCACCCATCGCGTTGAGCATGTCCGCCAGATCGACGATCTCGGGCTCGCAGGCCGCACATTCGATGACGGTGGTCCCCTGGGCCAGCGTGGCCGCGGACATGACATTGGCCGTGCCCAGCACGGTTGATCCGAACGGCCCGCCAAGGAAGACGGTGTCCCCGATCAGACGCCCGGATTTGGGGACGCGGGCGATGATGTCGCCGCCGTCGAGTTCAATCGTCGCGCCCAGGGCCTCGAGACCCCGAAGGTGCAGATCGACCGGGCGTTGACCGATCGCGCAGCCGCCGGGCATGGAGACCCGGGCCGAGCCGCGTCGGGCCAGGACAGGCCCCAGCACGCAGATGCTCGCCCGCATCGTGCGGACGATGTCGTAGCGGGCGTGAACCTCAGTCTCATCAACGGCTTGCAGCTTGACGCTCGTGCCGTCACGCTCAACCTCGACACCCAGCTCGCCCAGCAGACGAAGCATGTTCCTGATGTCAGAAAGTTCGGGCACATCACGCAGTGTGACGGGCTGATCGGTCAGCAGCGTCGCGGCCAGCAGCGGCAGGGCCGCGTTCTTTGAGCCATTGACCCGCAGCGAGCCGCTGAGCTTGCGTCCACCCTCGATGACGAATACATCCATGCGTTGCGTCTCCCGCTTTTTGCGCTGCTGAGTGTACCACGCGAGACCCGCCCGAACGGGGTCGCCGCGTGATTCTGCCCGAAACATCGGCTGAATCACCCGTGCTGCTCCCGAAACGATCCCCGTGATTGACGCGACCGCTCCCCACAAGCGGGCTTGCCCAATCGGCACAACCCCTACGGGCTTCACAGATGACCGCCGAATCGCGCAATTCTCGCCCGAAGCGTTTGCGTGAGTCTGGGCGAAATGGACATTCTCTTGTGACACCACCGCGAGCCGCGTGAGCGAGCGGGACAGCATGCACGATCAGGAGCGGCCCAGATGAGTACAGCCGATCAACACATCTCCGAATGCACGAGCGTTTCGCAGGCCTCAGGCAACCGCCTGATGCAGGCACTCCTGATCGCGGCGATCGTCGCCTCGGGTGCATCGATGGTCTTTTCAGTCGGCACAGCCGTGGTTTCAGCGGGGCAGCAGCCCGCTGCGGGTGTCGCATCAAGTGAGTAGCAAGCGGGGTTCGCGGCGAACACGCCGCAGGAGCAGGCGATGAGTCCATGACATACCCCACCTGTCAGCGTGCCCGAGCAATCGGGCGACAACCCCCAGCAGCACCCTTACCGAGCCCATTTGGAGGTCTCAAATGAACACTCCGATTACCACAAACCGTCCACGACACCTTCTCGCACTCAGCGTATTCGCAGGGAGTGCACTCACCCTCTGTGCAGGCACCGCCGGCGCAGCCAGCCCGGGTGGCGATCAGTTCGCCAACCTCCCCGAAAAGGTGGTCCTCACGGGCATCGTGCGTGACTTCAAAGAACGCGGCGTCGAGGGCGGACACACCGACTTCGAGTACCGCCCCGCCGGTGGCTTCGGGCACTACATGGGTATCGTGTCAGACTACCTGGGCGAGGACGACAAGCCCGTCTTCAACTCGACCGGCTTCAAAGTCAGCAGTGACTGGAAAGATGTCGATAACCGGAAGATGATCTCCGCCAAGCCCTACATCACCCGGCTCGACGGCGACCGCTCGGGCTCTCTGGGCAGCTCGGCAGGGGCGATCCATGACAGCTCCGCGTTCGACAAGTGGTTCCGCGATACCCCCGGCGTCAATGTGTCCAAGCCGCTCGACCTCACCCTCGTGCGTCAGTCCAACAGCAATGTCTATGTCTTTGATGACAAGCAGGACGCGACCTACGCGAACCTGGGTGGGTTCTTCCCGGTCAACGGCGAGCTGTTCGGCAACTCCGCCGGCGACAACAAGAACTTCCACTTCACCTTCGAGCTCCAGACCGAGTTCACCTACGACGAGGACGGCGGCATGAGCTTCACCTTCACCGGTGATGACGATGTCTGGGTCTTCATCGACGGGCACCTCGTGATCGACATCGGTGGTGTGCACTCGGCCGTCTCGCAGACGATCGATCTCGACCGCCTCGACTGGCTCGAAGACGGGCAACGCTACAAGCTGAGCTTCTTCTTCGCCGAGCGTCACCGCACGCAGTCGAACTTCCGAATCGAAACCACAATGCAGCTCCGCACCGTGCAGCTGCCGCCCACCGCGGCACTCTACGACTGAGCAGCGTTCCAACGGCGCATGTTGGTGTTGGTGTGAGGCCGACTCGTTTCAGACGGGTCGGCCTCCTCCTTTTTGATGCGAGATCTCTGTTGCGGGCCGATCTGACGCGAGCCGGATCCAGGGGACTCAGCGTACCCGTCGGCGCGGCGTGGAGTACGAGCCCGATGAACGGTGACGGCGCGAGCCCGATACCGTCCGGTCGCGGCTGGGGTAGGCGTACGAGTCCGGGTTGCGGCTGGTCGAGAAGTATGCCCGGTCACCGAGCGATGGACGCTCAGGCAACGACCAGTTGTACCAGCCGGCGGTCGGGTCCGGGTTGCCCACGCCCAGGTCATCATCACGCCGAGCGATCTGGGGTGCGACCTGACGCTGGTAGGCGTACCAGGCCGGGTCGGCCTCGGCACCGGGCGAGAAGATGACCGCGCTGCTGTCGCCCGAATGCGTCATCATCTGGGCTCGCTGGGCCTGTTGCTCATAGGGCAGGGTGTCCCACTCGGGCACATCACGCCGGGCGTGACCGCCCGAGCTGGCGCAGCCAACGAGCATCACGGTGGCCAGCGCGGGGAGCGTGGCCAATGCCACGCGACGATTCAGGATCTTCAGTTGGGGTGCCATACACCTATACACAACCACAAAGCGGCCGTTTCTGCCAACAAACTCCGCAGATCTTGCGCCGGGACCGGCCAGCGGGCCCAGAGAGGCCCACTTATCGGGTGGATCGCGGGTGGTTCAGCGTCCGAACAACCGATCCACCCGGGCCCGGCTCTGGGTGAGCCGCTCCTCGCCGTGGGGGATCCGTCCGGATCCGATCGCCTTGGCGATCGCGTCGGCGATGCGCACCGGGGCCTCGGGCTCGCGATACCCCGGCGCGTTGAGCCCATCGATCACCAGGTCGCACCCAGCCGAGATGGCCATGGCTGCGCTGCGTCCATCGCCGTACTGGTCCATAACCGCGCGCATGTCCAGCGAGTCGCTGATGATCACGCCCTCGAAGCCCAGCATCGAACGCAGCGCCCCGCTCAGGTGGGCCGACGAGAGCGACGCGGGCAGTCGCTCATCCACCCGCTTGTCAATCAGGTGCCCGGGCATCACCGCGATCTCATCCCCGAAGCATTCAATCAGCGAGGCAAAGACGCGGGTCTCGTCGGGCGTGTGGGTCTGGGTGATGTCGCACATGCCCAGGTGCGAGTCGATCAATGATGAGCCGTGCCCCGGGAAGTGCTTGATGCAGCACCGCACGCCCTCGTCCATGTGCCCCTGGATCATGATGGAAGCGCAGCGCACCGCTTTGTCGTGATCCACCCCAAACGAGCGTCCCTTCTCCGCGATGATCGGGCTGTGGGGCTCGACCGCCAGGTCCACGCACGGGGCCAGGTTCAGGTCGATCCCCAGGCGTTTGAGCTGCTTGGCTTGGCGCTGGGCGTACTGACGCTGGTCGATCTCTTCCCAGCTGGCAAACTCCTCGGCACTCACGCTGGGCAGGAACCCTTGCTCCTGCTTGAGTCGGCTCACCTGCCCGCCCTCCTGATCGATCGCGACGATCAGGTCCTCGCCCAGCTCGTGGCGGAGGTCGGCGATGAACTTCTCCAGCTGCTCGGGGCTGAGCACATTGCGCGGGTGGTTGCCCGCGATGTCGTGGTCGAAGAGGACGATCCCCTTGCAGTGGATTCCGGTGAGGGCTTCCAGATCGGACCGCGTCTCGCTCTGGTTGACGCTGCACCCACGAATCCCGAGCATGAGCGATGCCCCGATGAGTTCCGCCAGCGTCATGCCCCGCCCCCGATGGTCTTCTCTCCGATGATCTTGGACAGGTGCCCGCCCGCCTGCATGATCAGTTGCTCGGCCTCGTCGCGATCCACGCCCCGCGATTGCATCACGATCGCGTGCTTCACGCTGTTGTCCGCCGCGTCAAGCAGGGCAAGCGAGCGTTCCCGATCCAAGCCGCAGATCGTCGAGATGATCCGGGCCGCCCGGTCCCGCAGCTTGTCGTTGCTGGCCCGCAGGTCCACCATCATGTTGGAATAGCACTTACCCAGCCCGACCATCGCGCCGGTGCTGATCATATTGAGCACCATCTTCGTCGCCGTCCCCGCCTTCATGCGGGTCGAGCCGGTCAGCACCTCGGGCCCTGTCTCGATCGCCATCAGCACATCGCACCAGTCCGGGCGTTCGATGGGCGTGCAGGTCAGCAGCCCGGTGCTGGCGCCGAGTGACTTGGCCAGCTCGACCCCGCCCAGGACATACGGCGTGGTACCGCCGGCCGCGATGCCGAGCACCGAATCGTGCTTGCCCACATCAAGCTCTTTCAATGCCTCGTGGGCACCGTCGGGTTCGTCCTCGCGATGTTCCGATGAGACCCGCAGGGCCCGGTCGCCGCCGGCGATGAGGCCGACCACCTGTTCAGGGGCACTGCGAAAAGTGGGGGGGCACTCCGAGGCGTCCAGCACCCCCAGCCGCCCGCTCGTTCCCGCGCCCAGATAGATCAGACGCCCGCCCGCGCTCAGCGAGGCAATCACCCGATCGGTGAACGCGGCGATATGCTCGATCTGCGCTCGCACCGCGCCGGCGATCGTGGCGTCTTCATCGTTGATGAGATTGAGCACCCCGAGGGTACTCATCGCGTCCAGGTCCAGCGATCGTTCGTTGCGCTGCTCGGTCAGCAGGTGCCCGCGATCGGGTGGGGACGAACTGGGCGCGTGATCGGACACGCAAACATCCTAGCGGTTTTCATGCCGCCGCGTTGTGGCTCGATGACCCCAGCAGGTCTGTCCGCATCCAGTCCCATCGCTCCTGCACCCGCTCCTTGCTCCCGAGGACCGAGCTGGCTCGGGCGGGGTGGGGCATGGCGTACACGGGCAGCCCGTCGAAGCGCGACGGGCAGCGGTACTTCAACGCGTGGGATAGCGGGATGTGCTCGCGTTCATCTGCGTGATGGCACAGATCCCACGCGGCAGAACCCATGCACGCGATCGCGCTCAGGTTGGGCATGTGCTCAATCGTGAACCGGAGCACCTCGCTGAGATGCTCACGCATGTGCGACCAGCCCGGGAGCCCCGAGTTGGAATCACCGACCTTGAGCATGCCCGCCAGCGCCGAGGCGTAGAGCATCCCGCAATCGAAGCCGCGGGTGTGCAGTTCCAGACTCCTGTTGGTGATCATCGCCGGGTTGTGCGCGAATAGCCGCTCACGCCCCTCGCTGATCCGCCGCTCGACATCATCAGTGCAACAGAAGTCCTGCCCAAGCAGCAGCAGCTCTCCGTCCCAGTCGCCGAACATCGATTCGGTGCCATACAGGCGGGACTCTTCGGGGACATACTCGTAGATATTGCGAAAACGCCCCTTGGGGCAGCGGTAGTCGCGGATCCAGTCAGGAATCGGGGGTGTCATACCCAAGACCTCGACGGTTCGATCCGCTTGATCGAGCAGAATCAGAGAAAACACCCCCGGCAGGGCTCGAACCTGCGACCTGCGCTTTAGGAAAGCGCTGCTCTATCCAGCTGAGCTACGAGGGCATCCGATCAAGTGTACTCCGATAAGCTGTACATGAGAAGCCTCCCCCCGGATCGTGTTGAATCGGATCTCGCTTGTTCGTCGAACCCGTCCATCCATGCAGCCCCGCCCCATCCAACAACCCGTGCCCGCCTGGCTCCGACGCACCCTCGTCCTCGCTGGGCTTTACAACATCTTCTGGGGCGCCTGGGTGATCCTTTTCCCCGCGTCGCTCTTCGCCATCATGGACCTGCCCAGCCCCACATACCCCGCGATCTGGCAATGCGTAGGCATGATCGTCGGGGTCTACGGCATCGGGTACCTCATCGCCGCCCGTGATCCCCTCACACACTGGCCCATCATTCTCGTTGGGCTCCTCGGGAAAGTCCTCGGCCCGATCGGCTTCGTCTATGCATCGCTGATCACCGGCGAACTGCCAATCCAGTTCATCTGGACCATCATCCCCAACGATCTGATCTGGTGGGTGCCATTCACCATGATGCTCGTCCTCGCCGCGAAGTATCATCAGGGGCTCAACGACACGGGAGACGCCACCATGAACCTCCAGGACGCGATCCAATCCCACCACGATCAGCACGGCACAACCCTCGCAGATCTCTCCGATCAGTCCCCCGTGATGCTCGTCTTCCTGCGCCACCTCGGCTGCACCTTCTGCATGGAAACGCTCCAGGACCTCAGGGCCCAGCGCGGTCAGATCGAGGCCAGCGGGATTCGTCCGGTGCTCGTGCACATGAGCGACGATGCCGCGGCTCAGCGCCAGTTCGCCAAGTACACCCTCGACGATCTCCCCCGCATCTCCGACCCGGATCAGGACCTATACCGCGCCTTCGAACTCAAGCGGGGCTCGCTCTGGCAGCTCGTCGGCCCGCGCGTCTGGTTCCAGGGGATCCGCGCCATGTTCCGAGGCAATGGCGTGGGCAAGCTCCAGGGCGACGGCTTCCAGATGCCCGGCGTGTTCATCGTCCACAAGGGCAAGATCGTCCAGAGCTTCAAGCACACCGCCGCGGGCGATCGGCCCGAGTACGCGTGCATGTCGGACGCATGCAAGGTGCCCGAGACACCATGAACGAATCCCTCGTCATGACGATCCTGCTCGTTCACGCGGGCAGCACCTGCGCGATGATGGGCCTGATCTGGTTCATCCAGATCGTGCACTACCCCCTGATGGCCCGCGTGGGTGCCCAGGATTACGCCCTCTACCAGCATGCCCACATGAGCCGCACGACCTTTGTTGTCGCCCCGCTCATGCTCATCGAGATGGCCACCGCGATCCTGCTCCTGTGGCTGCTGGGCCCCGATTCGTACCTGCTCACGATCGCGGGGCTGGTGATGCTTGTCCTGATCTGGATTTCCACCGCCGCACTGCAGGTTCCGGCGCATAAGGGGCTGACCCAGGGCTTCGCCCAACGCGCCCATCGCCGTCTCGTGGCAACCAACTGGGTCCGGACGATCCTGTGGAGTCTGCGGGCCATCCTTGCGTGCGTGTTGATCGTGATGAACTGACTACAATCTCCACCCCCTCCGGAACCCCCCGCGAGATATGGAGATATCCCATGAAGGCAGGCATCGTCGGTCTCCCCAATGTTGGCAAATCAACCCTCTTTAACGCGTTGACCAACGCTGGCGCGTTGGCCGCCAACTACCCCTTCGCGACGATCGACCCCAACATCGGTGTCGTCCCGATCCCCGATCCGCGCCTGGAGATCATCCAGTCCTATGTCAAGACCCAGAAGATCATCCCCGCTGCGCTGGAACTGGTCGATATCGCCGGGCTCGTCCGCGGGGCGTCCAAGGGTGAGGGCAAGGGCAACGCCTTCCTGGGCCACATCAAGGATGTCGACGCCATCGTTCAGGTTGTCCGTTGCTTCGAGAAGGCACCCGGGGGTGAGGACATCACCCATGTCGACGGCTCGGTCGATCCCATGCGTGACATTGAAACCATCGAGCTGGAGCTGATCCTCGCCGACCTCCAGACCTGCGAGAACGCCCTGCCCAAGGCCCAACGCAACACCCGTTCGGGCGACCGCGACGCCATCGCACGCGTGAAGGTGCTCGAGAAGATCATCCCCGTGCTCGAAGAGGGCAAGCCCGCCCGCTCGGTCGAGTTCACCGACCCCGAGCTGACCCGGGCCGTGCGGATGCTCAGTCTGATCACCACCAAGCCCATCCTCTACATCGCCAATGTCAGCGACGACGATCCCAACGGCGAGGGCGAGCTGGCCCAGCGCGTCAAGGCCCATGCCGAATCGGTCGGGTCGGAGATGGTCCCCGTCTGCGCCCGCATCGAGAGCGAGCTCTCGGAGCTGGACGACGAGGACAAAGCCGAGATGCTCGCCGATATGGGCATGGAAGAGCCCGCCCTGGCATCGCTGGCCCGGGCGGCCTATCGCCTGCTGGGCTACCAGTCCTACTACACCGCCGGCGAGAAGGAAGTCCGTGCCTGGACCGTCCCCATCGGCTGCAAGGCCCCCCAGGCGGCGGGCGTGATCCACACCGACTTCGAGAAGGGCTTCATCCGCGTCGAGTGCTACAGCGTCGATGACCTGATCGAGTACGAGAGCGAGAAGGCCATCAAGGAAGCCGGCAAGCTCCGCATCGAGGGCAAGGAATACACCATGCGCGACGCGGATGTGTGCCACTTCCTGTTCAGTCGCTGATCGCGTCGAGTCTTGGTGCCCGGACGCGGCTGCTCACCTCGACCGCCTCGAGGCCTCCGCGTTGCCGCTCGACCCAAGGTCATACAGCACCGCAAAGACCATCCCGATGATCCACAGCGGGGAGAACTCGCCGCTGGCGTAGACATGGCAGAGCCCGAAGGTCAGCGTCGTCGCGGGGAGGAAGAAGAAGCCCAGCAGCGGGATGAGCCACCCGTTCCACGGGTCGGACTTGGCGAAGGTGCCCGTGATCCAGTACACGAACAGCAGCACACGCGGCATCAGCAGCGTTCCCAGTACCAGCAGGCATCCACGCATCGGTTTTCCCTTTCGTCAGACCACCAAGAGTGTAGCACGCGGGGGTGTTTCCCCTGCGCCCGAGCCCGTGTCGGGTGGATCAGACGATCGGTGGTCGATATTGGACAAATGAACCTCCGAAGCGTTGGACGGGTGTCCGATACGCACCATGTCGAAGGTTCCGCGCGTCTGTGGCGTGTGCCGCACGCGGGGCCTGCTACGAAAAAGGAGGCTCATCATGAGCACCATCTCCAGTGTTGGCTCCACCGCCAGCACCTATCAGGCGCAATCGGTGCAGCAGCAGCAGCAGCAGCCGAAGGGCCAGCGTCCCGCCGGGCCACCCCCGGGTGCGCAGGAACAGTTCACCAGTGTTGCCGAGTCCTTCGGGCTCAGCAGTGCTGAGGCATCATCGCTCTTTGGCGAGATTGATTCGGTCATGCAGGATGCGATCGAGTCGGGCGCCAGCCGCGCGGATGTCCAGAGTTCGATCGAGTCGATCCTCGAGGAGAACGGGATCGACGCCGACGAGTTCAAGGCCCAGATGGACGAGGCCTTTGCCGCATCGGGTCAGCGCCGCCCGCAGGGCCGGCCCCCGAGCTTCGGTGGCGACGATTCATCTGATGACTCGTCTTCCATCGCGCTTAGTATCGCTGATTCGATCAAGAACCTGCCCACAGGGTCGATTCTCGACTTTGATGCCTGAGCTTGTTTCATCTGCATGTTGAGTGCGGCGGAGCCGCTTCAATTTGCTGCGGCCAGTTTCGTCTGGTTCCGGTACTCACCCGGCGAGATGCCAAACGATCGTTTGAACGCGGCCCCGAAGGCCGTGTCCGATCCGTACCCCAGCCCGCAACCGATCTCACGGATCGACATGCTCGTCATACTGAGCATGTCCTTTGCCGCGTTCATGCGCAGCTCACGCAGGTGCGACGCGGGCGATACACCCAGCAGGGACATGAAGCGCGCGTGAAAGCCGCTGCGCGAGAGCCCGGATTCGAGCGCGAGACGCTCAACACTCCAGTCGTGCCCCAGACGCGAACGCATCAGGGCCAGCACCGGGCCGATGTGCGGGTCTTGCAGCGCCCGCACAGAGCTGCCCGTTGGCGGGGTCTTGGTCAGGTGTGCCCGGATCGCCTCCACGACGATCAACGCGATATGGCGGTTGATGCTCGCCCGATCACCTGGGCGATCGGTGCGTGCCTCGTTGCTCAGCCAGTCCACGCAGTGCGACAGACTCCGCTGCTCGTCATCATCCCATCGCAGGTGCAGCACCGGGGGCAGCATCTTGCGCACGAACGCGTCTTGAGGGCCCGCGAAGCGGATCGCGGCCCCGAGGTGCTCGGCAGCGACCGGGCCCTCGTTGCTGTCAAACCCGCGGTGCGTCCGCATCTGCCCCGGTTCGAGCATGTCGGTGATCGGCTGGGTTTCGGAGTCCTCGCTGGTGCGGAGCGTGAAGCGATCGCCGCTGAGCACGATGAGCAGGTCGCCCGCTTGCAGCTCGATGCGCCGATTGCCCGGCTCGAGTTCAAAGATCAGGGAGCCGGCGCGCATGGCGATCAGCCCGCCGCCGGCGACGGGGATCTCGACCCCGAAGGGGTCGCTCAGGCGCGAGAGGCCCGCGAACCAGGCCTCGATACGCAGCTGGTCGAGCACCTCAGAGACAGCGTCCCCCGCCAGACTCGCTGGCGAGGCGCCGTTTGATGTTGCCCATTCGAAGACGGGATCTTTCGCCATGCCCATAGAACGAAAGCGTTTCCCTTCTATTGCCCGGTAAATCCCCTATTCACACACAGATCAAAGAAAAACGCACCCGCCAGTGCGGGTGCGTTGAGGAGATCGTGTTTCAAGCTGGCCCGATCAGTCGCGGGACTGGAGCTTGCTCAGCAGGCGCAGCAGCTCGATGTAGAGCCAGACGAGGGTGACCATCAGCCCCCACGCGCCGACCCACTCCATGTACTTTGGAGCGCCCTGCTGCACGCCCTTCTCGATGAACTGGAAGTCCAGCAGCAGGAACATGCTCGCCAGACCGGCGCAGAGCACGGTGAAGCCGATGCCCATCATGCCCGTGTCGGCGTAGCCGTTCCAGATCCCGACGCCGAAGATGCTCAGGACCCAGATCAGCAGGGTGTAGCCAATGAGCCCGAAGAGGGCGGTCATCATGATCTTGCTCAACAGGGGGCCGACCCGGAACACGCCTGTGGCGTACCCGCCCAGCATGACGGCCGTGACGGCAAGCGTCGCGGTCGCGGCCTGAGCCGCGATCATGGCACCGGGGTTGGTGGACATGCCCTCCTGCATCGGGAGGAAGCGCATCGGGATGATGAAGCTCGCGACGCCGACGAACGCACCCTCGAGGATCGCGTGCAGGGGCGCCACGATCGGTGCGGTCCTGGGCGCTTTGTAGATGATGAGCGAAACGACGATGCCCCCGATCAGGGTGGCGATCATGACCGGCATGGCCCAACCCGGGATGCCGTTGCCGGCGAGGAAGGAGCTGTTGATCGCTTGCCATGACAGTACGCCCACGACCGCAACGATCGAGAGCAGGATGCTCGTGGCCGTGACGGTGCCGCCCAGCGTCATGGTCTTGGCGCGTTCCACGCCGAAGGGTGTTTCTGATTCAAGGACCCGCATCGCGGGGTTTCGTGACTGTAATACGCTCATGCGTTTGGTCTCCCATAAGAACAAGTGTTCAGCAGCTATTCTACTGCTGAACACGCTTGTTGGTTCATCGGCTGATCGTGTTTCAAGACTGCCGATTTGGCACGCGGCGCATACCTATTTAAGAGCGGGCTGAGAAGCCCGTCACCCTCAGATCTAGTGGTCAGATCTGGTCGATCGTGTAGTTGGGCGACTCTTTGGTGATCTTGATGTCGTGCGGGTGGTTCTCGATGACCGTTGCGCCCGAGACCTTGACGAAGCGTGCGTTGGTGCGCATCTCGTCGATGGTCGCGCAGCCGCAGTAGCCCATCGCCGACCTCAGCCCGCCGACGAGCTGGTAGGCGAACTCGTTGAGCTTGCCGCGGTACGCGACGAGCCCCTCGACACCCTCGGGGACAAACTTCTGGGTCTGTTTGCCGCCGCTGAGCAGTTTCTCGGCCTGACGGTACCGATCGGCGCTGCCCGCGTTCATGGCACCCTCCGAGCCCATGCCGCGGTAGCTCTTGTATCGGCGTCCGCCGCTGATCACCAGCTCGCCCGGCGATTCGTCGAGGCCGGCAAAGAGGGAGCCCATCATGACGCAGTGGGCCCCGGCGCCGATGGCCTTGGCGATGTCGCCGCTGAGCCGGATCCCGCCGTCGGCGATCACCGTCACATCGCTGTTGATGCTCGCCAGTCCCTCGACGGCGTTCATGATCGCGGTGATCTGAGGCATGCCCACACCGGTTACCACGCGGGTGGTGCAGATCGAGCCCGGCCCGATACCAACCTTCACAGCATCAGCCCCGGCCTCGGCCAGCGCGATCGCGGCTTCGCCGGTGGCGATGTTGCCGGCGATGACACCGATGTCGTACTGCTGCTTGATGGCCCGGACGGTGTCGATGACTGCGCCCGAGTGGCCGTGGGCTGTGTCGACCACCAGCACATCGACCTCGGCTTCGATCAGTGCCTCGACGCGGTCGAACTGGTTGGGTCCGACGGCCGCGCCCACACGCAGACGCCCACGCTGATCGACGCAGGCGTTGGGGAACTGGCTCTGACGCTCGATGTCCCGCATGGTGATGAGCCCGGACAGGCAGCCCTGGGCATCGACGAGCAGCAGCTTCTCGACCTTGAGTTCGTTGAGGATGCCCTCGGCCTGGGCGAGGTTGGTGCCCTCCTGCGCGGTGACGAGGTTCTCGCTCGTCATCACATCGCGGATGGGCGTGTTCTGGTTCTGGGCGAACTTGAGGTCGCGCCGGGTCAGGATGCCCAGCAGGCGTCCCTTGGAGCGCAGGTCCTGCGAGCCGTCCTCGGTGATTGGGAAGCCCGAGACATTGTGCTCGATCATCAGCTCGATGGCCCGGCTGATCGGGTCATCGGGGCCCAGGGTGATCGGGTCGGTGATCACGCCGTTGGCGCTGCGCTTGACCTTGATCACCTCGCGTGCCTGCGACTCGATGTCGAGGTTCTTGTGGATGATCCCGATCCCGCCCTCCTGCGCCAGCGCGATGGCCAGTTCGGACTCGGTGACCGTGTCCATGGGTGCGGAGACCATGGGGAAGTTGAGCGTGATGTCCTTGGTCAGGCGTGTCGAGGTGTTGGCCGTGGCCGGCATGACGCTCGAGGCCTGCGGGATCAGCAGCACATCGTCGAAGGTAATGCCCTCCATGACGATCTTGCCCGCCTGCTGGGACAGATGAGACGGCGAAGCCCCCGTCTGCGAAGCGTGCTGCTCGCCGGCGGGGTTGTTGCTATTCGGCTGTGTTTTTGTGATGGTCTCCATGAGAGAGTATCCCACCCTGGTGCTCGTCTGTCCACCATTGCGGGTCCGAATGCGCCCATCTGTGTGCGTTTCTGACTATTGTGGCTGCAGATGCCCACGCCACTGCCCGACAACCCGCTTATGGACCTGCCTCGTAACGATCTCGCCTTCGATCCGGCGCACCCGAAACCGGGTGCGGGCCAGCGCGAATGGGTGCTGGCTGATGCCCGGGGCGGCTTTGCGATGGGCACGGCGCAGGGCACGCCCACACGCCGATACCACGCGATGCTCGTCACGCCGCTGGCCCCGCCCGTGCGGCGGTGGTCGATGCTCACCGCGATCGACGAGCACCTGCATGTCCCCGTCGGCGGGCAGTGCTCGTGCGACCTTGGTGTTCGCCTGACCCCGTTCTGCTTCGCGACTTCCGATACCCCGCTAAAGCCCAGCGTGTACCTGCACGCCTTCACCCATGAATCGGGGAGGTGTGTTTGGGATTACGCCATCCCGACCCAGGTGGGGATCATCCGGGTGCGTAAGACCCTGACGCTGGGCCAGCGTGCCGACGCGTGCCGCATCGAGTACGAGATTGAGTCGGGCGTGCACTCGCCCGAGCCTGGACACCCGGTGACCCTGACCCTGCGTCCGCTGCTGGCGATGCGGGACTTCCACGAACTCAATCACCCGGGAACGCTCAGTGCGGATTCGATCCGGGTTGAGTCGTTCCAGGAGCCGGCGGTGGAGGGGCTGCGGGCCACGCGTGAGGGGGTTGATCGTTCGCTTGCGATTCGGGGGATTCATCTCAGCGCCACGCCCGCCCCGGATGTCTGGCATGATCTGCGCTACGACCACGAGACTCAACGCGGGCAGTCCGATCGAGAGGATCTCTTCTGCCCCGGGACTTTCTCCTGTGTCATCGAGCCGCTGACCACCACGATCGTGAGTCTCGAGGTCAGCTTGGGGGATCGGGCGACATTCGACTGGGAAGGCGACCTGAGCACGCGTCGATCGCGGGTCCGGTCGTCCATCGATCACGCTTTGTCGGGCGCGGGCAACCCGGCGGACGCATCGGTCCGCGAGCACATCGCCCAGCTCGCTGCCGCGGGGGATGACTTCGTTGTCGATCGGGCGGTCGAGGGCATCGAATCGCGTTCGATCATCGCGGGGTACCCCTGGTTCAGCGACTGGGGGCGTGACACCATGATCAGTCTGCCCGGGCTTCTGCTTACGACCGGGCGGTTCGAGGAAGCCCGCCTCTGCCTGCGCACCTTTGCCAGCGCCTGCCGCGATGGGCTGATCCCCAACCGCTTCGACGATTTCGATGGCCCGGCCCATTACAACACTGTCGATGCCCCGCTCTGGTTCGTGCACGCCTGCGATCGCTGGGCGCACGCGACGGGCAAGGCCCTCGATCCGGAGCTGATCGACGCGTGCGATGACATCATCGATTCGTATACCCGGGGCACGATCAATAAGATCGGGCTCGACGGGCATGATGCCCTCATCCGGGCCGGTGATGCCAAGACCCAGCTGACATGGATGGACGCGCTGCGTGACGGGGTCGCCTTCACCCCGCGCCACGGCAAGCCCATCGAGATCAACGCCCTCTGGGTCAACGCCCTGCGTGCCCGCGCGCGGATGGGCTCGATCAGCGAGTCCCGTACCGAGCAGCTGCACCACATGGCCGACCACGCGCAGCGATCGATGCTGACGCTGATGGGCGACGGGCCGCACGGCGGGCTCATCGACTGCATCACCCCGGTCAGCGGGGTGCGCAGCTTCAGCTGGCAGCGCAGCGACGAGTGTCGGCCCAACCAGGTCTTCGCCTGCTCGCTGCCGCACCTCAACCTTCCCGGGCATGTGCTTCAGGGGTCGTTGGGGGCGATTGATCGCACACTGCGGACGCCGGTTGGGCTGCGGACGCTCAGCTCCGATCATCCAAGCTATGTGCCGCACTACCGGGGTGATATGACCGATCGCGACCGGGCGTACCACAACGGTACGGTCTGGCCCTGGCTGCTGGGTGCCTATTGCGAGGGCATCATGCGTCACGCGGGCTTCGACGAGGCCTCAAGGTCTCGTGCGAAGGGGTTGTTGGTGGGGCTGGCCAGCCAGATGCAGGTCGATTCGATCGGCTCGTTGTTTGAGATTTACGACGCCGAGCCCGATGACCATGGAAAACACGCCCCGCAGGGCTGTCCTGCGCAGGCGTGGTCGATCGCAGAAACCCTGCGTGTGCTGGTGATGTCATCCAAGGGCCAGGATTAGCTGTTCCGTCTGCCAGGCCCGGCATTGAGCAGCCGCTCGCCATCATCCGGCGTCATCGAACCCTCGGCGATGTATGCGGCGATCTCCCGGCGCGATTTTTCGACATTCGAGCTGATCACCATCTTCCGCACCGCACTGAACACGATCGCGACGACGGCGATGATGGTGCCGGTCCCGAAGATGATCATCGGGATAAACAGGTCCTCGTCGCTGGTCAGGTTGTGGATCACCTCGTTCATGCGTGCGTTCTTTCTGTGTGTGCGTGTGCGTGGCTCAGGTTGCCGAGCAGTACTTGGCGTCGCGTGCCATCGCAACATCGGTCGAGTTTTTGGGATTCCCGGCGTTGAGCAGGCGTTCGCCGTCTTCGGCGCTGATCGAGCCCTCTGCGATGTACGCGGCGATCTCGCGGCGTGACTTCTCGCGCTCCTTGACATGGGTCGCCTTGGTGATTGAGCCGAAGAAAATCCCGAAGAGGGCGATGAGTCCGCCGATCCCGAAGATCATGGCGATCGTGAACATGCCCCGATCGCTGGTGATGTTGAGCATAATTTCTTGCATTGTGAGTCCCTGTGTGTGTGTCAGCCGCACATATTGACGCCGTTGTTTCGTTTTCCTGCTGCGAGCAGCCGCTCGCCCTGTTCGGGAGACATCGATCCCTCTGCGATGTAAGCCGCAACCTCTCGCCGTGTGCGTTCGTGCGAGAGCCGAGCAATCATGCCGGTCAGTGCTTTGATCACCGAGACGAGTGTGATCGAGCCCGCGATGACGAGCACGATGAACAGTTCTTCTTTCATGATGATCTGATTGAGGGTGTCTTCCATGGTGTTTCTCCAGGCCGGGCGTGTATCGGCAGCGATGCCCATACGACGCTTGTCGGCTCTGACCTGATTGGGATAACGCCCGCTCAGGTTTCAGCCAAGGGCTCTTGGCAGAGCGATTGTACACGAAAAGCGTGAATTCCGAGCAGAAACGGCACCAATGACGCTCAATCGGGCATCGCCGGGCCAGGCGAAGCCGGTTGGGCGTGTGTGCTGGCGTTTGGGGTCTGCGTTTCCCAACCAGCCCGATCGGTTCTGATCTGGCAGGAACGGGATTGGAATGATGATCATATTTTCGTCATTGGTATTCAGTTCATTACCGGTTTCTGATAGCGTATTGCTGAACAAGTTGTGATCGGATGTTTGAGATCCTTGTGCGTACTGGGGAGTAACGCGGGGGGGAGCCCGCGTGATGCTAGGGGAAGCTGATGCGTAGCCGATTTTGTCGTGGATCACGGTCGTCATTGACTCGTTTTCAGGGCGGTTCGTCTGCGCTGATGCGTGCGGGGATGCTGTTTGTGTCGCTTGGGGTTGGTGCTGGCTCAGTGCATGCAGGGCCCATGAACTTCACCAGCGAGGGGATTGCACGCGGTGTGCCGTTCCGGCTGGGTTTCAACTATCATCAGGTCGGCGCAGGCAACATGCTCGTCGATCTCGATAACGACAAAGACCTCGATATCGTCATCGCAGGCGGGCTCGGGGGCTCTTGGGGTATCTACGAGAACGACGGCACCGGGCACTTTACCGATGTGACGGCCATGACCGGGATCACGCCCATGATCAACGCCTCGGGGCTGTCGGCGGCGGACTATGACAACGATGGGGACCTGGATATCCATGTCCCGGGCTGGTTCGAGCCCAGCAAACTGTACCGGAACAACGGGGACTGGACCTTCACCGATGTGGCCGCCGAGGCCGGCGTCGATCTCAGCGCCCCGTCCATGGCGGCCGCGTGGGGCGACTACGACCAGGACGGCTGGCTTGATCTGTACGCGGCGGTGCGGACTTTCACTGACAATGTCGAGATCGAGAACCACTTCTATAAGAACAACGGCGACGGGACCTTCACCGATGTGGCCGTCGAGCTGGGGGTTGAGGCGATGGGCGACCCGTCGTGCATCCCGGCCTTCTTTGACTTTGACCGCGACGGGGACGATGACATCTACATCGGGACCGACAAGGGCAGCGACGACCCGGATGGGCGACTGCTCCACAACAAGCTCTACCGGAACAACGGCGACGGTACCTTCTATAACGCGACTTACGATGCCGGCGTCGAGGCCTATATCTTCTGTATGGGCATCGCGGTGGGGGACCTGAACTTCGACGGGCTCTTTGACCTGTACCTCACCAACATCATGCAGGGCAATATTTTGTATATGCATAACGGGGACGGCACCTACAGCGACCAGACCATCCCCTCGGGCATGGCCAGCCACCGCGTTGGCTGGGGCACGGTGTTCGCCGATTTCGACAACGACACGCACCTGGATAACTATGTCTGCAACATCCAAGAGCCCAACCGGCTCTATCGGGGCAAGGCGGTCGCCGACTGGCCCCTCGTTGACGAGGCACCCGAGGCGGGTGTGGATGTCTTCTGGGATACATACTGCGTCTCGGTCGGGGATGTCGACAACGACGGCGACCTGGACATGCTCGTGGGCAATACCAATCGCCGGGTGAACCTGTTCATCAACAACTCGTCGGATGCCAAGAGCAACAACTGGGTTCGCCTCGATGTCGAAGGCGCCACGCTCAACCGCTATGGCATCGGGACCTGTGTCGAGGTCGATGCGGGGGGCAAGACCCAGACACGCGAGGTTCGCAGTGGCACCAACTACAAGTCCCAAGATGAGTTCACCTTGCACTACGGGCTGGGGGCGCACGAGAAGATTTCCGAGGTGCGTGTTTATGTGCCCGGCGGCGGGATGCGGGTCCTGACGAACATGCCGGCCAACCACCGTTGGACGATTTATACGCCCGAGCGGATGGGCGATGTTAATAACGACGGGATGATCAGCGTCGATGAGATCCGTCAAGCCATGAACGCTCGCACGGGCCCTGGGGGAGTGCTGACTCCTGGCAACGAGATCTTCGACATGGACGGGGATTTCGACATCGATACGGCCGACATCCAGCTGATGGGCATCGGCGTGCTCGAGCCGACGCCCCGTTGAAAGCGGGTTCGGGCCAGCTCTTGGTGGTTGGTAAACGAGTGTTGGAGTTTCTAAGGTCTGGTCGAGTGTGCTTTGGATGCTTGGTCCAGCCGATTTGTACTGATCTTTGACAGGAGGGGCTTCCATTGCGTCGCTCAATCGGGTAACTTGGATACGCCGAAGAGGGGCTTCCTGAGTCGTTAGGGAGCTTTATGTGCGAATGCCGGGCAGGTGTACTGCATCGCCGGCTTCGTGGGGTACCTCAGATCGGATTCGAGATCGGTTGAGAGATAGGAGAGCTGCGCACATGCGTTCTGTACTGATCACCATGCTGGCCATTTCGGCCGGCTCCTTGCCTGCGTTGAGTGAGCCGCTGAACTTCAGCGATGAAGCACTGGCGCGGGGTTTGAACTTCAACATGGGTTTTAACTACCTGCAATACGGCGCCGGGATGGTTCTGGCCGACCTTGACGGGGATGGCGATCTCGATGCCGTCATCGCCCATGGCAGCGGGGGGAACCTCGGCCTCTTCGAAAACGATGGTGCGGGGTACTTCACCAATCGAAGCGTCGGCTCTGGTTTCACCAATATCTCGGTGGCTTCGGGCATGGCCGCGGCTGACTACGACAATGATGGTGATCTCGATATCTTCATCAGCGGGCGTTATACCAACAGCCGCCTGTACCGCAACGATGGCAACCTCACCTTCACCGATGTGGCGGTCAGTGCGGGCATCGTGGACAACGGCCCGATGTACGGCGCCTGCTGGGGCGATGTGAATCAGGATGGTCACCTCGACCTCTATGTCGGGGTCCGCACCGGGGATAACGGGTATACCGGGTCCAATCATCTTTACATGAACAACGGCGACGGGACTTTCACCGACCAGGCGATCGCGATGGATGTGGACGCCGAGGGCGATCCAACCCTCGTCAGCGCGTTCTACGACTTTGATCGCGATGGCGACGAAGACCTGTACCTGGGCACCGACAAGGGCTCGGGCGGGTTCTGGAAGAACCGCCTCTACCAGAACAACGGCGGCACATTCACAGAAATCACCACCCAGGCGAATGCACAGGCCCATATCGACTGCATGGGTATTGCCGTGGGTGATGTCAACTTCGACGGCTTCTACGACCTGTACCTGACCAACATCATGCATGGCAACAAGCTGCTCGTGCACGATGGGGTCGGGGCGTATGTCGACCAGACCGTGCCCGCGGGCGTGGGGAGTTACCATGTTGGCTGGGGCACGCTCTTTGCCGATTTCGACAACGATACCGAGCTGGACATCTACCTCTGCAACATGCAGGGCCCCAACCGTCTGTACCGCGGCTCGCAGACTTGGCCGCTGGTCGATGAGGGCCCGTCGGCCAATGTGGACGCGGCTGCGGATGTCTTCTGTGTCGCTGAGGGCGATGTCGATGGGGACGGCGATATCGATCTCCTCGTGGGCAATACCAACGGGCGTGTCCACCTGTACATCAACAACTCGCCGGACCTGAAGTCCAATAACTACGCCCGGTTCAATGTGGTGGGCAACAACGGGGATCTGAACCAGTTCGCCGTGGGAACATGTGTGGACATCGTGCACGGGGAGAAGTCCCAGGTCCGCCAAGTCCGCTCGGGCACCAACTACAAGACGACCAGCGAGTACACCCTGCACTTCGGGCTTGGTGATGCAGCCGTGATCGATTCGGCTCGTGTCATCTACCCGGGGAACACCGAGATCCGCCACCTGAGCAATATCCCGGCCAACCACGAGTGGACGCTCTACCCGACCGCTCGTCTTGGGGACAAGGACAACAACGGGCGTATCGATGTCTGGGAACTGCGAGAGGCCATCGTGGCACGGACCGGCCCGGGCAACCCCATCGAGCCGGGGGTTGAGATCTACGACATGGACGGGGATTTCGATATCGACAACGATGACCTCGCCATCATGGGGCTCGGAACACGGACCCCGACCCCGAAGAACATCGGGCATCAGCACGGGCCATAAGCCAGGCCCCAATCGAGAGGCGAAGCCCATCTGAATAGACAAAGAAACCGATCGGGCCCATACGGGTCCGATCGGTCTTTGTTTGCATACCGATCAACGGTTCGGTGCAAGAGAAAACCGGACATGAGCTCTCGCCTTCTCATGCCCGGCCTGGAGTTGACCCGTTCGATCGCCGGAGCGTTCATTGGGCCTCATCCTCTCGAAACTCCGATCGGGTGTGTCCACCCGATCGGGGCAGGCTACCGGGTCGGTTGGGGACGATGACGATCCTTCCCGGCAGCTTCGTTCGTTGTTTGGTCGTCACCGGCGTAGTACGCTCAGCGAGTCCCGCCTACCCACCCGGCGTTGCGGGTGCGTCTGTGAAATAGGTGACCCAGGGGGCGTGACCACGACGCCGACGCTGGGGGGTGTCGAGCATCGCACGCCCCCGGGTACCTACTTGTAGATCATCGCCAGCCGCGCTCGTATGGCCGACGATGTTGAAAGAGTCAGTGTCGAATCCTGGTCTTCTTGGTTGCGTGTTTCATTTCAGGTCCTTCGTGTCGCTTTTTGTTCTGGTTCTCTCTGGGCACAGCGATAGCAGCTCAAGCACGGTGGCTTTTTCCTCTGTTGCCCGTCCTGGGCGGTCATTTCTGGTTGAGCGAGATTCCCCTCGGCTCGTCCCATTGGTGTCTCAGTGAACACCGCTGGAGACATGTCTTTCTTCGCAGGAGCGTACGAGACGGTTTCGCGTCTGTCGAAACTTCAAGCTGAAGAAAGCGTCGATCAGGCCCGATTAGACGTAGCGACATGTAGAAATAATGGCTTGTAAAGCGCGTTACTGTTCACCAAATGAGGATTCGGCATATGAGAAGAACACACCTTGCAATTCAACATGAATTTGTCTGATTCAATCGAGATTGTCTTGCAACCGGTGGGCGGCGGGTGAAATTGGCTCGCTCATTTCGCGTATGATGGGCACCATGGGTCAGCTCTCAACACGCTCGGATCTCGGTGCCTGCCACTGCTGTGGGTTGGTCCATCGGATCCCCGCGGTTGGGTCCCGTTCGGTTGCCTGCTGCACGCGGTGTCATTCGGTCATCAAGCACGGCGTCCATCCACGCTCGGTGAACCGGGCTGCCGCCCTCGCGTTGGCCGCCCTCATTCTCTACCCGCTGGCTCTGTGGCTGCCGGTCATGGAGATCGAGCGGCTTGGTCACGCATCCCATGCCTCGATCTGGTCGGGGACGATCGGGCTGCTGGCCGAGGGGCACCTATTCGTCGGGCTGGCGGTGCTGCTCTTCAGCGTCATCGCGCCCGTGGCCAAGCTGGCGCTGATCTTCGCCCTCTGTACGGGTCAGCGTTTGATCGCCCGCCAGGACCGGGCGCGGGCGTACCGGCTGATCGAGATCATCGGGCGGTGGGGGATGGTGGATGTCCTGCTGGTGGCCATCCTTGTGGCGGTTGTGAAGCTGGGCGATCTGGTCGAGGTCACGCCCGGGCCGGGGGTGGTGATCTTTGGTGTGGTGGTGATCCTGAGTCTGCTCGCATCCGCGGCCTTCGATCCGCACGCCATCTGGGAGGAAGCCAATGACTGAGCCGTCGCCGACCCCTGAAGCTGCCAAGCCATCCAATGGGCCCGAGCCAGCGGGATCGGTCCCGACGGCGACGATCCGTCGGCGACGGGTATCCACCTTCTGGCTGGTGCCGATCATCGCCCTGGGGGTGGTTGGGTACCTGATGTGGTCGCAGACCATGCGTGAGCGTGGGCCGATGATCGCGATTGTGTTTGATGATGCGGGGGGTATCGAGCCGGGGAGCGAGATCATCCACCGCGGCGTGGCGGTGGGGGTAGTGCGCGAGATGGCGCTATCGGGTGACCTGCAATCGGTGTCGGTCTCGGCGGAGTTGCGCCCGGACGCGGCTGGCCTTGCGGTTGAGGGTACGCGGTTCTGGGTGGTGCGTCCGGAAGTGAGCCTGCAGCGGATCGCGGGGCTCGAGACGCTGGTGGGGCCGCAGTACATCGCGTTGCAGCCGGGCGACCCGGCTGGGAACCGCGTGGGGTCGTTCGTCGCGTTGGATGCGCCGCCTCGGACGGCGGCCGCGGACACTGACGCCCTGCGTCTCACCCTCCGCAGCGACCGCCTGGGCAACCTCGCCCCGGGCAGCCCGGTGCTGTACCGTGAGATCCCGGTGGGCGTGGTGCGTGATGCGGTGCTGAGCGATGACGCGACGGGGGTGCTGGTGACGATTGATATTGAGCCGCGTTATGCGCCGCTGGTGCACACCCAGACCAAGTTCTGGCGGACGGCTGGGGTCGGGTTCGACTTTGGGTTGTTCACGGGGTTGAGCGTCGAGGCGGACTCGCTCGATGCGCTCTTGCAGGCGTCGATCTCATTCGCCACCCCCGAACGCGAGAGCAAGCGAGGCGATCGGGTCGAGTCCGGCGCGAGCTTTGAGCTCGAGGACGGGGCGGATGAGGATTGGTTGGAGTGGATGCCGGTGGTGGAGGTGGGAGAGTGAGATGATGTCAGCTATCGATCGCCACCAATCAAATCTATCGCAATCTCGTACAAGTCCATCACAGATCGCTTATACTCTCCAGCGAGATGACGCAGTGTTTTATGGGTTGGACCGAAGCTATCCGCTTCATCAACAAAAGAGTGGCGCAATCGACACCAAGCTAGTGATTGACGAGATTGCGCATTTATATAAACGCCATTTCAGGCAGAGGTTTCGAGGCCACGGGAAATGCGACTAATATAGTGGAAGGAAAACAATGAGTGCAATCCGAATTGCAATGCTAAACATGAAAGGCGGGGTAGGAAAAACTACCCTTGCTGTAAATCTTGCTTGGCATTTATTTAAAGCAGGAAAGCACCGGGTGTTGCTTATCGATTTAGATCCGCAGTTCAATGCGTCGCAGTACTTGATGGACTACGAGTCTTATGCAAATCATGTGGCAACCCAAGGCACAATTGCCACGCTATTGATTGATCAGCCGGATTTGGCTATTAAAAAGAAAAAAAGCAAGAAATCGATAAAATCATCTATCGTCAAAATTGATGAAGGCGATCAAGGTAGCGTGTTTGACTTTCTGCCTTCGCAACTCGCCTTGGCGCACGTCGTTAAGAATCCAGCTCAAATGGATTATAAACTAGAAAAGCTGATTGAGCCAGTTCAAGACAATTACGACTATATTATTATTGACTGTGCTCCTACCGATTCGGTGCTCACCACAATGGCGCTGAATGCTAGTAATTTTATCTTGGCTCCGATGCGACCAGATCGGTTTTCCGTGCTAGGTTTTGCAAATCTAATAGATACGGTGAATCGGTTTCGGGATAATGCGTCGAACCCAAACAACGTCAGAGAGCTCGGAATTGTATTTACGCAAGTAAGAGGGGACTCTAGCGTCGAAACAGAGTGCATGAAAAATGTAAGAAAAGAGGCGGGTCGCAGCAGTTTTTATGTTTTTGATTCGGAACTAGGTTTCTCCAATACTTTTATTCGTGCGGTGCAAGACCAGACACCGGTCTTCGAAACAAAATGGGCAAGAGACGACCTGAAGGATAATGTAAATGCTATTGTCGACGAACTAAAAAATAGGATATCTGAGTTGCTTCAGGACAGCGAGGAGGAGTAGCCTTGAATCAGAAGACGTACCAGCTATTGTCGACAATCTACAAAATTTTGTCAGACTATAAAGCAATTGATATTGAGAATGCATGTCTTTACGCCAATGTCTCACCACGTATCCGAGAGATTCTCCAATTGCTATATCTTGAATCTAGTCACTCGAGCTACCCGTCATCCATTGAGGATTACAAGAAGCAGATAAGTCCGGAAATGTTAAATGCTGAAACTCCTGTCGCGAAGAAGCGACAGCAAGATAAAGTTCGCAAAAAAAAATCAAAATCTAAAAATAGTGCTGCGCAAGAAAAGCATAGGACTACAAAGGTATTATTGCAAGATGATCACGATGAACTATGCCGACTCTTGGTGAGTTATTTGTCAGACAAGCGCAGGATTCCCAATAAGAATGCGCTCCGTGAATTTATCCACCAGCAAGACTTGAATGTTGATGTAGGCCCGAAAGATGGGCTTCCAAGATCTATCAGGCTCGTGGCGAAGCAGATCTTGTCACAAGATAAATACGTGGATCAAATACGGGAGATTATTACAAGTTCCTCCGACAAGCAAATGTCAGGTTGGCTGGATTTGATACTGCAAAGAGGCGATTGAGTAATGGCGGGTTTAATTCATTCAAAGCAACTGAAAAAGCAGCGTGATGATTATGTTAATGAAGTGGGCGATGGCCTTGCGGCGATTTTGAAGGCAACAGCATCAAGCACAAGCTTTACGCACATATATAAAAGTACGCTTGCGCTTGATAGTGTGCTTAGCTTTATGGTCGATGATACTAAGCCTTCGCTCTTGGTTGTTCGGGAATCAGTTCGATCGTGCAATTTCTTGGTGGCATTGCACCAGCCAGTACTTGCCTGTATAGAATTGCGAAGGGTAATTGAGGCGACATTCGATTGTATTTATTTTGCGGATCATCCAGTAGAGTGGCGATCCTTAGAAGATGTCGGCCGAGTGCAAATAGAATCGGATTCTAAGCAGCCAATTGCATATAATGCTTGCAGAGAACCATCATTTTACGCCAACTATGCGAAAGAGCTGTTTGCTACTGAAATATCAGGTTTGGCCAAGCCCGCAAGCGAGTTTCTCTCGGTTAAGTATTCAGAATTGAGCAAAGATGTTCATGCTAAAATACACTCAAGTCCATCAATGTCGTCTATGCTTGATGAGATGAGTGCTAAAAAGTTTGCAAGTTTGTCTAAATTGATATCGGGTGTGTATTCACGTATTTTAATTGTTTTGGCAGCTAAAAATGTAGATAAATACAATGCATTGCCGCCGGTAGAGCGAGAGTTGTCGGCTTGGTTAATTGGGGAAGAAAATCAAAATATTATTAGTGAAAAAGGCATAGGTTTTTAGTCGTCATCGGATGCTTCAAAGATCAAGGGTTCTCGTGATCAGGTCGGATGTCCTACTCACTTGCAACTTGATCAGCTTTCTCTTTTCCACTTGCCGGGTGCCCTGCTAACGCGCAGCTGAAGCAAGCTCTGGGTAGGCGTAGCCACGCGTGACCACTGCCGACCTCCAAAGCCTCATGGCCACAGGTCGCGAAGCTCTTTGGCCAGGTCCTCGGAGCCGTTCCTGGAGGAGTCCTCGATCGCGGTCAGAAGATACGCACGCTCCTGCGGATTCAGATGCTGATTCAACACCAAGACGATCAGTCTCACGCTGGTTACGAACCGCTTCTGGGTTCGTTCAGCACGGGATGCCCGATTCATCCTGAACGCGTTGGCTCTGCTCTTTCGCAGCATCTCTTCGTACGCCGCACGGATTTCAGGTTCCCGAATAGCTGCCGGGGAGATGCCGGAGGGGTATTTGCCGCCGGGCGGGACCATGTTGCGATAGACGGCTTCGGTCGGGTGCGGATTGGCGGCGGCATGCTCGTCGAAGCGTTCCCAGATGCTCAGAATCAACGCAGCCGTCTTCTCGATGTCCCCGCCCGATCGTGCGTGGTACTCGGGGATCTCATCGACCAGTTGGACTTCTTTGAGGAGCGATGCCGGATCGGATTCAAGAAAGAGTCTGTGGCGCAGCGCGTTGGTTGTTGGGTCGTTGAAGCCGAGGGTTTCGATGCTCGCCTGGTACGCGTCGTAGAGCGTTGCGACGAGTTGTTGCTCGGCTTGTTGCAGTGTCGTTGATATGGCGTCAAAGTCGGTGCTTGGCTCGGCTGCGGCGCTTGTGCGTGGTAGGCCTGTGAAGGCAAAGAGGATCGCGATGCAAACGGGTATCTTGAATGTGGTCCGTGTCATGATGGCCCTCAGTGCTGGTATTTGGGTTGCCATCTGAGGATACGGATTCTGCATCGCAGGATTCAACGAGTTGCATGAGTTCGTCTGATGTCGTTCCGGCCATTCTCTTGTGCCCCCTCGATCCAGCGGCGAAGGGGGCCATTGGGCAAGCATTCCTGCACCCTCTGCCCCCCCTGTTTCAGTAGGGCTTTGGCCGCCGATCCGGGTTATCAGGCGGGGGGGAATACCCAAAGCACGGGGGATTTCCACATGATCCTGGGGCCTGGTGATTGCGGGTACATTAAAGGTGTGATTCAGCCGATTTCTTGTTCTTCGGGAAATGGTTTCCCATGCCTTTGAGCGGGGTTTCGGTGTGCTTGAAATGATTCGTCAACGCTGGGTGCTTCTCTCGGTTACGGCATGGGCGGTTGCGTGCGTGTCGGTCTTTGTGCTGTTGTGGTCGTATGCCAATGTTCCGGGCGCACAGGGGATGCTGCCTGTGGGGTGGACGGCGGCGACTGAGCTTGAGCGTCCGGATGACCGGGCCATGCTGCTTGTCTTTGCGCATCCAAAGTGCCCTTGCACGCGGGCGACGATGACCGCGATTGAGCGGCTGCAGCGTGAGGTTCCCAGTTCCTTTGCGACGCGGGTGGTGTTCTATGAGCCGGCGGATGCGGATGCGTCCTGGCGGCAGACGGATTTGTGGGCCAGAGCGAACAAGCTGGTTGATGCCAAGGCCATTGCTGACCCTGGTGGGACGATGACGCTCGACGCGGGGGCCGTGGTCTCCGGGTGTGTGGCCTTGTTTGACCGTGATGGGCAGCTGCGTTTCTGGGGTGGGATCACCCCTTCGCGCGGGCATGAGGGTGAGAGCGTAGGGCTGGGTGCGATCCGCTCGGTTCTGCGTGGGCAGGGGGCGGAGATGACAAGTGCGCCGGTGTATGGGTGTGAGATTGCAGGGGCGTGCGTGCTCTCGATGGAAGTGTGTGGTGAAAGGGACGGCGATGCAAGCATTGACGAGTAAACATGCCCAGGAGCTGTTCAACGAGGCGGAATCACGCGTGCATCGACGGACCGATGTGCTGTTTGGTGTTTTGTTTGTGGTGCAGTTCTTTGGGGCCGTCGTTGCGGCGTTGACGCTCACCCCGCAAACATGGGCGGGGAGCGAGAGCTCGGTGCACATCCATGTCACGGCGGGGTTGTTGCTCGGGGCGTTGCTCTGTCTGATGCCTTTGGTTTTGATTGTGTTCCGGCGTGGCGAGGCGGTGACGCGGTACACGATCGCGGTTGCCCAGATGCTGTTCTCGGCCTTGCTGATCCATCTGATGGGCGGGCGTCTTGAAACGCACTTTCATATCTTTGGGTCGCTGGCGTTCCTGGCGTTTTATCGCGACTGGCGGGTGCTGGTGCCCGCGACGGCGGTGATCGCGACCGATCACATGCTGCGTGGTTTCTTCTGGCCCGAGTCGGTGTTCGGCGTGCTGGCGGCCAGCCCGTGGCGTGCGCTTGAGCACGCCGGTTGGGTCGTGTTCGAGGATATCTTCCTTGCCGCCAGCTGTGTGCAGTCCCAGCGCGAGATGAGGGCCATCGCCGAGTCGCAGGCGCAGCTCGAGGATGCGTATCAGGAAACCGAGCGTCAGGTGCAGGAGCGGACGGCGGAACTGCGGGCGCAGGCCGAGTCGCTCTCCCAGAGTGAAGAGCGTTTCCGGATGGCGGTGCATGGTTCACAGGACGGCATCTGGGATTGGAACCTGCAGACCAACAGCGTGTACTACGCGCCGCAGTGGAAGCAGTTGGTCGGCTGTGGGGAGGACGATATCGGGACCACGCCCGATGAGTGGTTCGGTCGGATCGCGTCGGGGCACCTTGCGAAGTTCCATCAGGCCATCACCGAGCTGAGTGGGGGCGAGAAGGAGCTGTTGGATATTGAGCTGGAGATTACCCATGCCGACGGTGTTTCGCGGTGGATGCTTTGCCGCGCGACTGCCCACCAGGATGAGTCTGGGAATGTGACGAGACTGGTCGGTTCGCTGGCGGATATCTCGGATCTCAAGGCGGCGCAGGAGCGTTTGCGTGTGCTGGCGCACCATGATCGCCTGACCGGGCTTCCCAACCGAGCGGTGTTTACCGAGCGTGTGAGCTACGCGTTGGCCTGTGCCAAGCGTGATGAGAACCGGCGCTTTGCGGTGCTCTTTGGCGACTTCGACGGGTTTAAGAATGTGAATGATTCCCTTGGCCATGCGATTGGTGACGCGATGCTGATCCGTGCCGGGGAGCGCTTCCGGTCCATGCTGCGCGATGTTGATACGGTTGCCCGTATGGGTGGCGACGAGTTCGCATTGATCCTGGATAATGTCCAGCGGCCTGAGGATGCGTTCGAGACTGCTGAGCGTCTGATTGACTCTTTCCGTGAGCCCTACAACCTCAAGGGGCACGAGGTGATCTCGACCCTGAGTCTTGGTCTGGTGATGAGCGAGCCCAAGTATGAATCTGCTGAGGCCATGCTGCGCGATGCGGACGCGGCCATGTATCAGGCCAAGACCACCGGCAAGAACTGTGTGCAGATCTTTGACGAGGAGATGCACCAGGCGGCCATGCGTCGGCTCGATACTGAGCGGGAACTCCGGGCGGCGACCCACGACTTCGAGTCCATGGACAGGGAGTTCCGCCTGCAATACCAGCCCATCGTGGAGCTGAATGGCGGGCAGATCGTCGGGTTCGAGGCATTGGTGCGGTGGGATCATCCGGTCAGCGGCATGGTCCCGCCGGACCGGTTCATCCCGATCGCAGAGGATGCGGGGATGATCATCCCGCTTGGTGAGTGGGTGTTGCAACGCGCGTGCGAGCAGGCGGTCATCTGGCGTCGCAGTCTCGGTCCCTCGCGGCCGTTCAAGGTGAATGTGAATCTCTCGCGTCGCCAGCTGATGAAGCCGGACCTGATCCCGATGCTTGAGCGGGTGATGGAGGAGACGGGTGTTCACCCGTCTGACCTGGTCCTGGAGCTGACGGAAACATCCATGATGGATGAACGAATCGACGCGGTCGAGATCATGGGCCGGATAAAGGAGCTTGGGATCGGGATGGCGATGGACGACTTCGGGACGGGGCACTCCTCGCTGAGCTGTCTCCGCCAGTTCCCGATTCAGACGCTCAAGATCGACCGGGCCTTCCTGCTGACCATCACCGAGAAGCGTGAGTTCAGCGCGGTTGTGCAGGCGATCATTACCCTTGCCTACAACCTGAACCTCAAAGTTGTGGCCGAGGGTGTGGAGGATGCCGAGCAGCTTGTGCAGCTGCAGGCGATGGAGTGCGGGTATGCCCAGGGGTACTACTTCAGCCGCCCGGTGGATGCGATCGATGCGACTCGATTGTTGGACGGTGGGTTGGAACAGGCGGGCAAGCGGGCTGCGTGAGGGGGGCAGCGGCCGGCTGGTGCGCTATAGTCCATGATGAGCTTAATTGTCACTGGCACGATCGGGATCGACACGGTGGAAACACCCAGTGGCGGTCGTCATGAGGAACTTCTCGGCGGCTCTGCCGTCTATTTCGCGGCCGCGGCTTCCTTCTACTGCCCCTCACGCATGGTGGCGGCGGTGGGAGACGACTTCCCGGCCCCGTTTATGAAGACGCTTGAGTCGTTCAATGACCTTGATCTGGAGGGTTTGGAGGTTCGCAAGGGCTCCAAGACCTTCCGCTGGGGTGGCAAGTACCACGACGATATGGACCAGCGCGACACGCTGTTCACCGATCTGGGCGTGCTCGAAGAGGCCCCGCCCGTGGTGCCCGAATCGTTTAAGGATTCGCAGGTGGTCTTCCTGGCCAACTCGCACCCGATGGTGCAGATCGGGATGCTTGAGCAGGTCAAGGAACCGGCGCTGAGCGTGGCCGACACGATGAACCTGTGGATCGATATCGCCAAGCCCGAGCTGACCCAGCTGCTGGGCATGGTCGATGGGCTGGTGCTCAACTTCGATGAGGCCGAGCAGTTTACGGGGCATCGCAACCCGGTGAGCGCGGGCAAGCACCTGCTGGAGCTTGGGCCGCGTTTCGTGGTGATCAAGAAGGGCGAGCACGGCTGCATCCTGGTGCATCGCGACGGGATCTGCGCGTTGCCGGCCTACCCGACTGAGGATGTGGTTGACCCGACCGGTGCGGGCGACTCCTTCGCCGGCGGCCTGATGGGGCGTTTGACCGCACGCGGCGGGCACGATCTGGGGTCCTACGAATCCGTGCGTGAGGCATTGGCCCACGGCACGATCGTGGCGAGCTTCAATGTCGAATCGTTCTCCCTCGATCGCATGCGGAGCATCACCCGCGCCGATGTGAACAAGCGTTTCGATGAGTTTGCCCAGATGGTGCGCCTGGATTAACTCGCCTCCCCCGCGCTTGCGGCGGAGGGGGTCTTGGGATAAACCGGAGCGTATGAACGGCGGAAAGCCCCCTCCGACCCGCCTTCTGCGGCCCACCTCCCCCGCAGGTGCGGGGGAGGATGCAGAGGACTCCGTCTTGCTGAGGTTCATCGTGAAGAAGAAACCCGATCGCTCGTACCTGCAGCCCTACGAAGACGCCACGCGTCGGGGTGGGGCGGGGTTTGAGTCGCAGCTGTGGATGAGCAAAGAGGCGCAGAGCACCCGCTTTGGGGTGTTGTGCGATCTCGGGCGATTCAGCGATCGTGTTGTTGCGGATCTTGGTTGCGGGGTTGGGGATTTTCCGGTGTACATGCAGGAACACCGGCCGGAATCGTTCCCCAAGTCCTACATCGGGATCGAGGGCGTGCACGCGATGGCCGAGCACGCGCGCGAGCGGATTGAGCTTGAGGGGATCGGTCGGACGCTGATCGAGGTGGGGGACTTCGTGGCCGACGAATCGCTGCCGGACCTGCTGGTGAACGATGCGGGTGCCGAGGTGTTCGTATTCTCCGGCTCGCTGAACACGCTGGTGCAGGATCGGGCGCAGGTGGTGCTCGCTCGCTTCTGGGATGCGCTGGCCCGATCGGGTCGGGGCACGCTGATCTTCAACTTCCTGTCCTTGCGTCATAACAAGGAACGCACCCCGGCCAACCCACCGGCGGTTCGGTTTGATCCGGTGGTGATGCTGCAATGGGCGATCGAACGCACGCCGCTGGTTCAGCTTCGCCATGAGTACCTCGGCGGGCATGACGCAACGATCGTGATGGATGTTGCGGCGACGACCGAAGTGTAATCAGATCCACTGCTGATCGGTCACCGTCCGCTCGAGCATCTTCTCACCGGTGTGCTTTGTTGCCTCGGGTTCGAAGAGCATGACGCTCGTGCCCGGGTCGGCGATGGGGTTGTGTTGCAATCCCCTTGGGATGACGATGATCTCGCCGGGTTCGATGAGTTGTTCAGTGATGGTGCCCGACTCGTCCTGCATCTGCATGCGCAGGCGGCCGGTGAGGACCAGGAAGAGTTCGTCTTCGTTGGCGTGGTCGTGCCAGGTGAGTTCGCCTTCGAGTTTGGCGAGTTTGACCTGCTGGCCGTTGAGTTGGGCGATGATGTGGGGCGTCCAGGTCTTGTCGAACTGGCTGAGCTTCTCGTCGAGGTTGATGGGTTCAATCGTCATGGTTTGGCTCGGATTCCTGCTGGTCGGTGCCGAAGCGGGTGTTGATCCAGTCGGCGATGAGTTGCATCGCGTGTGGGGCGAAGGTTTCTTCGATGTCGTTGTACTCGCCCAGTGCGCCGGTCTTGGCGGTCTGGAACATGTGGTTGAGGCCGGGCAGGGCCATGATGGTGGCGTCGTTGTGGTTGGTGAGCAGCTTGTGGAGCCCCGCGATGTTTTCCTCGGCGGGGACCTGCATGTCGAGCTCGCCGTTGATCGCCAAGACGGGGCAACGCACCGCGCCCATGAAGTCGGCGGGGTCGTACTTGAGAAAGTAGCGGGTCCAGGGGGTGCTGCTCTGGGCGACGGCGCTCTCGATGCGGGATTCATCGACGCCGAACTCTGCAAGCACCTCGGGGGTCATGATGGCGCGGATCCTCGCCTCGGCATCCTCGGCAGAGGTTGATGCGGCGGCCGCACGAGAGATCATCATCGAGAGCTCCACGCTCTTGGAAATCTCTTCTTCGTCCGCGCCTTGAGATTGAGCGATAAGCCGATTCTGTGACTCGATGATCTTCAACGCGGGTGTGCCCGGGCCGGCGAGCATGACCATGAACGCGACATTCTGGTTGTCGTTGATGGCGATGGGGCCGATCAGGCCGCCCTCGCTGTGGCCGACGAAGCCGATGGCGTCGTGGTCGATCTCGGGGCGGGTGGTCAGGTAGGCGAAGGCGGCGTTGGCATCGGTAGCGAAGTCGGCGGAGGTGGCCTGGGCGTAGTCGCCGGTGGATTGGTTGATGCCACGGTCGTCGTATCGCAGGACGGCGATGCCGTGGGATGTGAGGTAGTCGCTCAGCACGAGGAAAGGCTGGTGCCCAAAGACTGTTTCGTTGCGGTCCTGCGGTCCTGAGCCGGAGATCAGGATTGCTGCGGGGAAGGGGCCGTCACCTTCGGGGATGGTGAGTGTGCCGGCGAGGGTGACGCCCTCGGCGGCGGGGTTGTTGTAGGTCACATCTTCGGACTTGTAGGGGTAGGGCTCGGTGGGGACCTGCGGGCGATTGCGCGTGGTGGCGGGTTGATCGTCTGGGTCGCGGGTCAGGGTGATGGTGGCGTCTTCACGCCCGGGGAAGGTCCAGATGCCGGTGATGGTGCCGTCGTCGTTGAATGAGCCGGTGAATGTGCCCTGCGCGGCAGGGACGGCGTACGAGACCTGGCCGTCGGTGTTGGTGAGATTGGTGACGGGGATGTTGTTGGCCATCATGTCGGGCAAATCGAGCTTGGCGTGGGTGCCTGTGTCGGTGGTCTCGATATGCAGGATGACGCGGAGATCGACGCCGTTGCGGGTGATGGTGGAACGCCATGTGCCGTCGAGTCCTTCGACGACGGGCTTGTTTGGCGGGAGCCCACGCTCGAGGGTCAGCGGGAGATTCGCGCCTTGGGAGAAGGTGCCGGACCAGTGCTGGGCTTCATCGTCCCAGTCGGCTTCGTAGGTCGCGTTGATCATCGCGATGGCCAGGTGCATGTGGTCGTCTTCGATGGTGATCTCGGAGACCGGGATCTTCTGGCCGGGTGCCTGGTCGGGGGATTCGAGCACGGCGGAGAGGTTGCCGTCGTCATCGGTTGTGATGGTGACGATGAGCATCAGCTTGCCGGTGGGGATGGTGAGGGCACCGTGCCAATCGTCGGCGACGGGCTCGGGCGAGTTTGCGAAGGCGGTTGAGGCGGTGATGAGCAGGCAGAACATGATTCTGAAGATGGTCGGCATGGCGTTGATCCCTTGTGTGCGTGTGTTGTGTTATACGGGATGGTCGAGGCGCTCTTTCGAGCGGGCGTTGCGGAGGGTGGCGAGGCGGGCGAGGATGATGATGGCGATGGCGGCGGGGAAGGCGAAGAGGACGGCGGTGCCGGTCTTGTCGAGATCGATGATGATCCAGATGCCCATATAGATCAGCCCGGCCAGGACGAAGGTCCAGCCCATGAAACGCTGGAGTCTTTGGGCGCGGATGGGGTCCGCGGCGCAGCGGGTGTTGCAATCGAGGGGTGCGAGCTTTTTTGGCATGGCGTTGCCCATGACGACGAGGACGGCACCGATGATGACGCCGACGAATCGCTTGGAGAGGTCGCCTTCGATGGTCCCGGCATCGCGCAGTGCGATGGCGATTGAAGCACCGAGGAGGATGAGTAAGGCCATGATGATCGAGCCGACGATTTCTCGTCGTGCTTTGCTGGTGGACCAGTCGCAGCCCTTTCGCTTGGCGAGCAGGCGACTACTGAGCCAGACGCCTGCGAATGCGGCCACAGTGATGAGCAGGGCCAGCGAGCGGCTGCTGTTTTCGGGCCAGAGGACAATGGCCATGGCGGCGTTGAGCAGCAGCAGGAGGGTTGCGAAGATGGATTGGGTCGTTGCGTTCATGACTGGTTCTCGGTGGAGGGCTCGGATTGTGGCTGTTCGTGTGTTTCGGGCGGGGTTGGCGTGTCTTTGGGTTTGACATCGAGGCCGAAGACTTGGGCGAAGCCCAGCATGGCTTCCTCGAGGACGGACATTTTGATGTGGTAGGTGATGGTGCGTCCGGACTTGATGGGTTCGATGAGGTTGGCTTCTTTGAGGACGCTGAAGTGTGCGGACATGGTGGGCTTGGAGACTTCGAAGTGCTCGGCGAGCTGGCCTGCGGTCATTGGGCGCTCGCGGAGGAGTTGGAGCACCTTGCGGCGGGTTGGGTCAGAGAGTGCCTTGAAAACGGAGTTCATGTTCGATTGTTAGCCAAATATCGAAACGATTTCAAGTGGATGGCCCCATTTGCTTCGAAAATCTTGAAAGTCAGTGGTTTACGGGACGAACGGGCTCATTTTGGGGTGAGAAACGCGGCGAGTTAGATTTCTTGCATTGTTTCTGAAACAGGGCTTGTATCAGAAACAGAAATGAGTATGCTGAGGCACGATGCCAGTTGAATCTGAACAACTCGAATCAGTCGGCGAGGGCTTTGAAGCCGACACGATCGAAGCGGTGACGCAGGTCCGTGATGCGTACGCACGCATCATTGAGACGAAGTGCCCCGGCTCGAAAGCGGTCACGGCGATCAGCGATGCGTTCGGGATCCATCGCAAACTGGCCTGGCAAGTCGTAAAGGTGGCGTATGCCGACGACCCGTTTGTCGCCACCCGCCACTTGCCACCAAGCAAGAGCGTGCAGTTGTGGCTCAAGAGTGCCCGCGAGGTTGGTGTCGAGCATGACCTGATCGATGTGGCCCGCAGCGCGTGCGATCGCTTGGAATCGGTGATCAGCACCCACGCGAGCAGCCGGTCGGAGTTCGAGATGCTCATTGAGAGCATCGGTCAGACGAGCGATGTGCAGAGCGAAGAGAAATGGCGTCAGCAGGCGTTCCTGGGGAACAGCTATACGCTCGGGGTTCAGTGCCGAACACTGATGTCGCTGAATGTGCTGATGCCCAGTTCGGACAAAGCGGATCATTTCCATTCGGTGCAGATACGTGGCCTGATGGGGTATCGCCAGACGCGTGCGAATGTGCGTTGGGTGGTGAACCAGTCGGTGCTGATCGACGACGATAACGATGAGACCCGGACGATGACGCGTGAGGCGTTGGATCCGGAGGGGGCGGCCAAATACGGCGGCGTGCCCGTGATCACCGAGCTGTGCAGCGACCCGATGCCCGCGTTGCAGCGTGTAGCCGCGGATCGTGGCATGATGCAGGACGAGTTGCTCTCGGGCGAGGTAGGACTGACGGGTCAGCGGACGCTGGTGACCGGCGAGATCCTGCGGAATATTGCGCCGACCTATGCGACCTCAGAGGGCAAGCGGGCGCACTTTGGCGTCGCGGTCCGGATCCCGACGCAGATGCTGCACTTCGATCTGTTTGTGTACAAGGGATTGTTTGGCCAGGTGAAGCGGGAGCTTGTGGTCTTCTCTGAGCTTGTCTCGCAGATCGCCTTTGATGAGCGTGACACGATCAGCGTGAGCGACCAGATCAAGAAGCTCGGCACGGGCGTTTCGCTGGCACAGGCGCCGGATATCGCGGGCTACCCCGATCTGGCACGCTCGGTTTTCGGTCGGCTCGATGCTGATCCGGATGATTACGAGCTGTACCGAATCCGCATGGCGTACCCGCCCTTGCCCTCTTCGGTGGTTTACAGACACAACATGCTTCCCAGAGATGGGGCGCATGGTTAACGAGTTGGTTCTTTCTTTTTGTGCGTGCCAAACGAGGGGGGCACGGTGGTTTGAATGTTTAGGAAAATGGAGGCTGAGAAATGAATAAAGCAATGAAACTGACGGTACTGCTGGGCGCGTGCGCGGCCATGAGCAACGCGGGCACAACCAGTGTCAGCACCTACGACGACCTGAGCGAAGACTTCTACGGCGAGTCGTTCCACTACAACGGTGTGACTTACTCGGATGTCAACAATGTTGCGGGCGTGTTCCCCGGTGGCGATACCTTTGATGCCGACGGCATCAACGGGCTCGGTCACACGGTCATCGTTGAGAACGCGACACTGCTCTACAACGATTTCCCGGACTTTGGCAGTGCCAACAACGGGCTGACCTTCGGCACGACCTTCGTGACCGGCGACAACCTGTCGCTCGGTGCGCTCTCGACCGTGACCATGACGCTTGACAGCGTCGCCGACTTCGCATCGCTTGAGATCGCGTACTACGAGAACGGCCCTTGGGGCGGCATCGAGTACCACCTCGACGGCCTGATGGGCGGTTCGGTCGTGACTTCGGACTCGTTCTCGATCTCCGATCTGGGCGGTCGTGACAACATCGCGTTCGCAACCCTGAGCGTTGATGGTGCTGAGTTTGATTCGCTGCACCTCTACGCGACCTACGGCGACGACTACTCGGGTCCCCGTGCGTTGCTCGACAACCTGACCATCCACTCGGTGCCCGCTCCCTCGGCGCTGGCGCTGCTGGGCATGGGCGCGATGGGCGTGAGCCGTCGCCGCCGCTGATTGAATATCCCGCGTGAGAGCGCGGACCGGTCCCCTCTTGTACGCGCTGGGGTCCCTCACGGGACCCCGCGCGTCTTTTTTTTGCTTTGGTTTTCTCACCGGTATGGGTCTGTGCATGCGTGCATGAAAAACGCCGCGGCGTGATGGCGTCGCGGCGTTGTTGCTGATCTGGTTGTTGCTGACTTGGTGGAAACGGGCGTTAGTCTTCCCAGATCTCCATGAATCGGTCCGATCCCTGGTTTCGGATCGAGTTGTCTTCGAGGATCTCTTCGGTGGTGTCGAGGAGGTCCTGGCGGTGAAAGACGAGGGTTTCCTGTCCCTTGTCGTAGAAGGTGAAGTTGAGGAAGTCCTCGTCGGAGTCCCTGATCATTTCTACGAGGTGGGTGAGTGACTCGATCTTGACGCCGTTGAGTTCTTTGACGGCGGGCTTGTAGCTGATCTTGTATCCCTTGGTGATGGGGTGGGGCAGGAAGTCGGAGACCAGCATAACGATCTCTTCGCCCGGGAAGTCCTTGGTTTGTCCGGCCCGGAGTGCGGCGGGGTTGCCCTGCATGGCGAGGTAGGGGGCGTAGAAGTTTTGCAGGTGTTCGATCCGTGCGGGTGAGAAAACAAGCGGGCCGACGATGAAGTACTCGGGGTACTCATCGCCGAGTGCCGGGGTGATCTCGTCGCGTTTGTTGGTGACGGGCACATCGAGCTGGACCTGCTCGCCATCGCGGAGGACGGTGACGGGAACGGTCCCGGAGCCCTCTGGTGCGAGGATGGGGATCATGTAGGCCCAGTTGAGGCGGAGGTTATCGCCGATGGTGATCATGCCGGCGTTATCGACATCCTCGTCGCCGACCCGGTCGATGAGGTCCCACGGCTCGAGCACGATGTCCTCGTCGTCGAGGTCGTCGCCTACGCCGGTAAAGAGGAGCCCGGTCTGGTCGTAGCTGAGCCCGAGCCAATCGCGGAGGTCAGGGTTCTCGGCGGTCTGGAAGCCGCGGACGAGCAGGCGGGCGCGTCCGTCGTACTGGCCGTCGTCGATGTCGGTGAGGAACGCTTCGACTTCTTCTACGGGGATGACATACCCGATGTTGTCGGCGGACTCGATGCCGCTGAACACGACGCCGATGACCTTGCCGTCCTGGACGACGGGGCCCCCGGAGTTGCCGTGGTTGAGTGCGGCATCGATCTGGATGCGGAGCCCGGCGGTTTCCTGTGCGTAGGCGGTGAACTCGATGCGTGAGACGACGCCTTCGGTCAATGAGATCTGCTGCCCGCCGAGGGGGTAGCCGATGGCCTGGACGGTTGAGCCGATGGTGGGGAGCTGGTCGCTGAGTGACAGGGCGGGGTGTCCCTCTCTGAACGCGACGCGGTCATCCTCGCGACGGAGCTGAATCACCGCCAGGTCGATGCCCTGGGCAATCCCGATGACCTCGGCACGGATCTTGTCGGCGCTGTGGGGCGGCTGGACGAAGATCTGGGAGGCCATTTCGACCATGTGCGCGTTGGTGAGGATCCGGTCGCCGGAGATGACGAAGCCGGTGCCGCTGATTTCCTGGGGTGTTTGCTTGGTCCACGGTGATTCGAAGTCCGGGTTGCGCTGGGTGGTGAAGATTTTGACGACCGAGTCTCTGATCTGTGCGTTGTCGTCGGCGTGTGCGAGCGAGCAGGCGAGCGCGAGGATCACGATGGCCAGGGGGCGGAAAGTATCGGTCAGTGTCATTCAAACTCCTCAATGCCCCGGCGTGGTACTCCCGGGCGTGTGATGATCCGACCGGACCGGTCATGTCAGGCGTGGCATGGCGGTTCGGCCGCAGGGCTTGGGGATGCTTATCATGAACCCGGTTGCCTTGTTCATATTGTATACGGAGTCCGCGATGCCCGGTTCGGTGCTGAAGATTGTTCCGCCATCCGATTTTGATCTTGCGCGGGATGTGTGCAGCTACGGGTATTTCGTGCTGTTGCCCAACTATTGGGATGTCAAGAATCAGACGCTCTCGCGTGTGCTGGAGTTCGATCAGGCCCCGAGCGCGTGCGTGATCGATCAGCGTGACGACGGATCGCTGCGTGTCCGCTTCGATCGCCGGCTGGATCGTGGCGAGCAGGCGTCGGCCCGTGTGCAGATATCACGCATGCTGAATCTGGATCATGATGCGGATGACACGCGTGCGTTCCATCGCGTGGATAAGCGGTGGAAGAAGTCCGGGCGAGCGCGGTTGTTCCGATCGCCGACGCTGTTCGAGGATGTGATCAAAACGGTGACCAGTTGCAATGTCGCGTGGCCCAACACGGTAAACATGAACCGGCGTCTGTGCGAGGTATGCGGGCGCAAGAGCGCGTCGGGTGCGTACTCGTTCCCCAGCGCCAGGAAGCTCTCGCGCACGCGGGTGGGGACGCTGCGGGGTCGGTGCCGGGTGGGGTATCGCGACCAACGCATCGTTGATCTGGCCAAGCTGTTCGTGAAGGGCCATGTCGACGAGCGGTGGCTGGCTGATGAGGGGACGCATGATGATGAGGTGTTCGGTTTCCTGGTGACGCTCCCGGGCATCGGCCCGTATGCCGCGGGGAACATCATGCAGCTGCTGGGGCGGTATTCTCGTTTGGCGATTGATACGGAGACCATCCGTCATGCCAAGACGGTGCTGGGATACAGTGGCAGCGATGCGCAGATCACCAAAAAGATCAGGGCGCATTACGAGCCGTTTGGTGAGCACAAGTTCCGCAGCTACTGGTTCGAGATCTGGCGTTTCTATGAAGGCAAGGCGGGGCCCTCGCACACCTGGGAGCGTGACCAGGTGAGCACGACCTTTACCGCGGCAAATCTATGAATGAAAAACACCGACGCATAGCAAACAAGCGTCGGTGTCTTCGCGAGACGAGGGACGCCCGCGTTTTTCTTCGCCAGTGGTGATCGGATCAATCGAACACGGGCAGGCCTGACGGGACGCGCATCGGGATCGCGTGGCGGATATCGATCGAGTCGGTGTCTGTCAGTGCGTGCATGAACTCGATCAGGTGATCGATCTCGGTCTCGGTCAGGTTCACCGGTGCAAGCTCATTGGCAGCGGCGATGCCCTCGACGCGATCGGGCGTGTTCATAACGAGGAAGTCGCGTGTGTTGAGACTGCCCGCGTCGGGCAGGACGGCCTGGCTCTGGTCGTAGTTGTAGAGTGCGTTGACCGGGTCGAGGTGGTGTCGGACGACACCCTCAAGGGTGGCGTACGCGCCGTCGTGGCCCCAGGGGCCGGTCAGGGCGACATTGCGTAGGGAGGGAACACGGAACTTGAAGTTGTCCTCTTCGATCTCGGTTTCGCCACCCAGCCCGAGGTCATCGAGCCCGTCGATGTAGCCCGGCTGGTTCTGACCCTTACCCGGGCCGATCTGCGGCATGGCGATGGCACGGAAGGAGTGGTCCGTCTGGAACTTCCCGCTGTGGCATTCGGCGCAGCCCGCCTTGCCGTAGAAGAGGATCATCCCGTTGACGGCGTTCATGGACATGGCACCGGTGTCGCCGCGCATAAAGCGGTCGAACGGGGCGTTGTCGGCCCGGCCGACGGCTGATTCGTAAGCGCCGATGGCGTTGGCGATGTGGTGGTACCTGATGTCGTTGTTTGTCTGGACATCGTCGTAGATCTCAATGAACATCTGGGCATATTCGGGGACAAGCGCCACGCGTTTGGCCAGGATCGCCCATGCTCTGGGCAGGTTGTTGGAAAACACGCTGTTCGCGACATTGTTCTCGCCCGGCTGCCCGGCCATTTCAGCAAATGAGGTGACGGGGAAGCACGCCTGAGCGGAGACGACCGAGTCGATCCCGCCCATGAAGTCCTCGTCGGCGGGGGTGTCGAAGCCGGAGGGTTTGCTTGGATCGACCCTGATGCGGCCGTCGTGCATCATGACGGTGAACTCATGGGCCCCGAGGTTGAAGATGTGGGGTGCGTTGCGCGGGACGCGTTCATGGACCGCGTCATCATCGAAGCCGTTCTCGCGGGCCGGGCCGAGCCCTTGGCCGCCCTCGCCCAACGGCAGGGAGAGCCCGTCGCTGGTATCGGTGAGCATGTTGTGGCATGTGGCGCAGGAGATGTTGTAGTTGCCCGAGAGGATTTTGTCGTGGTAGAGCAGTTTGCCCAGCTCAACCTGCGCGGGATCGAGCGGCCTGAAGTCCGCATCGGTCACGGGGCTTGGAAGCCCGATGCTTCGTGCGTTGGGGTTGGTTTGCTCGAGCGAGCGCACGATGCGGCGCACGAGATCGGTATCGGGTGCTGTTGTGTTGTTGGATTGAACGCGTGGCGTAGCGGCGGCCTTGTTGGCTCCGGCAGCATGGGCCTTGGTGGTGACGATGCCGGTGGTGGACATCAGTGCGAGAACGATCGCGCAACCAACGCGCGACACGCTGAACGGTGGTGTCTTATGCATGATTCTGAACCTCTTCTCTTCGCATGCGCGTGCGGTCAACAGAAGATGCACCCGCATGGAGACGCCACCATAACGCGCCGCGGCGTGTCTGTGAAGAGACAACAGGATGTTTTTGTATAGAATCTACTTCTACTGAAACGAGCCCTGTACTGATAAACAGTTGTTGACAAGAACGACTGTTTACAAGCTTCGGGTTTCAGGCGTGCAACTCGGCGTGCATCGCGGTGAGGTCCTGCAGCGCGGTGACATCCCAGAAGCCGGCTTTGAGTGCTTCGATGGCGTGCACGGCTTGCAAGGCGGCGGTCGCGGTGGTCACCATGGGGATGCCCAAGCGCACGGCCGTCGATCGGATGCGTCCCTCATCGGTCTGCCACCCCGTGCGGGTTGGTGTGTTGATGACGAGTTGGATTTCCTCGTTCTGCATCAGGTCGATGACATTGGGTCGGGCGCCCTCTTGGATCTTCTTGAGGATCTTGGGACGCAGCCCGTGCTTGGCGAGCAGCTCGCCGGTGCCCTTGGTGGTGAAGACCTTGAAGCCCATCGCCATGAGCGAACGGACGACGGGGATCATGACATCACGGTCGCCCTGTCGCACCGAGACGAAGACGCCGCCCTCGGTTGGGAAGCGTGTGCCGGCGGCGAGCATGGCCTTGAGGTAGGCGTTGGGCAGTGAGACATCGACGCCCATGACCTCGCCTGTCGATCGCATTTCCGGGCCGAGCACGAAGTCGACGCCCGGGAACTTCTGGAAGGGGAAGACTGGGGCTTTGACGGCGTGGTAGCCGGCATCGGGGATCTCGCGGGCGTGCTGCGATTCGAGCGACTGGCCCATCATGGCCTTGGCCGCGATCGATGCCCATGGGGCGCCCTTGGCCTTGCCCACATAGGGGACGGTGCGTGATGCACGCGGGTTGACCTCGATGATGTAGACCTTGTCGTCCTTGATGGCCATCTGGACATTCATGAGCCCGCAGACACGCAGTTCTCTGGCGAGCTTGCGGGCCGTCTCACGGATCTCCTCGACGAGTGCGGGACGGATGTTGGCCGTGGGAATCATGCAGGTCGAATCGCCCGAGTGAACGCCGGCCTGCTCGATGTGCTCCATGACCGCGGCAACGAGGGCTTGCCCGTTTCCTTCGCTGTCAAAGTCCGCGACGACATCGACATCGAGTTCCGTTGCGGCTTCGAGGAACTGGTCGATGAGGATGGGCGCGTCGTCGAGGCCCGAGGCGTCGACGGCGGTGGTCATGTAGTGACGCAGCGCCTTCTCGTCGGGGCAGATCTCCATGCCCCGCCCGCCGAGCACATAGCTGGGACGCACGAGCACGGGGTAGCCGATGCGGTTGGCGATCTCGACGGACTCGTCGATCGAACGCGCGATGCCCGAGCCGGGGCGCTTGAGGTTGAGCTTGGTGAGCATCTGGTCGAACCGGTCGCGATCTTCGGCCCGGTCGATGGCGTCGAGCGATGTGCCGAGCATCGGGGTGCCGGCTTGATCGAGCCCGTGGGCGAGGTTCAGCGGGGTCTGCCCGCCGAACTGGACGATGGTGCCCATGAGCCCGGTGCCGAGTTTCTCGGTCACATTGAGCACATCCTCAAGCGTCAGCGGCTCAAAGAAGAGCAGGTCGCTCGTGTCGTAGTCGGTCGAGACGGTCTCGGGGTTCGAGTTGATCATGACCGCGTCGTGGCCCAGTTCCTGGGCGGCGAAAGCCGCGTGGACGCAGCAGTAATCGAACTCGATGCCCTGGCCGATGCGGTTGGGGCCGCCGCCGAGGATGACGACCTTCTGCTTCGGGTCGGCCTCCGCGAGCAGGCGATCGCGCAGCTCGCACTCGGGCGCGACATCGACGACGGTGCCCGACTCATCCATCCGCTTGCTGCCGGGCTGGTAGGTCGAGTAGTAGTAGGGGGTGATGGCCTCGAACTCGGCGGCACAGGTATCGACGCATTTGAAGACGGCTTCGACACCGAGTTGCTTGCGCTTGGCGCGGACCTTGAGGATCGCGTCCGCGCTGATCTCGCCGAGGTAGAGATTGGCGAGCTGGGCGTCGGAGTAGCCGAGCTGCTTGGCGCGTTGCATGAGATCGCGTGGCATGTCGTTGAGCGAGCCGACGCCGCAGAGCTCGTCCTCGAACTCGACGAGTTCGTTGAACTGGTGGATCCAGAACGGGTCGATCTTGGTGTACTCGCTGACCTTGTCGACGCTCCATCCCATTTTCAGTGCGTAGCGGATGTAGTACATGCGGCCCTGGGATGGGACCGAAAGTTTGCGGGTGAGCTTGTCGGTTTCGATTGGCCACTCGATGAGTTGGCCGTCGGCTTTGCGTCCGTCGGACGATTGGCGTGCCAGCAGCCAGTTGTCGTTTTTGTCGAGGCCCAGCCCGTAGCGTTTGACATCCATGGAGCGGACGACCTTCTGGAAGGATTCCTTGAAGGTACGCCCGATGGACATGGCCTCGCCCACGGACTTCATCTGCGTGGTCAGGGTCTCGTCGGCCTCGGGGAACTTCTCGAAGGTCCAGCGGGGCATCTTGGTGACGATGTAGTCGATGCTCGGCTCAAAGCACGCGCTGGTGGTGCCCGTGATGTCGTTACGCAGTTCGTCGAGCGTGTACCCGATCGCAAGCTTGGCGGCGATCTTGGCGATGGGGAAGCCGGTGGCCTTGGATGCCAACGCGGAGCTGCGGCTCACGCGGGGGTTCATCTCGATGACGACCATCTCGAAGGGCTTGTTGCCGTGCTCGTCGGGTTCTGGGTTGGGGTTGATGGCGAACTGGACATTGGAGCCGCCGGTCTCGACGCCGACGCCGCGCATGATGGCCAGCGATGCGTCGCGGAGGACCTGATATTCCTTATCGGTGAGTGTCATGATCGGGGCGACGGTGATGGAGTCGCCGGTGTGGACACCCATGGCGTCGATGTTCTCGATGCCGCAGACGATGATGCAGTTGTCCTTCTTGTCGCGGACCACCTCGAGCTCGTATTCCTTCCAGCCGATGAGCGACTTGTCGACCTGGACCTGCCCGATCATGGAGGCGCGGAGCCCGCGTGTGACGAGTTCTTCGAACTCGGCCCGGTTGTACGCGATGCCGCCGCCCCAGCCGCCGAGGGTGAAGGCGGGTCGGACGATCATGGGCAGGCCGTGGATCTGTAAAAAATCGAGGGCCTCATCAAGGTCCTCGACGGTTTTGGATTCGGGGGTTTGCAGCCCGAGGTCATCGCAGATATCGGCGAAGGTCTTGCGGTCCTCGGCCTTGTGGATGACCTCGCGGTTGGCGCCGATCATCTCGATGCCGTGTTTTTCAAAGACGCCCGTGTCGTGGAGCTCGCAGGCGCAGTTGAGCGCGGTCTGGCCGCCGAGCGTTGGGAGCACCGCATCGATCGGGTTGCCCAGCTCTTTTTCCTTGATGATGATCTTTTCGACGGCTTCGGGTGTGATGGGCTCGATGTAGGTCCGGTCGGCAAAGGCCGGGTCGGTCATGATCGTGGCTGGGTTGGAGTTCACAAGCACGACCCGGTATCCCTCGTCACGCAGGGCTTTGCACGCCTGAGCGCCGGAGTAGTCGAACTCGCACCCCTGACCGATGACGATGGGGCCGGAACCGATGAGCAGGATCGTGTGCAGATCTTCGCGTCTGGGCATAACTGGGGTGATCCTCGGGCCGCCTGCCCGTTGCGAGGCAGGGTCCAATAAGTGATTGCTGCGACTGGTTGCGCCTAAACCACATGAGTGTATGCACGATCCCGCCAAAGAACCCATTCGGGCGATGGTTTGGGGTCGATATATGGGCAATGAGCGATTGTGCGGCTTGGCGAAGCGCTGAGACGATGAACCCTGCCCGGTGACGGCCGTACGATGATGATCCCGGGCGACTGGGCCGATGAATGAGATACCCGGGGAACCACCCCGTTCTGGAGAGTTCAAGCATGTGCGGAATCGTCGCCTATATCGGGAACAAGCAGGTCCAGCCCCTTCTTCTGGAGGGGCTCAAGCGGCTGGAGTATCGGGGCTACGACTCGGCTGGGGTTGCTTCGATCAGCGAGGGCAAACTGCATATCGCCAAGGCCGTGGGACGGGTGGCGAACCTGGAGGCCGAGCTGGACTCGATCGGGGGGATTCAGGGGACCATCGGCATCGCCCATACCCGCTGGGCGACTCATGGTGGCGTGACGCAGGAAAATGCCCACCCGCATCGCGACCGGGACCACGGGATCGCCCTGATTCACAACGGGATCATCGAGAACTACGCCTCGCTCCGCAAGCTGCTCGAAGCCAAGGGGCACGAGTTCAAGACCGAGACCGATACCGAAGTGCTGGGCATGCTCATCTCGCACATGTACGACCCGGAGAACGGGGTCGATCTGGAGAAGGCGGTCCAGGCGGCCCTGCGTGAGGTGCGCGGGGCGTACGCGATCGCGGTGATCTGTCAGGAAGAGCCCGATGTCATGGTGTGTGCCCGCAAGGGTTCTCCACTGCTGATCGGGATCGGCAACGGCGAGTACATCGTGGCATCGGACCCCAGCGCGATCATCGCGCATGCTTCGCAGGCGATCACGCTCGATGACTACAGCGTGGCCCGCCTGACCCGCGATGGGTTCCGGACCACCACGGTTGATGACATCGAGCTTTCGCCCAAGGTCATGCAGCTGGAGATGGACCTGGAGGAGATCGAGCTGGGCAAGTTTGAGCACTACATGCTCAAGGAGATCTACGAGCAGCCCGAGACGCTGCGTCGGTGCCTCAAGGGACGGCTGGACAAGAACGAGGGTCGCGTGGTGCTGGGCGGGCTGATGAGCTTTGCCAAGGAGCTGGTCAAGTCCCGACGGGTGATCCTGACGGCTCAGGGCACGGCCCTGCACAGCGCCATGATCGGTGAGTACCTGCTTGAGGACCTGGCCAAGATTCCTGCCGAGTGCGAGTACGCCAGCGAGTTCCGCTATCGCAACCCGATCATCGAGGACGGGACGGTTGTGATCGCGGTCTCCCAGTCGGGAGAGACGGCGGATACGCTCTCGGCCTTGCACGAAGCGAAAGATCGCGGCGCACTGTCGCTGGGCGTGATCAATGTCGTGGGCTCGACCATCCCACGCGAGACCGACGCGGGCGTCTACCTGCGTGTGGGCCCCGAGATCGGGGTGGCGAGCACCAAGGCCTTTACGGGTCAGGTCGCGGTGCTGACGATGATCTCGTTGTTTATGGCACGCCGGCGCATGATGTCGCCCGAGGCCAGCGCCCGGTTGATGACCGAGCTGGATCGCGTCCCCGACCTGATCGAGCAGATCCTGCAAACCGATGATCTGATCCGCAAGGTGACGGAGAAGTATGTCCACCGCGACAACTGGCTCTTCCTGGGGCGCGGGTACAACTACCCGACGGCGATGGAGGGGGCATTGAAGCTCAAGGAGATCAGCTACATCCACGCCGAGGGCATGCCCGCGGCGGAGATGAAGCACGGCCCGATCGCCCTGATCGACGAGGGGATGCCCGTGGTGTTCATCGCCAATCAGGGGAGCCAGTACGACAAGGTTTTGAGCAACATCGAAGAGGTCCGCACCCGTGGCGGGCATGTCATCGCCGTGGCGACCGAGGGCGATGAGCAGATCAAGACCCTGGCCGAGGATGTGCTGTATGTGCCCGCGGTCGAGGAATGCCTGAGCCCGATGCTGACGGTGGTGCCGCTGCAGTTGCTGGCGTATCACGCGGCGGTCCTGCGTGGGCACGATGTCGATAAGCCGCGTAACCTGGCCAAGTCGGTGACGGTGGAGTGAAGCATCTTGTTCCTCCCCGCGCCCCGCGGGGAGGTGGCCCGCCACAGGCGGGACGGAGGGGTCTTCGTGCCTATTCCGCGCCTGCGGAGTGGTGTCGGAACGACGACACCTGCCCCGAATGTGGTGAGACCGCACCCCGGCGTGAGTGCGTGCAACTGTGGTGCAAGCTGCTGCGTTCACGAGTCTGATCTCGTTACACTTGTTGCATGTCGATACGAGGCAAAACGCTGGGAAAGAAGAAGCCGTGGTGTGAGCGGGCCAAGAGTCGGCAAGCGGTTGCGACCATCACGGAGAAGCATGCCTGGAAGCACGCGCCGCGGATGTTCTTGGGCGGTTGTTTGGAGTTAATGAGTTTCGTCAGCGCATTGTCGATCGTCGCGTTCTCGATCTTCATTTCATTCCGCTTGTGGGTTGATGGCCGGGATGATCCGGTCGCGCCCAGCTTCTGGGAAGTGGTGCTGCCGGTTGCTGGAATCGGTATCGGGGTCTGCGGCGTCACATTCGTTGTCGGGCTCGGGCTTTCGCTTTCAGGGAAGCGACGCATGAAGCGGTTGTTGCTCCCCGTTCGCTGTCAGCGGTGCCCCAAGTGCATGTATGACCTCTCGAAGCGCCCGCGCACCGACGAGACCTGCCCCGAATGTGGTGAGACTGCACCCCGCCGTGAATGTGTGCGGCTGTGGTGCAAGCTGCTGCGTTCACG
>DEXG01000039.1:125760-126403 GCA_002364005.1 Phycisphaerales bacterium UBA3190
TGGTGCAAGCTGCTGCGTTCACGGCTTTGAGTGAAAAAAGCTTGATCGTCGTGTCGATATATGTCATAATCGACGCATGGCGCAGCACACCTTTAATCTCTCCCTCACCGATGAACTCACCGCATTCATCGATCGCCAAACCGGTCCGGGTACAACCTGGTCGACCCGCAGTGAGTACCTGCGAGGTCTGATTCGTGAAAAGATGGAACGCAGCGAAGCCGCGACAATGCGTGAGCGCATCATCGAGGGCTTCGCCGATGCCAGCGCCGGTCGCCTCGTTGAATACGAAAGCGACCTGAAATCGCTGATGAACGATGCCCGCAGCGACAAGGGCGCATGACCCGTCTGTTCCTCACAAGACGAGCCACGCTCGATCTCATCGAGATCGAAGACTATTCGACCGAGACATGGGGAAAGCAGACCGCCGAGGCCTACATCGGCAAGTTTGAGACGGCCTTCGGTCTCCTGCGTGAGTCGCCAGATCTGCTCCGCAGGGTGCCCGAGTTCTCGCCGCATCTGTATTTCTACCGCGTTGGGCAACACTGGGTCATCGCCTGCCGCACTGATGAGGCGACCTTCGTCCTGACCATATGCCATGGCTCGATGGATCTGCCAAGCCGAGTCGCTGAACTCGAGCCGCTTC
>DEXG01000039.1:126583-224020 GCA_002364005.1 Phycisphaerales bacterium UBA3190
CCGCTTCTGATGCAGGAGGTCGAAATCCTCGCGAGCCGTTTGCGGAAAGGGTAGAAGCGGGCTGTCTTGTAGGGGCATGCTCTTCGAACGATCGAATGAATCTACACTGTTCTTATGCGCTGGTACCAGTTCCAACTCCGAAAGCCCAAGCGATGGGCACGACGAGCCAAGTCGGACGGGAGCGCGGTGCCGAAGATCAAGAGGGTCAGGCTCAAGCTGTTTCGGCGGTATCGCTGGTTTCAACGGGTTCATATGCTGCTTGTCAGCATTGCGGCGATACCGGCGCTTGGCGTTTTCGCCGATCTTCTGATCATGAGACTCGACCTTGATGGCGTGCCGGTCTCGAGTCTCTGCTCCTATTTGGGACTCCCTTCTCCGTTCGATCTCTTTGGATATTGGTTAAGGGGCTCACTCATTGTCATGCAGATCATTGTTGTGTTGGTTGTCTTCAACATGGCCATGTGGATTCTGGGAACACGAGCGGGGCGAAGAAACGCCATCGCCCACCGCTGCCACCTCTGCCCGCGCTGCGGCTATTCCCTCCAATCCCGCACCGATGATGCCCAGCCCTGCCCTGAGTGCGGGCAGCGCATCTCCCGCCGGGAGGCCGTGCGGCTCTGGGCCCGCTTCTGCCGATAAACAGATGCATTATCGGCCCCTGTCAGTTTTCGGATATCCGGACCTGCTTTCTCTTGAGCTACGCCCGCAAATCGACGATCTATCGGACACACCACGAAGGAGTCCGATACATGAGCGCATCACCCGCACAGTCCACACGGCTGAATACGAAACCCTCGTGTTCGATCACGGGCAAGCGGGTCATCGACCGTCGTGTCGTCGAAGTCCTTCCCAAGCCCGATCTCACGACCCAGCGTCTGGTCTTTCGGCTGCTGACCACCCGCGACGAGCGGGCGTTCACCGATGCGATCGCCCATTCCCGCGAGCAGGTTCGGCGATGGGTGCCCCTCAACCATGAGAACGAGAGCGATTCCCATTTCTTCCAGCGCACCCTGACCAAGGCACGCGTGCAGGACATCGAGGGCAACGCCTGGCGTCGGGCCGCGTTTATCGAGCGCGGCGAGCTCGCGGGGCGGTTCGTGGGGATGTTCAACCTGATCAAGATCGAACGCGGGCTCGAATGGTCGTGCGAAGCGAACTGGTGGATCGATACGCGGCTGGTGGGACAGGGCCTGGCAACCGAGGCGGTGCAGGGGATGACCGACTTCGCACTCAGCGAACACCCGGTCGGGCTGGGCATGCATCGCGTGCGGTGCTTTATCTGTGCCGACAACCCGGCTTCGGTGCGTGTCGCGCAGAAATGCGGCTACGAGCGGACGGGCAATCGTGACCTGCTCGATGTCAGCAAGGCACTCATCCATCATGATGAGTACGAACGCTGGGCGAGCTGAGCATCCGAAAAAAATCCAAACACTTTGGGGTTGATTTTCGACCGTGCCGAGAAATTTCAAAGTTCTCCGGGCGGCGAGCACGGAATTGTGAGCCCGAGAAGCCGCGGACTCGCAATTTGTTGTAATGCATTAGAAACAAGTGGTTTACGCCGACCAAAGCCCTTGCAGCATGGCGATTGTCGGCTGGGCTTGGGTGCTCGGGTCGGGTGCTGAAATTTGCCTTTTTTGCACATGCTCATAGGGTCTAGACCCATGCCCTTGATCGCTGAGCGACCGAGGGCTCGCACCCGGCATGACGACGCCGGGGCACGCACACGATCACGCCGCAAAGCGTTGTCCCTGAGGTACTTCTATGGCATCAGTCAGCTTTGACAGTCGCACCCTTTCGATCGATGGCAAGCGTATCTGGCTCGTTTCGGGCTCGATCCACTTTCAGCGCATCGCACCGAGCGAATGGGCAGATCGCATCCTGCAGGCCCGCCACGCGGGGCTCAACTGCATCGAGGTTCCGATCTTCTGGAGCCAGATCGAGACCCGCCCAGGGCATTACGACTTCAAAGAGAATAATGACATCCGCCGCTTCATCGAGCTGATCGGTGAGGCGGGCATGCACTGCGTGCTCCGTGTCGGTCCATATGTTGGTGAGGGCTGGGACCTGGGCGGGCTGCCTGCCTGGCTGCTCAACATGCCCGATCTGGAGCTGCGCAAGCCCAACCAGCCGTTCCTCGAATCGGTGGGCAAGTACTTCAACGCCCTGGCCAAGCAGGTCAAGGATCTCCAGGCCTCGGTCACACGCGGCGGCCCCATCGTGCTGGTGCAGAACGAGAACCACTGGTTCTGCGGCGACGCGGTCGCGGCCAAGGGGTACCTCGGAGAGTTGGGACGCTACCTGCGTGAGGCGGGCTTCACCGTTCCCAAGATCAACGCGAACAACCTCTGGGAAGGTGTCGAGGGCGACATCGATTCGTGGTCCGGGGCCGGCGATATGTTCGGGACCATGCGTCAGCTCAAGACGGTCCGCCCCGATCAGCCGCAGCTCGTGATTGACTACGGCGTGCGCAGCCGACCGGTATTCGGTCAGGCAGCCCCGGAACCGATCGACGGCTTGCAGCTGCAGCGTCAGCTTGCCGAGATCGTGTGTGCTGGCGGTCAGTACAACCTGGGCACCTTCAGCGCCGGGATCACCCCCGGGTTCTTCGCGGGTCGTGCCCAGCGTGGCGAGTTCTCGCCGTTCACCTCGCTGAGTGAATCGAACGCGATGCTCGATGAGCATGGCCGTTTCACGCAGACGGGGCTCCCCGTTCGTCGCCTGAACCTGTTCGCGAGCAGCTTTGCACGCGTGCTGGCCCATACCGAGCACGAAGCGCCGCCGATCGTGATCGATCCGGCGAGCGATGAGAACGCGATCAACGGCCATGTCGTGACCCACATGCGTGGCACGCAGGGCTCGGTCGTGTTCATCTTCTCGCCGCCCAAGAGCAAGTCGGGGACGCTGAACCTGTTGCTGAGTGATGGTTCGTCACTGCCGGTGCGTCTGGGACACCAGCGGGTGCACTGGTGCCTGCTGGATGTGCATCTATCCTCGTCGCACACGCTCGATTACACCGCGTTCAACGCGTTGACCTACACCGACAAGATGCTGGTGCTCTTCGGCCCGGCCAACGCGGTGGGCGTGGTTTCGATCAACAGCACGCCGCTGGAGGTCGAGGTGCCCAAGGGACGCAAGCCGCTGGTTGTCGAGCACGAGGGCATGACCCTGGTGGTGATGAGCGACGAGATGGCCGACGAGACTTTCTTGCACGGCAACGATCTGTATGTCGGCGTGGGCGGGATCACGCCCGAGGGCGAGCCGCTGCCTTCGACCGGGGGCAAGACCCACACGCACATCGACGCTACGGGCAAGGCCAAGTCGCACTCGACCAAGATCCCCGAGGGCTACGCGGGCGAGAAGCTGCCCAAGATCAGCATCGGCAACTGGGAGTGCGCCATCCCCGATGAGCACATCGACGGGACAAGCCCACGCTACGCCCAGATTCCTGGCCCAGCGGATCTGTCCGAGCTGGGCACCCCCTACGGGTACGGCTGGTACCGGGTGGAACTGAAGAACAGCTCGACCAAGAAGCTCAAGGTCTGTGCGCCCGAGATGAACGATCGCGTGGGCGTGTTCGTTGACGCGGAGCATCAGGGCGTGCTTGGGACGGGCCCCGGTGCCGATCGTGAGATCACGCTGTCGGCCAAGAAGGATGATCAGTACCTGGTCATGCTCGCCGACAACATGGGACGCGTCCACGCGGGCACGGACATGACCCAACGCAAGGGCGTGTACGGGCATGTCATCGAGCGGACGGCGTTCAAGCCCGGCAAGTGCTCGCTTGATGTGTGCGACCCGGTGGATCTGCTGGCGTTCAAGTCGCCGATCTTCGGGCTGCGTCCGGGCGACACGACCCTGCCGGATCGGGTGACCTGGAACTTCAAGCATCTGAAGAAGTCGTCGATCGTGATCGAGATGCCCACGCTCCCGGTCCGGGCGCTGGTGCTGCTCAACGAAGAGCCCCTGATGCTCCTCGAGGCCGATCGTCCCGCGACGATCGTGCTCGACGACGAGGCGACCAAGCGTGGCAACAACACCGTGCAGATCGCGTTCGAGGACAACGCGCTCAGCGAGAGCGACGAAAACTTCGCCAAGTCGATGCACAAGCTCATCAACGACAAGGCGGTCTTCATCGAAGCGTGCGACCCGATCACCGACAAGGGATCATGGTCGTTCGCCAAGTGGGAGCCGCCGGCCGAGATCGATTTCGACGCGGTCAGCAAGTCGAAGCTCTCCAACACGAACAAGCCCTCGTGGTGGAAGTCCAGCTTCCCCACGCCCGACACGCGCGTCGCGTTGGAGCTGGATTGCTCCGGGCTGAGCAAGGGCCAGGTCTACCTCAACGGTCAGGCGCTGGGGCGATACTTCGTCAGCGATGCCAAGGGTAAGAGCGTCGATCCGTCGCTGCCCTTGCCGATCCCGTTCGCGTGGTTGAACGAGGATGGGGCCAACGAGCTGGTGATCTTCGACGAGCACGGCTTCGCACCCACCAAGGTCAAGGTCGGGGTCACCCGGCGCTGATCGCGTTGAAAATCTTTACACAAGCGAACGCACTTGCCCAGCGCAAGTGCGTTGTTTGATTGTGTGCTGCCCGGTATGCTTTTTTATGACGCAAGCGCCGAACATCGTGAAGCCCAGACTCTACCAACTCGCTGCTTCGTACGCCGCTCGGGCGCACAACCATCAGTATCGCAAGGACAAGAAGACCCCGTTCGTCGCGCACCCGTACCGGGTCGCGATGGTGCTGCGGGACATCTTCGGCTGTGACGACGAGGTCGCGATCTGCACCGCATTGCTCCACGACACGATCGAGGACACCCGGACCGACTTCGACGACCTGCACAAGCGATTCGGTCGCAAGGTCGCCGATTGTGTCGCGTGCATGACCAAGAACATGCTGCTGATCGAGGAGGAGCGTGAGGTCGATTACGACGCGCGCTTGGCCAGCGGGCCCTGGCAGGCACGGATCGTCAAGCTGGCCGATGTCTACGACAACGGGCTGGACCTGACCCGCCCGGGGATGCGGCGTAAGTGCATCGAGCGGTGTGAGCGGGCGCTGGCACTGAGCGAGGGTGATACCGATCGCGAAGTCTTCGTCGCCGCGCGTGCCGCGGTGCAGGAACTACTCGAATCGCTGCGTATCGAAAAAGTGAAGCCCTGATCAGGGATTCGCCGGTGTTGAGCGCACGATCTCGATCTCGCGGGTCACGGTATCCAGGCGACGGGTGAGCGAGCTGATCTGGTTGGTCAGCTCGTCGCGTGTGTCCTGTTCTGCGACCGATTCAAGCTCTTCCTTGAGCTGCTCGCGTTCTCGCTCCAACAGCAGCCGCAGGGCGATCAGCGGCTGAATGCGTTCAGCGCCGAGCAGCTCGTCGCGCTCTGCGGCATCTGACCGGAGTACGCCCGGATCGGCCCAGACATCAATGCTCGTGCGGGACCACCCGTTGCTGTTGGTGGTGGTGGGGAGGTCGGGTCCGAGCACCCAGCCCCGCGGTGCGTGCAGGTCCGGTTCGCGTGCATCGGGCGTCGTGTCCGTGGGGAACGCTGCTCCTTGCCAATCGTCGAGGGTGAGCCCCTCGCCAATCGAGCGTTGGGTCTGTGAGATCAGGCCCTTGCGTTCCCATCGCAACGCCAGCGCGTTGTTGAGCAGGTCGCTGTCCATGCGCACCGCGCCGGTGAGATCGTCGAACGATCCCAGCGGCAGGTCGAGGTGCAGGACGCGTTCTCCTCGGACGACCGTGACGGGCAAGGTTTCTCCGGGCTCACGCGAGAGGATCTCGACACGCAGGGAGAATGAGCCATCGATCACACGCTCGCCAACCATGGCGATCTGGTCCTTGTCTTGGAGCAGCATGGTCGCGGGAAACTCGGGGTTGTCGGGGATGGGCTGGATCTCGATGGAGCCGACGCGGATGGTGCCAAATGAGACGCCCAGCGCACCCTTCGGGCGCAGGGCGAAGCGGCGCAGGCAGGCGAGGCGCAGTCGTGCACGCTGCTCAACGCTCAGGTCATCGCGGTGGAGGTATCGCTCGAGCATCTCCAGCGAGATGCCCGGGTCCAGCTCGCCGAGCTCAAGCGTCGCCAGATCGCGCATGAGCCAGTCCTCGTTGTCGAGTTGCTCGACCCACTCGTCGACAAACTCGGTCTCGGTGGGCGGGGTCTGCGCCTGCGCGTCCTGGGCCGGGACGCCCGCGATCTGGGCGTGGGCCGAGGACGCAGAGAGCCCGATGAGCAGGGCGATCGTGATGGCGGTACGGGCTCGGGGCATCAATGCACTATACCGCAACGATGTGCGTCGGGTTCAGGCGCTGAGCAAGTCGATCAGGGATTGCTGATGCGCATCGAGCCACTGGGCCTTGCGCCACACAGCCGTCAGGAGGGGCAGGTGCTGCTCGCCGAGTTCTGGCCCGACCGAGGCGAGCGCTTCGTCGACCATGGCCACGGGCATCAGCCCCGCGATGGTGCGTGGGTTGCCCTGCCCGTTCTGCTGGCGAAATCCACTCCAGAAGGCGGTGAGGCGTTCTCGGGATGGCTCGGCGGGTGTTTGCGAAGCGGTCTGCCCCGGCTTGGGGGTGACCAGCGAGGCGTGCATCAGGCCCTGAGCAAGTTCACGCTCGCGTGATCCCATGCGGGTGTTATCGAAATCGCAGACCGCCACGAGCGTGTCGGCCCTGAAAATCATGTTGCCGGGGTGCCAGTCGCCGTGCACGATCGCGGGCGGACGGGCGTTGGCCTGGGCCAGCTCGTGCCCGTACTGCATCACCCGCGTCATGCCCTCGACGAGCGCCGACGGCACGCCCGAAGCCGCGTCTTGCAGCGGGAGCAGTCGGCTCATGTCGACCGTCCCGGTCTCATGGACGGGTTCGAAAGTGGGTTGGATGTGGTCCATGGCCCTGTGGGTCTCGGCCAGCAGTGCCCCGAGCTGCTGCGCGTGGGCGGGGCGGTCGGGGCTGAACCGCTCACCCTGGATAAAGACGAACAGCTCGTAGATGTGGTCGTCGTGCTGGACCATCGAGTTGGCGTCATCGTGTGTGGCCAAGAGTGGGGGCACACACAACCCTTGGGCCATGCACCCGAGGAGCACCTCGTGCCCGAAGCACACCAGCGCGGGCATGTCGAGCCCGCGGGCTCGGCGTTTGAGCAGCAGCGTGCCCCGCTCGGTTTCCAGGACCACCTTGGGCGAGTAGACCGATCCCTCGGGGAGTTCTTTGATGTCTTTGATTTGGCCCACGCGATAGTGGCGCATGACCGCGTCGATCTCGCGCTGGCTCAGTTGCTGACGCGACGATGCCACGGCGGGGCCTCACATACGCTGCGTGAGCCAAGCGGGCTCACTCGACATTCTGGACCTGCTCCTTGATGCGGTCGATGGCACCCTTGATCTCCACGATCAGGCGGCTCATCTTCGCATCGGGGCTCTTGCTGGCGATGGTGTTGGCCTCACGCAGCAGTTCCTGGGCAAGGAAGTCCATGGTGCGCCCAATGGGACGCCCGGATTCGTCGCCCAGCATATCGCGGAAGTGAATCAGGTGCTCGCCCAGGCGCGAGATCTCCTCGGCGATATCGGTCTTCTCGGCATAGACGGCGATCTCTCGGATCAGATCGCCGTGGTCGATCTCAGCACCGCTGTCGCTGATGAGCGATTCCATGCGGACTTTGAGTCGCTTCTCGTAGTCACCGACCACACCCGGGGCAAACTCGTTGATCTGCGCCAGGCGTTCAGCGATGAAATCGAGGTGCCCGGCCAGATCATCGTGCAGGGCGATGCCCTCGCGGGATCGCATCGCGATGAGGTGCTCCAGAGAGAGCTTCACGAGCGGGATGATCCCGTCACGGGCACGCTGCAGGCGTGTCTCGCTGTCGCCGGGGGGGCAGAGGACGCCCGGGAGCATCACCAGCTCGCCCACGCCGATGGCGTCGATCGCCACACCCGTGGCCTTGCTGATCTGCTCCGCGTATTTACGCAGGGCACCGATGTTGATGTCTTGGGCGGCACTCTCGTCTGTGTCGGTGCACGAGACGGTGACAGTGACCGAGCCGCGTGAGAGCGTGGCGCGGACAACCTGTTCGATCTCGGGTTCGAGCGACGCGAGCCGTTCGGGGATCCGGGTGCCGATTTTGAGAAACTTGTTGTTGACGCTGCGCACTTCGACGCTGTACACCGATCCGGTGTCGCTGCCCGACGCATCACCAAAGCCCGTCATGCTGCGAATCAAGTGGATGCTCCAGTGCGGTCAGTTTTCGTCGCCGCTCGGCGCGTCGTTGACGGGCTCGTCGGCGGGGTTTGTGTTCGATGCGTCGCCGGTTTCGGGTGTTTCGCCCGATTGCGTCTGGTCGCTCTCGATGCCCGGGGTGGTGCTCATGGTGTCTTCGATCGCCTGTTCCGGATCGGCGATTGCGCCCTCACCGGTTCCATCAGTGTCTTGGGCATTCTCGTCCTCGATGGCTTCGCCCATGGCCCCGGTGCCCTCTTCAGCCGGTGTGCTGATGGTGGGGGTGCCGGATGCGGCAACCTGGGGGCGGGTGCCGAAGTTCAGCACGATCGCGGTGATGAGGAAGAGCACGAAGATGGTGATGGTGGCCATGGTGAGCACATCGCCGGTCTTGGTGCCGAAGGCCGTCTGGCCGGCTCCGCCGCCACCGCCGCCGGCACCGAAGGCGCCGCTCAGCCCGCCGCCCTGCGGGCGCTGAATCAGCACGAGCAGGATCATCGCGATCGAGATGATCATGAACACGCCCACAAGCAGGTTCGTGAGCATGGGGCTCCATGTGTACGCGAGCGTCAGTGAGCTTTGCGCGAGTGTGGTATGGATCGGTAAACTCAGGTCCACGATCGGCTCCCGGTGTTCATTCTCGTGTATCGCCCGGGCCCGAGCGGGCCGTCAGGGGCAGGGGCAAGTCTAGGCGCTCAACAGACTTGCTTCAGATATTCGATGCCTCAGACCTGATGGGCCTGGCCTGCCCGGATGATGCTCAGGAAATCGTCGGCCTTGAGTGAGGCCCCGCCGATGAGCCCGCCGTCGATATCGGGCATGGCCATCAGTTCGGCGGCATTCCCGGGCTTCATCGAGCCGCCGTAGATGATCCTGATCGCGTCAGCCGCCTGCTGGTCGTACATGGTGGCGATCAGCTCCCTGATTTTGGCGTGGGCGTCCTGAGCGTCTTCGGGGGTCGCGGTCTTGCCCGTCCCGATGGCCCAGACGGGTTCATAGGCGATGACGACCGATCCGAGCTGGTCCTTGCTGATGCCCTCAAGCCCGGCGCGGGTCTGGTGCTCGTTGATCGCGTCGGTTTTGCCGCTCTCACGCTGTTCGAGGGTTTCGCCGATGCACAGAACCGCCTGCAGGCCAGCGTCGAGGGCGGCACGGGTCTTCTTGTTCACCAGCAGGTCGGTCTCCCCGACCACATGGCGGCGCTCGGAGTGCCCGGTAAGCACGCTGGAGACCCCGCAGTCCTTGAGCATGTCCAGCGAGACTTCGCCGGTGAACGCCCCGTTGGGCTGGAAATACGCGTCCTGTGCTCCGAGGGTGATACCCGACCCGCCGAGCTTGGCGGCGATATCGCGCAGGTAGACGAACGGCGGGTAGATCGCCACATCGACGCCGGCGTCACGCTGGAACCCTGATGCCAGCGTCTGCGCGAGCTGGATCCCGCCCTGAGCGTCGGTGTTCATCTTCCAGTTGCCGCCGATAAAAGTGGTGCGATTGGCCATCTTTGGGCTCCGAGTCGTGTGATGCTGTTGGCTTGCCGATTGATACGATGTAAGGTGTGAGTCTAGCGTGCAATCGCCCGCAACTCCCCCTGATACCCTATCGAGCGTCGTTTTGGAGAAGAGCGCATGATCAGCCAACCCGAACAGTGTACGGAAGTCGATGTCGTCATCGTGGGCGGGGGCCCGAGCGGCTCGACCGTCTCATCCCTGCTCAAGAAGTACAACCCCGATCTGAGCGTGATGATCTTGGAAAAGGCCAAGTTCCCCCGCGAGCATGTGGGCGAATCCCAGCTGCCGGGCATCAGCGCGATCCTCGATGAGATGGGCGTCTGGGACAAGGTCGAAGCGGCCAACTTCCCGGTAAAGCTGGGCGGCTCGTACACATGGGGCAAAGACGCAGACGCCTGGGACTTCGATTTCTACCCCGCCGAGGAGTTCGAGGACCAGGAACGCCCAGCCAAGTACGAGGGACAGCGGCGTCACACGGCCTTCCAGGTCGAGCGGGACCGCTACGACGAGATCCTGCTCCGTCACAGCGAGGAGCTGGGGACGATCGTCCGCGAGGAGACCATGGTTCGTGAGGTGATGGTCAACGGCGACCGGATCGAGGGGCTCAAGCTTACCACGGGCGAGGTCATCAAGGCACGCCACTATGTCGACGGCTCGGGCGATGCGGCGATCCTGCGCAAGGCGCTGGGGGTCGAGAGCGATGCACCGACGCATTTGCGCAATGTGGCGTTCTGGGATTACTGGGACAACGCCAAGTGGGCCGTCGAAATCGGCGTGGGCGGGACCCGTGTGCAGGTCCGCTCGCTTCCCTACGGCTGGATCTGGTTCATCCCGCTGGGCCCCTCGCGTGCTTCGGTCGGGCTGATCTGCCCGAGCGAATACTACAAGGAATCGGGGATGAGCCCCAAGGAGCTGTACCTCAAGGCGGTTCAGGAGCAGCCCGAGATCCGCGAGTTGCTCAAAGACGCAAACAGCGATACCGATAGCAATGTGCTGACGACCAAGAACTGGTCGCACCTTGCCGATCGGCTCACGGGTGAGAACTGGTGGATCTGCGGCGAAGCCGCGGGCTTTGCCGACCCGATCCTGGCCGCGGGCATGACGCTGGCGCACGGCACCTCCCGTGAGGTCGCGTACTCGATCCTCGAGGTCGAGCGTGGCGAGCTCGACCCAGAATGGGTCAAGAAGATCTACGACGAGAAGGGGCGGCGCAATATCCGCCAGCATATCCGGTTCGCCGAGTATTGGTACGCGGCCAACGGTCGGTTCACCGATCTGCAGGAGTACTGCAAGGAGATCGCCAAGGAATCGGGGCTGAGTCTCAACCCGTCCCAGGCGTGGCGATGGCTCGCGCAGGGCGGCTTCACGAATCAGACGATCGAGCAGGCGGGCTTCGGCGCGTTCGATGTCGGTTCATCCAAGCAGCTCATCAACCGATTCAGCGGTCGCGAGAGCAAGTTCCAGATCACCAAGCTCAACGAGTTCAAGCTCAACCTCAACAACGCTGAAGAGGTGTACATGGGCGAGCTTCGCAACGGGCGCATCAACCGGGTCATGTGCTACAAGCGTGGCGAGTCGCTGCTCCCCATGACCGGTGCGTGGAAGACCATGGTTGATATCCTCAAGCAAGAATCAGACCTTGAGACGATTTACAAGGCGCTGGGCGAGGGCGTGGCCAGGAAATCGACCGGCGGTGCCAAGAACATCGGCGTCTTCGTGTTCCTCCAAACGCTGGAGGTCATGGTCAACGAGGGCTGGGTCATCGGTCGCCATAACAAGAAACGCCCGCTGGGGAACCTGCAGGGCAGCCGCATGATCCGGTCTGAGAAGGATGCCCGCGAGGCACTCAAGGACGCCAAGGCGACGATCAAGTTCGCGTTTGATGCGCCGATCGAATCCTGATCGAACCAGAGCGAAGAAGCAATGTGCTCAGAATCACTCGCCTTGGGCGAGTGATTTTTCTTTGCTGCTTGCCGGCTTCTTGCTGCGTGGCTTGGAGTCGGCGGCTGCGGCGTGGATCTGCGACTGACGCGCGACCTTGATCGCGTAGATGCCGATGTACGAGGCCATCATCAGGGCCAGGGCGTAGATGAGGCGGCCGCGGAAGTAGCTGAGCATCACGCCCATGATGGCGAACACCAGCCCGATGCCATAGAGCGTGAAGACAGCGCCCTTGACGCCGAAGGCCCGCTTGAGCATGTGGTGCAGGTGGTCCGCGTCGGGGTCGGACATCTTCTTGCCCGCCAGCTTGCGACGGATGATCGCCAGGGCGGTATCAATGATCGGGATCGCGTAGATGATGAGGCCCGCGGCGACGAGCCATGTCTTGCCCGTGTCGCCCAGCGACAGGATCATGACGGCGCTGCAATAGCCCAGCAGCAGCGAGCCCGTATCGCCCAGGAAGATCGAGGCGGGATTGAAGTTGTGGGGCAGGAAGCCCAGGCAGGCGCCGAGTACGGCGAGTCCAAAGATGATGCGTGGGGCATCGAAGACGCCGTCGTCGAGCATCGCCAGGGTGAGGGCGATGGCCAGAAGCCCGGCCATGGCGATGGATGTGACGCCCGTGAGCAGGCCGTCGAGCCCATCGATGAAGTTCGATGCGTTGCAAGCGCCGAGCACGAAGATGGCGATGATCGCGGTGCCGGACCAGTAGATGAGGTCCAGCTCAATGCTCGATCCCAAGCCGGGGATATCGCCCGGGAGCGGGATGTGATAGATCAGGTCCTGATTGTTGAGCAGGTTCCCGATGGGCGAGAGGATGCCCGCGGCGACATTAATCCCGATATTGCCCAGGGCCAGCGCGGCGGCGGCGATGAGCTGCCCGCCGAGCTTGACGCGTGGCGGGATGCCCGTGACATCATCCAGCAGCCCGACAAGGACGATCGAGGTCATGCCCAGAGCGATCCAGAGCGGGACGATGGGCTTGGCATAGCCATCGATCAGGTGCTCGGGCTTGATCTCGTGATACTGAACGAGCAGGGGGATCTCGGCCCCGAAGTAGCTGAAGATGATGCCCGCGACGATGCCCAAGTAGACAGCGACCCCACCGAGGTAGGCGATTGGCATCTTGTGGATCTTGCGCGCTTCTGAAGGGTGGTCGACGATCCCGTTGGCGATGGCGAGCTTCCGGACCAGCGGGGTCATGAGCACCGTGACGATGAACGCAACGGCGAAGACCAGGATGTAGCCCGAAAGGATGTCGAGCTGCGTGCTCGCCGATTTGGCGATCGAAGAGGCGCTGGCGACCGTATCGACGGCTTGCGTCGCGGGCTGGAAATCAGCAGTTGATGATTCGGTAGCGAATGGATCGGTGCCGATCTGACCGAGGTTGGGGATCATGACACGCCCCCCTCGACCTTGGCTTCAAGGCCGAGCTGCTGATGCAGGTCCTTGATGGTTTGCTTGAGCGTGTAGCGGGGTTCAAAGCCGATCGCCCCGCGGATCCGATCCAGGTCGGGCTTGCGGTGGCGGAGGTCCTCGAAGCCCTTGGGATAGGCGTCGTCGTACGGGATGAGTTCGATTGAGGAGCCCGAGCCGAGCGTTTCGATGACCTGCTCAGCAAGCTCACCGATCGCGATGGGGTGGTCTGAACCGATGTTATACACGCGTCCTGTGCACCCGGGGGTTCTCAGGAGCGCGGGCAGGGCACGAACGACATCCCGCGCATCGCAGAAGCAGCGGGTCTGTGTGCCGTCCCCGAAGACGCGGAGGTTTTCGCCGGCGTCGGCGGCTTGGACGAATCGGGGCAGGACCATGCCGTATCTCCCGATCTGGCGTGGCCCGACCGTGTTGAAGAATCGGCAGCAGACGGTCTCGAGCCCGTGCTGCTGGGTGTAGCCCAGCGCGAGGTGCTCGTCGATGGCTTTGGCGTGTGCGTACGACCATCGCGTGACGGTGGTGGGGCCCAGCAGCAGGTCGTCGCCCTCGGAGAAGACGCTCGTGCCAGGCTTGCCGTAGACCTCGGACGAGGATGCAATGAGCACCTTGGCGTTGCCGTGCTCGAGTGCGTAGCGGAGGACCTCATCGGTCTCGATGATGTTGGATCGGATCGACCCGATCGGGTCGCTGAGGACCAGCTCGACGCCCACGGCCGCGGCGAGGTGGTAGATCTCGTCGAAGTGCTGGCCATCGAGCTGTGGAAGCCCGTCGCTGACGCTGGCTTCGATGAAACGGATCTTGTCGCTGACACCCGCGAGGTTGCTGCGTCGCCCGGTGGAGAGGTTATCGATGATGGTGACCTCGTCGCCATTGGCGACGAGAAGGTCGAGCAGGTGCGAGCCGATAAAACCGGCGCCGCCGGTGACCAGCACACGCTTGGGCGGGCCGGGCTGTTCGTTCGATGGGTCCTGCACGCCCAAAGCGATAACTCCTCGATCCGGTCAGATCGCCTGTGGTGCGTCCTCGGCGTGGTACTTGTGGGAGGTCCGGATGTTCTTCCGCATGTAGCCGCCTGCGGAGCTTCGGACCCCGTTGACGAGGACACCCAGGAACTCGGCACGGGTATCGCTGAGTTCGTTCTTGAGTCGAGCGACCTGCCCGCGTTTCTCCTGCATGGCCCGGGCGACCAGCAGCGTCGCATCGACCTGAGCCGCGAGGGTTGAGGCGTCGCCGGCGACGATTGCGGGTGCGACATCGAGCAGCACAAGGTCGTACTTCGCCGAGACCTCGGCGAGCACCTGACCCATGTGCTCATTGCCGAGTCGCTCGACCACGCGGAGGTTGCGTGAGCCGGCGGGCATGATGTCGAGCCCGTTGCTGAGCGATTGGATTGCGTCGACGCAATGGCTCTCGCCCGCGAGGACCTCGGCGAGGCCGGGATGGTCCTGGATGCCGAACTCGGTGTGGATGCGTGCACGCCGGAAGTTGGTATCGATCACGAGGACCTTCTTGCTCGTCGCGGCACAGGCAAGGGCCAGGTTGGTCGTCACGCTGGTAGCACCCGAGCCGGGCATGGCACCGACGACGAGCAGCGTGGTATGGCCATGCTCGCCCATCTTCTTGGAGATCTTGGTCCGGAGCTGCCGGTAGTGTTCTGCGAGCACCGAGTTTGGGCTGTCGCTGAAGACGGTCGCAAGCGATTCGTGCTTGGCGGGGTCTTCCTCGGCATCGGGGATGAGGCCAAGGATTGGTGTGCGGGGGATCAGGGCGATGTCCGCCGGGCTCTTCACGCGTTGGTCGAGCATCTCGAAGACAACGAGCACGCCGCCGACGAGCCCGGTGGTGAAGATCACCCCGAGCGGGACCATGATGATGAGCACGGGGAACGATGGGCGGTCGGGCACATTGGCACCCTTGCGAACCATGATCCGGCTGGCGGTATCGAGCCCCGAGTTCTGGTTGATGGTTGCGAGGTTGGACTCGTGTTCACCCTTGAGTTCCAGGGCGCTGTCGAGCTGGCGGTTGATTTCGGTAATTTCTTCGCTGAGTCTGGTCAGCGTGTTCAGGCGTGCGGCCAGATCCTCACGCTGTGAGACGAGGTCCTCGATCTGAGCCTGGAACTGGCTCAGGGCCATCCGGGTTGCACCGATTCTTGACTCGAAGGCCTCGAGTAGTTTCTGCTCACGGGTTGTCTCGAGTTGACGCTTGGTTGCGTCGAGCGACTGGAGTGCCTGCTTGTAGCTGCGGTGCTCGCGCCCGATGCCGGCCTGTTCGAGCGAGATCAGGGAGGATTCGAAATCGATCACGCGCTGCTTGAGAGTCAGGATCAGCGGATCCTGCTCCACCCGGTCGCGCAGGGTTGAGTCGTAGACGATCGGGGTGTCCTTCTGCAGCTGTTCCTCGTCGCCTTGCAGGATCACGCGGTACGCCTCGATCTGCTGCTGAAGGCCGATGATCTGCGCGTTGACAAGGTAGAGTGCCTCGGCTTCAGCGGAGTCCTTGACATCGATGGTGTCGATGTCCTGATGCTCGAGCAGGCGGTTCTTGCGATCGGTCAGTTCCACGATCGCATCCTTAGCGTCGCTGATGGCCTTGCGGATCTGCTCCTTGCGTTGGGTCACGGTCGAGCTGGTGCCGGAGGAAACGGTCCGGATGTAGTTCTCCTGGACGAGACGGGCCAAGCCGGCTGCATCCTCACGATCGCCCACACTCACCGAGAGCTCGATGAGGTAACTGTTGGGGATCGCATTGGCCTTGATGACCTTCTCGATATCCTCGTAGGCCTCGACGACATCGAATCGGCCATTCTCGATGTACTTGTTGTACCACCCCGGGGCCTCAGCGGCCAGGCGCCCGTCGTCGAGCACGGCGCGTCGGACGGTTTCGCCCTTGATGGTCTCGACCTGGGTGCCTATGAAGCGGGCCATTTCGTCTTCGTCGATCTGGTCGCTGCCGATGGTTGCGATTTCGTTCTGCACCGGCGAACACTCGAAGAGCACCGATGACCTGAACTTCGGGAAGAAGGTCAGTAAGAAGAAGTGCGCAACGACACCGACAACCGCCCCGAGAACGACCGCGCCGACGAGGAGGAACTTGTACTTCTGCAGCAGCTTGAGCGGGTCAAATGTGGGCCCGTTGCCAGAACCACCGGGGGCCGAGCGGGGTGGACCCATCGGGGGGCGGGTGTTGGGTGTGCTGCTCATATCGCTGCTCCAATGAGAATCGCCAATCACTACAAATTAGTTATTGGACCTGTGCTGTCATGCCCTCAGGGTCGAGCATGTGGTTTCATCGGTTCGATCAGTTGTCGGCTGAGTTGAGTTCTTCCTCAAACTCATCGATGCTCTGCTCCAACTCAGGGTAGCTGGTTGGAGCCGATCGTAGCACCGAACGAGCACCGGTGATACTGCTGCGTGCTTCCTGAATCTCGCCCCGCTTCATCGCCAGGCGGGCTGAGGTGATCTGCATCGCGATGCGGGTTGGGATCGAGTTGATGAACTCGCTCCCGGTTTTGATCATCTGCTCGGCCTCGTCGTATTTGCCCAGCGCGATATAGATCCCCGCCATCGTTTCGTACGGCTCGCTGATCCCCTGGTTCTCGGAAATGGCCTGCTCGCCGTAGCTCAGGGCCTCGTCCGGGCGGCCGAGCTTGCTCGAGAGCACATACGCGAGGTTGTTGTTCATCTCCCAATCGTCCGAGAACCGCTCGAGGCCCTCACGCCAGATCTGGGCGGCCTGATCGAACTCCTTGCGGCGGAAGTGCGAGGTCCCGTGCATGCGGTAGGTGCGAAGCGCGATGCCGTCCGGGACACCGGGGGCCTTCAGCGACTGGATGATGTCGTAGGCCTCTGGGTCAACCTCGTCCTCCCGCAGCATGCGATTGGCGATGAAGTAGTTGAGCCAGTGGCCGATACGCGGGTTGGTGTTCCGACGCTTGAGCGTGTTGAGGTACGCGATATGCTCGCTTGCTGGCCGGTCCTCGAAGAAGCGGGACAGGTTGATCGACCAGGCCAGCAACTCAGAATCCTTTCCGACTGAGATGTCGAAGGCTTTGGTGATCTGCTGCTGTGCGAAATCATCGCGTCCTCGCGCCTGGAGGACGAGGGCCTGTGCGGCCAGCAGGCCGGAACTCTTGTTGATATCGCCCACGAGCTTGGCCAGTTCAGTAATGACCTGATTGGCGGTCGCGGCGTCCGGCGGCTGGCGTCGCACGAGCGAATCAATATAGGTCGCACCGTCACTCACGCCGCGGCGCTTGTTCCAGGCCATGCCGTAGAACTCTGATGCCTGTTCCCAGTGATCACGGCCGGCGAAAAGCGCGGCGATGTTTGAGATCAGGTTCGCGTCGTCCGGGCGGCGTGTGATGATGTCGCGTGCAATCTCGGCGGCCTCGTTTTCGCGGTTGGGCTGTGAAAGCAGCTCATTGAGCAGCGAATAGATCGAGCGGTCAAGGTCCGGGTTCAACTGCACAGTGGTCTTGAGGTCTCTGAGCGCTTCCTCGCGCCGCCCGATAGCGAAGTACCCAGCGGCACGCATGCGGTACGCCTGCCAGCTGTTGGGATCGAGATCAAGCGCACGCTCGAGATCAGAGAGCATGTCGTTGAGCATGGTCTCATCGCCGAGCATCAGTTCCGCACGCTTGATATACACATACGGCTGGTTCGGGTACGAGGCGACGGCGGCGTCGAGGATGCTGTTGGCACGCGCCGTGTCGTCCATGCCGAGCGCGATGTCCGCGCCTTGCAGCATGGTGATCATCTCACTCCGCTTGGATTCGGGGAGCTGGTCGTAGATCTTCTGGGCCTCTTCGTATTCCTGAACACGCACGAGCGTCTCGATCAGTCGGCTGCGTACGGTGTAGTCCCCGTTGTCAGCGCCTGCGTCGACAACCTCTCGGTATGCCTTGACCGCCTCGGAGAAGTTGTTGACACGCATCTGCAGGTCGCCCAGCAGGACGGTGCCCATCATGGTCTCGGGAGACTGGTGCACCACCGCTTGATTCGCGGCTGCAAGGGCCAGGTCCGGTCGTCCGCGAGAGAGCATGAACTCCGCGTTGGCGATGTAGGGATCCGGGCCGACCGGTGCGGGCAGCGAGTCGATGTAATCGGTGAAGACTTTATTGGCGGCGACGATACCGCTCTGCCCGTCGATGGTTCCCTGGTCCGCGTGCCATGTCGCGTCAAGCTGCACATAGGCAAGGCGGTCGCCTGTCGAACGGAGCTGGTCGATGAGGGCTCGGGACTCGTTCCATCGTCGGGACTGGATGTAGTACCGGGCGAGCTGGTAGGCATTGTCCAGATCGCTGGGGTTCAGCTCGAGCATCCGTTCACGCTGGCGTCCGGCGAACTCGCGCCCCTGGGTGCCGCCGAACTGCGATTCGAGGTTGAGCCAAAGATTCATGAAGACGGGGTCGCTCGTGCCATAGCGCTGCAGTTGGCGAGCGCTTGCCAAGGCCTGTTCGTACTGCTGCGACTGCACCATGGTCAGGATGTATTCCCTGATCGCCTCGATGTTGTCAGGGCGGATCTCCAGCGCTTGCTCGAAGGTCGCGAGCGCTTCGTTCACGCGTCCCGATTCGCGCTGCAGCATCGCGAGCATGTAGTACACATTTGAATCAGCAAGGCCTGATGCGGCCGCCTGCTTGAGCAGTTCGATGGCCTTGTCGGACTGCTGTTCAGCAACGGCAATACGCGCTTGGAAGGTGAGCGATTCGATCTGGGTCAGCGCCGCGTTCTGTGCGATAGCGCGCCCCCGTTCGAGGTCGCCACGACGCATCGCGTGGACAAAGTTCATATCCAGCACGCGCTTGTCGTTCGGCGCAATCTCATTTAACTCTCGGACGGTTTCTTCCAGCAGCTCGGGCATGTTCTTGCCCGAAGCGATTCTGGCGATCGAGAGCAGCTTCTCCAGCTCAGGGCGCTCCGATTCCTGGATCAGCTTGATCAGGATCTCGTCGGGGTTGTCGGCCTTGAGGGCCGAGAGCATCGACTGCGTCGGTTCGTTGTCGGGGTGAAGCTCAGCGGTGCGCTCCATCAGCGTGCGGGCGCCAGCGATGTCGTTGTTCTCGATCAGCAGCGCGGCGAGCTCACGGGCGATGCGCGGCTCAAAGTCGAGCCGTTCGACCGAATCTCGCAGGTACTGCACCGAACCGGCGTAATCAGCCTGGACCGAGTTGGTGCCCTGACGCATGCGACGGGCGGTATAGATGGCTTCAATGACGGGGTCCTCGTTCAACTCAGGGTTGATGAGACGGTTGACCTTATCGAGGCCCTCCTGGGCGGGGGCGTAGGTTGGGGAGGTGGCGAGCACTTCCTCGTAGTACTGCGCAGCGGTGTCGTAATCCTGGAGCTGCTCATGAATCCTTGCGAGATTGATCATCGCGAGGATGCGACGGTTCGATTGGTCGACCGAGATCTGCTGCTCGTACGCCAGCTGAGCGACTCCGTACTGCCCGAGCTGCGTCGCAGTTAGGCCCTCATACCAGAGCCCCTCGGCGTTGTTTCGCTCTGTGAGTTCATTGAAACGCTTGAAGAGACGCAGGGCCTCGTCGTTCTTGCCCTCGGTGCCAGCAAACTTGCCGTCGAGCATCATGAGATTGAGGTCGTCCTCTTGTACCTCTGTGGCGAACTGGTTGCGCAGAGTCCGCGCCTCGTCGAGCAACGCCTTGGCGCTGTCGTCGTCCTCAGCGGCAACCGATTGCTGGAGTCGGATCTCGGCCTGCGAAAGCACTGAGTAGCGTTGGTGTACGAACTGGCGCATCCCCGCGATGCTCAGGGGCTTTACGCCAAGCTCGCGGACACGGTCGTACCAGGCGTAGGCCTCTTCGAGGTCGTTGGCATCTTTCGCCATCTTGCCCGCGTAGAAAAGCAGGTCCGCGTTCTCGCGATCGTTCTCAATCATGACATCGAGCACGCGTCGGGTCCTGGAAAACTGCGATTCTGGGTCGAGGACCTGCTCGATGATGGCGAAGCTCTCGATCGTTTTGATACTCGTCGTCGTCGAGTTGCTGCTGGACACGCTCGAAGCGATCTCTGAGAGCTTCCCGTGGTAGCTGGAGAAGATTAAACGCAGCTGCTCAACACGCTCCGTGTTTGAGAGATCGGTATCGATGGTCAGGCGTTCAAGATCAATTTGGGCACGCATCAGCTGGAGCTTGAGCTCGACCTGATCGGGGTGAGATCGGAGGGCCGATTCAAATACAGCGATGGATTCACGCAGGGTGTTCAGGCGGGGTTCCAGGTCGCCCTCTCTGGCCTCTCGATCGGTCTTGATCATGCGTAGGTTCTGGAGCGCGATCAGTGATTCGATGTCGTCAGGGTTCGCAGCGATGGCGCGTTCAAGATCGTCGATGCCCAGGTCCAGCTGGCCCTCCGCGAGCACGCCGTCCCTCCGGGCGATTTCATTGATCGCGAAGCCTCGGAAACGCTTCAGGCGTTCCCACTCGGGGACCTCTGCGCCCTCGCCAGCGTCAATCCCCCGGTCAAAGAAAGAAAGCACCGAGGTGGTATCTTCGATGAGACTGTCGGCCAAGGTGCGGCTGTAGCGGTTGGACATCATCTGGTATGTGATATCGAGTGAACGCTTGTGGGCGTCGACATCGTCTCGCATCACGGTGGCCGCCTGGCTGATCGCACCCCTGTAGTCGGTGTAGAACCGGTCCCTGTATTCAGTCTCGGTATCTGGAATGAGATGCTCGAGGGAGCTGATCCACTTGTCGACGTACTCGATGTTGCTCGAGTCTTTGTTGACGGCTTTGGAGTATACAAACTCGGCTTGCTTGTAGTTGCCCTGCTGCATGAACTCGTCGCCCTTGGCAGCGAGGTCGCTGGCGCTCTTCATGACGACGCCGTATGCGACCACGACCAGACCGAGCAGGACGATGACGCCCAGGGTCAGGAGAACAACGAAGCGTGTGTTGACGCGAGATGCCATGGAATTCATCCTTCAGTCCGCCCGGTAGGGCTTGCGTATTCGGGGCGTCGTCGCCCCTCAGTTGTGCCGATCACGCGCAGAGCACGCCCCGGCGGGTCATCATCCTTGTTCCTTCGACGCGCTCACGGGTGCGTCCTCGATGGGGTAGTTCCCCTGCTGCACCTCGACCCAGTCGGGGACGCAGCGCATGATCTCGCCGATCAGCTCGCCGACGAGTTCTCCAGAATAGCGTGCGAACTCGTCGAACGACTCGAAGTCGTTGCCGCTGACCTGCACCTTGAGGTAGTACGCGTAGTCGTCTTCGAGATTGAAGGCGAGCTGGCGGACATCGTTCGCGTTCGCCTTTGTGCCGCCGTTGGCGATGAAGAAGTACCCCGCGTACACATTGCCCTTGCCCGGGTTGATGAACTCCGATGCACGAAACTCGAAGGGCGATTCTGGGCCGATGTCTCGGGGCAGGCGGACCCGCTTGCCAGGGGCATCGGTCATCGTCGGGTCATTGCTCAGACGCACGCTGTAGATCGCGCCCTGGTTCCCGCCCAGCGATTCGGGCACGCTCTGGTCGATGCGCCAGCTGCTGGTGTCCATCGGGAGGGGGATCACACGCGAGGATTCGCTCTGCTGCAGCCCGCCACCCACGAAGCATCGTTCGGGGACATGGGGCACCGTATCGATCATGCCCGTGTAGTACGCGGCATGAAGATCGATGATAATCGGATTCTCCGAGTCGCTCTCGCTTGTTCGCAGGTAGTGACGGGAGACATAGTTCTCCGTGCCCAGCGTTTCCACGATCTCGGCACCCATGATCTGATCACTGCCCAGCTGACGCCAGCTTGGTGTCTGGGTTGGGATCGAGGCAACCTGTCTGTTGTTCTCAGGATAGATCGGTGTCTTGCTCAGATGCACATCTTTGATGCTGATGTACGCGGTGATGCCGCTGGCGAACGCGACCATCACGCCCATCAGCCCGCCGGCGAGCAGGGTTCGTGTCCGGGATTGTGCTGTAGCGGTGCTCATGTCGTTGCCTCTCCCTGCGCGGCGGACTCGGGCGTCTCGATCAGGCGATTGAGTGTCCAGGCCAGGCCGAGGAATAGCATCAGCGATGGGACCAAGAGGATCGTACCGATCACCGTGTGGGCATCACCCTCGGCCAGCTGCGGGTCGATCAGCATCAGCAGCCCAAGCACCGTCACCCGCACCATATTCATCAGGACCGCGACGGGGCCCGCGAGCAGCACCAGGGCGATCCGTTGCCACCACTGGGTCGATCCCAGCAGGGCCACCGCGATGGCCAGCGCGAAGAAGGCCACAACCATGCGCATGCCCGAGCAGGCCTCGGCGACATTCATGGGGAGCGTCTCGCCCTCGTTGGTGATGATCATGAGCGTGTTGCCGTCGATATCAACGGTGAACCAGTCGAACGGGGCACCGATGAGGTTGAGCATCAACCATGAGCCCAGCGAGGCGAGCAGCTGCAACTGGAAGGTCAGCGCGAGCATGATCGCCTCGGCGATGGTGATCATCAGCACCAGGTAGACCACCGGGAGGAAGAGGTGCCTGAACACCCCTGGCCCGAGCAGCAGCAGCAGCAGGGATCCGAGCGTGAGGATCATGCTCATGCCCTGGAGCATGTGGTTCTGCACCATGAACAGGTTGTAGGCATAGGCATGGATGCCCAGGATGAAGGGGATCAGGGCGGGCCAGAAGATGGTGGGCCTGGTCGCCAGGATCTGCTCGCGTCGTTGCCAGATCATGTAGCCCGCGATCAGCGGGATCACGAACGAGTGCCCCCAGTCTTGCGGGTGCTGGATGCTGATGCGTCCCTGATGGATGAACCACCTGAAGAACACCAGCAGAAAACCGAGCCCAACCATGATCGCGATGGCCATACCCGGGCGGGTAAACAGCCCCAGAACACGGTCCTGTGTGTCATCGCTCGCGAGGGTGTGCTCGGTTTTGAGACTCTTAGTGGTCATATGCAGGCGACACGAAGTCGTTACTCCTCTGTGGTGGCTCTGAGGGGATCAATTCAGCTTCCCGCATCCCGATCGGCACGATTCTCGGTCTGCTTTCGCCCGATCTCCGTCCCGGCATGATTGGCGCGAAATACCCGCAGCACAGTCAAAAGAGCGCTCTGAGTGTGAGAACGGGAACGGTGCGAAGACCAAACGCGCAAAAACGAAACGATCCCTGCCCGGTGGGCAGGGATCGGTACGAAGTTCTCGATGGGCGGGTTCGTCAAATCGCTCGGCTTGACTGAGACGATTTTGTCCCAGATATCAGCGTGTGATGTTGGTCGGCGGTGCACCGAACACATCGTTACCAAAGTTCCGGTCAAGCAGGAAACCGAAGCCATAGCTGGTTCTGAATCCGCCTCGGATGACCGCCAGAGGCGTCGCCCAGAAGCTGGTGCCGATGTTGATCATGTCGTCACGCTTGATGTAGATGTCGGGCTGGGTGCCCTCGGCGATCGCACGGGCGTTGAGCATGATGGTCGCCTGCTCGTCGGGCCCAACGATGCGGGTCAGGTCGATCCGCTCAGGGATCGCGGTGGGGGCGAAATCGCCGCCTGCTGCGATGGCACGCAGGAGGGTGAGCTTGCCGACGGACGGCAGGTTATACACACCGGGGCGAATCACTTCGCCACGCATGTAGTAGAAGCCCTGGGGTGAGGGCGGGACCCGGATGATGTCGCCCGGACGGATCACAATGTTGTAGCGGGCATCGCCGGCGATCAACGGCTCAACAGGAACACGAATCACGCGCTGCGTAAACAGTTTGCCACGCGAGTCTTGCAGCACGCTATCGTCGCCCTGGTCGATCATGCGGCGAGAAGCGATCGGGATCGATTCACGCACCCACTGACCATCGACAAACCGCCAACGCGGTTCCGGAGGCGTCAGTGCAGAGGCGTCGTTGGTGTCGGAGCTGGTGCTGTCCGGAGTCGAGTTGAAGTCGCTGGGCTCGATCAGATCGATGATCGGGTCCTGATCGCTGGGCTGGCGTGCCGCGTTGGCGACGAGACCACTGCGGCTGGAACTGCCGGACATCATGCCCGGTGCAGAGAGTTCATCGATGACATCGAGCAGGTTCTCGCCGCTTGGGTTGGAATCATCCTGCTCAGGATCAAGGTTGTGGTCGCTGGGGTCCTCAGGGGCCAGGTTGGTGGTGCCCTCATCGAGCGGGACCTGTCGGATGACAAAGATCTCACGGGTGAACTCAGGGAACCCGCCGGCAGCGATCAGTGCCTCGTAGAGGCGGTAATCGGCGTTGAGGATCGAGTATGGGCCCGCTGAGGCGATGCTGCCGGTCAGGTGGAACACCTGCTGACGACGCTGCTGCACAACCACCGAAACAAGGGGGTCGGCTACCAGCGGCGCCATTTTCTGGGCGATCGCGGCTTCCACTTCGCGTTCGGTCTTGCCGCTGACGAAGATTCGGCCCAGCTGTGGGATCTGGATATACCCGTTCTGGTCGATCTGACGCGGGAGCAGTTCGGCCTGCCCGCGGGTGATCAGGTCGTAGATCGTCAGATCGAGGAAGTCACCCGGTCCGACGCGATAAACATCAGTCTCTGGGATGAGGTCATCGGGTGTGATCTCGGTGACTTCGACATACTGCGAGCTGGGGTCTTCGATCGCACCGATATGGTTCAGGATCGGGACACTCGTGGGTGTTCGTTCCCATCGTCCAACGATCGAGGGGTCCATATACGAGTCCCAGGTGCAGCCACCAAGGAACACGCCAGCGGTTGTCGTCAGCCCCAGCGCGACGAGCGAGCCGCGGTTTGCTTTTCGATTCTTTGTCTTCTGACGCACGGGCAACTCCTGCTTTTCGTGTGCGTGATGATCGAGTCGATCTTCAATGCGTACGGGCCGAACCCTTTCAGGTTCGTCCTGAACGCATCATAGCGACACCACCCAACCAATGCGGGCGGGATCGCTGCACTACCAATCGACCAGCGACGCCCGATCAGTTGATTTAGGATGGTGATTTTCAGCCAAAAGGTCCGAGAGAGATGCCGATCTGACCCCTTGCGGGGTGCATTTGGGTCTCTGGATCCCTGTCCCAGTGAGACGGGTCGCATCGGCTTGGGTTGTATAGAATCCCGCCGCAGCAGTGAGTACCAGATATGACCCCACCGAGCACGCCTCCCCAAACCGACGCCCAGAACGGCACCGCCCCGTCACCTCATAAAGGTATCGAGCGCACGGTGGCCCGCCATCCCCGACGACTGGGGGGCGATCCGATCGCCAATGCGCGGGCGGTGGTCTCGCTGAGTTCGATGGTGCTCAACAACGCTGATGACCAGGTCCAGCACCTGGCACCCAAGAAGAAGCCGGACTGGCTTCGTGCGAAACTCCCTGGTGGAGCAGGGTTTAAGAAAACCCGCGACAATGTCCACGCCCACAAACTCCATACGGTCTGCGAAGAGGCCGCCTGCCCCAACATGGGCGAGTGCTGGGAGCGTGGCGTGGCGACGATGATGATCCTGGGCGATACCTGCACGCGGGCGTGCGGGTTCTGCAATGTCAAAACCGGCAAGCCGCTCCCGATCGACAAGGACGAGCCCCGACGGGTGGCCGAATCGCTGCGAGGAGCCGGGCTCAAGCACATCGTCATCACCAGCGTGGACCGCGACGACCAGCCCGACGGCGGCGCGGGGATCTGGGCCGAGACAATCATGCGCACCCGCGAGGCGTGCCCGGAGATGTCCATCGAGGTCCTGATCGGCGACTTCAAGGGCGACGAGGCCGCCCTGCAGATGGTCATCGACGCCCAGCCCAACATCATCGCCCACAACCTGGAAACCGTGAAGCGTTGTCACCCAGCCGTGCGGCCCAGCGCCCGCTACGAGCGGACCATCGAGCTGCTCAAACGCGTCAAGGCCCAGGGCGGCGTCGCCAAGACCGGCATCATGGTTGGTATTGGCGAACGCAAAGAAGAAGTCTTCGAGCTGTTCGACGACCTCGTCGCGATGAGCGCCGATCACGATGGGCCACGCGATCCCGACGATGCATCACGCGGCGACGCGTGCGACATTATCACCATCGGGCAGTACCTCCAGCCCACACGCAACCACCTGCCCATCGATCGCTGGGTCCACCCCGACGAGTTCGCCGAGTACAAGCAGGTGGGCGAAGCCGCGGGCATCAAGCTCGTGGTCAGCGGCCCGCTCGTTCGCTCGAGTTACCTCGCCGACGAGCAAGCGGACATGTTCTCGATGCTGCGACGCGATCGCTGATCAGTTTTCAACGCCCGATCGGACCGATCGGTCGCTGTGCCCTTGCGCATACTGCCCAGTAACAGCGATGATGTCGCCCGATGCGTCTCGGTCAAACTCCAGGATGAACCCGTCGACGCCCTCGATGATGAACTGGTCTGCTTCGACGCACACGAGCGGACGAAAGTCCGAGACACCGACGCGCCGGTACATCAGCCGGTCGGCATCCACCCGGAACTCACGGTCCGTGTAATCGCCTGCATACGCGTTGAGTTCGGCAGTGCTGCATGTCAGGGGTGCCAGCCGCGCGTTGAGTGCTGCGATCCCGAAACGGACCTGCTCGTTGCCCGAAGCGAGGAGCCGGGTGTACGCAGCATGGAGCGCCTGATCGAGCGCCTCGTCGGCAGGGCACGCGATGTGGGGCGTGACGCCCGTCCCTTCCCAGTTCGTTTTCGTGATCGGGCTGATCGCGCGGGCGTTTGGGAGGACCAGCTGGTAATAGAGGTCGGTCTGGTCAGAGTGGAGGAGCATGAAGTCGACCGGGTGGGCTCCGCCGCCGGTTGTCTCACCGACGATGGTCGCTCGTTTCAGATTGCGTAGGTTGTAGCTGAACTCTTCAGCCGCAGAAAAAGTTCCACGGCTAGTCAGGACATACACCGGCACATCGGGCATGGCAAGCTCGGTGTTGATCTCGGTGTGTGTCCAGTACTCGGTAGTTGAGTCGTCCGGTCGTGAGTACAGCGAGTTGAGGTGGACGGGCTCGCTCGGGTCGTAGAGGTACGAGGTGATGAGGGCGACGGCGTTGGGGTCTCCGCCCCCGTTCTGGCGCAGGTCGAAGATCAGTGTTTCGCACCCCTGCACGAGTCGCATCGCTGCTTCGACGGTATCGGCGATCGCGTCCGCGCTGGCGAACCCGTGGAGGTCGATGTACCCGATGTTGCCATCGAGACGCTCGATGGATTGAAAGCCGAACGGCGGTTGCGGGGCACGGCGTTGCTGCGCCTCTTCCTCCGAGTTCGGTGGGGTCCAGTCTTCCGGGAGCGCACGCACCGCGAAGTGCAGGTCGTTGGTGTGTCCGATAAGCATCGCGTGGAGTTCGGATGCCAGCGCGTTGCCCTCAAGCTCGTCGAGATCGCCGGACGCGAGCGCCCCGCGGAGGAGTGTGGCGGCGCTCTCACCCATGTCCGGGTACACATAGTTCTTTTCGACGGCCTTGGCGACGGCTTCGACGATCTCGTGCTCGATCGCATCGCCGCCCTGGGCTGGGAGGCAGGCCGCCGCGGCTGATGTGAGTGCGAGCGTGAATACTGATCGATACATGGGGGTTCTCCACATTGGGTGTAAGATACCGGGTGCGGATGCGCCGGGAGGGCGGTGCAGGCGTCGATTGGACAGAAAAAGCAAAAAATATGAATAGAATACGACGCAACGCGTGGCGTCCCGTGTGCGTTCTATTCATGAGAAGGAGCCCCGGTGTCACCAGAGCAAGTGCAGCAACTCGTCCAGGAGATCGAGTGTAAAGATCTCTCGACCGCCGCCCACACATGGCGGGTGGTGCTGTACACGCGTGCGTTGCTCGAGGAGTTCGGGGTCGATCATGAGCTGATCGATCTGGCCACGCAGGGGGCGGCGTTGCACGACATCGGCAAAGTGGTCATCCCGGACGAGATCCTGCAGAAGCCCAGCAAACTCAGCGATGAGGAGTTTGAGATCATCAAGCTGCACCCCGTCGCGGGGTACGCACGCATGCTCCAGATGGGGGTAAGCGAGGACCCGATCCTCAATCTGGTGCGGTATCACCACGAGCGGTGGGACGGGAAGGGATACCCGTTCCAAGCCGCGGGCGAGGAGATCCCCATCGGGGCCCGGGTGTTCGCGGTCATCGACGCATTCGATGCGATGACGAGCGTTCGCCCGTATCGGAGTGAGCTGGGCGAGCGTGCCGCCGATCATGCGTTGGTCGAGCTGAAGTCGGGCATGGGGACGCGATACTGGTCCGACGGGGTCGAGGCGTTCACCAACCTGTTCCAGACGGGCAAGCTGGATTACATCCTGCACTATTTCAACGACGAGGTGCCCGTCCCGGCGTTCGCCGCGGCGCGACGGGAAGAGTTCGACGCGATCCAGCGCCGGGCCAGTCGCCTGAACTAGAGCCCGGCCATCTTGCGCAGCAGCTTGTCGAGCTTGGGTGGCACGGGCATGGCGCTGAGGCGTGACAGACGCACCAGATCGAAGTCCTGAAACCGGTCGTCGGCTTTGATGTCCGCGAGGGTGAGGATCTTGGTCGCCGGCGCGATCGGCTCGATATCGAACAGCGGGCCCTTGAGGTCGCCCTTGCCCGTGAGCCCGGGGTTGTCAGGGTCCTCGTAGACATCGCTGACCACCCGGGCGAGCCCCGCGATGCGGCGTTCCTTGCCCGTGTGGTAGATAAAAGCTTCGTCGCCCTTCTTCGCTGTTCTCATGTGCATCAGGGCGGTGGGGTTGCGGACGCCGTCCCAGTGGGTGCGTTTGTCGCGAACAAGGTCGTCGTAGCTGTAGTTATCGGGTTCGGTCTTGAGCAGGAATGTGGTCATATAGAAATGGTATGGCAACGGGATTCGTGACCGTGTGGGGCGATTGCGCAAGTTGTGAGATTGGCCCAATCGGCTGGGGTGGCTGTGTTCTGATCTTCCAGAGAAGCGTTCCCATATCAGGAACGATATACCCGGGGTACATCTACCCAGGAGAGTCTCACATGCGGCAAGCGTTTACCCTGATCGAAGTCATCATCGTTATCGTCGTCATCGGGATTCTGGCCGCTGCGGTGATCCCCAAAGCCATCAACGCGCAGCAGGAGACCGCCCTGGCCGCGACGGTGGCGGATCTGAAAGCGATCGAGAACGCGGTCTCACTGTACTATTCAGAGTACGGGGCGTATCCACGGGATGTGAATCGCCGGGAAGTCGTGGATGTGCTCGATCCATACTTCAAGAGCGAGAACCCGTTCTCCAAGACCGCACCGATCGGCGGCATCTACGACTACGAGGGCCCACCGAACTGGTCGCCCGTGCAGATTTCGATCCGTTCGGAGAACTCGAGCAATCACTCAGAAGACAAGGCTATCGAGCTCGATGCCTACATGGACAACGGCGACCTGTCGAGCGGTACGGTCCGCCGGAGCGGCAACCGGACCTACTACATCATCGGGAAATGAGACCCGGAGGGCTGGCTCGTTCAGCTCATCGTCTCAAAGACCATGCGGGTGGTTGTGCGGAGGGTCTCACCGGGCTGGAGCACACGAACGCCCGTGCCCTCGACGCCCCGGTGCATGAGGTTGAAGCCATCGTTGACCATGGTCACGGGCTCGATGCAGACATACTCATTGGGTGAGCCGTCGGTTTCCTTGGGCGTGTAGATCACGACATGCCTATAGGCGTCGTCGCATCGCATGCGCATGCGGACATTGGACGCGGCCCATTCGAGCACGGCTTGCCCATTGAATCCCGCAAAGACATCGTCGAGCCCGGGGTTCCCGATCGGGGCGCTGTCGCGAAGCGATGCGCAGGTCTCGTCGTCGAGGACCTCGCCGCTGGGTATGCAGTCATCACAGGCGTATCGCCCCGTGACGCCCATCTGCACGCGCAGGCGGTCGGCATCGCTGAAGATGTGGCGGTGGAAGTAGGGGTGGTGCCCGCATCCCACCGGGATGGGGTGCTGGCCCAGGTTGGTGATGCTCAGGTCGATCTCGACGCGATCGGGGCCGACTTCATATCGGACCACCCCGCCAAAGGGGTACGGGCTGGCCGGGTCATCACGGGTATCGAGCGTCATTCGTGCGGTGATGGGTGATCGATCGGTGATGCTCCACGCCCGGTCGCGTCCGATGCCATGGATCGCGGTCCCGTCGCTGTGATTGGGCGTGAGGGTGTAGGTTTGGTCCTCGAAGCGGAAAGATGCGTCTTTCACACGGTTGGTCCAGGGCAGCATCAGAAAAGACCCGGCATCAGCGGGGTCGGTTGATTCCTGAGGCATCTCCCGGAGGACGGGGGCCCATTGATCCCGATCGTTGCGGAGCTGGAGCGAAACGATCGATGCGCCGATCTGGGGGTTGACGACCAGGCGCAGGGTGTCGAGTTCCAGTGTGATATCACCTGTTCTTGGGGGCATCCCTGACTGTAGGGGCGGGCAAACGCTGCGGCGTATAACGCCCGGGCGTGATTGATGCGGTGTGATGGGACCTTGTCGAATCGTTGCAGACCGAATCCTCAGCACAGGGGGGATCGCCAATGCGCAAATCTCGCGCTGCAATGCATACAGGGGTTTGCTCAGCCGATATCTGGTTTGTCTGCTTCGGGATGACGAAACCTGATTGGCGGGGCGGGCGTGCCGACTTTCGAGCCGGAAGGAGCAGTGCATGGACCCCAACCAGGATCAGACAACCAACGAGGCACCGTCGATGCGCAGCAAGCAATCCAAATCGAGTGGGCAACCCGAGCCCAGAGCGGAGATGAAGATCCGCAAGCCCGAGGAGGATGTGCTCGATGTGATCGAGAGCGTCGAGTCGCAGCTCGGGGCGTTGCGCAAAGCGCACGAGGATCATCGGCGTGCCATGCAGGCGCTCAATGAGCAGAAGGACGCGTTGCAGCAGCAGGGCGTCGAGCTGGAAGTGCGTGAGGAAGAGCTGACCAACCGCGAGGTCGAACTTGCGGAGATGCGTCAGCAGTTCGAGCAGCGCGAGATGGACATCGTCCAGCGCGCCAGCGGCCTTGAGCAGCGTGAGTCCAAGCTGGCCAGCCAGGCCGAGTCGCTCGAGCAGCAGGAAGCCGAGATCGAATCTCGCTCGCAGGAGGTGCAGCGCAAGATCGCTGAACTCGATGCGCAGCTGGCGGGTATCACCCGGCGTAAGGGTGAGCTGGAGAAGCTCGAAGAAGAGATCAAGCAGAAGATCGAGCGTGAGGACGAGGCGTCCCGCAAGCTTGAGCTGGCGATCGAGGAACTCGAGCAAGCCCGGCGCGAGATGGGCGAGAAGGATGCCCGTGTCGAGGCCCTCAGCGTCGAGATGGACAAGCTCAGCAAGCAGCACGAGCAGACCGCCGCGGAGCTGAAGTCGGCTGTCTCGAAGCTGCGTGGGCGCGAGATCGAGCTGGGCGAGCGGAGCAAAGCCCTCGAAGAGTTGGCAGAGAAGGCCGGCGACATCGAGCAGGAGCTGAGCGATGTGCGTGGGCAGTACGAGCAGCGCCTGGGCGAGACCGAGGCGAACCTGGACAAGATGAAGGAGCAGCTGACCCGCGAGCAGCAGGTCAGCACCGGTCTGCGTGCCCAGATCGAATCACTCGAGCAGCAGCAGGGGCTCGAGAGCGATGCCCGCGTTGTCGAGTTGCAGTCGCAGCTGAGCGAACGCCAGCAGCAGCTTGACGAGGCGATCGCACGCGTCGAGGCGCTTGAGCAGGCGGGGCACGAGCGAAGCGATGAGGATCAGCAGCGCATCGATACGCTCAGCAGCGAGCTTGAGTCCGCACGCGCCCAGCTGGAGTCGCTCACCAACCAGCTCGCGAGCATAGGCGATGCGTCAAGCGAGGAACTGGACAAGCAGCGCGAGCAGTCGCACCAGCTGCAGGAGCAGCTGCAGGCACTGCAGGGCGAGCTGGAGCAGTCCAAGGCCCAGCGGGATGAGCTGCAGGCCAAGCTCGACGAGGGCGCGGGGACCGACAGCGAAGAGCTGGCCCGTGTGCGTGCAGAGCTGGAGCAGGCCGCCGCCTTGGGTGATGAGCTTCGCGGCACGATCGAGAAGCGGGAATCGCAGCTCAAGGAGCTTGCCGAGCGGATGACAACACTGGAGGCCGAGCTTGAGGAAGCTCGCGCATCGGGTGGGGCATCGTCCGCGGAGTTGGACGAGCATGCACAGAAGAAGCTGGAATCGCTCGAATCGCAGTGCAGCGATCTGATCGCGACTGTGGAGCGGCTCAACACCGAGCTTGAGAAGGCTCGTGAGCAATCGCCCGGGCAGGTTGATGACGAATGGACCCGCAGCAGACGCACACGCCTTCGTCGCATGCGTGAGATCCTCAAGGGCGACGCGGAGAAGCTGCGTCTTGCCAACGGGGCCCTGCGTACCCGCTACGAGCAGTGCGAGCAGGTGCTCACCAAGCGTGCCGAGCTTGCCGAGGCGTACGAAGCGATCGCCACGGCCCAGCGCAAGGTCCGCAACAAGGAAGTCCGTTCGGGTGTCTTTGTCGGGCTCTTCGGGCTGATCGCCATCGTGATGATGCTGGGAGTCAGCAGCTGGTTCATCGCCGGGCGTGTGGCGCCGGGTCTGTATAACTCGCGTGCCACGCTGACGGCCAACTCGCCAGACGGCACACTGACCGAAACCGATCTCGCCGAATGGGAGGTCTACATCACCGAGCTGACGAACGACCCCAGATTCCTCGAGGTCGCGGCCGAACGCATGAAGCGGCGTGGGATTGGTGCATTCGCGACGCCGGGCGAGCTTGGCACTCGCATGGGCGAGTATCTTGATATCGCGGTTTCGATGCCGGGCGAACTGGTGCTTGAGTACCGGGATACGGGCAGCGAGCGCACCCAGCGTGTGCTGGATACCTTCACGGTGGCGCTGGCCAGTGCCGCCAATAACGCCCGTGCTCGCCGTGCTGATGCCGCGATCACCAGCGTGGAAGAGACCGCGACGCTCAGCGAAGCGCCGCTGGACACGAAGCGTCTTGAGATGACCGGGTTCGTCTTTGGCGGCGGCCTGCTGGTCACCATGATCGTCGGCGGGCTGCTCTGGAGAAGGCTGGCTGCGGCCAAGGCCCGCTTCGAGAATGACTCGCGGGTTCAGGTGCTCTTCGATGAAGACGAGGCGTGGAAAATGCCCAGCTGAGTATCGGATCCGATCTGAGGCGATCTGAAGAATGTCAGGCGAAAGAAAAGGCCGTCCCAGAGGGGGACGGCCTTTTTATTGAGCTGTGATGTGGGTCTCAGAGTGAGCCGTTGGCGCTCATGAGCACGGGGCCGGTTGCCTCGGCGATCTCGTTCTGGATCGCGGGGTAGATGGCCAGCTTGCGTTCGGTGCTCAGGTTGACCTGCACATCGAAGTCTTCGAGCTCCCCGGAGGGGGTGAAGGTCTGGATCTCACGCACGATGTTGTCGTTCTCGTCGAGGACCACGAGCCGCAGTGGTTTGTTCTGCTCGCTGGAGAGGTTCTTGACGAAGAGGCGGGCGGTGTTCCAGTCCGGGTTATACCAGACCGCGGCGACGGCCTTGTTTGACGAATCTGTCGAGGTCAGCGCCACGCGGCGTGTGTTGGCATCGAAGATCGTTGATTCGAGGTACTGGGCACCGATCTGGTCGTAGAGGTTGTTGACCAGTGCACGGCGATCGGCATTCTGGAAGTCCTGGTTGATCTTGACCATCACCACGCCCATGGCGATCGATGCGGCGGCGAAGCCGATCGCGGCGACACGCCAGATGCTGTGCACGCGGGTGCTCATCGAGATCTTGGGTTGAGCGGTCGCACGCACGGGTGCGGGTGTGTTCTGGTCGATGCGGGCGATCACCGGTGCGGCACCAGCAGCGTGCTGCTTGGCGATCCGGGCCTCGTTCTCGTCTTCACGCATCGCGGCACGGACCGCGGCCAGCACAACCGATCGCAGTTCCACGCTGGGCTCAACCTCGGGGATCAGGTCACCCAGATCGGCCATGCGCCGGGCCTCCTGACGCACCTGCTGCTGCACCGAAGCGGGTGCAGCGTTGAATGCGGCTTCGTAGGCCTCACGCTCGTCATTTTCGAGCAGCCCGAGGGCATGCAGCATGGTTGATTCGATCAGTTCGTGGGTATTCATGATTCGGTTTCCTCTCCGGTTCGCTCACGCAAGCGGACCAGTGCTCGGCTCAATGCCGATTTGATCGTCCCCAGCGGCGTGTCCAGCTCTTCGCTGATCTGTCTAAGCGTCTGCCCGCCTAGATACGCACGCACGACGACGGTTTGTTGCAACTCAGGCAGGGTCTCTATCTTTTTCACCAGTGCCGAGAACTGTTCGTCATTGACGAGGCGTTCGCCGGCGTTTGTTTCAATCCAGGCACCGACCCCTGACGCCAGGGCGTCGTCGAGCACGGCGGTTTTGATTCGTGCACGCTTGCGACGCAGCTTGTCGACCAGATGTCGACGCGTCAGAAGCATGACCCAAGTGACCAGCGCGGCTTTGCGCGGGTCGTACCGATCGGCAGTACGCCAAAGACGAACGAATATTTCCTGCACCGCGTCTTCGGCTTCGCTCCGTGTCGGCATCGACTGGTACGCCATACGGAAGACGAGCGACCCGAATCGGTCGTATAACTCGCCTACGGCGTTCTCGTGATTGATCGCAACACGCTGCATGAGCTCGTAGTCGATCCTGTCTTGGCCAGACAAATCCGAAGCCGACAACGGCTTGGGAATCTGTGTCCGCTCAATGGGACTTTCGGCCCCGTTGCTCGAAACAGACTCAACGGGTCGTTGGTTTTGATCGTTCTTATCCATTATCCACCGGGTTCACGAGCGCGCCCGGGGCCTGTGAAAACACCCCACAGACCGCCGACATATACGAGTAACCGATCGTACGGATGCTTGCAAGCCAAGTGTTTACAGAGCATTTTGGTAATTCTCGCTTCGCCCCCAAGTAAATCCCCCGAATTGAGGGGTCAAAGATCGGTCTTTGTTTGGTCGAATTCGCTCCGGTGGTCCCCAATTCAAGAATGGGCACTTGCAGATATCGGGTTGAGTCGATACTCTAGAATTGCATACAGGCGCTGCCGACAGGTCGCCGTGGGGATATGCACACCGCTTCGCACGCATCGTCGTGGGCGTACGCGGGTGCATCAAAAAGATCGGGTCAGTGTTGTCGAACACAAGGACCACAACTCGAAGCTCGCTTCGCCGCGCGTTCACGATGATTGATCTGATGGTCTCGTTGGCCATCGTGAGCATCTTGATTGCGCTGATGTTCCCTGCGATCTCGATGGTTCGGGAATCAACCCGAAAAGTGATCTGTGCTTCAAACCTGCGTCAAAGTGGTTTGGGGATGAGCCTGTTCACACAGGACCGGAATAATCGACTGCCTGACAGCATCTTCCTGCCGCCTGCTCCGCGGGCGCAGGCAACCGCAGTGGGCTCGTATGACCGCATGGACACCGTCCTGCTCCCGGTCGACGAGTTCCCTGAGCGTCGCGGCGACCGCTGGGACGGGCTGGGGATCCTGTACAACCAGGGATATGTGAGCGCCCCGAACATCTTCTACTGCCCGAGCCATCATGGGAGTTTCACTTTCATCGATGCTCAGGATTCGTGGATGACCCCACGCAAGGCACCCGAGATCATCGTCAACTACCTGTACCGCGGCATCGGCCCCAACGGCGAACGCGTGATGTACAACATCGATCCCAACGCGGCGCTGGTTTCTGACACCATGCGTTCGTACTACGACCTCAACCACGACAGCGGTTTCAATGTGCTGCAGGCGGGGCTTGCGGTCACCTGGTTTGATGATGTCGGCGACGAGATTGCCAACGACATCCTGTTGCGTGGCGAAGAGGACGGCAACAAGTCCACAAGCGTCCAGAACGCCTGGGGCCGACTCGACGATATTCCCAACGCCGACGATTGATCCAACACCTCAGCGCTCCATGAAACTTGGGAACCCAGAACTGGGTATCCTTTGGTTATGCGCCACTTGAACACGATCAACCGTCACCATCTGCTTTCCCTCATGATGCTGCTGCTCTTGATGGGCACCGCCGCACAGGCGACGGGGCAAATCGTCCCGGATCGTTTGTACTATGGCGTCGGCCAGCGTGTGGTCGTGCTCGTCACGACCCCAGAGAACTCGATCGCCGAGCCGACCATCAAACTCCACGACGCCCGGACCCTGGAGGTGCTGGCCAGCGTGCCCGCTGCAGACGGGCGGGCGGATCTTGCGAGTCTCTTCCCCTTGCTCTGGACCGAGAAGCCCGAGCAGGTCATGCTCGCCCAGCTCTATCTCGACAATCGGGCACACGGCGCCCCCCTCGTGCTCCAGCCCCTCGTGACGCCCAACACCGCGACCCGCGTCGATGAGGGCACACTGCGGGTCAGCGAAGATGATAAAGCGATTGTCATCTTCGAAGACGATCGCCGCTCGAGTCTCGCTGCTCAGGGGCAGCCCGAGACAGAACGCGAGGTCGCCTTCTCAGGGCTCCGTGTGTATGTCGAGCAAGAGGCGGTGTTCAAGACCAGCGCCGGGGAGATCGTCTTCCGTCTGCGTCCCGACGCGGCACCCAACACCGCCTACAACTTCATGCACCTTGTCCAGGGCGGCTTCTACACGAACATCATCTTCCACCGCATCGTCGCCACACTCTCGGATGGGCGGCCGTTCGTGATCCAGGTCGGCGATCCCTCGGGCACGGGCTCGGGCGGCCCGGGCTACATGATCGATCTGGAAAAGAGCACGCTCCCACACGATTTCGGGGTGCTCTCGATGGCCCGAGCCGCCGATCCAAATACCAATGGCTCGCAGGTCTTCGTCTGCCTGAGCAAAGAGGGGACATCGTTTCTCGATGGTCGCTACACCTCGTTCGCGCAGGCCGTTTCGGGTGCCGATGCGATCCTGAAGATCGCGCGCGTCCCTGTAGATGTGAACGATCGCCCGCTCGACCCGCCGATGATTGAGCGGGCGTACCTGCGTGACGCGCCGCCCATCAGCGAGCGCGTCAAGCCCGTGACCCGAGAGGATGCGGGGGCTTTCACGCCACCCGAGCCCGATCGGTGATTTGGGTGATGCTTGTGTGTTCAGAATCGGAATGACAGCGAGAGCGAGCCGAAGACCCCGACATCGAGGTCCTGCTTGGCGACATCGTTGCCGTTGGTATCGAGGAACTCCAGTTCCCCGCCCAATGCGGCACCAACCGAAGCATCGATGACGATGCGGTCATTGGCTTTGTACTGGGCAAAGAGGGCGACCGGGATGCGCCGGTGCGTGCCCATGCCCTCTGGGGCGCTGACATGGGTATCGTCGAGCCGGAAGCTCTCGCTACGGTACTCGCCCGAGATGCCGTAGGAAAGCACATCGCTGCTCTTGTAGATCAGCCGCAGACCTGCTCGCTCTGTTGCGAGCGTCCAGCGTTCATCGATGTTCCAGGTGATCTGCGGGACGGGCACGACGAGGACATCGTCCTCGAGTCGGCTTTTGACCAGCACGCCCAGTCCCCATGAGAATGTGTCGGACTGTTTGTACATGAAGCCGGTGGTGAAGAGCCATTCGAAGCTGTCGCCGAAGTCCGCGTCCTGCTCGCCACTGAACCCGACGCCGCCGCCCAGGAACCAGCTGGTGGTGTCGTTGAGCCGGTCGCTGTAGATGCCCGTGAGCCCGAGGGTCTGGATCTCGTCGAGTTCAGCACCGATGCTGGCGGCGTCGCCCGCAACGGAGGTGGCCGAGGGTGTGATGTCGTAATCGAGCAGCCCGGCCCCGAGATCGATGCTCAGACGCCCGCCATCCTTGATGTTCCACATCGCGTTGAGCCCCAACCGGTACTCAGCGAGGGACAACTCGCCGATATCGGCGTCAAAATCGGCATCGGCCTGAAACCCCGCGCTGACCCGGGCCCGGAGGGTAAGCTGGGTCGACCGGGTGCCTTCGAGCTGCTCGACGGCTTCAATATTTGGGCTCGATTCGGGTTCCTCAGCGGGTTGTGATGCCAGCAGTGGGGGCGTGGCGAGCGAGAGAAGCAGCATCGTGGTCAGTCTGGTCGTCGGCATGGGTGTTCCTTGATCGTGGGAATTCGGATGCTCAGATCATACCGATTCGGCGATGGGCTCGCCCAGACGCAAGAAGGCGGCTACAGTTGCCCCCGAAATCACCCGATACCGGGTACCCCATGGGGGACTAACTCAATTGGTAGAGTGCCAGCTTTGCAAGCTGGAAGTTAGGGGTTCGAGTCCCCTGTCCTCCACTTTTCACACATGCGACCCGCGCTCTGCGAGTCTGCCCGCCCCGATCGGTTTGTCCCCGATGGGTCGAGTAAACAACGCGTTGAGCATGGAGCAACCCACAATGAGCGATCAGCACGCGTCAACGCGCGAAGTGGTGTACGACATCGCGGCTTTCTATCAGTTCGTCCCCATCGACGACTGCGACGACTGGGCCCCCCAGCTCAAGCAGCAGATGATCGACCGTGATGTGCTGGGCACGATCCTGCTGGCCCACGAGGGGATCAACGGCACAATCTCGGGCACGCCCGAGGGTGTGGCGGAAATCCTGGAGATTGTCCGGGCCCACGAGGGACTCGAAGACATGAAACACAAGACCTCGCACGCGCCGGGGCATGTGTTCAACCGGGCCAAGGTCAAGGTGAAGCCCACGCTGATCAACCTGGGCCCGGAGGTCGACCCGAACCGGCGTGTGGGAACTTATGTGCCTCCAGCCGAGTGGAACCAGGTCATCAGCGACCCCGAGGTCGTGCTGATCGATACACGCAATGACTACGAGGTCCACGCGGGGACCTTCGAGGGTGCGATCGATCCCAAGATCAAGCGATTCAGGGATCTCCCCGAGTTCGTCGAATCGAATCTCGACCCGAGCAAGCACAAGAAGGTCGCGATGTTCTGCACGGGCGGGATCCGCTGCGAAAAATCGACGGCCTGGATGCTCGAGCAGGGCTTTGAGGAGGTCTATCACCTCGAGGGTGGGATCCTGAGCTATCTCGAACAGGTGCCCAAAGAGCAGAGCAAGTGGCGTGGGGACTGCTATGTGTTTGATGAGCGTGTCGGTGTAGACCACGAGCTTCGCCCATCGGACGAGGCGAAGTTCTGCCCTGGGTGTGGGCATGCCCTGACGACCAAGCTGCGTTGTGCACCCGAGTATGTCGCGGGCGAGCGTTGCCCACGGTGCCCCGCGTTGGGTGAGGACGACTAAGCCGCCCGATCGGTTGGGGTGTTGGGCATGGTCTGCACCCGGATGCGGTCGTCGCTCTCTTTCCGCATCTCATAGAGCCCATCGCAGAGACGATCGCACACCTGACCGGATTCACATCGGTTCTGAGGCGGCAGGTGCAGCCCGAACGCCACGCTCTTGCGTGCGTTCCTGAGGGGGTGGATCTCGTCGCTGAGCATGCAGAGCTTGTTGAGCAACGAAGTGAACTGCGATCGGTGCTCGTGCATGGGCAGCAGCAGGGCGAACTCACCCTCGTCGAGACGGCCGATGGAGACGCTTGAATCGCACAGGCGTATCGCCCGGCGTACAAACTCCCGCAGGTAATCCTCGCCCTGATCGAGCCCGAGCTGCTGCACGATCTGCTCGTAGCCCAGCAGGTCGAGCACGGCGATGCCCATGCCCTTGGCGCGATCGCGGTGGTAACTGATCGATTCGGCCATCAGGGTCAGGATGCCCTCGTGGTTCCACACACGCGTGAGCGGGTCGATCATGCTGGATCGCCATGTCGCGCCGATCTCGCTGATCAGCGCCTGCTCGATCGGGTTCGAGCGTTCAGTGTGCAGCTCGCATTCAACCTGACGGGCGAAATCGTGCAGGGTGGCCATGTCGCTCTGAGGCATGCGTCTGGGGCAGGTGTCGTAGACGCACAGGGTTGCCACGGGCAGGTTGGCCCGCGAGAAGATCGGAGCGCCGGCGTAGAAGACCATGCCCGGGTACCCCGTCACGAGCGTGTTGCTCGCGAATCGCTCGTCGTAGCGGGCATCGGGGACGACCAGCACCCGGTTGTGGATGTGCGTGTGCTCGCAGAACGACAGGGAGCGGTCGGTCTGCTCGATATCGAGCCCCACGATCGACTTGAACCACTGGCGGTGCTCATCGATGCAGGTGATGGCGCAGATGGGCATGTCCAGTGTCTGGCTCGTCAGGCGGGTGATGCGATCGAACCGCTCTTCGATCGGCGTGTCCAATATCTGCAGCGATCGCAGCGCTTCGAGGCGCTCCTGCTCTCTTGGATGTTCCTGGGGATGGTTATGCATCAGCGATGCCCTCATGCATGGGTATCGCTAGATCGACAGGACCCGGTTCACAGTTGGATCCAGAGTGCGAAAAATGGTAATTCTGAACACAGTTGACCACCCCGCCCGGCAGGGTTTTCCCAGATTGATCGCAAGGGGGCTTGGGACGCGTGAGAAACGGATTGAACTCAGGTATTGGCTCGGGCGGGTTCGATAATGCCTCGGCATTCGCCGAAGCCGATCCGCCGATAACCCTCGCGCTCGCAGTAGGCCTTCATGATGATCTCGTCTCCGTCGGCGATGAACTTGCGCTCTTCGCCGGTGGGCAGCTTGATCGGGGTCCGCTGCGTGCCGGGCACGAGCACGGGGGGCTCGGCGAAGGGGTCGCCGTCCCAGGTGAGTTCCAGCAGCGAGCCACGCGAGTCGCGGGTGGTGCCCGAGACGGTGCCCGATCCCAGCAGATCGCCGGGGTTGAGGTTGCAGCCGTTGACCGTGTGGTGGGTGACCATCTGGGCGATGGTCCAGTACATATCGCGGAAGTTGCCCTTGCTCAGGCGGATGGGCTCCATGCCCTGCTCACGCATCTTTTCCGAGGCGATCCAGACCTCGAGGGTGATGTCGAAGCCACCCTGCTTCTGGTTCTGCTCGTTGAACATGTAAGGCAGCGGCTGCGGGTCGCCCTCTGCTCGCTCGGCGACGGGGCAGCGGAACGGCGCCAGCGCTTCCATCGTCACGATGTACGGCGACACGGTGCTCGCGAAGTTCTTGGCCAGGAACGGGCCCAGCGGGACATACTCCCACTTCTGCAGATCCCGCGCCGACCAGTCGTTGAGGATGCACAGGCCCAGGATGTGATCCTCGGCCTCCTCGATCGTGACATGATCGCCCAGCTCGTTGCCCCGCCCGATGATCGCGCCCATCTCCATCTCGTAATCGAGCAGCTTGCACGGCCCGAACGCCGGCGACCCGCCATCTTCTGCGGGGGCCTGCTGCCCGATGGGGCGTTTGATGTGCGTGCCCGAGGGGACGATGGAGGACGCCCGCCCGTGGTACCCGATGGGGATGTGCTTGTAGTTTGGAAGCAGCGGGTTGTCGGGTCGGAACATGGAGCCGACATTGGTGGCGTGGTTGATGGAGGCGTAGAAGTCGGTGTAGTCGTGCGGGAATACCGGGAGCATCAGGATATCGCCCTGTTCGGAGACATCGCCTCGGAACTCGATCACAGCACGCTCACGAAGATCTGAGTTGTCCCGCAGATCGGCGCAGTCAGCGGACAGAAGCTGCGAGAGTCGCTTGCGGATCACATTGCGATCGGCAGGGTCGAGTTCACTGATGACTTCGACATCGGCGCCGTAGATCCAGCCCGTGCCTTCGAGCATCCCGGCTTCATCGAGCTCGTCGAGAATGACCACACAGCTCCCGATGCGCACGCCGGTCTGGAGACTCTCGTCTTCGTCATCGCGGAGCACCTGACACCATGGCAGGTTCTGAATCGGGAAATCGCTCTGCGGGTCGTTGGCGCTCTCGACCCATGAGGTGAGCTTCGGGTCGTGTGTCTCGTCGATGGCGTAGGGCATGCGGGGTCCTTCCGGGAGAATCGTGGTGCAGTATTCAAGGGTATGCAGATGGGATCGATCGGTCAGTGGCTGCGCGGGCTGAGCTGGGCGACTCGGGGCGTGCTCTTCGGGTACAGTTGGGTGGATGAAGCACCCAGCAGTTCAAAGCGAAACCTCGTGGGCGAGGCGTTGCCCGCCGGTCCCCGGGTTCGCTGAGACGATCTATGTTGATCGCCACGCCACCGCGACGAATGTCAGCGGGTACCCATCGACGGGGCAGGTCGACTCGGGCTATATCGAGGGGGTTGGGAATCGCGTGAGGCTTGCCAGGCACCTGCTGGGGGCGCTCACGCCGGATTCACGATGCGCCGACACGCTTGTCGTCGGTGCGGGTGACGGGTGCGAGTGTGTCTGGTTGTCGCGTTTGGACGCGTGCCGCGTGATCGGGATCGACCTGAAACCGGTGGGTTCGATCGACCCGCGGCTTCTCGATGGGTTCGCAAAGATGCAATCGGTGCCAGCATCGCCGGCTGACGGGGACGCGATTGAGCTGGTGGCCGACGACATCTGCGCCTGCTCGCTCCCAGATGCTTCGGTCGATCGGATCCTGAGCTGGCAGACCTTCGAGCACATCATGGACCCGGCTGCGGCGCTGCGTGAGATGCATCGTGTCCTGCGTCCCGGCGGCGTGGCGTTTATTGAGTACAACCCGTTCTTCTCGATCGACGGCGCTCACTGGGTCGGGACGATCGATATCCCCTGGGCGCACGCCCGTCTGGATGATGAGGCGTTCGAGGAGGCAGTGACGACCCTGCACCCGGGGAGGCCAGCGTACGCGGGGCGTCTGGTGCGTGAGCGGATCAATCGCATGTCGCACGCGCAGTGCCGGGATTTTGCGCACGAAGCGGGCTTTGAGGTGGTGGAGTTCCTGCCTCGTGTTCGGACCGAAGACGCGCTGGTGCTCGACGATCGCATCCTGAGCCAGGTGCTGGCCCGCTACCCGCAGGCCCGCCCGATCGATCTGCTCTGCCGCATTGTGCGTGTGGTGCTGCGCAAGGGCGAAAAAGGGCCAATCTGAGCTGCTTTGAGCGATTCTGTCCCTGCATGGACATCCCCGAATTAGGTTGTATTTGATCCCTGTTTCTGTACGATGGGAACCTGTTTGTTGTGAAGATGATTGCTTGTGGGTGGATGACCAATGCTGAAGAAGAATGCGTGCGTGCTGTGTGGGGTTCTTGTGTCGCTGTGCGCAGCCGGGGTTTCTGCTCAGCGGTATACCGATGAGCGCTACGACCTCGCCCTGATCCAGCAGCAGTCGAGCATCGAGCCGGACGATGTCGCCGGGGGCGACAATGTGGGTGCTTCGCTCGCGATGAGTACGCAGTACATTGTGGTCGCTACACCCGGGCGTGAAGTCGATGGGGTGAGCGATGCCGGTTGTGTGTATGTGTACGACACGCAGACAGAGGCGCTGCTCTACACACTCACTTCGCCAACACCCGGTGTGGACGATGAGTTCGGATTCGCCGTGGCGCTGGATGGTGACCTGCTCTGCGTCGGCGTGCCCAATGATGACCAACTCGTTGAAGACGGCGGGGCAGTGTTCCTATTCGATTTGTCGACGGGCGTCATGCTTGAAAAGCTGCTGCCGGATAATCCCGACGCGTTCGACCGGTTCGGGATCAGCGTTGCCGTCAACGCTGAATACATCGCGGTGGGGAACCTGAACGATAACGATGTTGGTCAGTTCGTCGGCTCGATCGAGGTATTCGATCGCGTGTCGCACGCCCATAAAGGCAAGCTCCTGCCCGATGACCCCAGCGATCTGACGGGTGTGGGGCGAAGGATCGCCATAAAAGGCGACGGGCTTGTCGCCGGGGCCGCGTTTTCGGATCTGGGAGGCGTGGACGCGGGTGCGGCCCTGCTCTTTGACCTGAGCACCATGTCGCATGTGTACACGGTTCAGGGTGGTGATACCGCGTCGGGCGATCAGTTCGGCGGGGTGGTGGCGATTTCTGATGATCGGTTCTATGTCGGCGCTGAAAACAATGACTACTACGGGGTCGATGGCGGCGCGGTCTATATGTTCGATCGCGCGACGGGCGAGGAGCTCGTGCAGATGTGGCCGCATGACTTTGATAACGCCAACAGCTTCGGCAGCGCGCTGCATGTCGATGGTGATCGGCTAATCATTGGGGCGAGAAAGAACGACACCGAGGGGACCAACAGGGGGCGTGTGTACCTGTTCAATGCTCGCACCGGGCAGCTGCAGGCCAGCTTCCAGCGAGACGCAGTATTCAATAATGATCAGTTCGGCGAGGCCGTGGCGGTCTTGGGTGATGAGGTCATCGCGTCGTCTATTCGCGCCCGGGCCAGCGGGAACCTCGGGGGGAAGGTCTACCGCTTCACCATCGGCGACGAGCGGTACCCGGACCGGATTTTCGAGGGCGCAGATTGCTCAAACTACAACTACAACATGCTGGGCGAGGCGATCGATATCGACGGCGATACGCTCGTTGCATCGGGCAGCGAGGCCGGGCTTTGCTTTGATGGTGGCCCGGGCGTCTATGTGTATGACATCCCAACGATGACCCGCCTGCATGTCATCACCGGCAACCCGGGTACCAGCGGAAACTGGTTTGGCGAATCCATCGCGGTCGGTGATGGTGTGATCGCGGTCGGGGCACCCTATGACAGCACGATCGAGGACCGAGCCGGCGTTGTGTACCTCTATGACCAGGTGTCAGGTGCGTTTCTGATGGAGCTGCGTCCGGATGACATTGAACGATTAGACGAGTTCGGTGCCTCAGTCGATATCAATGAGGGCGTGCTCGCGGTCGGGTGCAAGTATGTTGATCATGAAGACATATCGGGAACCGGCGCAGTCTACCTCTACGCGCTCCCGTCCGGCGACCTGATCCGCAAGCAGATCTCGCCGACCCCGGGCAATGTAGACGAGTTTGGCTGGGATGTCCATCTGGACAACGGGATGCTGCTCGTCGGTTCGCCGCGTGATGATGATCTGTTCGTTGGGCGTGGAGCCGCGTTCTTGTTCGATGTTCAGAGCGGCGAGCATCTCCGCACATACCTGCCCTACGACACCGATGACACTGTCCCCGATGAGTTCGGCCGGAGTGTGTTCATGCGGGACGGGATCGTGATCGTGGGTGATCCGTACGCGACCGTTCCCGATAGCGAAGGGGACTCGGTGGGTGAGGCTGGTCAGGTGCATGTGTTTGATCGGGATACCGGGGACGAGCTCGCACGCCTTCACGCTGAAACCCCGTACACTGAGCAGCTCTTTGGTTGGTCTGTGGGCATTGACGGTGACACAATCTATGCTGGCACATGGCGTCGGTTCAACTTCAACACATACTTCGGCCCAGATGACCCGCGGGTCGAGAGGTATGACGCAACGACTTACGAGCGCAAGCCGCAGATGCTCGCCTCCTACAGCTTCGACGAGACCTATTTCGGTCGCTCGATCGCGGTAAGCGACGAGTACACGGCGATCGGGATGTCCAACGGACACTATCAGTACGCCCCAATCCCAGAGCTGGGCGGCACCGTCTTTGTCTACGACAAACCCCAGGGCAATACCTGCCCGGTCGACCTCAACAACGATGGCGAGCTGAACTTCTTCGATGTCAGCGCCTTCATCGTGGCTTTCAGCCAGGGCGATCTTGGCGTCGACTTCACCGGCGACGGCTCGCTCAACTTCTTTGATGTCTCAGCGTTCATCATTGCGTACACCGAGGGGTGTCCCTGATCCCGGGCCGACCAGGCCGCATCACTTTCGAAGTGTGTGCATCACTTCGGGGAAGAGATCGCCCAGCTCGCTGGCGATGAGTCCGCCCTCGTCATGGTGCGACTTGGCCCACGATTCGCCCGCCAGCGCGTGGGCCTGCACACCCAGCGCCGCCGCGTGCAGCAGGTCGATCGCTGGCTCTTGCCGCGTCTGGGCGATGATCGAGCCGATCACGCCCGCCAGGACATCGCCCGTGCCGCCCGCGGCCAGTGCGGGGGTGCCTCGTTCACAGACCCACACCCGATGCCCGTCACTGACAACGGTGCCTTTGCCTTTGAGGGCGATCACGCAGCCCAGCCGCTGGGCCAGGCGGGTGCAGGCGTCGATGCGCTGGGCCTCATCGCCGGCGGGGTCGGCTTCGATGGAGAGGGCGGCGAGCAAGCGTTTGGCCTCGCCCGGGTGGGGGGTAAGGACGGCGCTGGCACGCAGATCGCGATCGAACCCGGGCAGATCGCACAGGGCGTTGAGCCCGTCGGCGTCGATGACGACGGGGCAGTCTTCCTGGGCGAGCAGACGGGTGATGATCTGGCCGGTCGCGTGGGAGTTGCCCATGCCCATGCCGGCGACGACGACCGAGCAGGTCATGCACAGCTCGTCGAGCACCGGGGCCGCGTGGGCGGCGATGGTGGTTCGGGCGTGATCGACCTCCAGCCCGTAGCCGGTGGCGAAGGGGGCGAGTGTCAGCACCTGCTCGATGATGGGGGCCGGGGCGGCGATCTTGACCAGCCCGCAGCCCGACCGGATGGCCCCCATCGCGGCCAGCGCGGGGGCCCCGAGCATGGTGGGCTCGAACTCGTCGTCGTGGTGCATGCCCGCGGCTCCGCCGACGATGGCAACCGTGCCGAAGGTCCCCTTGTGCCCGTCGTCTGGGCGGGCGGGGAGCGGTGGCAGGGCGTCGATGCGTTGATTGGTCATGCTTCATTGTTCGCACGCGCTTCGCTATGATCCTGCGTGATTGATACCCATGCCCATCTCTGCTTCCCCGATTACGCGGGCAAGATCGACGAAACGCTCGCCCAGGCCCGTGATGCGGGTGTCATGGGTGTGATTTCGATCGCCTGCACCACGCAGGACTCGCACGATCAGCTCCGGCTGGCCCATGAGCACGAGCACATCTGGTGCACGGCTGGGGTGCACCCGCTGTACAGCGACAAGGAGCCGCACGATTGGGCGGCGATCCGGGAGATCGCCAAGGACCCCAAGTGTGTCGCGTGGGGCGAGCTGGGCCTGGACAACAAGCACGATCACCCGCCACGGAGCGTTCAGGACCCGGTGCTGGCGACCGAGCTGGCGTTCATCGAGTCGTGCAAGGACGACGGGATCGATCTGCCGATTGTGATCCACTGCCGCGAGGCGTTTGATGATCTGCTGCCGATCCTGCGTGCCACGACGCTCGACCCGAGCCGGTTCGTGTTTCATTGCTTCACGGGCAATGCCGACGAGGCCCGCAAGGTGCTGGACTTCGGTGCGACGATCTCGTTCACCGGGGTGGTAACCTATAAGAACGCAAAGGATGTGGCTGAGGCGGCCAAGATCGTGCCCAGCGATCGGATTTTGGTCGAAACCGATGCGCCGTACCTCTCGCCCGAACCCAAGCGGGGCACCTGGCCCTGCGTGCCCGCGTACAGCCGATACACGGCGGAGTTTGTCGCCAAGCTGCGGGGCGTGCCCTTCCCCGAGTTCCACGAGCAGATCGATGCGAACACCGAGTCGTTCTTCGGCATCACCGTTCCCAAGCCCGGTCCTGAGGTGATCGCCAACCCATGCACATGCTGACACTCGCACAGACGACCCAGGACCTCGGCGGCTGGTTCCACGACCTTTCGCCGTTCGCCTTTCGCATCAGCGGGGGCTTTGGGATCAGGTGGTACGGGTTGTCCTATGCGATGGGGTTCCTCGCGGGCTTCCTGCTGCTGCGCATGCTGGCCAAGCGCGGCGCGACGGAGATCCCGCTCTCGCGAGCCGCGGACGTGATCATGTACTTCATCCTGGGCGTGCTCATCGGCGGGCGGTTGTTTTATGTGATTGGCTACGAGCCTAAGTTGCTCGGCCTGATCGACGGAGCGCCTTGGTGGGGTGTGCTGGCGATCAACCGGGGCGGCATGGCCTCGCACGGCGGGATCGTGGGCGTGGCCCTCGCCTGCTGGCGCGTCTCGCGGGGCTTCAAGGAGGAGACAGGGCGGATCATCGGACGCACCAGCCCGCTGTGTGTGCTCGATACCGCGGCGATGATCACGCCGCTGGGTCTGCTCTTTGGTCGCCTTGCCAACTTCGTCAATGCGGAGCTGCTGGGTGCGGTGGTCGCCAAGCCCGGGGAGCACGCGCCATGGTGGGCGGTGCGCTACCCGCAGGAGATCCTGTCGCTGCCCGATGAGAAGCTGGCGCAGACACCCGAGCAGATGCAGCAGATCATCGAACTTGCCGAGGCCAATATGCTCCCGAGTCAGACCAGCTGGGTGCAGGGGTATGAGCGCATGCTTGAGCAGGTTCAGCAGGGGAACGCGGCTTTGCAGGCGCAGCTTGAGCCGCTGATCGCGGCGAGGTACCCCACGCAGCTGCTGCAGGCGAGTCTGGATGGCTTGCTCGTGTTGGTCTGTGTGTGGATCGTGGCAATGAAACCCCGCAAGCCGGGGGTTGTGGCGGGTGTGTTTGCCATTGTCTATGCATTTGGTCGCATCCCAATGGACCTGATCCGGCTCCCCGATTCGGGGATTTCGCAGTTTGGGGCGATCACACGCGGGCAGGTGTACTCGGGTTTGACGCTGCTGGCTGGGGTGCTGCTGATCGTGTGGGCGGTGCGGAGCGGGCGCGAGAAGCACGGCGGCTGGCTCAAACGCCCCGAACCGGCGGCAAAGTAAGAATCATCGCCATGCCTGCATCCGATTGAGATTCGCCTCGTATGGACATCCAACAGGGTGTCAAGTTACATTTTGGTTTGTTCCATATTCGAAGGGGTTCTTTCATGCGCTCACACTCTCGCCGCGCTTGTGTATCGTTCTCACTCTCATTGGTCGCTCTTGCGGGTATTGCCAGTGGGGGGCCTGATGTTCAGTCCATGCTCGGTGCGGGCACGCTCGGGCCTGACTTTGAGGGAGACTTTATTGGCTCACTCATTCAGGTGGGTGATTTCAATAAGGACGGGTATGTCGATTTTCTGTATCACAACAATGGGCTTCAGCAACTGCTGGCCATGATGGGGGATGGTTCGGGGGGACGCATCCAGTATGGAGCGATCGAGATGCCGCTGGGCATCAACATGATCGTCGCGGCGCAACTCGATTACGACAGCGAGCCAGAGTTCGTGGTGCGGGATGGGGACCAGGGATTCAGGGTCAAGCCAGGGTTGAATGAGCAGACCGTGTATGTGGACGATCCAAATATCAGCTATACCTTCTTTGGCAGCACCGGCGATGCCTTTGTCGGGATGGTGCGTGCGGGTGACCTGGACAACGACGGGCGCGACGAGCTGGTCTTCAACACCAGCGAAGATCGGCTCTTCATTCGCAGAGCGGATACTGAGACGATCTTCGAGGTCGCGGTGCCCGGGCTGGGTGAGCAGAACACGCTGTATGAGGTTGCGGACTACGACGGCGATGGCGACCTTGACCTGCTCCTCTTCTCGCAAGATACCGAGCGGTTTCTCCTCGTCGAGGGCACCGGGACGCTGACGCTTGGTCCGGTGCGTGAGATCATGCGTGCGTACCCGAGCATCGCCGAAGACGAGCGCCCGGTCTTTGCGCAGATCGATGACAATCCGGCGATGGACATGGTGGTCATGGACACGGCCAATGACTCGTTCCGCATCGAGTACAACTTCCTGGTCGATGCGTTCTCGGTGCAGGAGATCGCCACCGGTGAGGTCGCGATCCCGTTGCATGTGGCGGGCGATCTGGATGGATCGGGCGAGCCGGACCTGATCGTGTTCAGACTCAATCAGTACCCCAACGCCTTCACTGGCCCCAAGTACTTCCCCGCGATTATCCATGACTTCGCGACTGCCAATCCAGTCTCGGGGGATCTGGCCGTCGGTCAGCCCCGTTCCTCAGACCCGTACTACCACGGCGGGTGGCTCAGTGACTTCCCCAAGCCCACAGTCACCAGCCACGATGTAGACGAAGATGGCGATGAGGACATTGTGTGGTTTGGGTTTAGTGGCGGGGTGAATCAGGGCGCGTGGTATATGGAAAACCGGAGCGGAGTCCAAGGTGTGCCCCAGCTGGGCATGCCTGGGTACGACATCGTGGACGAGGTCGTTCACGCACTCCCGCTGGATATTGATGGGGATGGATACGATGAGATCATACTGGCCGGCGAACTGAGTCTGCGCGTTTATGATCTGCAGGATGGCTCGTCGGATCGGGTGGTCGGGTCGCGTGATTCGTTCATGGTGTGTGCGCCGGACCTCGACGGCGACGGGACGCCCGAGTTGGTCAACGGCGATCGCGGATTGCAAGAACTCCGCATCTACACCAAGCAGCCCGATGGGGCATATGGCGATCGCATCAGGCTCCTCTTCGACGGCAAGGGCCCGTTCTATGGGCTTGAGGTTGCTGATTTCAACAACGACGGGCTCGATGATGTCGCTGCGATGGCGTTTAATGGGACAGTTAGCGTGTTCCTCGGTGGTGTCGGCCCGACGCTGACATGGCTCGCCGATATCCAGGCCACGGATCCTTCCGGGTCGAAGCCCGCGGCACTTGACTATGACTCGGACGGACTCATGGACTTAGCCGTGGGTGCTGATGAAATCGTTGGAATCGAACTCTTCAGGAACGAGGGCGACGGGACCTTTTCGCCTGGCCCAATCATTCCCATTGCTTTCGATACGAGTTCGCCTTATTGGGTCACCGCGGGTGATCTTGATCTCGATGGCAACACCGATCTCGTTGTCACAAACAATGTTTCCCAGATCGCGGTCATCTTCCTCGATGGGGCGGGTAACTCGATCCAGACGCAGATGATCCCAGTATCGAACCCCGTCGAGGCGGTCATCGAAGATTTCAACAACGACGGGCTCCCCGATATCGCGATCGCCGGGAACTACAACGGCTTTGGGGCCGCGTCCGGGGCCTTTGTTCTGCCACAGGTTAAAGCACGCATGCTCGGGCGTCCGATTCTCCTTCCAGCGTCAGGCACACAAGGGGTAGCTGCCACCGATCTGAATCTTGACGGGACGATGGATCTCATCGCGATCTCTGATATCGAACTCAAGATGCGACCTTACTACGGGGTGCCGTCGGCGACATGCCCCGCCGACCTCACCGGCGATGGCGAGCTGAACTTCTTCGATGTGAGCCAGCTCCTGACCGAGCAGGTTGATTACAACGGCGATGGCTTGTTTAACTTCTTTGATGTCAGCGCCTTCCTGATCGATTTCAAGGCGGGGTGCCCCTGATCCAGAGGGTCTTTCGATGCGAAACTGAACATCATGTTTCTTTCACATGCTCAGGCAGTTCTCAGCCTGAGCATGTTTTTTGGAGCGGTGGGGGTGTTGGTCTTTGCCACGCGTCTTGGTTGTGGGGCGGGGAAGAAGATCGGGACGAGAGGGGCGAAGGCGCGTCCCATATGGATTGGTTACATATGGCCAGGGGGACTTATGAAATCGAGAATTTGCCCACAGGATTGCATCCCCGGAATCCGATCAGCGTATATCAATCTGCTCGGGGATACACACACAACTTGTTCATCCACACATTTATACAGTGAGGTTATTATGTGCTCATCCATGCATACGACAGGAATCGTGATCGGCTTACTAGCGGCCGCCGCAGGTCTGGCACAGGGGCAGGTCAACTCGCAGTTTGCGCTGGGGGCTGGCAATCTGGGGGTAGAGCTCCCAGGAGATGCGTACGCCCAGCTGCACAGCGTCGGCGATTTCAACCACGACGGGCATCGCGACCTGTTGCTGCACAACTATGCAGACGAGATCGCGTGGGTCTTGCTCGGTGATGCCCAGGGGAACTACACCACCTACGGCCCATACGAGGCCATTTTCGATAATTCGATCGTTGCGGGGCAGTTCGACGATGATGCCGAGCCCGAGATCGCATTCCGGGACTTCGGCTTTGGGTACAGCATCGTTTTCGAGCCCGGGGCGCAGCCCGTTGAGGATGCCGATTTTTCGATCAGTTACTTTGGCGGGATCGGGGAAGATGCCTTCGCCGGGGTCATCAAGGCCGCCGACTTTGATGGCGATGGCCAGGACGAGCTGGTCTTTAATACCAGCGACGATATGGTCTATATCCGATGGTCCGGGACCAACACACTCTCGCCGATCGCGCTCAATGGCCTTGGCGAAGAGAATGTGCTCTACGACCCGGCGGATTACGACGGCGACGGCGACCTCGACATTCTGCTCTACAGCAAGGACTCCCAGCATTTCTGGCTCATCGAGGGCACGGGGGCATCGTCGATGGGGCCGGCACGGGAGATCATGCGTGCCTACCCGAGTATCGTCAATGACGAGCGCCCGGTGTTCGGGCAGCTGGACTCGAACCCCGCAATGGACATGATCGTCGCGGACCTATCGCTTCAGGAGATGCGCAACGAGTTCAACTTCGTGCTCAATAGCGCCAGCAGCGAGGAGATCGACACCGACGAGGTGGCCCTGCCGCTGCTGATCACGGGCGATATCGACGGCGACGGCGGGCCCGATCTGGTGGTGATGCGGACGGACCAGTTCCCGCTCGTGTCGGGTTTCAGCCCCGATTATGAACCGGGCGTGCTGTATAACCCAACGGGCGATTCACCCTTCATCGAAGACATGAGTGTCGGTCAGCCGAGGCGCTCTTCGCCCTATGATCAAAGCAGCATATTCGACGCGCCGTTGCAGCTCGTCTGGTCATTTGATGCGGACAACGATGGTGACGAAGATCTCATCTGGCGCTATGAAAACTCGATCATCGAAAACCGAACAGGCGTGCCCGGCGTTCCTGCATTGGGGATGCCCGCATACGACATGGTTGATGGCGCGCTCTACATTCTGCCTATCGATCTCGACAGCGACGGCTACGACGAGTACATCATCTCCGGTTCGTCCAACATGCGGATCTTCGATATGCAGGACGGCACGACCGAACTGATCGCGGGCTCAAACAACGGGTTCATGGTTGTTCAGGCCGACCTCGATGGCGATGGTACCCCGGAACTCGTCAGCTCGGACACGAGCGTGAACAGGTTGCGGACTTGGAGCATCATGCCCGATGGGAGCGTGGGCAACCGCATCGCATTCCCGACCGATGATCGCGGGCCGTACTACGGGCTGGAAGTTGCTGATTTCAACGGGGACGGACTCGACGACATCGCCGCGACAACGGTCGCAGGGAGCGTTCATATCTATGCCGGCGGGGTCGGCCCCGATCTGACGCTCTGGGCAGAGGTTGATTCGACGGATCCCAACGGAATCAAGTCGGGCGTGCTCGATTACAACAAGGACGGTCTGCCCGATCTGGCGATTGCTTCCGACGCGAACAACAGCATCGAGCTCTATGCCAACGCGGGCGATGGCTCGTTCAGCGCCGGCCCGGTGCTCCAGAGAGCGGTGTCCGACTCTTGGCAGTACTGGATTGAGACCGGTGATATCGATCTCGACGGCAACACCGATATCGCCTATGTCGAGAACTACGCTTCTGGGTATGTCGTCGTGATGTTCCTCAACGCAGACGGCACCCTCGACGAAACCGTCGAAATCTATACGAATGAAGCCGTTGAGCTGGTGATCGAAGACTTCAACAGCGACGGTCTGCCCGATCTGGGGATCGCGGGGTCTATGTTCGGAAGTAGTGCTTCGTCGCCGAGTGTGATTCTTCAGACGGCACCACGCCAGTTCGGCCATCGAATCTCACTCCCTGGTTTTGCATCGACGAGTGTCGCCGTCAGCGATGTGAACCTCGATGACACCCCTGACCTGGTGTCCGTGAGCGTATCGGATCTCCAGTTCCGGACCTATTACGGGACCCCGAACCCTTGTCCCGCCGACCTGACCGGCGACGGCGAGCTGAACTTCTTCGATGTGAGCCAGCTCCTGACCGAACAGGTCGATTACAACAGCGACGGCTTGTTTAACTTCTTCGATGTCAGTGCGTTCCTGATCGACTTCAAAGCCGGCTGCCCGTGAATGCGGCGAACCCCACTGAATAGTGGGGGCGGGGCGATCTGGGCCGGTGGTACAATCACAAAGATGCACGGCATGGCCGACCCGTGCGGGGACATATATCAGGCCGCAGAATCCGCGAGCGCACGGTTGCGCTTGCGGTTGTTTCTGAGAGGGAAACAATGAAGATTCAGTATCATGTGTGTATGGCTGTTCTCGGGACCGCCTGTCTTGCTCCTCTTGTCAGTGCGCAGTCGCTCGGGACCGCGACCTACCGGGCCTTTGTGTCCACCCCAGAAGGCGAATCGGACACGGGCTTTCTGCCGGTCCCGACCAATACGAGCTTCAGCTATAACGGCACGGATTCGCATGGGAACACTTATTCGTACACCGGCGAGGCCTACGCGACAGGCGGGCGTGTCCCACTGGCGGACATCCAGGCCGCCGCGACGGGACGGGTCGCATCGCTTTCCGGTGCAGCCGCGGAAGCAACGATTTCCTATGCCTACCGGGTGATGCCGATCGCGGGCTCGACCCGTTCGACCGTGCCGCTGGTGATTTCTGTTGCCGGGAAGGCAGCGGTCAGTGCGAGCAGCGCGTTCGCCGAGGGGTATGCGCTCGCGGAGTCGATTGTGCGTCGCCCGGGGAGTTCTTCGATTCTGGTTTCTGGCTTTGCCGCGGCTCAAATCAACACGATCTCGAACAATCCAAGCAACTCGTATAACTTCACGCAGTCCGTGGTGGTCGGTGTTGGTTCGACCGGGCAGATCAGTATCCGAGCACGCGGCGAGCTGTTCACCGACGCGGAAGTTTCCGCGACAGCCGACCCAACCATCGTGATCGACCCCGACGCGACCTACGAAGAAGACGGCCAGACCTATTCCTACGCCGACGAGTTCATGATCGAATACTCCGAGACCATCGAACAATGGGTGGCGTGCGCTGCGGATCTCAACGGAGACGGGGTGCTGGATTTCTTCGATGTCAGCGTGTTCGTCACGGATCGACCGGATTACGACGGGGACGGCGGATTCGATTTCTTTGACCTCAGCATGTTCCTGGCAGATTTCAGCGCGGGTTGCCCATAACAACGATGCGTTGCGCTCCATGCTGCGGCCGCATCACGGGCTGAGCGTTCAACCAAAGGCACATTGAAAAACACCCGCTCGTTGCCGAGCGGGTGTTTGGTATTGAATCAGATGCTGAGCTTCAGCGATCAGCTGCGACGCAGGCGGCGGGCAACGCCCAAGCCACCGAGCATGCCCAGGCCCGCGAGGACGGGGGCGGGCAGGGGGACGACCTGGATCGTCTGGAAGTCGTAGAAGCTGAAGCCATCGTTGTACGATGTGCCGCTGTCCTGGGTCAGGGTGATCGAGTCGATCGTCTCGCCAGCGGCGGCGACGAAGGAGATGAAGCCCTGCGCCGAGTTGGCTGCGATGTTCTCAACATTGAGAATACCGGTGACGCTGTCACGGAAAGTGACCGTCAGGGTCGCGGGCTCAAGGTCGTCGTAGTTGAACGCGAACGCGGTGACGCCCGGGTTGAAGTTCATCACGACTTCGTTTGAGTTGGTGTCCGTCTGGGTGTTGCCAAAGGCGAGCACGAAGGTGCCGTCGGTCGGGCGTGAAGCACCGCCGCCGTCGAACCAGTTCGAGTTGCTCCCGCCGTAAAGGTTGGCGACATCACCAAGGAAGTAGTTCAGGCCGTCGGTCGATGCGACATCGACATTGAAGATGGCATTGCCGGTCCCGTAGTCGGTGCCTGCGAAGTTCATCTGGCTCCCGCTGCTAACGCCGTCGATCTTGTTGATCACGGTGTTGGTCGTTGCCTGAGCGGATTGAAAGTTGGTGATGAACTGGCTGTTGTCCGACAGCGTGGCGGCGATATTCACCGACCCCGCCATGGTGGTGCCGGCCAGCAGGCCCAGCATGACACCGGATGTCTTGAAGTAGCGCATGTGTTCTCTCCGATATGGAACTGTGCATTTACTTATGCTGGCTGAGCTTCCCTCGGCGCTCATCGAATCCGGCACATGGGTAATGTAGCCCCCCGGGGCTCGGCAACAGCATTGCGATTTACAGATTCACAGGAATTTGAGTCATTCCATACCCAAACCCTATATATGCATGCTTATAGGGCGTGAAACCCCTTGTTATAGGGGTCAACGCGGGCCCCCAATCTGGCGTATGACATGAACTTGGGGGGCGGTTGAACCTATGGCCCTGTGGGCGCGCCGTGGCCCGAGTGGGCACAGGGCTTACTTCGTGAGCATCTCTTTGAGATACTGCCCCGTGTAGCTGGCGGGATCCACACCGGCGAACTGAGCTATCCATGCGAGCGCGTTCCAGCTGGATTTCAAGCCGGGCTGCCCCAAAGGAGTGGTCATAAAAAACCTGCCGCGATGTGCGGCAGGTATGTGTAAGCGTGAAATGGCTCCTCACAATATGTGCGAGGTGTGCTGGCTGGATCACATGCGTTTACGCAGGCGACGGGCCACGCCCATAGGAATCAGCATGCCCAGCCCGGCCCATGCCGCGGTCGGGAGCGGGACAACCGCGACCGGGGTCGCTTCGAGAGAGAGCACATAGTCGAAGTCGTAGTTGTGGGGTGATGCAGAGTTCATCCCATCGAGCAGATCTCCATTGAGCACATCAGCATCGAAGCCCGAAATACCAATGTAGTAGGTCCCCCGCGGGAGCAGGGCCTGCTGGATGGAAAGGGGGGAGCTTCCGTCGGGGTCCATTTCCGCATCGCCGACCAGGATATTGCCGTCTGCGTTGAGCATCTGCAATGAGAGCCCGTACGGGGTGTCGAGCGTGGCAGCGGTAGCGAACTGCAGACTCGACTCGTTTTCCAGAGCGAACGCGAACCAGTCAACATCTCCAGCCTGGATATGCCCGGATCCCACAAGGTCAGGGTTGTCCGTGGTCAGTGTCCCGGCAGAATCGGCCGTGGTGTAGATATTGTTGAATGAGTCGTTCTGCTCTGTGAAGTCGTAATCGACTCCGGCGTAAGAGATGCCGAAAGCGCGATCGATATTACTGAAACCGGCGATCGCGTTCGCACCAAGCGTCCCGACGATTCCTGCGGCGGCGAGTAGTTGGATATTCATTTTCTTCTCCTTCAGATTCTGAGCAGTGATAGTGAATGGGATAACCCACGAAGCCAACAGGCCGTTCGTGTCAGTGACCGGTTCATCGGCACTTCTTGACATCCCTAAAGTTCGTTACGAACACCCTACCCGCGAGCGTGCGTTCATCAAGCGACATGCAACAAAGTGAGCCATAAAATAGTTTTTAAGTTCTTATAATGTTGGCTTTAAATGCTTGCTGTGGCATGCTTTGCGTCGAATAATGCCGAAAAAACGAGGAGGGCCGCGGAAAAACGGGCGCAAAATTCAGCAGGTCAAAGTGCTGGCGGGCGGCTGTCGGCGGACAACGAGCATTCCCAAATGTCAATATGTTCGAGCTTCGTGCGCGAATCAATCACGCCCAGGGTGCGTGGGGGCGAGCCGTTGGCGAGCTCACAGCATCTCTTTGAGATACTGCCCCGTGTAGCTCGCCTTGGTCTTTGCCACGGCTTCGGGTGTGCCCGACGCCAGCAGGGTGCCGCCCAGGTCGCCGCCCTCGGGGCCCAGGTCGTTGATCCAGTCGGCGCACTTGATGACATCGAGGTTGTGCTCAATGACAATCAGCGTGTTGCCCGCGTCGGCCAGGCGGTTGAGCACGCCGATGAGCTTGTTGATGTCCTCGAAATGCAAACCCGTGGTGGGTTCGTCGAGGATATAGAGCGTGTGCTCGCTGCTCGGGGTGCCGTCGTAGCGGGTGCCCTTGCCCAACTCGGTGGCGAGTTTGACCCGCTGGGCCTCGCCGCCGGAGAGTGTCGTGCTGGGCTGTCCGAGCGTGATGTAGTCGAGCCCGACATCACGCAGGCACTCGGTAAAGCGCAGGATCTTGGGGTGGTTCTCGAAGAACGAGCAGGCGTCCTCGACGGTCATGTCGAGCACATCGGCGATGTTCTTGCCGCGGTAGGTCACCTGCAGCGTCTCGCGGTTGTAGCGTTTGCCGTTGCAAACCTCGCACTCGACGAAGACATCGGGGAGGAAGTGCATCTCGATCTTCTTGGTGCCCTGCCCGGCGCAGGCCTCGCATCGACCGCCGCCGTTCTTGGAGGCGACATTGAAGGAGAACCGCCCGGGCTTGTAGCCGCGGATCTTGGCTTCCTTGGTCGCGGTGAACACCTTGCGGATCTGATCGAAGATCCCCGTGTAGGTCGCGGGGTTTGAGCGTGGCGTGCGCCCGATGGGCGACTGGTCGACCTCGATGATGCGGTCGATGTGTTGCAAGCCGTTGATCCGCGTGTGCTTGCCGGGCTTGGTCTTCGAGCCCATCACCTCGCGCTTCACCGCCGGCAGCAGGATCTGGTTCACCAGCGTCGATTTGCCCGAGCCGGAAACGCCAGTCACGCAGATCATCCCGCCGATGGGGAAGCTCACATCGATCGATTTGAGGTTGTTCTCAGCCGCACCCTTGATGACCATTGCCTTCTTGGGCGAGAGCTTCCGGCGCTGGGAAGGCACTTCGATCTTCTTTCGCCCCGAGAGATAGTCGCCCGTGAGCGACTCGGGCGTGCTGATGATGTCCTCGATGCTCCCCTGCGCGACCACCTGACCGCCGTGTACGCCCGGGCCCGGCCCGATGTCGATGACATGGTCCGCGGCTCGGATCGTGTCCTCGTCGTGCTCGACCACCAGCACCGAGTTGCCGATGTCGGTCAGGTGTCTCAGCGTGCGGATGAGCCGATCGTTATCCCGCTGATGCAGCCCGATCGTGGGCTCGTCGAGCACATAGCATGCGCCGACCAGACCCGAGCCGACCTGGGTGGCCAGGCGGATGCGCTGGGCCTCGCCGCCGCTGAGGGTCGCCGTGCGTCGGTCGAGCGAGAGGTACTCGAGCCCGACCGATTCGAGGAAGCGGAGCCGGTTGGTGATCTCCCGCACGATCGCCTCGGCGATCACCGCCTGTTCCTTGGTGAGCTTGAGCCCCTCGATGTAGCGCACCGCGTCGGTAATGTTGAGGCGCGACAGCTCAGAGATATTGAGAATCGTGCCCTCGTTGTCCGGCCGCCCGATGACGGTGGGGGAGCCCGCCTTGTTCATATCGGCCTTGTGCTTAGACTCGATCGTCACATGCAGGGCCGGGATGCCCAGGCGATCGCCGCAGCATGTGGGGCAGACGATCTCGTGCTGGAACTGGTGCAGGTGGTCCTTGACCCAGCTCGACTCGGTCTTGTGGAACCACGCGTGGAGCATGGGCATCACGCCGTCCCATTGCTTGCGTGTCTTGAGCGCCCCGGGCGCGTCGTTGCCGTGCATCAGCAGCGTGTAAAGCTCCTCGTCCATCGCGCTGAGCTTGGTGCTAGGGGTGATATCGAACGCTCGGCAGAAGCGGCGCAGGTAGCGAGGATAAATCATCCCGCCCGGGCCGTTCTTCTTCCAGGGCTGGATCGCGTTGTTGAGCAGCCCGACATCCATGTCGGGGACGACGAGATCCATATCGAACTCAAGGATCACGCCCAGCCCGTGGCAGTTGGGGCAGGCCCCGAATGGCGAGTTGAACGAGAACAGGCGGGGCGAAAGCTCGCTCAGTGAGATCTCGGGGTGGTCGGGGTCCGCGAAGTGCTCGCTGAAGGCGTGGTCGGTCCAGGTCTTCTGATTTGGTGGCACAGGCGTCTCGCCTGTGCCACCGTTTGTGGTGGTTTCCACACTCACCACCACCGATCCCTCGGCAATACGAAGACACGCCTCGACCGACTCGACCAGTCGCTGTCGGGATTCATCGTCGTCGCGGATCACGACACGATCGACGACCGCGTCGATGCTGTGCTTCTTGTGTCGGTGCAGCTTGAGCGGGTTCTCGTTGTCTTCCTTGAGGGCGTCACGCAGGTCGATCAGCTCGCCGTTGACGCGGGCGCGGACCCAGCCCTGCTTGAAGAGGTCTTCGAGGGTGTCCTTGTGGAAGCCCTTCTTGGCCCGCACGACCGGGGCCAGGATCATCATGCGGGTGCCATCGCCGAACCCGGTGATGTGGTCGACGATCTGCGTCGCCGAGGAGGACTCGATCGGACGCCCCGAGCGGGAGACAACAGTGCCGTCCTTCTTGGTCTTGGTCGGGGCCCACGAGCGGGGCGTGCCGCAGCGTGCGAAGAGGAGTCGCAGGTAGTCGTAGATCTCGGTCGTGGTCGCGACGGTTGAGCGCGGGTTGTGGCTGGCGCTGCGCTGCTCGATGGCGATGGTGGGGGGGATGCCCTCGATCTCCTCGATGTCGGGCTTCTTGAGCTGGTCGAGGAACTGCCGCGCGTAGGCGCTGAGCGACTCCATGTACTTGCGCTGACCCTCGGCGAAGATGGTGTCGAACGCCAGCGACGACTTGCCCGAGCCCGACAGGCCCGTGATGATGACCAGCTGATCGCGCGGGATGTCGATATCAACCGATTTGAGGTTGTGTTCCTTGGCGCCGCGGATCCGGATCATCCGCTCGGCTTCGATGGATCGCTTGGCGCTCGGGGTCGCCTTGGTCGCCTGTTTCTTGGATGGCTTCTTGGATGTCTTTTTGGTTGAACGCTTCTTGGTCGTTTTCTTCGCGGGGGTCTTTGGGCTCAAGGGTGCGCTCCAGTCTGATCGCTGCCCGCTTCCTGCTGCTGCTGCTGTTGTTCCTGAGCCGCCGCCCGCTGTTCCTGGTCACGCTTGACGGCTTGCGCCTTGAAGTAGTAGACCGTGCCCAAGAATGTGAAGCCAATGGCCACACCGGTCAAATAGGTCCCCAGCTTCGAGCGAAACTGAGCCGGCGTTGATTTGGCATTGTTCTGTGGAGGCGCACCCATGAACCATTCTAGTGAGCCGGGGGTGGGTTAAGCGACCATTTTGATCGAAGCAACACCCAGAATCAGCGCGATCACCAGCTTCAGGTGCGGGAGCTTGAGTTTGTGCGCCAGCGTCGCCCCCAGATAGCCCCCGGCCAGCGCCCCGACACCCATCGGGACGGCAAACCCAACCGCGTCCATGATGCGCAGGTGGGTCCCGTCGGCCAGCTCGATGCTGGGAAGCGTGTACATCTTCATGCTCGCACCGATGATCGATGCAACCCACATCGCTCCGGCGCTGCCCGCGATGGCGTGGCGCAGCGGGAGCTTCATGAAACTCAGCAGGGGCACGAGCAGAATCCCGCCCCCGATGCCCAGAAAACCCGAGATGGTCCCGACCCCGACACCGATGCACGCGATCTTCCAGATGGCGGGCGTGGGGCTGTCGTCGGGATAATCGGGGATACTGATGATCGCGGTGATGATGTTGTACAGGCAATAGGCCCAGATGAACGCGGCAAACGCCCAGATCGACCACTTGCCCGCGCTGTGCTTTGAGAGCTGCACCCCGATGATCATGCCCATACCCATCGCGGGAATAAGCACGCGAAGCAGGTCAGCCCGGGCCGCCTTCTTCTTGGCGTGCAGCAGACTCGAAGAGAGGGCCACGATCACATTGACACACATGGCCGCGGCCATGTAGACATGGTGCTCGTTCTTGAGCTTGTCGTCCTGATAGCCCCAGAAGACGGCCAGGGCGGGGATCATGATGATCGAGCCGCCCAGCCCCGCGAGCCCCCCGACGCAGCCGGCGACGAGCCCAAGCAGCGCCCGAAGCAAAAACTCATCAATCGGTGGCATGGGTACTCCCTGTGGGCTTGGTGTGCGGGGTCATTCACAGCGGCGCGTTGATGCGGCTGCGAGACCGCTCGTCGAACGATTCGATATGCCGACGCAGCGACGAGACATCGAACCGCTCGGGAAGCGAGGCCCCGAAGTGCTCGACCGCCAGGCCAAAGGCGGCAAACGCGACCCGCTCCGGGGCGATCGCGCCGTTGACCAGGTGCTCATGGTCCACCCAGCTCAGGGTCAGCTCGTGGTGCTTGCGCTCGTTCCCACGCTCGACGCTGAAGGTGTAGAGCCAGCCGGTCGCTGTCTCGTGCTCCCCGTCGAGCTGGAACGCAGAATGATCGAGGTCGTGCTCTGTCATGGTCAGTATCCTAGAGGGCCGAACCGAGCACGACACCGGCACCGATCACCAGCCCGAATGTGATCGCCAAGGCCACCGCGCCCACGGCCAGCGCCTGCCCCAGCGTGTATCCGATGATCGACATGAACATGAATACATAGACCACATAGGTCAGGGCGAGCGAGATGCCCAGGATGAGCCACTCGTTGCCCTCGCCCATCGTGAGACCGAGCACAAACTGTGAAGCGCCGTTGACGATCGCGGCGTAGAAGCAGGCCTTGAAGGCATCCCCGAAATCAGGCGGGTCTTTGAGCACCAGCTTGCCGGCGATCATGGTCACGGTTCCGACGATGAGCCCGCTGATCGCGGCCACGATGATGAGAAACACCAATCCAATAATCATGTCTGGTTCCCCCGCTCCGGGTGCATGGTTCAAGAAAAAACACCCTGAAGTGCAGGGTGCTGTGTGAGGTCAGTATACAGAAGATGGAAGGGCGGCGTCGTCAGATCTCGCCGAGGAGGTCGGCGACCTCGTCGTCGACCGGGTTGTTGGCCCGATCGTCCTTGGGGCCACGCTTGGCCTTCTTCTCTTCCTTCTTCTTTTCCATCTTCTCTTCTTCGGTCATGCCCTCGTACTCGTCCTCACGCTCGTCCTCGGCGTTCTGGGCGGCAACCTGTGCCTCGAGTGCTTCCAGGTCATCCTCGTGGGCCTTGCCCTCTTGGATGAGGCGGGACTTGAGTGCCTTGATCTTGTCCTTGTCGGGCGAGAGCACCAGGGTGATGGCGCGTCCCATGGCCTTGGGGGCCACATCGATCTTGGCGATATCGCTCAGGTCCTGGCAGATCTGGAACAAGCGTTCCTCGCCGAGCTGCTTGTGCATGAACTCACGCCCGCGGAAACGCTGGGTGATCTGGACCTTGTGCCCTGCCATCAGGAATCGCCGTGCCTGATCGACGCGGATCTGCACATCGTGGGGGTCGATCTTGAGCGAGCGGCCGAGCCGGATTTCCTTCAGCTCGTTGCCGTGCGTTCGCGCCTTGGCTTCTTTTTTCGACTGATCGTACTTGTGCTTGCCATAGTCCATGATCTTGCACACGGGCGGGCGTGAGTCGGGCACGACTTCGACGAGATCGAGGCCGGCCGCCTGGGCCATGCGCATCGCCTCGGCGGTCTCCACGACGCCGCGCTGTTCACCCTCCTCGTCGATCAGTCGGATCGGCGAGATACGGATCATGTGGTTTACGCGTGTCCGGTTAACCGGGCCGCCGCCTCTGTAGAATCGTCTGCGAGCGATATCCAAACTCCTTCACAAGTCATCTTGTCCTGCCGACACACGCCGGGCTCGGTTTCTATTGAACCAGCGCTGGGAGGGGAAAGCAAGCCTGCTCTCCAATCGCCCACGCGAAATTGATAATGGTCAGTTCACCAGATTCAGCACCAGGGAGATCAGCAGCAACGCCACAACCACAATAAAGGGAGGCCAGATCAGGTGATCGACCAGCGAGGGCTGCCCCAACGGGTTCGTATTCTCAGGGATCTCGGCCGGGGCTGCCTGGGCCTCAGCGGCGATCTGGGCCAGATCGTCGGCCTGAAACACATCTTTATGCGCCAGCGGGGGGGTATTGCCCTGCTTCAGCTCCCGAAGATCCATGAGCAGGTCGGCACAGTTCTGATAGCGATTGCTCACCTTCTTGGCCATCATCATCTCGATGACCTCGCTGATTCCCGCGCTGAGCTTGGGATTCACATGATCCGGGGGCACCAGCTCGCTCTTGAGGTGCTTGTGCATCACCGAGCTCGGGTTCTTGCCCTCGAAGGGCACCGATCCGGTCACCATGTGGTACAGCGTCACGCCCAGCGAGTAGATATCCGCCGGTGGGCCGATGTCCTTCTCGCCCCGGATCTGCTCGGGGGAGATGTAGTAGGGCGTCCCGAAGGCACGCCCGGCCTCGGCCTCGGCGGCTTCGACATCGCTCATCGCCCGCGCCAACCCCATGTCCGCCAGCTTCACGACACCCTCTTTGGTGATCATGATGTTCTTGGGCTTCACATCCCGGTGGATCAATCCCCGGTGGTGGGCATGCTCGAGTGCCTCGGCGACCTGGATCGTGATGTCGATCGCTTCGCTCTCTTTGTACCGCTTGTGCGTCACGATGTCGTCGTGGACGCTGCGCCCTTCGACATACTCCATGACGAAGTAGTACAGATCGCCCTCGTTGCCCACATCGAACGCCTGCACGATGTTGGGGTGGTTCAGCTGGGCCGCCGCACGCCCCTCGGCGAAGAACCGTTCGATGAACTGCGGGTTGGAGCTGAACTTCTTGGGAAGCTTCTTGATCGCCACGATGCGGTCGAGCGAGATCTGCTTGGCCTTGTACACCGTCGCCATGGCGCCGGCGCCCAGCTTGCCCAGGATCTTGTAGCCGCTGATCGAAGAGCCCGAACGCTCCGCCTCGATGGCCTCACGCAGGCGGGCGATCTGTCGCTTAGTGACATATTCCTTGTTGACCAGCACCTGCGCCAGTGAACTGCTCAGCGTCTCAGCGCTCGATTCCTCGGTGCGTGTCAGCGTCAGGCAGTGCTTGACCTCTTCGGGTGTCGCCAGCCCCTGGTCGATCACCAGTCGACCGATCAGCGTGTCGATGTTCGTCCCGTCCTTGGTCGCCGCCATGATCGACTTCTCGGCCTCAGCGACTGAGATGGGGTCGTCGTTGCTGATCGCCTCGGCACCAAAGGGTGTCGTGTCATCTGGGGCGCCGTTTTCGGGCTTCGGGTTGTGATTCGCTTCGTCGCTCAATCGAGTGGTTCCGGGATGGGATCTGGTCTCTTGCACGAAAGTCTATTCGGCACAGGTGCCTTGCGTGTTTCTCGATACGCCATCTGATTCAAAGGATATCGGATGAACCCGACTCGGATTTGATCAGAACCCGTCGATCTGTCCAGAACAAGGATAGGGAGGGTCCGATCATCGTGGGGTTGAGGCACTATACTGAGCCACGCCGACCTGATGCAGGAGTTCGCATGCTTGTCACAGAATCCAGGCCCCGCAACCTCCGCTGGGTCCATGCTGGCCCCTTGCTCTACGGCGACTGGGGCACATCGCGCCTCTATGTGCTCGGGCTCGCGTTCCTCTACACCGCACACGCCAGCGTGGTCTACCTGGCAGCCATCGGGCTGCTCATGCTCGCGGTTTCATGGGCGTATACACACATCTGCCGATGCTTCCCCGACGGCGGCGGTGTATATACAGCCGCCCGTCAGCTCTCGCCCACCCTCTCGGTCATCGGCTCGACCCTGCTGCTCAGCGGGTACATCATGACCGCCGCGATCTCATCGATCGAGGCCTTCCACTACTTCCATGTCCCCGACGCCTGGGTGCTCCCGCTCGCGGTCGCCTCGATTGTCCTCATCGGAGGGGTGAACTACCTGGGCGCAAAGTCTGCGGGCAAGTTCGCCCTCATCATCGCCCTGGTCGCCCTCGGGGTTTCCGCGGTCATGGCCGTGATGGCGATCCCGTACTTCGTCGAGGGCATCAGCACCATCGAGTTTGAGTATTTCAAGATCACCCCGCCCACCGATGCATGGGTGAACTTCACTAAAATCTGCCTTGCGCTCGCGGGCGTCGAGGCCGTGGCAAACATGACCGGGCTGATGAAGGAGCCGGTGGGCAAGGAGGCCAAGAAGACCATCTGGCCCGTCTCCATCGAGGTCGTTGGGCTCAACATGATCTTCGGGCTCGCCCTCACCGCTCTGGCCTTCTCGGTGATCGGGACCTCGCTCCACGACATGCATGTCCCTGACGAGATCCGCCTGATGGAGAGCCGACAGGGCGTGGTCGAAACCTTCCCGGAGTCGTGGCACGCCGATTACGAGGGTGGCGGGCACTTTGAACTCTCAGAAGAGCAGCTCTCAACCCTCTCGCCCAGCACCAACCACGCCTACGAGCACTACGAAACACACCGGGAGCAGGTCGAGCAGTACACCAACGCGTCGATGCGCGTCATCGCCGAGGAAACCGCGTCCAACGCGATGGGCCCTCAGCTGGGTGTGGTCTTCGGGAACATCGCGGGCATCACCTTCGGGTTGCTGCTGCTCAGCGCCACCAACACCGCCGTCATGGCGATGGTCTCGGTCTTCTTCGCGATGGCCAGCGACAACGAACTGCCCAAGGCCTTCACCAAGCTCAACTACTCGGGCGTGCCCTGGCTCGGGCTCGTGGTCAGCGTGATCATCCCGATCCTGGTGATCCTCGTCGAGCAGAATGTCACCGTGCTCGCTTCGCTTTATGTGCTGGGTGTCACGGGCGCGATTACCGTGACCGTGCTCAGTTCGGCGGTCAATAAGGAGCTGGACCTGGGGCCCAAGACGCGCATCTTCTTCTGGGGACTGGGGCTCTTCCTGCTGTCGATCTCGCTGACCATCGCGATCACCCAGCCGATCTCGACGGCATTCTCAGGCACCCTCGTCGCCCTGGCGCTGGGCGTTCGCACCATCAGAACCAAGGCCGTCATCGACACCGGTGAGGCACTCGCCGCACCGACCACGGGCTGGCTCAAGGTGCTCCAAGACCTCGAGATCAAAATCGACCCCGACAAGCCCAAGATCATGCTCGCCGCGCGTGGTCGCTACCAGAGCGAGTTCGCCGTCGATCTGGCCAAGCGTCGTGACGCCACGCTCTTTGCGATCTTTGTCCGCCCCATCCGGGTCATGGACCTGCGCCCCGGCCAGGCACCGCGCATCGAAACCGATGACTCCGCTCAGGAAGCGCTGGGCACCATCGCCATGCTCGCCAAGGAAGCCGGGGTCAACTTCGTCCCCATCTATGTCACCAGCCAGGAGATCCCCGAGGAGATCCTCGATCACACCGTGACCTACGGCTGTGACACGCTCATCATGGGTAAATCCCGCCGCTCGGTCTTCAGCCGCAAGCTGCAGGGCGATGTCGTCAGCGAGATCTCCCACGCCCTGCCCGATGGCATCACCATGATCACCCGCGCCTCCGACACCCCACACGCCATGATGCCCCCCGGCATGGGCACCGGAATCACCAAATGACCGACACCACCACCAGCCCCGGCCCGATCGCCCTCCGTGTCCAACGCATCCTCGACCGCCAGGACCCGCAGCTCATCGCCGAGATGCCCAGCGGCTACGCGATCCTGGGCAAGTACCAGCCCGAGCCCATCACCGGCTGTTGCATGCTCCTGCCACGCCTGGAGCCCAACGGCTGCGTGCTCCCCTCGCCCAACGACCTCGACCACGACGCCCGGGCCCAGTTCTTCAGCGACCTGGTGCTGCTGGGGGACGCGATCATGCAGGTGACCGGCTCAGAGCGCATCAACTACCTGGTCCTCTGCAATCAGGTCCCCGAGCTGCACGGGCACTGCGTGCCCCGATTCGAGGCCGAAGACCCCGAAAAACGCAAGCAGGGCCCGTTCGAGGCCTACGACTTCGGTTCAGCACGCGTCGCCGACGCTCACGGGCAGGACCAACGCCTGCACACCGAACTGCGTGCGGCACTGGTTCGTCTGCTCAAGAACCGGGGTTGATACAGCCAACTCGGACATGCGGTATAGTGGTTTGCAGTCTCCACTACTCGAATCGAGAGGAATACCTATGTCTGATGTCAACGAGAACACCCTGCTGCTCGTCATTATCGCGATCCTGCTCCCGCCTCTTGCTGATGGGCTCAAGGCCGGATTCGGCGGAACTTTCATCCTGAACCTGATCCTGTTCTTCCTTTTCTATGTCCCGGGTTTGCTGCACGCGCTCTATGTCGTCCTCAAGTGATTGACCCAGTATGCGAATGAAAGAAGGCCCGGGCGATTGGTTTGCACCATCTCACCCGGGCCTCACGCACAGGACTGGTTGATCTTCATCAGACCAACCGACCTCGATCACCCAATATTCCGGATCGCACGCAATTGATCCCCAATCTGCGTAGGGTTTGGCATGGACATTCTCAACGCCCTGCCCCCGCACGATCCTGACTCTCGCGACGGCGTCCCCATCTGGACCCCGCCCGAGGGCCCGCCGCAGACCGATCGCATCCCCTCAGCGGTGTACGAGGCGATGGGTGTCGAGCAGATCACCGCGTTCTTCCACGCGTTCTACCGCCGATTGGGGCAGTCGAGCATCGCACCGATGTTCCCCAAGTCGGAGAAGAACCTGATGCGGGCGGCCGACAAGAGCGCCGCGATGTTCGTCTTCCTCTTCGGTGGCCCGCACATGTACCAGCAGCAGTACGGACGCCCGATGATGCGGGCCCGCCACCTGCCCTTCGTCATCGATGAGCCGGCCAGACAGGAATGGCTGCGGTGTTATCGCGAGACGCTCGACGAAGCGCCCGAGAAGTACAAGATGCCCGCAGAGCATGTGGAGAAGGTCTGGAAGTTCGTTGTCGATTTCAGCAGTTGGATGGTCAACGCGGAAACACAGTCAAACGGAGAGTCCTGATGCACCCTCGCCTCACAATCGTCGCGATCGCTTCATTGTCGATATGCTCGCTGCTCACGGGATGCTCGACGCAGCCGACACGGCATGCTTACGAAGACAAGCTGGATCGGCTCAAGGTCAAACTCGTTCTATCCAGCTGGCACCTGGCAGCGTCCCAGGGTTTGTACGACCCGTATTTCGACGCCATGACCGACGATGCCGTATTCCTGGGGACCGACGCGAGCGAGCGGTGGACAAAGCAGGAGTTCATGAAGTACGCCCGCGAGCCCTTCAGCGACGGAAGCGGCTGGACCTACGAGCAACTCGAGTACAATGTCGCCTTCAACGAAGCGTACGACACCGCCTGGGTCGATGAGATCCTCGAAAACGAGAAGTACGGGACCATGCGTGGCACCGCGGTCCTCGAACTTATCGGTGACGATTGGAAAATCGCCCACTACTCGCTGACCTTCCTGGTCCCCAACGAGAAGGCGGGGCGGGTGGTCGAGGTGATCGCGGGGGACTGAGGGTTCAGCTCGCGTTGTAGGCCTTAAAGAAGTTGTTGCGTGCTTCCCAGTCCCCGATCATCAGCATCTCTCGCCCCTGCTCAAGGGTTGTATCGGGGCGGGGGTTGGGCTCGAGCGTGCCGTCCTTGTGGTAGCCGATGATCGTGCAGCCGGTTTTCTCCCGGATCCCGCACTCGATGATGGTCTTCCCGATGACCTCCGTGGGCACATTGACGCGGAAGACATCGAGCCCCTGCGTGACGGTGACCACGCGGCTCTTCTGAAGCAGGTTGAAGATGCTCGACGCGCCGATCGAGGCGTAGGACTGAACGAAGTCTGCGCCGGCTTTGTGGAGCGCTTTGACATGCTTGTCGAGGGTGCACCGGGCGATGATCTCGACATCCGGGTTCGACTGTCGGCACAGCAGGGTCAGGTAGAGGTTGGTGTCGTCGTCATTGGTCGTGATGATGACCGTGGGCGTCGTGGCGATCCCCGCCTGCTTCAGGATCTCCGGATCCGCGGCGTTCCCAACGATGGTGATGTCCGGGTTGTTCACGCGTCGCCCGTTCTGCTCGATGACGCGGTAGCTCACGCCGCGTGCCTCCAGGGCCTCCGCCGTGGCGGTCCCGATGCGTCCGGAGCCGATGATGATGACGGGCTCGCCCGAGACGGCGTAGATGGCAAAGTGCTCGTCGTAGTTGAGGAGCTGCTGCTCTGAGCCAACGAGCATGAGGACGGTGTTGGGGCTGACCACGCTGTCGGGGCGTGCGGGCTTGAAGTTGCCCCGTTCCCACAGCCCGACGACGCTCACGCCCAGGTCGCCGATTCGGTTCTCCCGCAGGGTTTTGCCCACCAGCGGGGTCTTGGTCGCGTTCGCCTCGGCCAGGCGGAGGGTATCGAAGCTGGCGACGGTGTGGGTGATGGCGTCGCCGCCGGAGCTGCAGCGGGCCAGGGCCTGCCCCATGATCTCGGGGAGCCGGATGGTGTTGCTCGCGCCCGCCATCTCGTGGATCTGGGTCGAGACGGGGTCCTCGACGGTCGTCACGATGGGGGTTGTTTCATTGACGCCCCGCGCCGTGATGCACACCGTCGTATCGGCGGCATCGCTGAGGGTGGACACGAGCATCGACGCCTGGTTCAGCCGGGCCGATTCGTATGTCTCCGGGTCATCGAGGTCGCCACGCATAACCCGGTAGTTCTGGTCGTGCAGGCGGCGCGCCTCATCGATCTCCTCAACGATCAACGCGTAGCGATGCCCGAACTGCTCGAGCTTCTTGATGAGTGCTTCGGTCACCGGGTCGAGCTGGGTGAGCAGGACATGGTCCCGCTCGCTCTCGGGCAGGTCCTGAGGCGTGCTCGCCTGGGCCTGCGATTCGACCCAGGGCGCGTAGAAGAACTGGATGAAGGTGAACGGGAGCAGGACCAGCAGGAACAGCGTCCCCGAGAGGATCACGACAATCGTAAACGCTCGCCCGAGGTCGCTCTGGAAGGTAATATCGCCGAACCCCAGCGTGGACATCGTTACGAGCGTCCAATAGAGACCGGAGAGCCAGGAGTGATGCTCTTGGCCTTCATAGTTCATCCGGACCTCGTACTCCATGATCAAGTGGAAGATCACCGTGTAGGTCATGATCATCCCGATGAGCACCGCGAGGAACTTGGCGAGGGCCTTGAGGTTGCGCCGCGAGCTGCGCTGGCGGGTGAGGATCAGGATCTGGGCGGCGATGGATTTCATACGATCCCGGGTTCGTGGTAGTGCGGGGGGTGGACGCGCCCCAGATCCTAACACATACGCACGATCGGGGCGTGTTCGTTGGGCGAGCTTCCCATCGGGCGAATAGGATACACACGCCTCCGGGGACCCAGAAGAGGCACACAGGCACAGGCAGCAAGGAGCGCGACCGATTACCGAGTTCTGGCACACGATCCTCAATATCCTCGTCCTGCTGGGCGGGGCACTGGTGCTCGGGCTCATCTGTGAGCGTCTGCGCCAGAGCGCCATCCTCGGGTATCTCGCGGCCGGGACCCTGCTGGGGCCGAACGCGATCGGCTTTGTATCAGACGGCGAGCATGTGCAGCACCTTGCCGAGCTCGGCGTCGCCTTGCTGCTCTTCACGATCGGGCTTGAGTTCTCATGGCCACGCCTCAAGGGGCTGGGCATCGCGGCCCTCGGCGGCGGTGCGGCCCAGATCCTCGGAACGATGGCGGTCGGACTGGCCTGCGCCAAAGCCCTCGGGCTTGGTTTCAATACCTCGCTCGTCATCGGCGCGATCGTCTCGCTCAGCTCGACGGCCTGCGTGCTGCGATTGCTCATCGCCCGCGCGGAGATCGAGAGCGTGCACGGGCGGTACGCGCTGGGGATCCTGCTGATGCAGGACATCGCGGTGGTCCCGCTCTTCCTGCTCGTCTCGGTGCTTGGCGGCGAGGGCTCCATGGGCGAGGTCGCGGTCGGGATGCTCAAGGCAGTCGCCCTGGCCGGCGTGCTGGTCGTGGTGCTGCTGGTGCTGCTCAACAAGATCGCGCCGCTGGTGCTGGGTATGGAAGCACTGCGTCAGAACCGGGACCTGCCCATCCTGCTCGCCTTCGTCGTGGGCATCGGTGCCGCGTGGGGCTCGCATGAACTCGGGCTCTCGCCCGCGTTGGGTGCGTTCGTCGCGGGCATGATCCTGGCGGAGTCACCCTTTGCGACCCAGATCCGCGCCGATGTCTCCTCGATCAAAACCCTGCTGGTGACCCTGTTCTTCGCATCGATCGGCATGCTCGGCGACCCGGTCTGGTTCGTCGAGCACTTCGGGGCCGTGGTGGCCCTTGTGGCGGCGATTGTCATTGGCAAAGCGATCATTATCTGGGGCGTGCTCAAGATGTTCGGGGTTGCTTCGCGCACCGCGCTGGCCGCGGGCATCTGCCTGGCGCAGGTGGGGGAGTTCTCCTTCGTGCTGGCTGCTGCTGCCGCCGGCGGGGAACTCATCAGCGAGGAATCTTTCACCCTCATCGTGTCGGCCACGATCGTTTCGTTGTTCGTAACGCCCTACCTGGTGATGCTCGCTCCGCGTCTCTCCGCTTCGATCCACCGCATCATTGGGCTCGGGGCCTTCTCGGTGGACCATGACGAGGCCGATACGGAGGGCGACACACGCAAGCATGTCGTCATTATCGGGTTCGGCCCCGCTGGGCGGGCGATCGGGCAAGCCGCGGGCAAGCTGCCTCTGCGTGTTGATGTGGTCGATATGAACCCGGGGATCGTGCGTTCGGCCCGTGATCTGGGCCTGCTCGGGCATGTGGCCGACGCCTCGCACGCCGATGTGCTTGAGCACCTCGGGATCAACCACGCCCATATCGCGATCGTGACCATCCCCGACCCCCTAGCGGCCCGGGCCATCATCAAACAGATCCGCGTGTGTGCGCCCGATACCCACATCATCGCCCGTGGCCGCTATCACCGCCATGTGCAGGAACTCTTCGATGCCGGAGCCCAAGAGGTGCTGGATGAGGAAGAGCTGGTCGGGACACGCCTTGCCGCACGATTGCGCCGACAGCTTCGTGTCATCGACACGCCCTAAGACGCATCACTCGACGCATCACTCTGCGGGGGCCTGCTCGTCGAGCAGGTTCTCGTCGCCCTGCTGATCCCCGGTCTGCTGTGACATGGTGCTGATGGTGTCATCGCGGCTCACATCGCCCGTCGTATTCGATCTGGGTGGCGAATCCGGTTCGGGGCCCTTCATGGGGGGCGGGGTTGGCGTGTGTGAGATCTGACCACCCTCGATCCTGATTTTGTAGATCGGTTCGGGCATGTCAATGCTGAGGCGGTCGTACTCCGCCTTGACATTCTGCATCGCGATACTCTGCACCTTGCCGAAGCTGTGCTGGGATTGGTCGACCCACCCGTAGAGTTGGACGGTGATGCTTGAATCACCCAGCTTGGTAATCAGGGCCGCGGGCTTGGGCGTCTCGAGGACGCCGGGTGTGCCCTCGATGATCCGGGTGCCCACCTCGATTGCCTGGGCGAGATCGACATCGGACCCAACCCCGACCACGAAGCCGAAGCGGCGTCGCGGGTCGGTGGTGTAGTTGATGATGGTGGTCTTGAAGACCGTCGCGTTGGGGATGCGCACGACATTGCCATCGAAGGTGGTCAGCACCGTCGTGCGGGTGTTCATCGCGGTGACCAGCCCCTCGTGCCCGTCGATGAGCACATGGTCCTGCGGCCGGAACGGCTGGCGCAGCGAGAGCAGGATCGAGGCGATGTAGTTCTCGATGAGGTCCTTGAACGCGAAGCCGATGGCGATGCCCGCGACACCAGCCGCGCCCAGCACCCCGCCCACGAGGGCCATGGCGTCGAGGATGTCCAGCGCCAGCAGCACGCCACTGAGCATGACCACGGTCTGTGCGAGCTTGCGGATGATGTCCTGCAGGAACGGGTTTCGAGTGAATCGAGCAAACGGCCAGTGCAGCTTGCCCAGCAGCCACGACAGCAACGCAAAGATCAGCACCACCAGCACCGCGACGGGGATCACCGGCAGGTACCCGATCCAAGATTCCACCCGCTGCGAAACCCGGTTGGCGGCTCCACGGGTGCGGTCCTGCAGGTCCAGCGAGAGCGTGATGTCGTTCTTCACCCGCTCGGCACCGGTGGCGGCGATGACTGCCCGCTCGGCAGCATCGATCACCGAGGCATCGTCGGCGGTGCCTGTGATGGTGATGACGCTGCCCGAGACCTGGGCTTCCGCACCATCGAGGCCCTCAATCTGCGAGAGCGCCTCTTCTGCGGCTTGCTGGGCTACCTCGGGCTCGACGAACCCGCTTGTTGGGGTCTGTTGCTCATCGGGTGTGTATGGCTGCGCACAGACACCATGCGAAAACACCGCAAGGATCATGAATGCGATCAGTGCGGTGCGTGTTCGATGTATTGAGGTTGTCATGCGGAAACTGTAGCGGATTCTTATCCCAGCGTGCGTGGTGCGGCCGTCGATTGGCGGATGATCAGCGTCTCGTCGAGCGTCACCGTTCTCGATGGGATCGGCTCTTCGCTTGCCAGGCGGCTCAGGAGCAACTCGCCGGCGGTCTTGCCAGCCACGGCCGCGGGCAGCGCGATCGTGGTCATGGGCGGGGTTGCCACCTTCGCGGGTAGTTCGTCGTTGAAGGCGACGATCGACATGTCACGCGGCACCGACATGCCCAGCGAGTTCATGGCCTGGATCAGGTACAGCGCCGTGATGTCGTCATACGCGACGACGGCCGTGGCTTCGCCCTTCTGCAGCACCATCTGGCAGTACGACATCGCGTTGTGATCGAACTGGTCGTAGCCCGCCACGGGCTTGAGCCCGCGGTGCTCGAGGATCGAGACATACGCGTCTTTGCGCTGCTTGACGGAGGTATGCGGGATCCCGCGTGGGTTGAGGCGCTTGGTGTCGATGTAGGCGTAGGCGATCTTGGTGTGGCCCAGCTCGAGCAGGTGATCGATCGCCTGGTCCATGCCGTGCGATTCGTTGAAGTTCACCGCGTCGCCGCCCGGGCCCGCGAGCCCGTTGATGGAGACATAGGGCATGCTCTGCTCTTCGAGCTCATTGAGGTCGGTGGTATCGCGAACCTGCAATGCGATGGCCCCGTCAACACGCCACGAGGGCAGCTCGTGGCCCGAGTAGTCGGGATCAAGGAAGGTGGTGCAGACATGCTTGTCGTTGTCGCGGAGCACCCGAACAGCTTCCGAGAGTGCGGTTCGGTTCACGCCGTCTGATGCCCAGCCGACCACCGCGACGAGGTTGGTCTTCTTGGCGCTGATCGAACGCACCATGGGGTTCGGGCGGTAGTTCAGCTCCTCGGCAGCATCGAGCACCCGCTGGCGGACCTCCGGGCGGACCCGGAAGTTATGGGTATAGCCATTAATGACCCGTGAAGCCGTCGATTCGGCAACCCCGGCCCGCTCGGCCACTTTCGCCAGAGTGACTCGCTGTGTCTTTCGCTTTTGCATGTGATGCTGTCCCTGCGTATTGAGAACGAAACCCCAGCGTATACGCGACAGGTTCCTGAGCTACCAACCCAAGTGTAGGGGTTTTTGCGGGTTTTTGCGAACAGAAACACAGAATCCTGACCCAAAGAATAATTTACCGGAATGGGCGGTTAGAATGGGCGTCGGCCCTGTAAGGCCGTCCGAATGGCCAAATGATGCCATCAGATCAGGCCGTCATACCAGATTGGGGCATGAATGCGAAACCGATTGATCACTGCAGTCATCATATTGATAGGGCTGGGCGCTTTGGTACCGGTCTCGAACGCTCAAGACGGCCTGCCGCCGGCCAATGTCACGGTGGATCAGGTCCGGAGCGAAACACTCGTTCGGCGACGCGCGGTGACCGGGGAGATCCGCTCCCGATTGACCAGCGCTCTGGCCTCTCAGGTCGAAGGACTCCTCATCGAACTCAATGTCGAAGAGGGTGACACCGTGAAAAAGGGGCAGGTGATCGCCCGTCTGGACGCGGTCCGGGCGGAGATTGAGGTTGAGCGTTCACGCTCGGAGGTCGCCTTGGCCCGCTCGGTCATCGATCAGCGTCAGGTCGAACTCGACAACGCGATGCGCGATCTCGAACGGCTCGAGGAACTCGACCGCCTGGGTTCTTCGGGGGTTTCGCAGCTCGACGAGGCCCGCACCCTTGTTGCATCACGCAAGGCCCTGCTCGCACAGGCCAACTCCGCACTGATGACTGCTGAGGGCGACCTCATGCTCGCAGAACGGGAACTGGCCGACATGACCATCGAGGCCCCCTTCGGCGGGCGTGTCGTTCGCAAGTCGAGCGAGATCGGGCAGTGGGTTGGTAAGGGTGACGAGATCGTCACCATTGTCTCGCTCAATCAGCTCGAGGCCCGCATCGATGTGCCTGAAGATGTTTATGGTGCCGTCAACGCGACGATGAAGAACAATGAGCCCATCGAGATGCGTCTGCCCGCACTGGGGCTCGGTGCCGGGCAGGAGATCTATGGCCAGGTCATCACGATCCTCCCCGGGGCCGACACGCTCAGCCGACTCTTCCCCGTGCGTATCGCCGTCGATAACGAAGGCGGGCTGCTCCGCCCCGGCATGTCGCTCAACGCGATGGTGCCTACGAATGCGAGTGAGCAGTACATCACGGTGGACAAGGACGCGATCGTTCGCACGCCCACGGGCGAGGTTGTCTACTTCTCAAACGACGGCGTCTCGGCGATTGCGCCGATCGAACGCCTGTTCGCGATCGGTCAACGCATGGCCGTCCGCAGCCCCGTGCTCCAGGCGGGTATGAGCGTGGTCACGAGCGGGAACGAACGCTTGTACCCGGGCCAGACGCTGATTCTGTTGGAGGCACCGAAGGCTCCCGACATCGGCGTGGGGCAATCAAGCAGCACCACCGGAGCCGGCACATCTTCACAGATCGAGGGGAACTGATATGGATCTGGTTCGTTGGTGCATCTCACGCCCCGTCACCGTTGCGGTGGGCGTGTTCCTGGTCATTATGTTCGGCATTATCGGTGCGCGAGAGATCCCCGTTCAGCTCACGCCGACGGTGTCCAAGCCGACCATTACCGTGACGACACTCTGGCCCGGGCGAAGCCCAAACGAGGTTGTCGATGAGATCACCAAGGAGCAGGAAGAACAGCTCAAGAATGTCGAGAACCTCGACCGCATGATCTCCAGCACCGAGCAGGGCCAAACGGTCATCACGCTTGATTTCGTGGTTGGCTCAGATATCACCCGCGCGCTGCAGGAGGTCTCTGACGCCCTGCGACAGGTATCCTCATACCCCGACGAGGTCGACGAACCCACGGTCGTCGCGGCCGACGGGGTGAGTGATCCGGGCAGCGCGATCGCCTGGTTTATCTTCGACTTCGATGATGAGTCAATGGCGAAGCATCATGACTTCGACATCACCACGCTCTACGACGAGCTTGATCGAGAGGTCAAGCCCTACCTCGAGCGTGTGCAGGGCGTGGCAACAATCAACATCTTCGGCGGTCGCGAGCGTGAGGCCCGCGTTATGGCCGACCCGGTTGCGCTGGCGCAACGCGGCCTGAACCACCTCGATGTCGTCCAGGCCCTGCAGGGTGAGAACACCAATGTCTCCGCGGGCACCATCGCCGAGGGCAAGCGTGATCTGCGTGTCCGCCTCGTCGGTCAGTACGACGACCCCGAGAAGATCCTCGACACCATCGTGGCCTACCGCGACGGCCGCCCCGTGCGGGTGCGCGATGTGGCGGAGGTCGAGATCGGGTATGTCAAGAAGCGTGGCTTTGTTCGCTCGTTCGCCCGACCCGCGATGGCGATGAATGTCATCCGCCAGAGCGACTCGAATGTGCTCGACATCATGGATGAACTCAAGGTGCGCATCGAGGATGTGCGTGAGAAGATCCTCCCCAACCTCAGTGGTTCCTCATCCGCAGGCCCGATCGGCCCGGATCTTCGACTGCGTCAGGTCTATGACGAAACGGTCTACATCAACAGCGCCATCGGGCTCGTCAGCCAGAACCTCTGGTTCGGCGGCGGTATCGCGACCGTCGTGCTGCTCCTGTTCCTGCGCAACTGGCGGGCCACGGGCATCATCGCGATCGCCCTGCCGATCTCGGTGGTGGGGACCTTCCTGATCCTGCTGGCGTTGGGTCGGACGCTCAATGTCATTTCGCTGGCGGGCCTCGCCTTCGCGGTGGGCATGGTCGTGGACAACTCGATCGTGGTGCTGGAGAACATCGACCGCCGCCTGAAGCTCGGTGAGACGCCCATGATCGCCGCGTGGCGTGGTGGTAAGGAAGTCTGGGGCGCGGTGCTCGCGTCGACCCTGACCACCGTCGCGGTATTCGTTCCGGTGCTGACCATCCAGGAGGAAGTCGGGCAGCTCTTCCGCGACATCTCCATAGCGATCGTCGGCTCGGTAACCTTCTCGCTCATCGTCTCGATCGTCGTGATCCCGACCGCCTGCTCACGATGGCTCAAGCCAGAATCAGCAAAGCCCGGCCCCGTCAAGCGCCTCATCGGTGGCATGTTCGGCATCCCCGCGCTCTGCAACAGGATCATCGACCTCGGTGTCGCCCAGCTCAAGTGGATGATGACCGGATGGCGTGGCTGGTCGGTCCGACCCGCAGCCATTATCTTCCTCACCATCGCCAGCGTTCTGGGCGGGATCACACTCATGCCACCGCTCGATTACCTCCCCGCGGGCAACCGGAACCTTGTGTTCGGTGGTTTGCTGATCCCGCCGGGCATGTCCGTTGAAGCACGCGAGGGCATCGCCAACCGCATCGAATCGCGCATCTACCCGTACTCACAGGCCGACATCAACAAGCCCGAGACCCTGGCCAATCTTCCCGATATCCAGATGATGCCGGGCATGCCAATCTTCGAGCCGGTACCGATCGATAACTTCTTCATCGGTGCCTTCGGCACCCAGATGTTCATGGGCGCAACCAGCCAGGACGAGCAGGTCGTCATCCCCATCGGTCACCTGCTCACCAGCGCCATGCAGGGCATCCCCGATGCCTTCGGCGGCGCCCGCCAGAGCTCGCTCTTCGGCGATGTGCGTGACGGCGGGGGCATCAAGGTCGAGATCTCCGGGCCGAATCTGGATCAGGTCAACGCCGCGGCCACCATGATGTTCATGACCGCCGTGGGCAACTTTGGCCCGGGCAATGTCACACCCACGCCCTCCAACTTCACCCTCGAAGAGCAGGAGATGCAGCTCGAACTCAACGACCGCGGGCGCGAGCTTGGGCTCACGACCCAGGGGTTGGGCGTTGCGATCCGAGGACTCTTCGACGGCGCATATGTCGGGGACTACAAGGTCGGCTCGGAGAACATCGACCTCGTCGTCCTCCCCATGGGTGGACGCATGGACACCCTTGAGCAGATCCGTGATGTCCCCATCGCGACCCCCGCCGGGCCCGTGGTGCCAGTCGATAGCGTCGTGACCTTCACGCCCAGTCTGGCCGCGCAGGTCATCCAGCGCATCGAGGAACTGCCCAGCGTGACCATCGCGGTCAACCCGCCCGAGGCGATGCCCGTGCAGGAAGCGATGGGCTGGATTCAGGAGAACATGATCGACGCCGCGGAAGCGGGCGGGCTTATCGATCGCACCATGCGTGTGCGACTCGAAGGGTCTGCGGCTGATCTGGAACAGGTACGGACCTCGCTTCTGGGCTCCAAGCCCGACTCGGATTCGATGCGTTCCGGGCTCCCGATCATCTCGGCCGTCCTGATCACCATGATCGCCGTGCTCGCATCGGTGTTCGTCTACATCCGAGGCGTGCGCAGCAAGAACACCTATGTCTACTACGGCGTGGCGGGCACCATCCTGCTCGGGCTCATCATCGCCTCGCTCGCGTGGCTCGCCGTCGGCCACCCAGAGCTGCTCACCGCCCGCATGGTGTGGGCGCTGCTGGTGACCTACCTGGTGATGTGTGCCCTGTTCGAGAGCTTCCTCTACCCGTTGGTCATCATGTTCTCGGTGCCCCTGGCGGTCGTGGGCGGCTTCGCCGGGCTCTCGATCGTGCACTACTTCTCAATGCAGAACCCCACCCAGGCGCCGCAGAAACTCGATGTGCTCACCATGCTCGGGTTCATTATCCTCATCGGTGTCGTGGTGAACAACGCGATCCTCATCGTGCATCAGGCCCTCAACTTCATGCACGGCGATGAATCAGACTCGATCTACAAAGACCCCATGCAGCCCATCGACGCGATCGTCACCAGCGTCAAGACCCGTATCCGCCCCATCTTCATGTCCGTCCTGACCTCGGTCGGCGGCATGCTCCCGCTCGTGCTCGTCCCGGGCTCGGGCTCGGAGATGTACCGCGGTCTGGGTTCGGTCGTCGTCGGCGGGCTTCTCGTCTCGACCGTGTTTACACTTCTCCTGGTTCCACTGCTCTTCTCGCTCGTGCTCGATATGTGGCGAGGCACACAGCAAGAGAGCGCCGTGATACCATCAGCAGCCGCCGACCCGTTCGCGGCTTGAGATCAAACACGACCCATCCCCGGGGGAGACGACATCATGACCATCCGAACCGCTCGCCGGCTCCTGACCTGCTGCGCTCTGGCCACGCTGCTCACCGGCTGTACCACACAGACCCGCGATGAGCCCCAGGCCCTGCGCGATTCGATGCGACAGCAGGCACGCAGCGTCACGATCCTCAACGGCGACGGGTCGGGCACCACGACCTGGTCCCAGGCGATCGCCGAGATGGCCAGCGCCGATGTGGTGCTCATGGGCGAGGTCCACGGGCACGAACTCGGCAACGCGATCCAGCAGGAGATGTACGAAGACATCCTTACCGCCAACCCCAACGCCCTGCTGAGTATGGAGTTCTACGAGCGTGACGAGCAGGTCGCCCTCGATGACTACCTCGCGGGGATCACCGACCGCGAAGCGTTCGAGAAAGCCGCGGACCGCAACGCCGGCAACAACCCCTGGGCCCACGCCCGCATGATCGACGCCTCCAAGGAGGCCAACCGCCCCGTGGTCGCGTCCAACGCACCACGTCGCTATGTCAAGCTGGCCCGGACGGACGGGTTTGATCGCCTCCGGGAACTCAACGACAACCAGCGAGCATTGATCGAGATCCCCAGCGGCACCCCGCAGGGCGCGTACCGCGATCGGTTCGTCAACGCGATGGGCGGCATGGCATCCCACGGCGGTGAAGAAATGATCGAGGGCTTCCTGCGATCACAATCCACATGGGACGCGACCATGGCCCAGAGCATCGTCAACGCGTTCAACGAAGGCATACCGGTCGTGCATGTCGTGGGCTACTTCCACGCCCAGTTCCCCTTCGAAGCGGGCAGCAGCGAACTGGTCGATCAGCTCCGCGCCCGTGCCGGACGAGAGCTCAAGATCGTCACCTGCATCACCCTGCCCGCGACGCACGACGAGATCCAAGACGCTGATCGCAACATCGCGGACTTCGTGGTGTATGTCGGGTCGCTGAAAACGGGCAACTTCTGACCAGATCGAGAGTCAAACGGCGCCGATCACCCGAGCGACATGCAGCGTGTCGGCGTACTGCTGGAAGCGCGTGGCCTTGCCGTCGCTGACCCGCCAGACATGCACAAGCTGCGTGCGTTGGGGCTGGCCGGTTGCTTTGTAGGTGCCGGTGTAGTGCCCGAGCGCGACGATGGTCTCGCCCGCATCGAGCAGCTCGTCGATCTCGACCCCGAAGCCATCCCACTGGCCGATACAGCGTGCCAGCACGCCGTTGAGCACCGCCTCGGGCCCGATGTACGGGTTCCCGTCGGCGTATGGGAAGTTGTTCGCCTCGTTCCACTGGATCTGCTCGTGCATGCGTCCAAGCACCGCGGGCACATCACCCGCGCGAAACGCGTCGTACATACCCTGCACGACCTGCATGGGTGTTTCGCTCATGTTACCGCTCCGGTTCAGTTGCCCGAAGCGGGCAGGTCCGAGTTCCACGCGTCGCGGGCGACCCGCCAGACGCCGTCGTCATCGTAGTGGTAGATGATGATCCCCTTGCCCGTGTCCTGCAGGCGTGGCCCGCCGGCTTTGGGGGTGTCGTCTTCCCGATAGCTGTAGAGCGAATAGGCCCAGTCGCCGTTGACCACCAGCTCCAGTTCCGTCTTCTCCCAGCCCACGGTGTACGCGTCGAGATAGGGCGTGGCCCACGCACGGAGCTCGTCCTTGCCCGTCATCATCGGGGCGTTGGGGGCCATGAACACGATGTCATCGGTGAGCATGCCCAAAAAGTTGTCCAGGTTGTTCGAGTTGATCGCTTCGACATAGGCATCGTGCGCCAGGTGCGCCGATGCGTCGCGATCCCGCGTGCTCGTTGTGGTGCAGCCGCAGAGCATCCCCGCGGCAGTGATCACGCAGGCCAGTTGAGTCGTTCCCATTGCATTTCCTTTGCCAGTGGTATGGATCGAGCAGGGCAGCCGATAGAAACACATGCCCGGAGTCGCTCGCATGCTAGCAGATTCCGATCGGGCCTGCTGGTATTACCGCAGCCGTCGCATCCGCCACGCCCACCGGGCGTACTCCATCGCCAGATGGGCTCGGGCTAAGCGTCCCTCGGGAGCACCCTTGGCGTGCAGCGCCGTATGGGTGCGCCACTGCCAGTAGTCGCCGTTGAATCGGAACTTGGAAACCACGCCCAGCGTGAGCAGGACCCAGAGGGCACCGATCGTGTCGATCACCCGCCCGATCATCACGCGGCTCCCTCGCGCTCTTCCCGCAGCGCCTGCTTGTACCAATCCACCGTCGTCGCCAGCCCGTCCTCGAGGTTCGTGATCGGCTCGTATCCGATCAGCTCCCTCGCCTGGGAGATGTCCGCGACGGAATCACGCACCTCGCCCACGCGTTCGGGCGCGTGCTCGGGGTTGAGGCCCTCGATGCCCAGGCGGGACTGGATCTTCGATGCCAGCTCGTTGACGCTCGTGCGCACACCCGCGCCGATGTTGACCACCGTGCCGTCGAGTGCTGTGTCGCTCGCGCCCGCCAGCAGGTTGGCCAGCACGGCGTTGCTCACATGGGTGAAGTCGCGGGTCTGCTCGCCGTCGCCGAAGATCGTGGGGGCCTGCCCGTCGACCCATCGCTTGATGAACGCCGGGATGACCGCGGCGTACGCCGAGTCGGCGGCCTGGCGCGTGCCGAAGATGTTGAAATACCGAAGACTGATCGTGTCGATCCCGTAGCACTTGGCCCATGATCGGCACAGCGACTCACCTGCGAACTTGGCCGCAGCGTATGGCGACTCGGGCTCGGGGGCCATGGTCTCACGCTTCGGGAGCGCCGGGTTGTTCCCGTAGGCGCTCGAAGAAGCCGAGTAGATCAGTCGGCCCGCCCCCGCACGCTGGGCCGCCTGCAGCACCCGCATGGTCCCGGTCGCATTCACCAGCCAGGTCCGCTCGGGCTGCTCGACACTCTTGGGGACCGATCCCAGGGCCGCCAGATGGAACACGCGCGAAGCCCCGTCCATGGCCTCGTCGAGGGCCTTGGGGTCGAGGATGCTCCCCTGCACAAACCGCACCCGTTCGGGTGCCCGGTCGATCAATGTTCCGATGTGGCGGGTGTCGGAGTTGGAGAGGTCATCGATGATGGTCACGCGAGCGCCCAGGGAGACCAAAGCATCGCACAGGTGCCCGCCGATGAACCCGGCGCCGCCGGTGACGCAGACCGCGGCATCGTTCAATGCCCCGCCAACACGCTCGCGCAGGTGAGAAATCAGTCGTTCGGCTTGGGTGTTGTGCTCGGGCATCGTGGACATATCCTACGGGCACTTTCGTCCGAAACCCCGCCCTGTTGCCTGAAACTCACGATCGGGCATCCTTTTGCCATACCCGTCTCTGTCCTGATCGAGCCGCACAAGAATGAGGCGCAGCATATCAAGCCCGTGATGAAAAACGGCATCCAGTGCACGATCCCAATCTGATTCCCTCGGGGGCTTTAGCGATCCAGCTCGACCTTGAGCGCCTCGCCCAGCTTCTCAAAGTCTTCCAGCGTGTTGTACAGCTGCGCGCTGATGCGGGTCATTCGATCGCACACCCCGGGCAGGTCCCACACCGGGACCTGCAGGCCGTGGTTCAGGTACAGCCGGTCCCACAGCCCCTCGCCCAGGAGGTTGCTCGGCTCGCACTTGCCCGGCAGCGGGATGCTCACCATGGTTCCGATCATCGATTCGGGCACCTGCTGCTCGATGCCGAGCATATCGCACACAATCTGTGCGCCCGCGATGACCATGTCGTGGTTCCGTTTCCGCAACGCATCCCAGCCGCCCGGGAGCTGGGCCCCCATGTGCTCGATGGCCACGGGGATCACCAGATTCCCCGTGTAGTCGTTGGTCCCGGTGTAATCGAAATCGCACAGGTACGGCGCACGATCGGAGCGCGTCTCATGCACGCGGCAGGACAGCACCATCGGCTTGAACCCGCCCTTGCGGTTGGGCGAGGTGTAGATGAATCCCGTCCCCTTGGGGCAGGCCAACCACTTGTGGCAGCTCGCGGCGTACCAGGTCGGGTCCAGATCGCCGATATCCAGGTCGATCTGCCCCGGTGTGTGGGCCCCGTCGAGGAAGGTCTCGATCCCACGCTGCTTGGCGGCCGCGACGATCTCTTTCACCGGCAGCACCAACGCGCTGGCGCTGGTGATGTGCGACACGAGCACCATGCGGGTGCGGTCGGTCATCTCGGCGACAAACGATTCGACCACCTGCTCGGGGGTGACGGTCGGGTACGGGATCTTGGCCACGGTGACCTTCGCCCCCGTCGCCTTGCAGATCTTGCCCAGCTCGTTGAAGGTCGCCATGTACTCATGGTCGCTGACGAGGATCTCATCGCCCGGGCTGAGGTCGAGGTTGTTGAGCACCGTGGCCACCGCAAAGGTTCCGTTGGGCACCAGTGCGATGTCTTCGCCCCGGACCCGCGTGAATGCCGCGATCGCCCCGCGGGTGTCATCGCAGTAGTCTTCCAGGTCGGCCTTGAAGAACCGGACCGGGTCTTCTTCGAGCAGGCGCTGCAGCTCGATCTGCGCCTCACGCACCACATCGGGGGTGAGCCCGTACGACCCGTTGTTGAGCATCGTGAGCCCTAGGCGGATCGGGAATCGGGCCGGCTCGCTGATGCGATGGCGCACGAACTCCAGAATCGGTTGGGGACGATCGGCGATGGGCAACGAATCCGAATGGGCAGTCGTGCGGCGCTGGGTCGGGACAACGGAAATCATCGATGGGTTGGGCATATCCAAGCGTATCGGCGTGGCCCTTGGGTTTCCCGCAGACGATAACGAACGGACCTTGAGATTGTGGGGAACCCCGCGCCATGTGTATAGTCTGTGCATGAATCTGTACCAATCTTTCACCGCCGTCGTCGCCATCGCCGTCCCAGCCCTGCTCACCCCATCGCTGCACGCCCAGGGCGGCAGCGTCGAGCCCACGCTCGAGCAGATCACCGCCGAGCAGGACTGGGTCGCCCGCTCACCCGGGAGCCCCCGTTGGCTCGTCGACGGCTCGGGCATCATGTACAGCGCCCGGCGCGAGGGGCTTGTCGGACGCGATTTCAACGACAGCTACCTCATCTTCACCCGCAGCGCCCTGACCGATGAACGCCCCGTCAGCAACATGATCACCCCCGAAAACCCGGGGCCCTACTTCACCGCCCGCGGTGACTGGGATGCCGATGCCAACCGCCGCCTGATTTCCCACAGCGGTGACCTCTTCCTCTACGACGCCACCATCAACACCACCACCCAGCTCACCCGCACGACCGATCGTGAGGGCAGCGCCATGTTCCTCAGCGACAACCTCCGCATCGCCTACACCCGCGGGAGCAACTGGTACATCCGTTCCGGCTCGGCGGTGGGGCCCGTGGAGATGCAAGCCGCCGATATCCGGTACAGCGAGGCCCCCAAGGATCCCGCCGAGCAACGCGAGAAGAACGAGGAGAACCGCGATTATTTGCAGAAGCAGCAGCGTGAACTCTTCGAGATCATCCGCCTGCAGGACGAACGCGGCGCAGTACGCGAGGACGACCGCTACGCATGGGATCAGGCCGAGGACCCGACCGAAACGCCCGGCCCCTTCTACATGGGCAAGGACCTGCGGGGCATGGGCACCTGGCTCTCGCCCAGCGGGGCCCACATGCTCGTGGCAACCGCCCCGAACAGCCGCAACAACGACAAACGCGACATCATGCCCGACTACATCAACGAGGACGGCTATGTCTCAACCCGCAGCGTCCGCTCCAAGGTCGGTCTTTATAGCGAGACCCCCGTCTCCTACCACCTGCTCGACCTGGAAGCCGAGCGCGTGATCGACATCTCGCTCGACGACCTGCCCACGATCAAGGATGATCCCCTCGCTTGGCTCAAAGAAGAGAAGAAGGACCAAGACGCAACCGACGAGGACGCGGCTGACGAGCCCCTTGATTCCATTGAGCAAGCCGAGCGTGAAGCGGAGCGTGAGCGGAAGAAAGAGGAAGCGAAGCAAAACGCCAAGCCCCGCCCGGTCTCGGGTCTGGGTGTGCGCTGGTCCGACTCGGGTCGATTCGCAGCCATCATGCTCCGCTCGCACGACAACAAGGACCGCTGGATCGTGCTGGTCGACACCCAAACGCTCGACGACGAGGGTAACCCCAGCGTCACCTGCGCCCACCACCTGCGCGACGAGGCCTGGATCAACTGGTCCTTCAATGAGTTCGGCTTCATCCCCCATACCGACACGCTCTGGTATGTTTCGGAAGAATCAAACTTCGCCCGCCTCTATCGCTACGACCCCGAATCCGGCATCGCCGAGGCCCTCACCGGTGACCTGCACGAGGTGCGGGAGATCACCTTTACCAACGATGGCTCAGCCGTCTACTTCCGCAGCAACCGCAAGCACCCCGGCGTGCAGGAGATCGAACGCCTGCACCTGGCCACCGGTGCCCTGACACCCATCACCAAGATGGAGGGCACCGTCTCCGACTTCGCCCTCTCGCCCGACGAGTCGAAGATCGTCTTCCGCTACTCCAACATCAACCTTTCGCCGGAGCTGTTCCTCGTCGATGTCACCGTCCCCGATGTGACGCCCAAGCGGCTGACCTACACGATCACCGAGCAGTTCCAGGCGATGCACATCAATACGCCCGAGATCGTCCCGATCCCCTCCTCGCACACCGAGCAGCCCATCTACACCCGCGTCTACCTGCCCGACAGCGAGAAGTTCCCCGGCAAGCGCCCCATTGTGGTCTTCTCACACGGCGCGGGCTACCTCCAGTTTGCCAACTACGAGTGGAAGAACTACACCCGCGAGCACATGTTCCACACCATCCTCAACAACGAGGGCTTCATCGTCCTCGCGCCCGATTTCCGTGCCAGCTCGGGCTACGGCAGAGACTGGCGCACCGCGATCTATCGAAAGATGGGTTTCCCCGAACTGGAGGACTTCAAGGACACGATCGACTGGGCCGTGGAACACCACAACGGCGACCCGGATCGCGTCGGGATCTACGGCGGCTCCTACGGCGGCTTCATGACCCTCATGGCCATGTTCCTCGAGCCCGAGACCTACAAGGCCGGTGCCGCGCTCCGGAGCGTCACCGATTGGCGCCACTACAACCACGGCTACACCAGCAACATCCTCAACACCCCCGACATCGACCCCGAGGCGTTCGATATCTCCTCACCCATCAACCACGCCGAGGGTTTGCAGGGCCACCTGCTCATGCTCCACGGCCTGCTCGACGACAATGTCGTCGCCCAGGACATCATCCGCCTGAGCCAGCGATTGATCGAACTGGAAAAGGAGAACTGGGAACTGGCCCTGCACCCCATCGAGCCCCACGGCTACAAGGAGCCGAGCTCGTGGCTGGATCAGTTGCGGCGGATTCATAAGTTGTTCAACGCTGAGCTGAACAGTAAGTGATCGCTAGCATTTGCCGCTCACCTGTGCGCGACCCGGCTATTTGTCGATCATTTAAAAGGATTCGTGATTGACAAGGTTCTTTGGTGTGAACGCATGACAATCAAGTTAATCTCTACCGTCAGCGATCGAAATCAGCTGTGGGAAAGCCAGTATCGCAGCCCGTCTTCCACTTGATTTTCTGACTTCTACAAGAAGGCCGTTATCCCTGACTAGCCGGATAATCCTGTTAGCGGTGGGTTCGGGTATGTCGCAAGATCGGATGAACTGAGTGGTTCGAAAAATTGGGGTACTAAAAAACCAATCCAGAGCACGGATTGCATACTGGGAATGAGTCAAGTCAGATATCCAGTCCTTCTTTTCGTTGTAAAGGTTCAGGATCGAGTGAGCTTTTCTCTCATTTTCCTGCGCTTGTTCGGTCATTGTCTTCAGAAAGAAGCAGCACCAATTGGTCCAGTCGCCATCTCGTGAGACTGATAGTAGTGAGTCGTAGTAGGCATCGCGATTTGCTTCGAGCATTGAACTAATGTAAAAGTTTGGATTACTCATGATCCCTTTACTTACGAGAAAGAGCGGGACCAAGAGCCGACCAAGCCGACCGTTTCCATCAAGAAAGGGATGGATTGCTTCAAACTCCACATGGAGTATCGCGAGTTGGACAAGCACATCGTCAAAGTCAGAGTGTAAGAATTTTTCCCACGCGCTCATGAGGTCAGGGATCCGATTTGAGCTAGGTGGGACAAACCTTGCCTCTTCGATTGGTCTGCCTTTGGGACCAATCCAGTTTGAAACTTTCCGGTAGTTGCCAGGATCTTTGTTTTGCCCACGAACGCCTTGCATCAGAACGCTGTGAGTGTCGCGTAGGAGCCGCTGGGAAAGGGGGAGTCTTGAGAGCTCTGCTGTGGCATATCGGAGTGCTTTGCGATAGTTCAGAATCTCATCAATGTCCTTGCGCTTTTCGGAATCGAGCACCACATCCTCATCAGCTTCGTATTCAAGCACCTCTCCCATCGTGGCTTGGGTGCCTTCGATTTTGCTTGAAAGTGTCGCTTCTTGGGTGATTAGCGGTGAAAGCAGAACGTCTGGATTCGGGATGCCATTTAGGGTTCCGATGTACCGAGCGAGGGCAGCATGGGCAGGGCCGATTAATGGGATGAGCTTTTCCCAGTTCAGTGTGTCGGGTGGCAACGGATCATTGTGAAACTGGACTGGTGCCATGAGGATCCTCGGGAATACTGTCGGTTTCTCATATCGTAGCATGCTCGCTCTGAATCAAATGGCACGCGCGTTATACTCGCGCATGCGAACTCTTCTCTTAATCCTCGTCCTGACCCTGCTCGCCCCCCTGACCCACGCCCAGGGCACCCGCGCCGACTACGAACGCGCCGACGCCCTCCCCGGCGAGTGGAACACGCTTGTCCGCAACGCCGAGGTCCGGGTGCGATGGCTCACGCCCACCTACCCCGTCTATCAGTTCGACCTGCCCGACGGCTCGTCCGAGTGGCGGACGATCGATCTGGACACGAGTGAAGTCGCCCCCGCGCTCGACATGGAGCGCATCGCCGAGCAGCTCCGGTCGCTGGGTATCACCGATCCGCCCCGCGTGACATGGTTCGACGCTGCCCAGGAGGACGGGCAGCCCCTGACGATCATCTTCACCCTCGCAGGCCACGGCGGGCTGTGGAGTGTCCACGCCGACGCGAGCAACCTGCGTGAACTCTCGCCGAAGGATTTCCCCGAACAACTCGGCCTCAAACGCGCCAACACCGACCGATCCAACGGCGGCGGCCCGGCAACATCCGTCTTCGTCCTCAACGCACACAACGAACCCGTCGAGTTCCAATGGCTCGACAGCTCCGGCGATGCCAAGACCTACGCGACCCTCGAGCCCGGCCAGTCGCACCGGCAGGGGACCTACACCAACCACGCTTGGCGCGTCATCACGACGAGCGGGAAGACGCTGGGCGTGTATCTCGCGACCGAAGAGCCGGGCGTCATCATCGCGGCGAAGAAGTCCAAACGAGAGCAAGACAAGGAGTTTCAGGAGGTCCTCGGCAAGGTTGGATTCCGCTCTGAGCGCGTCAACCCGTCTCCGGACGGTCAGTACGATGTGGAACTGGGGATGTATCAGGTCAGCCTGCGCAACACAGAGACGGGGGAACAGACATATCTCTCAGAGCACCATCAGAGCGAAGAGGTCGAACATGAGGGCGTCTACTGGTCCCCCGACTCCACCAAGCTCGTCAGTCTGCGCGTCGAGCGTGCCCCACGCCGCAAGGTCCACATCGTCGTGTCCACCCCCGACGAGCGTACACCCGATGATCTCCAGCCGGAGCTGGTCACCTTCGACTATGTCAAGCCCGGCGACCCGATCGACCAGCCCAAGCCCGCCCTCTTCTCAGCAGAACGCCTCGGCGAGATCAAGCTCAACAACTGGCCCATCGGCGACACCTGGAGCATCAACCGCATTCAGTGGGCACCCGACTCGAGCGCCTTCTACTACCTCTATAACGAGCGCGGCCACCAGACCCTGCGCGTCGTACGGGTCGATGCCCAGACGGGCGATTCCCGCGTGATCATCGAGGAAACCAGCGACACCTTTATCAACTACTCCAACAAGACCTACCTGAACATCCTCCACGACCGTGGCGAGATCATCTGGATGTCCGAACGCTCCGGATACAACCACCTCTACCGCTTCGACGCAACCACCGGCGAACTGATCAACCCGATCACCGAGGGCGACTGGGTCGTGCGAGCCGTCGATCACTTCGATCCCGATACGGGCGACCTCCGCCTCCGTATCATGGGCTACCACCAAGATCAGGACCCGTACCACATCCATTACGCCCGCGTGAATATCGACGGCTCCGGTTTCACGCTCCTGACCCAAGGCGACGGCACCCACGCCATCGACTTCTCACCCGATGGGGCGTACTACTGCGACCGCTACTCCCGCGTCGATCTCCCGCCCGTCACCGAGCTGCGGCGTACATCCGATGGCTCAAAGATCGCCAGACTCGCCGAGGCCGACTGGTCGCCGCTGATCAGGGCTGGCTGGAACCCGCCCGAGCGATTCGTCGCCAAGGGGCGTGACGGAAAGACCGACATCTGGGGCTTCATCCAGAAGCCGACCAACTTCGATCCGAGCACCAAGTACCCCGTCATCGAATCCATCTACGCCGGCCCGCACGGGCAGCATGTGCCCAAGTCCTTCAGCATCTGGCGCGGCTCGCGCTCGCTGTCCGAACTCGGGTTCATCACCGTCCACATCGACGGCATGGGCACCAACTGGCGTTCCAAGGCCTTCCATGATGTCGCGTGGAAGAACATCAAGGACGCCGGCTTCCCCGATCGCATCGCGTGGATGAAGGCGGCAGCGAAGGATCGCCCGTGGATGGACCTGAGCCGCGTCGGGATCTTCGGCGTCTCCGCAGGCGGGCAGAACGCCATGGCCGCGTTGTTGTGGCACAACGACTTCTACAAAGCCGCCGTCGCCGACTGCGGCTGCCACGACAACCGCATGGACAAGATCTGGTGGAACGAGGCCTGGATGGGCTACCCGATCGACGCGTCCTACTCCGCCAGCTCCAACCGCGACAACGCCCACTTGCTCAAGGGCGATCTGCTGCTGACGGTGGGGGAGCTGGATCAGAATGTCGACCCCGCCAGCACCATGCAGGTCGTCGATGCGCTGATCAAGGCCGACAAGGACTTCGAGTTCATCAACTTCCCGGGTCTGGGCCACGGGACGATCGGCTCGCCCTATGGGAAGCGTCGCATGCGGGACTTCTTCGTGCGGTCGCTCTGGGGTGTTGAGCCGAGGCGGGAGTAAACACACAGATACGGCAAAGCCCGCCTTGTCTTCAATAGAGTAGGCCTGCTCGTTTGCGTGATGCATGCAGCGTCGAGTCGGTGGAGTTGGTGGCTAGTGTTCAATCGGATAAAGAGAGTGATATGTTTCCGATAGCAGCGAGTTATTCTCCGCTACAAACTGCTCCCAGATTAAGTCTCGTCTTTGAAGTAGTGCCTGGAGTTCCTCTTCAAACACATTCGCATTCAGATATGCATCTTGCAGGTGAGTTCGGGCCATCACCTCAAGCTTGTATCTTTGGCGATATCCGACAAGGTCGACTTTGAGATCCGTGATTCTTTGCTCGAGATCGCGAGACATGACGAAGGATCGCTCGTCATCAGAGTGGATGATCATAAGGACAAGGAGTACGAGTCCCTTCTCGGCTTCGCGAGATTGATCCATTGCAAAACGCACGCGTCGAGCTTGATCTGGACTGGGAAACACATCCCATGAGATGCGCTCAAAGTCTGAGGGGTTCGAGGGTAGGTCTGTGGAAACTGCCGGCCGTGTATTCTCTGTCATCGTGCCAGAGTGGCATCCGGCTGCCAGTAGGAGTGCAGAAAGCATGAGTCCATTGGTGATAGATCTAAAGGTTTTCAACTTGGAACCTTTCGCAAAAATTGTATGATAACGTTGGAATGATCGACCTCTCCTTTGAGAGAGGCTGATCGGCTTAATCGATAAAGCGATTAGTTGTTTGAAAATCGATTCGACTGATAAAGCCAGCGTGACTCGTCTTCTGTAAAATACTCCATGTATAAATCAAAGTCATCTGTGTCAAAATTGTTATCGTAGTTTAGGTCTGTTCGGGGGTCGGATATGGAAAGTGCCTGAGCAAAAGCTGTGATATCGTTGTTATCATAAAGGTTGTCGTGATTAAAGTCAGAAACGGGCCATGGCTCCCATGCGTGGAGGTATCCGTAGGAGGTCGAAACTGAGATGTTGAAGTTGTTGTGGGTGATCTCGGTCATTGGGACTTCAAAGATTGGATTCTCATCATGTGTAAAGCTAAGGGGGTGGGCACTGCCATTGGCATCCAGTGTGAGGACGGTCTCTCCATTCAAGCCAACAACCATCCGAGAGCTTGAGTTGTTGCGTACTTTGTACTGAATTGGAGTGCCGCCAAGCACCGAGTGGCTTGATGAGAATGTGAGGGAGCCTCCAATCACTTGAATCTGTCGAGGTCCGACTTGGCCTTCGCCAACACGGACAATGATTGAACCAGCGAGTTGTCCCTCAATGACTTCGCCAAGGACATTGATGCTTGTGTCAGCATTAATGAGTAGTTGCTTCGTTAAGAGACGTATTGGTGTAGGTCCGCCCGTAATCGATTTGGGAGCCATGGATAGGGCTGTGATGATATTCGGGTCTGTGATGGCTGGTGGGTCGGTGATTGTTGCTGATCCTTCAATTTCAGCATCGGAATCTTCGCCATCAAACATCCGGTCAACAAGTTCTAGGAGGAGGTCTCTGATAGGTCCGTCGGCTAGATCAAGGATCTTTCTCTTCATCTCTCGTTTGAACTCTTCATCAGTTTGCCACTCCTCTGTAACAGTGATAGTCCAAAGTTCGGTGAGCTTGTCGTGGGCCTCATTTGTGGTGTTTACGGCATTGTCGATACATTCAGCCCTGGCTTCCGGAGTTGATAGCAATCCACAGTTTTCAACTTTGTACTGCAAAATCTTTTGCAGTCGTTTATGTGCTTGATCAAGCTTGTCGTCGCAGCTGCTAACCATAAGTGAAGTACTTATGCACGCTAGGGCTAAAAAACACTTTGCGGAAACCATTCCAATCATAATTGTGTCCTTGTCAGTTAAAGGCTTGGTGCAGCGGCTCGCTACTGCTTGTTTGACAAAGATCTGTAGCTATCATTTTGAAAAAAGTCAAGTTGCAGAGAGTGATGGTGCAAAAACATTACGTCGGCTCGGTAGCAGTGGGGGCGTAACTTGCTAGTGTGCCTTGATTTGAGTAAAAGAGTTGCTAAGAATAGTTAGTGCACTTCCGGCACAGGCAGGTCTCGCAGGAACTCAATCAGTCGCTTGCAAATTGGGCACGCCGCGTGCGCGACCGCAACACCGCTCTGCTCGTACCGGGTTGTTCACGCCTCATGACCGCGATCATCAATCTTGATCGATCAAGGGCACCCGGTATTGAACGCGGTGAGAAACACCGAGATATCGAAAAAGTTGTACATCCCATCGCCGTTGAAATCCCCGGCCGGTGCTTGTGATTGATACGCGATCAGGAATGCGGACACATCAAAGAAGTTCAGCGCCCCATCTCCGTTGAGATCCGCGGGGCAAGTGGCTTCTTCAATGTTGAAGACATACGCGGCTCCCCCGTTGGGAAATGACACGTTATCGTCGGGTGCGCCCGCGATCACATCGCCGTTGTCATCGATCGTGACCGTCGAGCCGAGGAATGCATCTCCGTTCCCATCGCTTGCGACATACTTCCCGTTGGAGACCAGCGAGCCCGCCGCGTCCAGTTCGTAAACATACACGGCCCCAGCATCAATGGAGGTCTCATCGCGATGCCAGGCACCGACCGCGACGCGATACCCGTCGAGCGTCGGCGCAATATCGAGGGCATGCCCAAACTCATCACCAGACATGCCGTCGGGTGCGATGAGTTTCTGCACCATGACCGGTGAGGCAGGCGTTGACAAGTCGTAGATGTAGACAGATCCAGATGCAGAACCGTTATCCCCATCGCCGACCGCACCAACTGCAGCAAACGAACCAGTGAGGGAGACGGAAAAACCAAACTGGTCGGTAGACGAACCATCTGCGGGGAATAATCGTGCGATCTGATCGCCGCTGGCTCGATCGAAGAGGTACGCGACGCCCGAGTTAGCACCGAGCTCGGCTTCGCGTCTCGCGCCGACCAGAATCAACTCGCCGCTTATGGAAACCGAGTTGCCAAAGAGCGAGTTATTCGCCGGGACCGTCGGCTGCAGGATATGTATAAGGCTTCCATCGGTGGCATCAAGAACAAACGCACGCCCCGTCACCGATCCGTTTGAGTTGTTTAATGTGGCGCCAACCACGATGGTGTTCTCATCGATGTCGACAGCCGTGCCATACAGCCCGCCGCTCAGTTTTTCGGGATCCAATGCTTTATAGAGCAGGTCGCCCGTGTTTGCGTCGAACACATAGATCGCTCCGGCATTAATCCCGTTTTCACGATCTCGATCCTTGCCGACCACCGCGCGAGGCGGTGTCGAGTCCATGTTGAGCGCGACGGCAATGCCGAAGCTTCCGCCACCAGTATTGTCCGCGGTGACAAGTTTTCGTACCTGCATGCCGTTTGATGTATGAAACAGATACGCGGCTCCGTCATTTAGCGTCGGATCATCGTGCAGCCGAGCACCGATGAGGACCGTGCCGTTACTCGCCGAGACCGAGGTGCCAAAGTGGTCGCTCTGCGCAAGATCGTCGGGCGTCAGCTTGTGGGCTTCGTCGTTCGACCCCGCGCTCGCTGAGCCAGCGAGCGCAACGGATAGGAGAAATATCTTCGCATTAAACATGTGTTCCCTCTCTGTTGAATACAGAAGAGGAGACTGTACACGAATAGCGTCGCACACTTTGTGCGATAGATAGAATGCGATGAAAAAGAAGCTCAATTGTGCGCTCAGTGCATCTCCGGCACCGGCAGATCACGCAAAAACTCGATCAGCCGCTTGCGATCCGGGCTCGCCGCGTCACGCACATATGCGCCCGCAACGCCGCACGCCGCCGCGAGGGCTTCACCCAATCCCAGACCCGCGATCTGTGCGAAGCTGAAGCCGCCACCGAAGTGATCGCCCGCGCCCGTCGAGATGCGTGGGCGTCGGGTGTAGGGCCCCGTGAACCAGTGCGATTCGCCCGCGGCGTTGGCTCCGCCGGCGCCGGTGTGCTGATGGATCACCACGCAGTCGAGCTCGAGCTTGGCCCGGATCAGTTCGGCTGCTTCTGGCACCATCTCTGAGAGTGTCCGGTTGTGGTCGTCGTCAAATGCCTCAACACCGATCACACGGCCCACGCGCCCGCTCTCGGCGAGGTTGAGCCCAAGTGTCACGGGCATGAACTGCTGCAAGGCGCTGATCTTGTCCATTGCGCGAACGATGTCCTCGTCGGTGCGCTTCGCCGGGTCGCTCAGGTCAATGAAGATGCGTCGTTCGCGATCGTTCGTGAGCTTGGGGAACACATCGCTGCACAGCCCCTCCCAGATCCCCTCGACGCCGCCGACGAGTGTCCAGTTCACGACCGAGATCAGTCGCACCTCGTTGATGGTCTCGATGAGCTTCTCGAGCCCGACGACTTCCTTGATCCGATCCCAGGTCACCCGCTGCACGCTCTCGGGCTTGCCGAGCATGATCTTGCCGTCCTCGAACTCGAGCGCATCGGTCCGGCCGGGCGGGCACAGCGGGATCACCGAATCGCACTTGTCCACGAACGGCTGGTAGATCGGATCGACCTTGTTCCAATCATCCTCGGTGGAGACGGCACCGACAAAGGTGACCGGTGCTCCCAAGGCGCCCATCGCGCTGCTGAGCAGTGGGCCATTGCCCCCATACCGGGTGTCGGTGACGACCAACTCGATATTCGCCGAGCGATTCGCGGCCGCGCCACACCGAGCCGCAAACTCCGGGATCGTGCGGATGCGTTTGTAGTCATCCTGCTTCATCGAGTGACGCTGGTCGACGACATGGATGATCGAATCCACAAAGCCGTCGAACCCGACGAGCGACCGGAGTGTTAAAGTGGTCTCCGGGCAGATTGATTCGAGCGCATCAGCCGCGCGTTGCGCGAGCGAAGTGCGAGTAACTGTTTCGTCCGCCGGGACGCCGGCTGGGCTGTGAACTGGATTCATCAAAGCGCTATCCTCACGGAAGTTCTTTCGCCAAGGGGTGATAGCATAGCATAAACCCCCTCTATCGGTCGAAGGAATCCGCATGCACAGAATCGTTTTCGCATCCCAGAACCCCGGCAAGATCCGCGAGCTCCAAGCCCTCACAGCCGATCAAGACATCGAAATTATCGGACTCAACGACCTGGGAAGGGCCTTTGCAGAGCCAATCGAGGATGGCGAAACATTTCTGGAAAATGCCACCATCAAGGCCGTCCAGTACGCGAAAGAGACCGGTTTGCATTGCCTCGCCGACGACTCGGGGCTGATCGTTGATGCACTCGATGGCAGGCCCGGCGTCATCTCTTCACACTTCGCATTCGACGGCAACACCGAGGGCGAAGCCGCCGGGCTGAGCCGACAGGAACGCGACGATCGCAACAACGCCCGCCTGATGCATGACCTAGAAGGTGTTGCTGATGCTGACCGGACCGCCCGATTCACCTGCACGATGGTCCTGGCCAGCCCCGACGGGCAGGTCCTCGCACACACCCAAGGCGATTTCGAGGGACGCATCGGCCAGCCCGGCGATGTCCCCCGTGGCGACCACGGCTTCGGCTACGACCCGCTCTTCCTCGTCGCCCCCGACTACACCCGCGCCAGCGCCGAGCTCGCACCGGAAGAGAAGAACAGCATGTCCCACCGGGCCAAAGCGGTGGGGGCGATGATGCAGAAGCTCGCATCAGTTTTCAATGATTCATGAAAGTTGAATCGCGCCACGCTACAATCGGGCATGACGACGATCGACGCCCCAAGCGTGCTCCCCGAGCCCATAAGCAGCGGCAACTTCGACCCGCGCCTTGAGCCCATCCGCGACAAGGTCCTCGCGGGCCAGCGCCTCTCCCTCGATGACGGCGCGGTGCTCTACGACACACCCGACATCTGGGGCGTGCTCGATCTGGCCAAGCTCGTCCGCGACCGCATGCACCCGGGCGTGGCGTACTACAACATCAACCGCCACCTCAACTACTCGAATGTGTGCGCGCTCTCCTGCAAGTTCTGCGAGTTCTATCGCAAGAAGGGTCAGGACGGCGAGTACACCCGCGATCTGGAGTACATCCGCGAGCAGGGACGCAAAGCCGTCGAATCCGGCGCGACCGAGTTCCACATCGTCGGCGGTCTCAATCCCTACCTCCCCTTCGAGTACTACACCGACATGCTCAAGGCCCTGCGCGAGGTCGCCCCGCATGTGCACCTCAAGGCATTCACGGCCGTCGAGCTGGTGCACCTGGCCCGCATCGCCAAGGTCTACAAACGCGACGACACCAAAGCCGGCGTGCGCTGGGTGCTTGAGCGATTGAAGGACGCCGGGCTCGGGTCATTGCCCGGCGGCGGGGCCGAGGTCTTCGATGAACGCGTCCACAAGGAAGCATTCAAGACCAAAATCGGCGCCCACGAATGGCTCGATGTGCACCTCGTCGCCCACGAACTCGGGCTCAACTCCAACTGCACCATGCTCTACGGCCATGTCGACAAGATCGACGAGCGCATCCGCCACTTCGAGATCCTCCGCCGATCACAGGATCAGGCCCTGCAGCGTCTGGGCTACGAGGGGGACCCCGATGGCTACATCGCCGAGGGCATCCCAGAGTCGGCACCGTTCGATGCGCCCGTGATTACACTCAGCGGTGAGGGTGCAATCCTGCCGACACCCGGTGGTGTGGATCTCCAACGAGCCGCGACCGTGAGGGA
>DEXG01000003.1:0-209 GCA_002364005.1 Phycisphaerales bacterium UBA3190
AGTTTGGTTTATTGGGTGTATGTCCTTTTCAGCGTGAATGCTCAGAAGCGATACATCGGGCAGACCGATGACTTGGATCGTCGTGTGCGAGAGCACAATGATCCGTCTCACAACAAGATGAAGTTCACCTCGAAGCACCCGGGCCCCTGGGTGCTTGTTTATTCTGAGCAGTACGAGACCCGCTCCGAGGCGATGCGTCGTGAGCGGTG
>DEXG01000003.1:492-2185 GCA_002364005.1 Phycisphaerales bacterium UBA3190
TTGGTTTATTGGGTGTATGTCCTGTTCAGCAAAGCCGCCAATCGGCGCGACATCGGGCAAACCGATGATCTGATCAGACGAGTTGGCGAGCACAACGACCACTGGCACAACCCTTTACATCAAAATGTCTTTGGGACGTCGCTGAAATTTGCGGCGTGTTCGTCTTGCAAGTCCGGGCAACACAACTGCTTGCGGTCTTCAAACCGAACACCAAGCATGAGGTTGTGCCAACGGATTTGGGGGATCACGACTCGAATGCCGTGAAACTGGGGGGTTTCCTGTTGCAGCATGCCGGGATTTTGGTTAGTTTGCACATGGGCCGCGGCTGCCTTTGTAAGAGGGGGCGGATTGGGGGTTGTCTTGCCGAGCGGCAGGATGCCCACAGGCACGGTCATATGTGAAATGCTGGGATCGAACGACGCAGTGCGTCATCTCGATTGGTTTGTGCCGCCTCTTGGGTAAGAGGCCCATCATTTCGGACACACTCTTTGTTCAGAGGGAGAAAGCACACCATGAACACTCGCAATCGTTTTAGCAGCTTTGTTGCGCTCAGCGCACTCGTCGCGTCGGCAGGTATCGCCTCGGCAGATATCTACGATGAAACCGTTTTAGGCGATCTCGCAAGCGTCGACGCAGGTCCGACGATCTTTGACCTCAGTGTCGGCACCAACTCCGTGATCGGCACGATCGGCGGCGACGACTTCGAAGACTTCGTCGGCTTCTCGATCGGCGCTGGTCAGCAGGTGACCTCGATCACGCTCACCAGCTTCATCACCGCCGGCGGGAACACCTCGACCGGTTTCCGCCTCTACGCCGACCAGGGCGGCGGCTGGTTCCAGGCATCATCCGGACTCATGACGACCAGCGATGTCGGCACAAACTACCTCAACGTCTGGGATCTCACCGATGTTGGCGGTTCCGCGCCGCTCGGCCCGGGCAACTACGGCGTGGTTCTGGCCGAGTTTACTGCTGGCCAGGCTTACTCGTTCGATATCACCGTGATTCCGACGCCGGGCTCGCTCGCGATCCTCGGCCTCGGCGGACTTGCAGCGACTCGCCGTCGCCGCTGATCCGTTCGGTCATACCAATCACCAATGAAAACGCCCGCTCATTGAGCGGGCGTTTTCTATGTAGAGCTGTTGTGCTCGCGAGGGCTCAGACCGCCTTCGCGCTCAGCGTAACCTCGATGTTCCCGCGAGTCGCGTTCGAGTACGGGCAGACCTCGTGCCCGATCTTGACCAGCTCGTCGGCCTGGGCCTGGTCGACCCCCTTGATTTCGTTGTCAAGGTGCACGCGGAGGCGGAACTCGCCGGCATCGGTCGAGAAGAGCTCAACCTCTGCGGTGGTCTTGACATCCTCGGGGGCCAGCTCGATGCCCTTGTCCTTGGCGACGAAGATGACCGCGTTGCCAAAGCAGGCAGCGTAGCCGGCGGCGAAGAGCAGCTCGGGGTTGGGCTTGTCGCCCTTGCCGCCCAAACTCGGCGGGACGGTGATGTCCATGTCGATCATCCCGTCGTCGCTCGTGATGTGGCCGTTGCGGCCGCCGGTTGAAGTGACGCGTCCGGTGTAGAGTGATGGCATTGTGCGCTCCTATTCGTGTGATGGTTCGCGAGAGTGTACGCGATTCGGGCGCGGTCCTGCTTGGGCTCGGCTCGGGATCAGATCGAGAAGCGCGATATGGCCTGCTCACGCC
>DEXG01000003.1:2371-40118 GCA_002364005.1 Phycisphaerales bacterium UBA3190
CGATATGGCCTGCTCACGCCTCGCTGACGGCTTGTTTGGGCTCAGGATATAGGCGTCGTTTGAGCCAGAACGAGACACTCACGAGACCGATGAGGACGGGGACCTCGACGAGGGGGCCAACGACGGTTGAGAAGGCAACGCCCGAGCCTATGCCGAAGACGGCGATGGCGACGGCGATGGCCAGTTCGAAGTTGTTGCCCGAGGCGGTGAATGCGAGCGTGGCCGCGCGTTCGTAGTCGGCTCCGACTTTCTTGGCCATGAGGAAGCTGACGAAGAACATCACGACAAAGTAGATTGACAGCGGGATGGCGATGCGGAGGATGTCAATGGGCAGCTCGACGATGCGGTCGCCCTGCATGCTGAACATGAGGATGATGGTCAGCAGCAGCGCGACGAGCGTGATCGGGCCGATCTTGGGGAGGAAGGTCTGTGTGTACCACGCGTCGCCTTTGAGCGGGCGGAGGACGAAGCTTGTGATCATCCCGGCAAAGAACGGGATTCCGAGATAGATCATTACACTGATGAAGACCTCGGCGATGGAGACATCGACGACGGTGCCTTCCAAGCCAAGCAGCGGGGGGAGGAAGGTGATGAAGACCCATGCGTAGGCCCCGAAGAACAGGACCTGGAAGATGCTGTTGAACGCGACGAGGCCCGCGGCGTAATCGGTGCTGCCACGCGCCAGATCATTCCAGACCAGCACCATGGCGATGCATCGGGCCAGGCCCACCAGGATGAGCCCGGTCATGTATTCGGGGTAGTCGCGGAGGAAGAGGATCGCGAGGGCGAACATGAGGGTTGGGCCGACGATCCAGTTCTGGACGAGCGAGAGTACGAGGATCTTCCAGTCTTTGAAGACCTCGGGGAGTTTCTCGTAGCGGACCTTGGCCAGTGGTGGGTACATCATCAGGATGAGCCCGATGGCGATGGGGATGTTGGTGGTGCCGATCGACATGCTGTCGAGCTGCTCGGAGACGCCCGGTACGAGGCGTCCGAGGGCCACGCCGATGGCCATGGCGAGGAAGATCCAGAGGGTGAGGAATCGGTCGAGCAGGCCGAGGCGTTTGGGCTTGGCATTCAGACACGCGGGCTGGTCGGCAGTGGTGGCTGTGGTCATGGTGGTGTTCTCAGAATCAGGCGTTGGGCTGGGTGCGGATCAACTCGGGCAGGGTCTGCATGAAGGCGCCGATCTCGTCGCGGACGCGCCGGTAGTGGGCGAGGGCTTCCTCTTCGGTCTCGGCATCGAGTGCGAGCTTGGGTGGATCGTCGAAGCCCTGATGGACGACCCGGGCGTCGGCGGGGAAGACGGGGCAGGTCTCGTGGGCGTGGCCGCAGACGGTGATGACGAGATCGAACTCGACGCCCTTGAGGTCGTCGAGTGTTTTGGAAGTGTGCCCGGTGATGTCGATGCCGACCTCGGTCATGACGCGCACGGCGTTGAGATTAAGCCCGTGCTTCTCGATGCCCGCGGAGTATGCGTCGACGGTGTCGGGGTACAGGTGGCGTGCCCATCCTTCGCCCATCTGGCTTCGGCATGAGTTGCCCGTGCAGAGGAACAGGACGCGGGTTCGTTGGTCTGTCATGGTGTGGATCCTTTGGTAGATGCGTCTGAGGGGCAGCAGTCGCAGTCGTCGTCGGTCGGGCAGCCGTCCTGAGGGGAGAGCTCGTCGATCGCGTCAGCCAGGTCCCGGAAGTATGTTGCCAGCGCCGGGGCATCTGCCTGGTACCACACGGTGCGTCCTTTCTTCTCGCTCGACAGGAGCCCTGCCCGTGCGAGGGTGCTCAGGTGGCGCGCGACCATGGAGAAATCGATCGAGCAGCACTCGGCGACCTCCGTCACCGAGCAGGGGCGCCCGCACTTGAGCAGGCACGAGAGAATCTGAGCGCGGGTGGGTTCCGCGAGTGCTTTGAGCATCTCCGGCTCGAGCAGGCGGTCGAACCGTGCTCGTTTGCGGGAGGCCTGCTTGGGGGTCTTGGGATGCTGGAATACTGACGCCATAACGCAAGTATACGGCGCGGCTTTGTATGCTCAAGCTGAGTTTGGTTGAGAAATCATCAGAGCCGGTGTTGGTGAGGCGGTGTCACTTCGAGCGTCGGTTGCGGACTTTGACGCGGCCCTTGCCTTTGGTGATCTTGCCGATCACATGGACCTTCTCGCCGTACTTCTCGAGCTTCCGGGTCACGCCATCGACGAAGGTGGGGCGGACGATCAGGGTGTACCCGATGCCCATATTGAAGACTTGTCGCATCTCGGCCTCGTCGATGTCGCCGTGGTCTTGGAGGAAACGGAAGACCTCGGGGACCTCCCAGCTCGCTTCATCGATGACGGCATCGACGCCGTCGTGGAGCGAGCGGTTGAGGTTGCCCTCCATGCCGCCGCCGGTGATGTGGGCCATGCCCGAGATGACCTTTTTGACCTTGTATGCGCGGAGCAGCTTGACGATGGAGGCCGCGTAGATGCGTGTTGGTTCGAGCAGGACCTCTCCGAGTGTGCGGTCGGTGCCAAGCTCGGGGTAGGACTTGTTGAGCTTGAGCTTGGCGTGCTTGATGACCTTGCGGACGAGCGAGTAACCGTTGGAGTGCACGCCGCTGCTTTCGAGACCCAGGATCACATCTCCCGGCTCAACCCGGAGTGGGTTGGTTGCTTTTTTGAGTTCGACGACGCCAACGCTGAATCCTGCGAGGTCATAGTCGTTGGGTTTGTAGAGGTCGTTCATCTCAGCGGTCTCGCCGCCGATGAGGGCGCAGCCGGCCTGCTTGCAGCCGTCGCTGATGCCCTTGACGATGTCGTAGAGGACCTCTTGGTTGACAGCGTTGACGGCGATGTAGTCGAGGAAGAGCAGGGGTTCGGCGCCCTGGACGATCAGGTCGTTGACATTCATGGCGACCAGGTCGATGCCCACGGTGTCGTGCTTGCCCATCTCGATGGCCAGGTGGACCTTGGTCCCGACTCCATCGGCGCAGGCGACGAGGACGGGGTCCTTGTAGTTGTGCTTGAAGAGCTGCTCGTTGTAGTCGAGGCGCAGGAGCCCCGCGAACCCGCCCGGGTTGTCGATGACGCGTTGCCCGTGGGTGCGTCGGAGCAGTGAGCCGATGGAGCCGACGAACTTGTCGCCGGCTTCGATGCTCACGCCCGAATCGGCGTAAGTCAGGCCTTTGGGTTTGCTTTTTGATCGTGTTCGAGTGCTGGGCATGCGTAGAGGATAGGTGCGTACAAATCAGGGTGTGGGCGTGAATCGACACCGATAGACCATGCAAAATGAACTTCTGCGGTGGCTATAATCCATAAATCCGCACGAACGGCTGATTGAGCCGTCCCGAATCAAGGAAGAACCAATGAGCGAGACCCAGCTTTTTACCTCCGAATCGGTATCGATGGGGCATCCCGACAAGGTGTCCGACCAGATCTCGGATGCGATCCTCGACGCGATGCTGAAGAATGATCCGTACTCACGCGTTGCCGTCGAAACCATGGTCTCGACCGGCATGGCCGTGATTGCCGGTGAGGTGACGACCGAGGGGTATGTTGATATCCCGGAGATCGTCCGTGGTGTCATTCGCGACATTGGCTACAACGATGGTGATATGCGATTCGATGCTGAGTCGTGCGCTGTGATGGTCTCGATCAACCAGCAGTCGCCCGACATCGCTCAGGGCGTGAACAAAGAGGGCGCTGGCGATCAGGGCATGATGTTTGGCTTCGCGTGCAAGGAGACGGATGAGCTCATGCCGCTGCCGCTGATGCTGAGCCACAAGCTGGTTGCCCAGCAGGCCCATGTGCGTGAGAACGGGCAGATCCCGGGGCTCCGCCCTGATGCCAAGAGCCAGGTCACGGTCGAGTATGATCATCGCAAGCCCGTGCGTGTTGACACGGTGGTGATCTCGACGCAGCACGACAAGAGCTGGAACGAGAAGCAGGATCAGCTCAAGCGTGAAGTCATCGAGCACATCATCAAGCCCGTCCTGGGCGAGTGGTGGAACCCGGGCATCAAGGTCCATGTGAACCCCACCGGTCGTTTCGAGATCGGTGGCCCGCACGGCGACTGTGGACTGACTGGGCGCAAGATCATTGTCGATACCTACGGCGGCCGTGGCCGTCACGGCGGCGGTGCGTTCAGCGGCAAGGACCCGACCAAGGTCGACCGTTCGGCGGCGTACATGGCTCGCTACATCGCCAAGAATGTCGTCGCTGCTGACCTTGCTGACGAGTGCGAGATCCAGCTCTCGTACGCGATCGGTGTTGCTGAGCCGACGAGTATCTATGTTGAGACCTTTGGGACCGCGAAGGTGGATGAGAAGGCCATCGCCGACGCGGTGCGTGATACCTTCCCGCTGACCCCGCGTGGGATCATCGAGACGCTCGATCTACGCAAGCCGATCTACCAGCCCACCGCCCGTCATGGGCACTTCGGTCGCCAGCCGATTGAGAAGGGCGGGCTGCAGTTCTTCCCATGGGAGATGGTTGACCGGGCCGAGGCACTCAAGGCGGCCTGCAAAGACGCGGTTCCAGCTTCGGCTTGAAGCCGGCGCGGGTCAATCCCGATAGAGCCCGTGTTCCAGAATGTAATCTTGAACCCGATCGTCGAGCCCGGCGATCGGGTTTTTTCTTGTTTCAGGGGTACGCAGTTTGGCCCTGATGTCTGTGGAAGAGGCATCGACGAGTTCGACTTGGACAATGGCGTCGTGCCAGTGGTCGAGTTGGTGGGCGTCCCACGCGCCGGTGGCTCTGAGCGCCTCGATGAGCTGCCCGGGGTCGTCGTGCTTGCCTCGGAGCATGACGATGGAGTCTTTCCAGATGGTTTCGTACTGGTGCCAGCGATGCATCGAGCGGGCCTGGTCGGCGCCGATCAGGAATCGGTTCAGCCCGTGGGGACAGCGTGATCGGACGGTCTGCCAGGTGTCTGCCCAATAGCTGGGCTCACCGGGTTGGTCCTTGGCGCGTCGGAGTTCGGTGTCCCAGATGAGGCAGCGTTCGGCATCGCCCATCGCCGTTTCGAGCATGTCCAAGCGGGCTTGGTCTGGGCTCGGGGCTTGCGATTTGTGGGGGGATTGAGCGGCAGGGACATAGATCATCCATGCCTGGGGTTGGTCGATCTGTTCGAGCACGCGTTGGGGGAGTGTGATATGCCCGAGGTGTGGGGGGTCGAAGGAGCCGCCGAAGAAGAGGCGAAATGGCGCATCGAGTGCGGGCTGGGGGAGCCTGCTGGCGATTCTCGATGATGGGCTGTGGGGCATAGTCGGATTCTTGGCGCTCAGGGGGACTTAGGGGGCGTGATTGGTTCCGATAATCGGGGCGTGATGGGGCACCGAGCCAGCATGGAAGGCGGCTGGGGTGAAATAGCTATATTTCTGCGAGCCGGAGGGCGTGGAATTCAGGATCAGATAAACCGGGAACATTGATCGGCCGATTGGGTTCATGGAGACTTGTCATGAACCTACCTGATCCGAACGCATTCAGTCTGGACATCAACGATCCCGCAGATGCGGAGCTGATCGAATACTTCCTCGCTGAGCTTCCGGATCGCATCGATTCCATTGAGGCCGCGTTTAGTAATGATGATTATGACGCCCTCTCCCGGGTCGCTCACCAGTTGAAGGGGGCCGCCCCCGGATTTGGGTTCCCGACGATCGGGACGGAGGCGGGCAAACTGGAGCAGCATATCCGGAGCATCAGCGATCCCGCGGAGGGGATCGATGGGTTGCGATCTCAGGTTGAGAGCCTCATTTCGCTTTGTAGCTCGTACATCAAACCGGTCTGAAGTGTGACCATGCAGTTCATGAGGCAGCAAGAAACTCAGTACGAGGACCGAGCAAGCGAATGACCGAAGTCCAGATTCATCCCGATACAAGCGGCACGCCAACGGTGTTGCTTATCGATGATTCGCAGTTTGTGCACCGGTTGCTCGATGCGCGTCTTCGGAGCGAGTCGATTATTCTGCGTGGTGCCGAGGACGGGCAGCTCGGGATCAAGATGGCGATCGAAGATCCGCCCGCGTTGATCCTGCTGGATCTTGATATGCCTGTGATGGACGGCTTCGAGACCCTGAGGATGCTCAAAGAAGACCCACGCACGCGTGATGTGCCGGTGATTGTGCTCTCGGGTATGAACTCGTCACAGGACAAGGTGGCGGCGTTTGATCTGGGTGCGATTGATTTCGTGACCAAGCCCTTCGAGCTGACGGAGCTGCGTGCACGCGTACGCTCCTCGCTCAAGATGTATGCCCTGCTCCAGATGCTGGCTCAGAAGGCCCAGATCGACGGGCTCAGCGGGCTGTACAACCGCCAGTACTTTGACGAACGCTTCCGAAATGAGTTCGACCGCACGATCCGCCACGGGCAGGCGCTCTCGGTCGCGATGATCGATATCGATCATTTCAAATCGGTCAACGACACCTACGGGCACCCCGCGGGTGATTCGGTCATTTCCGGCGTGGCCAAGCTGATCACGCAGGAGACGCGATCGATCGATATCTGCTGCCGGTACGGTGGCGAGGAGTTCGCGTTGATCATGCCCGAGACCGAGCCGGAGCAGGCGATGCAGCTCTGTGATCGCATCCGGGCCAAGTGTGAGCAGATCACCTGGTCGCGTCATCCGACGCGTCCCGTCACCATCTCGGTGGGGGTGGTTGGTATGTTCGACGGCCAGAGCTTGAGCACGACCCCCGAGGCGTGGATTGAAGCCGCTGACCGCAACCTGTATGACGCGAAGCAATGCGGACGGAACCAGGTGAAGGCGACCGGCATCGACGGCACCTCGATCGGGCGGGCCAAGGCGGGCTGAACGCCCCCGAGTCGCCCTACACTCTCGCATGGGCGAAAAACAGCTACAAGAGCGACTGGAACGGCTTGAACACGCGATGGGATTCGCGGATCGTCATGTCGAAGTGCTCTCCGAAGAGGTTGTGGAGTTGAACAAGGCGATGAGCATGATGACGCGACGGATCGAGCGTCTCGAGTCTCGCCTGGTGGAGATCAACGAAAAGGTGGGCGAGGCGCTCCCGAATGTGCCCCCACCCCACAGCGCGGGCCCGGATGTGCCCCGCGACCCCCTCTGAGTGAGATCAGTTGTGAGTTCGTGCATACGCCCGGGGTGTACTCCCGTATAGACTTTGGTATGCGAATCAGATTCAAATCTATCGGCCAAACTCTTGGTATGAGGTCCTGCGCCATGCTGTGTGGGGCGATCGGTCTGCACGGTGCCCTCGGCTGCGAGCTCCAGCAACGCCGGGTTGATGTGCCCGTGGTGTCCGGAGCCGATGAGTCGATTAATCCCGAGTTTGGGCTCACGGCGGACGCTCAGGACCCCACCCAGCGGGACAAAGAGATGGGCTATGGCAAGTGGAAGGCCAAGCCCGAGCCAACGGGGACCTATGACCCCACGAGTCCGGACAGGCGGGGTTCGAGCTGGAACGGTGGGGACTGATTGGCGGTTGCCGCGTCCGGGGCCAGCACATATGCCGCGAAGATGCGGTACCATATCATCATCATTCCAAGCGATACGCATGACAGGAGGTCACATGTCCACGCTTGAACAGCGATACATCGAAGTGAAGCAGCGGGTCGCGGAGGCGGCACAACGCTCTGGGCGGACGCCGAACTCGGTGTACCTCATCGCGGTCACCAAGTTTGCTGAGCCGGAAGATATCCGGGAACTCATCGAGCTGGGGCACCGGGACTTCGGGGAGAACAAGGTTCAGCAGCTCTCGCAGCGTGCTGGCGTGATCAACGAGTGGTTCGAGCGCATGCGCATGCACCCACGCGTTGCCGGTGAGCACAGCGGGTTCGATCCGTCGACGCCGGTCCGCTGGCACATGATCGGGCACCTGCAGCGCAACAAGGTTCGCAAGATCGCCGACATCGTGCGGCTGGTGCATTCGGTCGACAGTCTGCGTCTGGCTGAGGAGATTCAGCAGGTCGCCAATAAGCTCGATCGGCAGATCGATGTGCTGCTCCAGGTCAATGTGTCGGGCGAGGACTCAAAGTTCGGCGTGCCCATCGCGGCGGCCGGCGCGATCGCCGAGCAGATTGACACGATGATCAATGTTCGCGTGCGTGGTCTCATGACTATGGCACCGCTGTCGTCCGAGCCCGAAGCGGTTCGTCCCCATTTCACCCGTTGCCGCGAGCTGTACGAAGACATGAAGCGTCAGGGCGTGGGCGAGGGCCACTTCGATCTGCTCTCCATGGGCATGAGCGGCGATTACGAAGTCGCGATCGAAGAGGGCGCGAACCTGGTGCGTGTCGGTTCGGCGATCTTCGGGACACAGCAGGACGAAGAAGCCGCCGAGCCCTCGCTGAGTGGCTCGGGGGACTGATCCCTGAATAACCTGTATGGCAGCTGGGATGCGTTACGCGTTCAACAGCGAGCGGTCGCGCACCAGTTGTGCGAGGCGTCCGCCGTTTGATCGTGTCGCGACCATCTGGGCCTGCAGGTTGCGTCCGGGGCATGCCGTGGGACGCAGTTCCTGATGGGTGTATACCCGGCTGATAGGCACATGGAAACGCTGCATGGCGTAGGCGAGCATGCGATCGACCGAAGCGAGCGTCGCGGCGGTGGGGCGGATCTGCTCGTAGTTGCCGAAGACGACGATGCCCAGGTTCCCGGGGTTGTTGTCTTTGACATGGGCGCCCTGGAGTTCAAGCGGTCGTGCCTGCCAGATGCGTCCGCTGGGGTCGATGGCGAAGTGGTAGCCGATGTCGGCCCAGCCGTTGTTCAGGTGCCCGGTGCGGATCAGTTGGAGTCGGCGCAGCGAGTCGGCGTAGGCGCCGCCCGGTACGGGCATGATCGCATCGTGGTGCACCGTGATGCGGTGCACGGCGTTCATGGGGTCGGCGAGCCAACGCTTGGGGCCCGAGTCGGTCCACTTGCTGCGGGGGATCACAAAGGAGGGGATCGCCGAGAGTGGGGCGGTCGTCTCCACGCCGGTTGTTTCTGTGCGTGTGATGATCGGCGAGGGTGTCGATGTGTGTGCGATGGGGTCGCTGGGGATCGGGTCCCCGAGCGAGCCGCCCTTGGACTTGACGCGCTTCTGGGCGGTCGAGTTGCACCCGATAAGTGAGCCAGCGATCCCGATGGCAAACCCGGCTTTGGCAACCGATGTGAGTGCCTTGCGTCGGGTGACTGCGGGCGTGTGGTCAGGATCTGATTGTGGGGTTGGGTGTGACACACAAATTCCTTCGGCATTTCCCTCGGGTTGGGTGCAATCCTACCACGCGAAGAGTTGCACTTGGTGCCCGAACCATGCCAATCTGGTGAGGAATTTACAATCTAAACACAGAATCTGGCACGATTTGCGCAGGTAATGGGTGGGGAAGCACGAAAGTCGAGCATGGTTTTCGCTTTCAGGCGGGTTGCGGCTTAGTGTTGCTGAGCGCCGGCGTGTAAATGGCAGAGGTTGCCAGGGGACTTAGACGCCGTGCAAGGACTATAAAAAGGAAACGCACATGCTATTCATGCAAGAGGGTGAGGCGGTCGATGCCGCCAACGCGACCGAGCAGACGAACGAACTCGTCAGCGGCGGGACTGAAGCCGCCAGCCGTTTGATGGAGGGTGATTTCAGCGGCGACACCTGGGTGTTGCTCTGGGATTCAGTTGGGTGGCCGATCACCAAGGCCGTCGTGCTGATTATCCTGGTGATCATCATCGCCAGCTGGGTCAGCAAGATCACCGGCAAGGCGGTCCGCAAGGCCAATGTCGAGGAGACGCTGGCACGCTTCCTCTCAAACCTTGCACGCTATGTTGTTCTCATTGCAGGTGCCGTCGCGATCCTCGGCACCCTTGGGGTTGAGACGACCAGCTTCGCAGCGCTGATCGCGGCCGTTGGCTTTGCCATCGGTATGGCGATGTCCGGCATGCTCGGCAATGTTGCTTCGGGTGTCATGCTGCTCTTCTTCCGCCCATTCAAGGTTGGCGATGTCGTTGCTGCTGGTGGGACCACGGGCAAGGTCTTTGAGATCGGTCTGTTCACCACTACCTTCGATACCCCCGACAACCGACGCATCATCGTGCCGAACAACTCGATCTTCGGCGGGACCATCGAGAACATCTCGCACCACGCGACGCGTCGCGTTTCGATCGATGTCGGTACGGACTACGGCGCGGACATCGACAAGGCACGCGAGATCATGCTCGCCGCAGCTTCGGCCACGGACAATGTCCTGACTGATCCTGCACCCGCGGTCGTTCTTGCCGGTCTGGGCGGCTCGTCGATCGACTGGTCCGTGCGTGTTTGGGTGAATGCCGCGGATTACTGGGCGGTCATGGATGCGCTGACCCGCAATGTCAAGGTCGCCCTTGATGATGCAGGCATCGGCATCCCCTTCCCGCAGATGGATGTTCACATCGACGGCAAGGTCGCACAGGGCTGAGCCCATCCAATCCTGTTCTTCAAACCCACGCCCCGGCGTGGGTTTTTTCATGCGCCTTCTTGTGCGTCGTTGCGGACTCGCTGCAGCCACTTGGCCCAGATGCTCAACACCAGCAGCATGTAGAGGCGCTGGGAATGGTCACGCCCGTGCCAGGGGTTGATGGATTTCTCCCCAGCCGCGTCGTGCTCGCGGAGCATCTGTTCGACGAACTTCATGTTGATCTCGACCCCGGCCTCGGCGAGCCCCGGGAACGGGTCGGCTGAGTGGAGGTGGTCGTGGAGCAGTTGTCGCATAGAGCCGTAGTCCGTGCGGAACCACTCGCCGATGGGGATCGCGAAGCCCTGCTTGGGGCGATCGACGATGTGGTCGGGGAGGTACTTGCGGGCGACTTGTTTGAGGAGGCCTTTGCGCTGGCCGTTGGGCATGAGCGAATCGATGGTGGCCGTCGTCGCTGCCTGCACTAGGTTCGAGTCCAGAAACGGGCATCGAACTTCAAGAGCTGCATGCATAGATGCGGTGTCCGTTTTCACGAGCAGGTCATCAGGCAAGTATTCATGGAGATCATCGGAGAGTGCATTGGAAACGGCAATGGATCTTGAAGCAGGGACAAGCACGCGGTACATCCCAAAGAATGAAGCCCCAAAGGTGAACGCATTACAGAGTACGCCAGAGAGTGCCATGCCTAGACGATTGTGGTTCAATAGACGGTCATGCTGGTACTTTGAGAAACCATCACGAAGACTGGGATAACCCATTTCGCGAGCTGCATTCCCCAGGCGAGCAAGTCGAGCGCTACCAGATTTTGGGTCGCGTTGAGGGAGCGAATAACTAGGAACAAGCATGAGCAGCGATTTGCCATTTCTGAGCAAACCCGCTGCTTGGTGGCGTTGATAGCCGGCAAAGAGTTCGTCACCGCCATCTCCACTGAGAGCGACACGAACGACATCGCGGGCAGCTTTGCTTACCCAGTATGTAGGGAGCAGCGAACTGTCCCCGAATGGAAATCCGAGGCGTTCGATCAGTTTGATCAAATCACTTGCTGGTTCGGGACTACATTCAATCACACGATGACGAGTCCCAATAGCCATAGCGGTCTCGCTTGCGGCATCAGACTCGTCGTATGCGTCGTCTGGCATTCTGACGGTGAGCGTCTCGATCGAGGAGTCAAGCTTGTGAGCGTGTGCAGCGAGTAAGCCAGAGTCGATTCCGCCTGATAAAAAGATGCCTACCGGAACATCGGCTTGCATTCTCATCTCTACGCTCTTTGCGAGCAGCAGATCAACTTCTTCTACCCCGAGAGTCCGAGTTCTATCTACAGGCCTGCATGTAGTCTCATTCCTGTACCAGTTCCATTCACGGGCAAGCAGCGTCTTCTTCTTCCAAGTGGATGTCGAGACTAAATCCTCGATCTGTGATGGTGCAGAAAGTGTCTTGATACAGCGCGAAAGCGGACGAAGAAACTCAGGTTGAATCAGTAGATCTGGATTCACGGATGGAGGTGTCAACTCAAGGATACCGGCGGGTGAGCTGGAAACCAGATGAAGTCCAGTCTTCGTTGTGGTATGCCACGCTCGTTTCTCGCGGAAACGATCATTGGTGATCGTGATATCGCCCGTTTGACTTAACCAGCAGAGTATCGCCCACATGCCTTCAAGCTTCGAGGGGAGGCCTTCGCTTCGGGTTTTCCAAGGTTTACCCTTGGGCTTTGCGATGTCAGGCCGACCCTGCCCCCACGCTCTCCACCCATGCACCAAAACCTCCGTGTCCGAGTGGTCCGTCTCGAACACATACCCCTGCCCCTCGAGTTCCTTCCGAAGTTCCCGGTGGTTGTAAATACACCCGTTAAACACCACCGCGACCAGCGGCTTGTCCGGCTCAACCTCGCTGGCGATGATCGGCGTGTCCCCCGGCTGGTAGGTCAGGTCTGGGCGGAGACGATCGCCGTCGTGGACCATCGGCTGGTGCCCGCCGGCGTGGTCGATGATGCTCAGGCGGCGGTGCACGAGGGCAACATCGACGATGGTGCCGTCCTCACGCACGGCCCGGTCACGGAAGCGCCCCTGCCCGTCGGGGCCGCGGTGCTTGATCGACTCATCGAGGATGTCGAGCCAGGACTCGGGGATCACTTCCAGCGGCGGTGGTGGGGGGCCGTCTTTGGGGTCGTGGATCTTGATGACGCCGGCGATGCCGCACATTACGGGGTGGCCTCATCGGTCGCGGCGGGCTTGGGCTCGGCCTGCGACTGGGTCTCGGCTTCGGCGGTCAGATCACGCCCGATCTGGATGTCATCGTCGATGACGAAGTCCACATGGTCCTTGAAGGTGCCCGATTGGTACCCCCAGAAGGTATGGACGATGCGGGTGACGAACATCGCGGCGACGAAGGCGAAGACGAAGGCCCAGGAGTGGGTGATCTGGTAGAAGTGCTGCAGGGCCCACATGCCGCCCATCGAGACGAGCATGAAGATGGGCACGAGGGCCATCCGCTCGGCCTGCACACGGGTGGCGTCCTGCATGAACTTACGCGATTTGGGCAGGTGGTCATCTTTGGGGAGGTTCCCGCGTGGGTTCCAGTGGTTGGCGACCCAGTGCAGGGCGTAGTACATGCAGACATCGATCGTGGTGTCCAGGACATACGCGATGACCGAGATGAGGAACTTGTGCTCGGGCCCGATCCACTCACCGATGAGGAAGACGGGGTACTTGGCGATCGCGATCGACAGGAACCCGGCCATCAGGATGTTGATGTTGATATTGACGACCCGTTTGCGCTGGTAGTACTTGAATACGCGCCTTTGCATCGGGTGGTCCTTGAGCGGGTTTAGTACGAGCGGCTGATGACCGCGTCGGCGATGAGATCGAGCATCGATCGCCCGGGTGATTCGGGCAGTTCGATCAGGGCGCTCTTGGCCCGATCAACATACGACGAAGCGAGCGACTGGGTCGCATCGATCGAGCCGGTTGATCCGATGGCCTCGATCAGCTCGGGGATGCCCGATTGGTCGTGCTCCGCGGCTTGGCGGATCAGTTCGAGCGATCGGATCGTCTGCTGCTCATCGGCGTGGGCGAGGTGATGGATGAGCGGGTAGGTCAGCTTGCCCTTTTCAAGGTCCTTGCCGACCGATTTGCCGACCTGATCCTCGTTGCCCATCAGGTCGAGCACATCGTCCTGGATCTGGAAGGCGATGCCCAATGCACGCCCGAAGCGGAGCAGCGATTGGGTGATCGGGTGCTCGCGCTGGTCGAAGCCCAGTGTGCACAGGGCCCCGAGTTCGCAGGCGGCCCCGATAAGCGCGGCGGTCTTGCGCTCAAGGATCTCGAGGTAGGTGGCCTCGTCGAGCGAGTGGTTGTCGCGGTGCTGGAGCTGGAGCAGCTCGCCCGTGCACATGACCGCCGAGGCGTTGCCGACGATCCGGGAGGGGACGGGCGAATCGAGCGTCGAGCAGAGTTCGTAGGCCGAGGCGATCAGGTAGTCGCCCAAGATGACCGAGGTCTCGTTGCCGTGGAGCATGTTGAGCGTCTGCCCGCGCCGCCGGATCTCGGCCTCGTCGAGGACATCGTCGTGAACGAGGGTGGCCATGTGGACCATCTCGCAGACCGCGCCGCAGACGATGTGGGCGTGGGTGCAGAGCGTGCTCGTGTTGTCGCTCTCAATCATTTGGGCATGCTGATCGTTCGCGGCGATGCCGCAGAGCAGCACGAGCGTCGGGCGGAGCATCTTGCCGCGGTAGCGCTCGATGTACTTGCACATCTCATCGACCGGTGGAAGATCCGAGACGAGCTGCTGCTCAAAGACCTCGATCACGCTTGGGAACGCGTCGGCGATGACCTCTTGAAGGGATTCGAGTTCGGAGGGGATGTCGAGCACGCCTTGCAAAGCTGTTCACCTCAGTCGTACGCGACAATGTAGTTGATGAAGGCGGGGTCCGCAGCACCCTCGCGCGTAGGTTCGTATTCGCCGTTGCCCTCGCCCTCGTCGTCTTCGCCTTCCCAGTAGACATGGACCTGGGTGAAGCCGGCCTCGCTGAGCAGTTCCTGGATCTCGACGAGCGACCAGAGCCGCCAGTGATAAACGAACGCGTCGTTCATGCGGGTCTTGTCTGGGAACTTGAAGTGGATGCGGCACTCCATGTCATTGGTGATGGGGTTGAATGTCTTCTGTTCCCAGATGTAGGTGAACTTGCGTCCGGGGCCGTCGTCGATCTTCTTGGCCTCGCGGGTCTCGGTCATCGCTTCGGAGCCGCCGTAATGGTCGAGGAAGAAAACACCGTCTTCGCCCAGACTCTCGCGTACCGATTTGAAGTAGTTGCGAAGCTCATCGCGGGTCTTGAAGAGCCAGTAGCTGAAGTTCATCGCCAGGACGCAGTCAGCACCGACCGCATCGCCGGGTTCGAGCACATTGCGGTTGTGCAGCATGATGCGTTGTTGCTGCTCTGGGCTCAGCTGGCTGATGTGGTGCTCGGTTCCCCAATCGAGCGTGGGCTGGTCGATATCCAGACCGACCGCCCGGTTGGACTCGCGGCGGCGGACCCATTCCGTGCTGGTGTTGCCTGTGCCGCAGAAATCCTCTCGCAGCAGCACGCCCTTGCGTCCCCTGATCTGCTCGAAGGTCTCATCGATGAAATCGATCTCGGCCTCGACATTCTGGACCGAGAGCTGGTACAACTCGTGGCGGTCAGCGTTGGCGGCAGAAAATGCGCCATCGGCCTTGGCCTGCTTGGCAGCTTTGGCTTCGAGCTTCTTCTTGCGTCCGGACTTATGGGACATGGTCTGGGTGCTCATCGCGGTGGTTCCCCGCAAATACTTTCCTGATTTCAAGCCCGTCCCACGACGGGTCGAGATTCTGATTCACATAATAGATGTTCGATGCGGCAGGTTCCCGTGCTGGGCCTGAATCTGAGAGAAGCCGATGATTGATTCAGAGTCTAGACTCCTGCCTGAAACGGAGGAACAGTCACGATGCAACTGACGATGGTGGGTACAGGATATGTGGGTTTGGTCACCGGTGTGTGCCTCGCCAACGCAGGAAACGATGTGATCTGTCTTGATGTCGATCCCGGCAAAATCGAGAAGCTCGAGAACGATGTCTGCCCGATCTATGAGCCGGGGCTGACCGAGCTGATGGTCAAGAACCGCCAGGCGGGGCGGCTGACCTACACGCTCGACAAGAAGCATGCCTATCAGGCGGCCGACATGATCTTCATCTGCGTGGGAACGCCTTCCGATGACAGGGGCCATACGGACATGACCTTCATCGACAGCGCGGCCGACGATATCGGGCACGCGATCAAGGAGCTCGGTCCCGATCAGAAACCCAAAGTCGTCGTGGTGAAATCCACGGTGCCCGTGGGAACGACCTTCCGCGTGAAGGACCGCATCAAGGACATCGTGGGCGATATCCCATTCCATGTTGCCGACAACCCTGAGTTCCTCAAGGAGGGCGACGCGGTCAACGACTTCAACAAGCCCGATCGCGTCGTGGTGGGCGTGGAGAGCCCCGCGGTGGGCGAGAAGTTCCGGGACCTGTATGACCCGTTCGTTCGGAACGGGCACCCCATCTTCGTGATGGATGTGCTCAGCGCCGAGATGGTCAAGTACGCGAGCAACAACTTCCTGGCGACCAAGATCTCGTTCATCAACGAGATGGCCAATCTCTGCGAGGCCTACGGGGCCAACATCAACCGCGTCCGCGAGGGCATGTGCTCCGATTCACGCATCGGGCACGCGTTCCTGCACCCCGGGCTGGGCTACGGCGGCTCGTGTTTCCCCAAGGACACGCTCGCCTGCATCATGATGGGCGACAAGGCCGGCGTCACCACCCAGGTCTCCAACGCGGTGCACGGCACCAACGAACGCCAGCGGAACCTGTTCTTCAACAAGATCCTCGGCCATTTCGGGGGCGAGTCGGGACTGCAGGGCAAGAAGCTCGCCTTCTGGGGGCTTGCGTTCAAGCCCCGCACCGACGACATCCGCAAGGCCCCCGCGTTGACCCTGGTGCGTAAGGCGTTGGGCTACGGTGCAAGCTGCACGGGCTTCGACCCGGTCGCGGCGGAGAATATCGCCAAGGAGATGGGCGATACCATCACCCTCAGTGACGACATGTACGAGTGTGCCCGCGATTGCGACGCCCTGGTCATCTCGACCGACTGGGCCGAGTTCAAGAGCCCGAACTTCCAGAAGCTCGCCGAGGTCATGAAGGGCAAGGTCATCTTCGACGGGCGGAACCTCTACCGGCGTCAGCACCTCGACGAACTCGGTTTCCATTATTACTCGGTGGGTCGCGCACCAGTGAAACCCGTGTAAGATGGGTTGATGCCCACACCCCTCGATGATCGACGAAAGCCCTGCGGCGTGGCCCGCCTGACGAATCGTCAGCTGGCTTGGCGTGCCATCGGGATCAAGTCCTTGACCAAGGACAAGATCATCAAACAGGAACAGCAGGCGACCATCAACACCGAGGTGCTGATCGCGCTGGTCGGCGGGGTGCTTGGGTGGGCTCTGGCGAGCTTTACCGGAATCGTGCTGCTCGGGCAGAAGGGCACGCTGCTGTGGAACCTGATCATCCCCTTCTGCAGTTCAATCGTCGTGTCAACGCTGCTGTGGTTCGGGTTGCTTGGATGGGTGCGACTCCGCAAGTTCGATCGCATTGCGCAGATCCATCTCACGCACGGCATCTGCCCATCGTGCGCGTACCAGCTCGATGATCTGACCACCCAGGACGATGGGTGTGTCGTGTGCCCCGAGTGCAACGCCGCCTGGAAACAAAGCCGGGTTCGGCGAGCGGATGAAACGGTGACGCATGCCTGAATCTGCCCGCGTGAGCAATGAGGACTGGCTCGTTCGAGCTGACCGGTTCGATGATGAGACGATCGATCTGCTGTATGCTGATCCCCCATTCAACACCGGCAAATCACAGGTCGCGGCTTCGGGGTCGTATCAGGACGCCTGGCCCAGCACCGACGCATGGGTTGATTGGCTCCGCGAACGACTCGAAGTGACCATCCCCAAGCTCAAGCCCACCGGCTCAATGCTGATTCATGTTGATTGGCGGACAAGTCATCGGGTGCGAGTGCTGCTCGATGAGCTCCTGGGCGAGGACCGCTTCGTCAATCACCTGATCTGGCGTTACGGGCTGGGCGGGTCGTCCCCGCGCCGCTTCGCACGCAAGCACGACGACATCCTGTTCTACAGCATCGATCCTGATCGGTACTACTTCGAGCCGCCCATGGTCCCCGCGACGAGCAACCGGATGAAGGGGCAGATGAAGAAGGCGACCGATGTGCTCGATGTCCCGACCCTGAACAACATGGCCGACGAACGAGTGGGATACCCGACCCAGAAGCCCCTGGCGCTCCTGGAGCTGCTCGTAGGGGCGTGCTGCCCCGCGGGTGGGGTGGTCTTCGACCCGTGCTGTGGCTCTGGGACGACGCTGGTGGCAGCGCAGCGCCTGAATCGAACCCCGATCGGATGCGACCTGAACCCCGAAGCGGTCGCGATCGCGAGGGCCCGATTGCAAGGTTAAAAAAAGCGCGGGACCCGACGCTTTGCAGCTGATCGAGTCCCGCGCGAGAGGGGGCAGTTGGGTAAATGGTTTTAGCGTCGACGACGTGCTGTGGCAAGTCCGCCCAAGCCAAGCAGTGCAAGTGCGCTCGGGGCTGGTGTGATTGCGACATTGTCGAGGTCAAAGTCGACAACGAGTGGGGTGTCGAGCCCGTCAGGACGATCGACCGAGACCTGCAGGTTGCCGATCGCGGCCATGATCTCGTTGAACGCCTGCGGGGTCGGGGCGCCCTCGATCGTGACGAGCGGGTTGAAGAAGCTCAGGTCGAAACTCAGGGTGACCCATTCGTCTGATACGACGGGGCCTGCCAGCTCGACCGCGAAAGCGGGAAAGTTGTTCGAGCTTGCCACGCGGAGCGCAATGCCCAGGTCCTGCCCAGCGTTGTGACGGAAGTCGAAGCTGATGCGGTCGATGCCGCCTGCGAGGTAATCGCCGACAAACGCGTCGCCCGAGGCGTCGAAGTCATCCTGGCCGCGGAAGACGGTCAGCCCGAAGGGGCCGGCGCTGTTGAGATCCGCGGTGCTGCTGATGTACGCGCTGCCGTCGAGTGCGCCCGTCGAGTTGTAGGTGGGGGCGCTGAAGCTGCCCTGGAGCCAGCCGTTGGCGCCGGTCTCAAAGGTCTCGGTGAACGACGACACGCCGGCGTTGGCAACGCCCGCGGCGATCATCATCGCGCTGATGGTCATGGTCTTCATATCTATCTCCTCAGGGTCGCCCGCACACAAACGCGGGGTGGGGTTTGGATTAGCCGGCGCTGAAGGCCGTCAGGAACTGTGAAACATCAAAGAAGTTGAACTGGCAATCGCCGTTGAGGTCGGCGCTGGTATCGCCCGCGTTGAACGAGGTCAGGAACTCGCTGACATCGAAGAAGTTGAACTCCCCGTCGCTGTTGAAGTCGCCGGGCGAGCCGACACGCACGGTCAGCTCAAGGCGTGGGGCGTAGCCAAAGATCACCGCCAGCGGGTTCTCCTTGGTGTACCAGAAGGGGTAGGCGATCTCGCCCGTCCCGCCGCCGTCGCCACCGTTGGCCGCGTGCAGCGAGCTCACCGCGAAACGGACCTCGCCGAGCGACAGACCCTCAGCAAGGTAGTTGCGGATGCCCGGCTGGCACAGATCGACATCAAAGGTGAAGTCCGAGTCCGCCGGGACAAGCTCGCCCGGGAGGACCGTGTCGTTCTGGGCGATCGCCATCGGCGTCGCGTCGAACTCTTCCTTCAGGTTGTTGGAGATATTGACCGGGTCGCTGCCCTCGAAGGGGAAGTACGCGGCAAATGCATACCGCGATCCCTGCGTCGGATCGACATCAGCGATGCCGCCAAACGCGGAGTACTCGCCCCAGGTGGCTTGGCTCTGCTCGTCCTGGTAGCCGATCGCCCAAAGGTGAACCGGTCGCCCGTCGTCTGTATCGAGCGAGTTGTCGAGGAACAGGTAGGTGTCGTGCGTGTCGTATGTGGGGTCGTAGCGGAACACATTGCCGTTGGTGTTGGTGATGATCACGCGGGCGCTGAGCACCTGATACTCCGATGAATCGAGCCCGCTCATGACATCGGCGAGCGTATCAAACCCGAGGATGAACTGCGCATCGTGATCATCGAACCCGTCGAGTTCGACGGCTCCGAAGGTGGACGCGGACAGGCGTGTGCCGGGCGAGCCGTTGAAGGGGTAGTTCCAACGATCCATGGTCGGGGCGTCGTACTCGACCGTGATCGTTTCCGATTGGGCCGCTGCTGAACCCGCGAGCACGGCAATGGTGAGCAAGGCAGAAGTTGCGCGATTCATATCTTCAATCTCCCATGGGTGGAGCAGGGTGGATAAATTCAGCCGGACCTTGTTGAGATTCAGTCGCAGCTACGGAAGAATACACACAGATTGCGATGAGATCGAGTCTCAGTTGCAGACAATTTTGGTAATGCGAGATAGAATCCCATCCAGCGAGATTTCAACGCCACCCCAGCAGATTCAGAGATGAGCAGCATGGAACGCTTCAACGCCTCAATCAGGACAACCCGGTCTGCATTCACGCTCATTGAGCTGCTCGTGGTGATCGGGATCATCGCGATCCTCATGGGTGTCCTGCTGCCCGCGCTGGGCAAGGCGAGGACCACCGCGGCAGCGGTACGCGAGATGTCCGGTGCCCGCCAGCTGATGACGGCGTACACCATGTACGCCGACGACAACCGCGGCAGCCTCATGATCGGCTTCATCCAGAACGAAGTCTGGACATCGTTCCAGCAAAGCAATGCGGAACCCCGAGACGCCGCCGGCGTGCGGATCGGCTCGCCCATCGCCAACCGCTACCCATGGCGCATCGCGCCGTACCTCGATTGGAACATGGACGCGCTCTACATGGACCCACGCGTGGTTGAGTTCCTCGCCGAAGACGAGAGCGTCAACGCCGGTTCCGCGTCCGCAAGCCATTCCGCAATGCGGTATGTGACCTCGCTCTACCCGAGCTTCGGCGTCAACTCCTACTTCGTCGGCGGCGGCGGCGTTTCAGGGGATCCCTTCCCGATGACAAAGCAGGGACGCCGATACTTCGGCGACTTCCACATCAGCAAGATGTACCAGGCACGCCGATCTTCCCAGCTCCTGACTTTCGCCTCCGCGCGAAGCAGCACCGGCACCTTCCTCAGCGGCTACGGCGTTGTTGAAGGATTCCACACGGTCATGCCACCGTACCGCTACGAGAACCAGGGGCGGAACTGGGAAACAAACTACGACGAGTACGCGGAAAACCCCAACCTGAACTCGGGCAACGTCTCGCTCCGCTACAACGGCAAGGGCATCGCCGCCATCCTCGACGGCCACGTCGAGCAGTGGGGCTGGGACGAGTTCGCCGACATGCGTCGCTGGGCCGATCAGGCAACCAAGCCCGACTGGACCATCAAAACACGCCTGCCCTAACCCGACGCACTCCCGTGCCTTTTATGTCTCGTGGGACGGGCTTCCAGCCCGTCACTCCTTGTCTCCTACCTCAAGAACCTATCCAACGACCAACCACCGGTGGCACCCGCCACTGGCGGATCCCGCCTGTGCACGCCCTGCCACCACCGCGCACCCGACCTATCCTCTGGGTCTATGAGCGAGACCACAAAAAACGCACAGATCACCGACCTCGTCGCCGAACTCGAATGGCGCGGCCTCATCAAGGACGCCACCGACAAGGACGCCCTCCGCGATCACCTCGCCAGCGGGCAACGCAAGGTCTATGTCGGCTTCGACCCGACCGCCGACTCGCTCACCATCGGCAACCTCGTCCCCATCATGATGCTGGCCCATGTCAAACGCGCCGGGCACATCCCCGTCGTCGTCATGGGCGGCGGTACCGGGCTCATCGGCGACCCCTCGGGCAAGAGCGCCGAGCGCATGATGATGACCGAGGAAACCGTCCAGCGTCATGTCGATTGCCAGCGACCGATCTTCGAGAATGTCCTCGGGCAGATCGAGGGCCCGGAACACCACATCAAGAACAACCTCGAATGGCTGGGCAAGATCAGCTACATCGAGGCCCTGCGCGACATTGGCAAGCACTTCAGCGTCAACATGATGATGCAGAAGGAGTCGGTCAAGGATCGCCTCAACAACCGCGAGCAGGGCATCTCCTACACCGAGTTCTCGTACATGATTTTGCAGGCGTATGACTTTGCCTACCTGTACGAGCATGACGGAATTACCGTGCAGTTTGGGGGGAGCGATCAGTACGGGAACATTGTCGCCGGTGCAGACCTCATTCGTCGATACCGGCACGAGTTTCTTACATCGATGAATTTGCGTTTCCTCAAAGCTGCAAGAAAAGCGGGTGCTGATGTCACTGAGCGTGTTATCACAGATGCTGCAGCGCAGGATGCAGACGAGCAGCCAACAGAGTTCGGTGCGGCATTGATTTCGACTTTGAAGCTCAACAGACGACGCTTTTCAGAGATCCCATTCTCAGACCAAGAAGATCGTCGATTAGATTTTGAATTGCAGTTCAAAGAGAAGAGTGCTTTTGGCCTCACCGCCCCCCTCGTCCAGAAAGCTGACGGCGGCAAGTTCGGCAAAACCGAGACTGGTGCGGTCTGGCTCACCGCCGCGCGAACATCGCCATATGCCTACTACCAGTTCTGGCTCAACGCGACCGACGAGGATGCTCGCAACTGGATCAAGGTCTTCACCTTCCTGCCGCAGGACGAGATCGAAGCCCTCATCGCCCGCCACGAGGAGAACCCGGGCAAGCGCGAACTCCAGCGCACCCTCGCGCAGAACGCCACCCAGATCCTCCACGGCACCGACGCGATGGAAAACGCCGAAGCCGCCGGCAAGGCACTCTTCTCGGGTGAAGTGGGGACCCTCGACAAGGACACCCTCGTCGAGGTCTTCGCCAGCGTGCCCACCACCGAGCACGCCAAGAGCGACCTCGAAGGCGATGGTGCCGACCCCGTCGACCTGCTCATCGCCTGCGACCTCGCCTCATCCAAACGCGAGGCCCGCGAGTTCCTCTCCGGCAACTCCGTCTCCATCAACGGCGAGAAGATCGGCGCGGACACCCGGCTCACCACGGCCCACCTGCTGCACGGATCGTTCATCGCCATCCGGCGCGGCAAGAAGAAGTGGCACATGACGAAGTGGTCGTGAGCTTTTACGAGCCGCGACCGTAAGGGAGCGGTCCTGGATCGCCAATGTACCCAAAGAAACCGCTCCCTCACGGTCGCGGCTCGTTCACTTTTCGTCGCGGCTCGTTCACCTTTACTCACATCGACAGCATCAACTGCTCAACATCGTGCGGCGATTCGCCCTGGCCGGTGCGGGTGCTCAGCAGGGCCGCGTGGGTCATGGAGAGCACGCTGGTGAAGTCGATCGGTGGGCGTGCGGGCACAACCCCGGAGCAGAGTTCGGTGAGCTGGGTTTGCAGGGCCCCGCGATCGGAGTTGAGCTTTGGATCCGGAGATTCGTGCTTGTCGACTTCCTGGCCCTCGTTGTCGGACCAGACAAAGCCCCGATGATCGACGGCCATCTGCCCCTCGGCGCTGGCGATGGTCATGGAGAGGGCGCTGGCGCTGAACTGGTCGGAGAGGTAGATCGCGGCGCATCGCCCGTCGGAGAAGCGGAGGTTCATGGTGATCTCGCCGTGCAACCCGCGAAGGGTCTGCCCGGGCAGCGGGTGCATGCCCCGCCCGGCGCGGGGTGAGATGTACGCGGCTTCGATGATGCTGGGCACGCCCATGAGCCATCGTGTGAGATCGAGGGCATTGAACAGGCGGGCACCCAGCGAGCCCAGTGCCGACGGGCCCGCGATGGTCAGCGATGCCGATCGGACCGGGGCGAAGGTCTCCATGACGGTCGAGAGCTCTGAGAGGATCGGTCTGTAGCGGAGGAGCGGGACAAAGCTGGCAAGTGTGCCCAGCACGCCCTGATGGAGCGCCTCGGCGAAGCTCGTGCCCATGATGCCCGACGCGGTGGCGGGGATCGGTTCGAGCGTCGTGACGCAGACATTCCGCCCGTGTGCGGCTCGCAGGGCATCGAGGTCGGCGTCGTTTGCTTCCTCACCGAAACTGCCCGCATCGCCCAGCAGCACCATGTCGGTTTCGTGGCCCTTCATCACCAAACGGAGGTCGTCGGTGGGTTCGCATTTGAGCGCCGAAGCGACCTGCCCTGCCCGGGCCGAGTCCGGGCACCCGGCACCGATGATCTCGATGCCAGCACGGCGCACGATCTCGTCGAGCAGCGGGGCTTGCTCGGGGGTGGTCCACACAACACAACGGGGCTGGGTCATAAGACGCGATTGTATGCGAAGTCAGAGTTATGTGCTTGAGCGACCCGGGGTCGTTTGCCGAGCGTATCATTCAGCAAGACGCAGCAAGGCGGTCGCTCATGGATTTCGGTTCATGGGAGGAAAGTCCGAGCACGACAGGACACGATGGTGGGTAACGCCCACCCGCCCCAACATGCCCGCGAGGGTTCGGCTGGGGGCGAGGGACAGTGCCACAGAGAACATACCGCCGATGGCCCGGCTTGCCGGGCACAGGTAAGGGTGAAAAGGTGCGGTAAGAGCGCACCGCCCGCTTGGTGACAAGCGGGGCACGGTAAACCCCATCGCGTGCAAGCCCAAGCAGAGCTCGTGTTGTCCGCACGATGAGCTCGGGTCGGGTGCTGGGAGCGAATGCTCCTCACCGTATCGGCAACGATGCGGGCAGAGAAATGGCCGCCCATGGGCGCAGGTCTGATCGCGAGCCCCCGTCAATGGAGCTGATCAGAAACCGCGCCTTGGACAGAACTCGGCTTACCAGCTGCGTCCAGCCGCATGCCGCACCCCCCAGGGATCACTCTGGGGGGTGCGTCCTTTTTGAGCCGCATATCCCGCGCATGAAAAAACACCCAGCGGAGAGGGGCCGCTGGGTGCTCGACCGTCTCGACTCGGGGGAGAGCCGTGACGGGAATCGATGCGTTCACCGATGGATCATGGGCATCCGCCCGAGAACGCCCCCAGGAAGGCGCTGACATCGAAGAAGTTGTACATGCCGTCGCCAGTGAAGTCAGCGACAGGGTCCATGCTGCTGAACGCGGCAAGGAACGCACTCACATCGAAGAAGTTGAGGTCGCCGTCGCCGTTGATATCAGCGGGGCAGCTCGCGGCAGCGCCGAGCGTGCCGTCGGGATTGAGGTTATGGGTCTCGATGTCGGCATCGCCGAAGTCGCCGATCTGCCAGGCACCGATGATGAAGCCATCGCTGCTGACGGTCGAGGTCAGGCGGCTCCGGAGTGCGGCATCTGACGCCACATCGACCGACCAGACTTCGCTCCCGCTCTCGTCGAGCCGTGCGGCCTGCACCACATCGGCGTTGAACATGCCCGTGTTCTCGACCCACAAGGTCACCATGTCGTCGTCCATGATCTGGACATTGATCTGCCCGGACTCGTTGCCATCGACGGCCGAAACCTGGGTGCCCGAGTCGGTCCACATGCGTGAGCCCTTGTTGTCCAGACGCTGCGCAAAGACGCCGTGGTTGCCCTGGTTATTGTCGAGCTCGATCCATGAGACATAGACCGAGTCGCTGCTGGGGTCGTAGGCGGCGCTGGGGGCGACACGCTCGCGGGGGTTGATCGAAGCGGCGGCCCCGTTGTGCCCGAAGAGCTCGGTGCCGTCTGAGTCCAGGTGCTGGGCGAATACATTCAGCCCGTTGGCGGTGTCGTACCACGAGAAGACCGCGCCGCCGGCGCCGTCGGTGCTGAACTCGGGGAAGTTGCCGAACTGGAGCGAGCCGCCGTCGAAGACCGCGACACGCTGGGCCCATGCCTCGTTGCCGAGCGAGTCGATCTTCTGGGCCATGAGGTTCTTTGGGCCGAGGAAGAAGCCGTACTGGACCCACGAGACGATGACCGAGCCGTTGTCGCTTCCCTCCATCGCAGAAACGATCAGGGTGTCATCGATGTCCGAGCTGAGTGTTGTTTCCCAGTTGATCATGCCCGAGGCGTCGATGCTGGCCAGGTCGGTGTTGAGGTTGCTGTTCCAACCCACAACGGCGTTGCCGTCGCTGGTCGCTGCGATGTCGGGCGAGTTGAGCGAAGCGGCCGAGTCGCCGAGCTGGATGCCGTTGGCACCCCATGAGAACGAGCCGTCGGGCGCGACGCGCTGGGCGGTGATGACGACGCCACCGAATCGGTCGTCGCGGAACGCGAGCACGGCATGGCCGTCGCTGTCGACATCGAGCCCGTAATCCTGGGTCGAGGAGAAGCCGCGATCAGCGACGAGCACACCGTTGTGTGCCCACATTTCGTTGCCTTGTGCGTCGAGACGCTGCAGGCGCACATCGTATCCGCTCTCGCTGGAGTACCAGCTGATGTAGCATCCGCCGTCGTCTGTCGGGACGATCTTGGGTTGGACCTGTTCACCCAAGCCGTCGGCGACAACCTGGTGCATCGTCGAATCGGCCGACCATTGAGCGTGTGCGTTTGTTGACAGCATCGCGATACTTGCTGTGACAAGGAGCGCGGATTTTGGGTACAAATTCATTGTGTCTCTCCATTAAAAAAAGTTGACTGCATGGGCGCGAGTCACCCCCATCATGGCGGGGCGGTGGGCTAAAATCAAGTGTAATTTATCACGATTCGTATTATTCATGCATATTGCCCATCTATGTGCTACCCTGTGTGGTCACCGTAGCAGGTCGGGTGAGGGGGCAAAACCGTCTATGCCGCAGAAACAGCAGAGTCTTACACCAGAAGTGCAGCCCGATCAGATCGGGCAGGAGCTGGCGACCAACCTGAACCTGGTCCTGACCGAGATCGAGGGGTGCAGTATGCGCCCAACCGATATCGCCCGGGTCCTCGACACCTCGCGTGTGATGGTCAGCCGCCTGCTGAGTGCGATTCGCAAGGACGATCCGATCGAGCGGCTGACCCGGATCCCCGGCCCAGAAACGCTGCGGTCGATCGTGCGTGCCGCGGGTCAACACGGGGTAGAAGCCGAGCATATCAACGCGGCCGAGAAGGCCATCGAGGCGTTCGATGAACTCATCCGTGAGCAGTTCGGGACCCGCTCGGCGCTGAATGCCGCGCTGAGCAATACCAACCCCAACGCTCGATCAAAGTTCGAACAGTCGAGCCGATACCAGGTCTTCAAGGGCATGAGTCAGATCGTGGGGGCCCAGAGCAACCTCTGGCTGACCACGATGATGCTCACCCCCAGCAACGATCAGCCCGACGGGATCGATATCTCCACGATCCATGGCACATCGGGCCTGCGCCGTCTCCGACCGGACACGCCGATCAGGTTCGTCTATGGCGTACCGCCCGAGTATGAGGATCGCCGCCAATCCCCCGTGCGCACTGGGACCGATCTTTCGTCGTTCTTGATGCACGAAGCCGCACCGCTGCGGGTCGACGAGGAGAACGGACAGATCATCAACACCTTCGCACCCGAGGTCGAGGGTAAGGACGATCTGTACGACATGCTCGCTGAGGTCTACATCCCGAACGGCTCGAACCGCTACGCGGCAGAAGGCAGGAACTACCGCGGCACGACCGTGATCCCCGATGTGCCGACGGTCACGCTGGTCAGCGATGTCATGATCTGCGACGACATCTTCGAGGGCATCGAGCCCGAGCTGTTCCTCTACAACACCATGCCCCGCGGTGGCGCGGACATCGAAGACCCGAAGCGGTTGATCGATCGTGTCGAGACACAGGAACAGCTGGATTACATGGGCAGGGGAACAGCGGGCTTGGGGATCAGTGAGTTCCCGATGTACGAGGACATGGTCGCGTACATGTGTGAGAAGAACCGACGCTCACCCGACTCGATCAGGACCTACCGCCTGCAGGTGCAGTACCCGGTCTACGGGTTCCAGCACACGATCGCGTTCAAAGTGCCGCAGCGCGGCTCGTGATCAGTTCTCGCTGGTGGCCTCGTTGGTGGTGACCACCCGCAACTGACAGAACTGGCGATGCCCGAGCGGGCCCGAGTGGTAGCCGATACCCGATTTACGAGCACCGACCCATGGTGCGCCGCCCGTGCCGCCCATCGAGCGGTTGACGCCGATCATGCCCGCGGTGAGCTGTCGCCCAACCTTGCGTGCGACCTCTTCTTCGCCGAAGACCACCGCGCCGAGACCATACTCGGTGTCGTTGGCCAACTCGACCGCCTCGTCGGCGTCCTTGACCGTTGCGACGCAGGCGATGGGGCCGAAGGTTTCGGTGACCATGATGTCCATGTCGTGGTTCACACCGTCGAGGATGGTGGGCTCGACAAAGTTGCCCTCTAGCTGGTTGCCGCCGAAGAGCACCTTGGCACCCTTGGACTTGGCATCCTCGACCTGCTTGAGGACATGCTCCTTCTGCTCACGCATGACCATGGGGCCGATGTTCGCGTTCTCATCGAGGCAGTCACCGATCGTGAACTCTTTCGTCTGCTCCAGCAGCTTGTCCATGAACGCGTCCTTGATGGACTCCTGCACATAGATGCGTTCGGTCGAGACGCACACCTGTCCGCAGTTGCGGAATGAGTTGCGAGCGGCGAAGGTCGCGGCTTGCTCGAGATCAGCGCCCTCAAGCACGATGCACGGGTCCTTGGAACCCAGCTCGAGGATCAGTCGCTTGAGACCCGGCGCTGCGGCCGCCATGATGTGCTGCCCGGCGGTCTTGGACCCGGTGAACGCGATCATGTCGACATCGCCCGCGACGAGGGCCTTGCCCTGGTCGTCCTCGCCGTGGATGATCTGCAGCACGCCCTCGGGCAGGAACTGATTGAGCACCTTGACATACTCGTCGGCGATCAGCGGCGTCTGCTCGCTGGGCTTGAGGACGCAGGTGTTCCCCGCAACCAGTGCTGGCACGACACCCCAGTGGGGCATCAGGATCGGGAAGTTCCAAGGTGTGATCGTGGCGCACACGCCGAACGGGTCGTAGTGCAGCATCGACTTGGCGCCCTCGCCCGTGAGCACCTCGGGTTGCACGGCTTGGGCGATCTCGTCGACCGTCTCGGCCATCCCCGCCCCGCAGGCATTGACCTCGCCGATGCCCTCTGCCAGCGGCTTGCCCTGCTCAAGCGAGAGGATGCGTCCGAGTTCTTCTGCTTTGGCCACCAGCGCCTCGCCAGCCGGCTTGAGCATGTCGGCCCGCTCCTGGGCACTCAGCGCCGCCCAGGCCGGCTGTGCGGCACGGGCCTTGGCGATGACGGCATCGACCTGATCGGCGGGCGTGACGGGCACGGAGCCGACCAGATCGCCGGTGGAGGGGTTGTAGGAGCTGAGGGTGTCGGTCGTGGTGGGGGTATTGAGTGTGGTCATATGGAATGGTAGCGGCGTCGCCTCAGTCCAACCAGAAGTGCCAGTTCGGCCATAACGAGGAAAAAACGATCGTTGCGACGAATACACCGATCCAGATGTAGGCAAGATAGTTCGCATGCTTGCGATCGCGTCTGGCACGATAACTCAACCGATATTGTCTCGCATCGTGCCGTCTGGCGAGCAGGATTGCAGCACCGATCACCAAGAGGATGGCTACCGGTGGCAAGAAAACCTGGATCACGATCGCGCAGCAAAGCAACACTTTCCCGAGGTGGCCCGCTTGGATATATCGGTCATCATCCGGACGGGTGTCGAGCGGTGAGCCGCACTCAGGGCATGGATCACCACCGTGTCGGTCACTCATGTCGTAGCCGCAGACCTGGCATGCTTTGATCGCTGGGGCATTATCGCCCATCACACCCGCCCAGCAACGAGCACGATGAAGCTCTCTTCGAGCTCCTCTTCGCCATCATCAACGGGCATCACATACGCGTTGCCCTCATCATCCACCGCATCCGCGAGCTTGGTGTACACCAGCGTCTCGCAGAACCCCGCATCCTCCATCGCGTCGCGCAGCTCGGGGATTGACCACAGACGCCACTCATACACAAACGCGTCCTCAAGCTCGAACTCGATCACACCCGCCCGCTCGACCCGGAAGTGGATCAGGTTGGTCACGAACCCCGTGGTGGGGTCGGCCGCGTGCTGTTCCCAGGTGTAGCGGCACAGCTTCCCGCCCGGCATCGGGTGCGCTCGATGAACGCCGCCCAGCGTGTACGCCGTATCGCCGCCATAGGTGTCGCAGACGAAGACGCCCTTTGATGTTTCGAGTCGCTCGCAGACATGCATCAGATACTCGACAAGTTCCGCGCGGGTGTGCAGGTAGCCGATCGAGAAGTTGCCGACGAACACCAGGTCGCACGGATCGCTGGCCTCGCGCACATCGCACAGGTGCTTGGCGATCCGTTCGTGCTCGCCGCGTCGGGCGAGCGTTTCCTCGTCAAAGTCCACCGCGATCGCGCTGCAACCATCACGCTCAACCCACAGGTGGGAGACCGCCGCGGTGCCTGCGAAGTCTTCGCCCAGGACGCTGGGGTTGTCGCCGTGGATGGCACGAAGCAGCGGCACCAGGTCCTTGGGAGACTGGACGCACAGTTCATACAGATCGTGCTTGTTGTACTCGGTATCGCTGAGCATGTTTTACACTTCGGGTTACGCCATGCGGACCCATTTGATGAGCGTTCGGATGTTCGGCGGCTTGCCGAACATGAGCAGCCCAACACGGAAGACCTTCGCCGCGAACCAGAGGAAGATCACCACCGCAACCGAGTTCACGAGGATCACCAGCCCGGTCTGCCAGACCGGTGGCGGGTCGTTGGATGCGACACGCATGATCATGATGAACGGCGAGATCGGCGGGATGAAGCTCGTGATCGTCGAGAGCATCGAGTTCGGAGCCCGGATCACCGGCGTGAAGAAGAAGTAGGGCAGCATCATCAGCATGATCACCGGGGTCATGAGCGATTGCGCCTCACGCATGTCGTTGACCGCGGATCCGATCGCGGCCATCAGCGACGCGAACATGAAGTACGCGAGGATGAAGAACACGAAGATCAGGACGATGGTCGTCCAATCGATCAGGTCCATCCGCTCCATGAAGAACAGCGCGAAGATGCCCAGCCAGCTGTACACGATGAGCAGGGAGAGCCCCACGCACATCTGGCCGATGATCTTGCCTGTCATCAGTTCCATCGGTGAGCATGCGGAAAGCAGGACCTCGACGACCCGGTTCGATTTCTCCTCGATCGTCGTTGTGAGGAGATATTGCCCGCCGGTCATGGACGCGATGAGGAGCAGGATCATCGAAACCACCGGGATGATGAAGGTCGTGATCCCCGTGGAGGCCTTCTTCTCACCCTCTTCTGTGATCTCCTGGCTGGCGCGTTCGTCGACATCGGAGATTTCGAGCACCTGCGAGCGATCGATCCCCGCGTTCTCGTAGCGCCGCTGGCGTATGGACCATCGCACGCCGTCCTTGATCTCGGAGACCGTCTCATCGTTGAGTTTGGGGCGTAGGAAGACCTGGAACCCGCCGTACCCTTCCTCCTCGTTGGCCTTTCGGGTGGAGTCCACATCGATGTCGATGATCGCGAGGATGGTATTGATATCGCCCTTGCCCTTGGCTCCCGATGCGACCTGGTCCTGCATCTCTGACTTCAGCTCTTCGATGCTCGCATCGGTCCCGGCGGGGATGACGCGGAACTCAGGGAACCGAATGGTTTTCGATGCCTGATCGATGCGTTGATCGATCTGGTCCTTCTGATCGTCGCCCATGGGGATCGCGTTCTTGGCGAACTCCTTGACATCATCGAATCGTTCTTTCCAGCGTGCTTCAACCGCGTCGGGGGCGAGTCGCTCCTGGAGGGTCTCTGAGACATCGGCAGAACGGTCAAGGATATAGACCGTGCCGGTGTCTGCCGGGGGTTGGGCGCTCATGGTGAGCAGGATCACGAGTGGCATGATCGCCGCGAGGACCGCGGGGAGAACGAGGGCACCGATGATGAATCCCTTGGTCATCGCTGTGGACGCGAACTCACGCCCCGCGACGCGGGTGATCTTGGAAAAGTTCATGATTCGCCCTCCTCGTCGTCCGTATTGCCAGCGAGCAGTTCCGCTCGGAGTTGTGCCGCGTCCGCGCCGCGCTTGCCGCCGGTCACGATCTCGATGAACACATCCTCAAGCGTCGGGCGTTTGATCTCTACCCGATTCATCGGCATCGCGCCGAGCAACGATTGCATCGCCTGCTGCGGGTCGATGCCCTCATCGAGCACGACCTCCAGAGAGCCCTCGACCGGGGTCACATGCGCGACGCCGGGGATCTGTCCGACCGCGTCCGCTTGGGCGACGCCACCGATCGGGTCGACATGCAGGGCCCGCGGATCGAACCGGCGTCGGATATCCTCGAGGGTGTCGTCGAGCACCTTGCGGCCCTGGTGAATCATCACCACATGGTCACAGTTCTGCTCTGCCTGGTACATCACATGCGTCGAGAAGATGACGGTCTTGCCACGCTTGTTCTCATCATCGATGAGACTGCGAAGCAGACGCATGTTCACCGGGTCGAGACCGGAGAAGGGCTCGTCGAGGATGATCAGGTCGGGGTCGTGCAGCACCGAGGCGACAAACTGCACCTTCTGCTGCATGCCCTTGCTCAGCTCTTCGCATTTCTTCTTGTAGACATCAGGCAGATCAACGCGTTCGAGCCATTCCATGACCCGTGGCTTGAGCCCCGCGCGATCCAGCCCCTTGAGCCGCCCCATGTGTGTCAGGAACGAGCCAACCTTCATCTTCTTATAGATCCCGCGTTCCTCTGGCAGGTAGCCGATCCGATCCTTCGATTCGACGGCGGATTTCTTCCCGAGCACGGACAACTCGCCGCGGTCGGGGAAGAGGATCGACATGATCATGCGGATCGTGGTCGTTTTGCCCGCGCCGTTGGGGCCGATGAATCCGTAGATCGAGCCCTCGGGGATCGAGAGATCGATCCCTTCAACGGCGACCTTCGGTCCGAAGGTCTTCCGAACGCCTTGCATAGAGACAGCTTGTGTCATAAATACCCCGTTTACTGAGTGTTGAGAACCAGTGTATGCGTCCCGGCGGGTTGGGCACATCTTTGTGGTCTCGGTGTGCACGAAGCACGCTGTGAAAGAGTACATTGCCTTTTCACAATCAGAAGTTGCACCGTTTTCTCGGTTGACTGCCAGTTTTCCACCAACACCGCTATCCAGGGGGATTCATGTCTATCTCAAAGTCTCGCGCATTTCCGCTCATCGCACTCACCGCCCTCGTCGCCCTCGCGGGCACAGGGATCGGGGCCGCGGCCTTGGAGCACAACCAGCCGCAGAACGCCGATCGCCGCCCAGGCGGAGCGCCAGATGTCGGGGCCATGCTTGTGCGTGGTCTGGACAAGAGCCCCGGGTGCCTCAGGGTGATCACGGCCCAGACCTCGGTCGGGTCCAACAGCATCATCGCCTGGTTCGAGAATAAGGCCGCGGTCGAGGAGTGGTACTACTCCAATACCCACACCCGCGTGATGGGCATGGTGGGCTCGGACCCTGACGCCAAGAAGCCCATGGCCCAAATCGAGGATGAGGACATCCCGGTGATGGTGATGGCTTCGATCACGATGGGCGAGAAGGGCGTGCTCCCTGGCCCGATGCCCGTCACGCAGATCTCGATCGAGCTCTACACCCCGTTGGATGCCGGTGCTTCGGTCAACGGGCGGCTGATGCCCGAAGAGATCAAGCTGGAGCATTTCAACGCCATCTCGATCGACGCTGACGCGCAGCCCGACGGCTGAGTACCTCGCGCATACCCTTTGGGATGCCCGCCGATGCGCTCGATCCCAATCTCAGATCCAAGCTCGATGAACTCGATTCGCAGTTCAGTGCGCTGAGCTTGCAACTCGAAGACCCCGAGGTCCTAGCCGACCACCGCCAGGTCGCGGCGCTCTCCATCAAACGCGCGGCCATCGCCCCCGTGGTCGAGGGCTATCGAGACTACATCGCCCTGCTCAACGAAGCCGAGGAGTTGCGCGAGGCCATCGCCGGCAGTGACGAGGAACTCGCCGAGATGGCGAGCGAGGAGTTGCCCCGCATCGAAGCCCAGGCAATCGAGACCATCGAGCAGATCAAGCAGCGGCTCGTGACCAGCGATGACCTGGCGATCGGTTCGGTGATGCTCGAGATCCGGGCCGGCACGGGCGGCGACGAGGCGGCGCTGTGGGCCCGGGACTTGCTCAGCGTCTACACGCGATACGCATCGAGCAAGGGATGGTCGGTCGAAGAACTCGACATGACCACCGACCCGAGTCTGGGCGGGATCAAGCACGCGGTCATCAACTTCAAGGGTGAGGGTGTCTGGCAGCAGCTTCATTTCGAGTCGGGCGTGCACTCGGTCAAGCGAGTCCCTGAAACCGAGACCCAGGGGCGGGTGCACACGAGCACATGCACCGTCGCGGTGCTCCCCGAGCCCGAGGCCGTCGAGGTGGACATTGACTGGGGCAACGATGTCGAGGAACACATCACCACCGCTCAAGGTCCAGGCGGGCAGAATGTGAATAAGGTCGCCACAGCCGTGCACTTGATCCATAAACCGACCGGGGTCGAGGTACGCATGCAGGAGACCAAGTCGCAGGCCCAGAACCGCGAAAAGGCCCGAAGGCTCCTCATCGCGCGGGTTTACGAGATCGAGCGCCAGAAGATCGAGGCCGAGCGGGCCAAGGACCGCAACGCCCAGATCGGCAGCGGGGCCCGATCCGAGAAGATCAGGGTCTATCGCTACCAAGACAACATCGTCGCCGACCAACGCCTCGAACAAAAGTTCAACAAGAGTAAGGTCATCGACGAGGCCGATCTCGGCCCCATGTACGACGCCCTGATCGAGCAGGAGACCGCCCGTCGGTTGGCCTCATTGTGATATACTCAAGGAATGGAAGGAAGTGTTGCCAAGCCGCCGCCTAATCGAGTTGACGAAGTTTCTGCAGACCTTGAGTTTCAACGTCAAGTAGAAGCATATACAGATGAGCGAAAGATGCTCATCGATAGATGCCATGAAGCTCATCGAGATTTGGATAAGTGGACACTGACACTATCTTCGGGCGCCTTAGGGATATCGATCACCGCACTTGGTGCAATTTCTGGAATGGGTTGGCAATCAAGCCAGTTGTGCGTCGGGTTTGCTTGGACTTGCTTTTCGCTCTCGATAATTGCTGTCATAGTGAGTATCTGGTGTTCTGCAAAATGCTATGAGGCATTCAGGGTAAAAATAGACGAGGCAATTCAATCCCATTTTGACACTTGGCAAGATGAGGCCCGGAAGCAGCAGCAAGGGGTGTTTTATTCATCGCTAATCGATTACATGAATTTTGCAGGCTTGGGATTCTTTGTGTTGGGTATGATTTTTCTGATCTGTTTCTCGTTATCGATAGCACCACAAAATCCTGAGGTAGACAATGGCAGAGAAGAACAAAGGGTCCAAGGGATCGAAACCACCGAGCCCCGCCCCTAAGCCCGACCGTATCGAAACTGGAAGTAAGCCAGCTCCAACTGCCCCTGCTCCCCGCCCAAGTCGTGAGGATAAGTGATGCAGTAGAATGCTGTTTGGGATGTTGAGCAAGCAGTAGGCCGCCGAGCGATTGGCGGCCCTGTGAGCCTTGTTACGGGCAGCCCGCACTGAAAGTGTTGAGGAACGCCGAGACATCGAAAAAGTCGAACATCGAGTCGCCGTTGAGATCTGCGGCTTCGTCTTGCGCGACGAAGGCATTGATGAACGCGGAGACATCGAAGAAGTCGAGCGTCTCGTACGGCTCGGCGAAGTCTGCCAGCGAGCAGGCCGCTTCACTGGTCAGCGTGATTCTGAAGGTGCCCAGCCGCCCGGTTCCCTCGAATGGGAACTGATCAGCGATGCTGATAATCGGGATGTGGGGGGTGATGTCAATATTCGGCCCCACAAAGTTAACGCCCGCGTCGGTGCCCGAGTCATAGGGATACAGATCGAACACCAGTTCACGCGCCCAGATGCCACCGGGACGAAGATCGACATCGTGGATGCCGACGAACCAGTCGGGGCTGGGTGCGATCATGGTCACGATCGACAGCAGCGGGAAGTCGGCATTGGCGACGAACGCATCATCGCGGATATCAGGTGATGTCGGGATGCCTCGGAGGCTGAGGAACTGGTCGGCAGTCCCCGCAGCAATGTGGTCATCCACCTCGGCTTGCAGTGCTGCAACCGCGCCACGCTCGGCCATGTCTTCGATGCCGAAAGTCGCAATCCCGTTTGGTGCCCAGATGCTGAGCTGGTCGGTGTGGGTGGCCCCAATGACCCGTGAGAAGTGGGGGTTATTTGGGAACATGGTGGGGTGCGTCTCCACGCTCCATTCAGCCGCGAACTCGAACCGGTACTCGGCGGAGTCCTGGGCAGCAGCATCAGCAGCGGGGAGGCAGAGGATGAGAAGCGAAGTACTGAGTGATCGACCGAGCATGGCGGCATTCCTTTGTGATGGTGCGGTCCTGTGTATGTACTGAGTAGAATCGTGGTAAACGAGTGTTTATTCTCTGGTCATCAGAATAAGATCCAAGAACGGGTTTGGACAACGGTCGTTCTCAGTCGAGCGTCCCCGCGATTCATGAAAGAGCCCTGCTATAATCCATCTCCACTCGGCCAGCCACACCCTGACCGAATACGAACACTGATAGAAAGCTGCTCACATGGAACGAAGTGAAATCTTTGAGAAGATCCAGGTTGTACTCGTCGATGCCCTCGCCGTCGATGAGGACGAGGTGACGCCCGAGGCCACCCTGATCGGTGATCTGGGTGCCGAATCGATCGACATCCTGGACATCTCCTTCAAACTCGAACAGGAGTTCGGTTTCAAGATTGCTCAGGGTGAGCTGTTCCCCGAAGGCGTCACGCAGGACCCCGAGTTCGTCCAAGACGGCAAGGTGACCGAGAAGGGGCTGGCAACTCTCAAAGAGCGTGTGCCGCACTTCAACTTCACACAGTTGGAAGCCGATCCCAGCGTAGAGAATGTGTCGAAGATCTTCACCGTTGACGCGTTGGTGACCTTCTGCGAGCAGAAGCTCCAAGCCGCCTGATCGAATCGGAATCACGCTCCCGAGGGGACCCCATGCGCTGGATGTGGATCGATCGCATTGTCGAGTTGAAGCCGCGTGAGCGCATGGTCGCCATCAAGCATGTCTCGATGGCCGAGGAGCACCTGCACGACCATTTCCCGAGCACACCCAATCGCAAGGCGATGCCAGTGATGCCCATGTCGCTGATCGTCGAGGGCATGGCCCAGACCGCCGGCGTGCTGGTCGGGCATGCCGAGGGCTTCAAAGAAAAGGTCGTGCTCGCCAAGGTCTCCAAGGCACAAGTCACCCGCGACGCGACGCCCGGCTGCACCCTGCGATACACCGCGACCATCGAGCAGTTCACGCCGGTGGGGGCCTCGACCAAGGGCATCGTCGAACTCATCGAGCCGACCGCCTCGGGCCCCGGCGAGCCCGAAGTTATCGGGCATATCGACCTGCTCTTTTCCCATCTGGACAACAACATGGGCGGCGTGCAGTACCCCGAAGAGAACTTCGTCTTCAGCGAGTCCTTCAAAACGCTGATGCAGACAAGCGGGATCGAAGCTGATTTCTGAACAAGAGACCCCGGTTTCGCCGTATACTGGACAGAGACGCCCCCCGAACCGTGGTGGAGATAGAACATGCCGAAGATGATGAAGTCCATGATTGCCTGCTCGCTGATCGCCCTCGTGCTCAGTGGTTGCGGCACGGTCCGTGAGATTGATCGCACCGAGCGCCGTCCGCACACCGCGATGCGAGGCCCCGCCTTCAAGCGTCTGGTGCTGACCTTCAACGAAGCGAACAACCTCGCCTACCGGGCCAACCGGTACGCCAAGGCCCTGCGTGACGCGGGCTCGGTTGACCCTGATACCCTGCTGGAAGCCCAGGAACTGGCAGCCGACCTGGCCCAGTTCGCCGACGACATCGAATGGTCACTGGCCAACCTGCAGCGCATGACCTGGCACCGCACCGAGATGGACCGCTACTGGGATCGCTTCCTGACGCTGTACCCCGAGGACGAGGACTTCATGCTCGCCTACACCGACGACAAAGTCCGCAAGCCGTCGCCCAAACTCGCCCTGAAGAACCAGGAAGAGTACCGCGACCTGCACGAGTACGAGCACCACGACGCCGAGTGGAGCACCTTCTTCACCCCGATCGGCCGCAAGGTCTACGACGATCAGGTCGAGAAGCAGGACCAGTAAGGTCAACCCACATTGAATCCCGAAGGGCTCCATAGCGGAGCCCTTTTTCATGCGATCATGTCCCTCCCTGCTCCGCTGTCCCTCCCCGCGATCCGCCAAAGGCGGACGAGGGAGGTGGGCCCGGCGTAGCCGGGGTCGGAGGGGTGTCTTTGGGTTGTGGTTGATGGGAGTGTGTGATTGGATTGTGTTTAACCCCTCCGCCTCGCTGCGCTCG
>DEXG01000003.1:40302-98229 GCA_002364005.1 Phycisphaerales bacterium UBA3190
GCTCGGCACCTCCCCGCGGGGCGCGGGGAGGGACAAGCCGTGCACACGGAGCGGGTCACTCGGACAGCTTCTCGCGGACGAGCGTGTCGAAGAGGTCTTCGGGCGCGGCCTGCCCGGTCCAGATCTCGAACTGGGCGGCGGCCTGTTTGACGAACATCGCCGCGCCGTCGATGGTGCGGTAGCCGCGTTCTTTGGCGGCTTTGAGCATCGGGGTCTCGATGGGGTTGTAGACGGTGTCGAAGAAGACAGTGTCCGGCGAGAGGTTTGGCATGTCGGGGATGGGGATCGAGAGCCCGTCGGGGTCGGGGCCGCCGGTCATGCCGACGGGGGTGCAGTTGATGTAGAGATCCGCGCGAGATGTTGATAGCTGATCGGTATCCAGCACTTCGATGAGGCCTTCCCAGGTCGATTCTCTTCCGGTCATCAGCTCGGATTGGAGTTGCTGTGCCCTCTCGTGAGATCGGTTGGTGATTCGCACCAAAGAGCCATGTTCGAGCGCGGCAGCAGCAGCGGCTCGTGCGACGCCTCCCGCGCCAATGATCACGATCTGGCGATGCTCTAGTTCACTGAACAGCTCTGGGATCAACTGCAAGATCGCGGTGATATCGGTGTTGTAGAGATACTGACCTTCGGATTGCCAGCCTGATTTTCCTTCGTGTGACCAGGCGTATCCATCATGGAAGAAGGTGTTGGCAGCTCCATGCAGAGCAGCTTCGGCATGTCTGTCCGATTCACCGAAGATCTTTATCATGAAGCGTAAAGGGCTTTCAGCCGCGAGCCGAACAAGGTGCTCCTTGTGCGGGATCGTTACACTTGCACCCATGAAATCGAGATCTTCGTGATCAATCAGCGACAGCACCGTCGCCTTGAACGACTCGTAGCTGCTTTCGACCGGCATCGGCACATACACCCCATCCCAGCCGATCTGCTCGAAGCCGGCGTTGTGCACCAGCGGCGACATCGATTGCTTCACCGGCCAGCCGATGATGCCGTAGACCTTGGTGCTCGGCTTGATCGAGCGGAAGCGGTAGAGGCCCAGCAGGTCTTCGATGGTGATCTGGCCGGGGGCGGTGGTGGATTCGTCTCGCAGGGAGGCGAAGGTGAGGAAGCCGCCGAACTTGGGGGCGAGGATGCGGCTCATGATGCCGAAGTCGCCCATGCCCAGGGCGATGGTGGGCTTGGTCTGGTCGCGGAGGATCTCGAAGAGTTCGAGGTTGTCGCGGATCGAGCGGGCGCGGTAGGCGATCTTGATGACGCTGCACGCCGGCTCGTCCTGCATCTGCAGGAGCTTGCGGGTGAGGTCCGATGGACGGCCTTCGAAGTCGTGCGTGGAGAGGATCAGGCGGGTGGAGACGGCGCGCTGCTGCTTGGGATGGTTGACGCCGAGGTTTATTTTTTGGCGGATGTTGGCGGAGCGGGTGTAGGTGGCGAGTTCGACATCGATGTAGGCGGGCGGGTGGTCGGAGGTGCCCAGCGCTTCGTAGAGCGAGACGCGTTCGTCGTCGTCGCCGTGGTATTCGCCGCCCTCCCAGTGAGGGCGGCAGGTGACGATGCACGGCAGCGGGGAGCCCTTGACGAGATCGAGGACGCGATCAATCCGGTCCTGGAGCAGGTCGGTGGACTCTTCCTTGTCTTCGAAGAAGACATCGATGCGGAACTCGACGAGGTCCGCGCCGTGCTCGGCCGCGAGTGTCGCGTCGCGGATGGCGGACGCGTGTTCTTCAACCATGATGGGTACGCAGATCTGGGTCATGCGCCGCTCGCCACGGGGGTGCTGACGCATGCCGGACGCATGGTGATGCGACCCGAGCAGGCCACAGGCAACTGCTCCAGATCGGCGTCGGGCTCGATGAGGCGGACATCGCCCTTGAGGTCGATCGAGCCGTCGTCGTTGTCCTTGTGATGGGTGATGGTGACGCGGATGGTCGCCCCGGGGCGGACGAATGAGCCGTACTTGAGGGCCTTGGCCTGGGTCAGTACCCAGGGTGTTTCCGCGGCATCATCGGGATCAAGCAGCTGGCGGGCGGCCTGCGTCATGGATTCGAGCATCATGACGCCCGGGAGCACCGGAAAGCCCGGGAAGTGATCCTGCAGGTATTCCTCGGCACTGGAGATGTGCTTGAGGGTCACGATGTGTGAATCGGTGCGTTCGAGGATGCGATCGACGAGGTTGAAGTGCATGGGGGGAGCATAGGTCGAGAGGTCATGATGCGTCCTAACCTCTCTCGTGGCGACGATCAAAGACCAAGCGATCTGCGTGCGGCACTGGGACTGGTCCGAGACCTCCCAGACGGTATCGCTCATGACCCGTGAGCACGGGCTGCTGCGTTGTCTGGCCAAGGGATCCAAACGCGAGCGTGCCCCGTTCTCCGGTGGCGTGGAGATCGCAACGCTGGGGCAGCTGGTCGCGATCATCCGACCCAACAGCGAGCTGGTGCTGCTGACACAGTGGGACCTGAGCGAGCCCATGTACCTGCTCCGTACAGATCTGGCTCGGTATCACGCGGCGATGTATGCCATCGACCTGATCCCCCGCATGATCAACGACCACGACCCGCACCCGGAGCTGTATGACGCGTTGCGGGAGACATTGGAGATCCTGGGGGCAGCCGCCGATTGCCAGCCGATTGATATCGATCGAACCCTGCTGTGGTACCAGTGGACGCTGCTGGTCCAGATCGGGTCGCGTCCTGAGCTGCGGCTGGATGTGCGAGAGAGCAAGCCGATCGATGCCGGCAGTGATGTCTACGGCTTCCACGCCCGATTTGGGGGACTCACGGAAGATCCCGGAAACAGCAGCGAGCCCGATGTCTGGCGTGTGCGTCGCAGCACCGTCGATTTGCTGCGGCGATTGGATGACGCAGAATCGCTCGAATCGCTCTCAGGGTCAAGTTATGCCGATTTAACCCGCGCCGGAGCGTTGCTCGCGCTCTATATCCGGACCTTGGTGGGGCAGGATATTCGCTCTGCCCACCCGCTTTACCCGCAGATGAGCCGGTCGATCTGATACAAACTACACGGGAACGGTTGAACTCCGATCCAAACCCGGTCGATAGGGATGACGAGGGGTGGCCCACGACGGATCGGGGCTACACGCGTCATCAGAAGAAACGACCCGCATGGATACCCAGCTGCTCGATGACATTCTGAGTTGCCCGACCCTGCCGACGCTGCCGTCGGTCGCGATCCGTGTGCTTGAGCTGACCGCTGACCCCGATGTCAAGATGGAAGAGCTCGCGCAGGAGATCCAGTACGATCAGGGCATCGCTGCCAAGATCCTCCGCACCGTCAACTCAAGTTTCTTCGGTCTTCGTCGTCGCTGTTCTTCGATCGAGCACGCACTGGTGATGCTCGGGCTTGGCCCCGTGAAATCGCTGGTGCTGGGCTTCTCGCTCGTTCAGACCGTGAGCGGGGAAAACGGAGACGGTTTCGACTATCAGCAATACTGGAAACGCTGCCTGGTCAGCGCGATCGCGGCCAAGTATGCCGCTGAGCAGACGGGCAACAAGGACATTGTTGACGAGGCATTCCTGGTCGGTCTCTTCCAAGACATCGGCATGATCGCGATGCATCGCGCACTGGGTGAGGAGTACACCAAGGTGCTCGAGCAAACCGGGGGCGACCATACCAAGCTTGCCAAGCTGGAGCTGAGCGAGTTCGAGAATCAGCATTCGAGCATCGGCGCGATGATCTGTGAACGCTGGAAGATGCCCTACGAGATCATCATCCCGGTGCGATACCACGATCGCGCCACCGCGTGCCCAATGGAATACGGGCAGATCGCCCGGTGCGTGGGGCTGGGGAACATGGTCCATACCCTGCTGGAATCGGAGGACCCGACCGAGCACCTGCGTCGCGTGTATCAGAAGGGCATGGCCTGGATGGGGCTCGATGAGTCGCAGGTTGATCAGATCATCAAGGACACAGGAAACTCGACCAGAGAACTGGCAAGCATGTTCAGCATCGATGTCGGATCGGTCGCGAACCCCGACGAGGTGCTCGTCAAGGCGGATCGCCAACTGATCGAGCTTGCCAAGGATCAAAAAATTGAAGGATTCGCGGCCAAGCAGTTCTCCGAACTGCTCATGGACGGGGATGGCACAGATGCCCTCACAGGCACACTGCTCCGCGAGGGCTTTGCCAAGGCCATCCGCGAGACATTCCCATCATCATTCAGAGGCCAACGCCCGCTGAGTATCGTCCAGCTCGTCATGGATGGCTTCGACGATCTGGCATCGGTAGTCGGTGAATCGGCTCAGGACGAGGTGCTGATCAGCACCGTCGTGATGCTGCGTCGCCATTTCGAGCCCATGGGTGGGGTCGTCTGTCGACTGGGAGACTCGATCTTCGCGGTGGTGCTGCCGGGCATTGAACGCGTCGACGCGGTCCATGAATCAGATGCGTGCTGCACCGAGTTCAGCGCCCGCCTGACCGAATGGGTTACGGATCTGCCTGAGATCAAGGATTGTGTCAAGATCGCGATCGGGGTGGCCACGCTGGACGACGAATCTCGATCCATGCTGGTCAACGCGGACCTGCTGGTGAAAGCAGCGAGCCAGGCCGTGCTCGCGGCAAAGGCGTCCCAAGGATCAGCGACGAGGGCGTTTGTGCCCCGCAAGAAGGCCGCCTGATCGCGTCGCTTAGCTGTCGGGGATCATCTTCCCAAGGGTACAGCGATCCAGCGGGTAGCGATCACAGAGGTCCTGCAGGTCTTGAATCGTGATCGCTTCGATCTTGGCCAGCTCTTCATCGAGCGGTCGGTACTGCCCCGTCATGGTCCACAGACGCCCCAGACGCTGCATGCGATCACCCGGGCGTTCCGCGCCGACCATCGCGGCTGTGGCCATCTTGGACCGCAGCCCGACCAGCTCATCATGGGTGATCGAGTCCCGCAGCCCGCGGATCTCCTTGACCATGACCTCCCAGATGTCGTCGAGTTTGTCCGGGTCGCCCGAGGCGTACACGAAGTAATCGCCCGTGCCGTCGAGCCCGTCGTAGCCCGCCTGGGCTTCTTCGGCGAGGCCGGTTTCGATCAATGCCCAGTGGAGCTTGGAGTTGTCGATGCCGCCGAGCATCTGCATGAGCAAAGCCGCGGCGTATCGCTCGTCGTCATTGGCCGCCGGTGCCTGCGAGATCCCGATCAGGTACCCGCGGTTGACCCGCTCGTCGCGTAGCGTGAATGGCTCAGCGCCAACGCTGGGCGGGGTCGTCTCACGCTGCCCAACGCTCTGCTGCCAGTCGGCGCACAACGCAGCGATCTGTTCGACGGACTGGTCAAAGTCGACCTTGCCCGCCAACGCGACGACGGTCTTGTCAGCCGCGTATCGCTGGTTGAAATACTCGGCCATCTGATCGCGTGTCAGGGCGGTGATTGACTCCTTGGTGCCCAGCACGCGATGCCCGAGTCCGTGGCTCTTGTAGTGGCGTGCGATGGACTCTTCGTAGAGCACCCAGAACGGGTTGTCGGCGTACATCGCGATCTCTTCGAGGATCACGCCCTTCTCCGTATCAAAGTCACTCTGTCGCAACGCCGGACGCATCATCTTCGCCAGCAGTGACTGAGCGTCTTTGAAATGCTCGGGAATCACGCTGGCGTAGAAACAGGTCAGCTCACGCGAGGTGTACGCGTTGTTGCTCGCCCCGAGGTTGTCGAAGCCCTGGTTGATCTGCTCGGCCGAGAGTTCCTCGGTCCCCTTGAACATCATGTGCTCGAGGTAGTGCGAGACGCCCATGATCGGCGTGGCTTCGTCACGGGCGCCGGCCTTCACAAAGAAGCCCGCGGCCGACGAGTGCGCGTCGTCGTCGGTCTCAGCGATAATGGTCATGCCCGTGTCGAGTGTGGTCTGATGATACTGAATGCTCATGGCGAGATCGTAGCGTCGCCCGCCTCTCGATGATGCGAGATTGACTCCACGATCGCCCGGCACACTGCTTCCGGCTGCGTGCTCGAGCACACGGCACTGCTGACGGCAACGCCCGGGCAGCCGATTCGCGCGAGTTCATCGATGTTCTGATCGTCGATCCCGGAGATCGCGAGCATGGGGGTCGACCGCGTACGCGGGTCGTTGAGATAGGCCTCGATCAGCTGTGTGCCCGCGAGATCGGGCTTCGATTTGGTGGTGGATGTGAAGACCGGTCCAAGCCCGCAGGTGTCAGCGCCCTGCTCGATGGCCTCGATCGCGTGCTCGATGGTGGGGCATGTGCGGCCGATCCAGCAGCCCGGGCCCAGCAGCGATCGAGCCGCATGGATTGGTAGGTCATCTTGGCCGAGGTGGACCCCGTCCGCGCCGACGAGGCGTGCGATGTGGACACGATCGTTGATCATGACATGCAGCCCCAGGGCGTGCGCCTCAGCGGTGAGCCGGGAGGTGTGCTCCAGGAAGTCCGCGTCTGGCATGGACTTTTCACGCAGTTGCACGCAGTCTGCTCCGCCCGCGGCCGCCTGAGCGATGACCTCGCTGGGGGAGTGGTTCGTGCAGAGTGCATCGGTGACCAGCACGCACAGGGCCCACTGAGGGCATGGCGGGATCAGGGCCAGCAGCAGGTCGCGTTCGATGTCGTAGATCGCGTATCGGATGGATTCGAACGGGCTGCCCGATCGCCCCAGCACCTTGGCGCTCTCCTCGATCACCCGCATCGCTTCGCTCGCTCGCTTGGATGCGGCGCTGACCATGTCGCGGACACCGCCGGCTCGTGATTGCTCGGCTTCGGTGCTGATGCTCGTGCCCACATCGCCCGCGGTGTCCCGGCTGGCCAGCAGGCAGACGGAGCCGATCTGCATGGAGTCGATCGCGTTTCGCAGCTGGTGGCGTGCGATTTTGAGGCGCTGGCTGAGCTTCGCATCGTCGAGCACAAAGCGGGCGCAATCTTCCATGACGCGCAGCCCCTCGCTGGCCCTGTTCAGGTTCGCGTCGATCATGCGCAGCGTTGAATCGTCAAATCGGGGCATGAGAAGTATCGAAACCGGGTGGCGAACTGGCGGGGGTCTGCCCACAATAGAGATATGGGCGAGCACGACGCATCATCATACGGCCTGGAACCAGCCGCAGAAGTTCCCGATCTGCCAGGCAGCGTCCGCATGGGCGAGGATATCGAAGCGGCACTGGACATGCTCGCGGCGGATCTGTTCGTCCAGTCGACCGGCTGCGTGTCGTCCTTCGGGCATTTTCACCTCGCACTCTCGCATGGACGAGCCCAAGAACGGCTGGTCATGAAGCTGATGACCGATCCCAAGTACCGCTCGATCCCGTGGGACCGGACCCACATCTGGTCGGTTGCCGAGCATGGCCTAGAGCCCGGTCACCCCGACCACTCGATGACGCACTGGCGCGAGCTGGCCGCTGAGCCGGGCGGGATCCCAGACGAGCAGTTGCACGCCATCCACGCGCATCGCCCCGACGCCGCCAGTACCTACGAGCGGGAGCTGATCGAGCACCTGGAATGGCGGGAACGGGGGCACGACCGGCTCGATTTCGTGGTTCTGGGTGATGATCTTGAGCTGCTCCGCGGGATTGACGATCCCATGGGGCGATTGGTCGGCAGCAGCGAGCAAGCAGAGCGGGTGATGCTCACAAGGCGTTTGCTCAATGCTACACGGACGATCGCCATCATCGGGATCGGGCATCCGGGGCGAAAACTTGTGGATACGCTGCGTGCCGATCGTGACCGAGTTGGCCTGTCGCCCGAGGTGGGGACCCTTCGATGGTATCTCGACGCGTATGCTTGCCGCTGCAGCGAAGAGGAGCCCCAGTGAACAAACCGAGCGGTCATATTCAAGCCAATGAACGGGTCACTTTCTCGATCCGGTATCAGGACGACGACCTGCTGGTGGTCGAAAAGCCCGCACGGGTGGTTACCCAGCCGGGCGTGGGGCACCAGCACGACACCCTGCTCAACGGGCTCTTCGCCAAGTTCGGGCCACAGCTCCAGCAGCTGGGTACCGCACGCGACTTCGGGCTGGTCCATCGACTCGACCGCGAGACCTCGGGCGTGCTCGTCGTGGCATTGACGGCTCAGGGATACGACGGCATGCGGGCGCTCTTCGAGCAGCGCAAGGTGAGCAAGTTCTACTGGGCGATCTGTCATAAAGCCCCGAGGGACACGCAGGGCGTGATCAAAAAGCCGATCGCCGAGCAGCTCAAACGCAAGGACCGGTATACCTCGATCAAATCGGCAAAGATCTCCGCGACCGGCAAGGCCGCGGTTACCGCGTACCGCGTGCTGGCCAGCAATGAGCTTGGGGCGCTGATCGAGGCCCACCCGGTCACCGGTCGCCTGCATCAGGTGCGTGTGCACCTCGATCTGATCGGATCAGCGGTGCTCGGCGACAACCTCTACGGGCCCAATATCGTCCGCAAGGCCTCGTCGCGTCTGGCGCTCCACGCACACCGCCTGGTCTTCCAGCACCCGGTCACCGGCGAGAAGGTCGACATCGAAACAAAGTTCCCGCGTGATCTCAAGAACACGCTCAATCGGCTCAATCTCCCGAGCCCCGATGCGATCGATCCCGGACAACTCAATCCGCCATCAACGCCCCAATAAACTCGCGTGCCACCCGATCGGCAAAGAGGAACCCCGCGTCGCTGAGCACCCAGCGCTGCTCGTGGGCTGAGTGCAGCCAGCCCTGATCGGCGCACATGATCGCCGCCCGCATCAGCGCATCGCTCGCTCCGAGCGTTTCTGCTTGTGCCATGGCCCCGGGCGCATCGACGCCTTCACTGAGCCGGATCCCCGTCATCAGCAGGTCCATGAGTTCACGCCGATCATCCGGCGGCTCATGATCGCAGAACGGCGCGAAGCCCTCGTCGTCGTTCTGAAGGTAGTCATCGAGTCGGGGGGTGTTCTTCCACCGGTGCCCCAGGTAGTGGCCCGAAGCGCTGGGGCCAACCGCCAACCAGTCGTCCTGCCTCCAGTAGGCCATATTGTGGGCGCACTGGGCCCCGGGTTTGGCGTGGTTGGAGACCTCGTACCGCTCCAGCCCTCGCTCGCGCAAGGTCTGGATTGCGTGGTTATACATGTCCGCTTCGAGATCGTCCGGGGCTTGGGTAAACTCGCCGCGGACCAGCCGGGCGGTCATCGCGGTCCCGGGCTCGTAGGTCAGGGCGTACGCCGACAGGTGCTCGATGGGCAAAGCCAGGGCGGTCTGCAGGTCCTGATCCCATTCCTCGATCGATTGATCCGGGATCGCGTAGATCAGGTCGATGGAACAGCGTGTGATCCCTGCTGTATGCAGTGTTTCGATCGCGGTGGGGACCTTGGCCGGGTCGTGCCAGCGTTCGAGTGCTTTCAGGTGTGCGGTGTTGAACGACTGGGCCCCGAGCGATGCCCGATTCACGCCCCCGTCTCGCAGCACCTGGGCCAGCTCGGGCGTGACGGTCTCGGGATTGCATTCGACGCTGAACTCCCCCTGCCCAGAATCGATGCGTGACATATCGAAATGGTCGTGCAGTGCCCGGAGGACCCGTGTCCACAGGTCGGGGCGCATGAGCGATGGGGTGCCCCCGCCAACGAAGATACTGCGGAGCGGTTGTGGAGCAAACGGGGATTGTGCAATCAGTTCTCGGACCAAACGCTCGGCGAACACATCCTGACGATCCCGCGTATCAACAATGCTGTAGAAGTCGCAATAGTGGCACTTATGGGTGCAAAATGGGATATGGATGTACAACGATCGTGGCGAGCCGTCGGCAGAATCGGGGCGCACACCACCCGCTTGGGGGTGAAATACCGCCCTCGATGATCCAATCGATCGTTGCTTGAGCAGTGAAAAGGCGGTATTGTCCGCCATAGGCCTTGCCTCCGTGTGGTTTCATCGCACGAGCGACGCCGGGAAGGATAGGAGCGCTTTGGAAGTCGTCCTGATTCGAGTTACTGAGAGCGGCGAGCAACAGCCCGTGCCGCTGAATCGAGAGCGTACCCTGGTCGGGCGTCTGGACGATTGCCATATCCGCATCCCGATCGCAGATGTTTCCCGGCAGCATTGCGAGATCGTCGTCAAAGACGGCTCGATCAGCATCAAAGACCTGGGATCCAGCAACGGAACCTATGTCAACCAAGAGAAGGTCGAGTCGACCCCGCTCTCAGCGGGCGATCTGATTTCAGTCGGGGGGCTGGTCTTCGTGTTGGTGGTCAACGGCGAACCCGGGGATATCGACCCCGAGATCATGTTCGAAGACGGACTTCCAGATGAGCCGGTCGTCGTGGCAGGGCTCACTGAAGTGGCGCCAAAGCCCGTTCCCACAGTGAACCCAAGCAATGACGACTCAAGCATGATGGACTTTGAGTTCGATTTCGACGACGACGATCAGCCGCCGCTGTGAGATCAAGATTCGCTGGTTTGCTGCTCACTCGGAGCTGGCGTTTCCGGCTTGTTTGCCGGAATCCTGATATTGGTGCCGCAGGATTTGCAGCGAACGGTTTTACCTCGCGCAACATCGGGTATCGACAAGACCTTTCTGCAGGTCAGGTTCGGGCACATGATGCGGACCATCTTGGGATCGGACATGGGGTTCTCCGGTAGACTCTGCTGAGATCGGTTTTTCACGACGCTTACTCAACCCGCAGATCCGATTCATGTTCTCATGCGCCCGCACAGGTGTCATCTTCAACCTCTTATCTCACCAGAATGGGCACACTGATTGCTTGGCGCTATCGTTGCACCGATAACCTCGCACACCCATGTTGGGTGGTTCCTGGGCATAAACGAAGGGCGATGAATACATGACGCTTGAGAGCAATAGCGCCACCGCGGTGGTCGGTCTTCAGTGGGGCGATGAGGGCAAGGGCAAGCTGGTCGACCTGCTCGCAGGGCGATTCGATGCGGTCGTTCGCTACAACGGCGGGGCCAACGCGGGGCACTCGGTCGTCGTGGCCGGTGAACGCTACGCGCTGCACCTTGTGCCCTCGGGAATCCTTTCCCCCGGCGTCAAAGCCGTCATCGGCAACGGGGTCGTGATCGATCCGCAGCGCCTGTTCGAAGAGATCGCCACACTCAGCGAGCGTGGGGTTGATACTTCGCAACTGGTGGTCTCCGATCGGGCGCATGTGGTGATGCCCTACCACAAGGCAGAAGATGCTCTGCGAGAGGAACTGCTCAGTGGCTCGGTCCGTGAGGGGCAGTCGCAGAGCAAGGGCGTCATCAACGCGATCGGAACGACCAAGCGTGGCATCGGGCCGGCATACGCAGACAAGGTGCAACGGGCCACGGCCGTGCGTGTTGGCGATCTGCTCCAACCCGAGGTGCTGCGTGAGAAGCTCGAGATGATCTGCTCGCTCAAGAACGGCATCTTCTCAGCGCTGCGTCCCGAGGGGCACGAGCCATTCGATGCCTACGCATTGACGCAACAGTACAGCGAGCTGGGGCAGAAGCTCAGCCCCATGATCCAGGACACGGCCTACCTGCTCGATGATCTGCGTCGCGCCGGCGGTGAGATCCTGTTTGAGGGTGCCAATGCGACCATGCTCGATGTGGATCACGGGACCTATCCGTATGTGACCAGCTCCAACGCATCCGCGCTGGGCATCGGGCCTGGCTCTGGTGTGCCGCCCCAGAGCATCGGACGCATCATCGGCGTCGTCAAGGCCTACTGCACCCGCGTCGGTGGGGGCCCCATGCCCACCGAGCTCTTCGATGCGACCGGCGACGCGATCCGGGAACGCGGACGGGAGTACGGCACCACGACCGGGCGACCCCGTCGTGTGGGCTGGCTCGATCTGGTGGCACTCAAATACGCGGCCATGATCTCGGGCGCAACCGAGCTGTGCATCACGCTGCTCGATGTGCTCGCGGGTGAATCCGAACTCAAGCTCGCCACGGGCTACGAATCGCCCAATGGAAAAACGAGCCGGTTCATCGCCGATGCGTGCACGCTGAGCGAGGCGACCCCGATCTATGAAACCATGCCCGGTTTTTCCCAAGATATCACCGGGGTGCGCACTTTCGATGAACTCCCCGCGCAGGCCCAGGCGTATGTCGAACGCATCGAGGAGTTCGTCGGCGTGCGGGTTGGGATCATTTCTGTCGGCCCCGACCGGGAGCAGACGATCATTCGTTCATGAGCGGCAGTGCTCATCGAAGCGGGGTGTCCTTTCGTGACCAGACAAGCATCGAGTCCAGCTCAGCCAGTGATCGAGCCGTTTGATGATGCACAGGCGATCGAGGCCTATCAACGCATCAACGCTCGCTTCCCCGAGGCCCGCCCCGAGGTCTTGCTGCCCGATGTGCACCCAGCACGCATCCCGCGTCATGTCGCGGTGATCATGGACGGCAACGGCCGCTGGGCCCAGGAGCGTGGCTTCCCACGCATCTTCGGGCATCGCAACGGGACCGCGGCGGTCCGAACCGCGATCGAGACCTGCGTGCAGGTTGGCATCGAGGTGCTCACGCTCTACTCGTTCAGCAGCGAAAACTGGGCCCGCCCGAGTGATGAGATCAAAGCACTCATGTCGCTGTGCGTGGACTACTGCGAGGGCGAACGCGATGCGCTGCGAGAGCACAACATCCGGGTACGGGTCATCGGGCGACGCACCGGGATGCCCGAAGAGGTCATCGAAGCGCTCGATACACTCGAACGCACGACGGCCGAGTGCACCGGGCTGACGCTGTGCCTGGCGATCAACTACGGTGCCCGCGACGAGATCGTCGATGCGGTGCGTGACATCGCCAAGCGGGTGCAAGCCGGCGAAGTTGAGCCCGACGCGATTGATCAGCAGCTGGTTGCTGATTCGCTCTATACCCACGATCTGCCCGATCCGGATCTGCTGATCAGGACCGGCGGCGATCTGCGTGTGAGCAACTACCTGCTCTGGCAGATCAGCTACAGCGAAATCTTTGTGACGCAGACCTACTGGCCCGAGTTCGATCAGGCCAGCTGGCTCGATGCCGTTCGGGACTATGCACGCCGTCAGCGGCGGTTTGGCGGGCTCGCAGAGACGGGTGACCAGGAACCGTGACCTCATTTTCAGCGATGTGACAAGATCGCTGCTATCGTGTGCCCGTGCTGAAATACAGACTCACATTCGGCCCCCTCTTCATCGTGCTTGTTGGCCTGCTGGCCTGGTTCGATGCCTGGCTTGATCAGCAGCCGGCGCCGGGGTTCCTGCCAAGGGAGACCTACCCGCCCGGGGTCGGTGTCTTTCTGGTGCTCGCGGTGCTCGGCGCAGGCGGTGCCCGGGAGGTCGCACGCATCCTGACAGCCAAGGGGATCCCGGTTGGGACAGGGGTGGCCATCGGTGTGCAGATGCTGGGCTTGCTCGCGATCGCCTTGCTCCCCACCGAGGCCCGTGGGACGATGGGACTGGCCGCGGGCATGAGCACGGCGGTGCTCTCCTACATGATCGGGGTCCTATACGCCGTGCGAGATCGGGATGTCAAAGGTGCGATCTCGATCGGTTCGGGCGTGTTGTTCATCCATGTGTACATGGGCCTGATGCTCGGGTTCCTGCTGCTGATCCGGCGCGAGCACTCCATCTGGCTGCTTGTCTGGGTGCTGGCGAGCGTCAAGTCCTGTGATATCGGTGCTTTCTTCACCGGCACGGCCATCGGCAAGCACAAGCTGATCCCGTGGCTGAGCCCGGGCAAGACCTGGGAGGGGCTGATCGGCGGGCTGGGGACCTCGGGACTCGTAGCGTTGGCGGGGAGTTGGCTCTTGCAACACAACGGCATCGCCGCCCCGGGGCTTGTGTACTCTGCGATCATGGGTGTTTTTATGGGCGGCTTTGGTCAGATGGGCGATCTGGCGGCGAGTCTGCTCAAACGCGACGCTGGTGTCAAGGACTCAGGGACGAGTCTGCCCGGATTCGGCGGGGTGATGGACCTCATCGATTCACCCATCCTGGTCGCGCCGCTCGCGTACTGGGTGCTGGCATTCACACAAGATCAGGGCATCTGGACCACGAGCGGCTTCTGAGTGGCTACACTTATTCATGATCGAAGCGCCAGTTCAGGAGGGCTGCATGTCCGTCACTCGCCAGTTGCTCGCCGTCTTCCGTGTAGACAAAGAAATCAGTGGGCTCCAGAGCAGACTGACATCAGCAGAACGCTTCCTCACCGAACAGACGAAGAAACTCGCTGAAATCGGTGCGCAGAGCGAATCGGTAAGCGCCCAGATACGCCAGCTCAAAGCCTCGGCCGCAAATGCCGAGGGTGAGAGTGAGCGGCTCAAGGGGCACATCGATGAGCTCCGCGAGAAGATGAACAACTCGACATCGAACAAGGAATACAAAGCGCTGCTCAGCGAGGTCAACAACCTCAAAGAGCAGCGTTCAGTGTTTGATGACCAGGCCATTGAGCAGATGGAAAAGGTCGATGAGTTGAACACGCAGTTCGAGCAGCTCGAAGCCGCCAAGGCCGAGCGTGAGAAGATGCGTGAGGTCGCTGAGAACGACCGCCAGCAGCGTGCTGACGAGATCGCAGATCGACTCGCCGAGCTGCGCAGCAAGCGTGAGGAACTCATCGAGAGTGTTCCCAAGGACGCCCTGACGATCTACGAAGAGCTGCTCGAGAGCCGGGGCGAGGACGCCATGGCCCCGCTGGAGATCATCGATCGCAAGCGACACGAGTATGTCTGCGGCTCATCGATGATGTCGGTGCCCGTCGAGGTCGCGGCTTCGCTGATCCAGGGCAAGCTGACCATCTCGCCCAACGACGGGTGCATCCTGTATCTCACCGAAGAGGCCCAAGAAGAACTCGACGGCGCGTTCAAGAAGTAAACAGGCATCAACGAGATCATCAAAGCAAGCCAGTGGCCGACCCGGTCGCTGGCTTTTCTTCTTTTGTCGGGTCGATCGGGGCCAGTCCCATGTGCTCGCAGGCACGGCGGGTGATCATGCGTCCGCGGCGGGTGCGTGCAAGGAAGCCGATCTGGAGCAGGTATGGCTCGACGACATCTTCGAGCGTGCCAGCGTCTTCGTTGAGCGTTGCGGCAACGGCTTCTAGCCCGACCGGGCCGCCATGGTAGACGCTGTGGATGGTGCGGAGGTAGCTGCGGTCGATCTCATCGAGCCCGAGGCCGTCGACCCCCTCGAGCGAGAGGGCATCATCGACGATCCTCTCGCTGACAACTCCATCGGCCCGGACCGAGGCAAAGTCCCGAACACGCCGGAGCAGGCGGTTGGCGATTCGGGGCGTGCCGCGTGAGCGTGAGGCGATCTGCCCGAGCGCGTCGGGCTCGCAGGCGCCCATCGCCAGCAGCGATGCCGAGCGGCGCAGGATGTGCACGAGGTCTTGTTCTTCGTAATAGCGCAGATGGTGGGTGATCCCGAAGCGTGAACGCATGGGCGAGGAAAGCAGCCCGGCGCGGGTGGTCGCGCCGATGAGCGTGAACGGGGCGCACTTGATCTGCACCGTTCTGGCGTTGAGCCCGGTATCGAGGCAGACATCGATCTTGAAGTCTTCCATCGCGGGGTAGACGAACTCCTCGACCGCGACGGGAAGGCGGTGGATCTCATCGATGAACAGCACATCGCCCGGCTGCAGGCGTGTGAGGACCGCGACGAGATCGGTCCCGCGGGCCAGCGCGGGCCCCGAGGTCGTATGCACCTTTGTCCCGAGTTCGGATCCGATGACATGGGCGAGCGTGGTCTTGCCCAGCCCGGGCGGGCCGTGGAGCAGGATGTGCTCGAGGTGCTCGCGTGTCTCGGTGTCGTCCTTGGCGTCCTGCCGGGTCTTGACGGCTTGGATCGCGATGAGCAGGCGTTCGATCAACTCTGGCTGACCGATGTACTCCTCGATGGACTGGGGGCGCAATGCCCAGTTCTTGAACTCCTCGACGGGCGAGGCGGTAGGTGCGATGATGCGATCGGTCGCCATATGTGCAGTCTATCGGGTCCTGATCGGGTCGGTCGTGAAAAGCGTCTGATCTTGGGCGAATCGGCGCATGAAAAAGGGAGACCCTCGGGCCTCCCTTGTGGTCGCGGTACAGATCGCTTACTGATCGGCGCTGGCGGTGGGCTCAGATTCCTCGGCTTCGAAGGTCTCGCCCTCGCGTGGGAGCAGGTCCGGTGCGTTGGCGAGGTTGTAGGCGGTGATCGCCGCGTTGGTCGCCGACTGCATCAGGTACTCCTCGATCGCCAGATCGAGGGTGTCGTTCTGGGTGTGCCAGCCGTAGCCGTATTCTGCACGACCGACCTCATCCCAGAAGAAGCCCGGGACCCCGACGCGGTTGAACGCGGCGTGGTCTGACCCGCCGTGGGTCTGGATCTTGTCCCCCGTTGGGCGGATGTTGACATCGAGGTACTTGCCGTCGGTTTCGGAGAAGAAGACCCCGTTGATCGGTGCGGTGGCCGCAGCGAGGTAATCAACCATGAAGTCGGCTGCGGGGAGCCCGCCCTCGTAGTTGGTGCCGCCGTCATCGACGAACGCGGCGGAGATGCGGGCCTTCTCTTCGTCGCTGAGCGACTCGATGTATCCCTTGGAGCCCAGCAGGCCCTGCTCTTCGCCGCCCCAGAGGGCGAACCGGATGGTGCGTTTGGGCTTGGCGCCAACAGCCGCGAGGATGCGGGCGGCCTCGATGGTCACGCTTGTCCCTGTGCCGTTGTCGGTGGTGCCCATTGAGCCGGGGCCGTTCCACGAGTCCATGTGGCCCGAGATGATGATGACCTCTTCGGGCTTCTCCGTACCCGGGATCTCGGCGATGACGTTGTACACGGGGAAAGGACCAGCGGCCAGGTTGTTCTGCAGGTCGAACTCGACGGTCAGGTCGACGCCCTCCATGGTTCGGCTGGCCAGGTAGTCATAGTCGCTCTGGCGCACATTGACCTCGACATCTTCCGGGTAGTCGCTGAGCTTGCGTTCACGCCAGTTGTTCGACGAGGTGGTCCAGACGCGCTCGTCCTTGGAGCTGGAAACAAAGCCGTGGGGGTTCTCGTCGAGCACCAGGGCCATGATCAGGCGGTCGGTGTCTTCGGCGCTCTGCTCAGCATCGGCCTGGGCTTGTGAACTCCGAGAGAAGTCGAGCGCGAACTCATTACCCGAAGCGGCCCGTGAGACGCCCTTGGCGGTATCACCGTCGAAGGTCAGTTCGATGTTGGAGGTGCCCATCTCGTGGGTCCACGAGAAGGTAAGCGTGTCGCCGTCCCGTTTGATGTCCTTGATCGGGCCCTCGGAGAAGTTGCGGATCTCCATGCTGCCCACCGGGGTGTCGCCGTCTTCGTTGAGGGTGAGGGTCGCGGGGACGGGCGTGCCGTTGTAGTCGAAGGTGCCTTCCCAGGCGTACGGATCGACCTGCTCGGCTTGGCCATTGGCCATCTGCTTGTTCTTCTCGTGCTCGGCTCGGATCTTGGCCCGCTCATCCATGCGCTCACGCATGAGGAACCCGGTCGAGCGCACCCCGCCCCGCCCGGCGTAGTTTGGCTCAATGAGTACCCAAGCGTTGCTGTATTTCCCTTTGTTCTGCTCATATTCATCGAGCGTCTTGGGCAGGAACATCACTGGGCCGCTCTCTGGGCCGTCGGTCCCCTTGGACCAGGCCAGCGTTGTGAACTCCATCTCACGCACAACAGACGGCTCAGCGTTGCGTCGTCGGCTGTTTTTCATCAGCACCTTGCCCGTCGACGGGCCGCGGTCGAAACGGGTCTCGACCTCGCCCCATTGATCAAGGTGGGCGTTCTGCAAGCCCCAGCTCTCGAAGAGATCACGGGCCCAGCGCTGGGACTGCTCGAGCGATGTCGATCCGGTCAGGCGTGGGCCGAAGGTGGTACACATCTCGGTGATGGTCGCCATGACCTGGGAGTTGTTCTTGCCCTCGTTGATGATTGCATCGATGGTCTCACGGTCACCCATTGGAATGTTGGGGACCGGGACCTGCTCGCCATCGATCACGGCGTAGCTCGTGGCGTCGTCGTCATTATTGCGGGATTGAGTCGAGGTGCATGCCGTGATGGACAGGCAGGCACCCGCGAGTGAGAGAATAGAAAAGCGTGTCAGATTGGACATCTGGTGTTCTCCTGATGTGGGAGTATCAAAGGGGCAGAACGCCCGAATGAGCATATACCAAAATCAACCCCTTCCGTTGCGGACAGGGGCTGAAAAGATGATCGTTCTATCGAGATATTTTGGCAAACAGCTATCGGCGTTTGGTCAGTCGAGGGGGAGGCCTTTTTTCTGCCACAACGCGATGAGTCGGTCGAGCTCGATCGGTTCCCAGACACGCCCATTGCTGAGTCGGACACGGAGCAGATCACCGTCCTTGTTGTACAGACTGACAATGGGGGGGGTATCGCTCGAGGCTTTCGTGACCACCCTGATGAGATCGGGTGTGTCTTCAGGGTGTTCGACGACATCCCAGCGGAGGGTGATGGCCGACGAGGAGCTGTTGTACGAGTACGAACCGTACTCGCCTGGGTCGGCGTGCTGGGCGAGCATGTTGCTTAGCAGGTAGCTCAGGGTCTGGGAAATGTACCCATTGCCCTGGATCATCGGCTTGGCTTTCACGGGCGCTGTGTCATTGGATTCGGTGAGGATCACCAGGTCATTCTTCGAGCGAGCGCCGGTGATGGTCGAGGTGTTTGATTCGGTGCCTCGTCGCAGGGACATTTTGATTGTCCAGGACTCTTCGCTGCCGTCCTCGGCCATGTAGAAGGTTGCGCGGGTATCCACACGCAGATCCTCTTCGATTGCCATGGCGTCGATTTGAACGAAATAGCCCAGCGTTCGGTCATCGTCGTTCCACTTGGACCTGGATTTTTCGGTGAGCTCGCCCTTGAAACCACCCCAGGAACGGATGCGTCGGTAGCCGTACTCCGTGGCGTCCATGTCATCGCCTGAGCCGGCGGGGGTGTAGAGGCGTTCCCAGCGGTCTTTTTTGCCCGTCATGGCGTCCTGATAGTCTTCCACGCTCCGCAATGCGAGGAAGTCGAGCGTGCGTCGAATCGCGGCTGCGCGACGAACTTCCTCGTCTGTCGGGTTGCCCAGGTCCATGGTCGCGATGCTGGTCTCATACATCACTTTGCACTTGTCGTAGTCGCGGTAGAGCGTGGTGAGATCGAAGATGATGAACCGCTGCGGCTGGGTTTGGAAAATGGTCATGCCTCGCACCGTGTCGGGCTTGCCGTCGGTCCCGGGGATGCGCACATAGAAGCGTTGCCCGGTCCAGAAACCGACTTTGAGCTCTTTATCGTGGGCGAGCACGCTGCCCGTCCGGGAGTTGGCGAAGCGGGTGAGCTGCGTCAGGACGCTCTTGGCGACCTGCGAGAGTGTGAGGTCCGCGTTGCTTGTGCGCTGCTCCTTGATGATCATGACCCCGATTTTGTCGGGGAACCCCACGCCGACATTGACATTGTTGCCAAAGCTGGTGGTCTCCGAGACCGAGCCGACGGGCAGGAAGATGTTCAGGTTCAGTGCATCAATTCGCAGCGGCTCAGAGTCAAGTTCGACACTTGTTGGGGTCGGGGGTGGGGTGCTTGGTGTTGTCTGGGCATGGGCAATCTGGGTGCTGAAAGCCGCGAGTAGGGCGGCAAGGCACAGGAAGAGTGATTTTGAGGGAGTTCGCATGGTCAGTTCCCGAATCGAGCGGTTGATGCTCGTCTGGTGTATACGGCGTAGCGTGTTGACTGGTCTGTTCATAGGAGATCGGATCGGTGGGGCATTTCGAGAAAAAAATCTTGATGAATCGGGCATTTGATTGACTCAATCGGGCGTGGGTCTACGCTTCTCTCCCGCCTGAACGAGCCATGTGCTCATTCGGGCGGTCATCATCGGGTTTTTGCACTTCGGCGATCATGAATGCGAGCACGGCTCGCATCGAACCGGGGTGGGCCTTGGTGACTGGTGTGTCGGGTCTTCCGACGACTGAAATGAGGAGTTCGACCATGTCGATCAATCGTATTCGCATTCGTATGGAAGCCTATGACCATATCGCCCTCGATGCTTCGGCACGCGATATTGTCGATCACGCCAAGCGCACCAACGCCAAGGTCAAGGGCCCAGTGCCCCTGCCGACCCGCATCGAACGCTACACCGTGCTCCGCGGCCCGTTCGTTGACAAGAAATCCCGCGAGCAGTTCGAGATTCGCACCCACAAGCGGATCATCGATATCCACGAGCCCAACAACCGCACCGTCGAAGCCCTCAACCGGCTCGTCGTCCCCGCGGGCGTGTTCGTGAAGATCAAGGCCTAATACGCTTATACGCAGGTTCATCCCTCCCGGGTGAGCCTGTTTTTCGTTTCTAGACCCTAAATGAAGACTTCCCCTGCTTCCTCAGGTGAGTAAGCATGAAGCGGTTCCCACCCGAAGTGGGGATGAGGATGACGACATGACCCAGCCAAGCAAATCAGCCCACCTTCTCGGCCAGAAAATCGGTATGACCCGGGTGTACACCGAGGACGGCACTTCGTTGCCCGTCACGGTCATCAAGGTCGAGCCTAATACGGTCACCCAGATCCGCACACCCGAGGTTGACGGCTACAGCGCTGTCCAGGTCGGTGCAGGCGAGATCAAGGCCCGCAACTCGACGATGCCGATGATCGGTCACGATGCCAAAGCCGGTGTCGCCCCGCGTCGTAAGCACGCCGAGTTCCGCGTGGAAGAGGGTGCTGAGTCGAACTGGGAGCTGGGTCAGACCCTGAGCGTCAGCGAGTTCGATACGGTCAAGTTTGTCGATGTGATCGGGATCAGCAAGGGCAAGGGCTTCCAGGGTGGTATGAAGCGGTGGGGCTTTAAGGGCCAGCTGGCTTCGCACGGCGTTGAGCGGAAGCACCGTTCGCCCGGTTCGATCGGTGGCCACGGCAACAACGCTGGTAAATCGGGTCGGATCAAGAAGGGCAAGAAAATGTCCGGGCACATGGGTAACACCCAGATCACGATGCGTTCATTGGATGTTGTCCGCGTTGATGCAGACCAGAACCTGCTTCTGGTCAAGGGCCCAGTGCCCGGCCACAACAACGCCTGGGTCGAGATTCGCCCCGCGACGCGTCTTTATCGCTCAAAGGCATCAAAAGCCTGAGCATTAAGTTGATTGATTGAGTCAGGGTGTCAATAATCCCTGCTCACAGGTTCGGAAGGTCGAGGAATCGAAACCACCGAAATGAACTAGTCATTGTCCCCGGCGGTTTGCCGGGATCACAATGCCGAGTCGAACCTGAGTGACTGAACGCCGCAATGCGGTGGCTCGAAAGAGCGATATTCAGCACCGGGCAAGGCGTATTGGGCCGGGCTTTGTTGCCCGGGTGGTCCGAGAGGCGTGAGGCGAGGTAAAGACCTATGGATGTCCCCGTCTATTCAATGAGCGGCGCTGCTGCTGGCACTATGTCAGTAGATGAGATCGCGCTCGGAGAATCAGTCAACGCAGATCTGCTGAAGCAAGCGTTCGTCATGTATCATGCGAACAAGCGACAGGGTTCTGCTCGTACGAAAAACCGCAGTGCTACTGCTTACACCACCAAGAAGCTGTACAAGCAGAAGGGCACTGGCCGTGCTCGACATGGTGATAAGGGTGCCAACCTCTTCCGGGGTGGTGGGCACGCGAAGCAGAAAACGCGCACGCGTGAAGATTACCATCAGTCGATGCCCAAGAAGATGCGTCGTAAGGCAAATCGCAATGCCCTGCTCGCCAAGCTCTTGGATAACGAGGTCAAGGTTGTTGATGGGCTGAGCTTTGAGTCGCCCCGCACCAAGGATTTCGTTGACTTCCTGAGTGCGATCAAGGCCGACCGTTCATCGCTCGTCGCGCTTTCGGGCGACGCTGAGAAGAGCAAGAACGCTCGTCTGAGTGCCCGCAATGTTGATGGTGTCCAGCTCTGCCGGGCGGACCAGCTCAACGCCTACGAGATGCTGAACAATCGCTACCTGGTGATTGACAAGGCCGATCTCGAGGCCTGGCTCAGTGGCCCAAGCTCGCAAACGAGTAAAGCCGTTGCAGGGGAGGCGTAATCATGCTTGAACCACACTACATTCTGCGTAAGCCGCTGCTGACTGAAAAAAGCACGGCGGACATGGAAGCAAACAATGTGTACACCTTCGAGGTCGATCGTCGTGCCTCGAAAGATGACATCAAGGCGGCCATCGAGTCGGCGTACGGTGTCAAGGTGGAAAAGGTGGCAACCCAGGTGCGTAAGGGCGGCTCGCGTCGCTTCAAGTACGGGAAAGTCGCCGAGAACAGCTGGAAGCGTGCGGCCGTCAAGGTCGCTGAAGGTCAGTCGATCGAGCTCTTCTGAGCGGGACCGTGTTGTAAGGAAGGACTGCAGATATGGGCATCCGTGTCTACAAACCAACAAGTGCGGGCCGCCGGAACGCTTCGGTCAACCTCAATGAAGAGGTGACCAAGAAGGCGCCCGAGAAGAGCCTGCTCGCACCGCTCCCGAAAAAGGGCGGGCGTAACCATCAGGGCAAGATCACCGTTCGTGGTCGTGGCGGCGGCGCGAAGCGCATGTACCGCCAGGTCGACTTCAAGCGTCGTGACCGTGACGGCATCGAGGGCACCGTGGTCGGGGTCGAATACGATCCAAACCGCAGCTGCCACATCGCGCTGATCGAGTATGCCGATGGTGTGAAGCGATACATCCTCGCCCCGAAGGGGATGACGGACGGCGACAAGGTTATGGCCTCGTCGACCGAGGCAATCGAGCCCACAGTTGGTTCGATCATGCCGCTCCGCTACATCCCGACGGGCATGAATGTTCACTGCGTCGAGCTGCTCCCCGGTGCGGGCGGCAAGCTCTGCCGCAGTGCGGGTTCGTCGGCTCGTCTGACGAATAAAGAGGGTAAGTACGCAACGCTGATCATGCCCTCGGGCGAGACTCGTCGCGTGTTGATCGACTGCCGTGCGGTTGTTGGGCAGATCGGGAACACCGATCACCAGAACCGTCGCCTGGGCAAGGCCGGCATCAGCCGCCACTTGGGGCGTCGCCCCAAGACCCGTGGTGTTGCGATGAGCCATCACGCTCACCCGATGGGTGGTGGTGACGGCCGAAGCAAGGGTGGTCGTGCACCGGTAAGCAAGTCGGGCACCTTCGCCAAGGGCGGCGGCACGCGTGATCGCAAGAAGCCGTCGCAGGACCTCATCATTCGTCGCCGCAAGAGCAAGCGGTACGGGCAGTTGAAGTAAGACTTTTAGGAGTAGTCACATGGGACGCAGTCTGAAAAAAGGCCCGTATGTCGTCGAGAGCCTTTACAAGAAGGTGATGAAGCAGGCCGAGGCGGGCGAGAACCGCCCGATGAAAACCTGGGCTCGTGCTTGCACGATCGTGCCCGAGTTTGTTGGGTACACCTTCCAGGTGCACACCGGTCGTGCCTTTGTCGATGTCTTCGTGACAGAAGACATGGTGGGGCACAAGCTCGGAGAGTTCGCGCCAACGCGTACTTTCCGCGGCCACACGAACAAGAAGGAAGGTCTGAAGTCAGGACGCTGATAAGCGACTGACTCAGAAGGAAGGAAGAAGCAGTGCGACTTCGAGCCAATGAACTAAAAACTCGTGCCTCAGAGGCAGGCGTCAGCGTCGAGCAGCTGGGCGACGCGGTGACCCGCGACGGGCTGAACGGCGATGCCGCGGTCAAAGCCGTAAAGAACTGGCTGTCAGGCAAGTGCACACCCCGTTGCACACGCTCAGACATCGAGGCGATGGCCACAGCTGTTGGGTGTCTCCCGCGAGAGATCGCCAAGTACACCTCCCAGGTGCGGAACCACCGAGGCAGCCCCAAGAAGGCCAAGCTTGTTGCGGACATGATCCGTGGCAAGAGCTTCGAAGAGGCGGACAACATGCTGGCCTTCTCGACCAAGCGTGCCGCAGTGAACATTCGTAAGGCGTTGAAGGCCGCGGCCGCTGACGCTGAGCAGTTGGGTGCAGACCCAAGCAGCGTGTTCGTGAGTGAGGTCGCCGTCGATCGCGGCATGCACATCAAGCGGTTCCAGCCAAAGGACCGTGGTCGTGCCCACCCGATTCACAAGCGTACCAGCCACATCACCCTGTCACTCCAGGAGCGTAACTGATGGGACAGAAATCACACCCCTTCGGATTCAGACTCGGCGTCACCGAGGCGCACCGCAGCCGCTGGTACGCCCCCAAGGCGCTCTACGGCGAGCTTCTGGTCGAAGATGAAAAGATCCGTAAGTACCTCGACAACCGCCTGAACCGCACGCCCCCGAACGCGTTCGTTTCAGACATCCACATCGAGCGTACCCGTGAAGAGCTGAAGGTCATTGTTCGTACCGCACGCCCCGGCCTGGTCATCGGGCCAAAGGGTGCCGAGGTCGATCGCATGACCGAGGAGCTGCAGTACATGACCGGGCGAAAGGTGTCGATCTCGATCATCGAGATCCGCGAGCCCGACATGGACGCACAGCTGGTGGCCGAGAATGTCGCCGAGCAGCTCAAGAAGCGCATGGGCTTCCGTCGCGTCGTGAAGATGCGTACCGAGTCTGTGATGCAGGCGGGTGCCAAGGGCGTGAAGATCCAGATCTCGGGTCGCCTGGGTGGTGCTGAAATGTCACGACGCATGGATGTGCGTCTCGGGGCGTTGCCCCTGTCGACCCTGCAGGCGAACATCGATTACGGTTTCGCCGAGAGTCTGACGACCTACGGGATCATTGGTGTGAAGGTATGGATCTACAAGGGTCCGTACTCGAGCGAACAAGAAGAAAACCAGTCGAACGCTGCCGGTGCTCAGGCCCGTGCTCGCGGTCGTCGCTAAGCGATATTGATACGGAAGGGATTGCACGATGCCTCCTTATAAGATTCCGAAGAGAGTAAAGCACCGCAAAGAGTTCCGTCGCGTGCGTGATCGCAAGGCGACCAAAGGGAACTATGTGGCGTACGGCGAATACGGTCTGCAAGCGCTCGAGCCATGCTGGCTCAAGAGCAACTGCATCGAGGCCGGGCGTGTGACATGTCAGCACTTCCTCAAGCGTGAGGGCAAGCTGTTCATCCGCGTGTTCCCGGACAAGCCGATCTCGAAGAAGCCGCTCGAAACTCGAATGGGTAAGGGTAAGGCAGAGGTGGATTACTGGGCAGCACGAGTGAAGCCCGGAACGATCCTGTACGAGCTTGCGGGCGTGAGCGAGACGCGTGCTCGTGGTGCGTTCTTCCGTGTGGCGATGAAGATGCCCGTCAAGTGCCGCATGGTCGGTCGCCGGGTCGAGGCATAAGGAGCGAACCATGACGGGTGCAGAAGTACGCAAGCTGAATGACGAAGAGATCACGGTTGAGCTCGGTAACCTTCGTGGCAAACTGCTGGCGCTGAAGAACAAGAGCGTGAGTGAGAAGATCGAAGATTCAACACAGTTCGGGAAGATCCGCAAGGACATCGCCCGCCTGCTGACCGAGCAGAATGCACGGGCCGCGAGCTGAAACGCTCTTAGGAGATTGCAATGAGCGATACCGCGACAGAAATCAAAGGTGCCAAGATCGGTGTGGTCGAGAGCGATGTGCGTGACAAGTCACGCAAGGTCGTGATCCATTACAAGACCAAGCACCCGAAGTATGGCAAGTATGTGAGCAAGCGCACCGTGCTGCATGTTCACGATGAGAACAACGAGTCCTCGAATGGTGATGTGGTCGAGATCGTGCAATGCCGCCCGATCTCAAAGACCAAGAGCTGGAAGCTCAATCGCATCGTGGAGAAGCGTGCCGACTGATCGGGTGATCCCCATCATTCGGGCGAATCGGATGATTGCAAACGCGTGATACGCGAGAGACAAGGCAGGGCAAGTTATGCTCCAGCAAGAATCAAGATGTGAAGTAGCGGATAACTCGGGCGGCAAGATCGCCTATGTGATCCGTGTCTACGGCGGTTCAACCCGCCGTGACGGTCAGACCAGGCGTCAGGCCTACATCGGCGACAAGGTCCTGGTCAGCATCAAGAAGGCGCTCCCGGGCGCTGATGTGAAGGCCGGCGAGATGTACAAGGCGGTCGTTGTACGCACCGCTCGTAACACGCGTCGCCGTGATGGCTCGTATGTCAAGTTCGATTCGTCGGCGGTCGTGCTGATCAACGATGACGGGAACCCCAAGGGCACCCGCATCTTCGGCCCGGTTGCTCGCGAGCTTCGTGAACGCAAGTACATGAAGATCATCTCCCTCGCACCGGAGGTCGTGTAATGCCTAAGCATGTTCGAAAAGGCGATCAGGTCGTAGTCACCGCGGGTGATCACAAGGGCGCAACCGGTGAGATCACACAGGTGCTCACCAAGAGCGACCAGGTGATTGTCAAGGGTGTGAACCTTCGCACCAAGCACCTGCGTCGGAACCAGATGAACCCACAGGGTGGTACGGTCACGATCGAAGCACCGATCCACATCTCGAATGTCAGCCCCGCGGTTGACGGCAAGCCCACACGGGTTCGCTTCGAGACCGGTGACGACGGCTCAAAGACTCGCGTCGCGGTCCGCGGCGGCAAGTCGCTTGGGCAGATCAAAGCCGCGAAGAAGTAATCACAGTCATCTCGGGTACTAAACCCGAATCATTGGGCGCCGAACGGATGGAAACCGTGCGGCAAACACGAGCCCGAAAGAAGGCAGAGCCATGGCGAAGAAAGCAAAGTTTGATCAGGCGTTGATCGATGAGGCCCAGAAGCCCAACACCCCACGCCTGAAGACCAAGTTTGATGAAGAGGTCATGCCCAAGCTCGTAAGCGAGTTTGGCATCAAGAACCGCATGGCCATGCCCAAGCTTGAGAAGGTCACGATCAATGTGAATGTTGGCCGTCACCTCGATGGTACCAAGGTTCCAACGAATGTCCGCGAAGCCGTTCTTCACACGCTCAACACGATCTCGGGTCAGAAGCCCGTCACGATCGCAGCGAAGAAGAGCGTCTCGAACTTCAAGGTCCGCGAGGGCTACGAGACCGCGTTCAAGGTGACCCTCCGTCGTGATCGCATGTGGCACTTCGTTGATCGCCTGTTCAACCTCGCCACGCCTCGTATCAAGGACTTCCGTGGTCTGAACGACAAGGCGTTCGATCGCCAGGGCAGCTACTCGATGGGCCTGACTGAGCAGGGCGTGTTCCCTGAGATCAACATGGCTGAGCAGAGCTTCACCCACGGCATGAACATCAACTTCAGCTTCAGCAACTCAAACCCGGAACTGAGCAAGTTTGTGCTCGCCGAACTGGGTCTGCCGTTTACGAAGCCAGCCAAGAACAAGAAGAACTGAGTACGGGATAGGAAAGAGCACATATGGCCACCAAAGCACAAGTCGCCAAGAGCAAGCGTACCCCGAAGTACTCGTCCCGCATCGTTCGTCGTTGCGAACTGACGGGTCGTTCAAGGGGTGTGTACCGCAAGTTCAGAATCAGCCGCATCATGCTTCGCAAGCTTGCGCTTGAGGGCAAGATCCCCGGCATGCGCAAGGCCAGCTGGTAAACCCACACGGGACGCCCACATCCGGGCACACAGAAATCTCCCGGGCATCCGTGCTCGACGCAGAATACACAAGGACAAAGGTAGGTCCACATGTCGATTAACGATCCAGTCGCAGACATGCTCACACGCATTCGCAACGCCACCCGTAACCGCTCCAAGAGCGTGGTGGTGCTCAACAACAAGGTGTGCCGCGGTGTTGCCAAGACCCTCCAGGACGAGGGCTACATCAACGGCTTCGAGGTTGTTGAGGACAACAAGCAGGGCACCATCCATGTTGACCTGAAGTACGGGCCGCGTGGCGAGGTGCTGATCCACGAGATCAAGCGCATGAGCAAGCCCGGCTGCCGGGTGTACAAGAAGGTCGATGAGATCCCCGCGCCCATGCAGGGCCTGGGTATCTCGGTCGTCTCAACCAGCAAGGGCGTGCTCTCGGGGCGCCAGTGCCGTGACGAGGGTGTCGGGGGCGAACTGCTCTGCACCGTGCTCTGATCGAACCAAGCAATGACCCACGGGCCGCAATGAATGCCCGGACACACGATTGGAATCCCCGGCGGGGCAAGACCACGCCGGACGACGAAGACAATCGGAAAGGAACGCGCCATGTCGCGAATCGGAAAGAAACCCATCTCGGTGCCAGGGAACGTCAAGGTGAACCTGTCGGCCAACTCGATCACGGTCGAGGGTCCCAAGGGCACGCTGTCGTACGATTTCCGCCCCGAGGTTGATGTCAGCTACGACGAATCCGAGAAGAGCATCAGCGTCAGCATGGACGACTCGCTCATCAAGGCCAAACGCAGCAACGGCGCGTTCTGGGGCACGACCCGCTCACTGATCGACAACATGATCAAGGGCGTCACCGACGGCTACGAGAAGAAGCTCCAGGTGGTCGGCGTTGGTTGGACCGCGACGGTCAACGGCAACAAGCTTGCGATGAAGGTCGGTTATGCCAACACCATCGAGATGCCGATCCCCGCTGGGCTGAATGTCACTGCTGACAAGCAGATCATCACCGTGAGCGGTCCGGACAAGCAAGCGGTGGGGCACTTTGCGGCTTCAACCCGTGCCAAGCGTAAGCCAGAGCCGTACAACGGCAAGGGCATCAAGTACCTCGACGAGGTCATTGCACGCAAGCAGGGTAAGGCGTTCGGTAAGTAAGTGAATGAGTACTGAGCGAGCGGGGAACACCCAGCTCGAACGAGGTCAATGAGATGAACAAGAACAAGCTAAAAGACGCTCGCCGATCCCGTCGTCGTACAGGCATTCGTAAGCGTGTTTCGGGCACGCCCGAGCGTCCCCGCCTTGCGGTCTATCGGTCGCTGAACCATGTCTACGCCCAGGTCATCGATGACCTGGCCGGCAAGACACTCATCAGCGCTTCGACCCGCGACAAGGGTGTGAAGATTGAGGGCACCTCGGGCAACTGCGATGCGGCCAAGTCGGCAGGCATCCTCCTAGCCGAGCGTGCGAAAGACGCGGGGATCACCGATGTGGTGTTCGATCGCGGTGGTTTCAAGTATCACGGCCGAGTCAAGGCCTTCGCCGACGCGGCCCGCGACGGCGGTCTGAAGTTCTAACTGAACGAATCTGAAAGAGACAGCAACTATGGCTGAAATCCTCGACGAAAGCACGAATCTCGAGTCGCACACCGTCGGTATCTACCGCACGGCTGCGACGGTCAAGGGCGGTCGCCGCTTCAGCTTTGGCGCCCTGGTCGTTGTCGGTGATCGACGCGGCAAGGTCGGCTACGGCTACGCAAAGTCGCCCGAAGTCCCGACCGCCATCGAGAAGGCTCAGAAGCACGCACGCCAGTCGCTCATCAAGATTCCCATGGCCGGCACAACGCTGCCTCATGAAATCGAGGGCACCGCTTGTGCAAGCAAGGTTCGGCTCATGCCCGCTTCACCCGGTACCGGTGTTGTTGCAGGCGGCACCGTCCGTGCGGTCATGGAGATCGCGGGCATCTCGGACTGTCTGACCAAGTGCACCGGCTCGACGAGCAAGCTTAACACCGTCAAGGCATGCCTTGATGGGCTCAGCAAGCTCCGCACCCGCGAACAGATCGCGGAGCTGCGTGGCGTCGAGATCACCACTTCAGATATCGAAGAACGCATCGAGCGCGGCAGCAAGTTCATGCCCGTCGTGAACGAGAACACCGTCAAGATGGCAGCACCGGTCAACACCATCGGTCAGGACCGTGGCGGCCGAGGCGGCCGTGGCGGTGGACGAGGCGGCCGTGGTGGTCGCGGTGGCGGAGGCGGACGCGGTGGGGATCGCGGTGCACCAGCACCGGCAGCGGCACCCGCAGCAGCAGCAGAAGCGCCCGCACCAACTGAGGGTTCCGCCGACAAGCCGTCGAGCGAGAGCTGATCAATCACAGAAGCACACTTTCACCGGAGTAACCGGCCATGATGATCCATGAAGTAACCGCGATGGCGGGCAAGTACAAGCAGCGCAAGCGCATCGGTCGAGGCGTTGGCTCAGGCAACGGCAAGACCTCAGGGCGTGGCCAGAAGGGTGCCGGTGCGCGTCGTGGCCACTCAACCCTCTACCAGTTCGAGGGTGGTCAGATGCCGTTCTTCCGCCGCATGCCGAAGTTCGGTTTCACCAACTCCAAGTTCAAGACCCAGTTCTGGATCGTCAACCTCGGCGCCATCGCTTCGCACGAAGCGTTCAAGAACGGCGGCGAAGTGAACCAGGAAGCATTGGTCAAGGCCGGCCTGGTTCGCGACACCTCGCGTGACCTCAAGATCCTCGGCGGTCTTGAAGATGGCAGTGACAAGCTGGGCGTGAAGCTCGATGTCACCGCAAACCGGGTCACCGACTCGGCACGCAAGCTCATCACCGATGCGGGCGGCAGCGTTACCGAAACCGGTACCCGTCGCGACAAGGTGCGTGGCATCGACCGCAACTCGGACGATCGCACACCGAAGAACCTGACCAAGAAGCTCAAGAACCAGGAGTGGCACCGTAAGCGCTCCGAGGCATTCGCCCGCGGCGAGGTCCTCAAGAAGAGCTGAGTGGGTATGGGCACGAGCCCATCCCCGAGTGAGCAGGCCCGAGTGAGCAGGTATGCAATGTGAATCTCGACGCCGTGACCGATCGCTTGCAGGCGGGGCCTACGATCCCAGCAAGGTATCGGTCACGGCGTTTTTCATGATACAGATCGCCTGATGATGCCAGGACCAAGATCGACACGACGAACCGGAGTCAAGACAGCATGCTGATCAAGACCATCATCAATGTGTTCCGGATCGATGAGCTCAGGAACAAAATCCTGTTCACCATCGGTATGCTCGCGGTCTATCGCATCGGGTTCTGGATCCCTGTGCCCGGCGTAGACCAGAGCGCGCTGACCCAGTTCTTCCAGGCCCAGCAGGCCCAGGGCGGGGCCGCCGGTAAGGTCATGCAGTATGTCGCGATCTTCTCGGGCGGTTCGTTCGGGCAATCGACGATCTTCGGCTTGGGCATCATGCCCTACATTACCGCGGCGATTATCTTCCAGCTCTTCCAGACGGTATCGCCACAACTCAAGAAGCTCAAAGACGAGGGCCCGACCGGGTTCGCCAAGATTCAAGAGTGGACCCGTTACGCAACGGTGGGGCTCTGTATCGTGCAGGCGGTGGGGTGGCTCTCGTTCATCACCAAATCAGGACTTGTCTACCAGCAGTGGGCGACCAACCCGCTCTGGTGGGTCATGGCCATCACCGCGCTGACCGCGGGTACCGTCTTCCTCATGTGGCTCGGCGAGCAGATCGACCGCTTCGGTATCGGCAACGGCGTCTCGCTGATCATCATGGCCGGTATTCTGACCGGGATGCCCAACGCCATGATCAGTCTCTACACGGGCTTTGATCCCAGCGATCCCAACAAGATGGGCTGGATGGGCCTGATTGTTCTCGTCTCTCTGTTCGTCATGGTTGTGGCCGGTTCGGTGCTGCTGACGGTTGCCCAGAGGCGGATCCCCGTGCAGCAGGCAAAGCACTCACGCGGCAAGCGAGTGTTCGGTGGTCAGAAGAGCTACCTCCCCCTGCGCGTGAACCACGGCGGCGTGATGCCCATCATCTTCGCCAGCTCGCTGATGATCTTCCCAAGCGTGGTGTTCAGCTACCTGGTCGACATGGCCCAGGGGGCTGGGAACAACCAGGGGTTCTACTTCGATACCATCAACTGGCTGAACACAAACTTCCAGACGGGCGAGTTCCCGTACCTGGTGTTGTACATCATCATGGTCTACTTCTTCAGCTACTTCTGGATCACGGTCCAGTTCAACCCTGAAGAGATGAGTAAGCAGCTTCGTGACCACGGTTCGTTCATCCCCGGGCTCCGCCCAGGGCCGAGAACGGCTGAATATCTCGAAGCGGTGATGGAACGCATCACCTATGTCGGTGCGGCGTTCCTGTCGGTGATCGCGGTGCTCCCGATGGTGGCCAGCTCGAAACTGGGGATCGACTTCGCCGTCGCCCAGTTCCTGGGTGGCACGGGGCTCCTGATCGTGGTGTCGGTGGCCTTGGACTTCTTGCAACGCGTTGAGGCGAACCTGCTGATGCGGAACTACGAGGGGTTCCTGGGCAACTCGGCGGACAACTGACCCAGGCTCGGTGTTTGGGGGCGGTTTGGACGCCTTGTGGATGAAAATTCACTGCTCTGAAGACTTTGGGGCAGATGGAGACAAGATATTTTCGGGTCGCGGGCCTATAGTCTTCGCCCGGCTTTCCCTTACGGGGAAGCGGTGATTCGAGTCAGGACTGCCGGGATTACTCGGTCGAGCGTGTCGCAGGTGCGACAGGAGAACAGTCATGAAGGTTCAGTCGAGTGTCAAGCGTCGGTCCAAGGACTGTCAGATCGTGCGCCGCAAGGGCAAGGTCTATGTGATTAACAAGAAGAACCCCCGATTCAAGCAGCGCCAGGGCTGAGAATCGGATCGGTCATAACGAACATACGAGCGTGCGGTGATCGCACGCATGGTCTTTCCGGCGTGAGCCGGTGACAGGAGCGAAGCAGTGCCCCGTATTGCAGGTGTCGACATCCCAGAGCGCAAGAAGGTTTACTATTCACTGCAGTACATTCATGGGGTTGGCCCCAAGTACGCAGCGGACATTCTTGCTGAGGCGAAGATCAGTCCTGACACTCGTGCCAACGAGCTTTCAGAAACCGATGTCTCGCAGCTCAACACCATCATCGACAACGGCTTCCTCGTAGAGGGTGCCCTCCGTCGTCAGGTGCAGCAGAACATCCAGCGTCTGCGTGAGATCCGCTCGTACCGTGGTGACCGCCATCGCGCTGGTCTTCCCACCCGTGGCCAACGCACCCGCTGTAACGCTCGCACCCGTAAGGGGCGCGCCAAGACCGTGGCAGGCAAGAAGGGCGTGAAGGGCTAAGCGACCTCCGCTGGCCCTGTGTGCTTCGCCGACATGTGTTGGCGTCGCGCGACATTTCAATAAACCAAGCATCGCAAGGTTCCAGCCCGCTGCCCAGAAGGCAACGGGATATGGAACCGCCAGGAGCGAGATTCAATGGCGAAGAAGACAAAGAAAGTACGCAAGGGCGTTGTACGCGGCGTGGCCCACATCAAGGCAACCCACAACAACACCATCATCACCGTCACCGATACCAACGGCGAGACACTCGCCTGGGACTCGGCCGGCACCATCGGCTTCAAGGGCGCTCGCAAGTCGACTCCCTTCGCTGCGACCCGTGCGGGTGAGCAGTGTGGCCAGAAGGTCCGCAAGATGGGGATGAACGAGATCGAGGTCAAGATCACCGGCGCCGGCGCCGGTCGTGAGAACGCCGTCTCGGGCCTTGCTTCGACCGGGCTCCGCGTCACCGCTATCGAGGACCACACCCCGGTCCCGCACAACGGCTGCCGCCCGCCCAAGAAGCGTCGCGTCTGATATGAATCATTCACACCCACGCGTTGAAAGACGCATGGGTGTTTTTCGTGCTCGGCATGGAAAGAAAGGACGACGCGGGCAGCAAGCGCGTCGGACCTGTGAGCCAAGATCGAGCGTTGAGTCGGTTCAAGAGAACCACCACTTGCTGAGGAGATCAACGACATGCGTGTACGCTGGCGTGGATTAGAACTGCCGTCCAAGGTCGTCGCCGACCCCAAGTTCACCGCAGACACCTTCGGTCGCTTTACCGTGGAGCCGTTTGAACGCGGCATGGGTACGACCGTTGGCAACTCGCTGCGGCGGATCCTGCTCTCGTCGCTCGAGGGTGCATCCGTTACGGCCATCAAGATCAAGGGTGTCGAGCACGAGTTCACCAGCATGCCCGGCGTGCTGGAAGATACCACCGACATCGTCCTGAACATCAAGAACCTCATCGTCAAGCTCGAGGGTGATGAACCCCGCGTGATGAAGCTCGCGGCTCAGGGCCCGGGCGAGGTGACCGCCGACCTCATCGAGGCCGACACCAATGTCACCATCGTCAACAAGGACCTGGTCATCGCGACCCTGACCGAAGAGATCCCATTCGAGATGGAGATCCATGTCGGCAAGGGGCGTGGCTATGTCCCCGCTTCCGAGCAGTACGGCCGCAACGACGAGCAGGAGATCGGGCTCATCCCGGTCGATGCCATCTACTCACCCGTGCAGCGCGTGCGTTACTCGGTCGAAGATACCCGCGTCGGTATGAAGACCAACTACGACAAGCTCACGATCGAGATCTGGACCGACGGCACGACCAACCCAGAGATGGCCATGGTCGAAGCCGCCAAGATCCTGCGTAAGCACCTCAACCCGTTCATCCAGTACTTTGATCTGGGTGAAGAGCGGGTCTCGGAGAACGCCGCGGCAGCCGCTGGCGTCGACGAGGAACTGATCCGCAAGCTCAACATGCCGATCGAACAACTCGATCTTTCGGTGCGTGCGAGCAACTGCCTCGAATCAGCACGGATCGACACGGTCGCACAGCTGGTCACCAAGACCGAGCAGGAACTGCTCAAGCTGCGTTCGTTCGGTCGCACCTCGCTGCGTGAGGTCAAGCGGAAGCTGCTCGACATCGAGCTCGACCTTGGTATGGAACTGCCCGAGGGCTACAACGCCGCGGGCGTGAACTGAAGAAGCGACGGGCACGCTCTGCCCGGTTTGAATAGCGACGCGGTGAGCGCGTCAGAATCGAAGGGATAAAGCCATGCGTCACAGAAAAGCCGGCTTTAAGTTGGGAAGAACCGCGGCTCATCGTCAGGCGATGCTGCGCAACATGGCGGCCAGTCTCTTTGAGCACGGCCAGATCACCACGACCGTGCCCAAGGCCAAGGCCTTGCAGCCGTTCGTTGAGAAGATCGTGACCAAGGCCAAGCGGGGTGACTTGCACGCCCGCCGTCAGGTCGTCTCGATGCTCGGGCGTGATCGCAACGCCTTCGCCTGGTCGTACATCGCCAAGAACGCGACCGACGAGGAACGCGAATCTGTTGAAGAACAGCGCGACTTCGTCGAGGGCTTCTTCGATATCCCCGATATCGAGGAGATCGAGCGCAACCGCTACGGCGAGCTGCGTAAGGCCCCCAAGCTCGTGCGTCACATCTTCGAGAATGTCGCACCACGCTTCGAGGACCGTGCCGGTGGTTACACCCGCATCGTCAAGCTCGGGCGTCACCGTCTGGGCGACGCGGCTGAGATCTGCGTGATCCAGTTCGTCGGCAACGAAGAGGGCCCCGAGATCGGTGGGCACCCATCGGGTCGTCGCCGTCAGGCCGACAAGCGCACCGCGTTCGCTGCCAAGCTCCGCAAGGAGACCGCCAAGCAGGAAGCCCCCGCGGCGACCGCAGAGGCCAGCACGGACGCAGGCGAAGAAGCCAAGGGCGACGAGTAATCACGCCCCATGATTCGACTCCACGACCCCGCTCAACCGAGCGGGGTTTTTTCTTGACCAGCCCCAACGCACGAATCGTGCATAGTGAGACTACGATCGACCATGAGCATGCTTGACGCACTGAACGAGATCGAAACCAACGCGCTCGACGCGCTGACACGGGTGAACGATGCCGAAACGCTCGAGGCGTGGCGCATCGAGTACATCGGGACCAAGGGCAAGATCCGGGGCGTGATGCCCATGATGAAGGATGTACCCAAGGACCAGAAAGCCGCGATCGGTAAACGACTCAATGAGGTCAAGACCTCGCTCGAGAACGGGTTCAAGGCCAAGCAGTCCGACCTGGGATCAGGCGGCGGCTCCGGTTCGACCGGCCCCGCGTTGGACCTGACCGAGCCCGGGGTGATCGATACCCACAGCGTGGGCAAGGAGCACATCATCACCCGTGTGCGTGGTGAGCTGGTCGAGATCTTCGCCCGCTTGGGCTTTGAGGTTGCCCAGGGCCCGGAGCTTGAGGACGACGAGCACAACTTCGTCAAGCTCAACATCCCCGACGCCCACCCCGCGCGTGACCCGATCGATAACTTCTATGTCGATAACCCCAACGAGGTCGATACGCCGCGCATGCTGCGGAGCCAGACTTCGACGGTGCAGATCCGGACGATGGAGAAGGCGGTCGCGGAGGGTTCGGGCCCACCAATCAAGATCGTCTCACCCGGGCGTGTCTACCGCCCCGACACGGTCGACGCGACGCACAGCTTTATGTTCCACCAGATCGAGGGGCTTTACATCGACAAGGGCGTCTCGATGAGCGACCTGATGAGCACCCTGCTCCAGTTCGCCCGCGCGTACTTTGGCGAGGATGCCGATGTGCGCCTCCGTCCCAGCTTCTTCCCCTTCACCGAGCCCAGCGCCGAGTTCGACATGATGATCGCCCTCAAGCCCGGCACCGACCCGAGCTGGATCGAACTGGGCGGCTGCGGCATGGTTGACCCCAATGTGCTCCGGGCCTGCGGGATCAACCCCGAAGAGTACACCGGATTTGCCTTCGGCTTCGGCATCGAACGCATCGCCATGGGCAAGTACGGGATCCCCGATATCCGCATGCTCTTCGAAAACGACATCCGCTTCCTTCAGCGGGTGTAAATCGCTCTGGTATACTCCCAATACACACGCACTAGGGGTACACCATGAGCGAGCAGGAATTCGAACAAGAGACAGTTGAAGTTGAGCAGTGGGAGACCGCTGAGGTGGTTCTGCGTCCCAGGTGGCCCAAGGTCATTGGGATCATCTCCATCGTGTGGGCATCCATCGGCCTGGCCTGCGGCGGGATCGGCCTGCTGTTCCTTCCATTCGCCAGCTCACTGATGTCCATGGGGCTGCAGGAAGGGGAGCCGGTCCCGTACGGGCTCGTCTCCAAGCCGGCTGATTACGCGATCGCAGGGCTCGGTTTTCTCTTTGCGCTGCTGCTGCTCTTTGCGGGCATCGCCTGTGTTTCCCACCGCCCCGTGACCCGGGTGATGCACCTGGTCTACGGGCTGGCCGCGATCCCCATGTCGCTGTGGTCCTACATGAATCAGATGCACAAGAACGAGCTGAACGCTCAGTGGGCCAAAGAGTTCCCCAACAGCGAGATGGCGCAGGGCTTCGACCCGGCCCAGAACCCGGCCGCCGCAGCCGGGGAGCTGATCGGGCTCGTGATCCTGATCGTGTTTGGCTTTGGCATCCCGCTCTTTTATCTGATCTGGTTCGGCTTGGTCAAAACCAAGCCAGAGCAGATCACCGGCGGCGACGAGGGCGTCTACTGAGCATCCAGCCCGATCATCCAATCCAGAAAAACACCCCGCGAATCGCGGGGTGTTTTCATGTGTGGGTTCAACCGGTTCGGTCAGGGGCAGCCGGCGCTGAAGGCACTCAGGAAGGCACTGACATCGAAGAAGTTGTACTGCCCGTCGCCGTTGAGATCAGCGCTGGCGTCCTGCGTCGAGAAGGCGCTGAGGAAGGCGCTGACATCGAAGAAGTTCAGCATCCCGTCGTTGGTGAAATCAGCCGGGCAGGAGGTGCCAAGGGTGACCGTCTCGGTGAGCACATTGGTATTGCCCGAGTCTTCGACGGCCACGACCGTCACGGTATTGGCACCGGGTTGGAGGACGCTGTCGAAGCTCTTGGTATATGTGTAGCGGTCGTAGGGCGTGGCCTGGTTGAGGGTGGTGAGCATGCTCAGCGGGTCCTCACCGGCTTGGAGGTTCAGGAACATGTACACCGAGCGGGTTGTGCGATCGAGCGCGTTGACCACGAACTCAGGGCGGTCATCGTCGGTCACCAGCCCGGCCTGCTCCAACTCGATGGCCGGCGGCTCACGGTCGATGTACACCACCTTGCGGACTTCCCGGAAGATCGGTGTGGTCCCCGATGGGCGGTGGCGGAAGGCGATCACGCTGAGGTAGTGGAATCCCTCGCTCATCTGCGTGGCGTCGATCTCCTGTCGGTAGAGCCCGAACGAGTTGCCCGAGTCGTAGAGGGGGGACTTGAGGGTGGTGAACTCTTCGTAGCCGCCGATGACCGATGAGGTCGTGGGGATGTCGGGCGTGCCGTTGCCGTTGTAGTCTTTGTTGCGCTGGTCGAACGCGAAGAGTGCGTTGTCATCGGTGTTCGGGTCCAGCGGGTCGCCCGCTGTCGTTTCGAGCCGGATCTCGAACGAATCGTCGGTAATGACTGTGGCGGTGCTGAGGCGCTGGATGAAGTCGGGGAAGCTGGCCGGATCGGGGTCGATGGTGCCGTCGGCGCCGATGAAGGTGACCTCGGCTTCCGGGAGTGATTCGGCATAGATGAGGTAGCCCTTGCCGTGCTCGGAGGAGCCGGTGGTGTTGTTGGGCACGGTCAGCGTGACCGAGCCGCCCGCACCGACCACGATGGTCTCGGGGATCGCGTCGCTCGGGTCGATGGCCGGATCGGCGGCATTGCCTGTCATCTCGTGCAGGCGTGTCCCCTGTGGATATGAGGTGCTGACCGTGACATTCAGTGTCCCCGAATCGAAGCGGTCGTTGACCGCAACGAGGCAGTTTGCTTGGTTGTTCAACGCACGCTCGTAGACGAGCACATCGCTGATGTTGGTATTGAGCTGGAAGTACTGCCCGTAGCCGACTTGGTTGCGAAGATGCATCAGGGTGGTGATGGTCTCGTCGATCGTCTGGGTTGCCGGATCCCAGCCCAATGCCGAGGGGTTCCCCTCGCGCGGGTAGAACCCGCCGGTTCGGGGGATTTGTCGACCGTTGTGGTAGACGATCGAGCGTCCCGGTCGCATCAGCGTGTAGGCGAGCATCTGGTAGCCCTGCTGACGGGCGGTGGGGAGTGGGGGCATGGACGAGCCGGTGCCGGCCGTCCCGTTGTCATGGGAGAAGACATGGTTGACGCCCATGGAGCCGTTGATGATGCCGTCGTCTGCGAAGTCGAGATGGCCCGAATCGGTGCTGGCGTTGATGTTCGCCCATGAGCCGAAGCCACCCGCGTTGAGCAGGTCACGCAATCGGGCGGCACCCTGCAGGTCGAGGGCGTCGCGATTGGCGAACGAGTCCTTTCGGATCTGGTTGTTGAGGATGTCGAAGTTGCCCGTGACATTCTCGCCGAAGCTGAATGGGTTGACCTTGTTGCCCGTCGCGGGCGAGGTGCGGGTCATGTGCACGGCACTGTCAAAGAACCCGTCCCAGAACCACGATGGCACATGCTTGTGCGCATCGAGCCGGAACCCGTCCACGCCCTGCACTTCGACCATCCACTGGGCCCAGCGCATGAGCATCCCGGTGCCGTTGTCCGCGACAGGGTCACCCGCCAACGGGTTACTGGTGTTGTACGGGTAGCGGGTGAAACTGGTTGCGCCCGGGTTCCGTGAGGTGCCGGGGTTGCTGACGATGTTCGGGGAGAGGACCTGGTCCGGGTAGAAGCGTGCGTTGTTCGGATCGGGCTTATTCCAGATGGTTCCGGCGGGGATGTTGAGCGGGTTGCCCTCTTCCACGGGCTGGCGGATGAAGGTGTTGTTGCTCTCTTGGGCGATGTCCACGAGGGCCACGAGGTCGCCATTGTGCAGGTCGTAGCGTGCACCGCCCGGGTCCTCGGACTGGAGGTACCCGGACGCCACGCCGTTGTGGAAGTCACCCCAGTCATCGGTGGGCTGCTTGTCGCGTGGTGGGTCCTCGCGGGGGATCCAGAACCCCGGGTAGCCGCCCTGGGCCAGGAAGGCGTCGGACTCGGTGCGACCGCCGTTGTGGTTGAAGATCGCGTCGATGTAGACTTCGCCATTGGCGATGTGCAGCTCGTCGATCATGGCCTTGAAGGTGGCCTCGGTGCCGTAGGTCGTGCGGGCACGGGATGAGGAGAAGCTCAGCAGCGGGGGCTGCCCGAGGTCGAAGCGGTTGAACGGGTCGTAGCCCGGGCTGTGGAAGGATGAGACGGAGACCGGAGGGAGCCAGACAGCGTCGTAGCCCGCGAGGAAGAAGTCGGGGACGCGTCGCTCGATGTCGTCCCACTCGGTCTCAAACCATTGCAGGTAGTTCTGGGAGGTCTGTCCTTGGGCGACGCCACCCGCCAGACCGATCAGGGTGGAGCAGGCGATCAGGGCGGGACGCAGTGGTAATGCATGGAGCTTGGTGTTCATTGGTAGATTCCAGTCAGTCTGTTGGCTGGGGGGAAGGTGCACAGTTCATACCGGTTCGGTGCTACCATTATCGCCGAATCCGCGTGAAATATGAACACGCTTTCGTGGGATTCCGATGGATTATCGCCTCTTTTGGGGTGTAGTTCTGGTAAAGTCCTGTAACAAGGCCAACGCACTTTCGTAAACATCCGTTCGAGGTCCTCGACCGCCTCAAAGCCCTGGAGAGCCCGATGCTCAAGACCCTCAGCTCGATCCTGATCTGCACGACCATCGTCTGTGCCGTACCAAGCGTGACGCATGCACAGGTCGCAGAAGTCATCGGTGAGGGCATCGTCCGATTCGATGCCTCACACGCAACGCGGCTCGAGCGTCGCCCATCAATCGCGATGGTGCGCCAGTTTGAATCAATCGGGGACATCGATCCGGACGCCCACCCGCTGACACCCGAGTTCGTCCAGGGCCGGGATGGTCGCTATATCGCTTCGATCAGCATCGAGGACGGCACGAGTCTCTATGGCACCGGTCAGGTCGCTGGGCCGCTGCTCCGCAATGGGTTCGTGACGGAGACTTGGAACCTCGACGCGTTTGGCTACGGGCTCGATGCCAAGAACCTGTACACCTCCCAGCCGTGGGTGCTGGCGGTGCGTGAGGACGGCACCGCCTTCGGCGTGCTTGCCGATACCACCGAGCGGTGCGAGATCGACCTGCGTGATGGCATCACCTTCAAAGGCGTGGCCTACCAGTTCCCCGTGATCGTGATCGATCGTGAATCGCCCCAGGCGGTGATGCAGGGGCTTGCGGAGCTGACGGGCACCATCGCGATGCCCCCGCGCTGGGCCATCGGCTACCACCAGTGCCGCTACTCGTACAACCCTGATTCACGCGTACGCGAGGTCGCCGAGACCTTCCGGGCCAAGCAGCTGCCCGCCGATGTCATCTGGATGGACATCGATTACATGGACGCGTACCGCGTCTTCACCTTCGACGACGAGCAGTTCTCCGATCCCAAGGCACTCAATCAGTACCTCGATTCGATCGGTTTCAGCAATGTCTGGATGATCGATCCGGGCGTCAAGAAGGAAGACGGCTACTTCGTCTACGACTCGGGCACCGAGCACGATGTCTGGGTCAAGAACGCCCAGGGCAGCACCTTCACCGGCGAGGTCTGGCCCGGCGTGTGTGTCTTCCCCGACTATCTGAACAAAGAAGTCCGCGAATGGTGGGCCGGGCTCTATGAGGAGTTCATGGCCTACGACATCGACGGCGTGTGGAACGACATGAACGAACCTGCTGTGTTCAATGTCGAGTCCAAGACCATGCCTGAGGACAACATCCACCACGCCGACCCCGAGCTGGGCGGCGAGGGGAATCACGGTCGGTATCACAATGTCTACGGCATGCAGATGATCCGCGCCACCCGCGAGGGTGTTATGGACGCCAACCCGGGCAAGCGTCCCTTCGTGCTCTCACGCGCCAACTACCTCGGCGGTCACCGTTACGGCGCGACATGGACCGGTGATAACTCAGCAACCTGGGAACACCTCGATATGTCCATCCCCATGACCATCAACCTGGGGCTCTCGGGTCAGCCCTTCGCAGGACCGGACATCGGCGGCTTCGCGTACAACGGCGACGGCGAGCTGTTCGCGCGTTGGATGGGCTTCGGCACCTTGTTCCCATTTGCTCGTGGGCACACCGCCAAGGGCAACATCGACAAGGAGCCGTGGTCGTTCACGCCCGAGGTCGAGGCGACCTGCCGACGGGCTCTTGAGCGTCGTTACCGACTGCTGCCCTATATCTACACGCTGTTCCATGAATCGGCGACCCACGGCACACCGATTGCGATGCCGACCTTCTTTGCTGACCCGAGCGACCTGGCGCTGCGGAGTGAGGACGACTCGTTCCTGCTGGGCGATTCGCTGCTGGTGGTGGCCAAGGCCACACCCGAGGCCGATCGTGTTTCGGTGCTTCCCAAGCCCATCGACGGCGTTGCGTGGGCGAAGTTTGACTTCGAGAGCTTCGACGGCGGACGCGATTCGAAGGACAGTGACCTGCCCGACCTCTACATCAAGCCCGGTTCGATCATCGTGACCGCACCCGTGACCCAGTACTTCGGCGATCGCCCCGATCAGCGTGACGAGATCACGCTGCTGGTCCATCTCGATGCCAACGGCGAAGCAACCGGCACACTCTATGAGGACGCCGGCGACGGGATGGAGTACATGCTGGGTGAATACCTGCTGACCACATTCAAGGCGACACGCGATGGCAACAAGGTGCAGGTCGAGGTGGTCGATCAACAGGGCAAGATGACGGCGCCTGATCGTCGGGTCAAGGTGCGTGTGATTCAGTGAGCGATTGTCGCTGAGGCGGACTCATCGGTCGCCAGCGTCAGGATGTTCGTCTGCGTCATCTGATCGCCGCGGAGTTCGCCTTTGATCACGCCCTCGCCCATGACGAGAACTCGGTCCGAGAGGGCGAGCAGCTCGGGCATCTCTGACGAGACGAGCAGGATGGCGAGCCCCTGGTCGGCGGCTTCGTTGATCAGCTTGTAGATCTCCGCCTTGGTGCCGACATCGATGCCCCGGGTGGGTTCGTCGAGCAGCAGCACTTTGGTGCGCTCGCTCATCCAACGGGCGATCAGGAGCTTCTGCTGGTTGCCGCCGGAGAGTTCGTTCGGGCGGGTTTCGCGGAGCGAGGCGGTTTTGATCTGGAACTTATCAACGCGTGACTGCACGCGTGCAAGCTCGTCTTCGAGGCGTCGCATGCCGAATGAGCCGCAGATGTCGGGCATGATCGGCGCAAGGATGTTCTCGTCGATGCCAAGGTTGAAGAAGAGCCCCTGGTTGCGTCGGTCCTCGGGGACATAGCCCAGTCCGACACCCGCCTCGATGGCGGCCTTGGTGCCCTTGCCGGCGATCTCGTCGCCGTCGACATTGATCGAGCCGGTGACGCGCTTGTCGATGCCGAAGATCGCGTCGAAGAGTTCCGAGCGTCCTGCGCCCACGAGCCCGCCGACGCCGAGGATCTCGCCCGGGTAGAGCTTGAGCGAGATGTTGTGGAGCTTGCCCGGGGAACAGACATCGCTGAGGATCAGACGCGGCGGTTGGTCGTAGTGGGGCTCTTGGCTATTGCTCTGGCCGACGAGTGATTCGATCGCGTCGGCCTCAACGCCCTCGCCTGATTGCTCGTGCTTGGCGCCGGGCGTGCTGATGCGTCGACCGATCATCTGCTCGACGAGTGTGGGTTCGTCGATGTCCTTGACGACGCTGGTCGCGACATACTTGCCATCACGCAGGACGGTGACCCGATCGCAGCAGGTGAAGATCTCGCTCATGCGGTGCGAGACATAGATGATCGTCAGCCCGCGTGCCGCAAGGTCGCGGGTGATGCCCATGAGCGTGCTCGCCTCGGTGAGGGAGAGTGACGAGGTGGGCTCATCGAATACGATGACCTTGGCGGCGTTGTTGCCCTGATCGTCCTTGTCGAGCGACGCGGCGATCTGGCAGATCTGTCGGCGCCCGGGTGACAGACGGCCCAGCGGCTGGGTGACATCGATGTTCGGATCGAGCTGGTGGACCAGCGACTCGGCCCGGCGTCGCATCTCGTCGAAGTCGACCGAGATGCCCTTCTTGGGGATGTCGTGCAGGCAGAGGTTCTCGGCGATCGAGAGGTTCGGGCACTGGGCCAGCTCCTGGTGCACGATGCGCACGCCCGCGGCGAACGCGTCGTCGAGCGATCCGGGGATCAGCTCACGATCCTTGAGTGTCACCGTCCCGGTGTCCTGCTTGTGCAACCCCGCGATGACCTTGCCCAGCGTGGACTTGCCCGCGCCGTTCTCACCCATCAGGGCGTGGACTTCACCCGGCAGGAAAGACACGCTGACATCGCTCAGCGCCTGGGTGATCCCAAACGCCTTGCTGATCCCGGTCGCTGTGAGGACCGGTTTGGATTGGTCCGGGTTATCCCTCACCGAGCCATTTCTTCCAGTTCTCGCCGTACTCCTCGACATTCTCTTCGGTGACGATGTCGAAGTCGGCGAAGATGAGTTCGCTCTCGGGCGTGCGGTTGTACTCGAGTTTGTTGATGATCATCTCGACGGACTTCTCGCCCCAGCCGTAGTAGGGCTGACCGACGAGGACCTGGACCTGTCCCTTCTTGACATACTCAAGTGGGAGTGGGAGGGGGTCCATGGAGACGACCTTGGCGTTCTCGTAGATGCCGTCGAGTGCGTTGTCGGTGTAGAGCGGCCAGCCACCGACGAGGGCCCAGCCTGTGATGTCGGGGTTGGCGCTCTGGACCTGCTGCATCTTTGCAGCGGCCTCGGTCGCGGTTTCGGGCATGAACGAATAGACGGTGGGCTCGCCAATGCCTTCGTACTCACCTGCTTGTTCCTTCACGCCATCAACGCGCGCCTGAAGGTTTACCGCGGCCGGGTTGCCGGTGAGGATTGCGACTTTGCCCTGCTCGCCCATCTGCTCAGCGAGGTGACGCATGACTTCCTTGCCGGCTTCCTTGTCGTCCACGCCGTAGTAGGCCATGCGACCCGATTCGGGTGCGTCCGAGTCGAAGGTCACGATGACCACGCCGTTGTCGACGGCTGCCTTGAGGGCACCGGTGAGCAGGTTGGCGTCGGTGCAGGAGATGGCGATGCCGTCAACACCCGATGCGACGAGCTGCTCGACATACTGGGCCTGGACCTGCGCGTCTTCTTGGGGTGGGGTCTGCCAGAGGATCTCGACCTGCACGCCGTCCATCTCATCGCTCAGGCGTGCTGCGGCGTCGATGGCGCCCTTCTTGGCGGCCTGGAACGGAGGGTTGCTGTTGCTCTTGGCGATGACGCCGATGCGGTACACGGTGTCAGCGGCTGCCGGAGCGGCATCGCTTGAGCTCGTCTCGCCCTCGCTGCCGCTCTGCGAGCAGGCGCTGAGGAGCATGGCGCTGATTGAGATTGATGCGGAAGTGATGAGCCATGCGCGTCTGGTGGTCATGGTGAAGCTCCTGTGGTGTTTAGCCTCTGCGGGCTTGGACTCGTTGTTTGGTCTGGTCGATGACGACGGCGATGATGATGGCCGCGCCCATGACGATCTGATTGTAACTCTGGTCGATCTCGAAGATGACCATGGCGTTGTTGATGAGCTGGATAATGATGGCCCCGAGCACCGCGCCGATGGCCGTGCCCCGCCCGCCCATGAGCGAAGCGCCACCGATGACGGTCGCCGCGATGACCTGCAGCTCGTAGGCATTGCCCGCGTTGGTCTCGCCTGCGCCGAAGTAGCCCAGGTAGAGGCAGGCGCTGAGCCCGCAGAGCGTGCCGGTGATGGTGTAGACGAGGATCTTGACTCGCCCGACGGGGATGCCCGCGTACTGTGCGGCGGTCTCATTGCCACCGATGGCGTAGATGCGTCGCCCGAAGACCGTGCGCGAGAGCACGAACCAGCCGATGATCGCGACGAGGATCATCACGAAGACCGGGACCGGGTGCACGCCGAAGAGTTCGGCTTTGATGGTGCCCGTCATGATGCTGTCGGGGAAGCCACCGATCGATTGTGTATTGAAGATCTGCTGTGGGATCACGATGGTGAGCCCCCGTAAGACGGCCATCATCCCGAGTGTGATGACGAATGGGTGCACCCCGAGGCCAACGCTCATCGAGCCGTTTGCCAAGCCACACAATGTCCCGACGGTCATGCAGGTGAGCATGCCAACGGGCAGCGAGATGTACCAGCCCGCGCCCTCCGGGAGGGCGCTGAGTGCCATGGCGCCGACGATGGCCGAGAAGGCGTAGATCGAGCCAACCGAGAGGTCGATGCCCGCGAGGATAATGACGCCGGTCATGCCGACGGCCATAATCGCAAAGAAACTCGCGTCCTTGAGCACCAGTGAGATGTTGCTCTTCTTGAGGAAGCGGTTCTGCTTGTCGATTGCGTAGAGCGTGTTGGTCGTGGCGTCGAAGCGGTCGATTCTTGATGCGGGGTAGTCACTGACATCATCGCCCTGAGTGACGCGGTATTGCGCGATGTTTCGTTTGGCGATGGTGCCGACCTCGTGCGCGTTGTTCTGCGCGTCGAGCAACTCGATTCGGGCATCGGGTGTCAGTTCGATCTTGCGTTTGCCAGAGCTCGGGTTGAAATGCCCGTAGACGGTGAGCACGCACATCATCAGGATGATGACGATGACAAGCCCGGACTCCTGGTGGGAGAAGAGTCGCCCGAGAAAGGAGCCCCGAGTTTCGCTCGGGGCCTTGTTCGATTGCTGTGGTTGCTGATCAGCGGTTTCGGTCCTGTTCACCGTTCGTCCTCATGCGGGTACAGGGATCTGGCACATCACGCATTGTACTGCACGAGGGTCGCTCGTGCAGCATTGCGAAACGATCAGTCGATCACTTGGACCTTGTTGCTGCGGTTCGGGTTGATCAGGTTGATGCTCAGGCTGCTTGTACGCAGGTCTTCGTCCTCGATATCTTCGGGGCTCATGAAGAATGTGGCTTGGGGGTTGGTGTCGATGAACGCGGCGCTGCCGTCGGCCCGGACGAAGTTTCCGCCCTCGTCGCCGTGGTTATCGTCCTTGGCGTAGCCGGTCTTGGGATTGAAGCCGTACTCGCTGACCGGGTTGGGCTCGTTTCCCCCGCCGGGCTGGTTTTCACGCCAATCCCAGCCATACCAGGCGTTCACGCTGACATCGCCGGTGTTGGTTTCGTCGCCCCAGAGCGGTGGTGAGAACTGGATCGATGGGTCGATGGACTTGAGCCCCGCGATATAGAGGTAGCTGATGTTGTAGTGGATGATGTCCCGCTCGGTCTTGGGCGGTTCGGGGATCTTGCTGGTCCGGGCGTCGGCGATCAGCTTGTTGGTCGGCGTTGGGAATCGGCTCCAGTAGTAGTCGATTTTGTCCGTTGGGCAGGTCAGGATCTCGAAGGTCTCGAGATAGCCCCGCATCAATGGTGTGCTGTTCCCATTGTTGTACGCGCCTGCGCCGCCGGCGGGTGTGCCGACGAAGCCGACATCACCCGAGACGCTGCCCGGGGTGCCGTCATCATTGATGGATCCCTCGCCGTCGCCGATCTGGAATGTCGAGAAGAGTCCCGCGACACCGCCAGCGGTGTACTGGTTATCGAGATACCTCGAATCGGGCTGCTGGGCCGGAATGATCGGGTACCAGTCCCTTGAGTCATCGGCATAAAAAGTAAATGCCTGTCCCATTCCGCGAACCTGGGTCAGGCATTTGAGTTTCTGAGCTGAGTCTCGTGCACCGCTGAGTGCTGGCAGCAGAATGCCAATAAGGAGTGCGATGATCGCGATGACGACCAGGAGTTCGATGAGGGTGAAGCCAACGCGCTTCGTGTAGAGTGGATACCGTTTCATGCGTGTTCCTTGACTTTGCGGTGAAAACCTTCACCACGGTCGCGATCCCCCGATAGCGATACTGATTGACACGATGGTAATGGAGAACGGCAGTGTATGTCAACCGAATCTACTTTCGTGGACGAAAAACATTTCTTGGATTCCTATCGATGCTTTCGCTGGCGGTCGTCTATGGGTGTACCGTCCCAAAACCGCTTTCAGGCACCGAGAACCAAGAATCAGTCCCTGAGTTGGCCCCTCCATTCACCACCCCCGATTGGGCGAAAGGGGTTGTGTGGTATCAGGTCTTTCCCGAGCGATTTCGCGACGGGAACGCCCAGAATAATCCCAATGGCTGGGATCTGACCACGCTCGATTGGTCCGCGGCCTTTGCTGAGCCCAGCATTGAAGAGATCGAGCGGGCTTGGAATCGAACCAAGATCGCGCCCAGACAGTTCGGATATCAGTCTGATCGAGACGGTGGGGCACTTGCCAATGTGGTCTACGCGCGTCGTTATGGCGGCGACCTGCAGGGGGTGTACGAACGGCTCGAAGAGATCAAGGCGTCGGGCTTCACGGGCATCTATCTCTGTCCGGTCTTTACATCTCGATCCTTGCACAAGTACGACGCGAGCGATCACCGTCATATTGATCCCACACTCGGGCACCCAGGCGTTTACGAAGACCCCGGGCCGGGTCATGTCGCACTGGGAGACGGCGAGGATCCATTCGATGAAAGCACATGGGCGTGGACCGCCGCAGACCGCTGGTTTGTTGATGTCTTCCTCCCCAAAGCCAAGTCGCTTGGCCTGCGCGTGGTGCTCGATGGTGTCTGGAACCATGTTGGGCTTGATCACTTCGCGTTCAACGATGTGCGGCTCAGAGGCAACGCGTCACCGTTCGCTGACTGGTTTGAGACTGTATTTGACGACCAAGGCCGGCTCATCGGTTGGCAGGGTTGGAGCCGCGTAAACGGCAGTCTGCCCGAGTTTCGACATGTGGGCGAGGACCTTGCCGCGGGGCCCAAGGAGCATGTGATGGCGGTCACTCGGCGTTGGATGGATCCCAACGGCGATGGCGATCCCAGCGATGGGATCGATGGCTGGCGATTGGATGTTGCCGCCGAGATCGGCCCTGTTTTTTGGCGTGATTGGCGGGCTCAGGTCAAATCGATCAACCCGGAAGCCATCATCGTTGCCGAGATCTGGAGCGATGCCAAGGACATGCTCAGCGATGAGGGCTTCGACGCCCAGATGAACTATCCGTTCGCGTATCCGATCGCCGATTGGCTCGGCATTGGTGATGCTGGTGTGATCGACAACGCATCCGTTGCGGCCACCCGCCTCGGGCGTGTGTTCCACCATGGGCGGGAAGTCGATCTGGTGCAGTACAATCTGATGACCTCGCATGACACCGAACGCCTGGCATCGATGATGCAGAATCGGTGGGCACGCGGGTATGACAACGAGTCTTCGCGTTGGTTTGAGGGCTACGAGTATGAGCGGGTGAGCGACAGCGCCCGCATGCGGGCGTATGCCGCGATCGCGGCGATGGTCGCCAGCCCCGGTGCGATCATGATCTACAACGGCGACGAGTATGCGCTGCCGGGTGCAGATGACCCGGACAATCGGCGGCCGATCCCCTGGGGTCGATTTAGCGCCGATGAACAAGCGTTTTCCGACGCGGTCGGATCACTGCTGCGACTCCGCTCGCACGAAACGATCGGCGCGGTGTTGCGGCTGGGTGATCAGGTATTCACTTCGCGCGGCGAACACACTCTGGTTATTCAGCGCACATACCAAGGGCGGTTGGTCGAGTTTTCAATCGCTCCGGAGACGCAGCTGTTGGTTGAATCGACAGCGGAGTACGACGGGTGGGATCGTGATTACGAAACCGAACGAAAACTACGATTTGACAGACGAAACTGGCCCGTGTCGGTGCGTGTTTTTTGTCAAACTGGGGATGCGGATGGGGTCCGAGAACCGGAATAGGCCGGCTTGGAGGCGTTTCTCATTCGCGAAACTGCTTTCCTTCGGGAACTTGCTCGCACCCCGAAACGGGTTTCGCTATTCTGCCCTATCGCAGCACACGATGTGTAGAGGGTACGAAATGCCCACACACAGGGTGTGTTGGATACAAACGGCTGTGCACGCGCACGAGCCGAGGAGCAACCAAAGGGAGATCAGCATGAAAAACCGTACCCTTCAAAGCGCGAGCCTGCTCGCATTCATCGCAGGTACAGCGATGGCACAACCAACACTCGACGGCGTCTATGACCCGGGCACCGAGGGCTCATTCTATGGCGACCATGTCTGGGTGCAGAACAACCCAACTGCCTTTGGCGATAACACCGCTGGGCTCTCAACCGGCGGCGAGTTCGGCAACCCCGAAGTCGTTGACACGGGCATCGAGATTAGCATTCCGCTCGCTTCACTCGGGCTTTCGGGCAATGAGACAATCCGCATCGCGGGTTGGGTGAACTCGGGCGACCGTACATTCAAGTCCAACCAGATCATCGGCGATCTGCCTCAGGACACGGGGAACCTCGGCGGCGCGCAGGATTTCGGTGACGCCCCCCTCGACACCACCACCCAGCATATCGAGATCGACCTCTCGTCGGTCCCGACCACCTCGGCCAGCGTTGATGGTTCGCTCGACGGCGGCGTCGCGGGCAGCTCGTACGCCAATGTGTTCCTCCAGGGCAACTACACCGGCTTCGGCAACGAGACCGACGGCACCGTTGACGGCGAAGGCCCCAATGGCGGCGGCTCGGAGATCGACGGCATCTATGTCGCCAAGGACGGGACAAACCTCTACATCTTCGTTGCGGGCAACCTCGAAACCAATGGCAACGGGCTCGATCTCTACATCGATACCGGTGCTGGCGGCGATAGCACGCTCAACGGCGGCTCGGGCGATGGTGCCTTCATTATTGATGGCCAGTCCGGACTCGCCTTCGATTCGGGCTTTGACGCGGACTATGTCTTCTCGGTCGATGCGACCGACGACGATATGGACGGTGGGACCATCAATGTTCCCCGTGCATGGTTCGGTGGGATCAACGGCTCGATCGATAACCTGGGCACGCTCGCCGGCTACGGCGCGGCGAACGCCGGCGCACTGGCCGGCGGTGTTTCGCTCGGTTACGACAACTCGAACGCCGAGGGCGTGATTGGTGATCCGTCCGCATCGACTCCGGTCACGCCGGATGCAGACTGGGCCTATGGCTCAGAGCTGGACAACATGCGGGTCTTCATCGACGAGCCCAACAACAAGCTGTGGCTCTTCATCGCCGGCAACATGGAGGGTAACTTCAACAAGCTCGCGCTCTTCTTTGATACGCAGCCCGGTGGTCAGAATGTGATCCGTGATGACAATGTCGACATCTCGTTCAACGCGTTGAACAACATGTCAGGCATCACCTTCGACAGCGGTTTCGAAGCAGACTACTGGGTCGATGTCAACCAGGGTGTTGACGGCGGCACCGGTGAACTCCAGCGCTACGCCGACGCGGCGACCATGCGCACCGACGGGGCACTCATCGATTCGTTCTTCGGTGTGATCGTCGACTACGGCTCATTCGATGGCGGCAACATCGCCGACTTCCCGAACCTGCCCTTCGCCGGTCCTCGCATCGACATCCAGGACGGCTCACTGGGCAGCCTGTTTGCCAACTACGGGCCCCGCCTGTCGCAGCTCGATCCCAACAACCCGGTCGACGGGCTGCTGCAGGTCGCGATCAACAACTCGAATGTCGCCGGTGTGACTGATTCGTCGGCCGCGGGTGCCGCGAGCGTCAACACCGGTATCGAGATGTGCTTCGATCTCGACGAGCTGGGCTGGGACGGCAGCCAGGATATCCTGGTCGCTGGTTGGGTCGCAAACAGCGGCTTCGATTTCCTCTCGAACCAGGTCCTCGGTGGCCTGCCCACCGCAGACAATGTCGGCTCGCGTGATGCCGACGGCGACGGCACCAACGATCTCGACTTCAACGCGATCGATGGCGAGCAGTTCGTCAACCTGTCCAACCCATCGGTGCCCACATGTCCGCCGGACTTCACGGGTGACGGCATGCTGAACTTCTTCGATGTTTCGGCATTCATCAGTGCATTCTCGGCCATGGCACCTGAGGGCGACTACAACGGCGACTCGATGTACAACTTCTTCGATATCTCGGCATTCATCAGCGACTTCAGCGCTGGGTGCCCATAATCGAAGCTAATCGTGTCTCATCTGAGGCATGAACACTGAATCTCGGGCGTCCGTGCCCAACCGTGCGGACGCCCTTTTCTTTACCTCGATCGAGTTCGTCCGATAGCATTCGGGCATGAATCACACGAAATGGAGTCTCGCCGTGCAAGCAAGGCCGCGTATCTGCACCGTCATCGTTCTGCTTCAGATGTGTCTGCTGGGATCCCTCAGCTGGGCACAGGACTTGGTGAAGCCCGAATCCCTGCCCCAGGGCTTCGTGCTTGTTGTCAAGGACCTCTCAAGCAAGGCGAATAAAGACAATCCGATCTACTTCGCTTCGAGCATCAATGGCTGGAACCCCGCCGATCCTGAGTATGTCCTCTCGGGCCGCTCTGATACCCGCTGGCAGATCGTCATCGATGAGGACCTGCAGGGCGTCACGGTGCAGTTCAAGTTCACCCAGGGTGGGTGGGACCGCGAAGAGCTCGATGCCGAGGGCGACGCGGTCGCGAATCGCTCGCTGCCGATGGTTGATGCGACGAAGCTTGCCCCGGGCGAACGCCCGATCATCGAGCTGGAGATCGCAGATTTCCGTGAGCCGGTCTCGCTGGCCGAGCAGGTCCGCCAGTCGGGCTTCTACCACGAGCTGCAGGTGACGGGCGATGTGCACCGCATGCAGGTCCAGGGGGGGAGTGGCGGCGCCGAGTCGATGACCCGCGATTTGCTGATCTGGACACCGCCGGGCTATGACGACCCGAGCAACGCAGATCGCACCTACCCGGTGCTGTACATGTTCGATGGGCAGAACATCTTCGAGCAGCTCCCTGGTGTCCCGGGTGAATGGCACGCCGACGAGACCGCGATGGAGCTGGTGGAATCGGGCAAGATCGAGCCGCTGATCATTGTGGGGATCCCCAACTCGGGGGCCCATCGTCTTGAGGAGTATCTTCCCTTCGGCTCGTATCGCGGAGTTCAGGGTCAGGGCGCACAAACCATGCACTGGGTGCTGCGCGAAGTCCTGCCCAAGGTTGAGCGAGCGTTTCGTGTGAAGACCGATCGTGAATCAACCGCGATCGGCGGGGCCTCGTTGGGCGGTTCCATGGCGCTGTACGCCTCGACGGCACACGCCGACCGCTTCGGGATGGCGATCGTCGAGAGTCTGCCAATGATGGGTGACGAGGGCGAGTCCGCGATGCAGTACCTCAAGGGAGTGCAGCAGTGGCCGATGAAAATCTTCATCGGCATGGGTGGGCATGAGGTCGGCAACGACGACGCGGACAACGAGCGGAACATTCTGTTTCGCAAGTGGGCCCGTCGGATCGACGAGGTCGCGGCCGAGCGTGGTCTGTCCAGCGCGGCCCGCAAGCTGATGATCGTTCCCGAGGGCAACCACAATGAGCCCGCTTGGGCGGATCGGTTCGATGACGCGCTCCTTTTCCTGTTCGGGAAAGACTGACCCGGCAATCGAGTTGTGACGACAATGCCGACCCCGTGCCGATGAGATATGATGCCCACATCGACACGGAGGTTGGTCATGTCCATCACAGCTTTGCTGCGCGTATGTGCCCTTTGGGGCGTTCTACTTGGCTCGGGGTGCGTCTTTGACGGGGGAGATTCGCGTGCAGATCGCATGACGAATACCTCGCTGAACCAAGACCTCTTCGGGCTCTGGGTGACTCGCTGGGATTTTCAGTCTGCCGAGGATGTGCGCACAATCATCGATGATGCTGGCAAGGCCGGCGTCACGGACCTGTTCTGGCAGGTTCGTGGGCAGGGGGATGCGTACTACAGCTCGCCGTTTGAGCCCTGGGGCGAGGACCTGACGCTCAAGCGAGATGCTGAGAACAAGCCCATTCGGGATCGGAAGCGCACCCTTGATCCGGGGTTTGATCCGCTGCGGTTGGCCATCAGTGAGGCCCACGCTCGGGGCATCAAGCTCCATGCGTGGGTCAATGCCATGCCGCTCTGGAAGGGTGTTGACGAGCCCATCGACCTGCGTCATCCCTGGCACGCCCACCCCGAGTGGCGATTGCGCGATGAGACCGGCAAGCCGCAGGAACTGAGCGAGGGCTATGTCGTCGTGAATCCGGTGCTCGATGATGTGCAGGACTACATCGTGCGGGTGGTGGGGGATATCGCCGATCGGTATGACATCGATGGGCTCCATCTCGACTACATCCGCTTCCTGAGCGATGAGCTTGATCGCAGTAAGCTTTACCCTGGGGATGCTCGTTCGCTCTCGCTGTACGCCCGCATGGTCGGCGACCGGGCAACGATCGGGCAGCTCAACCGCACCAAGTATCGCGAGTGGATCCGGGACCGCATTACCACCCTTGTGGAGCGTATCGGTGAAGAGGCACTCGAAGACCACGACGATGTGGTCTACTCGGCAGCCGTCTGGCGCCGGCCCGATCTTGCCAAGAATCAGTATCTTCAGGATGCCCAACGCTGGGTGAACGAGGGCATGGTGGATCTGGTTATGCCCATGGTGTACACCGACAACGATGCGCAATATACGGGTGATCTTGACGCGTGGTACAGCGTGGTCGATCGCCAGCGGGTGGTGCCGGGCATCGGGGCGTACAAGCACAAGGGGGCGAATCAAACCCTTACGCAGGCCTCGCTGGGGCACCCGCGTCGCTTTGTGCTCTTCGCGTACTCGACGCTCTTCGAGTCGGTCAACCCTGGGCAGCCGCAGACCCCTGAGCAGGCGCGGGACCGCGAGCAGAAGCGGGAAGCCCTCGCCCAGTTCATCGAGCGGGTTGGGAACTGAGCGTGGCGGCGCTGGGCATCGATATCGGTGGATCCAGTGTCAAGGTGGCCTTGCATGACGGTGCGGTGATCCAGACCGCCCGCAGCGCGTCCTACCAGCGTCCGGACCGGGAAACGCTCGCAAGTGCCATCGGTGATGCGATCGGATCGCTTGATGCACCGAACGATCCGTCGATCCGTGTTGGCCTGTGCCTGCCCGGTAGGCATGACGAGGCGGGGAGCGCGATCGAGTGCTCGTTCAACCTGCCGTGCCTAGAGGGCTGGGCCTTTGGAGCACTGCTGCGATCGGCTCTCGGGTTCGACCCGGCCAGATGGCGCGTGGTGAGCGATGTTCATGCGGCCACGATTGACATTGTGCGATCGAAGGGGCTGGATGGACGCGTCGCGGTCATCGCGATTGGCACCGGGGTCGGGCTCGGCGTGTGTGAACAGGGTCAGATGTGCTCGATCGGATCACGCGGCATCGGGCATCTGGGGCAGGTCGATGTCGGGCGATTAGGCGACGAGGATCAGGTTGCACCAAGCGGGGCCATCAACACGCTCGAGTCGTACATCGGTCTCCCGGCACTTCGCGCACGCCATGGTGCCGACGATGAGCAGGAACTGATGCGGTTCATCGCGTCGCTCCCTGCCGAAGACCCGACGATGCGGGCGCTCGTGGCCGGATTGAGGGTCGTCCACGCGATTTATGTCCCAGACACGATTGTGCTCGCCGGCGGCGTGGGGCTGGCGATGGAGGGCAGCGGGGGAGCGATTCACGCCCGTGTAAGCGATGGCCTGACAACCCTGGCCAACCCGGACTGGTCACTGCGCTTTGCTGATTCGCTCTATCACGCGGCTTCGGGTGCGGCGATGCTCGCCTTGGACTGAGGTCGACCGAGGGCGCAGACGCTCGTGGAAAGCAGCACGCCGATGGTGAGCTTCCATGTGAAGTTGATGCCGTAGAAATACTCGATTCGTGGGCCGTGAATCCTTGGGATCGCGTCATATACGAATCGCTGGGTCATCAGCATCCAGACGAAGCCGACGATCAGGGCCGCGATGACCGAAGCCGAGGAGCCGCGTTTGGTGAGCAGGGCGCAGAAGAAGACGCCGATCAGCCCGGCATAGGCGAAGCTCATCACGCTCAGGGCGAAGACGATGAGGGTGTCGTTGTTCGAGTTTTTCCAGAAGATGCAGACACATGCGAAGAGCCCGAGCACGATCCCCCCGGCGATGACGCCGATCTGGCCCACACGCACGAGGTGCTGTTCGGGCAGTGGCTTGCCACGCCTGCGTGTCATGATGGGTTCGTAAAGGTCGCTGATGAAGGCGGCGCTCATGGCGTTGATGGCGCTGTTGAGACTTGAGAGTCCGGCTGCGAAGAGCCCGGCCATCATGAGCCCGCGTACGCCCGGGGGGATCTGGGTCAGGATGTAGTGCAGGAAGATCGTCATCGATTCTTCGGGCGGGACCCCGTCGGTCACCGAGGTGAGTTCGGGTCGCTGATAGAGCACCCAGAGCAGCAGGCCCAGCGTGAGGAAGATGGACACACTCGGTATCCCGAGCAGGATTCCCACGATGACCGATCGAGCTCCCTGTTTGGCGTCCTTGCATGTGAGCATGCGCTGGGCGAGGTCCTGATCGGTGCCGTACGAGCCGATGCCCAGCAGGGTGAATCCGATGATGCACGCGGGGAGTGAGAAGGGGGCCTGCCAGTCGAAGCTGAGATCAAGGAGCGTGAGCTTTGAGGTTCCGCCCTCGCCCCCGGTACGCAGTGCGGTGAGTACCTCGCCAAGCGGCGCGTTGAAGCTGACAACGATCAGGACAATGGCGCAAAGGGCCGCCCCGATCAGGATTGTGAACTGGATGACATCGGACCAGATCACCGATCGGATCCCGCCGGCCAGTGTATAGATGATTCCAACGAACGCGAGCACGGCGATCGCGCCCATGAGGTATATGGGCTGATTGCCGCGTTCGAACCCGAAGAGCACGATCGCCGCGGGGATGGCACCCGCGTAGACGCGAGCGCCCGACGCGAGGACACGCCCGATCAGGAATGTGATGCTGGCGCTCTTGCGTGCTACGGGGCCGAATCGTTCCTCGAGCAGCTCGTAGATTGACGCCGAGCCGGATCGGTAGAACGCGGGGATGAATACCAACGCGATGATGATCGCGGCGATGACCATCCCGATATTGGTCGCGAGATAGGTGAGATCCCCTTTGTAGGCCTGCTCCGGGGCACCGATGAAGGTGACGGCCGAGAGCGAGGTCGCGACGATCGAGATCGCGACGGCCCAGCTGGGCATGGAGCGTGAACCGAGAAAATAGTCCCGGCTGTTCTTGGATGCGTGGCGAGCGAAGAGTGCACCCGTGATTGCCAGTAGCAGGAAATACCCTGATACCACCGCGAGATCAATGATCCCGAATCCGCCTGAACCCGAGCTCTGTGCGATCGTCAGCATCAGTTCAACATCGGGCTGACTCGTGATTGAGGGTCAGAATCGGCTTACTTCTGGGCGGCGAGAATCTCGCTCATCACACGGTACACCAGCTTGGCGGCGATGAAGTCAGAGGCATGGTGATTGGGGTTGGGGCACAGCTCGACGACATCGAAGCCGACGATCGTGCGTTGCTGGGCGACGCGGCGAACCAGTTCGGTGATCGTGAACCAGTCCATGCCGCCGGGTTCGGGTGTGCCGGTCGAGGGGAGGATCGAGGGGTCGAAGGCGTCGAGGTCGATCGTCAGGTAGACTCGGTCTTCGAGCTGGGCGATTGCCCGGTCCATCCAGCTTGTGTCGTTGGCGCGGGTCCAGGCGTCGATCTGGTGGCCAAAGTAGACACGGTCCCGGTCCATGGATTCCAGTTCCTCGGCATCGATCGCACGGATCCCGACCTGCACGATCGAGGCGTGCTCGCGGGCGCGGGCCATGATGCAGGCGTGGTTGTGGGTTGAGCCGTGGTAGGTCTCGCGGGTGTCGCCGTGGGCGTCGATCTGCAGCACGGAGATGGGGCCACAGCACTCGGCGGCGGCTTCGACGGCACCGATCGTGACCGAGTGCTCCCCGCCGAGCACAATAGGGAGTTGGGCGTTGCGGAGGGCGGCTGTGACCCGTTCCCTGACGAGCGGGGCGAGCTTGATGGGGTCGTGGGCATCGCAGAGGACTGGTTCTTGGGTGAAGATGCCCTGCTGGTAATGCTCAGCATCGGTCTGAATGTCGTACCACTCGACCTGGGCTGATGCGTCGATGATCGCCTGGGGGCCCTGATCGGCTCCCTTGCGATAGGTCGAGGTTGCGTCGTAGGGGACCGGGATCACCTGAACCTTCGACTCGGGGCTCGTGAACTCGTCGGGGATATCGAGGAAGCCGGGCATGGGTGCGTCTCGGGTTGGGGTGGTGGTCAGGTGAGCTGGTCGTTGATGTTGAGGTAGGTGTACCCGGCGAGACCGGATTCGTAGAACTGCGCGAGTGTGCGGGATTCCCGTACGCTCATGTCTTTTCGTTTGACGGCTCGTTCGCACTCTTTCTCCAATGCCCGGGCCAGTTTTTCGGGTTCGAACTGGACATAGGAGAGTACCTCGGCGATCGAGTCGCCCTTGACGATTTCAGTGATCGACCAATCGTCATCCTCGATGGCGATGTGGACCGCGTGTGGGTCGCCGAAGAGGTTGTGGAGGTCGCCGAGTGTTTCTTGGTATGCGCCGACAAGGAACACGCCGAAGTAGTACGGTTCGTCTCCTCTCAGATCGTGGACTGCCAAGGTGTGCTCCGCCTCACCGGTCTCGGAGATAAACTGATCGATTTTGCCGTCCGAGTCGCAGGTGATGTCGGCGAAGACGGCCCGGTGCTCGGGCTCCTCGTCCAGGCGATGGATGGGCA
>DEXG01000003.1:98381-118910 GCA_002364005.1 Phycisphaerales bacterium UBA3190
CGGGAAGAGCTGGTCGATGGCCCATGTGTCGGGGAGCGACTGGAAGAGGGAGAAGTTCGCGAAATAGGTCTCGCTCATCAGGTCATCGAGCCCCTGCAGTGGCTCGGGAATCTCGTCGAGTTCCCACACGGCGCGTTGGAGGAGTGAGCAGTTTGTCCAGAAGATCCGCTCGATCTCGGCTCGGTGTTCAAGCGATAGGTAGCCGAGCGAGAAGAGCGACATCGCGTCCTCGCGAGCGCGGGTCGTGTCGTGGAGGATCTCGACGAGGCGTGGCTTCTTCTCGCGCAGGGCGTTGAGCGCGTGGCGGAGATCGCGCAGCGGCTGCGGGGCATCGGGGTCATCTGCTGGGACGACAAATGCGTGGTCGACGAGATCGCTGGGTCCGGTTGAGCCGAGCACATTGAAGATCAGGACGGAGGAGTATGCGACCATGGCGCGCCCGCACTCGGTGACGACGGTGGGGTGATCGATGCCTTTGGCATCACAGACGGAGGAGATGCGGTAGATGACATCTGAAGCGTACTCTTCGAGCGAGTAGTTCATGGATGATGGTCGTTCTGAAACGGAGCCCTGGTAGTCCACGCCGAGGCCGCCGCCGATGTCGATGTACTTGAGGTTGGTGCCCTGGTCGTGCATCTGCACGAAGACATGGGCCAGCTCGGTGATGGCCATTTTGATTGTGGCGATATCCTGGTGCTGGCTCCCTGAATGGCAGTGGAGGAGCTGGAGGCAGTCGAGCATGTCATGGCGCTTGAGCGTGCCGATGGCACGCAGCAACTCGGCGATCGTGAGCCCGAACTTGCTCTTGATCCCGACCGAGGTGGCCCAACGCCCCGAACCAGAGGCGGCGAGTTTGACGCGCACCCCGATGCGGGGGCGGACGCCGTACTTTTCAGCGAAGTTGATGATCAGCATCAACTCCTTGAGGTTCTCGACGACCGGGATAATGGTTCGGCCGAGCTTGTGGGCCAGGATGACCGCTTCGATGTATTGAGCGTCTTTGAACCCGTTGCAGATGATCAGCTGGTCGGGGGTCTCGATGGTCATCGCCATAACCGCCAGCAGCTCGGGCTTGGATCCGACCTCGAGCCCGTACCCGAGCTTGTGCCCGTAGCGTGCGATCTCCTCGACGACATGGTGCTGCTGATTCACCTTGATGGGATACGCGGCAAGGTACTTGCCTTTATAGTTGTTCTCGGCGATGGCACGATCGAATGCCTCGCGGATGGTCCGGAGGCGATGGTCGACAATGTCAGTGAATCGCAGCAGCACGGGTGTGTCGACACCACGCTCACTGAGCCCCTCGACGATCTCGTGGAGGTTGATGCCTGTCTGTTCTGGACCGAGCGGGTGGGTGTAGAGGTGCCCGTCCTCATTGATGCGGAAGTAGCCCTGGGACCATCTGTTGGCGCGGTAGATTTTCTCTGATTGCTCGCAGTCCCAAGATGAGTGCTGCTCATCGATGGGGGGTATGGGGCTGGAGGGTGTCTCGGTGGTCGTGGGGGTGGGCATTCTGAATTGTATGGCCCATCGAGAATCGCTCGATCCATGCCGAGTATGATTTTCTTTCCACCAGCGCCGGGCGGCCCCAGAGACCGGTCCCTCCCCCGTATGGAGTCAAGTATGAACATCCGTGCCTTCATGGACGAGCACTTTCGTCACTTCAACGCCGCCGCGTCCCTCGACGCCGCCAAGGGCTACGAGGCCCATCTGGCAGATGGGGGCATCATGCTGCTGGCCATGGCCGGGGCGATGAGCACTGCCGAGCTGGGGCGTTCGTTGGCGGAGATGATCCGCCAGGGCAAGGTCCACGCGATCTCCTGCACCGGGGCAAATCTGGAGGAGGATGTCTACAACCTCATTGCCCACGACCATTACGAGCGGATCCCCAAGTATCGCGACCTGACCCCCGACGACGAGCAGGCACTGCTGGAACGCCACCTCAACCGGGTCACCGATACCTGCATCCCTGAGGAAGAGGCGTTCCGCAAGCTCGGGCACCTGCTGATCGGGAAGTGGAAGGCCGCGGCTGAGTCGGGCGATCGCAAGTTCCCGCACGAGTACCTCTACGAGATCCTCAACGAGGGGCTTCTGGAGGACGAGTATCAGGCGGACCCCAAGAACTCCTGGCTGCTGGCGGCTGCCGAGAAGAACCTGCCCATGGTTGTCCCGGGCTGGGAGGACTCGACGAGCGGCAATATCTTCGCGGCGGAGGTGCTCAGCGGGAATGTGAAGTCGGCATCGGCCGTCAAGTCGGGCATCGAGTACATGATGGACTTCACGGGGTGGTATAAGGAGGCCTCGTCCAAGTCGAGTATCGGGTTCTTTCAGATCGGCGGCGGCATCGCGGGCGATTTCCCGATCTGTGCCGTGCCCCTGATGCGTCAGGACATGGAGCTGGATGTGCCGCTGTGGGGGTACTTCTGCCAGATCAGCGACTCGACGACCAGTTATGGGTCGTATTCCGGGGCGGTGCCCAATGAGAAGATCACCTGGGAGAAGCTGGCGGTCGATACCCCGAGCTTCGTGGTTGAGTCCGATGCGACGATCGTGGCACCGCTGATCTTCGGCTATGTGCTGGGCTGGTAATCTGATGGGTGAAGCGGGGGTGACTTTTTCCCGATAGGGGCTTATAGTCTGACCCACTGGAGCGGTGGCAGAGCGGTTGAATGCGCCGGATTCGAAATCCGGTTCGGCTTTCGGGTCGACGGGGGTTCGAATCCCCCCTGCTCCGTTTGAATCAAAGGTATACGAAACGGCGTCCCTGATATGACGCCGTTTCGGCCGTTTTGGGGCGTGCTACGGGGTATCGCGCGTCTCTGGCAAATCCCTGTTCCGACCAGTTTTTGATTTGTGGCCGGAATCGGCGCGAGTGTCTCTCGTGGCGATTTGAGTGGTGTCTCCACGCCATCCCTGTATTCCCTGTTCTGGGTTGATTTACAGGGAGTTGTAGTTCAATCAGGGAGTTGGGCAGGGAGCGATGGCCTGATCACCCTCACTCAAGGCAAGGAATCGCATGATTTGGCATGGACACGCTGGATTTCCCTGCTCCAGAAACAGGGAATGTGCAGGGAGTCATCGCATGCTCATCCCGCGGATCGGATCCCGAGTTCGGACGCCTGCAAGTCCCAGTCGAGTCGCTTGGATGCGGAGATCAGATCGTCGAGTGTGATGGTGCTGGGGAGTTTCCCGGCCAGCGCGTGATGCAATGGTTCGGGGCCGAGCTGGGTCAGGGGCAGCAACTCAATCATGCGCGAACGGGCGATCTGGTGCTGCTCCGCATATGCACGGATCGTCGTGCCCGATCGGATCAGCTCGTTGTGCCATCGGTATGCCTGCCCGATCGCATCGACGATGTGCTGCTGGGGGACAGGGTTGGACGGGATGATCAGATCGGATCCATCGGGGCTGAGCAGTAGCCGGCGACCGTCGAGTTTCTTAATCTGGATGCGCAGCGTGAGCGAGATTGTGTTCCCGCATTCCTCGACTTCCGGTGTATGGAGGCAGGATGGATACGCCGAGACTTCTGCGGGTCCAGCTGTGAACTTGTGCGATCGGAGCCGATCGATTTGCTCGGACAACAGCGACACGATGACTTGATCGGTATCGAGCGTGACGCTTTCGATCACACGCCTGATCCAGCGGTCACGCACCGATTGTGGCTGCTGAAGGACCTCATCATGGTTGAGATAGCTCAGCACCAGCCCGCGGATGAGCTCGTCGAGATGCTCGGCGTTGATCGTCTTGATCGGGCACGACTTGAAGCCACGCTTGATTGCCTTCTGGCTGATGTAGTAACGGACGAGACGCTTCTGTTTGGTTTCACTGCGCTTCGTCAGCGGGCGGTGCGTGGATGATGGGCTCATTGCAAAGCCATCGCTGGTGCGAAGCTTGCCCTTGAGCAGGTGCGGGTGCGTCCAGCGGTGCAGCTTGGACTTCTCCTGCTTCTTCATGATCTGCTGCGCGGCGTCCCAGGTTTCTTGATCGATGATGAGCTGGTGGAGTCCTTCGTAGACGTCGGTCTTGCCATTGCGGGTGTGCGTGATCTTACCGATGTAGAGCTGGTTGTTGAGAATGCCGTGGACATATTTCGTGGTGAGCGGTTTGCCTCCATGCACGCGCCCGCTCTTGCTCGTCCAACGCTTGGTGATGTGTCCCTGCTCATTAAGTTCATTTGCGACCTCGACGAGCGACTGATGCTCGGCGTAACCCGTGAATATCGCGCGGACGAGCTCGGCCTCCTCAGGGATGATGTAGATGCCCTTCGATTCGTCTTCCCGCTGCAGGCGGTAGCCGAGCGGTGGCGTCCCCCCGACCCAGTAGCCTTTCTTCTTGGTCGCCGCGATTTTGTCACGGATCCGCTCGCCCGATACCTCCCGCTCGAACTGCGCGAAGCTCAGCAGCATGTTCATGGTGAGTCGTCCCATCGAGGTGCTCGTATTGAACTGCTGCGTCACCGAGACGAACGAGACCTGCTTCTCGTCGAAGAGTTCCATCATTTTCGCGAAGTCACTCAGTGATCGGCTCAGCCGATCGACCTTGTAGACCACGACGACATCGATGCGCCCATTGTCGATGTCGTCGAGCAACTGCGTCAGGCCCGGGCGCTTCATTGTGCCGCCGGAGAACCCGCCATCGCTGTAGATCGTTTTAACCGCTTCCCATCCCTCGTGCTTCTGGCTCTTGATGTAGTCGAAGCCGGCTTCGAGCTGCGCGTCGAGCGAGTTGAACGCGAGTTCAAGACCCTCCTCGTTGGACTTGCGGGTGTAGACGGCGCAGCGGATCGTTTTCATCTGTCAACTCCATACGCAGGCTGCTTGAGCTTCTTGAGGCCGAAGAATCGTGGCCCAGACCAGCGAGCCCCGGTGATCTCGCGAGCGATCTCGGACAGGCTGGAATATTCAGTGTCGCGGTATCGGAACCTCTTCCCATTGTCGAGCACGCGCACCTCGTGGCGGTGCCCGTGCCAGGTCCGGACGAGCGTGGTGCCTTCGGGCAGCGGAACGGGGTTGTGCTGCTTGCGGCGCTGTGTGTGCGCCTTCTGTTGCGAGGCGGGGGTGGGGGCGTTGCGGACCGCGGCCCGCAGCAGGCGGCGGGTGTCGGCGTCGAGGCCGCCGCGGGCCTTCTGCTGGAGATGCCAAGCGAGGCCGCGGACGAGGGCCTGCCTGAAGTGCGGCGGCTCGCCGCGGAGACCGAGCGCGGTCCATCGCTCGCGGAGCCGGGCGGGGGTGAGATCGGCGAGGGCGGGGAGGTCCGTGGGCATGGGATTCCTCGGGTTGGTCAGGCTGCGGGGGGATCGGCATCCGGAGGGCCGGCCGCGGGCACTGGCCCGCAGTGTCACATGAAGCCATGGAAAGGGGGATGTTGCAAGGCCAAAGCGCGGGGAATCCCGAGAAAATGTGAGGTTTCTCGGCCGATCCGCGCGACACCGCTCGGGTGTGGGGCGATCCTGCCGCGGGTGCGCAGCAGTATCGCGTGATCGAAGCGTGATTGTGTCCCCGGACGCCTGCTCGGGCCCGGGTGAGACCGCGAGCCGCGACTACGCATTCAGTGAAACGGGATTGGTTGATGAACCGGGGTGTACTTGCAGCACATGAGGCTTTGCGCGCGGACAAAGACGGTGCGGCATGCCCGCCCGTGCAAGTGCTCGGCTCAACCCCACATTCCTCTCGGCCGCTTCAGTGCCTCGATATTTTCTCTGGAGCACGGCTCGCACCCAACGTGAAATTTGTCCGTGTGGCCGGGGCCGGGTGCCCCGCACTCGCCACCGGGTTGCACGGATTCCTCCTCGGCGGGCTCGTGCTTGCCCTCCGGCGTCGTCATCGAGTCGCCCCAGGCGACCCACTCGTCGGTCGTCATGGGCGGCGGGCCTCCGCGGCGGATGCATGTCCGCTCGCCAAAGAGCAGGTCGAGCAAAAACACCTCCTCCTCAACCTCCCCGAACCACGGTACCGTGTATTTAAACTCGTCGGCCGACGCATCGGGGTGTGGCGCGGTGTGGAACAGGCCGGTGCTCGTGTCGCACTGGTCGGGTGGGTAGGGTGCTTGCTGGTATTGGGCCATGAATGCCTTGGCGCCCATGCGCAGCATCACATCGCGGAGCCCGGTCAAATCCTCGCGAGCCGGGTGCAGGGCCTCGCCGGGCCGTCGCCTCAAGCGCCCGCCGTGATACTCGTCCTCCACGGCGATCGCCGGCAGATTAACATGCTCCCAGCCGCCCTGGTCGAGCAGGTGCGCGGTCAGGTCGTCATGGGACAGCCGCTGCATGACCACGATGATCACCCCCTCGTGCTTGTCATCGAGACGCTGGTAGATGTTGCCGTCGTACCAGCGGCGAATCGAGCCGCCCTTCTGCGGGTCGTCCGCGTCGTGGGCCGACTGGGGGTCGTCGATGATGATCATGTCGGCCCCGAGGCCGGTGAGCGCGTCCGACGGCGTGAGCGCCGCGCGGAACCCGCCCTGGGCGAGCCAGAGGCGGCCGGTCGATTCGCCCACGCGGGCGTGAGGGAACAGCGCACGGTACCGGGGATGCTTCATCAGCCGCCTGGCCAGATCGTGTTGCTCCTCGGCGAGTGTCCTGTGCCCGGCGATGCACATGATCTTCGACTCCGGCCGGACACCAAGCACCCAGGCCGGGAAGGCCACCGAGGCGCAGACCGACTTGAGCGATCTCTGGGGCGTGTTGATGATGAGCCGCTTGCTCTGGCGTTCGTGGCAACGCGCCAGCGCCTCGCCCAGCACATCGACCGACCAGTTGTGCAGGTACGACACGCCCGGGTGCAGCAGCCGGAACGCCAGCGGGAGGAACATCCCCGGCTGGGTCCGGTACATGTGCCGGATGGCCCCGGCCTGAGGATCAGTCATGGTTGGTCTCCGTTGGCGCGTCGTCGCCATCGGCGTGTTTGAGCTGCTCGACAAGCCGCTCGAACGCCTGGTGGTCGTCGGCATCGGGCTCGAAGCCCTCAACGGTCTGGTGCCTGGCAACGTACGGCAGCAGCAGCTTCATGACCCGGTGATCGCCCTTGAGCGCGTCATGGACCAGCTTCTTGGCGATCAGTTCACGCTTGGTAAGCGTACGCATTTCTCCGCCTTCCTGGATACGCAGGACCTCATCGAACTCTCGCTCGAGCAGCTTCTCGAAATCCTTCGTTTTCTTCGGGCGTCCGCCGGGGTTGCCGGATTGGCCGGGCTTCCACCTGGTCCCCTTGGGCGGCTTTCCGTAACCGACCTCGTAATCGTCTCCGTCAGCCATTGGGCACCTCCTTCGCTTGGATCTCAGCCCGGCGGGACTCGGCGAGTTGGGCGTGGGTCAAGCCGGTCGGCTCGTGCACCGCGTCCTTCCCCGTCCACCGCTGCCAGCGGGTGACGGCCACGTCGACATACCGCGGGGCTAGCTCTATCCCCGCGCAGGCCCGCCCGGTCTTCTCGCAGGCGATAAGGGTCGAGCCGCTGCCCAGGAACGGGTCGAGGACGATCTCGCCGCGGCGGGAGCAATCGATAATCGCCTCCTCGATGAGCCGCACCGGCTTGATCGTCGGATGGAGCCTGAGGGCCTCCCTGGTCTCGGGATCGCCCTCGCTCGCCTCGAGCGAGCGGGCCGAGGGGAAGTGCCAGACATTGCTGCGCGTGCGACCGTGCTCGCCAAGCCCGAAGTGATTGCGATGACGCTCGCTACCATTCTTGAACACAAAGACCAGCTCGTGTTGGCTCCGGTAGAAGGTCCCCATTCCGGGCCGGTCCTTGACCCAGACGCAGAGATTCTTGAAATCGGCGTAGCGGGCGCTGCCCGCGGCCAGCATCTCGGATGCGTGCCGCCAGTCCATGAACAGGTAGTGGATCGAGCCGGGCTCGCTGTGCTCGCACAGGCGCTGCATCACATCGCTCAGGAACCCGGTGAACTGCTCGGGGGTCATCTCGCCGGCGGCCATGGCGAAGTCGCCGTGATCGCCCGAGCACACCCGCCCGATCGTTTTGGCTGGGAGGTTGTACGGGGGATCAGTGAAGACTATCGCGGCTAGCCGATCGTCCAGCACGCGCTTGTATGACGCCGGATCGGTGCAGTCGCCGCATAGCACGCGATGGGCGCGATCGCCCTCTCCCATGATCCAGACATCGCCCGGGCGGGTGATTGGGATGATTTCGTCGGGATCCGGGAGTTCGTCTGAGCGGTGGTCATCCTCCTCATGGCCGCCCCCGACCGCCTCCTCCACGGTAAGGATCCGCTGCTCGATCTCGCCGTAGTCGAAGCCGATGCACTCGAGGTCGAAGTCGAGCTCGAGATCCGACAACACACTCAGGTGCTCGCCCAGGAGTTTGTCGTCCCAGGTGCTGATCTCCGTCAGGCGGTTGTCGGCGATCATCAAGGCCCGGACCTGCACATCGTCGAGATCGGTCACCCGCACCGCCGGGACACGGGTCATGCTCAGCAGCCTGCACGCCTCCACGCGTGCGTGGCCGCAGATCAGCCGGGAGTCCCGGTCCACCACCACGGGGATCCGGAAGCCGAAGGCCTCGATGCTCCGGGAGATGTGGCGGATCTGCTTCTTTGTATGGAGCCGGGGATTGCCCGGGTGGGGGATGATGGCGTCTATCTGGATCTGCTCAATGCGCAGTTCGGTGGTCATTAGTGGTTCCTTTGTGCGGCTCAACGCGTGCAAAACGCAGCCGCGGGCCATGGCGAGCCGGTCATGCACAAGCGGAATGGCGCAAGCACACCACGCCGCCGGGCATGCCGGCAGAAAAATTTGGATTGGTGGTTTTGTGGTCGCCCGAGCCCAACGTCGGAGCATCACGCTCTGCGTCTGCCGGCTTGAATCACTCGCCCCGGCGGAACCTGCCGGGAGTCACTCCCGGCTACGGCCGACTGCGATGCAGCCAGCCGCGGCTTGGCAGCCCGCTCGACCCCGCCTCGGCCATGCCGCGGGTGCAGAACGAACTACCGTGCCGCATGGTAGCAGAAAACAGCAGGAACTGGGTGGCGGGTAGAACCCATTTTTGAAACAAAAATCTGCTTGGAGCATGAGTGCTTCATATCGACCATGACCCAGGGGCGATGAGACGACGAAAGCCTCTGGCAGCTCGGAAATCGGCAGGGACGGGCGGGGTGGACAACTGGCGAGCGTGGGGAAGTTCATCACGTTGCCAACGTGAATGTCGACGGTTCGAATCCGATCATTGCTCGCGGACTGAGATCGATTACACTGCAATCCATTCATCGCCGTAAACAATTCCTGTTGCAGGTTGCTCGCGGACTGAGATCGATTACACTATCCTCGTTCTAAGTCTGTATTTGACAGGAATTTATGGAAAAATTCAGAGTCAGAAAAGCTCCAGCTGAAGCGGAGGTTGCTCGATCTGACCGCGTTATTTGCCCCCAAACACGCGCATTCGCTCAAACTGTTTGTCCGTGATGTTGAGAATCCCCCCTCTCCGTTGATCTAAGCCCTTGCTCCGCAACCCGTTTGCTATTTCTGATCGTTCAGTTATGCCAAATAGCCCCCAGATAGCCCCATGCACCCTCTAAGCGGGGTTTGCTGGTGGTCGTGTATAACATGTGGATCTCACATTGCCAATGTGAATTGTCGTTGAATGAGTCCGATTCTTGCTCGGTCTGTGTCAGATTGATACTCGACTGAGCCATGCTTGACCTTCAATCCTGCTCATCAGGACTCACTATCCTTGGATATTTCGGAATCTGTATCGCTAGGCGCATCATCGGATTCGCCTTTATCGGTCACTGCATCGGAATCGTCAGCAGGCTTGGCTCGCATGAGCGATAACGCCGCCAATGTGTGAAGCACTCGTTCGCTTACACCCTTCGTGAAGGACTCCGGATTCATGATCCCGTGGCAGACGAGGTTCCGGATGTTCATGCCCTTCGGATGGGAGAGTGTCGCGGCAAAGTAGATCGTAAGGTCCTCGCCCAACGCCTTCCGGGTGGGCTCATCAGCGAGCGCATTGTTCAGGCTCTTTGACTGCATGACACCCCGGCCCGTTCGATGCGGCTTCTTACTGGACCCTCCGACCTTGTGGATCAACTCGACCAGCGCTCGCTCGATCTGCGGGATCACGATGTGGATCGCCTGGGTGTAGTCCCCGTTGATGTGGGCCTCGATCCCGCGACGGATGAGCGGTAGCCGCGACTCCTCGAATACCGGAGACTGCGCGATGAACTCGGCGAACTTCTGCGAGTCCAGACCGCTTTGGAACAGGTGGTCGAGGCCCCACGACATGAAGACGGTATAGAGCTGAATGTAGCTCGCGGTCTCGTAGACAGTCGGGCCATCGGGGTCTCCGCGTGTGTCGTCCACCCTCGCGGTGATGCCCTCGTCATCCATAAGAGTGGGCGGGAACAGCTCGCGGAATACGAACTGCTTGTCGTGTTCCTCATTCTGCTTCTTGATATCTGCCTGGCGGGGGATGTATCGGGCGGTCCACTTCAAGAGGCCCTTGTCCACGCCTCCCGCCATGATCCAGTCGAGGAACTCCTGTTTCTGGTCGTTCGTGATCTCGAACTCGACCGTGTGCTGCGTCATTTCGCCTTTCATCTTGGGGGCGAGTTCCTGAGCATCCCGCATGACCCGTTCAGCCTCGCCTTTCTCTCCAGCTTCGAGATAAAAATGGCGTGCCACATTCAGAAAGTGCATCCCACTCACCGCGTTACCGATTCCTGCTCGACGCTCATGGGCCCTCGCAATCTCCACGAGTGTTTGCTTGCCATCCTCGTCACGACCTTCACGCTTGTAGTGGTCGACGAGGAGCAGACCGATCGTCTGTGGCGAGTGCGGATTGGCGTCATACTGTCCGGGCTTCGTCATCACACTAAATCGAGTCTCAAATCGGTCGATGATCTTCTCGCGTTGTTCTTTCTCCAGCGGTGGTGCATTCTTCGGTAGTATCAAGAGGTCGAACAGGTAGCAGTATGTCCCGATTTTGTCATTATCCGAGGTACGATCCGAGTAGTCGATGATCGCTTCCACGGTGCGCATGATACGATCGCCGTCCTTGATGCTCATGGCAAGTTGGAGAACACGCTCGACACTCTGACGGTTATCACCCCACGCCTCACCATCATCCATCTTGAGCGCTTCGATGTAGGAGTCGATCGCGAGCCGGGCAAACTCAATATCTGGGACCTTACCCGTGACGCGTTTACTGAAGTCCCAGACTAGGTCCGCATATCTCGCGGCAAGGATTGGGTGCTTTACTGACTTGGCACGCACTGCCCAGTATTTGATGGTTTCAGCTGTGGCCTCCGAAATGTCGGGGACATGGACATGCGCTCCATTTGCTTGAGGATATGTGATTGGCTTGAAGTATGTTCCCCAGGGATTTTCTTCTTGACCTTGTCTCGTACGAAACCGGAATGCTGCCATCTCTGCCCAGTAGCCCGCATGTTGGTTCGTATCGAGCGAATCGCGATCAACTAAACGAATGATTGATCCATCGATCTTGATCAATTTAAAAATATCAGATCGAGCGTCGAACTCTGCGATCGTCGCGACAACTTCTTCAGGAATATTCATGTCCATAGATTATGTTGGTACCTAGTCGAATGGGCCGCGAAGTGATTGATGACTGGTTCCATAAATATGTGCATCAAGCTGCATGGCATTCTCTCTGTACACAGGAGTCTGGCAGCCATGATTCCTGAATTTTCAGCCAACTCGATAGAATCAGTCATCCTTCTGGGCTTGCTTCCCCAACCTGTCGTGTAAAATACACCCACACAATACCTGAACTTTGGACCCATGGCTAACGACAAAGAACCAAATGCAAAAACCACACCGCCCGCTGAGGGTGAGCGGCGAGCGATGGTCGGCTACTTGCCGCAGTATGAACTCGCGGCACGGGCGATCATGCGTCACCTTCGAGATCAGACCCTCGTATCAGTTCGACTCGGAGACCCTACCGCAGGACGAGTCGATGATTACGTAATCGTGAGCACGCAGGGTATACACGGGCACTCAGTAAAGTGGTCCCAATATCCGGGCTTCGTCAGCTTCCGAAATTTTACTCAGTCACGAGGCAATGCTCCCTGCTGGATCGCTCAGTTGGCAGAAGGTTGGAAATCCCTTCTAGCGGCCAATCCGAATCGTCGGGTAGGCGTCCATTTTTTGACATGCGACATTCCGTCGACCAATGATAAATGCCCTGGAATCGATCAGGAGCCTTTTGCCGCATTTTACTACGAGGCGTGGATTCCCTTCCAGTTTGACGGACAAGCGATTCCCGAAAAATGGAAACTCGCGTGGGAAGAATGGCAGCGAGCGAGCGGATTGTCTGATGAAGAGTTCACAGAATTCGCGAAGGCATGCCAGCTCGATTTTCATGTCCGTACCGCAGCTGATCGTACTTTCACTTCGAGAGACGAAGCTCTCCTAAGCGCTCAGCTCAAGGCGCTGGCGACCGAGCTCCCCAATATTGTCCGCGATCCAAGCCGCCAAGTGGAGTTCACTCGTGACGCCCTTCTCAAACGACTCGGATGGACGCACCTGCTGGAGTTCCGGCATCAGCACGAGTTCCCAACTCCAGATCCGTATGAGCCCATCGAGTCAACAGTGCAGGAACTGGCCAGCAAGCTACAGACACTTAGCGGTGGCTATTTGGCACTTCTGGGGAGCCCGGGGTCAGGGAAGTCCACGCTGCTCACTCGAACTCTGGAGAGTGGGCTGAGCCAACACCGACTAGTGAAGTACTACGCCTTCGTCCCGGGCTCCGCCGATCCGCGCACTCGTGGTGAGTCTGTGAACTTTCTTCACGACCTCGTATTGGAGCTCGAGCGAGCCGGTTTTTCCGCAGGCCAAAGTCAAGGGATCTTCGACCGCGAGCTGCTGCTGGGCCAACTTAATCAGCAACTCCAAATGCTCGGGGATGACTTCGCAAAGTCAGGATTTCCGACCGTCATTCTTGTGGACGGACTCGATCACATTCCACGCGAGCAAAGCCCTCAGCATTCGCTAGTTAGCGACTTACCGCTCCCAGACCAAGTTCCGGAGGGCGTCTACTTCGTCTTGGGTTCGCAGACAGATGATCTTCCAGGGCTCCCCCCTGCTGTCCGGCAGAGCATCCAGGAAGAGGGACGGCGGATCCAGATTGGGCCGATCAGCAGAGAGGCGATATTGAAGATCATCGCCGCCACCACATTCCCAGTCTCACCTAGCCCCGAACAGCAAGAGCAAATCGTTAATCTCGCCGGAGGGCACCCGCTCGCGCTGTCGTTGTTACTGAACCGATTGAAGTCGCTGAATTCTGGAGTGCAGATATCCGAGGTGCTGGATGATGCCATTGCCTTCGAAGGCGATGTGGACAAGTACTACTTCGCATACTGGCAACAAATCGAGACGGTTTCCAGTCTGGCAGAGCTATTCGGCCTTCTCGCTCGTCTCCGGCGTCCAATAGATATCGATTGGGTGGCCTCTTGGGAGTCTTCGCCGCCGCTCGGCGAGCTTCGCCGTCGTTTTGGCCACTTGTTTCGTGAAGTCCGACCCGACCACTTGGAGTTCTTCCACAATAGTTTTCGACAGTATGTATTGACGAAGAGCAGCATGCTCAAGGGCGGGTCGCTCGCGAGTGCCGGTCGCGACTACCATCGCCAGCTCGCGGCAATCTGCGAGACCTCTGCATTGCCGTGCTCGTGGGAGGTTGTCTACCACCTCGCCATGGCGGATGAAGTCACGCAAGTGGTCGCTCTCGCATCACCAGAGTATTTCCGGAATCAGATGCTGGCGCTTAGACCCCTTCAGAGTATTGCCAGGGATGCTCGGTATGCCGCGGCGGCCGCTGGCCAGCTCATGGATGCGGCTGCCCTGGTCAAGATTGGGTTGTTCCTTTCAGAGTTATCTCAGCGCGAGTTCTCATTGAGTGCATGGACAGTCGGTGGCTCACTGCTCTCGCTTGGGCACCTAGATGAAGCGATGGAGTACCTCTGGGAGGGAAATGAGCTTCAGATTGATCAAGCTGAAGCGCTTCGCATCGCGAGACAGTTGTTCATCACTGATGAAGTGCCGCTCGCTCGGCGTGTGTTCGAAGCCGCAGAACCACTCTCGCTTATTCAACCTGCTGGCGAGGGCGAAGACCCTTTCGACAGAGAAACCTCCGAGTTGCTCCAGGCGTGGGCGGAATCAGCCCCTCTTTTTCGACCGACCAACGAAGTAATCAGACTCATCCAGGGCTTTGTACCGCCCAGGTCCATATCTGGTGAAGAGCACGACCCAAGCGAGTGGCGAGCACTTCTTCTTTACAGGTCCACGCTTACGTTGGAGCACCTCGGTCGTAGCGAAGAGGCGGCCGAGTTGACCCAGTGCCTTAGGAAACTGGAGGGAGATGATCCAAACCTTTCTGTCTGGCTAACGATTCACCGCTTTCGTCGGCATGAAAGCCTCGGGAAAGTTGCTGACGCCAAGGCCATCCTTGAGGACCTACTCAAGTCGCCATCCTTTGAGTTATTTTCAGACCATGCCAAGCTTCGTATTGCTCAGGGAGCCCAAGCTCATCTGACACAGCCGAGTATTGTGGCCGCAGTTCTCAAGGACATAGAGCAACCACGGATCTCCATAGAGGGGGTATCGGAGCCTGATTTCTCTGTTGCGGTACACTTCTTTCGTTTCTACCGTTTGCTAATGATCACGGGAGGCAATGTCTCGCCAGTCACTGCTGTGGCGAATCCGGGCAAAGACGATGGATGGCCGCGCGTTCTGCTGGAACGGGCGCTGGTGCAACTCGCAAGGGTCTCAGCAGATGCGGCTCGCGGCATGATTTATACCGGAGCTGATGTTCGACGAGAACTACATGTTCCGTTGCGACTATTCAATCGGACACGGAAAGAGAGAATCCAATGGCATGGTTGGTATCGTGTAGAACAACTTCGCGAGAAGCTTGATCAGTTAATGGTTGAGGTGGTAAAGGAGCACGGTCCAGAGGCAATTGATGCACTCCGGGCGGAGCTTGAGCGACTGTGGAAGGATAAGGCCACTCGAAATGCATGGTCATCCGATGCTAAACGAAATATCGTGCTTGAACTATACGATGCTGGTGTCTCCGAGGAATGGGTGCGACAGCAGTTGAATGACATTGCCGAGACAATGCTGGGTGGAAAGGACATATCCGGCAAAATCGACGAGTGCAAGCGACAGTCAGAAGCATGGGAGGCTCTTGGACAACAGGATGCCGCTGTCAAGGAGCTGCAAAGATTAGTATCCGTGTCGTTTGGTGTTGGATACCGAAAGGACTACCAGATGGATGAGTGGGTCGAGTGGGTAGCAAGGGTGCTACCACTTGATCCGGCAAAGATCGGAGAGCGTGTCGCGCTGTTTGCGGCTTCAATCGCCTCAACAGAAGAAACGACGGAAGGACGGGGAACCCGGTTCGCAGCCCTTGCCTTGATTCGAGCATGCGTACCCGTATCTCCACAGCGTGCGGTTGCACTCATCCACTGGTTCGAAAAGTACGGGTGCATCGATCATGCTGACGCGGTTGCAGCCTATTTGGAGACAGCTTGTGAGAGACGGTTGTGTAGTCCGTCGGTCATCAAAGCCATCTATGTCCATTTTCTGTTGTGTTTCTCGGCAGGTACTCATACTTCGCTTGCCCGAGCACTCTTAAAACACATATCAGAAGGCACTTCAAGGGAAGCGACCATCGCAGCTTGTAGGAGCATCGTTGAAGCGGTCAACATTCGTGCGCCATCAACATCGCGGCCATTCATCTTGGAGGCATTGGCTGAGACTGCCAGCGGATTGGAGTTGCTTCTTCGAGATTGCGGACTCGATTCGATTCCAGCAAAGCCGAAAGAGCGGGACGGAGTCTATGAGCCAACACTGAAGCTGAAAGATGGGAGCAGCCTCAACCAGGAACAAGCCGCCGCCAGAGCGACTTCAGTCGATGGCTTCATCCAGCTGATTGAGCAGTGCCAAGAGTCTTACTACCGCTGGAGCAATTTTCTTGACACTCTTCTTCCAACGCTTTCTCGTGCGGATGCCGTGAAACTTACTCATGCCCTTCCTAAGGAATTCGAGGAGTCACTAGCCCTGTCGGCTCTGAGTCGAAGACTCGATGAACTCGGAGAAAAGAATATGGCGTGGCAAATCGCAGAGCGGGCTCTGGGGTCATCTAGTACCTACGGCTGGGCCAAGTATATCGACGGTGGAACGCGCTTCGAGGCTATTGCTGCTTTGGTCGCAGCAAACGCAACCGCCGGTCGAGAGCGGGCATTGAAGGAAGTAGCTGCGAATCTGAGCTCGGAATCTGGAAACCCGTCTGATATCGCGAGACGGCTCTTGGACATCATCCCCCTCCTGGGCCCAGGTCTAAAGCCAGAGCAGTTCTACGCGATGATCGAAGACTATGTGAAGCTTCTCTCGGCACCGTTGGATCTATTGGATGATGCTAACGCTAACCTATTGGCCGATCCCAACGATGACAACTGCGAGCGAGCTCTGTGCGAGCTCCTCGCTTACCACATGGCTGACGCGGTTTCCCTTCTGGCCCGAGGTGCGTTGAAGGGTCTAGCAGAAATCCTAGCGGATGGGAGTTTGCCTGCTCAGCGGTGCGTAAAAGAGATGCTTGATGGCACCGAGCTTCAACAGGTAGCAGCGGTCGGACTTCTGGAGGTGGTAGCAACAAATTCCCTTGGAACCATTGCGCCCTACGCTGAGCTTCTTCAGGGTCTCGTCCTGGCACGCAACTGGTGGATCAGTAAGACTGCAGAGAGCCTGTGCGAAGCTCTCAAGTTGGAGAATACACCAGTCAGGAACTCGGTCCCACTTCCACCGCTCTACCAATTGACGCTGCCTCCAAGCGACGATAAAATACCACCGGTTGGAGCTGACGAGCCCTTACCCGATTCTGAAAACCCTCGTGCTATGGTTCGGCCATACGATTTTGAGTTGGGCATCATCGCTGAGATGGCAGGGCTTGATGAAGAGAACCTCTTTATCGCCGCTGTCCGTGAGATGAAGACGATAGCCAACGGGGAGGATCTGACGGCTCAAAGTGAAGCAACCTATCGCATTCACTTGGAACGGGTCGGTCTGAAGTTTCCATTCAGACGACGCCGTGGTGCAATAGCTCGTGAAGCGATGCGCCGCGTTGCCGGCGATCTAGTTGATGCGCAACGAGTACACCCTGGCAACATTGATATGCTTCTTCAGTTGCTGACAGCTCAAGACCCACAGCTTGCACTAGTCAATCCTGTCCAACGGCCAACAACAATCAAACCGCTTGGCGGGTTCAATGAGTACCGCTCGAATGCTAGGGAGTGGGTACTGAGCGATTCTCCTTCCTTTGACAATCACCTCCGCAAGCTTGCTGACAAGATAGTGCTTGGAGAAGCTACACGGTTAAAGGCACTCGATTGGTCGACCGCGGCCGAGACTCGCATCTCCGTTCTTGCAGATCGGGAGTTAACGGCTTTAGATCCCGAGCACCCATTCGAGCGTGTATTCGATGTACTACAGAAGTTATACGTGACGGCCTCACCCTTAAAACCGGATCCCGCAAATCTAATTGTTGTACGGAATCAGTGGCTTGGATCAGACACTGACGGTACCAATTGGATTGCCCTTAATCCCACAGTGGCGAATAGGTTGGGGTGGAGTCTGGCACCGGACGGTTTGTTCCGATGGCTAAACGCAAGTGGCGAAATCATGGTTGAGACTGTGTGGTGGAAGGATGGCTCCATCGAGCGGGGGCCCTACGAACGCGATACCGAGGTTGGTGATGGCTTTCTAGTGCTGGCATCGGCTACCGCCGCAGATGAGATTCTGGCTCTGCTCCAGAATCCAACTCGTTTCTTCCTAGTTCAACGGTCTTGCATCGCAGACAAAAAGCATATGCAAGGTGCAGCAACTCAGTCATGCGAAATATTCACGATCTCGGGACAAGCGAAAAACTAGTTGTGGCTGCCGATCACCGAAATATTTCATACCCTGTGTAAGAAGCACCTCCGCCTCGCGATGCTTGTTGATGATTTGCTCGGCTGTGTGCCGTATTCCTCGGCATGATTCACTGCCTTCCAAAATGTGTCCATCATACGAGAATTCTCGCATGCAAAAAAGCGACTCGATTGAGAGGGCAGGTCACACCGACGCCCTACTGATCTGGATCCCCGCGCGAACCAAATGTCTCGCGATTGATTGTGTCCCAAAATCGCATTCTGGACACAGCTTTCGGATCTCCTGGACGGTGTGCCGCACGCTCTCATGCAGCCGATTCCAGGGTGGCGAGCCCAGCAGATCGCTTGCTCGACGCTTGTTGCAGAGCGTTTTTCGCCAGCTGTGGATCGTGTTTTTATGCAAGCCGAAGCGTTTGGCGGCGTAGGCGGCGCTCCACTGCCGAAGCACCGCCAGTTGCATGATCTTAGCCCGCTCCTCACGGCTGAAGTGGGGGCGTTGTCGCGGCAGCTTGCTCATCCGTTGGGATCGGAAGATCTCCAGCTCTCGATCGAGCAGCGCGGCCTCTGAATAAAGATGATCCCTCTGGGCCCTCATCCGCACTGCAACCATCGGGTTTGTCAATGCACGAGCCCTGGCCATCCCGTATGATTGCGATATGGCGGTTGTGACCGAGTCAACCAAGTGCCAGATGCTGCGAGAGCGAAGATTGAGCATCTGCGATGCTATGGCCGTTTTCAGGTCAGAATCGAGGGTCAGGGAACCCCACAAAGTCCTGGCCCCCTGCATACACACTCAATCGAGGGGCACTGTTTGTAACCCGCCCATAGGTTGTGACCCAGAGATATGCCAAATGTGTCTCTGGTGGAGTTTCGAAGAGGGTGGCGGGACCTCTATTGCTTCGCCATACACACGCGAGCTAGCTACTAAGCGAGGGCATCGACATCACAGTGATCAAGCGGTAGCTTGGGCACTGGTCGCTACTGACCACGATGGAGTACCTGAATCATGTGGATGCGGCGAGTGTTTTAAAGATTATTTTACAAGGATAATTTGTGGCTGTAACGTCATCGTTGTCAGGAGCTTATAGAAGAGCAAGCCATTTTGCTGATGGCTCAAGCCATCTGTATTGGGATGTTCTCGTGGACACCGATCCGATCGCACCCCGTATTATGGTGCGTAGTGATTCATTTAGCAGTTCTGGATGTTTGCATACCAGACTTGAGTTGACTTGAGTTGACTTGATTGACAAAGGGAACAGTGATGATTCTGAATCGACTTTGGCGCATCAGTGTCGCTGCCGTGTTGATGGGTTCCACGTCGTGTTTGTACGCGGATTTGGACCAGCAGCAGTTTGTAGAGGCGATCGGCTTGCTCGGCCTTGATCCCGACACGCTTGCCGCGGCAGGCGTTTCTGAAGCGGATCTCAGCTCGGCTTGGAGCAATCTGATCAGTGATGATGCTGGTTATTCTGCATTTCTCGATGCTCGTAATCAGCTCCGGGCAGCTCTGGACACACTATCCGGCTCTTCGGATGCCGATCAGGCTCAGGCAGAGATAGACGGAGAAACTGCGACATTGAATCAACTCATCGAAGACTGGCGTGGGGCGGTTTGCGGCGAGTTCTCTTTGAACGAGCTCGACAAAGTATCCTTGATCGCAACCCAGGGTGCGCTCGATGTTCCTGTGTATCTTCGTGTCGTGCTCTGGTCGGAATCCGAACGGGCAGAGTTGCGACGCGGCTATAAGCAGATGCTCAGAAACCAGCGCATGGGTCAGGATTCTCAGTCTGGCGCACTAGATTTTTATAACGCCGCGTTGAGCCGGAGCGAGGTCATCAGCGCCAAAGCGAACTGGGATGCACGGAGAGCGATCAGTTATCAGCGGTTTGCTGTGCAGCTGTCTGTGTTGGACTGATTGAACATATATAGCAACAAGAATTGTTTGGCACATTTTCGGGGAGCCCGATATGACTCGTTTTTTCTCTGCGGTTTTTGCCTCATGCATTTTCTTCGTGACGGGATCTGTTGCGCAGGCACAGCAGTATGTGCCAGGCACATCATTGGTCTCAGCGCCCCTTCCTGCAGACATGACCAATAGCACAGAGATTGAAGTGATATGGGCACTTCAAGAATACCTACACGAAACGCTGGCTGCAAACACCACAGAGACAATCACGGTGCCAGATATGGCAACAATGATTAACTCGTTCGTTTCCGCTTCCGGTCGTGAGCCACCATGCCCTGGATTGGGGGACTTGATTGATGATTTGCTTGATCACCAGGATACTTTTCATGTTTCAGGCGGGGCCAGGTTTACGGGGCCAAATGATGTTTCAGATATCGTTGATGATGTGATCGGAGACGGTGATTGCGACGAAGATGATGATGATGATTGGACAGATCCAAGGATCTGGTTGGGCGAATGGCCGCCGCCATATTTGGATGAGTCTTACTGCATTACCTTTGACACTGGGTTTGGGCCAATTACGATTTGTGTTCCAGGCATGAACCCTAGAGATGGTGATGACGAGGATGATGACCGCTGGGGTGGCGGTGAGGGTGGTGGGCCCGGCGGTGGCGGCGGCGGTGGCGGCGGCGGCGGATATTAAAAAAATAAATTATGAGTATATTAAGTA
>DEXG01000034.1 GCA_002364005.1 Phycisphaerales bacterium UBA3190
CCGCCTTCGGCGGACCACCTCCCTCGTCCGCCAGAGGCGGATCGCGGGGAGGCACAACATTGCGACCAACTCCGTCAGCCGCATGCACCCGGGCTTCTCTGAGATCATGCTTTGGAATCACCCGGTTGCTGGTACACTGGGCTCAAACACCCTTCTGGAGCGCTTGTATGCACACAACAACCCGATTCTGTCTCCTGACGCTGCTGCTGGGCCTGCTCGCCCCGATGGCGAGTGGCCAGTACTACTACCTCGCGAGCGAACTCTTTACGCCGAACCCGGCCACGGATGATGCGTACGGCATCGGTCTGGCGATGGATGACGCGTACATCGCGGTGGGCTCCTTTCAGGACGATGCTTCCTTCTATCACGACGGGCGGGTGTATCTCTACAGCGCCACGACCGGGGCGTACATCAGGACAATCCACGGCCCCAACCCGTTCGAAAATGGCGCATTCGGGATCGATCTCGCGCTGGATGGTGATCTGCTGCTCGTTGGATCGCACACCGATCAGAACTCGAGCGTTTCGGGCGGGGCCGGGTACCTGTTCAATGTGCATACGGGCGACCTGCTCGCGGATTTCACGGCTGAGGTCGGGACCGCGAGTGATCTCACCGGCCGGAGCGTGGCCATGCAGCAGCCGCTCGCGTTGCTCGGTGCCCCCGGGAACGACGAGCACGGCGAGGGCACCGGGGCGGTCCACGCGTTCCTGACCAACCAGCTCTTTCAGCTGACAACCATCTATCCCGACACGCCCGTCATCGATGAGCACTTCGGATCCAGCCTCGCGATCGACGGCGACTTCATCGTCGTGGGGGCGCCGCATTCATGGATCTCGCAGACGCAGACCGGTTCGGTCTATGTCTTCGATGTCAACACGGGCGTGCAGCTCCATCGCATCATTCCTCCCGGGGCCCAGCCCGGAGACTTGGTCGGGGACAGCGTGGATGTGCATGACGGCGTCATCGCGATCGGTGCGCCGTACCACACCAACGCGGGGTTGGGCGCATCGGGCATCGTGTACACCTACGACGCGGCGAGCGGGGCGTTGATCGAGACATACGAGCCGCCGACGCCCGCCGTGCTCCAGAAGTTCGGCACCGATGTCGCGCTCGACGACGGACGCCTGGTGGTGGGCTCGTCGTATTCATATGTCGATACGCCGTACAGCGGCAGCGTGTTTATCTTCGAGAACGGGGGCGTTGAAGAGGTCGTGACTTTCGGGCTCAGCGATGGTCAATCCTTTGGCGCGCATGTGGCGGCCTACGCCGGACGCACGGTCGCCAGCGGGACGGGGAGCGGTTCCGTTGAGGAGGGCTACGCCGCGCTCATCACGCGTTTCTGCGATGCGGACATCAACGCCGACGGGTCGCAGGACTTCTTCGATGTGTCGGCGCTGCTCAAGTACCAGTTCGATTACAACGGGGACGGGATGTTCAACTTCTTCGATGTCAGCGCGTTCCTCGCAGACTTCAACTCGGGTTGCATGTAAATCGCCCTGCCCCTGTGCCTCCCTCCGGGCGGGGGGGGGCGAGTCTGGAAGTATGGGTGCCACGGCTTGCTCCGCCCCCCGGGCGGACAAGCCGTGCGCTGAAGACCGACCTGGGGGCAGCTTTCTCCAAAGGCCTACGACAAAGGCGGCGCACGGGTTGTCCGCCTATCGGCGGAGCAACCCGTGGCACCCGGTTGGATAATCATCCTCATACGAACTGCTCAGAAGACACCCCTCCGATCCGCCTTCGGCGGACCACCTCCCCGCGAGGGCGCGGGGAGGCACAACACAACAACGAAGGAAGGGAGACTCCCTTCCCTCCCTGGTGGCCGCACTGCGATCGGGATCACCCACCAAAGAGTGGGGGCGGGGGGTGGTGATCGTCGGCGATGATGGTTCTTGTCGGGCGGGGTTGGCGAAGTGTCGGCCTGTCCAGAACATGAAAGGGCATCATCATGAACACCAGCACTATTGCCGCTCTGACACTCTGTTCCATCGCGGGGGCGAGCACGCACGCCGCTGAGCGGGACTTCCTGTTTATCAACATCATCGGCAGCAGCGACATCATCATGATGGTCAACACCTGCGATGAGCCGCTCTCGCTCGATGGCTGGCGCATCTGCACCCAGAACTCGACCTCCGGGCCCGTCATGTCCGCGCCGGGGGCGCTCGACGGGATCGTGCTCGAGCCCAACGGGTCGTTCCTCATTCGCTATGACAACGATGCGCTCCCGAGTTTCCCATCGCACCACAACGCGTCGGACATCGGGCCGCTGGCTTCGTTCGAGCTTGACGCGTACGCGATGAGCTTCTACTTCCCCGATGATCAGGGGCAGGTCGATTTCGACAACCCCGATCAGATGAGCGACCACATCCAGTGGAAGCGGAACTTCGTCGGCGATGATTTCGCCGCACACACCTCGCAGGTCGCCCAGGACGCCGGGCTCTGGTTCGACGCCAGCGAGTGGATCTATGTGCGGGTGCACACCTACCTGATCGAGAACCAGGACCGCGACTTCGGGCAGATGCACAGCCCCGACGATTACAATGTGATCTTCGAGTGCCGCGCCGATCTCTCGGACGACGGCCTGCTCGACTTCTTCGATGTCAGCGCCTTCCTCAACGCCTACATCGCGCAGGACCCCATCGCCGACACTACGAGGGACGGCAACTGGGACTTCTTCGATGTCTCGACATTCCTGAATCAGTACAGCATCGGGCAGTGCCCGTCGTTCTGAGCGATATTCAGCAGCGATCACACACCCAACGAACCACACAAGCTGCCCGGTATCCTCCGGGCGCGCACAACACCCTGAAGGGGGTCCATCATGATGACAAGCACACACACACGGGCCACGCTGGTCCTGCTCGCCGGCCTCAGTACCGCAGCACTCGGGGGCGACCGCGATGTGCGGGTACGCACCGTGCTCGGCCTCAACGACACCGTGTTCATCACCAACATGGGCTCCGAGCCCGTCTCGCTCGCCGGGTGGCGCATCTGCACCGAGAACTCGACCTCCGGCCCGCAGCTCACCGCCCCGGGCGTGTTCGACCAAATCACGATGACACCGTTCAGCTCGATCTCGCTGCACTACGACGGCACGGCCCGCCCGGACATCGCCACACACTTCGCAAGCGAGGACATCGGCCCGGTCGCCCCGTTCGAGTTCGACGCCTACTCGATCAGTCTCTTCGCCCCCGATGCCCAGGGGCAGGTCGATATCACCAACCCCGACCAGATGGTCGAGCATGTGCAGTGGAAGCGGAACCTCGTGGACGACACCTTCACGACCGCCTGCTCCAGCGTCGCGGTCGACGCGGGGCTCTGGATCGACACGAACACCTGGATCACAACCCGCCTGCACACCTACCTCATCGAACAACTCGGCACAACCGCCCCCGCCGGCCCCGGCTCCCCCTATGACTACAACCTGATCTTCGAGTGCCGAGCCGACCTGTCAGACGACGGCCTGGTCGACTTCTTCGATATCAGCGCCTTCCTGAACGCCTACATCACCCAAGACCCAGCCGCCGACTTCTCACGCGACGGCAACTTCAGCTTCTTCGATGTATCCCAGTTCCTCCAGCACTACAGCCAGGGCGCCTGCCCCGATCTGTGAGTGGGGGGCATGAGCCGCTGATTCGCTCGTCCGATCGATGAGCACAATCCAGGCCGCCAACACCGCCAACCCAGAGGGGGGCGGGGTTGGTGGTCTTTGTTGTTGTGGTTGATCTCCAAGACCGGGTGCCACGGCTTGCTCCGCCCCCCGGGCGGACAAGCCGTGCGTTGAGGATCGACATGGGGGGAGCTTCCTCCAAAGTCCTCCGACAAAGGCGACGCACGGGTTGTCCGCCTATCGGCGGAGCAACCCGTGGCACCCGGTTGGACAACGATCCACACATGAACTGCTCATGAAGACACCCCTCCGATCCGCCTATGGCGGACCACCTCCCCGCGGGGCGGGGGGAGGATGCAGTTAAATGCACCTGATCTAGATTCCCACCGCATCTCCGATTGCACCCTCCCCCGGTCATCCGGGGGAGGTGGATTCGGCGCAGCCGAAGACGGAGGGGGTCTTGTTATGCGTCCTTCTCTTCAGAACCTGGGATGACTTCAGAAGAACCCCTCCGACCTCGGCTGCGCCGAGCCCACCTCCCCGCGAGGGCGCGGGGAGGGACAATCGCAACCATCACAACCAAGTTCGCCAACCCCGCCCCCAGCCCCTGGCGGTCTTCCTCCACGCCAGTCGACCCCTCCTACACTCCCCATATGGCCACCACCTCGTCACCCTACGACATCATCAAAACCCAGGACATTTGTGCACAGACCGGGCGGGAGATCGCCGTCGGGGAGGAGCACATCGCCGCGCTCATCGAGACGCCAGAAGAAGAAGCACTCGTCCGCGTCGCATACACCCTCGACGCGTGGGAAAAGGGACCCAACCTGCCGCCCGAGGCCTCGCTCTTCGGCTTCTGGAAACGCGTCCTCCCCGAGCACAACGAGCAGCCCAAGCAGCTCGTCTCGCCCGATGAGATGTTCGACCTCTTCGAGCAGCTCGCCGACACCACCGATCCGCGGCAGGTCACCTTCCGATACCTGCTCGCCCTGATCCTCATGCGCAAGAAGGTCCTCGTCTATGAACGCTCGACCCCGCCATCGGGCGATGAGCCCGGGCTGCTGGTGCTGCGTCAGCGTGTCAAGGGCGGCGAGGGGCCGCTGTTTGAGGTCGTGGACCCCGGGCTCGACGACGAGGCCATCACCGCCGCGTCCGAAGAGATCGGGCAGGTCATGAACCTCGACGAGAACAACACATGAACCGACCAACCCCGATCATCACCGTGCTGCTCATGCTCCCCGTGATCCTGCTCTGGGGCTGCAGCGCTCCGGGCAAGGTCGATATCTCCAAGCTCGGCCCGCCGCCGAGTGCACAGGAACTGGCCGAGCGGCACAACGCACGCATCGCACCGCTCGACACCCTCTGGGCACGCGTGAGCGTCCGGGCCAAGGGCACCTACGACGACGGCACTGGCTACGAGGAACAGGGCGAGGGCCACCTGCAGATCGCACGCCCCGAAAGCGTCTCCCTCTCGATCGGCAAGCTCGGCGAGACCTACTTCGTGTTCGGCGCCTCCGCCGAGTCCTACTGGTCGTTCAACCTCGCCGATGCCGACCACAGGGTCATGCTCGCCGGTGATATGGACCGCGTGACCCGTGCCAAGGCCAACGCCCTGGGATTGCCCGTGCATCCGGCCGAGATCATCGCACTCTCCGGCCTGTCCAAGATCGACATGGCCACCGCGGGCGGCACCCGCTGGCGTGAGGACGGCAAAGCCGTCGGCATCCGCGTCCCCGGGCAGTGGGGGAGCATGATGCTCTGGTTCGACCAGCGGACCGCCACCGTCGTGCAGGCCCAGGCATTCGACGCGGACAACGAGCTGATCGCGACTGCCGAGCTTTCACGCTACAAGGACGCGACCATCCCGGGCGAACTGCCCGTGCTCGTCCCCGGCAAGATCGAGATCACCACACCAAACGACGACGGCTTCGTCCGCATCGAACTCAGCGAGCCCGAGCGCCGCGATATCCGTCCGATGGTCTTTCAGCCCGACCGGCTGCGTCGGGGCTACCGTGTCCACGAGGTGATCGACCTCGACGAAGCGCTGGAAGACGAACCCACCGACAACGAGCCCACCCCCTGACATGCCCATGCGTGCCCTGATTTCGTTCTTCGTCGCGCTGCTGATCGCCTCCCCGATCGTGAGCGCCCAGTCCGATGCGCCGCTGATCGCCGCGAGCATCAGCGATAGCAGCGCCCGAGCGTGGACCATCTATCAGAACACGCAGGAAGAGAATATCCTGGTGCTCATCGCGCCCCGCAACGAGGTGAGCGGCACCCGCGTACCCATCGAGGCCGCCCCGCCCGGTCAGGTCCAGGCCATGCGGGCCCTGGGCAGCCGCGACCCGCTGGCCATCGCCGCCATCGGCGATCGGGTTTACCTGGTCTACCCGCCGACCTACGCCGAATCGACACGCCTGATGCGGGTCTACAGCGCCACCGCCCTGCCGGGCAGCGTGGGCGGGCTCTGGGTCATCGACCCACCGACCCGCCTCGACGCCGAGCCGGCGATCAGGGGCGAGGCCGTGCTGGTCGACCTGCAGGCCACGCGGGACACGCTCTACGCGCTGCTCAACGACGACGGCACGGCCCGGCTCCTCCAGCTTCAAACCACCGACTGGGTCGATATTGAACTCCCCGATTCGATCAACACCCGCCGTCTCGATCTCGTGGCGATGGGCGATCGGTTGGCCCTGGTCGATCGCTCCGGCCCCGCGTTCGCCGCGTATGTCTACGACGCCACAACCCTGCAGTGGACCCCGCTGCCCGACACCCTGCCGATCGGGCTGCATACCCAGCTGATCCCTGGCGAGCGGGCCATCGGGGCCCTCGACTGGGATGAAGACCAGGCCGCCCGCCTGCGGGTCTGGTCCGAGTCGGGCATCTTCCAATACGCCACCCAGTCCGGACCACCCGCCGATGCCCGCTACGCCCTGCTCGATTCCAGCGACACGCTGGTGGGCGTGCGCACACTCCCGGCGGACCCCGAGAACCCGGAGCAGGGCACCGTGGAACTGCTGGAATATGACGCCCGCACGCTGGCCGAGCGATTCCGAGGCCCACCCGTTGCCAGCGCCCCGGTGACGCCCGAGGAGTTCCGCTTCCTCGTGGGCATGATGATGCTCATCATGCTGGGTGTGCTCGTGGTCGTGATCCTGCCCGATCGCACCGACGCGATGAGCATCCCCGAATCATGCGTATTGGCCGACCCGGGGCGACGCCTCATCGCCACAATGCTCGACGCGGTCATCGTCGCCAGTCTGGTCGGGTGGGCGTTCGATGTGAGCGCCTCAGAGATCCTGACCCTGGCCGTGATCGTCCGCCCCGACAACGCGTGGGCCGTGATCCCCATCACGATCATCACCGGGCTCACGATGGGCACGCTGGGCGAATGGCTGCTGGGCCTGACCCCGGGCAAGCTGCTCATGGGCCTGCGGGTCGTCCGTGCCCAGCCCGATGTGATCCAGCACCCCCGGTTCTGGTCGGCACTGGTCCGCAACATCGTCAAATGGGTGCTCCCACCCGTGGCCGCGCTGGCATTGATCGATCCCGAGACCCTGCACCGCGGTGATCGGGCCTCCCGATCGCTGGTGGTCATGCCCAGACCCACCCCCTTGCCGCCTGCTGACGATCAGGGCTGAAGCCCACCCCCCCGAATGTCCGATACCAGTTATCAGCCCCCCGATGGGCCTTGGTGCGCGTGCGCCCAGGCCCCGCGAAAGGACCCCGAGCACCACCGTGAGTGAAGATCTCAACCAACTCAATGAGAGCGGGATGCCCGAAGACTCGGCCGTCGAGGTCGAGACCGATCAGGCGCCCGAGAGCGAATCCACCGAACAGGTCGTTCTCGATCCGATCGATGCGGTGCGTTCTGGCTGGCGCGATGTCTGGCAGCTCCCGGCCCTGCTCGTTGCCGGCGGGCTGCTCATGCTCGGTGCGGCCTACGCGATCGCCACCAAGCCCAAGCCCGACCTCTCCCCGACGATCCATGCCGCCAACCGACTGATCGAGGGTGAGCAGTACGAAGAGGCGATCGAACTGCTCAACACCGAGGTCTACCCCTGGGTCGGCCAGCCCGACACACCCGACGAGGCCAGAGCCGCCTACCACCTCGCCAAGGCCCGCTCGATCTACTACGGGCAACGCAAGCTCTCGCTCAGTGACGAGCGCAACCATGTCGCGGTCCTCCGCGAATACGAAGAAGCCCGCCGGGTCGGCGCCGTGCTCGAGGCGCGTGATCTGGCGGCCCTGGCCAGCACCCACATCGCACGCGACCAGATCCCGCTGGCCCTGCAGGAAGCCCGGGAGATCCCCGAGAGCAAGCGATACCTCCGCGATGCCGTCTATCAGCGAGCCGTCGAATCGCTTCTCGACCGCCCCGTGCCCGAGAGCGAGCAGGCGATGGCGATCATCGCCGAACTCCTCATCGACCCCAAGCTGCCGACCGATCAGCGTGTCTGGGCCCTCCTCAAGCAGGGCCAGGTGCAGTTGGCTGCTGGTCAGCCCGATCTGGTCGTGACCCGCATCCTCCGCGAGATCCCGCGATTGGACGGCGCGGCCAAGTTCGACCGGTCGAAGCTGCACCTGCTGCTGGCCCAGTCCTATGTCCAACTGGGCGCGATACCTCAGGCCGACGAGCAGGTCCGCATCGCACGCAGGTTCTCCGCATCGGGTGACCCGCACTACGCCCAGATCCTGCTGATGAAGGCGATCGTCGAAGACGAGCAGGGCCACACCCGCCAGGCACGCGATCTCTACGACGAGATTGTCACCAACCACGCCAACTCCGACGCTCTACCCCTGGCGATGCTGGGCCTGGGCGAGACCGAGGCGGTCCTGGGCGAGCCGGTCCTGTCGATCGATGCGTACACCACCCTCGTCGATCAGTACGATCGCCTCGGGATCGAGTCCTACCCCTCCCGGCGCCAAGTGCTCGACTCGTTGCTGTCGCGTGCGGAAGAATCACTCGCGCTCAATCTCCCATTCGATTCGATCAGCTACGCCACACTCGCCGAGCGTTTGTACAGAGACCGCCAGATGCCCAAGGAGGTCTATCTCACGCAGGCACAGGCCCACCAGGGAGCCGCCGAATCGCTGCTGGGCCGCCCGATCGATGAGGTGCGAAGCCTGCTCGGCATGGACCCCTCGGCGCGGGCGGAAGTGCAGCGTCACATGATTGCGTCGGCAAGCAACTACAGCATGCATGCCGAGCGTCATGTGGTGACGAACCTGCGTGTGTTTGCCGATTCACTCTGGCGCTCCGCCGACCTGTTCGATCGCGCGGGCGACCAGCCCGAGGCGATTCGTGCGTTCAAGTCCTATGCCGAGTCGATGCCCTCGGACCCGCGCCACGCCGAGGCCCTGTTCCGTTTGGCTGAGTCGCTGCGGGCGATGGGCGATTTTCATGCCGCCGCAGATGTGTATAAAGGTTTGATCGGGGCCAAAGACACCGCTCAGGGTGCCGACATCGGCGCCTTCGCTGATGCCAGCCATGTACCATTGGCGCAGGCGTACCTGTATGACGAGGACCCTGACAACGATTCCGAGGCGGAAAAGCTGCTCGTCGAAGCGATCGACGGCTCGATGGGCACCACCGACACGGCGCTCTTCCGTGACGCGCTGCTCGAGCTGGCGGGACTCTACGACCGGACCGGCCGTCCCGAGCGAGCGATCGAACGCTACGAAGAGTTCAGGGCCCGCTATCCCGATGACCCGGAGACCGGCGCATCGATCTTCCGCCTTGCCGACGCCCACCGACGCCTCGCCGGCGAGATCGAATCTACGCTGCTCGAGGCCATGCCCGCCGCGGAGCGCAACCGGCGCGACGCCGAGATCGCCCGCCATCGCCGTTTGGCGATCGAACGCTACGAAGAGTGCATCTCGATCCTCAATCAGCGCAGCTTCTCACAGCTGGGCATCTTCGAATCGATCGCGCTGCGCAATGCCCACTTCTACCTCGGTGACTGCGCCTTCGACCTCAAAGAATACGATCAGGCGATCAGCTACTACGACCGTGCCCGCGATCGGTATGTCGAGGACCCCGCCTCGTTGGTCGCCATGGTGCAGATCGTCAACGCCTATATGGAAACGGGCCAGCTTGGTCGGGCAAAGACAGCCAATGAGCGGGCCAAACGCTTCTACGCGCTGATGCCCGACAAGGTCTGGGACGACCCGACCCTCCCCATGGAACGCGACGACTGGGAGCGTTGGTTGGATACCAACACCGAACTGCTCGCCAAGGGGCAACCCTGAGCGTGTTTTTTGCGCTCAGTGTGGAGAAATCCGCGCCATAGGCCGATAACCCTTGCACGCACCTGAATCGGGGGAACGGAGTCCCCCCGGGTGCCATGCTTGTGAGGGTCACGGATGACCACCCCCGGAACACCACATTCTGATGCTCAGGATCGCGCTGACCTGCTCGCGGCCCGTCTGGAAGCCCTCCTCGCAGAGACCGGCTCGCTCGTCGATCAACTCGAGGCCGTGGGCGACCAGCAGCACCACGCCATCGAGAGCGGTCAGGTCCGCCAGATCGTCGAGATCGTCGAGACCCGCGAGCCGCTCGTCCGCTCGCTGGTGCGTGTTGGTGAAGAGCTCAACGCATTCATCGAAGACCGCGACGCCCGCACCGCACTGGGCGACGAGATCATGGAGCGTGCCCTGCGCCGCATCGCGATCTACGAGCACACCATGAAGCGACTGCGCGAGCGCGATGCCCAGGATCAGCAATGCATGGAGCAGGCCCGCGACCAGATCGCCTCGCAGCTGGCGGGCATGGGCTCGGGCAAGCACGCCCTGCGTGCCTACTCGACGCGATCCCAGACCCCGAACCCCATCATGCAGGATCGGCGGGGGTGATCCATGGCTGAAACCATCGCACAGCTCGATCCCATGACCGAAGTGGCAAAGGCCACCGGCGGGAACCTCTCGCCCGGCGACCTCGCCGAGCTGATGGCGGCGTTCACCGAGGTGACGACCAAGCTCGAACGCACGCACGAACAGCTGCGCAGCGAGGTGTCGAGACTCAACGCCGAACTCCGAGACGCTAACGAGGCCCTGCAGCGCTCACGACGCCTGGCTGCCCTGGGCGAGATGGCCGCGGGCATCTCCCACGAGATCCGCAACCCGCTGGGCTCGATCCAGCTCTATACGAACATGCTTCAGGAAGACCTGTCGCAGATGCCCGAGCAGTGCGAGATCGTCTCCAAGATCGGGCGTGCCGTGCGCGGCCTCGACGAGATCGTCGGCGATGTGCTCAGCTTTGCCCGCGAGGTCCAGGCCAGGCCTCGCCCGTGCGACCTCGAAGCGGTGATCGCACAGTCCCTCGAGTCCTGCTGTGCGGAAATCTCGGGAAGCGTGCGGCTGGAAATCGACACCCAGCACAGCGAGATCGAGTGCGACGCGGCGCTGCTGCAGCAGGCCCTGGTCAACCTGCTCCGCAACGCCGGCGAGGCCAACCGGATCTCGGGCGGCGATGAGATCATCATCGAGACCGAACGCACGCAGATCCAGCGTGACGACCGGGTCGAGTCTGGCATCGAGATCGTGATACACGACCGTGGCGACGGGATCCCGGAGCAGGTGATCGAACGCATGTTCAACCCGTTCTTCACGACCCGAGCCGCGGGGACCGGGCTCGGGTTGGCGATTGTGCACCGCATCGTCGATGCCCACCGGGGGCTCGTCGAGGTGGGGAACCACAGCGATCAGCCCGGAGCATGGGTGCGGCTGGTGCTGCCGTTGAGGCAGCCGGTCGTGGTGGTGAAATCAGATGTCCAGTCTGTTGCAGATCTTCGGGCGCATGTGCCGCACGCCGGCGCATCCCCGATCGCGATGAGGTGAATGATGACACGAAGCGTCCTTGTGGTCGATGATAAAGAGATGATGCGCGACTCGGTGGGGTCCACCCTCACGCGCGCCGGGTTCACGGTGCGGACCGCGTCTGACGCCCGCTCGGCGCTGAGCGAGATCGCGTCGAGGCGGCCCGATTGCGTTGTGACGGACCTGAACATGCCAGGGATGACCGGTCTCGAACTGGCCGCCCAGATCAACGGGCTCGACGACGAGCTGCCGGTGATCCTGATGACCGCGTTCGGCTCGATCGAGACCGCCGTCCAGGCGATGAAGAACGGCGCTTACGACTACATCACGAAGCCATTTGAGGGTGACGAGCTGGTCATCAGCGTCAAACGCGCCATCACGCACGCGGGTCTCGTGCGTGAGAACGCGATCCTCAAGGCGGGGGCCGCCGGCAGCGATACCCGCAGCGGGCTCGATCGTCTGGTCGGTGAGTCCGACGCGATGCGCAAAGTGCGTGAGCAGGTCCGAGCCGTCGCCTCAAGCCACGGCACCGTGCTCGTCACGGGCGAGAGCGGCGTGGGTAAGGAAGTCGTCGCCCGAGCCGTGCACGACCTGAGCCCACGAACCAGCAACCCGTTCCTCGCGGTTAACTGTGCCGCCCTCAACGAGAGTTTGCTCGAATCCGAACTCTTTGGGCACGAGAAGGGTGCGTTCACCGGGGCTGATAAACTCCGCAAGGGACGCTTTGAGTTGGCCAACGAGGGCTCGCTGCTGCTCGACGAGGTCAGCGAGGTCTCGCCTCAGATCCAGGCCAAGCTGCTGCGGGTGCTCCAGGAGCGTGCCTTCGAGCGGGTTGGTTCAAGCACAACCATCGGCGTCGATGTCCGCATCATCGCCACCAGCAACCGGGACCTGCCGCATGCGGCCTCCATGGGCGAGTTCCGCCAGGACCTGTTCTACCGTTTGAATGTGCTCCCGATCACCATCCCGCCCCTGCGTGAGCGTGAGGGGGATGTTTCGGTGCTTTCGCAGCACTTTGTCGATCAGATCACCCAGCGCGATGGGCGCAAGTCCATGCGGTTCGAGGACGGGGCGAAGTCGCTGCTTGAACAGTACGCATGGCCCGGCAATGTGCGTGAGTTGCAGAACATCTGTGAGCGTGCGGTGGTGCTGAGCGATGCGAAGTCTTCGATCATTGCCGCTTCGCTCGTGGAGCCTTGGCTGATGACCACGCGCCCGACGCCCAAGGCGACCCCGCTGCGTGCCGCGGGCCTCAACGGGAGCGTCCAGCAGGCCGGCTCGATGACCGAGGCCAAGCCCATGCAGCACGCGATGCCCATGCGAAGCGAATCGATGAACGGCTCAGCACGAAACCAACTCGAAGAAGATCTCCCGGGGGACCGTACCCTGGCCGAGATCGAGCGGGACACGATCGTGGCGACGCTGAAGCGATTCAACGGGCATCGTCAGAAGACGGCCAAGGCGTTGGGCATCGGGGTTCGCACCCTGGGGCTCAAGCTCAAGAAATGGAAAGAAGAGAGTCTGGTTTCCCAGAGTCTCTGATTTAGACCCGATTGGTACGCCGCTTGCGGCAGAAGAAGTACGCATGATCAAGGACCTTTCAACCGCTGGTGCCCTCCCCGCTCTGGAGAAGATGTTCCTCTTCGCCGGCCAGCGTCAGCGATTGATTGCGCACAATATCGCGAACATCGACACCCCCAACTTCCGGGGGGTTGATGTCGACCCCCGCAGCTTCCAGCAGTCGTTGAGCCGGGCGCTCGACGAGCGTCGAGAAATCAACGGCGGGGTGTCGGGCGAGCTCGATCTCGGGAGCGTTGATGAGGTCCGCATGGTGGGGGGGCAGATGCAACTGGTGCCCAACACCCACACCGACGGCGTGCTGTTTCAGGATCGCAACCATCGCGATCTGGAGCGCCTGATGCAGGATATGGTCGAGAACGCGACCATGTTCCGTGTGGCCAGTGACCTGATGCGAAAGAACCAGAGCCTGATCCGCGGCGCCATCGCCGAACGGGTCATCTAAGGAGAGTTTCACCGATGTACGGCTCGCTTGATATCTCAACCTCTGGCATGGTCGCCCAGCGTACGCGCATGCAGGTGATCGCAGCCAATATCGCCAACATGAACTCGCTGGAAAACACCAAGGGCGAGTACGACCCGTACCGACGCCGGGCGGCGATGCTCCAGCCCGCCGGCAACCCGGACCAGCCTCAGGGCGTCATGGTTGGGGCGATCGACATCGAGCAGGACGCCCTGCGACGGGAATACCGTCCGGGCCACAAGTTCGCCGATGCCGACGGGTATGTGATGGTCCCGGACATCGATTCGACAACCGAATGGGTGAATGGTCTGCAAGCATCGCGTGCGTACGAGGCGAATGTTGCTGCCGCCGAGACCATGAAGAGCATGGTGGCACAGGCATTGCGACTGCTTGCGTGATACACTGACAGAGTCTGGAGCCAAGAGACACCATTATGAGCGACCCACTGGGACTCATCTCGAACGCGGGCGGCCCGCAGAACCTGCCAATCACGGGTTCTCGTACGCCACCGAAGCAGGGCAACGGCCCGGACTTCAAGAACCTGCTGATGCAGAACCTCAATGAGGTCAACGCTTTGCAACAGGACGCGTCGAAGGCGGCTGAGGACTTGGTCACGGGGCAACGCAACGACCTTGAGGGTGTTGTGGCCGCGACCGAGAAGGCCGAGACAGCGTTTAAGATGCTGCAGGCGATGCGCAACCAGGTGATGGAAGCGTACGACGAGATCAAGCAGATGCGTGTCTGATCTCTCCGTCTCTTGTGTGATCTGTCGTTCGATCTGCGCAAGAGATGCCCCGGTTGAAAAATACCTGCCGATAGTCCCCTTGTGTTATCAAGCCGCGCGCGCGCTTCGGCCGATGATGCCGATCAGTGGCGCGATTCTCGCGCTATCCGGGTGCAAGGATTGCGCCCACAAGGGCAGGAGGCCAACACCGCATGCAACAGCTGCGCAGCATCATGACGCAGATCCAGGAGCAGTTCGCGAAGATGACCGCTTCGCAGAAGCTGTTGATCGCTTCGCTGGCAGTCATCGCTTCGATGACGCTGTTCTTGGTGTCCCAGTACGCCGCCAAACCCGCGATGACGGACCTGATGGCCGTTGGGTCCGATGGCGATACCATCGGCGCACTCCATGCGGCGGGCTTTACTGCCGAGATGCAGGACGGGCGGGTGGTGGTCCCCGAGGGGCAGCAGCGTTCGGCCCTGGCCTATCTGGCCCAGTCTGGAAAACTCCCGGGCGATACGACCCTGCTCTTTTCCAACCTGATCGGCAGTCAGGACTGGAAGGCATCGAGCCAGCAGCACCGCCAGCAGTTCAACATCGCGTTGCAGAACGAGCTGTCCGCGACGATCGCGGATTTTCGTGGCGTGTCAAAGGCCAGCGTGATCCTGGACATCCCACAGACCACCGGGCTTGGTCGGGCGGCCCGACCGCCATCCGGGTCGGTGACGATCTTCACCGCGGGTGTCGATTCGCTTTCGCAGGACATGGTTGATGCCGCGGCGCGGCTGGTCTCCAGCTCCGTCTCGGGGCTCACACCCGAGCGAGTGCAGGTGATCGACGGCTCCACCGGGCGTGCCCGCAAGACCAACGACGATTCGTCGCGTTCATCGGGTCGGTACCTGGAATATGCGGCGGAGGTCGAGAAGCACACGCGGGAGAAGCTCGAGGGGCTCTTTGGGCACATCCCCAATGTCGTGGTCTCGGTCACGGCCCATGTGGACATCACCAGCGTGCAGTCGACCGAGAATATCTACACCCCCAAGGACGAGGGGTCGGTGGCGATCCTCAAGAGCGAGAAGAAAACCGACGCAACGACCCGCATGGCCAACCGTGGCGCGGAGGCGGGTGTTCGCTCGAACCAGGCGGTCGCGATCAACGAGGGCAGCACGAGCGTGGGCAACAGCTCTGAGCAGAACATGGGCGACACGGAGTTCGACACCGCGATCGGCAATCGCACCAAAACGGTGCTTGACCCTCGGGGCATGCCCACGCACCTGAGCGCCTCGGTGATCATCCCGCAAGAGTACATCATGAAGATCATCGAGCAGTCTCGCGCCGGAGAAGCGGATGGCGAGCCCGAGCCGGTGACCCTTGTTGAAGCACAGGATTTCTTCGATCAGGCCAAGCCCGCGTTCGAGGAGTTGGTCAAGCCCCACCTGATGAGCCTGGGCGGGGAGGGGCAGGTTCAGCCCGGAGAGCTCTCGCTGCAGATGGCCCCGATGGGCGGGCTGATGTTCAGCCCGGGTGGTGGTCAGAGCGTTGGTATGCTGGGATCACTGACCAGCGGCGGCGGGCTGGTCAAGCAGGGTGAGCGGCTCGCAGAGACCGTGCTCGTCGGTGTGCTGGCGGTCGTCGCCCTGGGCATGATGGCCATGATGGTGAAACGGACAAGCAAACGGATCGAACTCCCGGACGCCGAGTCGCTCGTTGGGATCGCCCCCAACCTCGAGGGTGATGGCGACCTCATCGGCGAGGCCGGCGAGGGTGAGCATGTCATGACGGGTATTGAGGTTGACGACCAGCTCGTTGAGGTGCAGAAGCTCCGCGAGCAGGTTTCCGAACTGATTATGCAGGACCCCGAGTCGGCGGCCGGTCTGGTCGAGCGATGGGCTGAGCAGACGAACCACAGATGATGCGTACGGGAAGCACAGAGAAGAACCATGCCGCGTAGACCCAACGAACCATTCCCCGAGGACCTGAGCGAGCTTGACGGCGTCGAGAAGGCGGCGATCCTGCTGCTGGCTGTGGGGCCGGACTGCGCCACGGGCGTGCTCAAGCACATGCCCGCCGAGCGTGTCGAGGAGGTCACCCGCATGCTCGCGGGCTTGGGGCGTGTGCCCGACACGGTACAGAATAAGGTCGTCGAGGAGTTCTACAGCATCTCGATCGCGACGCAGTATGCCAATGAAGGGTCGCTTTCGTACGCGAAGATGCTGCTGCAGAACTCGCTGGACCCGACCACCGCCGATCGCCTGCTTTCGCAGATCCAGACGCAGGTGCAGAAGACGCCGTTCAGCTTCCTGCAGCGTGCCGAGAGCGACAACCTGCTGACCTTTATTCAGGACGAGCACCCGCAGACGATTGCGCTGATTTTGTGTCATCTGTCGCACCACAAGGCATCGGAGATCCTCAGCGGTCTGGCGATGGAGAAGCAGCTTGAGGTGATCAAGCGCATCGCGAACATGGAGCAGACCAACCCCGAGGTGATCCGGGAAGTCGAACGCGGGCTCGAATCGCGTCTGAGCAATATGCTGATGCAGAGCATGGAAAAGGCGGGCGGCGTCCCGACCGTCTCGGAGATCCTCAACCTCACCGATCGCGCGACAGAGAAGACGATCATGGAGGGGCTCGAGTCGGACGATCCGGACCTGGTCGAAGAAATCCGTCGTTTGATGTTCGTCTTCGAGGACATCAAGCTCGTCAACGACAAGGGCATCCAGGCGGTGCTCAAGGAGGTCGAGAACGACGAGCTTTCGTTGGCACTCAAGACCGCCAGCGAGCAGCTGCAGCAGAAGATCTTCACCAACATGTCCGAACGCGCAGCGTCGATGGTCAAGGAAGACATGGAATACATGGGCCCGGTGCGGGTCTCGGATGTCGAGTCGGCGCAGCAACGCATCGTGGACATCGTTCGACGCCTCGAGGAATCGGGCGATCTCATGATCGAGGGTCGCGGCGGCGACTCGGAGATGATTGTCTAAGCAGGCCGCGTGCAGTAAGCGGCAGGAGTCGTACCGATGGGGATGATCAGACGCGCCGATCTCGAAGGGCACACGCAGAACGCGTATGTCATGGATCTGGGCGATCTCGAAAAGCGGGGCAACTCGCTGGTCGACGCGGCCAATGCCAAGGCAACGCAGATCATCGAGGATGCGTTGAAGGAACGCGATCGTTTGATCAGCACCGCCAGCGAAGAGGGCCACGAGCAGGGGTTGGCTCAGGGGCTTGAGCAGGGGCTCGAAAAGGGGCGTGCCGAGGGTCTCGAGGAAGCGCGTGAAGCGCATCGACAGAAGCTTGAGCAGCTCGAAACGATCTGGGGTGATCAGCTGGCCCACTTTGAGCAGCAGCGGGATTCGATGCTTGAGGCGGCGCGGGTGCAGGTCGTGGAGCTGGCGGCCAAGATCGCCCAGCGCGTGGTTCGCCGCGTGGTGGAGTTGGATCCCGGCGTGGTGACGCGTGAGCTTGAATCGGTGCTCTCGACCATCACCGAACCGACCCGTCTGGTGATCAGCGTTCATCCCGATGATGCCGTGATGGTGAAGGAAGAACTCCCGCACCTGATCGAGCGATTCGCCTCGTGCGAGCACGCGCAGATCGTGACCGATCCGGCGCTCCCGCGCGGCTCGTGCATCGCCCGCACACCCGGCGGTGGGGTGGTTGACGCGTCGCTCAATGGCCAGATCGATCGCATCATCGATTCGCTCCTGCCAACCGGGCATGTGCACGAGGGGGCGATGAAGCTGCCCGATCGTCCCGAATCGGACGCGACCGCTGAGCCGACCAGTGATCAGTCAGACGAGCAGGAAGACGCGGCGTGAATCTCTTCGCTTCCGAGATCGAGACGCTGGGGAACCTGGAAACACGCGGCTTCACGGGGCGCGTGGCATCGGTTCGTGGGCTGACGCTGCTGGCGACCGATCTTCCGGTCCCGATCGGCTCGCTGGTTGAGATCGATGCGCCGATGTCAGGCGGGCTCGTTGCCGGCGAGGTGGTTGGCTTCGAGGGCAAGCACACCATCATCATGCTGCTGGCAGACACAACAGGGATCATCCCTGGTGCCTCGGTGGCGCTCAAGCAGGTGTACCAGGCCGCGCCGGTCTCGCGGCGCATGCTCGGGCGCGTGCTCAACGGGCTCGGGCAGCCGATCGATGATCTGGGACCGATCGGAGAGTGCGTGAATCGCCCGATCAATCCCGCGCCCATTGGGCCCATGAAACGCAAACGCATCGACCAACCGCTGCGGACGGGCGTTCGGGCGATCGACCTGATGACCCCGCTCGGGCGCGGGCAGCGCATGGGCATCTTCGCAGGCCCGGGTGTAGGCAAATCGACCCTGCTGGGGCAGATCGCCCGCAACACCGATGCGGATGTGAATGTCATCGCCCTGATCGGCGAGCGTGGTCGAGAGGTTCTGGACTTCATCCACCATTCGCTCGGGCCCGAGGGGCTGGCGCGATCGGTGGTGGTCGTGGCCACGAGCGATGAATCGCCGTTGCTGCGGATCCGGGCGGCCAAGCTCGCGTGCACCGCGGCAGAGTACTTCCGGGATCAACGCGACGATGTGCTGCTGATGATGGATTCGGTGACCCGCTTTGCTCATGCCCAGCGTCAGGTGGGCCTGAGCGTGGGCGAACCGCCCGCGACCAAGGGGTACACGCCATCGGTGTTTTCTTCGCTGGCGACGCTGCTGGAGCGGGCGGGTTGCATCAACCTTGGCAACGGCAGCGGCGGCTCGATCACGGGGCTCTACACCATCCTCGTTGAGGGTGATGACATGACCGAGCCGATCTCGGACGCAGCACGCGGCATCCTTGATGGGCACATCGTGCTGAGCCGCAAACTGGCCCAGAAGGGGCACTTCCCCGCGATCGATGTGCTCGATTCGGTCTCTCGTGTCGCGGGGGATGTGAGCGACAGCGGCCAGATCGCCGCACGCTTGCAGCTGACCAAGCTCATCGCCCAGTACCGCGAGATCGAGGACCTGCTGCAGATCGGCGCGTACGCGCCGGGTTCGAGCCCGGTTGCGGACACCGCGATTGATATGAACGAGGTCATAAGCGAGCTGCTGCAGCAGCGGACGAACGAACGCGGCCAGTTCGAGCCGGCCAAGAGCATGATGGTGAAGCTCGCGTTGCAGGCGGGCGAGATGATCCAGCAGCGCAAGGCGTTGATGGGGACGCAGCAGAACCAGCAGCAGGGCGTGGCCCGTTAATCACCTAATCAGGGGAGTTCGAGAGCATCATGGCCCGATTCGTCTTCAAGCTGCAGCCCGTGCTCGATCAGCGTGAGCGTGCTGAGCGTGACAAAATGCTGGTTGTCGCGGAGCTGGAGCGGGAGCGTTTGGCACTCGAATCGCGTATTCGTACCTGTCAACAGATGATGGGCGACGAGCGTCGCACGCTTGCCGAAGCGTTGAGCGGTGGCAATCGGGTCGATGTCCGAGCGGTCAAGCTCCAAGCGAGCGCTTCGCTCAAGCACAACTTCGATGCCCAGCGGGCGGTATTGGAACTCGCGGGCGTGTACAAGAAGCTTGAGGCGGCGCGTGGGGAGCTGGCTCAGGCATCGGCGAGCAAGAAGGCGGTCGAGATGCTGCGAGACCAGCAGCGCGAGGCCTTTGAGCGTGAGCAGGACATGCGTGAGACGCGTGAACTCGATGAGATGAGCGTGATGCGTCATACGCGCAGTAAGGGCTTTGTGGCATGAAGAGTTTAAAGAAAGCAGTTCTGATCATTCTGGCGCTGAACCTGATCGCCATGCTCGTGGGCATGGGGTGGCTGATCTCCTCCGGGCGGGTGAGCAAGGACCGGGTGCTTGAACTCACCGAGTTGTTCGATGAGCCCGTCGTGATCGAGCAGGCACGCCTTGAAGCTGAACAGAAGGCCCAGGCCGAGGCGGAGGCCGCGAAACCAAGGGCGTTGCCCGAGCTGGCGCTCAACAGCGACGAACGCAACCTCGTGCGGGTTGAGATGACCCAGGTCGATATCGCCCGTTTGGAGCGCATGCGGCGCGAGGTCCAGGACCTGCAAGAGATCCTGCGCAAGGAGCGCAAGAGCATCGCCAGTGAGCGGGATGTGCTCGATGAGGAACGCGCGGCCTTCGATGCCATGCGTCAGCGACTCGCCGAACTCGAGGGTGGCAAACAGTTTAAGAAGGCCTTGGCGACGCTGACCACCATGTCTGCCAAGGACGCGACAACGCTCCTCTCGACGCTGCTCGGGCTCGAAACGAACCTCGCAGATCCTCGCACCGGCAAGTATGAAGAGGTCGTCTCGTACCTGAGCGCGATGGACGAGCGTGCCCGCAGCGCGATCATGACCGAGTTCATCAAGGCGGGCGAGGAACAGTTGGCAGCAGATTTGCTTGAATCCGTTCGGCTGCGTGGTCTTGAGACCACGACCGCCAGCGGAAACACACCATGAGCAATGCCAGCAGCACGATTCAAAGCGACAATCTGAGTTCACAGTCTACGAAGGCGACCCTCGGGAGTACGCAGTCTTTGCGCACAACCGGGCCAACCTTTGCGCCCGACTTTGCGCAGGTCTTGCAGGCCTTCGATTCGTCTGACCAGGATCAGGGGCTGGTGGACGATGCCGATTCGGTGCGTGATCCCGCTGCGCGTGAAGATGAGGTGGAGACGACGGCCGATGATGCCGACGAATCAGCGGAAGCCGGCGAAGCATCGGCACAGGATGGGCACGCGTCAGGCGCTGATGGCGATGAGGCCGAGCAGCCCATCGATGCATCCGAGTCCGATGCCAAGCCCGTCAAGTCGAGCGACGGTGCGCAGGGGGCAGAGGGCACCGCGGCGACAGCCGATGCTTCTGCGGCAAACAACACAGTGTCTGGGCAGGCGGGCGATCAGGTTGAAATCAAGGAAGCCGCCCATCTGGATCTGCTGATCAACCGGGGTGATCTGGCGAAGCTGAGCATGCGTGGGCTGGTGCAGTCCATGCGGGCGCAATCCAGCCCCGACCTGACCACGATCTCGGTGCAGACGCGTTTGGGCCAAGCCCCGCAAGCGGAGTCGAACACATCGGCGCAGGACCTTCCCGCGACGCCCAAGCCCGAGGGCAACATGCCCGAGGTCACGCCTCCGGCGCAGGATCGGTCGGGGAATGCGTTGAATGATTCATCGGGTTCCCTGAGCGATAGTGTGCCCGAGTCGCCGCGGACCGGGGGGGAAGCGGCAACGAATATTCCCAGTGCTGCGAAGAGCACGCCCACACCCGCCGAAGAACCGATCCTGAAGGATCAGGCACGCACCGATGTGCAGCAGACCCGCAGCGCTCGGGCTGATGCGAGTGCGGTGGTGCAGTCCAACGCGAAGGTGGACCTCGAACGCATCGCTTCGTTGCAGGCGACGGGGGCGGGGCCTCAGGCCAAGCGGGTCGAGGGGGCGTTGACCAGCCGCGCGATCAGTGGTGTTGATGCGGGCGGGGATGCATCAAACCTCAAGGGCACCCAGACCAACGCCCAGCGTCTTGCGGGCTCGACGAACGACTCAGGCGATCAGCGGGCCTCGATCCTGTCGCAGGTCCAGCGCGGGCTGGCGCAGCTGATGCGATCGAGCAAGGGCGACATGACGATCCGGCTCACGCCCGGGCACCTCGGCGATCTCCGCATTCAGATGAAGCAGGACGGGGATCGCATATCGCTTCGTCTTACCGCGGGCAACGAGCAGGCGAGGGATCTGCTCAGCAGCGGGAGCAAGGAACTGATGCACACCCTGGAGTCCAAGGGGATCACGGTCGAACGCGTGCAGATTGATGTGCAGGGCTCCGGCTCGAACGACGCCAGCGGTGAGGCATCGGATTTCAACCAATCGACCAGCGGCGATCAGGAACAGGGCCATGCGTCCGACGGCCGCACGCCCAACGAGGGACGCGATGATGTGGTCCCGCTTGAGTTTGATCCGGTGGACCCGGGCCAAGCAGAACCTGAAACGATTTGGACCGAACTCGGACTTGACGCAATCGCCTGATTGAACATGAGGAGCACCCGATGAGTGCGATCGATTCGCTGGGATCACTCAGCAACCCAACATCTTCGACCGATGCGTTCAGTGCGCTCAGCAGCGGGGAGTTTCTGGAGATCATCTTCACGGAGCTGACGAACCAGGACCCGCTCGAGCCCAACGACACGCAGTCGATGCTCAACCAGCTCTCGACGCTGCGTTCGATCGAGTCTGACACGCAGATGGTCGATTCGCTCTCGCAGCTGGTGACGCAGAGCGAGTTCGCCGCGGCCTCATCGCTGATCGGCTCGCTGGTCTCGGGCATCTCGCTTGATAACCGGCGTGTCGCGGATCTCGTGGTCTCGGTCTCGATGACGCAGGATGGCCCGGTGCTGAACCTGTTCGATGGCTCACGCATGTTCTTCAACAATGTCGATGAGATCGTCGGCCCGATTGATAGCCCCGATCCCGATGACGGGGATCCGCCGATCGATAACGACGATGATGACCCGGATGATGGCGATCCGCCGATCGACGGGAACATCCCGACGCCGAACCTTGGTGATATCGATCCGGGTACTGTTGATCCCGGCCAGGTCCCCGGCGGCAACACGGTTGATCCGTTGCAGATCCTGATGAGTAATGATGTCTGACCGGCACGGTGCAACTTGAATCCGACGCAGACTCATCTGTTGCGTTCTCTGGCCAGCGGTGTGCGGCCGGTCGATCTCGGTGAGCCCACGCTGGGCGGCGAGGACCGCTTCGATGGCATGCTGCAGAGCGCCATCGATGGGCGGGCGCAGAGCGAGGTCGGGATCACGCTTGCGCCATCGATCTCGGGCATGTTCGACTTCCATCAGCGAGAACTGATATCGCGGGCGGTCGATGTCGCGGCGGCGTCGGGCAGTGAGAACGCGCTGATTCTGCACGACACGCACGCGATGCGCGTCGATGTGCGCAATCGTGTCGTATCCGACGCGCCAGAGCTGCTCATCGACCAGATTGTCACGGGCATCGACTCGTTTGTGCTCACGCAGCTGCCTGGGAATGAAGAAGAATCGGATGATGTCGTGCCTCCCGAGCTGGGGGTGGTGCTTCCGGCACGCGTTGTGCGAAACGCTTCTCTCGTGAGCACGCTCGCACAAGCGGGTGAGGCGCACCAGCAGTGAACACCGTGCCGGGGCAGGACGCATCGCCCTCGGTTTGATCATGGAAGGATTCTTGATGGCTCTTACCAGCGCTCTCTTTACCGGGCTCAGCGGGCTCAACGCTCAATCTGCAAGACTCGATGTCATCGGTAACAATGTCGCCAATGTCAACACCACCGCGTTCAAGAGTTCACGCATGCTCTTTGAATCGCTGTTCTCCCAGAACCTTGGCTTCGGTACCAGCCCCAGTGATATCCGGGGCGGTGTGAACCCCACGCAGATCGGGAACGGTGTGGGCATCGCCGGGATCCAGCGCGACTTTAGTGCTTCGAGTTTTAACGGCACGGGCGACCTGCGCGATCTGGCGATCGATGGCAGCGGGTTCTTCCTTGTCGAGAGTGGGGGCGCGAACTTCTACACGCGGGCCGGCGCGTTCCGCCCGGACTCGAACGACAATCTCTCGACCATCTCGGGCGAGAAGCTGCTGGGCTATGCCGTCGACGATGATTTCAACATCCTGACGGGGCAGCTGGTACCCATCAACATCCCGGTGGGCAAGCAGTCGATCGCGGAGGCGACGAGCAACATCGCGCTGGTGGGGAACCTCAACAAAGACGGCGACCTCCCGACGCAGGGTTCCATCATCAATATCCTCGGCACCGCGACGGCGGGGCTCTCAACCACCGGCGGCGCGTTCATCGATTCGACCACGCTGCTGACCGCGGTCGAGGATCCGGACCTGCCCGGCTCGGGCACCTCGGCGTTCAGCGTCGGACAGACGATCAGTCTGCGTGGGACCAACGGCGCGTCGAGGGGCGGGACAGATCTGCCCGACGAGGAGCTGCTGATCGAGGCGGGGACCACGGTCCAGGACTTCATGGACTTCCTGGCGACCAGCATCGGGATCCAGTCCACAGGGAGTGCCAACCCCGATGGGAACACCCCGGGCGTCACGGTTGACAATACGACGGGCACCATCACCATCGTTGGGAACATCGGCGAGGTCAACGACCTCGACATCGCCAACGGGGACATCGAGCTGCTCGATACCGACGGCACATCCTTGGGTGCCCCGTTCGTCACCGACAAGACCGCCTCGGCGGACGGCGAGAGCGTGCGGACCACGATCGTCGGGTACGACTCGCTCGGTGCGGAGGTCACCGCCAATATCACGATGGTGCTCGATTCGACCCCCGACGCGGGTCCGGTCTGGCGATACTTTATCGATTCAGAGGACGACGCGGGTGAAGGGATGGCCCTGACCACCGGGACCCTGCAGTTCGACAACAATGGTCAGCCCGACCCCGACAACGCGGAGATCTCGCTGACGATCGACCGCAGCGATAGCGGGGCCGACCCGCTGCTGAGCTGGACCATCCAGCTGCAATCGGACCGGGGGACCACGACATCGTTGGCCGCCTCGCCCTCAAGCATGGTGGGGCTGACGATCGATGGTCTGCCGCCCGGGACACTCGAGTCGTTCGCCGCCGGTGAGGACGGCGTGATCTTCGGCCGCTTCTCCAATGGCGCGGTCAAGACGATGGGCCAGGTGGTGCTGGCGAACTTCACCAACCCGGCGGGGTTGATCGATGAGGGCGGGAACCTGTTCTCGACGGGACCCAACTCGGGGCCCGCCTCGATCACGGCACCGGGGACCCTGGGAACGGGCGTGCTGGTCTCCGGCGCGTTGGAGCAGTCCAATGTCGACCTGGGCGAAGAGTTCACACAAATGATCCTGACCTCAACGGGCTACTCGGCATCCTCGCGTGTGATCCGGACCGCCGACGAGCTGATGCAGCAGCTGCTGGTCTTGGGCCGATAATGTTGACGAACCCGAGGCGTTGAAGGAGCCCCGATGATCTCTGTGACTCGACTCAACGGGCAGCAGTTCGTGCTCAATGCCGATCTGATCCGGACGATTGAGGAGAACCCGGACACGATCGTGACGCTGATCAGCGGCGAGCACCTCGTCGTGCGCGAGCCCAGCAAGGAGATCGTGCGACGGGTGATCGAGTACAATCGGCACCTGCGCCGGCTCAGCACCCCGGCCTGAGTTGTCAACTAGGTCTGATAATCGACGAAGCTCATTTGAATGAGACGAAACACCCCTTGTGCATCAAGCGTGGGGGGTGCGTTGTCGATAGCCACTCTGTGTGTCGGTCGCTCGGATGCTACTCCCGACACACGGAGGATCCTGGTGGATATTGGTACCGTCATCGGACTTGTCGTCGCTTTCGTCTCGGTGGGCCTTGCCATCGTGCTTGGTGGCGATCCGCTTGCGCTGATTAACATCCCCTCGCTGGTTGTTGTGGTTGGCGGTGCGATGGGTGCGGTGATCTGTGCCTTCCCGCTCGCCAGGATCACCAAGGCCCACAAGGTCATCATGAAATCGGTGTTCAACGAGGCCCCCGATGTCGAGGGTGTGATCCGTGAGCTGGTCAAGTTCGCCGAGATCGCCCGTCGCGAGGGCATCCTCAGTCTTGAGAACCACATCGGCGACATGAAAGAAGAGTTCGTCGTGCGGGGCATCAAGATGGCCGTCGACGGCACTGACCCCGAGCTGATCCGTGTGATCATGGAGACCGAGCTCGAGGGGATCATGGATCGCCACATCCAGGGCAAGATGATCCTCGATCAGTTCGCCAAGTACGCGCCCGCGTTCGGCATGATCGGGACGCTGATGGGCCTGATCTTCATGCTCGGTTCGATGGACGACCCGTCATCGATCGGTCCCAGTATGGCCGTTGCGCTGATCACCACGCTGTACGGTGCGGTGATCGCCAATGTGTTTGCCGGGCCGCTGGCGGACAAGCTCTACCAGAACGACCAGTCCGAGGTGCTCATGAAGACCGTGATCATCGCGGGCGTCATGGCGATCCAGTCGGGCGACAACCCCCGCGTGGTCGAGAGCAAGCTGCTGACCTACCTGCCCCCTTCCCAGCGTGACTCGTTCGGTGAAGAAGCCGAAGCCGCCTAACCGGTGAGCCAGAATCGAGGTGTGCGATGGGCAAGAAGAAAAAAGAAGCTCCGAAGGCCGAGATCCCCGAGTGGGTGCTCACATTCGGCGACATGATGTCGCTGCTGCTGTGCTTCTTTATTCTGCTGGCGGCATTCTCGGAGATCAAGAAGCCCCGTGAGTACAAAGAGCTGGTCGAATCGATCAACAGCGCGATGGGCGCCAACGGCGGGCTCGGGCTCGCGGCTTTGCTTGAGAGCGTCGACAACTCGATGGTGAGCTACCGCGATGAGCGTGCACGGCGTGACGACAATAAGCGAAACACGGATGAGGATGTGAACCCCAGCGTTCCTGGGCGTGAGCCGCAGACCAGCATCGTTCAGGAGGGTGCCCGTCATGCTGTTGGGGCGAGCATCGAGTTTGAGCTGGGCAGCTGGGAGCTGAGCAAGCGTGCGCAGGACCTGATCCGGGATCAGATCGCCCCCAAAATCCGCGGGCTCAACTACATCTGCCCGGTGGTGGGGCACGCGTGGGGGACCGAAGAGAAACGCAACGGGCTGAGTTATGACGAGCTGGCCTACAGGCGTGCCCAGGCGGTAAAGGATTTCCTGGTCCGAGAAGGCGGCGTCGACCCGGCGATCTTGCGGGTTGAATCGGCAGGGATTACCGAACCTGCGTCGCTTGGTGGGGGCGGGAGCGAAGGCGCCAGCTCGAATCGCCGAGTTCAGGTATATCAGACCGGTCGTACGGTCGAGCAGACACACCCCGACCCGAACTTCACGGGCGCGGGCGGTTGAACCACGGGAGTACCCGGCATGGCCGACGAAGAAACCAATGTTGAATCAACCGAAGAGGGTGCTGCCAAGAAGGGCGGCGGACTCAAGACGATGCTCGTCGTCGCGGCGCTGATGATCGCTGAAGCTGGCGGCCTTTTCGTGCTTATCAAGGGCATGGGCGGTCCCGGTGCGGTCGAGGCGAGCGAGCTGGTCGGGCTTGAGGGCACGGGCGAGGAAGCCCCGGTCGAGATCATGCTCGTCGAGGATCGTTTCCAGAACATGCAGGCGGGGCGCGTCTGGGAATGGCGGACGCAGATCTATATGCGTGTGCGCCAGAAGAATGTCGAGGAGATCAATCGCATCATGGAGCGTGATGCGGCGAGCCTGAAAGAGGGGATCTCGATGATTTTCAGCCGAGCACAGGACCGCCACCTGCGCGAGCCGGGTCGTGAGACGATCACGCGTCAGCTGACCTCGTATCTCAACGAGGTCTTTGGCCTCGATGCGGACGGGCTGCCTCGGATTGATCGGGTGATCATCCCCGAACTCAAGGGCTTCCCCGCGGACGCCTGACCCCACTCACGGATCCCCCAGCGAGCCATCATCAGCGCATGGATTGCGCGGAAGACACGATCTTGCGCGAGATGCGCAATTTGTGAATGCTCACGCGCCCAGAGGCCGATAACCGGGTTACGAGCAATCGGAGAGATTGCATGCGCACACCCAAGGATTGGACCTGCGATGCCCGACGAGCAAGACACCCCGACACCCGAACCCTCGCCCGAGGGCGTCAACGAATCGCCGGAGACGCAAGGTGATGCGGCCCAAGAGGATACGGCGCAGCCCGGCGACGATGCCGAGGCCATCGAGGCCGCTAAAGCCGCGGTGAGCGAGGTTCAGGAAGTTGCCGACTCGGTTCAAGGATCGGGTGATACCCAGCCCTTTGCCGCCCCTGAACTGAACAGCGCGTCTGATGCGCGCAGCCAGAACCATGTCGATCTGCTCTCGGATGTCCATATGGATGTCCGCATTGAGCTGGGGCGCACCCGCATGTTTGTAGAAGATGTGCTGCGGCTCGGCGACGGGGCGGTGGTCGAACTCGACAAGCTTGCCGGCGACCCGGTTGATGTGTTCGTGAACGATCGTCGTGTCGCCCGTGGCGAGGTGCTGGTGCTCAACGACATGTTCTGTGTCCGCATCAGCGAGATCATGGACATCACCCAGAACGACGACTGACCGATTTCAGACAATCCAGATGAGCGGGGGACCCGCTCAGCACCAGCCAGGATGGCGACATGCACCACCGATACATTGCTTTTCTCTTCGCATTGATGCTCACCTGTGTGCCCGCGGCACATGCGCAGCTGGGGCCACGCCCCAATGAGATCCCCGTCTCGGGCACCCAAGGACAAGGCGGCCTCCAGCCCCAATCGGCGTTGATCGAAGCCGTGGACGAGGAGTCCAAGAGTGCCCAGGCCCGGCCGGCGATCGATGCGTTGCTGATCGCCCGGGCTCGTGGCGATGAGCAGGTTGCCAGCACCGAGCCGGCCATGGATACGACCACGCCGGTCTCGCATTCGCTGCAAGACGATCTGCGTGCGAGCGAGACCTTGCCGCCGCTTGAGCAGGGCCAGCCCGAGCGGCTGATCGGTGCGTCAGAGGCCCAGCAGGAATCCAGTGGTTTCGGATCGATCGATAAGGGCTGGGTGCAGACCGCTGCCGCATTGAGTGGTGTGCTGCTGCTGATCATGGGGCTCAGCCAGCTGTTCAAGCGACTGGCACGCTCGCAGGGCGGGCTTGTGGGTCAGATCGGCGCTGGCGGCAGCGCCCCAACGGGGATCCTCGAGGTCATCGGTCGCTACCCGCTGGGCACGGGCATGACGCTGGTGGTGCTCAAGTTCGATCGGCGGGTGCTGCTGGTGGCCAACAGCGGCGCGACCCGGGGCAAGCACGCACGCGGTGCAACGATGCAAACACTGTGTGAACTGAGCGATCCCGAAGATGTCGCGTCGATCCTGCTCAAGGCCCGCAGCGCCAGCGGCGAGTCGATCGCCCAGTCGTTCGAGCGTGCGTTGCAGGATGCGGATGATCTCACCGATGAATCAATCTACGGCTACGACGAGCCCGTGCGTCCCGCGGCACAGGTCCATCTTCCCAAGCAACAGCATGCTCCTGTTCGAACGATCACCAGCGACGAGGGCGATCGTGCCGAGTTGTGGTCCACGGGCGCAACCGGTCAGGCGGCGGCGGGTGTGCTTCGGAAGCGTCTGGCGACCATGCGTCGGGAGCAGCGGGACACATGATCCGATTCGCTCGCGTCATCATGGCCATGTTCGCACTGCTGGTTCTCTCCAGCAGCGTTGATGCGCAGGGGTTCGGCCCGCAGGCGCCGACCGTGACGCCTCCGCCGATGCCCAGCACGACGGTCAGTGAACCGATGACTTCGATCAACGAGTTCAACCCGTTGAGTGTGCTCGACGATGCGGGCAGCCTGATCAATGGTGCCAACAACATGGGCGGGGCAATCAACGGCAACAGCGGCGGGGGAAGCTCCGAGGGGGGCATCTCGGTTGCGCTGAACATCATGCTGCTGCTGACGGTGATTTCCCTCGTCCCGTCGATCATGCTGATGACAACCAGCTTTGTGCGCATCATGGTGGTGCTCGCGTTGCTGCGTCAGGCCTTGGGTACACAGTCATTGCCGCCGGCGCAGGTGATTACGGGGCTGGCCCTGTTCATGACCGCGCTGGTGATGAAACCCACGATCGATCGAATCTGGGACGAGGCGGTTGTGCCCTATCAGAGTGGTGAGATCAGCGATGTCGATGTGCTTTGGGATCGTGCATCGAACCCGATGCGTGACTTCATGTTCGATCAGATCGAGGCGACCGACAACTGGTCGAGTCTGTACATGGTGCTCAACTACCAGGGCGTGGACACGAGCGAGCCCGAGACCATCAAGCGGGCCGATGTCTCAACGCTCTCGCTTGTGCCGGCCTACATGCTCAGCGAGCTGAAGGTCTCGTTCTTGATGGGGTTCCGGGTCTACCTGCCGTTCCTGGTGATCGACATGGTGATCGCGTCGCTGCTGATCTCGATGAGCATGATGATGCTACCCCCGGTGCTGATCTCGCTGCCGTTCAAGCTGATGCTGTTTGTCATGGTGGACGGCTGGTCACTGATCGTTGGCTCACTGCTCGAGAGCTTTGTCCAAGAGGGTGATTCGGTCCGCGCCAGCGCTTCGACAGCGATGATGCTGCCGCTCTTGTTGTGTGTGTATATCAAGAAATCCGGGCCTGAGCTGCTCGTGCCAGAAACGGAACCGCGAAGGGGATTGTTGCGATGATTTTGTATGACGAGAACTCGGTCGAACTGATCCGGCAGACACTGATGGTCACGCTGAAGATCGCTGTGCCGCTGCTGACGGCGGGGATGATCATCGGTCTGCTTATCAGTCTGGTGCAGTCGATCACTTCGATCCAGGACCAGACGCTGACCTTTGTGCCAAAGATCGTTGGTGTGATCCTGATCGCCATCCTGCTGCTGCCGTGGATCATCGGCAGCATCCTCGTCTTTACCGCCGAGATGCTGCAGCTCTTCTGATTGCCCGAGGAGCGGCATGCCCGATCTCACGCCCATCCTGGCACACTCGATCCCGTTCATGCTGGTGCTGACCCGCATTACGGGACTGTTTCTGTTTACGCCGCTGCTCACGAGTGGGAGCGTGCCGACGAGTTTTAAGGTCTTGCTCGCCTTCACCTTCACGATCGCGATTTACCCGTTCGTGCCCGTGGGGACGATCCCGGAGGTCTTCACGCTCGCCCAACTGGTGCCACTGCTCTTTTCAGAGCTGCTGATCGGGACCGTCATGGGGCTGATCATGGGGATCCCGATGATCGCGCTGCAGATGGGCGGCTACATCATGGGGTACCAGATGGGGCTCTCGCTGGCCGAATCGTTCAATCCCGAGCTGGACACGAACTCGAGCGTGATCGGGCAGCTGCTGTTCTACCTGAGCATCTTTATATATATCGGCGTGGGTGGGTTCGAGATCATCTTCGTGACCCTCGCGGATTCGTTCGTGACCATCAGTTCCGGGAGCTTCGGCACCGCCGACACCCCGCTGAACCTGCTGCTCGATGTGATCAACGCGGGCTTTGAGCTGGCGCTGCGTGTCGCCTCGCCGATTCTGGGTGTGATTTCCATGCTGCTGATCGCTATGGGCTTCATCATGAAGACGATGCCTCAGATCAACATCATGAGCGTGGGCTTCTCGATTCAGATTGTCACGGGCATGACGATCCTGATGCTGATGATCGGGATCATCGGGACGGTCGCGGGCGACGAGGTTGTTCGCGTGCTCACCCTGCTGCAGGATTGGGTCTGGAGCTTCGGGGGCGCATCGCATGGATGATCTGGGCGAACGCACCGAAGAACCAACCGCACGCAAGCTCAGCGACGCGCGGAAGAAGGGGCAGGTCGCCCGGAGCCAGGACCTCTCGGGCGCGATCTCGCTCCTGGGTGTGCTGGTGATCTTCCTGGCCTTCGGGTCGACGATCGCGGCGATGTTCGCACGCATCACGCGCCGTTCGCTCGAGGGGAGTTTCGCGGCGGACATCCGCTCGACCGAGACGATCGCTGCTTCCGCCAAGGTCATCGCGTACGAAGCGATGGTCGTGGTCGTTCCCGTCATGGTGCTGGCGGCGATCGTCGCGTACATCGGGGGATTCGTGCAGGTGGGCTGGCTGATCTCGGGCGAGGCGGTTCGTCCCAAGCTCAGCAAGCTCTCTCCGCTGGCGGGTCTAAAGCGGATCATGGGCGTCCGGGCGTTGATGAAGACCGTGGTCAACTCGATGAAGCTCACGGTGATGGTGGTCGTCTCGACGCTGTTCATTCTGTCGAATCTCGATGCCATCGCGGCGATGCCCCGCTTGAAGCCGCTGATGGCGTTGACCAACGCGCTCAAGCTGATTTACACGCTGGCGATCATCCTGGTGATCCTGCTGATCTTCATCGCGATCATCGACTTTGTCTATCAGAAGTGGCAGCACACCAAGGACCTGCGCATGAGCAAGCAGGAGGTCAAGGATGAGCGGAAGACGATGGAGGGCGACCCGCTGATCAAGGGCAAGCGACGCCAGATGGCTCGTGAGATCGCGATGCAGCAGATCGGCAAGTCGGTCCCCGAGGCCGATGTGATCGTGACGAACCCCACGCATTTCTCCGTCGCGATCCGCTACGACCCCGAGAAGATGGGGGCACCGCGTGTGACGGCCAAAGGGGCCGACCTGATCGCGCTGCGCATCAGGCAGATCGCGCGTCAGAACGAGGTCCCGATCGTTGAGCGCCCGCCCCTGGCCCGAGCCCTCTACTGGGCGGTCGATGTCGGGCAGGAGGTCCCCATCGAGCAGTACGAGGCGGTCGCCGAGCTGCTTGCCTATGTCTACCGCATCGATACGCGCGCCGAAGCAAAGTTCAAGCGTCAGACACGGGCGAGAGAACCGCTCGGCGTGTAGACTGTTGACGACGACAGGATGTCGTCTTGATGAAGCGGCGCAGGAGGCGCCAAGTCTTGGCTGATCAACTCGCCAACCCGAGTACGCTCCCCGCGTGGATGCTCCGTCTCGTCGAGCTGCGCGCGTTCATCGTGCCCGTGGGCTTCGTCATGCTGCTGGGTGTCCTGCTGGTCCCGCTGCCCCCGGCAATCCTCGATATCCTGATCTCGGTCAATATCTCGCTGGCGATCATCGTCCTGCTCACGACGCTCTATATGAAGCGCCCGCTGGAGTTCAGCGTGTTCCCCTCGTTGCTGCTAGCGACGACGCTGCTGCGACTGGTGCTCAACATCGCCTCCACACGCCTCATCCTCACCGCTGATGCGTCGAGCCCGGAAGCCGCGATCGGTGTCGCCGGCAAGGTCATCAGCGCCTTCGGCAGCTTCGTCGCGGGCGATTCGCTCTTCGTTGGCGTGATCCTGTTCTCGATCCTGATGATCGTGCAGTTCATGGTCATCACCAAGGGCGCTGGGCGAATCGCCGAGGTCGCCGCACGCTTCACCCTCGACGCGATGCCCGGCAAGCAGATGGCCATCGACGCCGAGCTGGCCAACGGGATGATCACCGAGGAACAGGCACGCGACCGGCGAGAAGAGATCGGGCGCGAGGCCGACTTCTACGGGGCCATGGACGGTGCGTCCAAGTTCGTCAAGGGCGACGCGATCGCGGGCATCATCATTACCGTGGTCAATATCCTGGGTGGCTTCGCGGTCGGGACCATCGACCGCGGCTGGCCCGCCGGTCAGACTGCAGAAGTGTTCACCCGCCTGACAATCGGTGACGGGCTGACCTCGCAGGTCCCCAGCTTCGTCATCTCCATGGCCGCCGCGCTCATCGTGACACGCTCGGGTGATAAGAACAACCTGGGCAGCGAGCTGACGGCCCAGCTGACGGCCCAACCGATCGGGCTGATGATCACCGCCTGCTTCCTGTGTGCCCTGGCGTTCACCCCATTGCCGACCGTGCCGCTCATGGCGACCGGTTTCGGGCTGGGCATCATCTCGTACACCATGATGCGGACCGCGCGGGGCAAGGAGAAGCAAGCACTGGATGCCGAGCATGAGCTGGTTCAGCCGGGTGCGCCTGAACCACCACCGATCGAGGACCTGCTCAAGGTTGATGTGCTCGAGCTTGAAGTGGGCTACGGGCTGGTGCCGCTGATCGACACGAGCCAGGGCGGTGACCTGCTCGATCGCATCAGTGCCGTGCGTCGCCAGTTGGCCGTCGAGCTTGGGCTTGTGATGCCCCCGGTGCGCATCCGCGACAACATGCAGCTGGCTCCCGGCGAGTACCGCGTGAAGATCCGCGGCAATGTCGTGGCCAGTGGGGGTGTCGAGCCGGGCAAGCTGCTGGCGATGGACTCGGGCCTTGTCAATGAAAAGATCGATGGCATACCGACCAAGGAACCCGCGTTCGGGCTCGACGCGATGTGGATCGACCCGCAGCAACGCCAGCGTGCAGAGACACTCAACTACACGGTGGTCGATCCCACCAGCGTGCTGGCCACGCACATCACAGAGATCGTCAAGTCCTACGCCGACGAACTGCTCACCCGCGAGGAAGTGAACAACCTGCTCGAGGGGCTCAAAGAGAAAGCGGGCAAGCTTGTGGAGGAGACGGTCCCCGCGGTCATCAAAACGGGCGAGTTGCAGAAGATCATGCAGTCGCTGCTGCGTGAGCGGGTGCCGATCCGGGATATGGAATGCGTGCTGGAAACACTCGCTGACTGGGGGACGAAGACCAAGGACCTGGATGTGCTCGTCGAGTATGTCCGCAATGGGCTGCGTCGCACCATCTGTGCTCAGTACGCGTCCCCCGATGACGAGGGCAACTTGCGTTTGCTCTGCGTGACGCTCGATCCGAACCTGGAAGACCAGATCAATGCCTACATCGATCGAAACGCCCAGGGAACCACGATGAACATGCCCGCCCGGGTTGCCCGGGAGATCGCGGGCAAAGTGAGCGATGGATTGGGGCAGGTGACGATGCACGGCGGTCTCCCAGTGGTGATCGCCTCGCCGCAGGTTCGCAGCGCCGTCTGGCAGATCATCGAGCCGCATGTTCCTGCTGTAGCAGTACTTGGGTACAACGAGATTGTGCCGGGCATCGATGTCCAGTCGCTGGCGTTGATCGAGCCGATCGGTCAGGAACAGCCGCAGGGGGCCCGCCAGCAGCCCATGAACGCGGCGGCATCGTAGCACGACATCTTCGTGCATGAGTTGTGTACAACCCAACCCGTGGTGGTGTTCTTCCCTCAGGGCGGATACAGTGATTCCTGAAATCGGTGACCACAGCGGGCGATCTGTCCGTCTGGGGTGTTTGCTCCACCTTCTCGCCAGGACGGCTCATGAAACTCAAGACTTACACTGCTGACACCATGGCCCAAGCGCTCGCGCAGGTCAGGAAAGAGCTCGGCAAAGACGCGATGATCCTTCACACCCGAAGCTACCGAGTTGGGTCTTGGTTTGGGCTGGGCGGCAAGAACATGGTGGAGATCACCGCTTCTTCGCCCACGCCGAGCACGAAAAAGCCATCCCCACGCCCGCAGCCGCGGGTCGAGATGCCGCGCAGGCCCACGGCACCGGTCGAACGCCAGGAGCGTCAGCCGGAGATCGTGGTGCAACGGGGGCGCACCCTGACGCGGCAGCGTCTGGCACACAGCGCGATTGAGGCCAAGCCCCTCGTCGCTGCTGTTGAGAATGAACGCACGCGTTTGGGCGAGACCAACGGAACCGAGGGACGCGACGCGCTGTTCGGTGATGTGCCACAAAGCCCGCAGCCGCCCAAGCGTGAGCTGCCGCGTATGGATCAGCAGGAGCTGCGGATCACGCCAGAACGCCCGCGCATGAATGAACCCACGCAAACGCCGACCACGCGCGAGCCGGTGGGGCCTCCCGCAGCCAAAGCCACACCGGAACCTGCGCCAGCACCTGCACCAGCACCGGCCTCTGCGTCCGATCAGGCGAGCAGCCAAGAGAACGCACAACTGCGTGCCCAGCTCGAGTCCATGCAGAAGATGATGGGGCAGGTGCTCGAGTCGACACGCAAGACCGCGGTCGCATTCGGCAGCGGCAGCAACGAGGCCTCGCTCCCCAACGGTGAGATGCCCGCGCCGCTCTTCGCCCTCTACCGCCAGATGCTCGATAACGATGTGCCCGTGGAACTCTGCGATGGACTCGTCGGCACCGTTCGCGATCGGCTGGATCGCGTCGAGCTGCGCGACCCCATCGTTGTTCGACAGGCATTGCTGCGTGAGATCGAGGGAACGATCCGAACCCGCAGCGAATCGCTGCTGAACATCGACCACCGAACCCTGACCGACCGACCACGCGTGATCGCCCTCATCGGGCCGACCGGCGTTGGAAAAACCACCACGGTGGCCAAGCTGGCGGCGACCTACAAGCTGCGTCATCAGAAGAAGGTGGGGCTGATCACCTCCGATACCTACCGGATCGCAGCCGTCGAGCAGCTCAAGACCTACGCGGGGATCATCGGTCTGCCGCTCAAGGTGGCCAACAGCCCGCAGGAGATGAGCCAGGCGATCGAATCGCTGCAGAACTGCGATATCATCGTGGTCGACACCGCCGGGCGTTCGCAGAATGATCGCCAGCGGCTGGCAGAACTGGCAGAGTTTTCAGCGGCCGCCAAGCCCGATGAGACGCATCTCGTGCTCTCAACAACGGTTGGGGACAATGTGTTGCGAAAGACTGCCGAGCGATTCAGGGCTTTGGGCCCCGACAGGTGTATCCTTACCAAGCTTGATGAGGCGGTAACCACCGGCCCGATCGCTGGTTTGTGCGACCGCATCGGTCTCCCCTTGAGCTTCGTGACCGTGGGACAGGAGGTCCCCGATGATATTGAGCCCGCCCGTGCCGACCGATTGGCGCGATGCGTGCTCGACGGCCCGGATGCTTTGCTTCGTAGAGAGGACGAGGAGAACGGATGAGCCAGGTTGTATCGGCACAGAACTCCAATAACACGCCACAGCCAGCAGGTTCAGGCGGCGATGACCAGGCCACGCGTTTGCGTGAACTTGTCAACTCGCTCGAACAGTCTGGGCCCACCCCTGAGATCGATCCCAACGATCGGCGGTTCACCCCGCCCGTGCGCAGGATCCCGATCGTTGCCATCGCTTCGGGGAAGGGTGGCGTGGGGAAAACCACGACCTCGGTGAATCTGTCGATCGCTCTGGCCAAACACAACCGACGCGCCGTGCTGCTTGATGCAGACCTTGGGCTCGCCAATGCCGATGTGCTCTGCGGGCTGATGCCCAAAGCCCGGCTCGAGTCTGCGGTGAGCGATGGCGAGGGATTCTCGCTGGAAGACCTGGCGATCGACGCACCCGGCGGCTTCAGACTCATCCCCGGCTCGGTGGGGATCGGGCGAGTCGGCGAGCTTGACGACGCGGAGCGCCGCGTGCTGCTGAGCCGGCTCAACGACCTGCACGAGATGAACGATGTGATCATGATCGACACCAGCGCCGGGCTGGGCCCGAGCGTGACGGCGTTCATCGACGCGGCCGACGCGTGCCTGATCGTGGTCACCCCCGAGCCCACCAGCATCGCTGACGCGTACGCATTGATCAAAGTGCTCGTGACGCAGCAGCAGGAGCAGGAGGGCAACGCCCGTATCCCGACCCTGGCCCTGATCGTCAACCAGGCGGTCAACGAGAAGGAAGCCAACGCGGTGCACACCCGCATCTCGGGTGTCTGCGATCGCTTCCTGGGATACTCGCTGCCGATGATCGGCTACATCCGCAAGGACAAGAAGGTCGTCAAGGCGATCAAGGCCCGCTCGCCCTACATGATCGAGTCGCCCAAGTGCAACGCCTCGCGTGATATGGCAGAGCTGGCGGCCTCGATGATCGACTGGCTGAACATCGAGGGGCGTGCGAGCGCTTCACCCCGAAGGCGGCTCTTTGGACGCTGAACCAGCGGTTCATCCACATCTCATCCCGATCTGATTCAGGACTCGTGTCCTTGGCGCGCCGATTGCGTGTCATGGAGGGTGGTGTTTGGCGCACGATCTGCGCTCAGACGCATGAGTTCGTTTCGGTGCAGGTTCGATCATGCCGATGGAGATGGCGATGGCCAAGTCGTATCAAGACATCAAGATCGCCGACGAACAGAGTCTGACCAACCCGCAGGAGTACCTCGCCGACATCCCCGCGCGCCTGGTTTCGGGTGTTCTGGGGCTGATGGGCTTTGTGACCGCGTGCGTTGTGGGCCTGCTGGCGGGGAATCCCGGGGTTGTGGTGTTGTCGCGGGCCTTGCTGGCGATGCTGATCTGCGTCTTTGTTGGGCGCTTGTTGGGCATCATCGGTGAAATGTGCGTTCGGGAGTATGTCGAACGATACAAGTCAGAGCGTCCACGCCCGAACAAGCCGCAGCAACTCGTTGACCTTGATCGAGCGAATCACGAACATCAAGAAGTCGTCGATCGCTTTAAAAAAGCAGCATAAAAAGAAAGCGTTCGCTACCACCAGCCCGCTCGGGATTCGATATACTCATGCCGGATTGGGCAAGGATCGCCCGCATCGACAATCTGGAGCGTCCCGGCAAGATGCATTGTGATATCGGACGGCAAATGATCGCCACCGAATGAACGCCGGGATACACCGTTGAGCAGGATTCACTGCTCAACGCGTCAAGGGTCAAGGAGCCGACCGATGACAGCACTGAGGTCAAAGTTCTCATCGCGCCACAGCGCACAGCATGCGACTTCCAGCAATCTCCCGACTCGTTTCGACGATATGGAGATGGTCGACATCTGGATGCTGTACCAGTCAGAATCAACAGAAGAGCTGCGGAACTTCCTGATTGAGAAGTTCCTGCACCTTGTGCGATACAACGCCGAGCGTATCTACCAGCGCCTGCCCGACGAGGTGGACCTGGAAGACCTGATGTCCGCCGGGCTCTTCGGGCTCATGGACGCGATCGACGCGTACGACCTGGATCGTGGCGTGAAGTTCGAGACCTACTGCGCACCGCGTATCCGTGGTGCGATTCTCGACGAGCTGCGATCCATGGACTGGGTTCCCCGTCTGGTTCGTCACCGCACTTCCAAGGTCGAAGCCGCCAAGCAGCAGATCCAGATGGAACTCGGACGCAAGGCCACCGACAAGGAGGTCGCGCAGCGCCTCGAGATCGACAAGAACGAGTTCATCAAGTACAAGCGTGACTCGTCGGCCGTGGCGGTCACGAGTATCACCCGCAAGTGCTACCAGTCCGAGGGCTCCCGCGAGCTGCGTGAGATCGATGTCATCAAGGACGAGGCCCAGGACAGCCCGGTCAAGCTCATTCAGCGTCAGGACCTCAAGGAGCTGATGACCAAGGGACTCACCCGAGCCGAGCGACTGATCATCGTGCTCTACTACTACGAGGGCATGACGATGAAGGAGATCGGCACCACGCTGGATCTTTCAGAATCACGCGTCTCGCAGATGCACTCCTCGATCCTCGCCCGCCTCAAGGCCCAGATGCAGCACCGCATGCGTGAGCTTGAGCCCATGAAGGGCTGAGATCAAACCAGACTTCTCTCGAAGACCGGCTCTGTTTGGGCCGGTTTTTTCGTGCGCCCGCGCCAACACTTGGTTGTGCAGACCAAGGCCTACATCGCGATCGGTTCGAACCTCGGTGATCGAGCCCAGACCATCGAGTCGGGGATCGATTCGGTCAGGGGCATCGATCAGACCGAACTGCTCCGCGTTTCGACCATCATCGAGACCGAGCCCGTGGGGCCCGATGGGCAGGGCGCTTATCTCAATGGGGTGCTGTGCGTCCGAACGAGTCTGAGCCCACGCGCGTTGCTCCGAGCCATGCTTGAGATCGAGCGGACCCACGGCAGGGACCGTGACCGTGAGCAGCGATGGGGGGCGCGGACCCTCGATCTGGACCTGCTGGTATTCGGTGATCAGCGCATCGATGAGCCGGGGCTCTGCGTGCCGCACCCACGCCTCCACGAGCGTTCATTCGTGCTGATCCCCCTGGCCGAGATCGCACCCGAGTTGCAGATCCCCGGGCATACAAGAACACCCCGAGCGATGCTCGGGGCGTTGGTTGACGATTGAGATTCCGCTCCGGCGACTGGATTCAGCCTGCTTCGGCACGCGGGTGCGCGTCCTTGTACGCATCCTCGACACGGGAGGTCGAGATGTGCGTGTAGACCTGGGTCGTCGAGAGCGACTGGTGGCCCAGCAGCTCCTGCACGCTGCGCAGATCGGCGCCGTTGTCCAGCAGGTGCGTTGCGAACGAGTGACGCAGGGTGTGTGGTGAGATGCTCGGGTCGAGCCCGACCGCACGCAGGTACTTGTCGAGCTTGCGACGCACGCTGCGTGAGGAGAGACGCTTGCCGTGCTTGTTGAGGAAGAGCGGGAGCGATTCCTCGCCCGCGGCACGGTTGGCCCAGATGGGGCCGAACTTGGTGTCGTTGCTCATCAGCTCGATGTACCGCCGGATCGCGCCCAGAGCGTGCGAGCCCAGGGGGACGATGCGTTCCTTGCGTCCCTTGCCTCGCACATGCATCGCTTCGTGCTCGAAGTCCAGGTCGTCGTGGTTCAGGCCCACGAGTTCCGAGACGCGGATGCCGGTCGAGTACAGGGTCTCGAGCATGGCCCGGTCACGACGCCCGAGCACATCGTGCTCGTTGGGGGCCGCGAGCAGACGCTCGATCTGTTCGATGGTGATGGCCTTGGGCAGACGCTTGGACTGGCGTGGCGTCCGGATCAGCGTCATCGGGTTGGTCTTGGTGTAGCCCAGGCGGTTACCCCACTTGTAGAACGAACGCAGGGTCGCGATTTTGCGTGCCATGGTCGCCGGTGAGTAGCTCTGCTCGCCCAGGAAGCCCAGGTACGCCCGGATCAGGTCGGCGTCGGCATCACAGATGATGTTGCTGATCGTCGGGCGGTCGATCTTGCCCGCGACATCTTCGCCGGGGTTGGTGCGTGACTTGAGCGCGTGCATCTCAGCGGTCTGATCGATGCTGATGCCCGTGTCATTGACAATGTAATCGATGAACTGGCGCAGGTCCGCGCCGTAGCACCGGGCGGTATAAGGCGAGAAATGGCGCTCGTCAGTCAGGTAGCTGGCAAACTCGTCCGTGATCGGTAGGGTGGTCATGTGTGTAACTCCGGGCGAACCGCGTCGGTGTGGGCGGTGATCAATACGAATGGGGCTTGTTTCTCTGCCGTGCTATCGGTCGTTCGTTTGGCCGGCTGAAGGATGATCGAGGTGATGATGCACAACAATTTCGGACGCGATCAGCTCCGCATCATGCCAGGTTAGCTCGATGTCAGGGTTGTCGGCGAGTTCTGCCAGTCGTTCGAGCAGATCGCCCGTGCCATCGACCGGGCACGCGAACCGCCAGAAGTGGGGCGGGCGTTGCAGCGTGACACACACCATGTCACCCGAAGCGTGGGACCGCTCGGGAGCCGGTTCGGGGTCGGGGTTTCTCGGTTTGTGATCCAATGGCGTGCTCCTTGTGAGGGAGCACGCGGCTCCGCTCAGTTGCCCTGCCTTCGTCTGGCGCTCTGTTCAGCGAGACGAAGCCATTCCTGATCGATCAGCCGACCGATCGTGTGATGGGCGGCAAACTGGGTGTACAGATCCATGCTCGCCAGATAGATGCGCCACTGAAGGGCGCTGCTGCGGTCGCTTCTTCCTTGTGCGTACGAACGCACCGCGTACTGCACTTCGTGATTGCGTGCGTCGAGGTGTTCGCTGACGACCGAGACCGGTTCGCCGGCAAAGGTCAGCCCGTCGAAGGTCCCGAAGTCGCTGAACGCCATCGTGAGTGCCCGAGAATCAAGCTGGGCTTGTGAGGTCTGGGCCATCGCTCCGGGGCGGGCGTAGAGGGCCAACGCCAGCCCGAGGACCGGCGGGTCGTAGGGGTCGTAGGCGGTAATCGAACCAACCAGGACCGCGTCGCAGCCCATATATTCTGCGAGTTTGTGCGCATCGCTCGAGGACTCGATGCCGTTGAACAGCCCGAGGGTTTGCAAGGCGTCGAGACTGCGATTGATCGGCAAACAACGCACGCCGCGTACGCCCTGGGCGGCCGCGACGATCGAATCACCGATGGCGCTGGGGTCAGCGATAGAGGTCCCCGACTCGTTGAGCGGTGGGATCACCGCCCAGAGGACATCGCCCGAGCCCGTGTCGTAGGGTGACACGATGACGCCGGGTGGGGAGAGCTCGTCGCGTGATTTGGTCATCGAGCACCCGCCCATCAGTGGGGCGAGACACACGACCAGCGCGAGGGTCAGCGTGGTGAGCATGGTCTGTGCACTTGTCATGGCGTCCTGCCAAATCTGAGACGGGACTCCATCCCGTCCGAATCGCTTGGTGGGGCGAGCGCCCCGGGGAAACGCCGGGCATGACTCTCGTCACGCACGGCGGGTGGGTGGGTTTAGTCGTTCTCGCCGTCGGTCGGGACCGTGGCGAAGGAGCTGGCGATATCAGGCATCGTGACGCTGGCGGCACGGATTGCCGGTGAGAGTTCCATCGACCAGAGATGGTCCTGACCATCCATATTCGACACGAAGAAGATGTCGTTGTTGCGCCCCCAGACCGGCATAAGGTCGATCGTGTCGCCGTCGGTCAGCTTGATTTTGCCCGTGCCCTCGGTCGAAACCATCCAGATTGTGGACGATTCGGGCCTGGCGCTGCCGCCCTGCGACCAGGACTGGGAGTTGGGGACCGCGGCGAATGTGATGAACTTGCCGTCGGGCGACCACGAGGGGTTGATCAGGGCCTGATTGGGGCCCGCGGCGATCTCGGTCTCGCGACCGGCGGTGCCGGGGATCGGGTTATAGTCGAGGGTCCAGACCGAGAAGGCCCGGTCGCCACGCTCGCGTGAACGCTGGAACAGGATCTGGTCGGCACCGGCGATCCCGGTTCCCGGCGTCGGGCACCACTCGGGGAAGAGCCCGAAGCCCACAAACTGAGGTCCGGCGTCGCTCAGTACATCCTTGACCCAGATCTCCCAACGCCCGGACTGCTGACCGAGTCGGCAGAAGGCGACCTGGCGTCCATCGGGGGACCATGTCGGGTGCAGGTCGTGGGCGCTCTCGGCGGTGAGCTGGACGACCTTGCCGCCCTCGAATGGCATGATGAACAGGTCCCAGCTGCCGGTGCGGTCAGAGGCGAAGGCGATGTAGTTGCCGTCGGGTGAGACAGCGGGCATCACATCCTGTGCTGGGTCGTCGGTCAGGCGGGTAACCACCGAGCCGTTGTTCGACTTGAGGTAGATGTCCGCGGTGGGGCGGTGCTGGGTGCTGGCAAAGATCAGGTAGCGCCCATCGGGTGAGACGCTGGGATCGAAGTCCGAGCCCGCGTAGCTGCTGGTCACCTGACGCACATTGACCGTCGCACGCACGGCATCGCCGGTCGATTCGCTGGGCAGCTCGATGCCCATGGCGTTGGCGTAGACGAAAGCACTGATGTCGCCCGAGCGGAGGGCCGCGGGCGATTGGGTGCTGTCGCTGAAGTACGGATCACGCTCAACGGGCGTCGCGGCGTCGGCATTGCCCAGACGCATGTTCTGCTGCTCGGCGCTGCCGCCGAGGTTGTCGTCATTGAAGCCGACGGTGCTGTTGTTCTCGCTGCTGGCAACGGTGGTCGTGGTCTCGGGGGTGGTCGTGGCGGTGGGGACCGTCTCGGTTGTGGAAACGAACGAGCCGCGTCGACCCTCGGCGCTCATGGCGTCGATGCTGGCGCTGGCGTTGCTCTTGAGCGCGCCGCCGAGCTGGGGTTGTTCGTTGACGGACGCTTCATTCGCGACGAGGTAGCTGCTCGTGCGGGCCTGGGCGCGTTGGGACTCGATCTGCGATTGCTTGCTCTTGTTCCAGAACCCGGTTCGCTTGGCACCGCACGCGGGCAGGGCTGCCAGCGACCCGGCGCAGGCGAGCATCAGAACTGGACACAGCAACGAGCGACGATTCTTGGTGTTCATAGTGGTACCTGAGTGATTCGATTGATGGCGCATGACGGCACTCCGCTGACGCATGCCCTTGACGGGCTGCGTTGCTCCCCACGACCGGTGATTACACGCGGGGTGATCGTCTGTGGTCGGCGGGCTCCGCCCGGTCGAACCTGTTTGGGGCGTTCCGTGCCCGAATCCTTTGGGGCGTGGTGGGGAACGCCGGGCGTGCAATGCGGGGCTCCGCCCGCGGCCAAGCACGGCCCGTTCAAAGGCCCTTATCGGACGACTCGCACGCCGGGCTTGAGACTCGATAACCCCGCCGGGACCATTCGGGCAAAAAAGAAGCCGGGCGGACCCCACCACAGATCCGCCCGACAGGGAGAGCGTGCCATGCCATGCCCGGTCTGGGCAGCATCGACGCTCGGTATGCTGATGTCATAAACGGTTACGCGATGCGACGACGCACCATGATCGCCGGGGCATCGCCCGGGCGGTCCCATCGCGCCTCTCGACCACGCGGCTGCTGGGAGGCAAGCAGGTGATCGAGGTACTTGTCGAGCGATTCACGCTTGAACTGGGAAAGGTAGTCCACCGTTGCCGATCGGTTGATCGAGATGATCTGGTCGACCACCTGCTCGACTGAGAGCTGGGCTCGGGGGGCCTCGCTGCGTTCGAGATCGCGGGTCGCGGTACTGCGTGACCAGGAAAAGAGATCGGTCATGGTTGAGTCTCCGTACTCATTCGTTCGCACCCAGTCAGCAGCCTTGCTTCCTTACGGGTGCCCGCTCGATATCGGGAGCTTTCTGCGCATCGAGCGAACAGATAACCGCGCCGGACCATGCACCACGCAAGAATTGTGCCTTGCAAGCGCAGGTTTGGCCTGTCCGACGCCACGCCGGTCTAGTGTTTGGATATGGCGATTATCCTCGATCCACAACAACACCAGTATCTCCGCCAGGGCACCCATGAGCCCTACGCGGTCGATGCGGGCGTGTCGATGACCCAGTGGGTCGATGGGCCCACTTCAACCGGGGATGTCGAACGCGTGATCGTGCACGACCGTCTCGGACATCGCGGGGACAACCCGGACCAAGACGCACAGTCGTGGCTGCAGAGCTGGAGCCAGTCCGGCTGGGAGCAGTTTGATCGTCTGCACGAGCAGGCCCGCACCGTGGCCCAATCGCTGGGGGCCGAACTGCTTCTGTGCCCCAACAGCGCCGGCATGCTCAGCGATGCCGTTTGCACCCTCAACTGGGTGGCACGCGGCGGGGGGCAGCAGGCACGACTCATGCTCGACCCGATGGGATGGGTTGTCGAATCTATGAGCCGGGACCTGCCCGATCATCTGGACCGCATCGCGGCACTCTGTGTCGAGATGATCGAGCACGATCGAGTTGCGTGCGTGCTGGTCCGGTCCAGCGCGGGCGAGGGGATGGATCCCGTGTCCCTGGGGGCGGGGGATGTCGATCCCGGGATGCTGGTTGAGCGGCTCGGGCCGCTGCTGACCCGGGCACCCGAGATCGCGGTGCTCGAGGAGACCGATCTGGGGCTGTTGGAAGCCGTCGAACCCCGCTGATTCGGGATCAGAATCGTGTGCCCGGCTACCATTGGGCACCAGGGCACGAACGCCATCACGGACGAAGCGAGGAGCATCATGGCCAAAGGCGCAAACAGCACGATCAACCACCCGACCTTTGCGCGTGTGAAGGGGGCTTTCCCCAACGCGAAGCTGCGTGCCAGCGAGTTCCGCGAGCAGCCCACGCTGGTCGTCGAGCCCAGCGACCTTCACGCGATCATGAAGTTCCTGCGTGACGACGAGGAGTGTCAGTACAACTTCCTGAGCGATGTCGTCGGCATCGACTATCTGAACTACCCCGCCAAGATGCCCGGCCGCTTCGCGGTGGTTTACAACCTCTGTGCCTACAGCCGCGATGATCGTTTCTTTGTCAAGGTCTTCCTTGATCCGTCACTGCCTACCGATGGCATCGAGAACGACCCGGCGCTGGTTGTCGATTCGGTCTGCGACCTCTGGCCCGGTGCCGAGTGGACCGAGCGAGAAGTGTTCGACATGTTCGGGATCCGGTTCGCCAACCACCCCGACCTGCGACGCATCCTGCTCTGGGAAGATTACCCGGCGCACCCGCTCCGCAAGGACTACCCGCTGCGTGGTCGTGGCGAGCGTGAGTCGTACCGCGTGGTTGACCGCACCAGCTCGTAATCTCAGCGCATGACCATCACGGATGAGCAGTGGTACCCCGTAGCCCGGGGTGTTACCTGATGGGCTTGTCTTTGTATGGCAACTCATCGGGAACCACGAACACCGGCGTGGTGAAGGTCACCGATTCCTGCTGCCCACGCACCGGGAAGATCGCCTCGATGAAATACGCGCGGAAGCCCCGCTCGGGCATGTCGATCATGCCCGCGGCCCGGTTGTCGCTCGTCGGAGTCAGCGGGGTTGGAACCCATGCGTTCCCAATCGTGGACTGACGGAAGTCGCGCCCGTCGGGGTTGTACGCCTGCCAGAGCGTGACCCGTGTGGGGCGGGTGTCGCACTTGACGCTCAGATGGGCGTGGCGGCTGGTGCCCCGCGCTCGTTTCTCAGGCAGATCGATCTCAATGGCATGGGTCCAGCTCAGCTTGGGCAGCTTGCGATCGTTTTCGACGGCTTTGTAGAACCCCACGAGCGATTCTGTGGCGCTCTGGTGCCCTTGTGGCTGAGCGTCGCCGTCGAAATCGAGGTCGTGATCGGTGTTGGGCATGTAGCGGAGACGCGTCTCTCCCGGGAGATGGTCGAGATACAGCGAGGTCGAGTCGGGAAGGAAGTACTGATCGCCCGCGGAGTTGAGCAGGAACTTGGGCATCGTGAAGCGTTCGCGGTACAGGTACGGGTCGACATTGTTGCGGACCAGGTTCCCGCGACGGGTCTCGAACGCTTTGAAGAGGTCGCGGCTCGTATAGTCGGCGATCGCGGGCGACCAATGCCCGTAGGCACCCCAGTGATGCTGGAGCGTTTCGGGCATGTTGAAGGTATCGATCACGATGGGCATGATGGCCCGGATGCGATCGTCCGTGGCGGCGGTGAGCCAGGTGGTCCAGCCACGCTTTGAAGCACCCGTGACGACGAAGTCATCGATCTGGATCGATCCGGCTTCTTCCGTGTTGAGAAATGCCTGCGTCGCATCCATCGCGGCGATGGCCGACTTCACCATCGCGGTCTGCACCACCCAGTCCGGGTCACGCTCGTCGATCGCGCGCACCCACGATTGCGCGATCAGATCATCTTCGTACCGCCTTTGCGTCCCCTGCGGGTCATCGCGGTCGATGATCGCCAGTGGCTGGTTTGGGACATTGGGCAGCAGCACGCAGACCGACCCGGTCGCCTCGGCGAGCTGGAGCAGGGTCGCGTCGAGCGGGCCGTCGCTTTGGTCCTTTCGGCTTCCCCCTGAAATGAGCAGCATCGCGGTTTGCCCGGTTGCCTGCTTCGGGCAGACGATCTGGAGGTTGTGTGTCCACAGCGGGTGCGAGACTTCCTCGGCGTTTCGCCAGGTCTGGCTGTGGAGTTCAAGGGTGTAGCCGACCGCATGATCCCCCAGATCGTGGGTCTTGGCGAGTCTGAAGCTGAAGTCCTCATCGGGGGATTGGGTGACCCGATCGAGGTAGGACATCCTCGGCGAACGATGGAGATCCCGGTGAGAGCGGAACCCGCACCCGGTGAACAGAGACACGGTGACGATTGAGAAACAGATGATGTGGAGGCGCATACCACATCATGGAGGATTGGGTCACGGCGTGCATCTCATGATGCGTCAATACTGTGTAAACATTTCGATCAGCCCGCCTGAAGTGGTGGGGCGAGATTCGGGGTCAGGGCAGGCGAAGGGTCTAGGATTCGTGCAGAAATACCAGCCCAAAGGATGAGCATCCATGGATCCCAAGACCCGAATCACCCAGTTCCAGCGTCTGATCGCTGATGATCCCAATAACGACATGGCCTACTTCTCGCTGGGCAACGCGCTGCTGCAGAACGAGCAGTATGAAGAGGCGGGCGATACCTTCGCCAAGTGTGCCCAGATCAACGAGGCGATGACCAAGGCCTACCAGCTCGCGGGCGACGCGTACATCAAGGCCGGCCGGGTCGATCAGGCCAAGGTGGTCCTGACCAAGGGCTACATCGAGGCGACGACGCGGGGCGATCTGATGCCCAAGAACGCGATCGCCGACATGCTCGCATCGATCAACGAGCCCCTGCCCGAGGTCAAGAACGAGACACCCAAGCCCGAAGCCCCCGTCGAGCCCGAGGGGGATTTCCTCTGCCAGAAGACCAAGCAGCGGGGCACCCAGCTCCCTCGCCCGCCGTTCAAGAACGGTGTCGGGAACTGGATCTACGAGAATATCTCCAAGCAGACCTTTGATGAGTGGATCGGCATGGGCACCAAGGTCATCAACGAGCTCCGCCTCGACCTGTCCCGCGACGAGCACGACGCGGTCTACGACTACGCCATGCGGGTCTTTCTGGGCATCAACGATGAGATCTATGAGCAGGTGATGGGCCGCAAGCCCGTCATGCCCGACGGGCAGTTCCGGACCGTGATCGACGAGATCATGAGCAAGGGCGGGCACCTGGAGAGCTACCAGGGCAACATGCACACCCAGGTCGAGGACTGAGCTGCCCGCCCGGGCATCGATTGAGGCCCTTTCTGGAGCTTCTGCGGGGGAATTGAACCCGGGACTTTGATTGGCCTCTGTGATCGGACGGTCTATCATTCAACCACAGGCCCACGAGGTGTGGGCTTGGTTACGCATCGGCGGCGATCGCGGTGGCAAACCCACTTCGACGCTCGCGACGGAAGGAAGAACAGAATCCATGCCATTGCCAGCTGAACAAAAAGCACAGATCATCAAAGACTTCGCCCGCAAAGAGGGTGATTCGGGCAGCCCCGAGGTGCAGATCGCACTTCTCACCGCCCGCATCAAGCAGGTTGCGACCCACCTCCGTGAGAACAAGGGTGATGTCCATAACCGCCGCGGTCTGGTGATGATGGTTTCGAAGCGCAACCGCCTGCTTCGCTACCTCTCGAAGAAAGACCACAACGCGTACCTCGACACGATCAAGCGTCTGGGCCTGCGTAAGTAAGAGACAAACCAATCGCCCCGCGTGTACGAGAGTGCACGCGGGGCTTTGTTGTAAGCGACCCGTTCCGAATCGGTCGCAGACAAACAAGACCCGGACCCATTGAGAGTGGCAGCAGACGCAGGGCAGTTCAGGATTTGAACGAAGTGCCTCCCGTCTTCTGCCTCTCAAATGCGTGAGGATGGGTTCCCAATGCTGGCGATGCGTGCACCGATCGATCTCCGATCGGCTGTATTCATCAACCGCGGTGACCTCACGGCCGCATCAGGGCGCGACGATCGCGTCCCTATTTGGAAGGCAATGAAGAACATGACCAAAGAAAACACACCCATCGTCGTCGAGAAAGAAATCGGCGGGCGCACCATGCGTATCGAGACCGGGCAGATCGCCAAGCTCGCATCGGGCTATGTCCTGATGAGCCACGGCGAGACCAGCGTCGGCGCTTCACTGGTTCGCGCGGACCCGCGACCCGGCCTGGACTTCTTCCCGATGCAGATCGACTACCGCGAGAAGCTGTCGGCAGGCGGCAAGTTCCCCGGCGGGTTCCGCAAGCGTGAGGGCGCTCCCAACGAGAAGGAAGTCCTCACCATGCGCATGATCGACCGCCCGATCAGGCCGCTCTTCCCCGACGGGTTCATCGAAGAGATCCAGATCCAGTGCTGGGTGATGAGCCACGACGGCGAGAACGACGCCGATGTCATCGCCGGCTCGGCCGCTTCGGCCGTGCTGTCGATCAGCGATGCCCCATTCGAGGGCCCGACCGCGACCGTGCGTGTGGGCCGCATCCACACCGAAGACGGCGTGGTCCACATCATCAACCCGACTAACGCCCAGCTTGAGTACTCGGACATCGATCTCGTGCTCGCGGGCCACAAGGACGGGATCAACATGATCGAGGTCGGTGCCGCTGAGGTTCCCGACGAAGAGGTCCTGGCCGCGATCGAGTTCGGCTACGAGAACGGCGTCAAGCCCGTCCTCGAACTGATCGACGAGCTGGTTGCCAAGGTCGGCAAAGAGAAGCGTCTCGGCGACCACATGAACCTCGTCCCCGACGATGTCATGGCCGAGGTCACCAAGCTGGTTGAGAAGGACCTGACCAAGGCGCGTCAGATCAAGAGCAAGACCGAACGCAGCGAGAAGGTCGGGCAGCTCAAGAAGGCGATGCTCGAGGATCACTTCAAGGTCAACGAGTCGGGCACCCCCGGCGAGTGGGAAGCGAGCAAGAAGCGTCGCAGCCAGGCCGGCGAGGCGTTCCGCAAGCTCGAGAAGAAGATCACCCGCCGACTGATCATCAACGAAGGCACCCGTGCCGACGGGCGTGGATTCAAAGAGATCCGCCCCCTGTTCATGGAAGTCGGCAAGTTCCCCCGCACCCACGGCTCGGCGCTCTTCCAGCGCGGCGAGACCCAGTCGCTCGTCACCACGACGCTCGGCACCGGGCGCGACGAGCAGGTTGTTGACGGGCTCATGCCCGAGTACAGCAAGAAGTTCTACCTGCACTACAACTTCCCGCCCTTCTGTGTGGGCGAGGCCGGGCGCATCATGGGCCCTGGTCGTCGTGAGGTTGGCCACGGTGCACTCGCCGAGCGATCGCTGCTGGGTATCCTGCCCAGCGCCGAGGAGTTCCCCTACACCATCCGCGTCGTCAGCGACATCACCGAGAGCAACGGCTCGTCGTCGATGGCCTCGGTCTGCGGCGGCTGCCTGGCACTCATGGACGCGGGCGTCCCGATCACCAACACCTGTGCTGGTATCTCGGTCGGCCGCTTCACCGATGACAACGACGAGAACGAGGTCTTCGTGACCGACATTATCGGCGAAGAAGACTTCTTCGGTGACATGGACTTCAAGGTCTCGGGCACGCGTGACGGCATCACCGGCATCCAGCTCGACCTCAAGGCCCGTGGCCTGGTCATGAGCCAGATCGAAGAGATCTTCGAGCAGGCAAACACCGGTCGTATCGAGCTGATCGAGGCGATGGAGGAAGTCATCCCCACGCCGCGTGAGAAGACCAGCAAGTACGCACCGATGATGATCCAGCTCAACATCGAGGTCGAGAAGATCGGCAAGCTCATCGGCCCCGGTGGCAAGACGATCCGTGCGCTGCAAGACAAGTACAGCGTCAACATCGATGTCGAGGACGACGGCACCGTCATGGTCTCGTCGACCAACCGCGAGAATGTTGAGAACGCTGAAGCCGAGATCGGCGCTCTGTGTGAGGATGTCCGCCCGGGTACCATCTACGAGGGCAAGGTTGTTTCGACCAAGGACTTCGGTGCGTTCATCGAGATCGCACCCGGGACCGACGGCATGTGCCACATCTCGGAACTGGCCGACGGCTATGTCGAGAAGGTCAGCGATATCGTCAAGATCGGCGATATGGTCAAGGTGAAGGTCATGCTCGTTGACGATCAGGGACGCATCAAGCTCTCGATCAAGCGTGCCGACCCTGACTGGGACGATTCAAAGGCCCAGGACGACAAGAAGCCCCGTCGCGAGAACCGCTCAGAAGGCGGCGACAACGATGGTGGCGAGGGTGAGGGCGGGAAGAAGCGCCGTCGCCGCAAGCCCCGTCGCAGTAATGAGGACAAAGCTGAGACCGCATCGGCTGAATAAATTGACCGTCTGATGGGGACTTTTCGTCCTCAGTGACCGAATTTGAACCCACCGGTGCATTTGGTGCCGGTGGGTTATTTGACGCGCAGGATGAATTTGGTATGCTGGGCGAATGACTGGCTGAGTTCTCGTGGCGGTCAACAGGTGTCTTGGTGTCGTACCGGGAGCACCCAGAGTTTGGAATACCAGCCGCCCGGGGGACCAAGTCGGGCGTTACGGTTGGGGTCGCGTTCGTTGAGGGGGATGATCGTGTTCTCTTGCAGTGTTGCCTGTGTGAGGCAACTCTGCCTCCCGTTCGGGGTGCCGTGCTGGTTCTTTGTTGCTTGGGGTACGGGAAGCCCCGGGGGTAGCGCATCATGTCGGACAACGAAACAAGCCCAGGCTCCGAAAGCGGGGCATCAAACACATTGATCGAAGTCAAAGGGGCCGTGAAATGGTTCGACCCACGCAAAGGGTTCGGATTTATCGTCGGCCCCGATGGGCAGGACATCTTTGTCCATTTCACCGTGATCGAGGGTGATGGCTTCAGGGTGCTCAAGGATGGCTCGCAGGTCACCTATGACGCAGAGCACAATGACAAGGGGTGGCGTGCCACGCGGGTTCATCGTGAAGTCGAAGAGCAGGAAGGCGAGGACGCCCCAGAGGTCGTCGTTCCGCGCCGGACCTATTCACGCACGCCGAGAAGATAACCGTCGCGGTCAATACGCGTAGAGTTCTCAACGAGTATCGCGTCGCGATGCGCCGGGCGCGATCTTTGTATGGGCACCACCGATGACCGCGATTTGGATGATCTTCCTTTTTCTGCTTGGCCTGACCCTGGGCGGGGTGCTGGCGTATCTCTTCGCGGCCCGCCGCGTACGGCTTTCACTCGCCAGGGCGCAGCATGCACAGCGCCGGGCCCAAGCCGCGGAACGACTTGCCGAGATCGGCGCGATGACCGGCGGGCTGGCCCACGAGATCAAAAACCCACTGTCAACGATCGGGCTCAATGCCCAACTGCTCAAGGAGGCGATCGAGGACTCACGCCTGGAAGAGACCGAGCGCCAGCGACTCGTCCGACGCACCGAGACGCTCGGGCGTGAGACCGAACGCCTGCGCGGGATCCTTGAGGACTTTCTCGAGTATGCCGGCGAGCTCCGCCTGAGCAAATCGAACGCATCGATGAATCAGCTGGTTGAGGAACTGGCGGACTTCTTCTCGCCCACAACCGAGAGCGCGGGTGTGCGCCTCCGCGTCGAGCCAGCGCCGGGTGAGCCTCGGATCTCGGTCGATGTTGATCATCTCAAGCAGGCCCTGCTGAACCTGATGCTCAACGCGGTGCACGCGATGCAGGGGCAGGAGCCCGGGACCCGTGACCTGATCCTGCGTGTGGAGCATGATGTGGCCGACCACGACCTGCCTGTGCTGTGTGTGCATGTCACCGATACGGGTGCGGGCATCAGTGAGGAGGAGCGGGCCAAGATCTTCCACCCGTACTTCACCACCCGATCTGGGGGGACGGGCTTAGGGCTGCCCACCGCCCGGCGCATCATCGAAGCCCATCACGGCCATCTTGATTTGCACAGCGAGCCCGGCAAGGGCAGCGATTTTGTCATCACGCTGCCAATGAGTGACCCGACGACCGAGGCCTGATTCAGATCCCTCGCAACACCGGCGCGATGCGTTGGGCGGCGGTCTCGAGCTCATCATTGGTATTGAGCAGGTCCGGGCAGAGCCGGATTGCCCACCGATCGCTGCGTGAGAGCGGGCGCGCGTCGCAGTTGACGCCTGCGGCTTTCAGTTGCTGCGTCGCGGCGCGCCCATCTTCGGTCTCGATGAGCAGATACGCCCCGCGATGCTGAAGCACGCGTGGATGCACCCCGTGCGTGGTCAGGGCTTCGACGAGTGTCTGCTGCTGATCGAGCGAGTATGCCCGCAGGCGATCGATCCCGATCGCGTTGCTGAGCATCAGCCCGGGCAGGGCCTGGTAGTAGGTCAGCACGGGCGGGGTGGCCTCGAGCCACGCGTCGCCGCCCGAGGCGTACGCGGGGTCGTCGTCGCGGCTGTAGGCGAACGGGTTGTGCTTAGCGAACCAGCCCGTGTCCAGTGGGAAGAGGGTTCCGTGTTCGGGCACGCCCCCGGTCTGACTCAGGTGCCTGGGATTGATCGCCAGGAAGCACGCCCCGGCCCCGCCCCGGGTGTACTTGTAGTTGCCGGCGATTATGAAGTCGGCGTCGAGGGCGCGGAAGTCCATCGGGAGCACCCCGAAGGCGTGATACGCGTCGACCAGGACCATTGCTTCGCACGCGTGGGCCTTGGCGATGATCCGATCGAGCCCCTCGACGACCTGCCCGGTGACGAAGCAGACCATTGAGACCACCACGAGATCGGTGCTGTCATCGATCGCGTCGATGATCGTGTCGGGTTGCATCAGGTCCTGCGCATCGGGTTCAACCCATCGCAGCGATGCCCGCTGCTTGTAGTCGTACGCCTTGAGCACGAAGTCGATCGAGTCGAACTCGCAGCGGGTGCTCACCACATTCGGGCGTGTGGTGGGCAACGCGTTGAGCACCGCCCGAAGCCCTTGGGCGGCACTGGTTTTGGGGGCGATCGCGCGATCATCGTCCCAACGCAGCAGTGACGAGATCTGGCTGCGGTACCGGTTGCGGGCGTCGATCCATTCGTTCCAGACGCCGTCGAGCTGGGTGTACCAGCCATCGAGGGCGGTCTGGACAACCTCGCTGACCATGTCGAGCGGCCGACCGAGCGAGTGGTTGGCCAGGTAGATCTCGTTGGTCGACTCATTGCGGGCGAGCACGCGCGAGAACAGCGGGTGCAGGTGTTTGCTGAGGGCCTGCTCGTTGAGCGGCCCGTCACCCATCGGGGAGACGGCCGCGTCGATGATCTGCTGGGCTTGGTCGAGTTGCATGGCGGGTGCTCAGAGGTGCGTGCGGACTTCCCAGAGTTCTGGGAAGAATCGGTGGTCAATCATTTTGCGCAGGAACCCGACACCCGAGGAGCCGCCGGTGCCGGTCTTGTAGCCGATGACCCGCTCGACGACCTTCATGTGGCGGAAACGCCAGTGGGCGAACTGCTCTTCGATGTCCACGAGCTTCTCGGCCATCTCGTAAAGGTCCCAGTGCTCCTTGGGATGGGTGTAGATAATCCTGAACGCTTCGAGCACGCCGGGGTTCGACTGGTGGGGGACGGTGATGTCCCGGTTGATCACCTCGTCGGGGATCTCAAAGCCCCTCCGGTCGAGCAGGCGAATAAAGGCGTCGTAGATGCTCGGGGTGTTGAGCGTCTCGGTCAGCACCTTGACGGCCTGCTCATCATGGGCGTGCACGGGGATCATCTTGGCATCCTTGTTCCCCATCAGGTACTCCACGATGCGGTACTGCACGCTCTGGAAGCCCGATGCGGGCCCCAGGGCGTACCGGAACTGGGTGTACTCGCTCGGGGTCAGCGTTGCCAGCACATCCCACTGGTGCAGGAGCTGGGCCTGGATGTGCTTGATGCGGCTCATGATCTTGAACGCGGGTGAGAGCCGATCGGTATTGATATACTCGAGCGTTTCTCGCATCTCATGGATCACCAGCTTGAGCCAGAGTTCGCTGGTCTGGTGCTGGATGATGAAGAGCATCTCATCGTGATGCGCCGGATCGGAGTGGATCTCCTGACAATCGAGCAGTTTGTCCAGGCGCAAGAAGCTTGAATAGGTCATCTTGCCGCCGAGATCGGTGTGGATGCTCGACTCGATATCGCGTGCGCTGCTCATTTGGGCTCCCTGTGCAAAGATTTGCTGCCGGGAGAGTCTACGCGTGGTTCGCTGGGCGTGCCCGTCGCGATGAGCCGACATACACTTGATCGAGCCCTGAAGGGGGCTGACCCGGACTGATCCCGAGCACGAGGAACGAGCATGAAAATCGCCTTTTCAACCCTTGCCTGCCCCGAGTGGACCCTGGAGCAAGTTGCCGAACGGGCCGCGTCGATGGGTTACCTTGGCGTGGATATGCGGAGCTTCCTGAGCGTGCAGGAACGCATGCCCAACGATCCGATGTCGCACGAGCCCGAAGCGATTGATTCGATCTTCGACAACGCGGGGGTCATCCCGCTGTGCCTTTCGACAGGGGTGAAGTTCGACAAGCCGATCGAGCCGCCGCTGCTCGGACGGATCTTCGTCAACGAAGAAGCGGGCGTGGGCGAGGCCAAGCAGTTCGTGGATCTGGCCGATCGCGCCGGCGTGAAGTTCGTGCGTGTGTACGGCTGCCATCTCCCTGCGGCTGAGCCCAAGACATGGAGCACCCGTCGTGTCACCGAGCGGCTCACGCTGGCGTCGCAGACATGCCGCAACACCGATGTGCGCCTGCTGATCGAGAACGCCGGCTCGTTCGCCCGTGCCACGGACCTGCTGGAACTGATCGAACGGGTCGATTCGCAGTGGCTGGGGGCCTCGTACAACATGCTCGCCGCGGTCAACGGCGGCGAGTGCCCGGTCGATGGGGTCCGCGTTCTGCGCGATCACCTCAAGGTCGTGCGTATCAGCGATACCGATGACGACGGCAACCCGGTCATGCTGGGCAAGGGGTGCTTCCCGATCGCCAAGCTCATCGAGACCCTCGCCGAGATCGACTACGACGGCTGGATCGTCTACGAGTACCCCAAGCTCTGGCAGCCCGATCTGGATACCGACACCGATGCTGTACTCCAGCACGCGTGCGACACGCTGTATGACTGGGTGCGGAGCGCTCAGGCCGCGGGCGTCTGATCGCCGCTACCATCGTGCGTGCCTGAACCCACGCCGCAGCAACAACTCGGCCAGTCCCTGATCAAACGCGCCAAGGCGTTTGGCTTTGCCTGCGCCGGGATCGCCTCGCTGGAGCCCATCGAGCACGCCGATGAGCTTGATGCTTGGCTCGACGCCGGGATGCACGGCGAGATGGGCTATCTCGATCAGCACCGTGATCTCAAGGCCAACCCCGGACGCATCGTCGAGGGGGCACGGTGTGCCCTGGTGGTGGGGGACCTGTACGCCTCACGCGACGACAATATTGATCATCCCCTTGAGCCCGGCACCGGCAGGATCGCCCGCTACGCACGCGGCAGGGATTACCACAAGCACATCAAGAAGCGGCTGGTGCGGCTGTTGCTCGAGTTGCAGGAGGAGCATCCGGAAGCCGAGTTCAAGGCATTCGTCGATACTGCGCCGCTGCCTGAGCGTGAGCTGGCGGCACGCGCGGGCATTGGCTGGGTGGGCAAACACACCCTGATCATTCATCCCCAGCTCGGTAGCTATATGTTCCTCGGTGGGATCATGATGACACTCGAGGCAGAGAACCCGGCGGAGATTGAGTGGGTCGCGGACCACTGCGGGACCTGCACCCGGTGCATCGACGCCTGCCCGACCGATGCCATCACGCCCCACCGGGTCGATGCCAGGCGGTGCATCAGCTACCTGACCATCGAGCACCGCAGCCCGATCGAACCCGCGCTGGCGTCGAAGATGGGCGACTGGGTCTACGGCTGCGACATCTGCCAAGAGGTCTGCCCGCACAACTCGCCCAAGCCCGGGCAACTGCTCGATGAACCAGCGAACCCAGCGTACGGCTCGGAGCGATCGAGCTTCGATCTGCTTGAGGTGCTGGGTTGGACCGAGGACGATCGGCGCGAGGCGTTCGTCGGGTCAGCGATGAAGCGGGCCAAGCTGGAGATGATGCAACGCAACGCGGCGGTCGTGGTTTGCAACCAGTTCCCACGAATGGATCACGAGATGCAGCGGCGGGCGACCGAGCGGCTCAAGGGGTTGCGGGAGGATGCACAGGCGGGATTACTGGCCCGCGACGCTGCCCGTGACGCCCTGCTTTCGATTCACCAGCCCGATGGCGGCGATCATCAGCACGATGCCCATGCCGGGGGCGAGCCAGACTGATTCGCCCTGCATGAAGCCCAGCCAGAACATGGGCGTGGCGAGCACGATGGCACCCCAGACCGCGAACATCGACATTGGCTTGGTCCCATTGCGTGCGAGCACGGCCCGGTAGAGGACATAGGTCGGGAAGACGAGCCCGTACGCGCCGATGAAGCAGCGGTAAACGATCTCGCCGCCGCTGAGCCCGGCGATGGTGGGCAGGTTGGTCGCGAAGAATCCGATGAGCCCTGCGAGCAGCGCGACGCCGATGAGCATGTTGTAGGGCGGCACGCTCTTGATTGGCATCGCCTTGACGCGATCGAGGTGGACCTGCACGGTGAAGACCCACTGGAACAGGATGTGGGCCAGCAGGACCGCGCCGATCCAGGCGGTCTGTGTGGGGTTGGCCTGTTGCCCGTTGAGGGCATCGACCAGCATGGGGGCGTAGCGGGTGGTGAGCACGATCATCAGGGCAAACATGAGCCCGAAGCCAACGCTGAAGCCGATGCGTCCGCGCTGCTTGCTGCCCAGTTGCTGACGGGCATGATGGAAGGTGACATCGAGGTAGGGGCAGAGGAGGAAGCCGAAGGTGCTGATAGGCAGCAGGAAGAGGCCCATCGCGCTGCTGGGGTGCGCCTCGTGGAACCGCTGGTTGACCGGGCCCAGATCGGGCGTGACGAAGGTCGCCACGAGCACCAGGGCGCTGAAGATCCAGAGCACCGTGGCCAGCTGGGGCATGCGTTTGAAGTAGCTGGAACGCTTGGTGACCAGCCAGAAGGCGATGAACGCCGCCAGCACGCCGTAGCTTGCGTTCTGCGACATGTACAGGCCCATGCGCAGATACTGGAAGATCCAGAGCACCCAGAAGACATGGAAGGCGAGGGTCACGGCGCTGAAGCACCAGACGGCCCAGGCGTGTTTGCGAACGAACGCTTCTGAGTCGGCTCGTGATTTGAGCACCCAGCCCATCGCACCTGCGCCGATGACATTGGGAACCGCGAAGACCAGGAATCCGAGCCACCCGAAGTCACGCAGCAGCAGCACGGGCAGGAACATCCCGATGCACCAGGTCCAAGAGCACGCGAGATAGGCACCCCAGACGATCGGGTTCGAGGGCTTGTGCTCGGGCGCGACCGCGTGCTCGTGGGCCGTCGTCATTTCTTCTGGGTCCCGCGTTGCTTCTTGGCCTTGTGGTGCGACTTGGGCGTGACATGGAAGGTCGCGGTGCATCGACCGACACGCTTGGGCTTGGGCGCGCCAGAGCCGGCGTCATCGACTTCCTCGGCCAATCGCTGTTCGCTCATGGGGACGAGCACCTGCACGATGTCCATGCGGATGCTGATGTTGAACTCCTCGCCCGATTCGACCAGGGCGTGGATGTCGTCGAGCGGCGTCATGCGGTACTCGGCCGGGCCGTGGCACGGGCGGAGGAACTTGTATTCCAGCTGCTTGCAAACGACGGTGTAGTCGCCGCCGCAGACGCTGAAGACATAGTTGCCGCCGGCGATCTCCGAGTTGCCCAAGAGGGCGGCCCCGGCCATGGCGTTGTACCAGTTCTTGTTGAAGCGTCTGAAGGGGAGCGTGGCCCGGTAGGTATTGTCGTTGCCGCTCATCGTGATCCCCGAGCGGTAGGCGTAGGGGAGCCAGATCATAGAGCAGACGCGGTTCCAGAACTTGTTGCGGGTGCTGAGCTTGGAAACAAACGCCTCTGCACGCTCGAAGAGGGTTTTCTTCGGCGGCTTGGGCGGTTGCTTGTCGCCCTTGGGGCGTTTGGGAGTCGTCTGCTCGCGACTCAGCTCGGACGCGGGCTTGGGCTCGCTTGGAGGCGTCTCAACGACTTGCTCTGTCGCGTCTTGATCACTCGTCGAGATTGGCTGTGCGTTCGAACTCATGGGCTTGGAAAGTATAGGCGATTGATGCGAATCGATGCCGTATCAGGCGGGCTGGATCCCGCAGTCCGCTTCGGTGAGGTTGTACCACCCCTTGTCGTTGCTTTCTACACGGAAAGTGGGGATTCCGGGCTCGTGGTCCAGCAGCAACACCCAGCCGCGCTCGCTGGCTTCCTTGAGGAACCAGCTCTTGGTGATCATCGAGGTGTAGGGCTCAACATCGTACCCAAGTGAATAGGGCTGCCCGATGTGGTAGTGGGTGGGTAGGACATCGGGGGTAAAGACGATCGTCCGCCCCTGCTCGTCCTCAAAGTGCACCGCCTGCTGTCCCCAGGTGTGGCCCGGGACGAGGAAGACCTTGATGCCCGGGAGCACCTCGGTCATGCGCTCTTCGACACTGTTTTTGGGCAGATCGCCGCGCGATGGCTTGCGGTTGAGCGGGTATGGGCGGGGCGAGTCGATCAGGCGCATGCGGGGGCGGCCGTCCTGCAGCGGCTGCTTCTCATCCTCGAACGGAAGCAGGTGATCGCGGTAGTAGGTGCGGGTCATGACCGCGTCGTTATTACGGGCATCGACCCACTCGCGCCGCTGCACGATGAGTTCAGCGTTGGGGAAGGTGAACTTCACATCGTGGCAATCGCCCGATGCGGCCCCGGGCTTGGTGGCCTCCCAGTCGGCCGTCTCGCCCTCGCGGGCCCGACGCGTCAGCCCGCCGGCGTGGTCGAAGTGCAGGTGTGTGACGATGGTGGCCTCGATGTCGTGGACATCAACGCCGGCTGCTACGACCTCGCTCTCGACGGTGCGCCCGTCGAGGCCGAAGATGTTGGACATCTTCTCGTCGAGCTTGTCACCCGTGCCGGCTTCGATGAGGTAGCGGTGCACCTTCCCCGTTTCCGGGTCGGGCTCGACCGATTCGAGCAGCAGGCAGTTGTGCATGAGCCGGATGCGGTGTTTTTCGTCCGGCGTGGCGCTCCGTTCCCAGATGACGCGGGGGATGATGCCGAACATGCCGCCGCCGTCGAGGAGAAACTGGCCGGCACGAAGAAGGGTCCATTTGTATCGCATGGGCAACGGTAGACCCTGTGGGCATCGCTTTCATCTGGGATCTGGAATTGCGCCATGTATGGCCATTGCTGCATCGGATTCCGTCGTCTGCTTCTGCGTCCGTGAGGTTTTTCCCGTGATGATCTCCCCCCTCCGAATCTCGTATGGAATAGGATGGGCCATGATCAAATGCACCGCAATCAAGCTGGCCCTCCCCTTGTTCCTCCTGATCAGCGCGTGCGCGGTGCCCGTGGGCTGCAGCGGCAAGACCCAGGAAGAGCAGGCGGCCGATGAGCTGCTCGATCAGATCGACGAGATCTCGCGTCAGAACCGCGAGGAGCTTGAGGCGGAGCTGGAAGACGACGGCGGGTACTCGATGCGGACCGAGCGGGTCGACAAGCTGGTCGATGCCTATGAGAACTCCTCCGAAGACCTGCCCGAGGAACTCAAGGCCCAGATGGCCGATCAGGTGGAAGCCCTGAAAGAGATCAAGTCCCTCGCTCGGCCATACGAGATTGCATACAACGCATTCACGCAGCTTGGCGGTCTTGATCCCGCGACCATGAAAGACGAGGCGGATATTCAGCAGCGTATCGATCTGGTCAGCACGCTGATCGTGGAGAACGAGCTGATCGATGCTGCCTTTCCCGAGATCCTTCCACGCCTGGGCGGCGATCCCGCTAATATCGAGCAGCAGCTCGATCTGGTTAAGAAGATCCGCCAGACCGATCGGGACATGCTCCCGCACATGCGCGAGGTGCTGGTGATTCTCAAGAAGCACTGGGCGATCAGCGAGATGGGCGAAGATGACATGTTCTACTTTGGGTACGATGTCCCCGATGAGGACATCGAGCTTTATAACGAGCACATCGAGCTGATGAATGTCGCAGCGATGGAACAAGAACGCCTGCAACGCCTGCAGCTGGAGATGATACAGCCGTAAGTCAGTCCGCTTGGAGAACTGACGGGTTTCTTGTTGATTCAAAGTCCAGTTGGCCTCGAGCCAGACGCCCATGTGATTCGCATGGGCGTGTTTATGCATACCCAAATCTGGGGATGGCGACGAAGTCGTATCGTGATGGAATCGGTCGCTTCATCGCCGTGGTCTTGACGAGGCGCGTGTGGTGAGGGTAAATTGCGCTTGGTACAGATTCCGCTTGCACATAGTAAAATGGAAAGGAGCAAAGCAAATGATCTTGACATGCATAGCGTTTCTCACAACACTGCCGGCGTTTCATGACTTGGTGGTAAACACGATGTCTCGAGCTGAAGGGGTTCAGGACGGCGCATTGATCATTGCTCCTGAGGGGATCCATATTCCCGCGGACCATCATGGCTTGGCGTTCATGGAGGGTGTGCCGGATGTCGCGATCGAGATGTTCGATCCCGAGGCCGAGGTGATGCTGAGCACGCTCTCGGAGGTTTCTCAAACACATGTAGTGCTCGATGTCACCGTCGCGCCGTCCGGCGGGCTCCGGGGGCTGACGCTTCAGATCGATGGCTTCCCGCACATGCCCGGCGAGAACCCGGTGAAGTATGTGCTGCTCCGCCCCGACGGCACGGTTGAGTTCGCCCCGGCCCGCGCCGATGAGCCCGGTTGCCCGGTCATTATTCAGACAGATCCAGTCACGGGTGGCGTTTCGGTCCGGTGTCAGGTCACAGATTGTACAGGTATGTGCGATCTGATCGGCGCGGTTCAGCCGGACGGTAGCATGAAGCTGAGTTGTGGGTGTGTTGATATGCAGCCGGATGAGGATTGATCTGCGATCAGTACTGAGCAACTCGACGATTCAAATACGAAGAAAAAGAGCCCCGGGGATGACCCGGGGCTCTTTGTTGGTTTGCTCGGTTTGCTTCAGGCGATCATCCGATCTGGATTCAGAGCCCGTCCTTTTCGCCCATCATGCGGAGCATGTCGACGCAGCGGTTGGCGTAGCCGGCTTCGTTGTCGTACCAGCTGACGACCTTGAAGAAGTTGCTGTTGAGCTCGATGCAGGCGCCGGCGTCGTAGATCGACGAGTGCGGGTCGCCGACGAAATCGCTTGAGACCACGGCTTCCTCGGTGTAACCCAGCACGCCCTTCATCGGGCCCTCGCTGGCGGCCTTCATCGCGGCGTTGATTTCCTTGAGACTCGTGGCCTTCTCGGTCCGGAAGGTCAGGTCGACCGCGGAGACATCAGCGGTGGGGACGCGGAACGCCATGCCCGTGAGCTTGCCGACCGTTTCGGGCAGGCAGAGACCGACGGCCTTGGCGGCGCCGGTGCTGGCGGGGATGATGTTCTGGTAGGCGTTGCGCCCGCCACGCCAGTCCTTCTTCGAAGGGCCGTCCTGCGTGGGCTGGGTCGCGGTCGCGGCGTGGACGGTGGTCATCAGGCCCTCGACGAGCCCGAAGTTGTCCATGATCACCTTGGTGATCGGCGCCAGGCAGTTGGTCGTGCAGCTGGCGTTGGAGATGATGGTGTCGGTCTCGGGGTTGTACTTGCCGCAGTTGACCTTGTGCACATAGGTGGGCACCGAATCGGGGGTCTTGGTTGGGGCCGAGATCACAACACGCTTGCAGCCGTTGTTGTCGATGTGCTTCTGGGCGTCTGGGCCCTGGGTGAAGAACCCGGTGGATTCGAGCACATAGTCGACGCCCATGTCGCCCCAGGCGAGCTTGGCCGGGTCACGCTCGGCGGTGGTCTTGGTGACCTTGCCGTTGACGGTGAACGAGTCCTCGGTGGCAGTGATCTCGGCGGGCTTGCCGTCGATCAGGAACCGCCCGTGCATGGTGTCGTACTTGAGCAGGTAGGCCAGGTTGTCGGCTGGGACGAGGTCGTTGATCGCGACCACCTCGATGCCGGGGGTGTTGGCGGCGATGCGGTAGACGAGACGACCGATGCGGCCGAAGCCGTTGATTCCGATTTTGACGCTCATATCTGATTCCGTCCTGAGTGGAAGGTGGTGAAATACGGGTGCATGGCACCCGAAAGAACTTGCCTAGGCGCATGCTAGGTCGATTCAGCGAGATCTTCCTATGGGTCAGCCCATGTTCCTGTTAATGATCGCGGATGTCCGAGATCACCCTGGGCGGCCAGGCGGCCCGGAGGGCGTTGACCACCGCCAGGACATCGATGATCTCTTGGCTGATCGCCCCTGCTACGGGGGGGAGGTAGCCCATCGCGGCCAGGATCATCCCGACCATGCTCAGCAGCATCCCGCCGATCGCGGACTGTAAGGCGATGCGGCGCATGTGCTTGGAGATATGGAAGAACTCGTCGACACGCTCAAGAGACGAGTCCATGATGACCACGCCCGCGGCTTCGGTCGTGATGTCCGATGCCTGCCCGAACGCGATCCCAACCGTCGCCAGCGAGAGGGCCGGAGCGTCGTTGATCCCATCGCCCACGAAGCAGGTCCGCGCGTGCTCGGACTCGGATCGGACGATCTCGACCTTCTGCTCGGGCGTCTGCTCGGCGATGATCTCTCGGATCCCGACCTTCTGCCCGAGGTAGTCCGCCTCGCTCTGGCGATCGCCCGAGACGAGCATCACCTTCTCGTACCCGTGCTTGCGGGAGAGGTGCTCGATAAAGAGCTTCCCGTCCTTGCGTGGCTCATCGCGGAACTGCACTGTCGCGGCGTATTGCCCGTCGAGGACCACGACGCACTCGAGCCCGGCCGTGCGCTCCGGGAGCAGGTCCAGGTGTTCCGGGTCGATCTGGGCCAGGGCCTTGCGGCCGGTGATGAGCACCTCGGTGCCCGCGACCAGCCCACTGAGCCCCTGACCGGGCTTCTCTGAGACCTGATTCGGTTCAGAGATCGACACGCCCAGCTCTTCGCCCCGTCGCACGATCGCATCGGCCAGCGGGTGCTTGGAGTATCGCTCAAGCGACACAATCTGGGAGAGCAAGGCCCGCTCGTCGATCCCCGGGGCGGGGATGATGTCGGTGATGACTGGCGTGCCGTAGGTCAGGGTGCCCGTCTTATCGAAGATGATGGTCTTGCATGTATTGATGACCTCGAGGGCTCCGGGGTCCTTGATGACGATGCCCCGCTTGGCTGACAGGGAGATCGACCCGATGATCGCCACCGGGATGCCGATCAGCAGCGGGCAGGGGGTGGCAACGACGAGCACGGCCAGGAACCGGGTCGGGTCGCCGGAGACGGTCCACGCGATCAGGGCCAGGGCCACGGCGATGGGGGTGTAGATCGCCCCGAGCTGATCGCCGAGTCGGCGCATCTTGGGCTTGCGCTGCTCGGTGTCACGCATGACCTGCATGATCTTGGCGTAGCGGGAGTCCTGGGCTGGTCGTGTCGCTTCGATGGTGATCGCCGACTCGCCATTGATCGAACCGGAGATGACCGAGGAGCCGGGGGCCTTGGACATCATGTACGGCTCACCGGTCAGGAACGACTCGTCCATGACGCCGTGCCCGTCGATGACGATCCCGTCCACGGGTGAGGTTTCGTGCGGGAAGATGGTGACATGGTCGCCGATCTTGACATCCTCGAGCGGGACATCAGTCAGGGTGCCATCGGATTTGAGATGGGCGACCGAGGGCATGCGTTTGGCCAATGCCTTGAGCACGCTCGACGCGTTGGCGACGGCGTACTCCTCCAGGGCCTCGCCGCCCGAGAGCATGAGCACCACGATCGAACCTGCCAGATACTCGCCCAGCAGGACCGAGGTCACAATCGAGATGCCCGCGAGCAGGTCGGAGCCGAACTCCCGTCGCAGGGCCTTCCCCACCAGCTCGAGCACCAGCGGCGTGCCGCCCAAGAACAGGCAGACCAGCAGCGGGACGCGTGCGGCGTCGGGGTCTGTGTGCATCCCGAAGCGCATGATCAGGTGGGCGGTGATCGTGAGGATGGCGATGACCGCGATCACGATCTCACGCTTGTGCCAGATCATCTTCAGGAGGGTCATGTGTGGGTCACGCTTCCCATCTGATCTGCCCGTTGACGATGGTCATCACCGGGCGGGCGCTCAGCTCCCACCCCAGGAACGGGGTGTTCACCGACTTACCAACGAGGTGGTCCTCGCTGAGGGTCCAGTGGTGATCCGGGTCAATGAGCGTCAGGTCCGCGGCTCCGCCGACAGCGATTGAGCCGATGCCGCAGGTGTCGAGGTTGCAGAGCTTGGCGGGGTTGATGGTCATCAGTTCGATGAGCTTGGGCATATCGATGTGCCCGGTCTCGACGAGCGCTTTGTGGTAGAGGGAGAATGCTGATTCGAGCCCGATGATCCCGAACGGGGCCTCGCTCATGGGGTTGCGTTTTTCGTCCGCGTGATGCGGTGCGTGATCGGTCGCGAGGATGGTGATGATCCCGTCGGCGACGCCTTTCCGGAGTGCTTCGGCATCGGCTTGCTCACGCAGGGGTGGGTTCATCTTCGCCATGGTGCCGTGGGTTTCGATGGCTTCGTGGGTCAGCAGCAGATGGTGCGGCGATGCCTCAGCGGTCACGGGGATGCCCTTTTCCTGTGCGCGGGCGACGAGTTCGATGGAGTCACCCGAGCTCATGTGCTGGATGTGGTAGCGACAGCCGATGGATGTGTTGAGACGGATGTCCCGCTCGATGATGAGTTCCTCGGCCTCGCGTGGCCAGCCCTTCTCGCCCAGCTTCATCGCGACCGAGCCGGCGTGCATGGTGGCCCCCTGGGTCAGGGTCAGCTCCTGGCAGTGCTGCATGAACGCCTTGCCGGTGGTCTTGACGGTCTGGAGAACGGTCTTCATCATGGAGGCCGATTCGATGACATCGCCGTCGTCGCTGTAGCCCACCGCGCCGGCCTTGTCGCAGAGTTCGATCTCGGCGAGGCGTTCGCCCTTGCGTCCCTGGGTGGCCGCTGCGACGCTGAAGACCCGGCAATGCGCTTCACGCTCGGCTTTGGCCCTGATGTACTCGACGATCTCAGGCGTGTCGAGGCAGGGCTGGGTGTTGGGCATACAGCAGACCGTCGTGAACCCGCCGGCAACCGCGGCGGCGGTCCCGCTGGCGATGTCCTCTTTGTGGGTTTGCCCCGGGTCTCGGAGGTGAACATGGGGATCGATGAGCCCCGGGGCGAGCACCTTGCCGCTTGCATCGATGACCCGATCGGCTGAGCCGGAGATCGACGCTTCGATAGCCGAGATCCGCCCATCGCGAATCAGGAGGTCACGGGTCGCATCCAACCCCGAGAGGGGGTCGATGACGCGGGCGGATTGGATCAGGATCGATTCGGGGCCGGTTGAGGGGGTCGTGTCGCTCATACGGTTGAGCATATGCGGATTGTGATCGGTGGGTGCTGTTTTGGGTTGGCAAGCGGCTAGATCAGCGCTATGCTTGGGGCCTGCCCGAACAGGCAGGAATAGACGGGGCGTAGCGCAGCTTGGTTAGCGCGTCTGACTGGGGGTCAGAAGGTCGGAGGTTCGAATCCTCTCGCCCCGATTATGTGAGTTCAAAGGCCTCGGCAACCGCCGGGGCCTTCTGTGCTTTGGGGTCGGGAATCTGAACACATCGATCCCGCCAGATCCGTTCGCCGCATCCCGTGGGTGATCACTCGCTCACGCCCCTCCCCGTGCTGCGCGAATGATTTCATATTTGAGCGCACGCTCCCCGTCGTAGGTGACCTCGCCGTTTTGAGTCAGCCCACACTTTTCCAGCACGCGGATCGACGCCTTGTTTTCCGTGAGCACCAATCCCAGGATGCGATCGAGCTTGAGCACTTCGAATCCGAATGCGATGCACGCGGAACATGTTTCTGTAGCGATCCCCTGCCCCCAGTACTCGGGGAAGAACCGGAACCCGACATCCACCTCTTCGAGTTCTGGGAGGTATTTCAAGCCGCAGAAACCGATGACGGCGCCGGTATCCTTGAGCACGCAGGCCCACCGCCCGAAGCCAACCGTTTCGAAATCCGGATAGTCCGCGATGGCCCGGCGTGCGTCCATCAGCGAACGCAGTGGTGGCTCGCCGGTGTACCGCATGACCTCAGGGTGGCTGTTGAGGTGATAGAACGATTCACAATCATCGAGTGTGAACGCGCGGTGCTCGATTCTTTCGGTTGCTGGGCCGGATCGGTAGGACTTCATGCCTGAATATAACCGCTCCCATTCATTGGCGTGAGCCCTGAGTTGAAAGCGTATCCGGACGCCGCTGGATGGGTTTGATGATGTCAGTGCTATTTAGGACTGGCTTCGAGGCGATGGTATTAAAGGAACCGGCTCCCATTTCTGGGAGCCGGTCGAGTTTGAAATCAGATTCGTCGGTCGGTGCGCTGATCAGCGACGACGACGGGTTGCGGCCAGGCCACCGAGGCCGAGCAGTGCGACTGAACCCGGTGCGGGAACAACGCGGTAGGTGCCGATGTAGGTGGCGCCGGGGATGTCGTCATCCGAGTCGGCGGGGCTGTAGATGTCGCCTGAGGTGTTGCCACCAACCATGTCAGCGTACGAAGCCGCGTCGATGGTCCATGTGCCCGAGCCGGTGAAGGCGACCTGGCCAGCGGTGAACGCAGGCGCATCAGCGGTGAAGCTCCAGATGTTCAGGCCAGCGCTGCCAGCAGAGTGGAAGATCGAAGGCGAGCCGTCCGAGCTGGTGCCAGCGACGGTGAGATCACCAACGCCGTTGGTGATGGTCAGGCCGGTGGATGTGTTGTTGAAGAAGTCAGCCAGCAGGACGCCGGTGAAGCTGCTTGCGGCAGCATCGGCGGCTGAGAGGCCGTCGGTTGCGGTGATGGTCATCTGGTTCTCGACCGAGAGGTCGATGATCAGCAGATCGTCAGCCTGAGCGACGCCCGCGAGCGAAGCGATGACCAGTGCTGCACCGAGACCGATAATGTTCTTGTTGGTATTCATAACTCTCTAATCTCCTTTGCCAGCCCGCAATAATGGGCTGAAGTTGCAAACTGTCGACACACAAACAAATGCGGCGACAAAGCCCAAATTTAATCAAATTTGCGGACTCACTGCAAGGTATACGCCCGAATTTTCAATGGAAATTTCTCAAATCGGGTGGTTTCGAGCGTGTTTATGAATCTCCGGTGCGTCCGGAAGGGGAGTTGGTCGGGGTTCAATCTGCGATTTCGTAACGACCATCAGCACGGATGTAGAGCAGGTGTTCGCCATTTCCGGTGGCCACCACGCGATGGGTTGTCGGCCCCTCTGAGCCGAAGTAACTGCCCGTCCCGAGGCGTTGCGCGCCCGTCCCTTGGTCCTGGTGCAGATCAATGGCACCCTGAATGACCACGGCACGGAAGTTGGGGGCTTGCGTGTGGATCTGGGCGGTGAACCCCGCGGGCAGCTTCACCAAGCTCCCGCTCGGCTGGTCATCTTGTGGATCGCCCCAGAGCCAGGCGATTTTCGCCCCGGATGCTGCCCCGCCGTGGGTGGGGAGGTCGACCCACGAGATGCTGGAGGCATCGAGCCAGACGAGGTTGGACTCGTCGACATTGATCGAGATATCCCCGCTCTCGAAGGCCTCATCTGTTGGCTGCACAAGGTATGGGCCCTCGTCGATCTCGATGTACGCCAGATTGAACTGGCCTTGGGCCGAGGTGATGTGGACATCGCCCGCGGGCTGCGTCCAGAAGGATCCGGCAGGCAGCCACATGTTCTCGGCTTCGGGGTCATCGTTGTGGACGAGCCCGTTGATCACCACGCCCCGGTAGGTGATGTTGTGGATATGGGGCGGCGAGGAGAACCCATCGACGAACTGCACGAGGAATCCGGAGGCACCGGAACCCGTACGGTCACCCCAGAGGTTCCCTGCACGCGGGCTGTTGTCGCCCCGGGCGGGGTTGAGCGCACCCCATTGGATATCTTCATACGAAAGCGATTCTGGGGAGGACATGCCGTTGTGGTTTTCAAGCGTCTGTGTGCTTGAGCACGCGCCGAGTACGGTTGCGACGGTGATCAGACTCAGACTGAGCTTGATTGTTGTGTGATGCGTGTTCATGGTGTGATTCCTTTTTCTGCTGGGTGTTGGTGTTGGATGTGTGTCAAGCCGAGGCGGTGACCGCATGGCCCTGCTCGGTGAGAAGCAGCTCGATCAGCTGCACGATCTCGTTGGTTCGTTGTTCGTTGACGGCATCGGGGTGGGGCGGGGTGAATCGGGCGGTGTCGTTGTCGTAATACTGCCCATTGGCCGATCGGAACTCATCAGACAGAGCCGCGCGAGTCAGGATGTCCGCGCCGATCCCGATGTCTGCCCCGTCCATCCCGTAGGCCTGCTTGACCATGTTCGTGGCCAGCAGGGACCCGGGGTTCACGGAGACGATCACCGGCCCCTTCTCATCCCCTTCGAGCGCCATCGCCCTCGACCAGGCGGTCAGGGCGAGCTTGCTCTGTGCGTAGGCGGCGCTGTCGCCCAGCGTGACCTTCCCGGAGAAGGCGTTGAGACTCACGGGTGCCTGGGCAGCCGAGGAGAGGTTCACGACCCGCCCGTCTGAGGGGATCCGTTTCAAGAGGCGTTTGGTCAGCAGGTACGGCGCGATCGTGTTGACCACGAATCGCAGGTCGAGCCCGCTGGGTGTTCGGGCCTTGGGTACCTTGAAGACGCCCGCGTTGTTGATCAGCACATTGAGCGGCCCCTCGCGTGCTTCGATGGCATCGGCGAGCCCGCTGACCTCTTCCAGATCGGAGAGGTCTGCTCTGAATGATTCGACCCTTCCCGCCCCCGGGATGGCGCGAAGCGATTGTTCGACCGATGCGATCTTGTCCGGGTTTCTCCCGTGCACAAGCACGGTGTGTCCCTGCGAGATGAGCGACTTGGCGGTTGCCAGCCCGATGCCATCGGTTGAGCCCGTGATGAGGATTGTCTTCGATTCCATGATGTGATCCCCTTGAGTATGGTGTTACGCGTGATCGATGACGACCTTGCCCATCGCCTGCCCGCTTTCAAGGCGTGCGTGCGCTTCGTTTGCCTGGTTGAGGGTGAACCGCATCTCGTCGAGCACGGGCTTGAGTGCCCCCGATTCAACGATGGCCGCCAGATCGGTCAGGGTTTCCCCGTGGACCGATCGCTTGTGGTTGTGAAGCATCGGGATGAGCATGAAGACGACATGCAGGGACAGTCCCTTCATGTGCGCCGGGGTCAGATCGAGCTCACACATCGAGACGGTGGTGGCGATCTGGCCATTGAGCGCCGCGGCTGCGAACGAGTTGGTCAGGTTTGCTGCGCCGACCGAGTCGAAGATGAGATCAAAGCCCGCCCCGCCCGTGTGGGCCTGGACATACTGCTCGACCGTTTCGGTCTTGTAGTTGATGGGTGTCGCGCCGAGCTGCTCGATGAGTTCGAGCTGGGCATCGCCACCACCGGTTGAGAAGACCTCGGCGCCGTAGTGCTTGGCGAGCTGGAGGGCGACATGGCCGACACCGCCCGAGCCGCCGTGCACCAGCACCCGCTGCCCCGCCTTGATCCCGGCGCGGTGCAGCCCCTCGTAGGCGGTGATGGCGACCAGCGGCAGGGCCGCGGCTTCCCGCATAGAAAGGTTCTTTGGTTTGTGGGCGATCAGGTCCGCATCGGCGACGATGTACTCCGCGAGCGTACCGGGCAGGTCTGCCAGCCCGCCCGCGCAGCCGTAGACCTCATCGCCGACCTTGAACCCCTCGACGCCCTCGCCGAGTTCCTCGATGGTGCCTGCGAAGTCCATCCCCAGGATTGCGGGTGTCTGAGGTGACATCGGGAGATCCTCGCCCATGTTTCGGATCATGGTGTCGACGGTATTGACGCTTGAGGCACTGATCTTGATCAGGACATGACCGGGCTTGGTGGTGGGGCGATCGATCTCGGTCGATTCGAACTTGCCGGCTTGGCCGTAAGCGTTGATGAGCATGGCTTGCATGGTGGAACTCCTTGTTGGATTCGCTCGATTCAAGCGGTCGTGTATTGCAGAACCCAGAAACCTACGCCTACACTGCGTAAACGGCAGGTACCCACAAAAATGTAAGTATGAAGATTTTTGATTGGACCGAACCTGATGGCACGCAAGTACAACTGGAAAACGGGATGTGATGTCGAGGCGACGCTGAGCGTGATCGGTGGGCGGTGGAAGCCCATCCTCGTCTGTCATCTGCTGGCCGGGCCCAAACGCTTCGGTGAACTTCGGCGCCTGACGCCGAACGCGACCGAGCGCATGATTACGCTGCAGCTTCGTGAGCTTGAGGGGGACGGCGTGCTTGAGCGGCATGTCTTTGCCGAGGTTCCTCCTCGCGTGGAGTACGAACTGACCGAGTATGGTCGGACGCTCGAGCCAATCTTGGAAAGCATGCAGGCGTGGGGGCGCGAGTTCAAGGCACGCCGGGCGGCAGAGGAGGCGGGGAGCGAACCTTGCGAGGTGGCCCACGCAGAGGCGTGAGCTGGGTGATCAGCGGCCCCACACCGGTTCGGGCGGTGCGATGGGCATGCAGATCCAGTTGTCTGTGTGATTCCTGAGATTCGCGAAATAGCTTTCCTATCGGCGTGGTTGGATGGGTGTACTTGTCCAAACGCCCAAGGAATGACGCCTATGAATCAGGACGGATTGAACCGACGACGCTTTCTTGCTTACTCTGCCGCAGGAGCGGCGGTCACTTCTACAACTGGGCTTGCACACGCGGCGTGGCGTCCAAGCCATGATCACAAGGAGCATCCCGTGAGCCGACCCGCATGCCTGTTCTTCGATGTCAACGAGACACTGCTGGATCTAACGGCGATGAAAGCGAGCGTGGCCCAGGCGCTGGGTGGTCGACCGGACCTGCTGTCGCTGTGGTTCACGACGATGCTGCAATACTCGCTGGTGTCTTCAGCCGGTGGTCAGTACGAGGACTTTGGTGTCATCGGTGCGGCGGCCATGCGCATGGTTGCGCGAAACAACGGGATCGAGTTGAGCGAGGCGGCGTCCAAGGACGCGATTCGGCCCATTCTGAGTCTTCCGCCTCACCCGGATGTGCGTGATGGACTTGCTCGGCTCAAAGCCGCGGGCTATCGCATGGTGACGCTGACGAACTCTTCGAACAAGGGTGTAGAGGCGCAGATGGAGCACGCGGGTCTGACCGACATGTTTGAGGCGCGACTGAGCGTCGAGGATGTGCAGATGTACAAGCCGCACCAGCATGTGTACGCGTGGGCCTCCCGCAAGCTGGGGGTTGAGCCGAGCGAGTGCATGCTCGTCGCGGCTCACGGGTGGGATATTGCTGGGGCGCTCTGGGCCGGATGGCGCGGGGCGTTCCTCTCACGCCCCGGGGCGCAGCTGTACCCGCTGGCACCGGAGCCGGAGATCAGCGTTCCGAACCTCGCCCAAGCCGCAGACCAACTGATCGCCCTGCCTTCGTAAGACGCGATTGCTGATCACTACTGCCTATTGCCCGCCGAAGGTCCGCCTATGGCGGATTGCCTGACAATCAACTTCTATCGCTGTGCGCAACAAGAACCGAGCCGTTCCAGTCCCGGCTCGCGTCGGTGTTGTGTCTGGTGCTCGTGCGCGCGTCGGGCCCGTGCTGCGGCCGCGCGGTGTGCGCGTGTCCGAGGGTGCCCGTTGCGGGAATCAGCGCCGGTAGGTGATGCGGGCGCGTGTGAGGTCGTAGGGGGAGATTTCGACCGTGACGGTGTCACCCGGGAGGATCCTGATGTAGTGCTTGCGCATCTTGCCCGAGACATACCCGATGATCTCGGACTGCTGCTCGTTTGGAAGGCGCACTTTGAACATCGCGTTTGGAAGCGCTTCGACTACGATCGCGTCCATGGTGAATTTGTCGTCTTGCTTGGCCATGTAATCTCCGTTGCCCCCAGCACACCAGCTTCGGTGCCTTTGTCTTCAATCGCTCTGGGGACCCTAAGAATAGGGCGATGAGACAAAAGAACCAGACAAATACCGTGCTTGTGCGATGAAATTGGCGGGTCGGACGCACATTTTTACATCATCGGGCGCTCTGGAAGCGGTCGAGCCCGAATCGCGTGTGCTCCCCTTCGAGCATGACCCGCGCCGCGTGGCGTCCGGTTTGGTAGCCCATCGACATGCCGTGCCCGGTGAGCCCGCCGCAGAACCAGATGTTGGTGTTGCTCAGGGTGTGGACGGGGACGCGGTCGATCACGGGCATGCCGTCGGGGCTGAAGCCCATGATGCCCGACCAGCGGGCGGTGATGTCGTACTCGGTGGTGATCAGATCGCGGACGAACTGCTCGAGGTGCGATTGGACCTCGGGGCTGGTCTCGTCAGCGCTGGTTGCTTCGTGGTCGGCGTGGTAGGTTCGGCAGCCGCCGAAGATCACCTGATCGTCGCTGGCTGAGCGGACATACTCCGAGCCGTGATTCAGGTAGTAGGCGAACTCCAGCTTGCTGTCGGATTTCTTGCGTGGCCGGATCGCGAGCATCTGCCCGCGGTTGGGGGTGATGATGCCCTCCAGGGACGATACGAGACCGGCGGCGTAGGCGTTGGTGCAGATCATCACCCGCGAGCAGACCACATCGACCGCGCGGGTGCGGAGCCGGATGCGGTTGCCGTCGTCCTCGATGCGGAACACCTCGGCGTCCTCGAAGATGGGGGTGTTGCAGAGCGAGGCGCCCAGGAGCCCGACCAGCTCGGTGGGCGAACAGACCGCGTCTTCGTTGTTGACCAGCCCGATGGTGGGTTTGCCCGATCGCCAGATCGGGTCGCTGGGGGCATCGCCTTGCTCAATAAGCTCGCACCGCATGCCGTCTTCCCGCATCATGCGGTGGGACTCGATCAGTTCGGTGTGCTCGGGCTCGCCCAGGGCCAGAACGCAGGAGGGGCGCTGGGCGTAGCCGGGGGTGGATTCGATGCCGAGCTGCTTGAGCCCGACGAGGTTCTGCTGGGTCCATTCCCAGAGAAAACGAGTGGTGTCGCGTCCCAGTGTCTTGGCGGCGTTGGCGTAGTTCTCGGCGGCTCCGCGAATCAGGAAGCCCGCGTTGCGCCCCGAGGCCTTGGAGCCGGCGTAGTCGGCCTCGAGGACGATGCAGGAGATGCCCTTGGATTCGAGTTCCAGCGCCGCCGAGAGCCCAGAGATGCCCGCGCCGATGATGGCGACATCGCACTGCTCGGTCGTGTGCGTCGGGCTGCGTTGCCAGAGTGAAACGGTCATGTGTTGCTCGCTGCGTCTGGTGTGGAGGCTGTGGTGTCGGGCCAACGGATTGCGATGGCGACATCGTTGACATTGGTTCCGGTGGGGCCGGTGATGATGGTGGTGCCCAGTGTATCACACATGGTGCGGGTGTCGTTTCTCTCGAGGGATTCCCGAATGGCTTGGCGGGTATCGGGGGCGGCGAGCATGGAGGCGGTCAGGATCGTGCCCGCGGCTTGGCTGGGCCCGTCCATGCCGTCGGTGGTGAGGGTCAGGACCGACCAGTCGAACGGGCTGTCGGCAAGGTTCAGGGCGGTTGTGAGTCCGAGCTGGAGCACCGGGCCGCCGATGCCGTGGGTCCCAGAGGCATTGACGGTGGGTTCGCCACCGAGCATGAAGGCCACGGGCGGGGATTCTTCGCTGGCGGTGAGCTGGACCGCGAGCATACGGGCGGCGTCTGACACTTCGCCCACGACGCGGCGGGTGATGTGGGGGCTGCTGATCTCGTTTCGTGCGCACCAGGCGGCGAGTGCGTCCAGCGCGGTGTCGTTGCTGGCGATGATGACATGCGGGGTTGTCGGGGGATGGGCATCGTGCATGGGGCCCGATGCGATGACGCTGGGGTCGTCGCCGATGACATCACTGAGCAGGAACACGAAACGGTCATCCACTTGCCGTAACTCGTGGGCGAGCCCGCCGTGCTTGAGGGTGTCCAGCTGCGATCGGACGCTGTTGATCTCTTCGATGGGGGCACCGCGTTTGAGCATGTCCTGTGTGGTTTGTCGGATCTCGCCGAGGGTGACGCGGGGTTTGGGGGCGCAGAGCATGGCCGAGGCCCCGCCGGAGATGAGGACGATGACGCGGTGGTCGTCGGGGATCGACCGGGCGTGCTCGATGAGTTCGCGGGTCGCGTCGATGTTGCGTTGGGTTGGAAGTGGGTGGTCGCAGGGGTAGAGGGCGACAAACTTGCTCTTGAACTGGGCCTCGAGGACGAGTGGCTCGGGTGCCAGCACCGTCGCTCGCGCGAAGCGATCGCCCAAGTGCTCGATCGCGCCGTCGGTCATGGCGATCGAGGCCTTCCCGAACGCGAGCACATGGGTTGGCTTGTCCTTGGGCAGGTGTTTGAGGTGGGCTAGCAGGGCCCGCTTGGGATCGACGGCTCGGAGTACCGACTCGATGCAGTCTCGCGCCAGGCGGCGTTCGCGATCGGGCAGTCCGGGTTGGAACACGATGGGCACCATCTCAGGTCAGAGCCGTCCGGAGGCGTTTGATGGCTTCGTCGATGGTCTTGGTGCGTTTACAGAAGGCGAAGCGAACGAGGGCGGCGCCGTCGCTGGGATCGTGGTAGAAGGCACTGGGTGGGATCGCCGCGACGCCGGCGTGCTCGGGGAGCCATCGGCAGAGGTCGACATCGGTCTTGAGCCCCAGCCGCTGCGAGACCGGGGTGTGGTCGGCGAGGATAAAGTACGAGCCCTGTGGGAGGGCCAGCTCGAAACCGAGTTCCTGGAGGGCCTCGGCGAGCAGCGATCGGGTGTGGGTGTAGTGGGCACGCAGCTTCTCGATTTCGGGCTCGCCGTCGGTGAGGAGCGCGGCGATGCCGTGCTGGAGCGGTGTGGCGACATCGAAGGTCAGGAACTGGTGGGCCATGCGGATCCCGCGGGTGAGCGGTTCGGGTGCAATGGCCCAGCCGATCTTCCAGCCGGTCAGGGAGAACGACTTGCCCGAGCTTGAGAGCACGATGGTGCGTTCCCGCATGCCCGGTCGGGTTGCGATCGAGATGTGGGTGCGGTCGTCGTAGGTGAGGCGTTCGTAGACCTCATCGCTGATCGCGATGGCGTTGTGTTCTTTGCACAGGGCGGCGATTTCGTCGAGCTGGGCAACGCTGAGCACTGCTCCGGTGGGGTTGTGGGGGGTGTTGATGAGCACGGCTCGGGTCTTGGGGCCAAAGGCCGCTCGCAGCTCTTCGGGGTGATAAGCGAAGCCCTCGGGCGTCGGGTGCATGGTGACGAAGCGGGGCGTCGCGTCGGCCATGGCCAGGCAGGCGCGGTAGGAGTCGTAGTAGGGTTCGAAGACGACGACCTCGTCGCCCGGGTTGAGCAGGCCGAGCATGGTTGCGGCGATGGCTTCGGTGCAGCCGCTGGTGACGGTGATCTCGCGATCCGGGTCGCAGTCGATGCCGCTGACCCGTGATGCCCAGCCCGCGATGGCTTCTCGGAGGACCTGTACGCCGTGCAACGGGGCGTACTGGTTGTGCCCGTCGGCGATGGCCTTTGCGGCTGCGTTCTTGCCCAGGTCTGGCCCATCGAAATCGGGGAAGCCCTGCGAGAGGTTGACGGCCCGGTGCTGATTGGCCAGTGCGGTCATCTCGGCAAAGATGGTGGTGCCGAAGGCGGCGAATCGGTCGGCGATCAGGGGTTTGGGACTGGGGCTCATGTCCTGAGCATACCGGGATGGGCGTTTGGCCGCACGGATCGGGCGGGTTGGTTAGTCGGGCTTGTGGTAGCCAAGGCGCCCGGCGGCTTGCCAAGCGAGGTCAGAGTAGGGGAGCAGGTGTATTACTTCGATCAGTCGCCGCCGGACGGCGGGCAGGGTTGGGTCCATTTCGCTGGTTTCGTCGAGGATGGTCTGGGCCTGTGTCTTTGCTCGCTCGATGCGGTTCTGGTAGGGCTCGTCGACCCATTTGAGGGCGGTGCTGAACTGCTCGGCGCTGGGCATGGTGTGTGCCATGCCCACGATGACATCGATCTGGGCATCGATGCCGTCGTCTTGCAGGAGCTTGGTGCGCAGCGTCATTTCCGGTTCGTTGAAGTCGGCCGAGCCGGTGATGGATCTGATGCGGCGTTCTTTGAGTAGACGCAGATTGGCTCCGGTGGGCTTGCCCACGCGTTTGGGCCAGTATTGGTTACCGTTGCCGGTGGGCGCGTTGTGGTAGGTGTCGAGCCCGACGATGGGGACGGCCCCGGCGAAGTGTTTGGGGAACGCGAGTTGCAGGATCCCGCTGCATCGCCCGCCGCCGGACATGCCGGTGAGGTAGATGCGTTGGCGATTGATGTTGGCGTGCTGGGCGAGTGTCTCGATGGAGTCGAGGTGATTCTGGAGACGGTCGGTGATCTCGCGTTTGTTGCCGTTGTTGTCCACACCGATGGCGATGAGCCCGAGTTCGTCGCAGATGGGCTCGAATATTGTTGGGATTCGACCGTTCTCGTTGGGGCTGATCCAGACGAGGACGCCCGCGGGTGATTCGGGCTGATAGTTGCTGGGGAGCCGGACGCGAAAGGTCTCTTGGCCGAGTACCCGCGTGAGGCGTGGGAAGTTCTGGCGGATGCGTGAGCGGACCGTGCCCGGATCGAGGACGATCGATGATTCGGCATGCGGCTGGGGGAGTTCGAGCGACAGTGCGTCGTTCGTTGGCGCGAACATGTCACGAGGTTTAGGTTCGTCGAGATTGATCCCCAGACGGTCGAATACATCGCGCCGGATTGTCCAGCGTCGCTGAGGGGCTGCGGGATCAAGGATCAGCAGCGTGTCGTCATCGGGGCGATGCATGGCCAATACGGCTGACGATGTGCCGCGTCGGATGTGGAGATAGATTGGGGTGTCGTCATGTTGGGCGATTGGGGTTTCTGGATCGATCTGGTCGGCGATGCGGTTGATGGCGCTGAAGGCCTTGGGCTCGAGCACATGGATGAGCCCGAGTGAATCGCGGAGCATCTCGATGTCTTCGAGCCCCTCGGGGATGGGGTCGGGAGAGGAGGTGATTAGTCCCGATCGTGGCACACGGCCTTCGATCTGCATGGGCTTGTCGTCGACGGGGATGGAGGGCTGGCGTGCGTATCCCGATGCTGAGGGGGGAAGTGCGAGGATTAGGATGGCGCAGATGGAGAGCAGGCAAGCGTGTGTGGAGCGTCGCATACCCGGTTATACGGTCCTGCGGGGTGGGGGATGAGGTATCTTGGAGGAAAGGGGGAGGAAAATCGAAGCACCGCTCGGGCTTGACCGAACGAAGATCGGGGATAGTCTTATCCCTCAACAGATCCTCCGTAGCTCAATGGTAGAGCGAGCGGCTGTTAACCGCTAGGTTGCTGGTTCGAGTCCAGCCGGAGGAGTTTGGTTTATTGGGTGTATATCCTTTTCAGCGTGAATGCTCAGAAGCGATACATCGGGCAGACTGATGACTTGGATCGTCGTGTGCGAGAGCACAACGATCCGTCTCACAACACCATGAAGTTCACCTCCAAGCACCCGGGCCCCTGGGTGCTTGTTTATTCTGAGCAGTACGAGACCCGGTCTGAGGCGATGCGTCGTGAGCGTTGGTTCAAGTCCGGGCGTGGGCGTGCGTGGCTGGATGCTCAGGGGATTGGTCGAGCGAGTCCGCCGGGGGCGGATTAACCGCTCCGTTGCT
>DEXG01000007.1:0-196 GCA_002364005.1 Phycisphaerales bacterium UBA3190
CCCGCAGGCGCGGGGGAGGCGAGATTTAGGTGCCTCGGGTGTCGCCGAAGAGTTGGATGTGGACGCGGGGGCAGTAGGACCAGCCGCGTTGGACGCACGCGTCGATGATCCATTGGATCGAATCGTTCTCGGGCACGGCGACGCCCTCGGGCATGAGCATGACATCGTGGGGCTGGTAGCCGGTGATCTGGGCGAG
>DEXG01000007.1:389-940 GCA_002364005.1 Phycisphaerales bacterium UBA3190
GTAGCCGGTGATCTGGGCGAGGACGGACTCGATCTCAGTCAGGTCGTCGGGGCCGGCGACGACGAACTTCATCTGGCGATCGGGGGTCGAGGCGATGAGGGCGTTGAGGGATGGGAAGTTCAGGCGGCGTTGTTCGTGGCGCTTGGCCCAGACGCCGTCGGGGTCGCGGGGGTCGCCTGTTGGGGTCGAGTTGGCCAGCTTGGGCGAGAGACTCATCAGGTGGCACGACACGCCCGGGAGGGTGACGGTGCCGGCGGTCTCGATGGTGATGTGCATGCCGTGCTTGGCCAGCGCGTTGCTCAGCGGGACGAGTCCTTTGAAAATCATGGGCTCGCCGCCGGTGAGCACGGCGTGCCTGACGCCCGAGGCGATGGCTTCTTCGAAGAGTGAATCGATGGTGCGGTCGGTCTTCTCGGGTGACCAGCTCGCGTAGGGCGTGTCGCACCAGGTGCATCGCAGGTTGCACCCGCTGAGTCGGCAGAACCAGCTCGGTGTGCCCGTGAGCTTGCCCTCGCCCTGGATCGAGACGAAGGTTTCCGAGATGGGGAGGG
>DEXG01000007.1:1122-4827 GCA_002364005.1 Phycisphaerales bacterium UBA3190
CGCGACCGTGAGGGAGCGGTCTGAATACTCGAAAGGAACCGCTCCCTTACGGTCGCGGCTCGTTTGGGGTTTGGGTGTACCGCGTCGGGTCGTCGATGCCCGCCTGCTCGAATCCGCTCCGGCGCAGCACGCACGAGTCGCATCGCCCGCAGGCGGCACCGGTTTCGTCGGGGTCGTAGCACGAGTGGGTCATGGCGTAGTCGACGCCCAGCTTCGTACCTTCGGTGATGATCTGGGCCTTGGTCAGTTCGATCAGGGGCGTGTGGACCCGGATGTTGGCTCCCTCAACACCCAGCTTGGTGGCCAGGTTGGCGGTCTGGCTGAAGGCGTCGATGAACTCGGGTCGGCAGTCGGGGTAGCCCGAGTAGTCGATGGCGTTGACCCCGATGAACAGGTCGCTGGCGCCGAGGGTCTCGGCGTAGGCGGTGGCGATGGAGAGGAAGACGAGGTTGCGGGCCGGGACATAGGTGACGGGGATGTCGGCCATGTGCGATTCGTCGCGGTCTTTGGGGACGGCGATGTCGGCGCTGGTGAGGGCGCTGCCTCCGAACTGGCCGATGTCGAGCTTGAAGACCCGGTGCGACGCGGCGTTCATCTGCTGGGCGATGGTGTTGCAGGCATCGAGTTCGTGCCGATGACGCTGGCCGTAGTCGAACGCGAGCGTGTGGCAGGTGTACCCCTGATTGAGGGCCATGGCGAGCACGGTGGTGCTGTCGAGCCCACCTGAGAGGAGGACGACGGCGTGCTTGGCGGGCGAAAGTGGTTGCGGCGTAACTTCGGGCATTTCAGAAGCTTAGGAATCGATGGCGGGGAATTGGTGCAACACGAACGAGCAAAGTCCGTTAAGATAGGGTATGCCACTCTCTTTGCTCAGTGCGAGGGTGCTGTGTATCCGCCCCATCGGGGTCACCTCCGATTTCTGTCCGGTCTGTCGGCAGGAGCGCCGTTTCCGACTCGCTCAGGCCGAGCGCAAACGCTATTTCCTCTGCTTCGATCAGGGACGCGAAGGGCACCCGCATCACGAGCTGACCTGCACGGTGTGCGCCTGCAAGGTGGTGCGACCGGCCGAGGAACGCCCCATCGAGATCCTGCCCGATCCCAAGAGCTGCGATACGAATGAGCCGAAGATGCTGCCCATCGTGCAGTCGCGGATCCGCGATTGCATGGCCCTGGAAGCCGCGTTGCAGGAGGGGCGTTTGCAGGGAGAAGATCGTGCGGAGATGATCCGGCACACGATCTACGGCTTTGCGCGCATCTACGACGAAGAGCCCTTCGAGCGGGTCAAGCCGTGGGTCATGATGCTGATGGTGATCACGATCGTGTCGATCGCGGTGCTTGGTGTGTGGTCGATGCAGCGGAGCGGGCATTATCTGCCGCTGGTTTCTGCGGGTGGCGCGATTGTGGTGATTCTGATGGCCTTGCTGTACTGGGTGACGAAGCACTCGCCCCGCAAGCGGGTGCGTACCTGGCTGGCGATGGCCCTGCTGCCCCTTGAACCCACGCGCGAAGAGATCCGCAAGGCCCGCGCCGAGATGCAGGCATCGCGGATCAAGGCGGGTTACGCGATCCGCAGCGACAAGGTGCTGGCGAAGATGAGGAAGCTCAAGGCGGGCGGGGTGTAGACTTCTATGAGAGAATCGATGTCGACTGCAACTGGGGCTTGGGGTGCCAGAACAAGTCGGCGGGCGAGTGGCGCGATGTGACGATGGAATGATGAAGTGACACAAGCAAGTACAAATCACACGGGTGGCTCAACCTCTTCGATGAAACGCGAGGACGCAGAGCTCGTTCATGAACAGATGAAGATGTTGCTGGAAGATGAGCGATCATTCGGCGACAAGCTAGTCAATGACAGAAAAATCAAGCTCTCTCTTGTCGCGTTGGTGGTTGGGTTTGGCTTTTTTAAGCTTCAATCGGCGACCGAGTTGGTCGAACTGCTCAGTGATGCAGGTATTCATGATGTGTGGATTTGGATAGGCATCGTTATCATCAGTGTGTTGATTCTCGTTACGCTCTATCTACTGGTCTTAGAGCGAAATCCGAAAAGTATTGAGAACTTGCTGGGAACAATCACCAAGGATTTGCGGTCTCAGAACTCAGAATCTACAGCCGCTGAAACGAAGAGTGGGGACATGAACCCCAAGCAGTTGTTTGGTGCTGCTCTTGTCGTTCTTCATCCAGATGATTCGCTTATCGAGTCGATCGCGAATGACGGGTACCCTGAGATCGCAGATCGAGTTGTTGATCTTTCCACTGCATATGTACGGCTAGCACTCGCTAATCGCCGGGTGAGAAGAAGACTTGAGTATGGAACATTTTCCTTGATTTTGGTGTTTGTATGTGTGATAATTCTCTCAGGCGTAGCTGTTGGAGTGTCGATGTCTCCTGTCGAAAACCTCGGCACTCTCCAGCACTGTGATCAAAGGAGCAACTGCAATGACTGCAAATGCGAACAAATCAGCTCCTAAAAAGGATGTCACCACTCAAGCACCTAAACCTGTCTCGTACAGGGAGAAGATGCTGCTGAAACGCAACGAGATCTTGCGCGAAGCAGCATCTGAAAAAAGGCGTGCTGAGTCTTCTGCTATTGGACGCATGGCGAAGTTGATCGCTGTGCCTTGAACTCACACGCTCACACCTTCTTGAGCACCCCTGCATTAAAGCTGCGGCCTTCGATCCGGAACTTGCGTTCGAAGTTGGTGCCGACGAGTTCGCCCTCGCCGGCGGACTCGGGTTTGTCGAATCCGCCAAAGGTGAATGGGAGTGATTCGCACGCATCGAGGAACGCGCGCACCTTTGGTGGCGCGGCGGGGATGCTCGGGCGTTTGAACTGTTCTTCGGCTGATGAAGCACCCTTGGCCCAGTGGTCGAAGTGGGCCAGGTCCCAGGCCCAGAGGTCGTCGTGGTCGGTGACGACGCGGAGCTCGCCGCCGGGTTTGAGGCAGCGCCAGATGTCGTAGAGGGTCTGGTGCTGGATGACGCGCTTTTTGTGGTGCTTGTTCTTGGGCCAGGGGTCGGAGAAGTAGAGGTGCACGACATCGATGATCGCATCGGGGCAGCGCCATTGCAGGAGCTGGGCGGCGTCGGAGTGGAGGACGCGGACATTGGTGTGGGTGTTTTCGTTTTCGCGTCGGCGCCGGATGCGGTCGGCGATGTAAGCCGCGAACTCGCCGGCCCACTCGATGCCGAGGAAGTTGGTGTCGGGCTGCAGGTCGGCCTGCTGGACGAGGAACGCGCCCTTGCCCGAGCCGATCTCGAGCTCGAATGGCCGATCGGGGTGCTCGAACCAGTTTCGGAGATCGATGCGTCCCGATTCGGGATCGTCGATGATCGAGTCTGGCAGCTCGGGGAGCTCTTCGCGCGAGATCCCCACGACGCCCAGCGCCGGGTCGAGAGGTTTGCCGTGTCCGAGTCCGAATGACATGGGGGAAGAATAGGCAATGGGCAATGGGAAGTAGGCAATAGGGGGTGCCACTACTCGCCCGAAGGGCGCAGTAGTGCCGTGTAGATTCCTGTTGTGTTCGCTTTCGGTGTGTTTATTGTCGGTGGTTGTTGGTGCGAGGCACGCCCAGGTCGGTCCTCGGCGCACGGGTTGTCCGCCTGTGGGCGGAGCAACCCGTGGCACCCTTGGGGCTTGTGGTTGTTTGGGAGTGGTAGGTAACTCGTTTTACCCCTCCGCCTCGCTTCGCTCGGCACCTCCCCGCG
>DEXG01000007.1:4935-35954 GCA_002364005.1 Phycisphaerales bacterium UBA3190
CGCGAGGGCGCGGGGAGGGACAACCATTGCCCACCGAAGGTCCGCCTCTGGCGGATTGCCTCATCCCTCCCTAGCGTTCACCATGCACGAAACACCCCCAACCACCGGCACCACCCGTATACAGGTCCGCTATGTCGAGTGCGACCCGATGGGGGTGGCGCATCATTCGAGCTACCTGCCTTGGATGGAGATGGGGCGGACGGAGCTGCTGCGGGCGGTGGGGGAGAGCTACGCAGCTCTTGAAGCGGCGGGGGTGTTTCTGGTTGTGACCAAGGTCGAGGTGAAGTATCGACGCCCGATCCGGTATGACGATGTGATCGAGTTGCGTACGACGGTGACTGGCAGTAGCAAGGTGAAGCTGGTGCATGGGTATGAGCTGGTGCTGGTGGAGCGTGGGGGGAAGGTGCCCGATCACGCGGCGGATGCGTCGGTGCCGCTGGATGGGGTGTGCGCGGTGGGGAGCACGGAGTTGGCGTGTGTTGGGGGTGATGGGCGGCCGAGGGCGTTGCCGGGGTGGTTGGTTGGGTGAGAGCCCCTCTCCTCCCCCGGGCCTCCGGGGGAGGTGGACCGCCGAAGGCGGGACGGAGGGGGTTCCTCAGCGAACTAGTTGTGTTCGTTGCGTCAGTACACACTCGGTCTTTGCAAGACCCCCTCCGTCTCGCTCCGCTCGACACCTCCCCCGCAAGCGCGGGGGAGGAGAGGTGGTGGTTCACGGTCGATCTTTCGCTTGTTCTCTCAGCTGAAGTTGTTCGGCAGCGACCGATTGGATGCGCAGAAGCACGCCTTCCAAGTGATCGCGTACATCGGTTGCGGAGATCCGTAGCACACGGATGCCTTGCGCATGCATCCACGCATCTCGCTGGCGGTCATGCTGCAACCGCTCGCCTTGATGTGATGAGCCGTCGACTTCAACGACGAGCCGGGCGGCGTGGCAGTAGAAGTCGGCGATGTAGGGGCCGAGTGGGGCTTGCTTCCGGAAGTGGAGGCCGTTGAGTTTTTTGGCTTTGATGGCGAGCCAGAGGCGGCATTCGGGGGGCGTGAGCTTGCGCCGGAGTTGCTTTGCTTGGGAGGAGGCAGTTGGTGTCGGTTCAACTCTGGTTCGGTATGTTCTTGGCTCATCCATGGCTCGGAAGCCCCCCTCCGCCTCGCAGGCTCGGCACCTCCCCCGGATGCCCGGGGGAGGAGGGTTTTACATCAGGCGTTCGATGGCTTGTGATACATTCTTGATGGGGATGAGTTCCATACCCTTGATCTTCGGGAGCTTGTGGTGCTTACCCGGGTCGGGGATGAAGGCGTGGGTGTAGCCGAGTCTTGCGGATTCTCTCAGGCGTTGTTCGAGTTGGGTGGCGGGGCGGAGTTCGCCGCCTAAACCAACCTCGCCGATGGCGATGGTGGTGGGGGGGAGTGAGCGTTTGTAGTGGGCGCCGGCGATGGCGAGACCGAGGGCCAGATCGCTGGCGGGTTCGATGATTTTGAGGCCGCCGACGGCTGAGGCGAAGACATCGCGGTCGGCGAGGCGGAGCCCGCCGTGTTGTTCTAATACGGCGATGAGCATGGCGAGGCGGTTGGAGTCGAGGCCGGAGGATTTGCGTTTGGCGCTGCCGACGAATCCGGTGGCGGTGAGGGCCTGGAGTTCGACGAGGACGCAGCGCGAGCCGTGCATCGCGGGGCAGACGACGGCGCCGGCGCGGTGTTCATCGCCGCCCGAAAGCGCGGCCACCGACATGCCGCCGGGGAGTTGCTGGAGCCCTTGGCCGGTCATCTCGAAGATGCCCAGTTCCAAGGTGGTCCCGAATCGGTTCTTGATGGCGCGGACGATGCGGGCGGAGTGGTAGCGGTCGCCCTCGAAGTAGAGGACCGCATCGACCATGTGCTCGAGCATGCGTGGGCCGGCGAGGGTGCCTTCTTTGGTGACATGGCCGACGAGGACGATGGCGGTGCCGGTGGCTTTGGCGAAGTAGACGAGTTCGGAGCAGCATCGGCGGAGCTGGGTGACCGAGCCGGGGGCGGCTTCAAGATCCGACTTGTAGATCATCTGGATGGAGTCGATGACGCAGACATCGGGCTTGAGCTTGCGTGCCTGCTCCATGATCCGCGTGAGGTTGGTGTCGCTCAGCACGAAGAGGTTGTCGCTATCGGCGACGCCCAGGCGCGATGCACGCATCTGGACTTGTTGGGCGGATTCTTCGGAGGAGACATAGAGGACCTTGCTGGTCCAGTCGGGCGATGCCTGATCGAGTTTGACGGGTGCGGCCCATGCGCCGGCGGCTTGGAGCAGGAGGGTGGACTTGCCGATGCCGGGCTCGCCGCCGACGAGGACGACGCTGCCAGGGACGAGGCCCTTGCTTTGTTCGTTCTCGGCTCCGCCCAGAACGCGGTCGAGTTCGCTGATGCCGGTGGGCAGGCGTTTGACGGAGATGTTGTTGGCCATGACCTCGGTGATCGCGGTGGCGATGGGCGTTTCGCCGCCGCCTTTGGCTTCGACGAAGCCGCCGCCGCCCCGGTGTGGGTCGGTGCTGGCGGATTTATCGAACTGCGATTCTTCGAGCGAGTCCCATGTGCCGCAGTCCGGGCACTTGCCCATCCATCGGGAGTGGGTTGAGCCGCAGGATGTGCAGACGAAGATGGTGCGGGTCTTGGCCATGGGTCGAGTATAGCCGAATCGGCGGTTTGGGTGGGTTGTGTTTGGGTGTGATGTGTGGTGAATCTCGCGGCAGCGCTATGATTGCTGGCCCCGCAGGACCTCCGGAGCGCGCTGTGCCCGACGAAGTGACGACGACGACAACAGAGAGCGATCCCAAGCCCCGGCCCAGTCGTCGTCGGCGGTGGGTGCGTCGTGCCTTGATCGTGCTGATCGGGCTGCCGCTGCTGCTGCTGGGCGTGGTGCTGATTGTGGGGCAGACCTCGGCGATGAAATCGTTCGTGGAACCGATCCTGGCATCGCAGCTTGGTGTCGATGTCAAGACGGGCTCGATCAAGCTCGGTGCCGACGGGACCATCATGATCCGCGATGCGGTGTTCAGCAGTGAGAACATCGACGGCGACGCGGGCGACCTCATCGAGATCCCCCGGGCGACAATCGATATCCACTGGGGCGGGCTGATCAGTGGCGGGGTGCAGGTCTCGAGCATCGAGATCGAGAATCCGATCCTGCGGGTCAGCCAGGACACGCAGACGGGGCGGGTGAATCTCGCGGAGATGAAGTTCGAGTCCGATGGCGGTGGCGGGGCAACGCCGGCGATCGAGCTGCGTGGGGGCACGCTGGAGATCGGCGAGCATCATGACGGGCAGTATGAGAAGCTCAAGACGCTATCGCTGATGGGGCGCATCGAGCGGGCCGATGGCGATGGGGTTTCGCGGTTCGCGTTGGTGGCGCTGCCGACTGAGCCGGGCATCCGGGACCCGTCGAGCATCGCGGTGGGCGGGGTGATCAAGCTCGATGGGCAGATCAGCCCCGACGGGGTCACGGGGCAGCTCGACGGCGTGCGCTTGCAGGACTGGCCCGCGGCCTTCGTTCCCTCACGCTCACGCGGGATGTACGAGCGGCTCGGGCTGGCGGGCGAGCTGGCGCCGACACGACTCAATATCAACAGCGACGGTGAGGTCGAGGTGACGCTCACGCTCGACGGCGTGTCGCTGAACCTGCCCATCGACGAGCGTGGCACGATGACGGGCTCGGGCAACCTGCTGCGTATGCGCCAGACGCGAGGAACAATCGCCTTCGGCACGCGCGGGCTTGTGGCCGATCTGAACGGACTGATTGATGAGCTTGAGTACGATGTGGAACTCAACTATCGCGGTCTCGATGCGCAGAGCCCGTTCGACGCGGTGCTCTCGACGGAGTTCCGGCTCGATGGGCAGTTCCGGCCCGCGAAGTTCCTGCCTGAGAATGTGATCTCCAAGCTCGAGCGTTTCGACAACCCGGTTGCCGATGTCGATGCGGTCGTGCAGGTCGAGCGTGGCCAGGATCAGCAGATCCGGGTGTCGGGTCGTGCCCAGCTGAGCAACGGCAGCGCGACCTACAAGAAGTTCAGTTACCGGTTCAATGAGCTTGAGGGCGTGATCTCGTTCGATCCGGACAAGCTGGTGGTCGAACGCATCACGGGCGTGGGCCCGACCGGCGCGACACTGCACGCCGAGGGTTTGTTTTCGCCTCTGGGCGAGGAGTCGGTCGTTGAGCTGAAGCTTCGTGTCGACGGTGTTCCGATTGATCGCTACCTGCTGGGCGCGCTCGATGAAGAGCAGCAGGAGCTTGTCGGGGCGTTGTTCGACGAAGAAAGCTACGCGAGCCTGCTCAGCGATGGGTTGCTCCTGCAAGAACAAGACCGTGAAGAACTCACGGCGCTCCGTCGGGTCGTCTGGGACCGGCTCGACCAGTGGCGTGACGGTGTCGATGGCGATCGTGCCCAGCGTGATCAGCTGGCGGCGCAGCTGAGCGCGATCGATCGCAAGCTGAGCACGCCGGCGTTCAGCTTCGGTGGATCGGCGAATGTGGATGTGGTGCTGCGGCGCCACCCCGAGCGTCCATCGGACAATCGGTGGACCACCGATGTGCTCGTGAAGCTGCCTCGGGCGGGGTTGGTTTCGGGGAACTTCCCGCTGCCGATCGTGGCGCACGATGTGGAAATCATGATCAACGAGGATCGTGTCGAGCTGACCGGTGGCCGTTATAGCGGTCTTGATGGTGGCACGGCGCAGGTCACTGCGTTGATCGATCGCACCAAGCCGGATACCAAGCCGACGGTCACCATCAGGGCGCGTGGGATCTCGATCGACGATCGGTTGATCGCCGCGATTCCGGGCTATTACGACGAGCAGAGCGAAGACCCCGACGATATCTCACTGCGTCGTATCCTCGACCGTTTGCGTCTGGGCGGGAATGTCGATTGCGATGCGATCATCGGGCCTCGGAGCGATAATCGCCTGGGTTATGATGTCGAGGCAACCATCAGCCGCGGGTATGCGCGTCCGGTGTATCAGGGGACCAGGGCGCTCGATGATCGGTTTGCGGTGACGCCCGGGAGCGATCCGCTGGCGTTGAACGAGCTCTACGGCACGGTGTATGTCACCGAAGAACTGATCATCGTCGATCTCAATGGGAAGCTCTCCTCGCCCGAGATGCCCCTGGCGCCGACGCCGATCTCGGTGCTGACGCAGCTGACCCTGCCCAGCAAGAGCCGGGGCTTGGGTGGTGCGCGTCGCGAGGGTGGGCTGCTGCCGACCGAGTTTGGGCCGCCGATCCCCGGGGCTGAGATTTTCGCGACGGCCCGTGCGGACGGTCTCGATCTGGCGATGCCCCTGCACCATGCGGTGGCGGTGGTTTCGCCTCGCATCGCGCGGGATCTGCTGCGGCATGAAGCAGAGTTGAGCCCGGACGGTGTGCTGGCGATCGACGCACGCCTTGAGGGCTTTGTCGGCGGCGAGATCGAGAGCGCGTTCATGATCGATCGCATCGAGTCGCTGTCGTTCACGCTTGACGATGCCAGGTACACGCTCGGCGCTTCGTGGGGCAGTGCATCAATCGATCTCTCGCAGACACCCAGCGTTGCCTTCGATGCGTTTACTGTGCCGATCCAGACCCAGGGCCAGGATGCGGGCAAGCTCTCGCTCGACGGCGCGCTCCCGCTCGCTCGGCCGGGTGATCTCCTCGAGCTGCATGATCCTTCGGCGATGCGTATCACCTACGAGCGTGGGATGATTGATTCGGCACCGGTACGCCTGCTTATCGATCGCTTCGCCAGCGATCGCGCGAAGGACTGGATCGTCACCAATGAGCTGCAGGGGCGGTTCGATCTGGATGTCACGCTCACGCCCGAATCGGGGGTGCACCGCATCAGTTCGGACGCAAACGCGTACAGCGCGCCCCCCGTGGCGGTGCATGGCACGCTTGAGCCCCTTTCGCTGCAGCTGACGATGAACGAGCAGACCGCGGACTTTGCGCAGGTGCAGGGGCATGTGCTCTTTGAGGGGTACACCGGTCGGTTTGAGCAAATCCGAGCCGTGGGCGATGAGTCTTCGATCGCGCTCGACGGGAGCTGGGCGTTGCTGCCCCGCCAGGGCCTGAATATGGACCTCCGTGTTGATGCGCAGGGTGATCTGTTGCAGGGGCCGGTTCGTGCGATCATCCCCGAGCCGGTCGGGCGCGTGATTGAGAGTCTGCAGATCGATGCCGAGGGCGGCGTCGTGATCGATGGCATGCGGGTTGTGACCGAGGGGCTCGGGACCAGCTCGGGCCTGTACGAGCTGCGCGGCAGCGCCCGGATCGAACAGGGAAGCGCCGTGCTCGGGCTCCCCATCACCGATCTGAGCGGGGACCTTGCGTTCGCGGTGCGTGGCACGCAAGAGACACTGGGGTACGAACTGCGCCTGCAGGCCTCGCGTCTGCGTGCGGGGCTGATGCGGGCCTACGACGCGAACATGCAGCTGATCGGTGATGCGAACAACCCCGGGGTGGTGCTGATCCCGGAGATCATCGCGGGGATGCACGGCGGTCGTATCGCCGGCAGCGCCCAGATCCGGCCCGCGGGTGACGGGGTCCCACATTACTGGATGGAACTGCACGCTTCGGGCATTCGAGCGGCACCCGTGTTCGATGACCTGCTGCTGCCCGAGGGCGGGCTCGAGGGCCCGCCGTTGCCGGGTCAGGACGCGGTGCTCAGCGCCTGGTCCAAAGCCGAGGACCTCTCGCGTGGTTCGATGCTCGCGGACCTGACCCTGACGGGGCCGATCGGCGAGCCCAGTATGCGCTCGGGTCGGGGCACGGTCGAGATCAAGGGCGGGTCGGTGCTCGCGTTGCCCGGCTTGATTAACCTGATCGAGGTGAGCAACCTCTCGCTGCCGACCGGGGCGAATATCGACCTGGCTCAGGCGGATTTCTATGTCGATGGCCCGACCCTGGCCTTTGAGCAGCTCAACGCATCTTCACGCAAGATCGAGATTCTGGGCTACGGCACGCTGAACTGGCAGTCGCGTGGGGTGGATCTGCGATTCCGGTCCAGATCGGTCACGCCGATCCCGATCGTGTCCGGGCTGTTCGAGTCACTGCGAGATGAGCTGATCACGACCCGTGTCACCGGGACCATCGATCAGCTCGATTACTCGGTCAGCCAGTTCAGCGAAACCCGCCGCCTGATCAACGCCCTGCTGGGGAACCCGCCCAGCGAGCAGGAACAGCAGATGCGTCAGGTGGAACAGCGTGTGCTGCAGGAACGAAATCGTGGACGGCGCTCGACGAGTGATGTTGTGCACCAGCCCAGCGACCCGAGCGAGTCCGGTCCGGCTTGGGCTGAACAGGTCGAGCCCGATGAATCCGGCGCGTGAAGTCGCCAAACTGGGCCTGAACAGCGTTGACGCATAGAGTAGACTCGCGCTGGGCACGCACGAATGGGCGTGCCCGGCACCATATGAAAGCAGAATCATGGATAAAGAACATCAAAGAGTCGAACTCGATCCGCCCAGCAGCACCCAGCCCGTGAGCGAGCAAGCGGCCCCGCCCGAGAAGCCCGAGGTCCGGCGCGCTGATGACGGGGAGGTTCAGGACCGGGTCATCGAGCTGCTCGAGATGGTCGCCGGTCGAGCCGACGATTACGACACCAAGCTGGTGCGCGAGCTGATCACCGCCGCGCTCAAGCTGATCCCCGACGGTCGTCACACCGGCGAGCTGAAGCTGATGACCGCCGCGATGAAAGAGCTCCGCTACGCCTACCGCGTGTTCGGCGAGTACGCCGATTCGCACAAGGTGACGATCTTCGGCAGCGCCCGCACGCCCGAGGACCACCCCGATTACCGCGCGGCCGTCGAGTTCTCCAAGCTCATGGCCCAGGCGGGATGGATGTCGATCACCGGCGCGGGCGATGGCATCATGAAGGCCGGCCACGAGGGGCCGGGGCGCGAGGCGAGCTTCGGGGTGGCGATTCATCTGCCCTTCGAGACCACGGCCAATGAGTACATCGACGGGGATGACAAGCTCATCAACTTCAGGTACTTCTTCACCCGCAAGCTCATGTTCCTCTCCCAGGCCGAGGCGGTGGTCTGCTTCCCCGGCGGGTTCGGCACCCTCGATGAGACCTTCGAGACGCTCACGCTCGTCCAGACGGGCAAGGCGAGCATCGTGCCCATCGTGCTGATCGACGGCGATCGTGATGGTGAGAACGGTTCGTACTGGGAGGGCTTCGAACGCTATGTCCAGCAGCAGCTCGCCGCCCGTGGGTGGATCAGCCCCGAGGACTTCAACCTGTACTACAAGGCCAGGGACGCGAAGGACGCGGTCGACCACATCGAGCGTTTCTATCGCAACTACCACTCCTCGCGCTATGTGCGTGACGATCTGGTGATCCGGATCAACCACCGCCTGCGTGACGAGGATGTCGAGTTACTCAACGAGGAGTTCGGCGTGCTGGTCAAGACGGGCAAGATCACACAGCGTGACGCGTACAAGCAGGAACGCGATCACCTGACGCTGCCCCGCATCGCCTTTACCCACACGCGTCACAAGTACGGCTTGGTCCGTCGCCTCATCGATCGCATCAACGAGTTTGAAGCCGCCGATGCGTGATGGTGTTCGTCATCTTCTATTCCTGGCGGTGGGGTCGTTGATGCTCAGCGCCGCCCCCGGCTGCAAGGTCGTGGGGGGGTGGTTCAGCCCGGCCGACGAGGCGGAGTTGGGTGATCCTCAGCCGACCAATCTTGTGGGCGACGCGTCGATCGTGAATCGGGAAACGCGTCAGGGGCTCGAGGTGCGTCTGCTGGTTGTGGACGACACGAACTACGACACCGCTCGCGCACTGCGGGGGATCGAAGCGGCGAGCGCGGGTTCTGGGCCGGTCGATGCGCAGACCCGTGCTTTGTGGTCGCGGTGGGGGTTCCGCATTGTTGCCGTCCCGCTCGACCAGCTCGATACGACGCTGGGATCGCTCAGGCCAGTCCGCCCGCTGAGTGTGCAATGGCTCGGCGAGTTCGGCGCATGGCGTCCGCTGGTCCGCAGCGGCGAGAACCGGCAAACCCTCGTTCGGGTAGGAGAATCCACCCGATCGGTCGAACCAGGGCGACCGAGTCTCATCGCCCGCTCTTGGAGCGTCCCCCTGCTGAGCGATCGCGGGGTCGATCGCATGCTGCGGGTTGATCTGGGCATGCAGGTCGAAGCGTCAAAGGGTGGTTCGTACGAGCTGATCCCCGACCGGCGTCGGCGCACACTCGATGATCAGGGCCTGGTTATCGACGAGCTGCTGAGCACGCTGATGCTTGGCGGCGACCACGCGCTGGTCATCGTCGGAGAATCGCCGGGCGAGGACTGGGACACGCTGCCCGACCAGGCGTCGTTGTTTGTGTCCGAGCCGAGCGATGGTCAGGATGATCAGGTGGTGGGGCCCGAGGCAGAAGATGATGCTGGGCCCTCCGACGGGCTTGAGCCCAAGGAGTCGGTACCTTTTACATCGTCATCGCCGGCCGCGGTCGAGCCGGGCGTGCCGGCGCTGCGATCGCTGGGGGAGCTGATGCTTGTGGCGCCCGGGTCTCGATTGGTCAAGCAGGGCGAGGCGCGTGATATACCCAAGCGGGTGGTGATCGTGCTTGTCCCGTCGGTGCATGGCTCGTTTCGCATGCTATCTGTGCCGGGCAGCGAAGGAGTGGTCAGCCCATGAGCCAGTTGTTTCTCGAGATCCTCGGGCTGGTCGCTGGGCTCGCGATCCTGATCGTCGGCGCCGACCTGCTTGTGCGTGGTGCGGCCCAGCTGGCCCGGGTGCTGGGGCTCTCGCCCTTTGCGATCGGGGTGACGGTTGTCGCGTTCGGGACGAGCGCCCCGGAACTGTTCGCGTCGATCGGCGCGGCCCTTTTGGATGTAGAGGAGCTGGCGATCGGCAATGTCGTCGGTTCGAACATCGCCAACATCCTGCTGATCCTGGGGGCCGGGGCGATCATCGCGCCCATCGGGATCCATCGGCGTGTGCGTCTGGTTGAGCTTCCCATCATGCTGGTGATCACGGGGCTCACGGTCGGGCTGCTGCTCGATTCCAAGCTCACGCGCGTCGACGGCGCGTTGCTCGCTGCGGGCCTGATCGGGTATGTGGTGTTTATCGTCCGCTCGCACCGGGTCGAGATCGAGCACGAGGGCGATGAGGTGGTGACACATCCCAAGTCGGCCTGGCTCGATGTGGGAATGGTTGTCCTGGGCATTGTGGCCCTGGGGCTGGGCGCTCGGGCGTTGGTATTCGGTGCCACCGGTGTCGCGTTGCGTGTGGGTGTGTCCGAGGGGATCGTGGGGACCACCGTGGTGGCGTTGGGGACGAGCCTGCCCGAGTTGGCGGCCACGATCCGTTCGGTGATGGCCAAGCAGTCCGATATCGCCGTGGGGAATGTGGTTGGCTCCAACATCTTCAACCTGCTGAGTGTGCTGGGTATTACCGCGATGATCCACCCCCTGGTCGCCTCGCCCAGCATGGAGATGCACCTGTGGATCATGCTCTCGGTGAGCGTGCTGATGGTCGTCTTCGCGATGATCAGGCCGGCGATGGGGCGTCTGGTAGGAATGTGCTTTCTACTGCTCTACGGGGCGTATATTGCGTTCGCCTTCGTCGTTTGATCGGTGGATTTCACCCCAGATTGGGCAAGGTTTCGACGCCCAAGCTGGACTTGGGCGGTGATCGAGTCGATCTCGTGTGTGTGTGTATGCCCACACGATCGGAGTCGGATCACGCATGCTCAGGGTGCCAATCGCATTTGCAAAGCCGGGTATGGAACTGTCGCTGCCGGTGCACCACCCGCGTGTCGCTGGTCGGCTGCTCCTGCGCCCAAGCGCCAAGCTGGAGCGCAGCACAATCGAGCGACTCTGTGAGCTGCACATCCCCGAAGTCTGGATCAAGTACCCGAACATGGAGATGATCTCCAAGTTTGTCTCGCCGAAGATCCAGTCGTCGCGTGCCCAGCTTGCTTCACAGGTCGCCGACGCGTTTGACCTGGCGGGCAAGGACATGCACGCGCACATGGATTTCCCGAGCTACTCGTCTGCGATGAGTCAGCTCATGGCTCGCCTGATCGAGGATCCGGACGCGGCGCTCTTCATCGGTGAGATCGCCGATACGGGCTCGCCGGCGATCAGGCACGGGGCCAATGTCGGATACCTGGCGATGCTGATGGGGCTGCGTCTGGATTTCTATCTGTTGCGGGAGCGAAGCCGACTGACACCCCGGCTCGCCAAAGATGTGACCAGCCTGGGCGTGGCGGCGATGCTGCACGATATCGGGATGACCCGGCTCAAGGCGTCGGTGCTCAAACGCTGGGCCGACGAGCACGACCATACCGACCCGGCGTGGCGGGAGCATGTCGATCTTGGGTATGAGATGGTCAGGGGGCATGTTGAGCCCTCCGCAGCGGCGGCCGTGCTGCACCACCACCAGCGGTACGACGGCTCAGGATTCCCAGTCAGGAAACGCAACGGGAAAGTGGCGGGCCTTGATGGCTCGAGCATCCATATCTTCGCCCGCATCCTCATCGTGGCCGACCTCTACGACCGCATCGTGCACCCGGCCTACACGATCACCGACTCGGAAGAAACACGCAAATCACGCCCGCCCGTGTACGCGCTCAACCGGATGATGCGTGAGCCCTATCGCTCGTGGGTCGACCCTATCGTGCTGCAATCACTGGTCACCGTGTGCCCGGCGTACGCGCCGGGGAGCAGGGTGGGATTGAGCGACGGCCGCGAGGCGGTCGTCATCGATTGGGACCCGCGCGACCCGTGCCGGCCCGTGGTGCGTGAGGTCACGCACTTCGAGGACCCTGACTTTGGCGAGGTCATCGATCTGCGCGAGCAACCCGAGATCGTGGTGATCGAGTACGACGGGTTCGATGTGGAGCGATACAACTTCTACCCCGAGCACAAGCACGCCTTCGATCTGCGCATGGTCGAAAAAGCGATGTGTAACGGGATGTACAAGCTCAACCCGGACGAGATCAATGCCGCCAAGGGCATCGATGGCGATCTGGACGCGACGCAGGCGGCGTGATGTACGCTACGATCCGGCGTGTCAGAACCGCATCACAAACCCATGACCCCTGACCGCTGGCTGGTCGTTGTCGCCGCACCCCTTGAGGTACGCGCGGTGCTCGATGGGCTCGGCGGCGATGCTGCGGCGCTCCCGGATCCCTGGGAAGTCGCGTGCGTCGGTGATCGTTTCGATGTGCTCCACAGCGGGGTGGGCAAGGCCAACGCCGCCGGGGCCACCGCCCGGGTGCTCGATCCCCGACGGCATCTGGGCGTGCTCAGCGTTGGGATCGCCGGCTCGCTCCCCGGTTCGGGGCTGGGCCTGTGCGATGCGGTGGGCGCGACTCGCAGCATCTTGAGCGACGAGGGCATCGGGGGCGACGCGGGCTTCATCAGCATGAGCGAGGTGGGCTTTGGGGCGTTCCCGGACGGCTCGATGCACGCCGAGCACGATCCTGGCTTGCTTGAGCCGTTCTGCACCCGGACGGGGCCGATCGCCACCGTCTCGTGGTGCTCGGGGAGCGACGCCTGCGCCCAGGGTGTGGTGGAACGAACCGGTGCGATCTGCGAGGCGATGGAGGGGGCCGCGGTCGCGCTGGCCGCCAGGCGGATCGATCCGGGTATCGCTACCGCCGAACTCCGCGTGATCTCCAACACGACCGGTGACCGCTCTTCCCAGCGCTGGGCGCTCGACGATTCGCTGAGAAGCCTGCGTGCTGTTCTCGGACGCATCGCTCAAGCGCTGTGTTGAGAATGTGTTGCGTCTGTGTCGACTAGGCGGGCAGGGGGCGGCTCGCAATGTCCCGGATTCGCGTGTGTTTCTCACACGCTGAACTGAAGATCAAGATCGGTCGATCCCCTTTCCACAGGGCGATTTCGGGTCCAGCGCTTGCTGGTTCGAATGTCGTCCGCCCGACGCCGGGTGGGAAGGAATCGTGTTGATGAAGCGCAAACCGCAACTGGGAAAGCTCGGGAAGTCATTGAGCAAGGGAAAGCTAAGCACATCCCTGTCGACCGTTGGGGCAATTCGCCCTGGCGCGATCCCTCTGATGATCGAGTTCGGGGTCTCGGGCATCAAGGTGCTGCAGCTCTCGGGTCAGAACCCGAGCACGATCAACGCCGTCGCGTTTATGCCGACACCCGATGATCTGCTCGATAACCCCGCCAAGCGACTGCTCTTCCAGATGGACGCGCTCCCCAAGTTCCTCAAGGGGGAGAAGATCAACGCCACGCGCGGGGCGTGCATGATCCCCGCGGGTCAGATGATCTGCAAGCACCTGCAGATCATCCCAGCCGACGGGGTGCCGATGGAACAACTCGCCGGCGCGCAGCTCAGCAGCCAGCTCGGGTGCGACCCGGGCTCGCTGCTCGTTCGTTGTCGCGAGGTCCCGGGTGTGAAGCGCCAGGGCAAGCAGGAGGTGATCTGCTTCGGCGCTTCGCGTGAGTTCGTTGGTCGCCTGATGGGCACGCTCAAGTTAGCCAAGCTCGATACCGTGGGGATCCACACCGAGTTCGACGCGTTGGCTCGGGCCATGCAACTGCGAGACGACAGCGCGGGGGGCGTCAGCAACGCCAAGCCGCGCCTCGTGCTCGACCTGGGTACGGGCAGCACGAAGGTGCTGATCATGCACGGCTCGCAGATGGTCTTCGCCCGGACGATCGAGATCGGGTCGCGCCACTTCGATGAAACAATCTGCCATCAGCTCCGCTGCACCATGATGGAGGCGCGGGAGATGCGGCACGCGCTCAAGCAGCTCGCGCCCAAGCAGCCCGTGCACGCCGGTGCCGCCGGCGGTGGTGGGGGATTGCCGGGCATGCCCCCGGCGCCCGTCAATGAGGGTGAGCAGGGCGAAGCGCCCGCCGAGTCGGGCCGATCGCGAGGTCCTCAGATCGATCTGAGCGAGCCGGTCGAGATCATCTGTGACGAGATCTCGATGTGCATGCGGTACCACGACGCGTTGTTCCCGGGGATGCGTGTCGAGAGCGTTGTCTTCATGGGCGGTCAGGCCAAGCACCAGGCCCTCGGGGAGGAACTGGCCAAGCGTCTGCATCTCGAGGCCCAGGCGCTCGATCCCCTGGCGTGCCTTGCGCGCAGCGGGCGTGTGCCGGTCAGCGGCGTCGATCTGCGCAGCGCTCAGCCGGGCTGGGCGGCCATCGTGGGGGGGGCGCTGAGCCCCATGGATCTGTGAACACACAGCGGGAGTTGATGCAATGAGCCAATCAAGCGGACAACCCAAGCCCGGAGGCAGCTTCCTGCCCCAGGAATATGTCAAAGGACGGAGCCAGCTCCGCGCCAACATCATGGCGCTGATGCTGTTCATGCTCGTCATCGCGGGCGTGGTCGGTGCCTTCGTCGTGAACCACCAGCGTTGGCGACGCGTGCGCGTTGAGCACAACCAGGTCAGCATGGCTTTCGAAGAGGAAGCGTCGAAGATCAAGCAGCTGGAAGAACTCGAGAAGCAGCGCGAGGAGCTGGTCACGCGGGCCGAGGTGGTGACGGCCCTGAAGGACCGCATCCCCCGCAGCGTGCTGATGGGCGAGATCGTGCGGGCCATCCCCGACGGCCTGACCCTGACCGAGGTCAACATGGAGGGCGAGCGGATCAAGCCGCCGGCCCCGAAGGTCGATCCCAAGGCGAAATCCAAGACACGCACGCTCAAGGGCAAGAGCGTGGGCAAGGGCAGCGACGCACCCGAGGAAGAAGAGCCCAAGGTGCTCCCGCCCAGATTCAAGTTCACCCTGAGCATCGATGGCATCGCGATGGAGAACGATCAGGTCGCCGACTTTTTCGAGTCGCTCAAGAACTCGCCGCTGTTCCAGAATGTGGAGCTGCCGCTGATCGATCAGACGATCATCGAGAAGCAGGCGTACCGGAAGTTCAAGGTCACACTGAACCTGCGTGAGCAGGCCGACGCACGCCTGGTCGATGGGACCGAAGAGTTTGAGATCGGGCGTGTCGACTTCGGCATTGCTGAGGTGAAGACAGACGACGAGTGATGGGTGCCGGTGTACCGGCCGAGGAGCGAACCATGCGATTCACAACACGCGAACTGATCCTGTTTCTCGCGGTCCTGATGGTCCCGATCGTCAGCTACTTCGTGGTGTTCAAGCCCCAGAGCGCGAACATCGAGCAGGCCAAGAGCGAGATCCAGCACAAGCGCGAGATGCTCTCGACGCTGCGGACCGAGACGGCACGCAACGAGGACCTGAAGAAGGCCAACGCGGAGATCGGCGAACGCATCATCGAGATGGAATCGCTGCTCCCATCAGACAAAGAGATCGATCAGATCGTTCGTCAGGTCTCGGCGCTGGCGGTCGAGTCGGGGCTGACCCCGCCGACACTCAAGAGCGCCAAGCCCGTGGCGGCGGCTCGTTTCCGCGAACAGCCGCTGGAGATGAGCACCTCGGGCAACTTCGAGGGGTTCTACGAGTTCCTGCTCGCCCTTGAGCGGTTGCCCCGTCTCACGCGGATCGTGGACATGGTGCTGACCGACAGCAACAGCGATGGTGTTGAGGTCGATGCTGAGTTCACGCTCAGCATCTACTTCCAGAGTGACGAAGGGAGCGCATCATGAGTGATCACATGGATATAAACAGCAGTCAGGGTGATCCCGGTGCGCCCGAGGGCGATAGCAACATCTTCCTGAACCTGAATCAGACCGATTCGACGGGGATCCCCTCGCTCAAGAACGCGCCCGAATCGGCGATCAGCTCCAAGACGACCGAGTCGAAGGTCAGCGTGCATATGGCCGTGGCCCTTGGGGTTGTGGCGGTGGGTGCCGGGCTGATCTACGCGATGCGCTATATCGGTATGAAGGCGGGCCTGGACGAGAAGGTCGTCGCGATCGAGTACACCTCGCAATCGAACAACAGCGAGTTCAACAAGCGATTCGGGAAGGTGATGGGCGAGCTCGACGAGTCAACCGTCGCGGTCCAGCTCAGCGAATACGAGTCGTTCGTCGACGCCCCGTTCTCCCGCCCCGGCACGATCGGGCAGAAGGATGTCGTGCGCACGGACCCGGGCATGAGCGAAGCCGAACGCATGGCGTTGCAGCGAGAGCACGAACTCGAGCTCGAGCGTCAGCGCCGCCACGACGCGGTCGTGTCCGAAGCGTACAGCTTCAAGCTCCAGGGCGTTGTCGGCGGCTCACGCCCGGCGGCACGCGTCTCGGGGCAGGCCATCGCGATGGGGTCCAAGCTCGGGAGCTACTTCGAGGTGGTCAAGATCACCGGGCGGAGCGTCGTGATCGAGGGTGACGGCATGCGTTTCGAGCTGGCGATGGGGCAGGACACGGTACAGCTCGATTAATGCGAACAACGAAGCGATGAACATCAGGGACTGACATTGGCCAATATTGATGACATTCTGAATGAGCTCGGCGTCGGTGGCGATGATGCGCCCAAGCGCGCGCCGCGCAAGCCGCGCGACGATGCGTCCGCGTCCGCTCGCCATACGCTCGATCGTCGCCCGGGTTCGTTCTCGCCGTTGCCATCAATGCCGAGCAGCCAGACCCGGTTCGGGGGTGAGGACTCGCCCAGTGTCGATGAAGACCCCGCGGTGCTCCAGAAGCGTGCGGCCGCCCCGACGATCGATATCAACAACGCCGTCAGCGATGTCTACCAGCCCGGATCGGGCGAGGGTGAGTCGCACGAGGTCAGCGAACTCAGCGAGATGCTCATCGAGCATCAGGCGGTCAGCGCCGAGCTGGTGACCAACGCCCAGAATGTGATGAAGCAAACCCCGGGGCGCACGCTGATCGAGCTGCTGCTCGAACAGGGTGCGGATGAGGAGGCGGTGCTCCGCGTGGTCGCCCTCAGCGCCGGGGTGCCCTTTGAACGGGTCGATCTCGAAGCTGGGCTCGACGGCGGCTTTGACGGGAAGCTGCTGCAGCGGCTCGGCCTTGATTTCTGTCAGGCCCATCAGACGCTCCCGCTGCGCACCGAGGGCAGCCGCGTGGTGGTGGGGGCGTTGAACCCCAGCGATGTGTTCATGATCGACGAGATCAGGTCCCAGCTGCGGGTCGCGAGCGTCAAGCTCGTCATCGTGACACCCAGCGATATCCGCGGTGCGCTCGAGATGGTCGGCGGGGCGTCGGCTGGGGAGATGGACCTCAGCGAGATCCTGGCCGATGTCGACGAGGCCGATGTTGAGGTCACGACCACCCAGAACACCGAGGCGGTCGATCTCGAATCCCAGGCGGGCGAGTCGCCGGTCATCCGCTATGTGAACTACATTATTCAGAACGCCGTCAAAGAGGGCGCCTCTGATATCCACATCGAGCCGGGCGAGAAGAAGATCAAGGTCCGTCTGCGTGTCGACGGCGTGCTCTTCGAGGCGATGAACCCGCCCCCGGCGATGGCCGCCGCGATCACCTCGCGACTCAAAATCATGGCCGATCTGGACATCTCCGAGCGGCGCGTGCCTCAGGACGGGCGCATCCGCTGCGTCGTGGGCGGGCGCAAGCTCGATCTGCGTGTGTCGTCGCTGCCCACGGGCTACGGCGAGAAGATCGTCATGCGTATCCTCGACACCAAGTCGATCAATGTGCAGCTCGAAGAGCTGGGCTTCGACGAGCACACGCTCTCGATCTGGAAAACCCAGATCAACATGCCCCACGGGATCCTGCTCGTCACCGGCCCGACCGGTTCGGGTAAGACAACCACGCTCTACTCGTCGCTGCGACAGATCGACAAGACCAAGCTCAATGTGTCCACGGTCGAGGACCCGATCGAATACCACCTTGAGGGGATCACCCAGACCCAGACGCACGAGAAGATCGGGATGACCTTCGCCAAGGCGCTCAAGGCCCTGCTGCGTCAGGACCCCGATGTCATCATGCTTGGTGAGATCCGTGACCACGAGACCGCACACACCGCGGTGCAGGCGGCGCTCACCGGTCACTTGGTGCTCTCGACACTTCATACCAATGATGCGCCCAGCTCAGTCACCCGACTGGTCAACATCGGGCTTGAGCCCTTCCTTGTCGGTGCCGCACTCAATGGCGTGCTCGCCCAGCGTCTGCTTCGCAAGTTGTGCGAGCACTGCAAGGTGCAGGAGGAGCCCTCAGAAGACATGAGCGAGTTCCTTGAGATGCAGGGCCTGCCCAGCGACCAGCTGTGGGCACCCAAGGGATGTGATCGGTGCCGAAACACGGGCTATAGCGGGCGAGTGGGTATCTATGAAATGCTCGCGATCGACGACGAGCTCCGCGACATCATCGCACGCAATCCCAATGTCTCCGAGTTTCGGCGCATGTGTCTCGAACGGGGCATGAACTCGCTGCGTCAGGACGGGATTAATAAGGCCAGCGCGGGCACGACCAGCGTGCAGGAAGTGCTCCGCGTCACCAGCGGGCACTGATACAGGCGTGGGGGGCGATTCCCCCTATATTCGTGTGCAATCCCGCGTGCGTTTGTGCAATGAAACAGTTTCCAGTATGGTGTGGTACCAAAGTAGACAAATGAGTCTCTTAGCCAGCCATACCGGAGAACAGAATGAACGGCAACACACATTGTTGTCGGTGGGGTGTTTTTGCCCCTGCCGTTCTATGCACATTGGCGCTCAACCCTGCATCGCACGCGGCGGATGACACCTCGCTCTCGCTGCGTGATCAGCTGATCGCGGACGCAGGCGCGTATGACACCCTGATCGGGAACCGGTCAGCGGTCACGATCGACCCGATCGCCTTCGTCCAGTTTCGGTACATCGCCGATGTCCAGGATCAGCAGGACACCCAGGAGGACCTGACCGTCGGGTTCGTCAACTCGCGCACGCGGGTCGGGCTCAAGGGCAACCTCAGCGAGCCGAACATGGACTTCTTCATCTGGTTCGGCTTCACCGGGTCCGGCTCGTCGCTGCTGCTGGACGCCTGGGCCAACTGGCACATAGACGACAACTTCTCGCTCCGAATGGGGCAGTTCAAGCTGCACTCATGGAACGAATGGACCGTCTCGGAAACCAAGCAGACCTTCATTGAACGATCGCTGCTGGACGCGCGCTTCGCGTCGCTGTATGGGCAGGGCGTCGAGGGAACATGGAAGAACGACTCGATCAAGCTCACCGCGTCATACAACGACGGGCTGCGCTCGTGGAACGATTCCTCCCCGGGCAACAAGTGGGCCGTGTCGGGGCGGGCCGAGTTCCTGCTTGAGGGCGACTGGTCCCAGCGTGCGGATTTCAACAGCTTCCGCGATGAGGACCCGTTCATGATGCTGGGCTTCGGCGGGCACATCCAGGACGGCGATACCCTCGCCGGTGCTGGCGGCGCGAATATCTACAACAACGACACAAAGATCTCGCAGTGGACCGCGGACTTCCAGTGGGGCCTGGGCGGGTCGGCGATCTACGCGGCCGTGATCGGGAACTACGAGGAACGCCCCGGGGGGACCGAGTACGACCAGTACGGCGTGCTCATCCAGGGGCAGGTCTTCATCACCGACGACATCGAGCTCTTCGCCCGCTACGAGTGGGGCGATCTCGACGGGCAGGCGGGCGATTTCGCCATCGCCAACCCCGGGGCCACGATGGAGGACACCCTGAGCGTGCTCACAGTCGGCGCGACCAAGTACCTCGCGGGCCACGCGATGAAGTTCACCGTTGACACCGGGATCGCGTTCGACGAGGTCTCCGGCGCATGGAACGGGGGCGGGCGTGGCTGGCAGGGCGATGACGCCGGGGCCAACTCGCAGTTCGTCTTCCGGGCACAGATGCAGGCCATTTTCTAAATCTGAGCAGCACACACAGACACACACATCACGGCCCGGAATACACGGGCCGGCATTCGATCGGGGTACCAACATGTCTGAGAATGACCAAGACGCCAGGAAGAAATACTGGCGGACCAACCTCACCTATCTCGCGATCCTGCTCTCCATCTGGTTCATCGTAAGCTACGGCTGCGGGATCATCCTAGTTGATTACCTCAACCAGTTCCGGATCGGCCAGGCCAAGCTCGGATTCTGGTTCGCTCAGCAAGGGTCGATCTACACCTTCGTGATCCTTATCGCGGTGTATGTCGTGCTCATGAACAAGCTCGATCGCAAGTTCGGCTTCAGGGAGGACGACTGAGATGGACGCACAAACATGGACCTTTCTGATTGTTGGCCTGAGCTTCGCGCTCTATCTCGGGATCGCCTGGTGGAGCCGCGCCGGATCGTCGAGTGAGTTCTATGTCGCCGGAGGCGGGGTACCCCCGCTGGCCAACGGCATGGCCACCGGCGCCGACTGGATGTCCGCCGCCTCCTTCATCTCGATGGCGGGCATCATCTCCTTCGCCGGGTACGACGGCAGCGTCTACCTCATGGGCTGGACCGGCGGCTATGTGCTGCTGGCACTCCTGCTGGCGCCGTACCTGCGTAAGTTCGGCAAGTTCACCGTGCCCGACTTCGTCGGCGATCGGTGCTACTCGCAGTTCGCACGCGTTGTGGCCGTCATCTGCGCCATCTTCGTGAGCTTCACCTATGTCGCCGGGCAGATGCGTGGCGTGGGCGTGGTGTTCTCGCAGTTCCTGAGCGTGGACATCACCCTCGGCGTGATCATCGGCATGGCGATCGTCTTCGTCTATGCCGTGCTCGGGGGCATGAAGGGCATCACCTACACGCAGGTCGCCCAGTACTGCGTCCTGATCTTCGCCTTCATGGTCCCCGCGATCTTCATGTCCATGCTGCTGACCGGCAATGTCGTTCCGCAAATGGGCTTCATCGACACGCTCGGCGGCGAGGTCGGATCGCAACTGGCCGGGGGCGAAACCGTCGGCATGCTCGACAAGCTCGACACCATCAACACCGAGCTGGGCTTCAGCGCCTTCACCGATGGCTCCAAGTCCAAGCTCGATATCTTCATGATCACCCTGGCGCTGATGGTGGGCACCGCGGGTCTGCCGCATGTCATCATCCGCTTCTACACCGTGCCCAAGGTCCGCGACGCACGCAAGAGCGCGTTCTACGCCCTCTTCTTCATCGCGATCCTCTACACCGCCGCACCCGCGGTCGGTGCGTTCGGGCGCACGAACCTGATCGGGACCGTCAACGACGCCTACTACGACCCGCAGCTGGCCGGCGAAGACGACAAGGTCATCCCCGAGTGGTTCATGGAGTGGGAGGACACTGGCCTGCTCGCGTGGGTTGATAAGAACGGCGACGGCAAGGTCGACTACCGGGCCGGCCCAGCGTTCGCCGGCAAGCCGACATTTGAGGCGCCATCGGACGATCCCGAGGGTCGAACGGTGCACGGCAACAGGCAGGTCACCAACGAACCGAGCGATGGGCCCAACGAGCTGTATGTCGACCGAGACATTATGGTGCTGGCCAACCCCCAGATCGCCAACCTGCCCAACTGGGTGATTGGTTTGATCGCCGCCGGCGGACTGGCCGCGGCCCTCTCGACGGCCGCGGGTTTGCTGCTGGTGATCTCCACCGCGGTTTCCCATGACCTGATGAAGCGGGTCATCAAGCCCGACATCACCGAGAAGAATGAGCTCTGGGTCGCACGCGCGGCTGCGGGCGTGGGCGTGATCTGTGCCGGCTACTTCGGCATCTTCCCTCCCGGCTTCGTGGCCGAGGTCGTCGCGCTGGCGTTCGGGCTGGCGGCGTCGAGCTTCTTCCCCTGCATCATGCTGGGCATCTTCTCCAAGCGTGCCAACCGTGAGGGCATCGTCGTGGGGATGATCACGGGGATCGTGTTCACCGGTGTGTACATCGCCATGTTCAAGTTCAACTGGGCCAACGGGATGCTCGGTGCGATCACCGCCTGGGAACCGGGCCAGGACAAGTCGGACTACTGGCTCTTCGGGATCTCGCCCGAGGGGATCGGTTCGATCGGCATGGTCATCAACTTCATCGTTGCGATCGTGATTAGCATGTTCACCAAGGCACCGCCTCAGGAGATCCAGGATCTGATCGAGGACATCCGCGTGCCGCAGGGCGCTGGCGAGGCCCACGAGATGAATGTCCCGCCACCGGTTCAGGGGCACTGATCCATCGATTCCATTCTCATGCAATGACACAGGCCGAGCATCACGCTCGGCCTGTTTTCTTGGATACACCAATGTGTACGCCGATCAGTCACGCACACCGCGGCCCGCTCACCCGATCGCGTGCGGGCCCTTGTTCCCATTGCGGATCCGGTAGCACTGGGTCATGGGGAGTACAAAGATCTTCCCATCCCCGTCGTTGCCCGTGACGCCGCCTTCGAGGATCGCGTCCACCGCCTTCTGGATAAATGATTCATTGACGGCGATCTCCAGCCGCACCCGCTTGAGCAGGTCGATCTCAACATCGGCGCCGCGATAGCGCTCGTGATACACCTCCTCGTCCCCGGCACCCAGGGCGTTGGTGATCGACATCTTGAAGACCTCACGCTTGATGAGCGCCTTCTTCACATCGGAGAGCTTCTCGGGTCGGATGTACGCGATGATGAGGTGCATGTCCATTTCCTCGATCTGGTGGTCTGTCATGAGTAGGGTCGATGGTTTACTGCACGCTGAAGATCTGGAACCCGGTGTACGCTTCCATCCCGTGCTCCGAGAGATCCAGGCCCCGCAGCTCATCGGTGCGTGAGACGCGGATGCCGATCGTGAGGCGGAGCAGGGCAAAGATCAGCAGCGCCGAGATGAAGCAGACCGCGCCGATGGCACCGATCCCGATCAGCTGGGTGACAACGCTCTTGCCCTCGACCAGCAGCCCGACCGCCAGCGTGCCCCAGATCCCGCAGACCAGGTGCACCGAGATCGCACCCACCGGGTCGTCGATGCGTATCCGATCGAGCCCGACAACCGAGAGCACCACGAGCACGCCGGCGATGGCACCGATGACGACCGAATCGAAGACGCCCACCACATCTGCGCCCGCGGTGATCCCGACCAGACCCGCGAGGATGCCGTTGAGTACCATGGAGAGATCGGGCTCCTTCTGGACGATCCAGCTGGTGAACATGGCCCCGAAGATCCCCGATGCCGCCGCCAGCGTGGTGGTGACGAGCACATAGCTGATCGCCTCTGGGTCGGCGCTGAGCACCGACCCGCCGTTGAACCCGAACCAGCCGAACCAGAGCAGGAAGACGCCGATCGCGGCAAGGGGCATCGAGTGCCCCATGATCGGGCGTACAACAGTGACCCCATCGCCGCCCATGACATACTTGCCGATTCGTGGGCCCAGCAGCAGCACACCCGCCAGGGCGCCCCAGCCGCCCACGCTATGGACGATGGTTGAGCCAGCGAAATCGTGGAACCCACGCTCGGCCAGCCACCCGCCGCCCCAGTGCCACATGCCCACGATGGGGTAGATCAGCGCGACATACACCCCGCTGAAGACCAGGAACGGGCCGAGCTTGATGCGCTCAGCGACGGCACCCGACACGATGGTGGCGGCGGTCGCGGCGAACATGCCCTGAAAGAGGAACTCCGTCCAGTAGGTGTACGCCCCGTCGGCGTAGGTTGTCGGGTCGTAGCCATCGGACGGGGCGATCCCCAGCCCGCCGAACCCGAACCACCCGCCGGCAAAGTCAGCGCCCGGGTACATCAGACTGAACCCGAGCAGCGCATAGGTCAGGATCCCGATGCCCACGATGGTGACATTCTTAAAGAGGATGTTGACCGTGTTCTTGGCACGGGTCAGCCCGGTCTCCAGGCAGGCAAAGCCCAGATGCATGATGAAGACCAAAGCCGTGGCGATGACGATCCACAGGTTGTTGGCGATGCTGTACGCACTGGCATCGGGCGCATCGGCAATGGGTGCATCACTGAATTGCACCGCTTCGCTCGTCTGGGCGAGTACCTCTTCTTGGCCGAGCGATTGCGTCGTGAGCAAGCAGAGTATGAGCAGCGAGAAGAGGCCGATTGATCGTTGAGAAAGGGCTTTCATAGGGCGAGTGTACTGAGCGGCCTCTGCCCACACAACACGATTGCCTCAGTTTCTTCATGGGAATGTTTACCCCGTTCCGGCCCGATTCACCAAGGAATAGGAAGACTTGGCAAGCTTGTGTTGTTGTACCCTGTTGCATGGGATCAAAGCGAATCACATTTGAGAATGACGATGGGCAGCAACTCGCGGGACGCTTCGACACGCCTCAGGGCGATCCGAGCGGGTATGCGTTGTTCGCCCACTGCTTCACCTGCTCCAAGGACACACTCGCGGCCAGCCGCATCGCGCGGGGCCTGACCGAGCGGGGGATCGCCGTGCTTCGTTTCGACTTCACCGGGCTCGGCGAGAGCGAGGGCGATTTCGATGCGACCAGCTTTGCCAGCAATGTCCGTGACCTGCTCAGCGCCTGCGCCTGGCTCAGTGCGCATCACGCGCCGGTAGACCTGCTGATCGGGCACTCGCTGGGCGGGGCCGCGGTCGTCAGTGCCGCCGGGCAAATGGACTCGGTCAAGGGTGTCGCCACGATCGGTGCCCCATCGGACCCCACGCATGTGCGCCACCTGTTCGAGTCCCACATCGAGGAGATCGAGCGGGAGGGGTCGGCCCAGGTCTCTATCGGCGGGCGACCGTTCCGGATCGGCAAATCCTTCATCGAGGATCTCGACGCCCACGATCCAAAGGATGTGCTCAAGACCCTCAAACGCCCGCTGATGATCTTCCACTCCCCAATCGACCAGATCGTCGGGGTCGAGAACGCGGCACAGATGTTCCAGTGGGCCATGCACCCCAAGAGCTTCGTCTCGCTGGGCTCGGCCGACCACATGCTCAGCGATCGCAAGGACGCCGACTTCGTCGCCGCCATGATCGCGGCTTGGTCGCATCGCGTCCTCGGTGCGTAGGGGAAATCACCCCTGCAAGATGTTTTCAAAGAACATTTCGCACATGGTTGTACGGAATTCGATTCCCTGTAGAATGGACATCCCAGACCAGAAACAGTTTCATCTCAACATCAGGAGTCATCGGCATGAGCAGCGACGGGAAAGAGCAGGGGATCGAATCAACACTGCACGAGAATCGCATTTTCCAGCCGCCCAAGCCCGCAGATGTCGGTGCCAGCAAATGGCTGGTGAACTCATTCGAAGAGTACAAGGAGATCTACGACCGCTCCATCAACGACCCCAAGGGCTTCTGGGACGAAGTCGCTCAGGAACTGCATTGGTACAAGAAGTGGGACGAGGTCGTCAGCTGGGACGATCCCGATGTCGAATGGTTTGTCGGGGCCAAGACCAATGTCTGCTACAACTGTGTCGATCGACAGGTCGATCAGGGCCACGGCGATGACATCGCGATCATCTGGGAGGGCGAGCCCGTTGATGATTCGGGATCGCCCGTTGGTGTCCGCCGCATCACCTACAAGGAACTCCAGACCGAGGTGAGCAAGCTCGCCAATGTGCTCAAAAACAACGGCATCAAGAAGGGCGATGTCGTCACCATCTATATGGGCATGGTCCCCGAGCTGGCCATCGCCATGCTCGCCTGTGCCCGCATCGGTGCGCCGCACAGCGTGATCTTCGGCGGCTTCAGCGCCCACGCCATCACCGACCGCGTGCAGGACGCCAAGTCCAAGATGATCATCACCTGCGACGGCTCATGGCGACGCGGCAAGGTCGTCCCCCTCAAGGACAATGTCGACGAGGCCATCTGCCTCATGAAGGGCTCGGGCGACCAGCCCGTCGAGCATGTGCTCTGCTACGGGCGGTGCCACAACGACATCAAATGGGGCGAGCTGGACCGTTGCTGGGAAGAGGAAATGAGCAAGGCCTCAGCCGACTGCCCATGCGAAGAGCTGGATGCCGAGGACATGCTGTTCCTGCTCTACACCTCCGGCTCGACCGGCAAGCCCAAGGGCATCGTCCATACCACGGGCGGGTACATGGTCTTCACCTACATGACCAGCAAGTACAGCTTCAATCTGATCCCCGATCAGAACCAGGTCTACTGGTGCACCGCCGACTGCGGGTGGATCACCGGGCACTCCTACATCGTCTACGGCGTGCTGCCCAACCGCGTCCCCAGTGTCATGTACGAGGGCGGGCCGGACTACCCGAACGCGGCACGGTTCTGGGAGATGGTCGATCGTCATCAGGTCACCCAGTTCTACACCGCCCCGACCGCGATCCGCGCGTTTATGAAGTGGGGCGATGAGCATCCCAAGTCCTGCAAGCTCGACTCGCTGCAGATGCTGGGCACCGTGGGCGAGCCCATCAACCCCGAGGCCTGGATGTGGTATCGCAACATCATCGGGCGCGGGGTCTGTCCGATCGTGGACACCTACTGGCAGACCGAGACCGGCGGGCATGTCATCACGCCGCTGCCCGGCGCGACGCCCACGACGCCCGGCAGCTGCACATTCCCCGTGTTCGGGGTCGACGCGGCCGTCGTTAATACCGATGGCGAAGAGCAGGACCCGAATGTGGGCGGGCTCATGGTCATCCGCAAGCCCTGGCCCGGCATGCTTCGCGGCGTGTACGGCGATCGCAAGCGTTTCATCGATACCTACTGGAGCACCGTCAAGATCGACGGCCAAGCTGTCTACACCGCCGGCGACGGCGCCCGGCGTGATGAGCACGGCAACTTCTGGATCATGGGCCGCATCGACGATGTGATCAATGTCTCGGGCCACCGCATGGGCACCATGGAAGTCGAGAGCGCGCTGGTCTCGCACGAGAGCGTGGTCGAGGCCGCGGTCGTGGGCATGCCCCACGAGATCAAGGGCACCGGCATCGCCGCCTTTGTGACCCCCGCCCCGGGCTTCGAGGCCAGCGAAGAGCTGATCCAGGAACTGCGCAAGCATGTCGGCGAGGAGATCGGCGCGATCGCCAAGCCGGACATGATCCGGTTTACGGCCGCGTTGCCAAAGACCCGCAGTGGCAAGATCATGCGAAGACTGCTGCGAGCCATCGCCGCGGGCGAGCACGAGATCACCCAGGACATCACAACACTCGAGGACTTCTCGGTGGTGGCGAAGCTGGCGGAGAATGACGAGACCTGATCGCGGAGCACCGTGATGTTTCATATGGCTTGCTCGAGGCCGTCGGGCATTCGGTGGCTCCGTAGGAGCCAAGGCCTGTAGCCACGGGTAGAGCGCAGCCGGCAACGCCGGCGAAGCGCCACCCGTGGAGCTAGCGGTCGATTTCATCCTTCGCCCCTTCGGGGCGAGGGGGCACATGCTGCTTTTCCCACGGGTTCCGCTGCGCTCCACCCGTGGCTACAACCCGTGGCCCCTCCGGGGCCGGTTGGTGTGGTCCCAGGGTGCGTTGGCGAGATGGCGAGGGGCTGCGCTCCGAGTGATTCTGAGTTCCAAGACGCCGATATTCGGGCGCACCCCGACGAAGCGAAACCCCTTTGTTCGCACTGTGTACAGATCAACTTTCGTCAAAGTCCTGCAAACTCCCGTTTTTGTCTTTGGGCGGCGGGGCCACTCCAGATAGACTCGGGGTCTACAGCCAAGACTCGATATCTCGGAGAGGGGACATCATGAATACGGCACAGCGTACTTCCACGCGGAGGCAGCACTCGAGACGGGCGTTTATCGCGATGGCGTTGATTGTCATCGGCCTGCTCGGTGTCCAGATCGCCCGGGGCGGAACGATCGAGGTTGATACATTCCATACCGGCGGGTTCTACGGGCTCGATGCCATGGGGATGCCGACGGCCACGCCCGACAACGACATGTCGTTCCAGAACTATTTTATGGGCCACACAACCGTCTCCGGGTTCACAACGCCCGAACGCCGAGCGTTCTTCGCGTTTGACCTGAGCGGGGTGCTCGCCGATGGCGAGGAGATCGTGTCGATGTCGCTCGTGCTCGAGAATGTCTTCGGCGGCGTCATGGCCAACTTCACCGACGGGTTCGAGATCGCCAAGTTTACTTCGACCTCGAGCACCTACGACATGATCGCCGACCCCGACGGGGCGATGGTGCCCGCGATCGAGATCTTCGACACCTTCGGCACGGGTGATTTCTACGGCGACATCGTGTTCGATGCCGACGGGCCCATGCCCGGCCCGGTCGAGATTGCAATGAGCCCCGACGCGATCATGAACGCGATGGATTCGATCGGTGCCGACTCGCCGTTCATGATCACGGGGATGATGGAGACCTACGACCCGGCACCGGGGATCGGGCTCGAGTTCCTCTTTGGGCTCACCGATGTTGTGGTCGATTTCCCGACCGGGTTCCCCGTGCCCAAGCTCGTGATCGAGACCGCCCCGGTCCCGGCACCCTCGGGGCTGATGGTGCTCGCGGGGGCGGGGTTGATCGCATCGAAACGCCGACGCTGAGAGACAGTTGATTGAACATCGCCACAGGGAAGTGGGGAGAGATCCAGCCGACGGGCGCGCCAAGCCCGTCGGTTGTCGATATCGTGGGTGCATGAACATGCGCTCATGGACGATGATGACCCTGCTTCCCATGCTTCTCGCGGGGATCTCCCACGCGCAGGACACGCCCGATCCCACCAACGGGATCGAATCGCTCACAGAATCCGAGTCGTGGTCTCTGCGTGATATGCGACTGCGTGATTCCACCATCTATTGGGACAACGACGGCACATTTGCCAACCTCGTCGATAACACCGATCGGTTCTACACCAACGGGATCGGGATTGAGCTGTCGTTCGATCCGAACCTGACAAGCTCGCTCAAGGAGAAGCTCGCCCCCGCGGGCGCGTGGGACGACCCGCGATTCGGCTTCGGGGTCGCGCTCAAGCAGCGGATCTACACCAGCGAGTTCATCACCCAGTCCAACCCGCCCGCCGACGATCATCCCTACGGCGGGTACCTCTACTTCGCGTTCTCCTTCCAGCGAGCCGACGACCACAAGCACGACCACTTCGGGCTGGACCTGGGCGTGGTCGGGGACTGGTCCGGGGCGCAGAATATGCAGGAGTTCATCCACAGCGCCTACCCGGACCAGGACGATCCGGAGGGCTGGGACACCCAGCTGGCTAACGAGCTGGCGATCAACTTCAACTACGAGCGGACATGGCGATCCGAGAAGGCCGAGCTCTGGGGCATCGAGATGGAGATGCTCCCCGCCCTGGGCTTCGAGGTCGGCAATGTCGCGATCATGGGGCACGCGCGGATGACCCTGCGGGGCGGGCACAACCTGCCCAACGACTTCGGCCCCGCGACCTTCCTGGGTCACAAGGACCACACCGTCCAGGGCAACGACTGGGGTGAGGGCGATTTCTCGTTCTATCTGTATGGCACAGTGGGGGCCGACGCGGTCGGGCGGGACATCTTCCTCGACGGCAACACCTTCGCGAGCTCCCGATCGACCGATTCTGAACCCTTCGTCGCCCGCGCCAGTGTCGGGATCGTGCTGCGGTACAAGCGGCTCTACGCGGGATGGGCCCAGACATTCATGACTGAGCGGTTCGAGAGCCAGCCCAGCGGGCAGACCTTCGGGAGCGTGGTCCTTGGGTACTCGTACCAGTTCTGATCACGTCTGAGGGGGATACGATCACACATGAGCAACCCACTCGTCAGCGTCATCATGGGCTCCAAATCAGACTGGCCCGATGTCATGGAGCACGCCGCCGCGGCCCTTGATGAGCTGGGCGTGCCCCACGAGGTCAAGGTCGTCTCGGCCCACCGCACACCCGATCTGCTCGTGTCTCACGCCAAAGAGGCCAAGGGGCGAGGCATCGAGGTCATCATCGCCGGCGCGGGCGGGGCGGCCCACCTGCCGGGCATGGTCGCGTCGATGACCACCATCCCGGTGATCGGGGTCCCGGTGATGAGCAAGGCGCTCAAGGGCATGGACTCGTTGCTCTCGATCGTGCAGATGCCCGCGGGCATCCCCGTGGCGACCGTCGCCATCGGGAAGGCCGGGGCCAGGAACGCCGGGCTGCTGGCGGCTTCGATCGTCGCCAACAAGCACCCGGAGATCACCGACAAGCTCGAAGCGTTCCGTGCGAATCAAACACAGGCCGTGCTCGATCACCCCGACCCACGGGGGCAGGCATGAGCCAGCCACTCGCGCCGGTCGAGCGTGTCGGCATCATCGGCGGCGGGCAGCTCGCCCAGATGCTCGCCTTGTCGGTGCAGCCGCTGGGTGTGCGTTGCACCGTGCTCGATCCCAATGACAGCTGCTGTGCCAACAACGTCTGCGAGCAGATCGTCGGCGAGTACGACGACCCCGACGCGCTCAGGCGTTTGGCCGACTGCAGCGAGGTGGTCACCTACGAGTTCGAGAATGTGCCCGCGACAGCCGCCGAGATCATCCGGGCCATCTGCCCGATCCACCCCAACCCCGATGCGCTGGGCTACGCCCAAGACCGGCATCTCGAGCGGGGTATGTTCAGCGAGCTGGGCATCGCCATCCCCAACTACCGAGCGATCGACGATGTCGAATCGCTGCAATCGGCCCTGAGCGAGCTGGGCACGCCCGCGATCCTCAAGGCCCGCACGCTGGGGTACGACGGCAAGGGGCAGGTGCTGATCAATGATGCCGGGAATGCCGCCGAAGCCTTCGAGACCATCGGCTCGGTCCCCGCGATCCTCGACCAGTTCGTCGAGTTCGCCCGCGAGCTTTCGATCGTCGCGACCCGATCGGTCGTCGGCGACATCGCCTGCTACCCCTTAACCGAGAATGTCCATCGCGGCGGGATCCTGCGTGTCTCCAAGGCCCCGGCGCGCAAGGTCAGCGACCGGCTCACCGAGCAGGCGCATCACGCGGCCCGGCAGATCTTGGAGCGGTTTGACTATGTTGGGACGCTGGCCGTCGAGTTCTTCCAGATCGGCAGCGGCGACGACGCGACACTGGTCGCCAATGAGATCGCCCCGCGTGTGCACAACACGGGGCACTGGACGATCGAGGGTGCACAGACCTCGCAGTTCGAGAACCACATGCGCGCGGTCATGGGCATGAAGCTTGGATCGGCCGAACCGATCGGCTGCAGCGCGATGGTCAACATCATTGGCGACGAACCCAGGCCCGGGGCATTGGAGTCCATGCCCGAGGCGTATGTCCATATGTACGGCAAAGCCCCGCGAGCCGGGCGAAAGATCGGTCATGTGACGCTCAACGCGCCGAGCGAGGGCGAACTCGACGCGCTGCTGGAACGATTCACCCGCGTGATCGGGTAATCGCCTCTGTCCCTCCCCGCGCCCTCGC
>DEXG01000007.1:36128-65693 GCA_002364005.1 Phycisphaerales bacterium UBA3190
CCTCGCGGGGAGGTGGTCCGCCGCAGGCGGATCGGAGGGGTGATTTTCAGAAACCACGGTTGCGAGCAAGACCCCTCCGTCTCGCTTCGCTCGACACCTCCCTCGTCCGCCTTTGGCGGATCGCGGGGAGGGACAAGAATGCATGAGGTTCGGGCAAGGGGACAGAGACATTCATGCCTGAGATCAACGAACAACTCATCGCGATCCTGTTGGGGGTGTCGGTTGTAACCTTTGTGGGGACCTTGATCGTTGTGCCCTGGATCCTGGTGCGTTTGCCCGGCGATTACTTCGTGCGTGATCAGCGTGCCCCCATGGAACTGCCGATCCGCCACCCGGTGATCCGGATCATCCTCTTTTCCGCCAAGAACCTGCTCGGCGGGGTGCTGCTGCTGGGCGGGATCGCGATGCTCGTGCTCCCCGGGCAGGGACTGCTGACGATGCTCCTGGGGCTGTCGCTGCTCAACTTCCCCGGCAAGTTCTGGCTGGAGCGCAAGCTCGTGCGGCGACGCGCAGTGCATCGATCGATCAACTGGATTCGGCGCAAGGGCGGGAAGGGGCCGATCGAGGTGCCGACGGACGCGTGACTTTGGGGGGGAAGTAGGCAATGGGCAATCCGCCAGAGGCGGACATTCGGTGGGCAATGGGCACCCCATTGTCCCTCTCCGCGGGGCGCGGGGAGGGGAGTTGATAGCAGGGTGCCACGGGTTGCTCCGCCGATAGGCGGACAACCCGTGCGTTGAGTGGTACTTGGGGGTCCATGGCGGAACACGCCCAGGTTGTGCGGTGGGCACGGCTTGTCCACCTGTGGGTGGAGCAAGCCGTGGCACCCTTGGGTGTGGATGGGGTTGGCTGTTCGATTGGCCCCTCCGCCTCGCTGCGGGGCGCGGGGAGGGGATATCCCCCTCCGCCTCGCGTTGCTCGGCACCTCCCCCGCAAGCGCGGGGGAGGAGAGTTAACCCAGATTGTGCTTGATGATGCACCAGATCGCCTCGACGCCGTCTTTCCAGCCGATCTTCTTGCCCTCTTCGTAGGTGCGTCCCGCGTAGGAGATGGGGACCTCGTAGATGCTCAGCGGGATGCGGCGAACGCCCTGCTCGTCGGGGAGCTTGATCCTGGCCAGCTTGGCGATCAACTCGGGCTCAACGCCGAAGCGTTTTTCGGTGATGGTGATGTCCTTGATCGCGTCACGGGTGAAGGCCTTGAACCCGCACTCGATGTCCGTGAGGTTCAGGTTGCTGAGCATGTTGCTGGTGAGGGTGATGATGCGGTTGGCGATCGAGTGCCAGTAGTAGAGCACGCGATGGGTCTGGCCCAGGAAGCGCGTCCCGATCACCGCGTCGGCGCGCCCGTCGAGGATCGGGGCGAGCACCGCGTCGTGCTCGCGCGGGTCGTACTCAAGGTCCGCATCCTGGATGATGATCGCGTCGGCGCCGTCTTCGAGTGCTTTGGCGATGCCCGCAGCCAGTGCCGCCCCCTTGCCCTGGTTCTGGGGTTGGTGGATGGCGATGGTGTCGTCACGCTGGGCCAGCTCGTCGATGATCTTGGGTGAATCGTCGCGGGAGCCGTCGTCGACGAGGTAGATCACCCGATCGCAACGCGTCCCATCGGGGAGCGAGGGCGCGGGGGTCTTGATCAGCCGATCGAAGAGGACCGGCAGCAGCCTCTGCTCGTTGTAGACCGGAATGACGACGGCGATCTTCACGACTCAAGAATACCCGCGATTCGCAGTGCCTTCACCTGTGCGTTGGAGATCGCGAGGGAATCGAGCCGCCCGATGGGGTGCTCGACGCAGTTCTCGGGCGTTTCCTCTGGGCCCGCGGCTCGGTAGACGGCGAACTCCACAATGCGGTGGGTCGTGATATGTATAAAGGTTTGGACATGCTCGGGCTCATCGATGCCCAGCGATCCGGCGATTTCGTCAGCGGTGGGGGCCGCGTCATCCCGCTCAATGGTCGGGAGCTGGAACATCCCGGCCCACATGCCGGTGGTCGGGCGTTGGTGGAGGACGATCTGATCGTCTTGGCGGATGATCACACTGGCGCAATAGAGATGCTTCTGCTTGGCTCGGGGTTTGGGAAGCGGGATCGATTCGGTGTTGCCCTCGGCAAAGGCCCCGCAGCGATCGCGGATCGGGCATCGGGTGCACCTTGGCCCCTTGGGGATGCACACTGTTGCGCCCAGTTCCATGATGGATTCGTTGTAAGCCGCGGGATTGTCACACGCATCGACCAGGTGCTGGGCGCGGGACCAGGCCCAGTCGATGGTGGCTTTGTCAGTCTGAGGCACGGGTTTGTTGTGCAGGCGCAGGAGCACGCGGGTGACATTGCCGTCGACGATCGCGGCGCGTTGCCCGAAGACCATCGAGGCGATCGCCCCGGCGGTGTACCGCCCGATCCCGGGCAGGGCCAGCAGTTCGTTGAGGGTCTGGGGCACGATCCCGTCATGGTGTTCGACGATCGCCTTGGCGCAGGCGTGGAGCAGGCGGGCCCGACGGTAATACCCCAGCCCCGACCAGGCGGCGAGGACCTCGTCCTCGGGGGCCTCGGCCAGCGCCTGCACGCTCGGGAATCGGTCCAGGAATGGAGTGTATTTTTCGAGCACCCGGGAGACCTGGGTCTGCTGGAGCATGAGCTCGCTCACGAGTGAGCGGTAGGGGTCTCGGTGGTCGGTGCGCCATGGCAGCGGGCGGGCGTGCTTCTTGAACCAGCACTCGAGCGAGCGGGTGACTTCGTGATCGTGGGCCTGGTCACTCGTCATGGGGCTGGGGCCACCTTGAGCGCGGCTCGCAGCTTGGGCAGCATGGTTTTCCAGTTCTGGTCGGGCGCGATGCTGACCGAGATGAAGGCGGTGTGAATAAGCACATTGGTCACGCCCTCGATGCCGAAGAGCGCCTCGCCCAGCGGGTCGCCCTGTGCGTCGTCGGGTTTGAAGAACGACCGGATCGACCCCGGCGCGGGCTCGACGATCAGCTTGCGTGCCCGCGGGTTGGGCGTGGTCTCGACTTGTTTGATTTCGTATGGCATATATGAGGCGCGAGTGAACGCATGGTGAGAAACGATTGGTTAGAATCAGGGTGAACCGATTTGCGCCAGTTCACCGTATGAGGGAAGGGTACCCGCTTGGGCTCCGCCGAACGCCTGCAAGACCTGCTCAATCGCTTGGGCTCCTACAACTGGTGGGAGGTCCTGATCGAGTTTGCGCTGATCTGGCTGGTGGTCTTCGCCGTGCTGCGATTCGTGCAGGGCACCCGCGCCGCCCGAGCCCTCAAGGGGCTGCTCTTTATCCTGATCGTGGGCACGCTCTTTGTTCGGTTCTTCGGCGACGATCTCTTTGCCCGCATCGCCTACCTCTATGACCGCGTGCTGGCGGTGATCGCCATCGCGCTGGTGGTGATTTTCCAGCCCGAGCTGCGTCGGGCCCTGATCCGTCTGGGCGAGACGCGGTTTATGCACAGCGGGCACGAGGGCGCTGAGAAGGTGGCCGCCGAGTTGGCCCCGGCCTGCGTGTTCCTGTCCAAGGCGCGTTTCGGGGCGATCGTGGTGATCGAGCGTCGCGTGGGGCTTAAGTCGCTGATCGAAGGCGGCACGGTGCTCAACGCGGTGATCTCGGCGCCGCTGATCCAGACGATTTTTCATCCGGGCTCGGCGTTGCACGACCTGGCGGTGGTGATCCGAGGCGACAAGGTCCACAGCGCGGGGGTGCAACTGCCCATGGCCAGCGCCAACGAGATCGAGGACCAGTCGCTGGGCTCTCGGCATCGGGCGGCGATCGGCGTGACTCGCGAGAGCGACGCGTTGGTCATCGTGGTGTCTGAGGAGACGGGCAAGATCCGCATCGCCGAGCGGGGGCTGCTGGGATCGCCCATCGAGCCGAGCATGCTCCAGCAGGTGATTGAGGAGCGGCTCGGGCATCAGCCGCCTGAGGTTGAGGCGGCTGAAACGGGCGAGGATAAGGAAGAGGCCAATGCCTCGGGCTTTGCCGACGACGCGAAGATTGAATCGGGCGATGAGCCCGAGCCCGAGGTCTCGCTGCTGAGCAAGGACGAGGCCACGCAGGGGCAGGCCAAGCCCAAGGGCAAGAAGGGGGGCGACCATGAGTGAACAACAACGCGGCCTCTTTGCCCAGATCCGAACGGTCATCGTCGTGACCCTGATCGCAGCGATGGTTTGGCTGCTGGCCGAATCACGCATGGTGCGATCACGCACGATCGAGGCCCAGGTGACGCTGACGAGCGGTCAGCCCACCGGGGAGATCGAGTTCGTCATGCGTCAGACATCGGGCGATGCGCCCGTTCGATCGGTGACGGTCGAGATCGAGGGTTCGACGGCTGGGCTCGATCGCTTTGCGCGTGAGCTGCAGAACCGGGTCGAGCTTCACCTGGGACGCGAGGTCCCGCCCCGTCCGGGGGAGTACACGCTCGATCTCCGCAGCGTGCTGCGTGGCTCGCCCAACCTTGATGTGCACGGGGTGACGATCAAGGCGATCACGCCCGCAGAGATTGTCATTGAGGTTGATGAGCTTGAAACCCGCGAGTTGGCGCTGCTCCCGCTGCTGCCGCCGGGGGTGCAGACCGATGGTTCGCCTCGAATCGAGCCCGCCTCGGTTCGGTTGAGTGCGCCCAGCCGCTTGCTCGCGGACCTGAAAACACAGACCGCCACGGTCACGATTTCGGCGGCTCAGCTGGCCCAGCTCACGCCCGGGCGGCTTGAGACCGTTCCGGGTGGGGTGGTCGAAATCGAGGGCATCGCGCCGACCGACTGGGCCACGAGCATCAGCCCGGCCCAGGTCGATGTGCTGCTGACGCTCAAAACCGTGACCCAGCAGTTGGAACTGGACCCGCTTCCGGTGCAGGTGCTCATCGCACCGGGCGAGATCGGCGATTGGCGGGTCGAAATCGACGATACGGACCGAGATCTGGTCGGGGTGCTCATCGAGGGCCCGGTGGAGGGGGTCGAGGCATTGCGGAGCAAATCGACCCGTCCAAGGGCGTATGTGCTGCTCTCATTCGAGGATCTGGAGCGTGGTGTGAGCGCCAAGCCCGCACAGATCATGAACCTGCCGCCCGGGTGCCGAGTGGTGAGCCCGGAGCGGACGGTGGGGCTCAGGATTTCCCGCGAGCCGACGACTGAGACGAGCCCAGCCCAGCCCGGTGAGGATTCGGGCCCCTGAGCATTTTCAACCTCCCTGACTGACGAGACTTCTGCCGGCTGGGTACCTACCCTTTCATCCCCCCCAAGCGAGTGCGCACGGGCGTATTCGTGGGGTTGTGAAGACCATCTTTTCTCGAACCCCGTCGCCCGACGAAATACGCAGTCTGGGCCAGGCAGGAGAACCCCCGTGAAGATCAAGACCGACGAGATCGTCAGCGTCATCAAGCAGGAAATCGAGCACTTCTCAAGCGAGCTTGAGATCTCGGAAGTCGGACGCGTTGTGGAAGTCGGCGACGGTATCGCCCGCATCTACGGCCTGTCCAAGGCCATGGCCGGCGAGCTGATCGAGTTCGAGACCTCGGGCGGCGCTGTCATGGGCCAGGTGATGAACCTGGAAGAGGACACCGTCGGTGCCGTGATCTACGGCAACTTCCTCACGGTGAAAGAGGGCGACACGGTCAAGGCGACCGGCAAGCTGCTCTCGGTTCCCGTTGGTGAAGCGATGCTCGGTCGCGTGGTTGACCCGCTGGGTCGCCCGCTCGACGACGGCCCCACGATCAACACCACCGAGTCGGCCCTGGTCGACATCATCGCGCCCGGCATCGCGGCACGCCAGCCCGTGCACGAGCCGCTGCAGACCGGTATCAAGGCGATCGACGCGATGATCCCGATCGGTCGCGGTCAGCGTGAGCTGATCATTGGTGACCGCAAGACGGGTAAGACCGCCGTCGCCATCGACGCGATCATCAACCAGAAGCAGTACTGGGGCACCGACGACGCCGTCGTGTGTGTGTATGTCGCCGTCGGCCAGAAGGAATCGACCGTGGCCGGCGTCGTGCAGACCCTCAAGGAACAGGGCGCGATGGACTACACCATCGTCGTCAACGCGGGTGCATCTGACCCGGCCCCGATGCAGTACATCGCCCCCTACACCGGGTGTGCGATGGGCGAGCACTTCATGTGGTCGGGCAAGGAAGAGGGCAAGACCCTCAGCAACGGTGCCAAGTACCCCAAGCATGTGCTCTGCGTGTACGACGACCTTTCCAAGCAGGCCGTCGCCTACCGCCAGCTCTCGCTGCTGCTCCGCCGTCCTCCGGGTCGTGAAGCATTCCCCGGCGATGTGTTCTACCTCCATAGCCGCCTGCTCGAACGCGCCACCAAGCTCAGCGATGAGAACGGTGCCGGTTCGCTGACCGCGCTGCCCGTCATCGAGACGCAGGAAGGCGACGTGTCGGCGTACATCCCGACCAATGTGATCTCGATTACCGACGGCCAGATCTACCTCGAGCCCGAGCTGTTCTTCTCGGGTGTTCGTCCGGCGATTAACGTGGGTATCTCGGTGTCTCGCGTGGGTGGTGCCGCACAGGTCAAGGCGATGAAGAAGATCGCCGGCTCGCTGCGACTGGACCTCGCGGCCTACCGCGAGCTTGAGGCGTTCGCCCAGCTCGGTACCGATCTTGATAAGGCCACCCAGGCCCAGCTCGATCGCGGTGCCCGCATGGTGGAACTGCTCAAGCAGCCCCAGTATGTGCCGCAGCACGTGACCGACCAGATCATCTCGATCTACGCGGGCACGAAGGGCTTCCTCGACACCGTCGCCCTCGACAAGGTCAAGGAGTTCGAGAAGGCGATGCTCGAGTACTTCCAGACCAGCGCCAAGGGCGTGTGGGACGAGCTCAACGAGAGCAAGGCCCTTAGCGGCGATCTCGAGAAGAAGCTCGTCGATGCCCTGAACAACTTCAAGGGCGGCTGGAACGGCTGATCAGCCGGGCCTCTGTTCTCTCCGAACGAGGTCAAGCCATCATGTGATTCACCAAACACGCCCGCTTGGGCGTGTTTTTCTTCGCGCTGGCCCTCGGCTCTGGTATCGTGCGTTTGTACACGGAGAGGGAACCATGCGATACAGAACATTCATCGGGCTGCTTGTCTCACTGCTCGTCGCCATGCCCGCGATGGGGCAGGGGGCGTTGCCCGTCAAGCAGGTCGTTGCGCCGCCCAGCGATATCGAGTCCGGCATCGTCAGGCTCCCCAACCCGGTCGATCTGGGCGAAACCTCGCGCACGCTGCTGCTCGAGATCGATCCGGCGCAGGCCGATGCGGACGGGCTGGTCGACCTCGCGTTCCCATTCGTCACGGGCGATGGGCGGGCGCGTGTCGTGTTCCTTCCCGCTATGCCCAACGCGTGGGTGGGGGATGTCCGATCGATCGATGCGCGAACGCAACGGGAGATCCAGGTCCGCACCGATGCGCCCATCGAGCAGCCCGGCGTGTCGATCGTGCGCGACCCGTTGCCTTGGGGTGACGCCGGGCGGACATACCCGGCGGTGATGCTCCCCGCCGATCAGCGCGAGATGTCTGTCCGCGTGCAGATGAATGAACGCGTCGACGGTTTCGTGCTGATCGATCAGTTATCCGATCGGTCGCTCTATACCTATACAAAGCAACGACGCACGCTTGTAGGCCGTCCGGTCACGCTCGCCAGTTCGCTCAGCGATGGGTCGAAGATCGTGTCACTGAGTGCCATCGTTCGATCGCCCGATGGGTCGCGCGAAGTGATCAACGCGGGGGTGGACCAGCAGGAGCTGTCGTTCACCCCGGATCAAGCCGGCGGATACGCGGTGCAAGTGATCGCGGAGTACGCCAGCGACGAGAACTGGCCGGTCATGCTCTCCACACAGCACCTGATCGAAGTTGAATCGCCGACCACCCCGCTCGGTGCGGCACGGGCGTCGACGGCCGGGGATCAGATCGAGCTGGTGTTCGACGACGCGCAAACGGACGAGCGCACGATCGTGGCCGCGGAAGTCTGGGGGCGGTCGGACGCGGGCATGGTCCCGGTCTGCTGGCTCTCACGCGTGTGCGATGCGAAACGGTCATTGCTGCTGGATCCCCAGCTCGTGCTCGATGCGGGGGTAGACCCCGCGACGATTGAGCTGCGTCAGGTGCGTGTGCATGATGTGGATTCGCTGGTCCCGACACAGATCGTCGAGCGAATGGCGACGCGTGTCGATGCACAGATGGTCGAGCAGGCGTTGCAATCGGGCGCACGCCACGGACCGATGCAGGTGTGGGATGGCCGGCCAACCGATACCCAGCGCGGCACACTCCCCGGCGGGCACCGCCTGCTGCTCGTGCACGGCTACTGCTCGGGCGGCAACCCGTTCACCACCTCGCATTTCTCAGGCGACATCGCCCTCTTCAGCGATCCCAATGTCAGCCGATCGCATGACGCGTTCGCGCTGGAGATCCTCAATCAGTCGGCACCCATGAAATCGTTCGGCGTCGCGGCCCACTCGCAGGGTGCGATGGCGGCCCTGCACCTGTATACCTTCTACTTCTCCGGGCTCGATTGGGCGCGTGGTGACCGCCTGATCCAGTCGGTGGGGGCCCCGTATCAGGGGACGGCCCTGGCGGGCAACGCCGCGGTGCTGGGCGACATCTTCGGCTTTGGCTGCGGCGAGAACGAGGACATGAGCTACACCGGCTCGGCCAACTGGCTCTCGCTGATCCCGACTTCATCACGCCAGCAGGTGTGGTATTACACGACCGCCTTCGAGGACCGCCCCTTCCTCTACGACTACTGCAACATCATCACCGACCTGCTCTTGGATGACCCGGACGACGGCGTGATCGAACGCGACCGCGGGCAGCTCCCCGGCGCGACCAGCATGGGCCATGTCGAGGACTGGTGCCACACCACTGGCATGCGTGACCCGGCCCAGTGCACCGACGCATCACGCAACGCAACCATCAACGCGAGGGCCCGACGATGAAACAAGTATGTTTGCTGCCATTGCTGTGTCTCGCGTCATTGGCGCAGGCCGACGATTTTTGCGTCGTGCCCAACGCGCCGATCCCGGACAACAACGCATCGGGCATCACGATCCCGATCGAGGTGGTGCTGGGGGCGGGCGAGGTGATCGATTCGATCGAAGTGAACCTCGATATCGCCCACCCGTGGGTCGGGGATCTGGTGATCTCGCTGCGGTCTCCCGATGGCACCACGGTCACACTGCTCGACCGCCCGGGTGTGCCCAGTGTTGGGTTTCCTGGCCCCTTCGGGTGCGGCGGGCGTGATCTGGACGCGGTGTTCAGCGACGGTGCGGGTGTGCTGGGCGAGGATGTGTGCTCGTTCGATGCCCAGCCGGTGATTGCCGGTGCGGTCGTACCGACCCAGCCGCTCTCGGCGTTCGTCGGGCAGTCCGCGGCAGGGATGTGGGAACTGACGCTCTCGGACCGGTCGGCCTATGACACGGGCGTGCTTCTCGAAGCGTGCCTGATCACGACCACCAGCAGCGTCTGCTCGCCCGATCTCAATGGTGATGGGATGCTCGATTTCTTTGATATCAGCGCGTTCCTGAGTGGTTTTACGGCGATGGACCCAGCCGCGGATTTCACGGGTGATGGGCAATATGACTTCTTTGATGTGAGCGCGTTTCTCGGGGCGTTCGGTGCGGGATGCCCCTGAGCCACATCAGAACCGTTGATATCGGGCAGGAATGGGCATTCAGAATCGTTGAAACGCTGTTGAACCGATGCGCGGGATCCGTTACGGTGGTGCTGCCGTATCTGTTACTCGGTATGGTGCCCTGTTCTGGGGTATCGGGTCCTCACCACATCGGTTTGTCCGCTCTCGATTGGTCTCGCGGGATGTCGTCTGGTTCCAGCAGGCGTCTTGATCGATACCGGGGGAGCGCAGACCTGCTCAACTGGAGGTTGAACACGCATGCTTCGTACGCACACTCTCAAAGCAGGCCTTGCCCTGTGCATCGCCGCGCTCAGCACGAGCGCTATAGCGCAGGTCGATACGCATCGTCTCAATGGCAACCGGATCGATATCGAGTCGGTCGATCGGGTGCTCGTTGGTGAGCATGTCCGCATCGAGCGTTTCGATACGCCCAACGGGCAGTTCGATCTCGAGCTTGATCGTGTTGAGGTGCTCACGCCCGGTGCACGCCTGGAGCTTGGCACGGCCGATGGCATTGTTGATCTGCCTCGTCCCGAGGTGGTCGTGCTTCGCGGCATCGTCGCCGGCGACGCTGATTCAATCGCCTACATCGCGTTCTCACCATACGGAACCAACGGCTTCATCCGTCAGAATGATGAGCTGATCTCGATCTCGACCGGGCCCTACGCGCAGGGGATCGAACTTGATGCCGCGCTCAAGACCGCGTACATGGCGGACCTGGTTGATCCTGACAACGGTCCGGTCAGCGCGTGCGGATACACCAACGGCGATGTCCAGCTTGAGCCCATGGGGCTCCCGGAGCAGGCGGTCCAAACAACCCCACGCGGCGGGGCAACCTGCCGCATCGCGGGCATCGCGATCGAGACCGATTACGAGTACACCGAGCGTTTGTTCAATGGCAACACCAACGCATCGGCGGCGTATGTCATCTCGCTGATGGGCGCGATCTCGGAAATCTATGAACGCGATGTGAATACCCGACTGGCGGTCCCGTACCTGCGTGTATGGGAATCGGACACGGATCCATACGACGCCAACACGGGCGATCCGCTCGATCAGGTGCTGAATCATTGGAATGGAAACATGACCGATGTCGACCGCACCGTGACTCACTTCTTCACCGGGCGTCAGAACACTTCATACGGCGGGGTCGCATATGTCGGCGTGCTCTGCAACATGGAGTACGGCTACGGCGTCTCGGCGCACCTCAGCGGCTCCTTCCCCTACCCGCTTGTTGATCACAACGGTGGCAACTGGGATGTCGTGGTCGCGGCGCACGAACTGGGGCACAACTTCGGCACCGGCCACACCCACAGCTACACGCCTCCGATCGATGGTTGTGGCAACGGCGATTGCTCCGACCCCTACGGCGGCACGATCATGTCGTACTGCCATAGCTGCTCGGGCGGGCTGACCAACACCGTGCTCAGCTTTCACGACCGCGTGAAGACCACGATCGTCAACTTCATGGACTCTTCGGGCTGCAACCTGATCGGTGAGGGTGTCTCAGCCGCGGACGACATCGTGGAAACCCTGCAGGACAACGCGCTCGATATCGACGCGTTGGGCAACGACGCTTCACAGTCGTGCGATCCCTTCATGCTCGACTCGTTCGAATCCACCACCCTTGCGGGCGGCAGCGTTGAGCTGCTCGCTGGCCAGGGCACGAGCGGTCAGGATATGTTCCGCTACACCCCGCCCGCGGGATACTCGGGGAACGATGCGTTCAGCTACACCATCATCGGTGACTCGGGTTCGTCGACGGCGAATGTGAACATCGATGTGCGTCAGCTTCGGGCCGCGGACGATCGCCTCAACCCGATCGATGGCCTGAGCGTCGATTTCTACGAGCTTTCCAACCCATCGGCACTGCCCGACTTCGATGCGATGACGCCGTATATGAGTGATGTTGTCACCAGCGTGGACTTCGGTTCAACCGGCGGTGAGTTTATGAACTCAGGACGCTCCGATGAGATCGGGGCGGTTTTCAAGGGCTATGTCTGGGCGTTGATCGACGGCGTGTACACCTTCACCACCGAGTCGGACGATGGCTCGGCGCTCTACATCGGTGACGAGCGGGTCGTTGATAACGACGGCCTCCACGGCATGGTCAAGCGCTCCGGGTCGATCCCGCTGAGTGCCGGCTGGCATGCGCTGCGGATCGAGTTCTTCGAGAACGGCGGCGGCGCGGGGGTCATCTCGACCATCGCCGGCCCCGGTATGCCCGAGCAGAACCTGACCGGGCTGCTTCTGTCGCATGAATCGAGCGCCCAGTGCTCCGTGGCGGACTTTGATCTCGATGGTGATCTCGACTTCTTCGATGTCGCGGCGTTCATCGAGGCGTACAACACGCAGAGCGATGATGCCGACCTCAACGGCGATGGTGAGCTGAACTTCTTCGATATCAGCGACTTCGTTGTTGCGTACGAAACGGGTTGCCCCTGATCCACGCTCCTGATTTGTCCATGCAGATCCTTCAAGCCGGCCTCGTGCCGGCTTTTCTTTTGCTGGTTGGGTTGGTTGGGGCCGATCTGGAAAAACACGCTTTGCGTTCCAAAAACGGGCTGGTACACTCGGTGCAGGCCGGGCTGCACCGGTCAATCAGGAGAGAAGTTCATGCGCACACATGCCATCCGTATCGCTGCACTCTTGCTCGCGTCATCCGCGCAGGCCCAGCAGTCGAGTTATTACGAAATCTCAAAGGACGGGCACCTCTTTGCCGTCAACCTGGCCGAGGCCCCAACCGGGCAGCGGGGGGTTGGTGTCCCGTTCAACGCCAAGCCGGACCAGAGCGTGGAACTCCGGCGTCAGATCGGCGGGTTGAAGGTTGTCGACATCGATGGCGATGGCAACAACGACATCGTTGCCGTCTGCTACATCTCCAACTCCTTCCCGCCCTACGACAACGCGCAGGACATGATCTTCTTCGGCAACGGCGCGGGCATCAACCTCACACCGGGCTGGCTCAGCAACGAAGACACCCACACCGGCGATGTGCAGGTGGGGGATCTCGATGGCGATGATCGGCCGGACATCGTGACGATCCACGGCGGGCTGCGTCGCGACAGCGTGCGTGCCTATTTCAACACCGGTGCGGGCATGTCCACTGCCCCCGGGTACACCAGCAACACCGCGCGCACGATGTGGGGCACCGCGGGCGTGCTGGCCGACATGGATCAGGACGGCGACCTGGATCTGGTCACCACCAACCAGGGCGTCTCGCCCGACCCGTACCGGCCACTGCTGATGTTCGACAACCTCGGCACAACCCTGACGACCGGCAGCGTCTGGCAGTCGGACGATGAGGCCGTGCAGAATGGCCTTGATGCCCGGGATATCACGGGCGACGGCTACCCCGACCTGGCGGTCGCCAAGTGGGTCAACTTCCACAGCGGGCTGTACACCAACACGACCGGCACACCCAACACCCTGCCCGCCGACGCGGTTTCGTCTGACGATTCCGATCGTGGCGCGTTGTTCTGCGATCTCGATAACGATGGCGTGAGCGAGATCGCCTTCGGCGGCGACCCCTCGCGTGTGTATGACTACGCGGCGGGTTCATTCACCGAACGCTACGCGAGCAACCCGCCATTCGCTGGGCCTCAGGAGATCGGCTTCTTCGATGTCGACGGCGATGGCGACGAGGACTTCATCGAGATCCACTTCAGCGATGGGCGGGGTCACATCTACCTCAACCGGAACGGGACCCTCGATACCGAGCCGACCTGGACCTACGACGCGTCCGAGGTCGGTACGGCGTTGGCCTTTGGCGATCTCAACAACGACGGGCGTGACGATCTTGTGCTGGGCTACTCGGGTGATACATGCATTCGTGTGTTCTTCGCGCAGGCCCAGCCATGCCCGGCGGATCTGACGGGTGACGGTGCGCTGGACTTCTTTGATATCAGCGCCTTCATCAACGCCTTTGCGTCGATGGATCCAGTGGCGGACTTTGACGGAAACGGCAGCTTCGATTTCTTCGATGTCAGCGGCTTCGTGAACGCGTTCAACGCCGGCTGTCCCTGAGCCGGGGCATACAGGGTCGGATTCCGGGCTGCGGTTTGAGCTGATAAATTGCGCTTGGCGCGAGCGCATCTTGTGGTATGCTGGAAGAACCGCCGGGTTCCCGGTGTTTGTTCGGGCACGCCCACGGGTTGTGTTCTGTGCCCGTGTATCGAGTTGAAACAAGTTCAATCCGGAGACCACCATGATCGATCGTTCATTGACCACGCTTATCTTGTCCATCGCTGCGCCTGCCTTCGCAGCTCCGGTTCAGGCACCCGCGATCGATCAGGAACTGGCCTTGGCTCTGGGTGGCCGGGCGGTTGTGCCGGTGCAGGTCGAGGCTTCAATCCCGTACTTTGACCAGCGCGTCAAGCTTGGGGCGCTGCCATCGATGATCGCGGTGCAGATGGAGCCCGCCCAGGAGGGTGAAGCACGCCGAACCGTTCGCGCGTTGCTGGACGCGTCTGGCTTGGCCCAGGCGACGGTTCAGCCCAGCAGCATCCCGGGCTGGTCGTACATCGTGCTGCCTGAACAGGGCGCAACGATCCAAGATGCCCGCCTTGCGGTGGCGCAGCTCAGCGCGGACGACGGCGTATCGGTCTCGTCGCTGGCCTACCTCGGTGATGGCGGGCTGCCGGTGATCCCGACCCGTGATCTGCTCATCTCGTTTGCCCCGGGCAGCAGCCCCGCCCAGCAAAGCGCGGTGCTCAAGCAGTACGGCGCAACCATCATCGAGCATGACGCTGGTGGAATCCCCGGCGTCATCCGGGCGCAGGTCAACGCACGCACCGGCGATGCCATCCTGCGTACGGCGCTCTCGATCAACGACGAGCCATCGGTTGACTGGGCCCAGAGCGACCACATCTACTGGGCCAAGCGGGCAGGTTCGCCCAACGATCCCCTCTTTTCCCAGCAGTGGGCGCTCGAGCAGCCCAACGACATGGACATGGACGCGTTGGAAGCGTGGGCCGTGACGAGCGGGGATGCGGCGGTCCGCGTTGTTGTGCTCGATAGCGGGATCCAGCAGAACCACCCGGACCTGAACCAAGCACCGGGCCAGACCTTTGTGGATGGCGGGGGCGATGGGAACCCGGGCAACGAGTGCGATAACCACGGCACCGCCGTGGCGGGCTGCATCGCCGCGGTCATGGACAACGGGCTGGGTGTCGCGGGGATCGCGCCCAATGTGCAGGTCCAGGCGGGCAAGATCTTCAACGAGATCAGTTTCTTTGGTTTGTGCCTGCCGTTCCTCGAGTCTCAGGATTCTTGGACGGCCGCGGGGATCAACTGGGCGGCCAGCAGCGGCGCACTGGTCACCAACTCTTCATGGGGTGGCGGGAGCCCGACGGCGGCGATCACCACCGCGTTCGATTCGACGCGCGATATGGGCGTCATTCACTTCGGTGCAGCGGGGAACGACGGGACCGGAACCGTTGGCTTCCCGGCCAGTCTCGATTCTGTCAACTCGGTCTCCGCGCTTGACAGCAATGGCAACCTGGCAAGCTTCAGCACCTATGGCCCGGGGCTCTTCATCAGCGCGCCCGGGGCAGCGGTTCTCACCACCGATCGGACGGGTGACGACGGGTATGGCGGGACCGATTACACCACCATTGATGGCACGAGCTTCGCGTCGCCTTATTCCGCCGGTGTCGCGGCTCTGGTGCTCTCGGTTGATTCATCGTTGTCTCCTACAGAGGTCGAAGACATTCTCTCCCAGACCAGTGTCGATCTTGGCAGCGCCGGGTATGACACCAGCTTCGGCTGGGGCTTCATCAATGCGGGCGCGGCAGTGAATCTGGCGGCTGGCGCGGGTTGTGCGCCCGACCTCACTGGCGATGGCACGCTCGATTTCTTCGATATCAGCGCCTTCATCAACGCGTTCGCGGCGATGGACCCTGTGGCTGATTTCGATGGGAATGGCAGCTTCGATTTCTTCGATGTGAGCGGGTTTATCAACGCTTTCAGCGCCGGTTGCCCATAAAAGTTTGAAAAAGCCCGTATGAGGGGGGTTTTCCCTCTATCCAGCTGTCACAATTTACGGTAGATTCTTGCAGCCGCGCGATCGTTTCACAGGAGGGGCGATGCAGTTGATGCGTCAGCGTGCGGCAACCCAATGCGTCGTTCTGACGCGCCTTTGTATTCAGTAGGAGACACCCATGAGATCACCAGCACGCACATTTTCCCTTTTGATCGCCGCGGGCGCCGCAGCGAGCGCCGCCCAGGCCCAAGACTACTCCAACACGCTCGGCGTACCCGGCCTGACCGGCTCGTACACCGTCGGCTTTGAGATGTACGACGACGGCACGGGCCCCTCGATGTACACCACCGGTCAGTTCAGCATCCCCGGCGCGACCGGGGGCTCGAACATCGCCCGTTGGGACGGCAGCGCCTGGCAGCCCGTTGGTGGCGGCCTCATCGGCTCGTACTCCAACGCGATCAAGGCGTTCAACGGCGATCTCATCGCCGCGGGCTACTTTGACAGCGCCAACGGCGTCGCCGGCAGCGCCAAGCTCGCCCGCTGGGACGGCACCGAGTGGCACTCCATGGACGCCCAGTCCGAGATCTTCCTGAACTCGTTCTGGGACCTCGAGGTCTACGACGACGGCATGACCGGTGAGCAGCTCTACATCGCGGGTAACTACGGCGATCTCAACGGCAACACCGCCCTCGACCACATCGCCAAGTGGGACGGCACCACCTATTCAGAAGTCGGTGGAACCATCGGCGGCGCTGTGCCGCTGATCGTGCTCGACCTGCTCGCTTCGGATTTCAACGGCAGCAACCTGCTCTACGCGGGTGGTCGCTTCCTGACCATCGGCGGCGTCAGCGCCCTCAATGTCGCTGTCTGGGACGGCACCGCGTGGGATGACCTCGACGGCGGACTGTCTCGTACCTCGGGCTTCGCTCAGGTGCTGCACATGACCAGCTGGGACGACGGCTCAGGCCCCGCCCTGTATGTTGGTGGCCGTTTTAACCTGGCAGCCGGCAACCCCATCTCGACCAACATCGCCAAGTGGGACGGCACCTCGTGGTCTTCGATGGGCAGTGGCTTTGATGCCGATGTCCACGAACTGGTCGCCTTTGATGACGGCTCGGGCGAGGCCCTCTACGCCCTGGGCAGCTTCAGCATGGTCGGCTCACGCCCCGCCGCGGGCATCGCCAAGTGGAACGGTTCGGACTGGGAAGCCGTGGGCGACGGTGCCGACAACACCGTCTTTGGCGGCGGCGTCTTTGACTACGGCGAAGGCCCTGCCCTCGTCCTGGGTGGCAGCTTTACCAACGCTGGTGGGATGAGCTCGAGCAAGGTCGGCGCGATCCTGGCAGCCGATACATGCCCTGCCGACATCAACGGCGATGGCAGTCTCGACTTCTTCGATGTCAGCGCTTTCCTCGCCGCGTTCGCGGCCGAGGAGCCCGCGGCTGACTTCAACGGCGACGGGTCGTACGACTTCTTCGATGTGAGCGACTTCCTCGGTGCGTTCTCAGCAGGCTGCTGAAGCTCGTAAGAGCCCAGTCATCCTTGCCAATCCATTTCCAAAGCACACGCACGGGTTCGTGCGTGTTTTTTATCGTCGTTCACGAAATACACGCCCAAGTTATCCGTTGAAGGGGTGTCGCGCTCGATCTACGAGTGTTCTTCTTGCACAGGCATACAGGTACAAAGATGAATCAAGAGCAGTTTGGTGCGCCCCAGAGTGGCGCGGGGTCGCGTTGCTTTGCTATTTTTGCTGCGGTGATCGCGTGCGCCACGATGCACGCCGTTGCCCAGCCCGGTGGTGGCGCGGGGCAGTTGCCGCAGGTCCAGTTCCCGTCCGAGAACCCGTTCAGCGTGGAGAAGAGCACGCTGGGCAAGGCCCTGTTCTGGGATGCCCAGCTCTCGAGCGACAACACGACCTCGTGTGGCTCGTGTCACCTTCCAGCCAGCTCCGGGACCGACCCGCGGGTCTCGGTGAACCCGGGTGCCGATGGGATCTTCAATAGTGACGACGACATCATCGCCTCTCCCGGCGTGTCGATGGCCGATCGGGATGATCAGTACCTCAAGTCGGTGCTCTATGGGCTGCTCCCGCAGGCGACCACCCGTCAGGCCCAGCCGATGATCATGGCGATGTACGCCGACGAGCTTTTCTGGGATGGTCGAGCCAGCTCGCAGTTTGTGGACCCGCAGACCGGTCAAGTCATCATCGCCGATGGCGGGGCGCTGGAGAGCCAGGTTGTTGGTCCGATCGTTTCTGATATCGAAATGAGTCATCAGGAACGCGATTGGGACGAGGTAGCCGCCAAACTCAGCACCGTCCGCCCGCTGGCGCTGGCGAGTGATCTCCCCACAGACCTCGCGGAGGCGGTGCTCGATGGCAGCACCTACCCCGACCTCTTTGCCCAGGCCTTTGGCGATAACGAGATCAATGCCGCACGCATCGCCATGGCGATCGCGACCTATGAACGCACGCTCGTGCCCGACGAGTCGCCGTTCGATCAGTTCATCGCCGGCAACAACAACGCCATGACCCAGCAGCAGATCGACGGGCTCAACGCCCTGACCGGATCGCGCTGTGTCGCGTGTCACACCGGGGCGATGTTCAGCGACAACAGCTTTAGGAATATTGGGCTGCGTCCGATCGATGAGGACCCGGGGCGTTCCGGGATCACGGGCAACAATGCCGATCGCGGTCGGTTCAAGGTGCCCTCGCTCCGCAATGTCGGCTTGCGTGAACGCTTCATGCACAATGGGCAGCTGAGCACGATCGACGAGGTCTTTGATTTCTACGCACGACGCAACGGGCAGGTCTCGTTTGCTCAGAACCGCGACCCGGTGCTCAACGCACCGATCGCCTTCCCGCCACCCGTGCAGAACAACATCACCGAGTTCCTCAACAACGGGCTCACCGACCCGCGCGTTGCCAACGAAGCGTTCCCCTTTGATCGACCACGCCTGCATGAAGAACAGCTGGTGGCCAATCCGCAGCTGATTACCAACGGCATCGCGGGCGCCGAGGGGGCGACCCCGGAGATGATTGCCGACAACCCGCCGAATCTGGGCAACACCGATTTCAAGATCGGCATCGACAAAGCACTGGGTGGGGCGCAGGCATGGGTCGTCGTCTCGAGCTTCCCGCCCGTCAGTGGCATGCTCGTTGCCGACGAAACGCTTGGTCCCATCGTCCTCCAGGGCAGTGGGGCGGGCGAGGGCTATGGAACGATGCACTACGCCATCCCCGACTCGACCACGCTCGATGGGGAGGTCCGATACATGCAGTGGATCGTGGCCGACGACAACGCCCCCGGCGGGTACGCGGCTTCGCCGGTGGCCGAGCTGACCTACTTCTGCTCACGCAACGGGGTCTGCATCGACCACTGTCAGGCCGATCTGAGCGGCGATGGTCAGCTGGACTTTTTCGATGTCAGCGCCTTCTTGGGGGCCTACGGCAGCAATGGATCCCAGGCGGACTTCACCGGCGATGGGACGCTGGACTTCTTCGATGTCAGCGCCTTCCTGAGCGCGTACAACGCGGGTTGCCCGTGATTCTGCGGTCGTCAGGGCACCGGGAACCCTGAGAATCTACTTTCTTTCTGGCTTTGAATCAGGTATAACAGGCGACGCGCACGCGTCGTTTGTTTTTTTGTGCCGACCCCATGTCAAGATAGAGAAGCTCCATGCCCTACCAGATCACGCGATCGCTCGTTGTTGCCCTGTGCCTCCTGCTGACCTCGCACGCACCGGCGGCTCCGGTGCCCCTGCCCACTGGCGATGCCGGATGGGTCGAGGCAGGTCGTGTCTACTTCAATGACAACGAGCTGCTGCAGATCACCGTCACCATGGACCCGGCGGACCTGCAGGCGATGATCAACAACCCCTTCGACAACACCTACTACGCCTGCAGCGTGCACCTGCTCAGCGGCGAGGTCGACGAGATTGTCGAGGATGTCGCGATCCGGCCCCGCGGCAATACCAGCCGCTCGGCGATCAAGAAATCCTGGAAGCTCAAGTTCAACGAGTTCGTCCCCGGACGCGAGGTCTTCGGGCTCGAGAAGCTCAACATCAACGGGCACCAGAACGATCCCTCGGTCGTCCGCGGCAAGCTCGCCTGGGATATCTACAACCAGTTCGGTGTGCCCTCTCCCCGCGCCTCGATGGCCCGCCTGATCATCAACGACGGGTCGCTTGTGGATGATGTTTTCGTCAATGTTGAGCAGATCGACGACGAGTTCCTCAGCGCGTGGTTCGACGACGATACGGGCAACCTCTACCAGTGCACCTACAAGGGCGAGCGGGCCGATCTGCGCTATGTCGCGCCCGGTGATGCCGCGGCATACGCGAACCTTGGCACACCAACCTATGAGCTGGAAAACGACAGCGGCGCCAACCAGCATCAGGACCTTGCGGACTTCATCGCGTTCATTGAGAACGCTGACGATGCGACATTCGCGGCCGAGATCGCCAGTCGGTTCAGCGTCGATACCTTCCTGCGTTCCATGGCCGTCGACTGCGTGAACGGGCATTGGGACAACCTCTGGTACGGCGCGAACAACTACTTCCTCTATGTCTACCCGGACACTGGGCGGGTTGAGTACATCCCGTATGACCTGGACAACAGCTACGGCATCGATTTCTTCTCGACCGACTGGGCGTCACGCCCGGCATCGAGCTTCGGTGACAATGGTTTCGGGTGGGACTTTGGCAGCCCGTTCGGTGGCGGGGCCGAGCCGCCTCTGGTTCGTCGCCTGCTGGAGATCGATGCCTACCACGATCAGTACCTTCGCTATGTGCGTGAGCTGGTCGGCGCAGTCGGCGGGCCCGCTGAGCCGGTGCAGACGCTTTTTGCTGACAGCTCGGGCGACACCTTCAACGCGATCGATGATCCGCATTTCGATCTGCTGCGCGTGGGGATCGCAAATGATGGGTCGGATATGTACGCCGAGGTGCAGGTGGCGGGACCGATCGATGTCGGCGGCGGCACCGATCAGGCGCGGATCATCTTCTTCTTTGATACCAAGCCCGGTGGGTCGACGAGCAACCCGTGGGGACGCGAGATCAACACGAACACGCAAGCCGACTATTTCCTCGGCTCATGGACCGACAACGGTGGCGGGTTCATCTTCTACGCATGGGACGGCTCGGGATGGGATCAACGCCACGCCAGCTTTGACAACTCGGCGGGTTTCGCTCAGGACCTGAGCAGCAGCACCAAGGGCATCGCCCGCTACACGCTCCCCTTGGGGGCCATGGGGCTCAGCGATTCCAGCAGCTTCTTCTTTGATGTGGTGACCACGAACGACCGTGGCGGCGGGTTTGAGCCCGGTATCGATCACCTCTCCAACCCGAACCAGGCCACGCCCAACTACGACACGACCTCGCAGGCCGGGCTCTACCCGATGCACACCCTCGAACCGTTCAACCCCGGCGGGGTCGATGGCGTGGACGGGATCTTCACGATCGGTGCGCGGGAGGCCCACATCGACGCGCTGCACGACACGCTCGAGCCCTACGCGTTCACCGGGTCCTACGCGGGCGGGAACGCCGATTATGGCTACACCACACAGGACTTCTCCGACTCGTTTGATACCCCCGCCAGCTACTCCGGCGGTTCGCCTTGGGCGTGGGGCGTCAAGCCGTACATCGAGGCCCGCACCAACTACCTGCGTGCCAATGTGCCCGCTCCCGCGGCACTGCCAGTGCTGCGTATCAACGAGATCCTGGCGAGCAACGACACGATCATCATGGACGAGGCCGGGGACTTCGAGGACTTCATCGAGATCTACAACGCCGACGATGTGACGGTTGATCTCTCGGGCATGCATCTTTCAGACGATCCGTTCGACCCGTTGCAGTGGGTGTTCCCGGAGGGGACGACGCTGGCGCCGGGTGCGTACCTGATCGTCTGGGCCGACGACGAGCCGGGCGACGGGCCGCTGCACGCGAACTTCAAGCTCAGCGCCGGTGGCGAATCGGTGGTGCTCTCGCACCGCGCCGACGAGGGCTCGGTGCTGATCGATTCCGTGTCGTACCCGGGTCTGCTTCCCGATGAGTCGTACGGGCGTTTCCCGGATGGCGAGGAGTCGTTTGATGTGTTCTGCGCCGTCACGCCCGGCTTTGCCAACGATCCGCGCGACGACTGCTTTACCGAGCCCGACCCCACGCCGGCGATCTTCGTGAATGAATGGCTGGCGAGCAACGACGGCATTGTCACGGACGAGTTCGGCGATGCCGACGACTACATCGAGCTGTACAACGCCGAGCCGGTCGAGGTCGATCTGGGTGGGCGGTACCTGACCGATGACCTGACCGACCGCACCAAGTGGGAGATCCCCGAGGGCGTGACGATCGCAGCGGGGGGGTACCTTGTGATCTGGGCCGACGAAGAACCCGAGCAGGGTGCGTTGCACGCGGACTTCAAGCTCAGCGCGGGTGGCGAGGCCGTCGGTCTGTTCGACCGCGACGGGAACCAGCTCGCGCAGATCGATGCGGTGACCTACGGGAGCCAGGAGACCGATGTGGCCGAGGGGCGTGGCCCGGATGGCAGTGTTTGCCGACTGTTCTTTGAACCGACGCCGGGCAGCGGCAATCCTTTGGGCATCGCGGACCTTGTGACGCCGATCGGAGAACTCAACTTCTTCGATGTGTCGGCCTTCCTCACCCTCTACGCGTCTGGTGATCCCAGCGTCGATTTCAACGGGGACGGGGTGACCAACTTCTTCGATGTCAGCGCCTTCCTCTCGGCCTATTCGGTCCCCTGCGGGGAGTAAGGCCCTTTGGGGGCCATGAGGTGGGATGTTTTCCGCTCGTGTTCCCGGGCAGACTCTTGGAAGAATCGGTGCCTGCTGGTATACTCAGCTCATGAAGATCAACGCCGTATCGATGCTCTGTTCCCTCGCGATGTGTTCTGCCGCTGCTTTGGCCGGGCCATCGGGTGGTGGTTTCGAGATCACCTGGTACACCATCGACGCGGGCGGAACGATGAACTCGTCGGGCGATGGCTTCGAGCTTTCGGGCACCATCGGTCAGCCCGATGCGGGCCCGGTGATGACGGGCGGCCAGTTCTCGCTGGCCGGCGGCTTCTGGCCCGGTGTTGACAACGCCCCCGCCTGCCCCGCCGATCTCACCGGTGACGGGATGCTGAACTTCTTCGATGTCAGCGCATTCCTGTCCGCCTTCGGCGCGATGGAACCAATCGCCGATTTCACGGGCGACGGCATGTACAACTTCTTCGATGTGTCGGCCTTCCTCAGCGCCTTCGCGAACGGCTGCCCCTGAGACCATCATCACTTTGACCGGCGTTGCCTGAAGACCCCAGCTATGGGTCTTATTGCTCGTCTTGTTGCTTGGGCGTGAATCCGCGCCCAACGGGCTTGCTCATGTGCATGTTTGTATCGCCGACGATCAGGCGCGCATCGTGGCTGTTGAGGAGCCATTTGACGCCCCAGTTGAAGAGCACCCGCAGGCGGTTGCGGAACCCGACCAGGAACGCGATGTGCACAAAGGCCCAGAGCAGCCATGCGATGAAGCCGGTGAAGCGCCGATGACCGATCGCGGCAACCGCTCGGTTCTTGCCGATGATCGCCATCGACCCTTTGTCTTTGTAGACGAACTTCGGTCGGTCGCTGGGTGTCGAGCGCCCGGCGATTTCCGATTTCAGGACCTTGCCGACGAACTGCCCCATCTGCATGGCCGTCTGCGCCACGCCCGGCAGCGGGTGGTCTTGGCCATCGGGTGTCAGGGATGCCATGTCGCCGATCACGAAGACCTCCGGGTGCCCCGGGATGCTCAGGTCGGGTTGCACGATGACCCGGCGTGAGCGGTCGACCGGGACGCCGAGCGATTCACCCAGCCCGCTGGCCCGCACGCCCGCGGCCCAGAACACGGTGTTGGTCTCGATGAACTCTTCGCCGACTCGGATCCCCTGCTCGGTCACCTCGGTGACGCGTGCGTTGAGGCGCACCTCAACCCCGAGCGACTCCAGATCGCGTTTGGCGCGTTCGCTGAGCTGTGGCGGGAAGGCGTTCAGGAGCCGATCGCTGCCCTCGAACAGCAGCACACGGGTGGTCTTCGTGTCGATGTTGTGGTACTCACTGGGCAGGGTCTGCCCGGCGATTTCCTTGATCGCGCCGGAGAGTTCGACGCCTGTTGGGCCGCCGCCGACGACCGCGAAAGTCAGGGCCGCTCTTCGTGTAGTCGGGTCGCCCTCGTGCTCGGCTTCTTCGAAGGCCAGCAGCAGGCGACGCCGGATCTCGGTCGCATCGGAGAGGGTCTTGAGCCCCGGCGCGATCGGTGCCCATTCGTCATGGCCGAAGTAGTCGTGGCTTGCACCCGCGGCGAGCACGAGGTAGTCGTATGCCACATCGCCCTGTTCGAAGAGGAGCTTGCGGCCCTCGACATCGACGCCGCTGGCGCTGGCGAGGACCACCCCGCAGTTGCCCTGGCCGCGGAGGATGGTGCGTATGGGCTGGCTGATGGTGGCCGGGGAGAGCGAGGCGGTCGCGACCTGATAGAGCAGGGGCTGGAACACATGGTGGTTCTGCTTGTCGATGACCGTGATGTCGGCATCGACATGGGCCAGCGCTCGTGCGACCGCGATCCCGCCAAACCCGCCGCCAACGATCAGCACGCTGGGGCGGTCGGCTCGATTGCGAGCTTCGGGGGCGCGATCTTCTTCATGCTGGTTCGACATGAAAGGAATGGTAGACCGCCCCGGGGCACGACCCGTACCAGAAGGCATGCGTCGATGGAGGTGCCCCGGGATGGTGCCTGTGTGAGCCGGGGCTCAGGCGGCTTCTGTAGCGTCGCGGAAGTTGATCGCGAGGTGTACATTGGCGATGACTTCTTTCGAATCGCACGGCTTGTACATGACGGCAAACGCGTCATGCGCCTGGGCCATGGCCTCGACCCGTTCGGATCGTTCGCCGGTGAGGTAGATGACGGGGGGCGATCCGAGGTTTTCCATCTTGGCCAGGCGTTGATGCACGGTGAAGCCGTTCCCCGCGGGCATGTTGATGTCCAGGATCAGCGCGTCGGGGTTCTCCCGCTGAATGAGCTGAACCGCGTTGTACGAGTCCTGAGCGCAGTAGACCTCGAAGCCCTCGGACTCGAGTCGGATACGCAGGGCGTTGAGGTGATTGAAATCGTCATCGGCAATGAGTACTTTGTTCGGCATGATCTAATCCTGATGTCATTGAAAAGGTGCTGGGGATTGACTCGATACTGTGATCGAAGCTTTCAGTGGGGCGTGTGTGACAGAAAAGCGAAAACGACGGAAATTCGGTATGTTGGCATGAAACTTGTACGCTCACGCAGTGTGTATTGTTACAGAATCACTCAATGTATGGGTGGATCTATGCAACCGCGAGACTGATCGCGTAGGCGATCTCCTCATGCTGATACGGCTTGGAGAAAAAGTCCGCGGCTCCCATCGCCCTCGCTTCCTGCTTGACGGTGTCTTGCACATTCGCGCTGAGAAAGATGACGGGGATATGGCGGAGCGTTTCATCGTTGCGAAGACGACGAAAGACCTCGAAGCCGTCCATGTCGGGCATGCGCAGGTCCAGCAGGATCGCGTCGGGGCAGATGTCCGCGGCTTTCATGAGCCCCGTCGGCCCGTCGTGCGCCGATGTCATATCAAAGCCGCACTGGCTGAGGCGGGTACAAAGGGCCTTGGCGATGGCCCACTCATCATCGATAACAAGTACTTTACTGCACATAATGATCCTCCGTAATCAGTTGTGTTCTGAGCTCTTCGAACGGTTCTCTCAGCTCACCGTTGTAGTCCCATGCGCCAACGAGATCGAACTCAAGCTGGGTCAGGTGGGCCGGGTTTTCATTCCGAATCGAGGTTCTCGAATCGATCAGGCGGTGGAGTGACACCTCTGGGTCCTGGGTGCGCCCGATGATGAACCATGTCGCGATTTCTGTGTCGTAAACATCGTGGTGCTTGGGCAAGATCAGGTCGGTCGGCTGGGAGACAGACGCCAGGAATGCCATCGGCTCGGTCGGGTCCGCGTAGGGTGTCGGCTTGTCAGAGTTGCACGCTCGTACACGGATGATTGAGATCTTGTCCTCGGTGCTCGCAGAGTTACTCATCATGCGCTCGTAGCAGTGCAGTACCGACTTGAGCTTGGCGATGGGGGCCGTGAACGAAAAGGTCGCCCCATACCCTTTGAATGAATGGACCGAGATGGTGCCGAGGTTGAGCCATGTCAGCTCGTGTGCAATACTCAGCCCGAGCCCGAACCCCTTGGCGGATACATCGCGCGATGATGAGACCTGCTTGAATCGGCCGAACAGCTGCTCGACATCCTCCTTGGAGAGACCGGGCCCGTTGTCTTTGATGGCGAAAACGACCGAGTTCGTGTCTGCCGAACGCTTGACACTCAGCTCGATCTCGCCACCCTCGTTCGAGAACTTGATCGCGTTGGTCATCAGGTTGCTGATGACCCGACGAACCTTCTCTTCATCAACAAAGATCGATGGGAGGCCTTCCTCGATCTTCTCTTTGATGACGATCGATCTGGACGACGCCTTTCTCGCGATCAGCTCCCGGTCCTGCCTGAGGATATCGCCCACCCGATGCATGCGGCGATTGATGCGGAGACGCCCCGCCCGGAGCTTGCTTGAATCGAGGAGGTCCTCGACCATGTGATTCAGATCGACAACAGAGAAGTCGATGATCCTCAGATATTCTTCCTGCTGATCAGACACCTCGCCGGCCAGCCCGTCAGCGATGATCGCGCTGAACTCTTTGATCACCGAGAGCGGTGTGCGGAACTCGTGCGATACATCGTCCACAACCCGGTGTGCGCGGTCCGCCAGGAGCGCCAGCTCATGATTCTTTTTACTCACCACCATGTTCGATTCCCTCAGCTGCGAAGCCGCAACACGAAGGTCAGCTGTTCGCGATGCAATTTCCATGGCCCTCGCTCGTGATCGGCCGATGACCCAGACAAAGCACGAAGCGAGCGTGCTGAAGACCAGCCCGAACGAGGTCGTGGTGGTCGGCATGGCGGAGAAGACGCTCGCGTCGAACTGGGGCGTGCTCATCGTCAGGATGGTCCAGGTCTGCCCGCCGGTTGTGATCCGGTTCGATTGCGAGTAGTACGCGCGTGTGCTTCGTGCGATTGTCGTGTCGTTGTGATGGTGGTTGCCGGCTAAGTCTTCAGAATAGATCAGGTTCTCACTGGCGGTGTTCTCACCCTCGTACACGCTGTAGATCAGGCCGTCTTCGGTGCTGTTGATCACGCCCGCGAAGAGTTCCTCATACAGGATCGCGGCATACACAATCCCAAGGATTGCCTCGGCCCGCTCATCGGGTGTGCTGTGCGGCATCCCGTTGGTGTATATCGGGACAAGGAACATGCAACCGGGCTTGCTCGTTCCATCATGAGCCAGCTCAATCTGCGCGGTGAGTGTGGGCATCCCCGTATGGATGGCCGACTCGATCGCCGTTCTTCGTGTCAGCTCCGATCACGCGTCGTATCCCAGCAGAGATTTGTTCCGGAACTCCGGTTCAATAAAGGTGGTGATGTAGTGCTTGTTCCACTGGCCGGTGGTTTCGATTTCAAAAGGAGAATCCGACAGCTCCTGCTGTTGCCGTGCGAACTCCGAGAGGTCCGCGTGCAATACGGGAACGATCATCCCCATGGCCACGGTGCCCGGGAACTCGTTTGTGAGGTGGCGTGAGTTGGCGTACGCACCGAACTCATCACGCCGGACCTGGCTGCTCCCCGCGTACATCCCTCGCGCGCCCTTGAGCCCGTAGACAGGCAGGTAGATGCGATGCTTCGCCTCATAGACCACACGCTCGGTGAGGGTATCAAACCGGATGGTTCCGGCATGGTATTCCCTGCTCGAAGTCCGGTACGAAACGAGGCCGCTGGCGAGGATCCCGCTGAAGAAAACAACCATCGCCGCGACGATCAGCCATGTCCCTTCCTGTTTCGACACACGCATCGTCTCGTGTCCGGCGAGGTCTTCGAGCGCGTTTCGTGTGATCAGGAAGCTCAACCCCAGCAGCACGATGCACCATGATGTATGGAGGGCCATCGAAGAGAAGAACGCGAAGCTGCTTGCGCCTTTGCTGGAAATCAGAATAGATAGCCCAGCGGCAAACCCGATCGAGATCGCGATCGCCACCGTAAAGGTGCATGCGGTCTTGAATCCGCGGACATGCTTGAACGAGTACAAAACGAGGGTGATCCCAAGCAGCAGGATCGCTGCGGCGGTCGACGGGGACATGCGTCCAGGGGTTTTGGCTTCGATGTTTCTTCTGGAGATGTCATCATTGCAGAAGAACTCGTCGATCCCGAGCGTGGCCTTCGTATTCATCTCGATGACCGTGAGCAGCGAGATGAGGATCGCCAGCAGGGCACATGCCGTCGCGGCATGGTTGAGGCGTCGTATCGTCTGCGAACTGCGCCCATAGATGGTGATGCACATCATGCCGATGCCGAGCAGGCACAGCCCGAACGCCGTGTTGAACTTCATTGAAGGCAGGCCCGGAAGGAGGGAGGTCATTCCGTGCAATCCGAACTTCCATGACAACATGACAATCAGCGTGATGCCGCAGACCACGGCGGCAACCAAGCGTGTGCCAACCAGCTTCCACATAGCATTCCGCAGTTCCGAGCGATCGATCAGTGCGTCCAGCAGCTTGGCACTCTGTGCGGTTGTTTTCATATGAGAAGATCGGCACAATGCGTATTACAATTTCCGAAAAGGCAGAGCGCAGAGTACCAATATCAATCCTCTCGGCCCATTGCCCGGTCGCTTTGTTCGATGCATCGGCCCCCCCACATCGAGTGTGTCCCGCGCGGATATATATTACAGGCGATCGTCATGATGTGTATTTTGGCGATCGCTTGTTCCGCCCATGCAGTGGACATAAATGGGACGGGCCGCCGAGTTCAGCGAGCATGTGCGCGACGCGGCGTGGGTGAATTGGCCTATATACAATTGGCACAAAAATAGAACTACAACATGATCGCAAAAATCGTTCGTAACAGATCGGGCTCAGAATAAGGGGATATTGCCCCATGCCCAGGGCGCACCCAGAATGGGGGGGCATATTGAGATGCAGCATGCAATCCCGTGCCGCTTCTCCGTGCATTCCTCAACCGCGCCGTATATGGCAACCGTGCCTGCTGACCCAGCACTTCGCCGGCCCGCAATCGCCCGAGACGCACCTGGGAAACAACACCGACCAATATGAGATTCGTGTTGGGTCATGCCCCTCCGAAACGATTCAGCAAGGCACTCGCCACGCATGCACTGCATGCCGATGCTCATCAGAACAATGCCCTTGAATCGCTGAGCGTACTTTGCCGGGCAGGGACTCCGGGCAAAAAGAGACGGGCCCTGTCGTTACCCGACAAGGCCCGATCAAAAGTGGAGCCGGGGGGAATCGAACCGGTCCCGAATCCTGCGGCATTCGCTCCAATCGAAGATTCTGAACACTCGCGCGCAATCCTGCGCGCAGTCCAAAGCGATCCAACCCTGATCAAGCTGGTCCACGTGTGGCCAGCATTGCCCGTTGAAGTCCGAGAGGCCATCGGGCTTTTGTGCATTCCACATATGAAAGGAAACCAAGATGCAAAGCGTGACCGTAATACTTGAACACCGAGATCATACCGATCTCATCAAACTCCTCGAAACGCGTATCCGAAGCGAGCGTGCCCGTGCCGCCGCGTACAAGCGACTGGATGATCATTCCAACGCATACTTCTCCAAGATGGAGCATGAACGACTCGTTGAGCTCAAAGAAGCAATGGTGAGTGGTTTGCAGCACCTGGATGATGGTAATGCCTGATCGCGATCGAGAAGGCAACGGGATCTGTGGGAAGTCCGAGCAGGGCCGCGAGTTTCGCGGCCCTGCCGGCTCCCCCTGTGTCCCTGTCCCCGCCCGTCGGTCGCCGTCGGAGCCTCGCCCCTCGCTTGCGAGTGGGGGCGAGGCGGAG
>DEXG01000007.1:65818-81094 GCA_002364005.1 Phycisphaerales bacterium UBA3190
CGCGAGTGGGGGCGAGGCGGAGCGGCGACCAGAGGGCGGCCCCGCCCGTTGGGAGCCCGAGGGGCTGAGCCCTGACCCCTCGATGGGTATCCATCCCCGTTCTGTAACACCGGGGATAGAAAACCAAAACCGCCCGAATCAGGTCCCAATCGAGGGTATGACCTGCCGACCCGACTGGATGCGATTCGTAGGGCCCGAGATCATGCAGCGGGAAGTCGTGCGATTGCTGCGGCGATGGTTCGGGCACCTCTCGACCACGAATCATGGGGCGAAGTACTTCGACCATGGCACGCTCTGGCACCCCGGCGTGCTCTTCAGCCAAGGGCATTCATCCAAGGTGATCATGATCGACATCCAAGGGGGCCGGTTGTCTTCCATGAACTCAGCCGATGCAATCAAGCTCGCATCGGAGATCATGATGCTCGGCTTCCGCTGCACCCGCATCGACCTGGCCGTCGACCATGTCGGTATGGATCTCCAACTCCACGAGCACGCCCTCAAGTCCTGCAAGGCGGGCGAGCTCTGCAAGCTCCGTTCATATGCCGACGACTCGGAGTTCAAAGCCGACGGCACACCCGTGCGTTACCTGCTCAAGCTCGGAAAACGCGATTCAGCGATCTGTGCCCGACTCTACGACAAAGGCCTCGAAACCAAGCTCCTCCCCGCCGGCCAATGGGAGCGGCTGGAGATCGAGTTCAAGGACGACCGGGCGGCCGAAGTCTGCATGACCCTGTGCAATGCCGAGGACCGGATGCACGAAGCCCTGTGGCGCTATGTGATCGGAGCCATTGACTTCCGTGAAGTGAACGGACGCACCGAGCTGGCCCGTCGCCCACGGGCGAAATGGTGGACGGACTATATCGGCAGTGCGGTGCCGTTGGATTGCCCGCCATGTCCCAAGGAGTCCAGCTTCGATACCTGGTGGAAGTGGGCCCGCACCAGCTTCGCGGCTCGCTTCCTCCAAATCAGCGAAATCATGGGCGTCTCGCCCGAATCGCTCCTCGCGGTTTTGACCGAGGGCCTCATCCCCGCCCGCAGCGAATCACCCGCGACGATCGATCTTCGTGCTCGTGTGGGTCAGAACAATGTCCGATAATACAAGAATCTGCCGATTCCAACCATTCAGCTTGAACTCTCACGCCGTTTGTTCGTATAGTAATACTATCCATGATAAAGACGCCAGCCCATCCCGATATCCTCCAAGCGGTCGCCCGAACCGGGGCCATTCTCGCGCAGGAGGGATACAACGGGCCCGTCCGCCTCGTGATCGCGGGTGGGGTGGCTGGGCTGCTCTCAGGGCTGACTCGCGCGACGCTGGATTGCGATGTGCTGTCATGCAGCGACGATGACCAGTGGGAGCGAATCGAGAACGCCGCAAGAGAAGCGGCTGCCGAACTCGATCTCCCCGAGACCTGGCTCAACCGCGAGTGCTCGATCTACGCCAATGACTTCCCGCTCGGCTGGCAAGATCGCACCGAGCCGGTCGACCGATTCGGCCCGCTCGATGTCCACCGTGTTTCCCGCAAGGACTGGATCGCCGCCAAGCTGGTATCGAGCCTGAAACGCCCGCAGGATATCGCAGACATCCGCGAGCTGAAACCAACCGCCGAGGAACTGAGCTTCGCAGAGGAGCACCTCGACCGCCTCACAGCCGAGCATCTCGACGGCCACGACTACGCATCCCAGAGAGCCATCCTCCAATCGATCAGGAGCCAGCCATGATCAACACGACCAACACCACCATCGAATCCCGCTGGGCTCGTCTGGGCGTGCTGTTCAATGCTGAGCCCTCGCCCGAGTCACCCGACATCGAGCGGCTGATCCTCGACACTGCCCGCGAGCTGCCAAGCAACCCGCGTCTATTCCCGCTCGTCATCACCTGGCTCGTCGAGCACGGCTTCTTCGTCGCCCGCCACCGCCTCAAGCACCTCGTGACCACCGAACTCGAACCCGAGCACCAGCCCGTGCTTGGTCTGCTCCTCGATGAGGCCATCGCCCACGGCGCACCCGCCGAGCTGCGGATCGTGCGTGATGTGTGCACGCCCTTCACGATCTCCCGCCCGCTTTTCGACGCCTACCGCGATCCCTCCCTCGCGGACATCGCCAAGTCTTCGGCTTCAGAATCTTCGAAGTGGTGGGGCATCTGGGCGCCGCCGGTCGAACTCAAGCGTGATGCGGTTCGTCCCTCGCGGTGGATTCTGGAGCACAACCCGCACGCCTTCGATCGCATTGTGCGACGGGGGGATCTGCGGGCGAGCATCCTCGAAACCCTCCGCATTGATCTCTCAGGTGTGGTGCCTTCTGTCGCGAAGCTCAGCCGTGTCATCGGCGCAACTCGTGTTGCGGTGAGGGCTGCGATCGAGTCACTTTCCCAAGAGGGTGCCATCGTTGCTCAATCGCATCAGGGCAGCACGAAAGAGCGTGAGATCGGGCTCGCGGCATAATCCTGCGGCTGGCCGGGCTTGCCAGTATGCTGGGTGTTCACGAATAATGTATGTGCACGCGACACATTGGCCGGGGATGATGCATGAACGCCGTTGAAATCGAACAAGCCGTATCCGATCTCTTCGAGCAGCCCTTTGATCCCGAGGAGTTCCCCTACCAGTTCCTCGAAGCGTTCGGCAACAAATCGACCACGATCAAGAAGCTCCGCAAGGGCACCACCAATAAGAGCGATGTCGCCGGGGGCGTGCTCCAGCGGAACAATATCCATATCGCCGTGTGCGATCCGGGGATGGTTGATGCCACGATGCCCGCGTTGCGTGAGAGCCCCGCAACCACGAGCCAGAAGGCCAAGTTCATCCTCGCGACCGACGGCCAGGCACTCCACGCTGAGAACCTGCTCGACGATGCCGAGCCGCCGCTGATCTGCGAGTACGCCAAAGTCAGCGACCACTTCGGCTACTTCCTCGAACTCGCGGGCATCACCACCGTCAAGCAGATCCGCGAGAACGCGTTTGATATCAAGGCGACCAGCCGCCTCAACAAGCTCTACATCGAGCTGCTCCGCGAGAATCCGGACTGGGGCACGCCCGAGCGGCGCGAGGACCTCAACCACTTCTTCGCCCGATTGATCTTCTGCTTCTTCGCCGAGGACACCAACATCTTCCACGGCGACGGGCTCTTCACCGCCACCATCGAGCAGATGAGCGAGAGCTCCGGCGCCGACACCCACGAAATCATCTCCGAACTGTTCCGCTCGATGAATACGCCGCTCAAAGAGCGCGAGGGGCAGGGCTTCCGCCCGTGGGCCGGGCAGTTCCCCTATGTCAACGGCGGGCTCTTCTCCGACAACCTCGATGTCCCACGATTCTCCAAGCTCGCCCGCTCGTACATGATCCACATCGGGCACCTCGACTGGAAGCAGATCAACCCCGACATCTTCGGGTCCATGATCCAGGCCGTCGCCGACGACGAAGAGCGCGGCGAGCTGGGCATGCACTACACGAGCGTCCCCAACATCCTCAAGGTGCTCAACCCGCTCTTCCTCGACGATCTCCGCGAAAAGCTCGAAGAGGCCGGGGACGGCTCGACCCAGGGCAGCAAGCGCAAGCTCCTGAACCTGCGCAACCGCATATCGCGCATCCGCGTCTTCGACCCTGCCTGCGGCTCGGGCAACTTCCTCGTCATCGCCTACAAGCACATGCGCGAGATCGAGTTCGAGATCAACAAGCGCCGCGGCGAAGAAGAAAACCTGAGCGTCATCCCCCTCACCAACTTCCGCGGCATCGAGATCCGCCATTTCGCCGCCGAGATCGCCCGCCTCGCGCTCGTCATCGCGGAGTTCCAGTGCGATGTCGAGTATCTGGGTGAGAAGCAGGCCCGCTTAGTGTTCCTGCCGCTGGAGAAGGCAAACTGGATCACGCACGGGAACGCTTTACGGATTGATTGGCTAAGCGTGTGCCCCCCGACGGGGACGGGTGTAAAGGTGCACCGAGATGATTTGTTCGATTCGCCGCTGGAGCAGGCGGAGATCGACTTTGAGAATGAGGGTGGAGAAATCTTTGTCTGTGGCAATCCGCCATACAAGGGCCGCAACCGAAAAGGATCGATTGAGCGAGAAGAGACGGCAAAGGTCTTTAGTAAATTCAATGGTTCGTTTGCATCTCTTGACTATGTGGCAAACTGGATTTATCTAGCCAAAGAGCTTTCCGATCACACTGGAGCTTCAGCGGGGCTTGTGGCTACGAATTCTGTTTGTCAAGGCGAGCAGGTGGCATTACTCTGGCCACTTATTCTTGATGGCAATACCGATTTAAAATTTGCACATGAATCTTTCCAATGGTCAAACCTGGCTAAGAAGAAGGCAGGCGTAACTGTTGTGGTCTTGGGGATTGGCCCTAAGAGTTCAGATTCGGCTAAAATCTATGAATCAGGTGAGATTCGATTAGTGGATTTCATCGGGCCATACTTGGTGGCAAATTCAGAGGTGGTAGTCTCAAAACGAGACCGTCCATTAGCCAATATTGGGCAAATGTACTTGGGGAATATGCCCAAAGATGGCGGGAATCTCATAATGTCATTGGATGACGGCAGGCGTCTTGTGGATGCCTACTCAGTTAGTTCTAAATACATAAGAAAATTCTATGGATCAGAAGAGCTCATTCATGCTCGTCCACGCGCGTGTTTGTGGATTGAGGAAGAGGGGTTTGATGAGGCGACCAATAACAAGACTGTTGCTGCCATTCTAGATCGTGTTCGTGATTTTCGGCTAAGCAGCAAGGCAGCTTCTACTCAAAAGCATGCTTCAAGACCCCATCGGTTTGTACAGATTTCAGCAATGAATGGCGAGACCGCAGTAGTTGTTCCGCGCGTTTCATCTCAATCACGGCAATATCTTCCTGCTGATTATTTAGATACTAATCCTGTAATCGGTGATAAGTGTTACGCACTGTACGATCAGCCACTTTGGGTACTGGCATTGGTGGTTTCTAGACAACATTTGGTGTGGATTGCCACAGTGTGTTCTAGATTGCGTACAGACTTTTCCTATGGCAACAAGCTCGGCTGGAACACCTTCCCCGTCCCGCCCCTCACCGAGCAGAACAAGGCCGACCTCACCCACTGCGCCGAGGAGATCCTCCTCGCCCGCGAGCGCTACTGGCCCGCGACGATCGCGGACATGTACGACCCCAAGCGTATGGACACCGAGTTCCCCGAAGTCCGCGCGGCCCACGAGCGCAACGATGAGGTCCTCGAACGCATCTACATCGGGCGCCGCTTCAAGAACGACACCGAACGCCTCGAAAAGCTCTTCGAGATGTACACTAGGATGATCGAGAAGGAGGGCGACACGAAGAAGCCCGCCCCGCGTAAGAAGAAGGCGACATCATGAGCGAGAGCAAGCCCATCCCCACCATCTCGGTCAAGTACAAGCAGGGCGGGAACTCCACCAAGTCCAACGAGCTGGGCATGCGTCCGATGCAGGAACGCGTCTACCAGAAGCGAGGCGAGCAGTACCTGCTCATCAAGTCGCCCCCCGCCTCGGGCAAGAGCCGCGCACTGATGTTCGTCGCCCTCGATAAGCTCGAGAATCAGGGGCTCAAGCAGGCGATCGTGGTCGTCCCCGAGAAGAGCATCGGCGCGAGCTTCAACGATGAGCCGCTGAGCGCCTTCGGGTACTGGGCCGACTGGAAAGTGGCACCCAAGTGGAACCTGTGCAACGCGCCCGGGGCGGATGACGGCGGCGGTAAGGTCGATGCGGTCAAGAAGTTCCTCGACAGCGAGGACTCAATCCTGATCTGCACCCATGCGACTTTTCGATTTGCTCTGGACCGATTCGGGACCGAGGCGTTCGATGATCGGCTGATCGCCGTGGACGAGTTCCACCATGTCTCGGCCAACCCCGACAACCGTCTGGGCGAGCATGTCCGGCGCCTGATCGATCGGGATAAGGTGCACCTAGTCGCCATGACCGGCTCGTACTTCCGCGGCGACACCGAGGCCGTGCTCATGCCCGAGGACGAGTCGAAGTTCGATACGGTGACCTACACCTACTACGAGCAGATCAACGGGTACACCTTCCTCAAAGAACTCGACATCGGGTACTACTTCTACAGCGGTCAGTACGCCGACGAGATCCTCAAGGTGCTCGATCCCAACGAGAAGACGATCGTGCACATCCCGAATGTGAACTCCCGTGAGAGCACGAAGGACAAGATTAAAGAGGTCGAGCACATCCTTCATGAACTCGGCGAGTGGGAGGGCACAGACCCGAAGACCGGATTCCAGCTCGTGAAGACCTCCGGCGGTCGCACACTGCGGATTGCGGATCTTGTCGATGATGACCCCGCCAAACGCGATAAGGTGGCCGCGGCCCTGAAGGATCCCACTCACAAGGACAACCGCGACCATGTCGACATCATCATCGCCCTGGGCATGGCCAAGGAGGGCTTCGACTGGATCTGGTGCGAGCACGCGCTGACCATTGGGTACCGTTCCAGTCTCACCGAGATCGTCCAGATCATCGGACGCTCCACCCGCGACGCCCCCGGCAAGGCCAAGGCACGCTTCACGAACCTGATCGCCGAGCCCGATGCCTCCGAGCAGGCCGTGACCGAGGCGGTGAACGACACGCTCAAGGCGATCGCCGCGAGCTTGCTCATGGAGCAGGTCCTGGCGCCCAAGTTCGAGTTCAGGCCCAAGAACCCCGCAACGGGTGCCCAAGAGGGCTTTGACTACGGTGAGGGTGGGTACGAAGCCGGGAAGTGCAATGTCGGCATCAACGAAGAGACCGGCACCTGCCAGATCGAAATCAAGGGGCTGGCCGAACCGAAGAGCGACGAAGCCAAGCGAATCTGTCAAGAAGACATCAACGAGGTTGTGACGAGCTTCGTTCAGCAGAAGGAGGCTGTCGAACAAGGGATTTTCAACGAAGAATTGATCCCAGAAGAACTGACCGTCTCCAAGATGGGCAAGATCGTCCAGGAAATGTATCCCGGGCTGGAGGATGAGGATGTCGAGGCGATCCGTCAGCGGGCAGTCGCGGCGATGAACTTCGTCCAGCAGGGCAAAAAATCGATTTCGGATTCAGAGTCTGAGTCCAAGAATACCGCGCTCATCGATGGCATTCGTAAGTTCGCCCTGAGCGTGAAAGAACTCGATATAGATCTGATCGATCGGGTCAATCCATTCAGCGAGGCCTACGCGATTCTGTCGAAGACGATGGACCCGAAGCGGTTGCAGGAAATCCACGCGATCATCGGCGCCAAGCGAACGCAGTTTTCTCTCGAAGAGGCAAGAGAACTTGCAAAGCGCGCGGTCCGTTTTAAAGCGCAGCATGGACGACTTCCAGCCCTGACGGCTCATGATCCGTGGGAGAAGCGGATGGCTGAGGGTGTCGCGTTCCTGGCAAGGGAAGTGAGTAAAGAGAAGTGATGGCCAAGAAAACCACACAACAAGATGTGGACTTGCTTGCTGAGCTTGGAGTTGAGGTACAGCCGGAGAAGCAGGTCAAGTTCACACCTCGCGAGGAGCGGATCATCGCGGGCTTCGAGGACATCCAGCGCTTTGTCGAAGAGCACGGGCGTCTCCCGATGCACGGGGAAGATCGTGACATATTCGAGCGGCTGTACGCGATCCGTCTCGATCGTATTCGACAGTTGAAGGATTGCATGTCGCTCCTCGAGCAGTTCGACAAGGATGGCCTGCTGAAGGTCGATGGTGCTGCTGAGAGAGCTGCGGAGCCGGAATCTGATGAGGAACTACTCGCTGCGCTCGGCGTCGAGGCTCAAGGTGAAAGTGATATCACCAAGCTCCAGCATGTTCGTTCCCAAACGGACAGGAAGGCCGCAGAGGAAATCGCGCGGCGTGAGCCATGCGAGGACTTTAAGAAGTACAAGCCGTTGTTCGATCAAGTCAAAGCTGAGCTGGATTCAGGGAAGCGACAGACGCTTGAGTTCAAGCAAGACGCGGCCGCTGTCGAGGAAGGGGAGTTCTTCATCCTCGGCGGCATCATGGCATATGTCGAGAGTATCGGCGAACTGAAAAAGACAGACTTCGATCGCGAGGATGGTCGTATCAGAGTGATCTTTGCCAATGGCACCGAGTCCAATATGCTGCTGCGATCATTTCAGCGAGCGTTGTACAAGACGGATAACAGCCGGCGCATCTCGACTCCTCCCCCGATGTTCACGGACGAGATCGACGATGACGATACGGAGTCTGGGCATATCTATGTGCTCCGAAGCTTGTCGAACGATGAGTTCATTGCAGAGAACCGCAAGGCCATCCATAAGATTGGCGTGACCGGCGGCAGCGTGAAGAGTCGAATTGCGAACGCAAAGAAGGACCCGACGTATCTGTTGGCAGAGGTCGAAATCGTTCAGACCTTCAAGCTCGCAAATATCAACCGTAAAAAGCTGGAGCAGCTACTTCAGAGATTCTTCGCGCCAGCCCGAATCGATATGCGACTCAGGGACCGTTTCGGGAGTGCCGTTGAGCCCAAAGAATGGTTCTTAGTTCCCCTTCCCGCGATCGGAGAAGCCGTTGAGCTAATTATGCGTGGCGAGCTCCACGAATATCGGTATGACGAGAGCCAAGCGAAAATCGTGGAGGCTTGATGTCTCAACGGGAAACTTAGGCGAGTTTTACAGAAGGCCCTTGACGCCGTGATTCAACCGTGATACGGTGAATCACCATGTCAAGAACCCAGATCTCCATCAAGCTCGACTCCGACCTCCTCGAACGCATCGACAATCTCGCCGAGGACATCAATGTCACTCGCACCGCCATCATCGAGCAGGCCATCAAAAACGACCTCCCCGAGCAGGAATCGTTCCACAAGAGCCTCGAAAACCCACTCATCAACGCGATGCATGAAAAGCTGACCTCGCCAACGGTCATGCGGCTGCTGGCGAAGCTGGCACACACTGATATGACGGATGACGAGATCGACGAGATCGTCAACAAGGGCCCGCGCCAGCGTGAAGCCGCCAAGAAACGGGTGGCCAAGAAGAAGCAATCCAAGAGCACAAAGGAGGAGGGGGCATCATGAAGCGTCTCCCAGGTTATCTCACGAAAACAGAAGTCGCCGACCTCTACGGGGTCGATGAGAAGACGGTCGATCGTCGGCGTAAAACCGAACCGCTGCTGCAAGGCTGGGTGAAGGCCGGTAAGCGTGTCTTGTGTCCAAAGGAAGTCGCCGAGCGGTATCTCGAATATGCATTAAAGCGTGGAAAGATCTGATGCCTCCCTCAGTTTTCAAACGCGACGGCCGCAAGAACTACTACGCCTCAATCCAAGGGCGTGTGGTCTCAACCGGCGAGTCTGACCAGCGCGTGGCCTTGAAGATCGCGACTGAAATGGAATCGGTCGGCATCGAAGCGTACCGCAAGGGCAAACGCACACTCGGCGAGTACCTCCCAGACCTGATCGAACTCCACCTGAAGCACCTCAAGGATGTCGATGGCCGCGATAAGACCCACATACGCAAGAAACGCCAAATGCTCATGCTGCCGATCGAGCAAGGCATCTTCAAGCAGTTGAAGCATGTCTCGAAGCAGACATTCGAGCCGTGGTGGTCTGAGCTGCCTAGCGGCCCCAAAACGCGAAACGAGTACCTGACCGCATGGTTCGTGTTCCTCGACTGGCTCGTCTATGAGGGCAAGCTCAATCAGAATCCGCTCAGAGGTCGAATCAAGCGTGCGAAGGTGCCACGGCATTCAGACCGGGCACGACGCGCCTACACCCCAGAGGAGATATCGAGACTCCTCTCAGTCGCCGGGAAGCATGAACTGCTCTACCTCACCGCGATCGGTACCGGTGCCCGCTTCAATGAGCTGAAACAACTGCTCTGGGAGGATGTCCACGAGGCCGAGCCAGAACCATTCATCACGCTCCGTCCAGAAACGACGAAGAACCGCAAGGGACGGGTTCAGTTCATCTCGCACGAGCTGGCAAGCCAGTTCGCAGAAGCTCGCAACAAAGCCAAGACTGACAAAGTCTTCCGGCAAATGCCGAGCGATCACACAATCAACAAACACATCAGCCAGGCTGGCATCGAGAAAAAGACCGATGAGGGCATCGCATGCTTCCACAGTCTGAGGCACACCTACACCACCACGATTGCCAGGATGACCAAAGACCCTCGCGTCGCCCAGCGTATGGCCGACCATGCGGATATCACGACAACCCAGCGATACCTCCACACTGGACGTTCGGAGCAGGCCGAGGTCATGGCCCAGTTCCCCCGCTTCAGGAGCCCCGAGCGCGCAGTAAAGCGCGCAGTGGGGGTGGTCCAAAGTGGTCAAAACGAGACCAACGATGGACTATCGAAGTCCATCGTTGAGCGGTCTCAAGTGTCTGGGAATGAGCCATTTAGACCCGCAAAGTACGGCCGTGTCCAAGATGGTCCAAGAATGGAGCCGGGGGGAATCGAACCCCCGTCCCGATGTCGTCCGCGCAGCGCTTCTACGTGTGTAGTCATCTGTTTAATCTCGACCTCACACCGGGAGATGACGCCCTGTGCTTTGGTCCAGCCGCTCGAAACCTCCTCGCCAACACCCCAAGAGGCGCCAAGTGTTGACCAGCCTGATAATCGTGATCACGTGCCGTATCAGACATCAAGCCCGTGATCCACAGCCGTATTAGGCTGCGAGTGCGTACTGCGGTTCGGCAGATATAAAGTTGCGTACTTTTTACGAGGCTAACACGCTCCTCGACACGCCACACTGTGCATTCCCGACTCGGTCGAATGCCGCTTCGGCCCCAAGTCACACGCCGAACATCGTCGTGCACTCAATGATACGCATTCCAGTCATCAAGGTTCGCCTTCGCCCGAGAACCCGTCGTATACACCCATCCCGAATAAGAAGGCGAGGGGCTCCCACCCGCTACGAACCAGGCCGCGGATAACGAGCACGGACCTAAAAATTTTAGGGCGGTTGCGTCGATACCCAGCTTTTCCGGTTGAATTGAGGGTGTATTCGTGTAGATTGGGTGGGACTACCCCGCCTCTTTTGCGTGGAGTCGCATCCAATTCTCGAAGGGGAGAGCAGACATGAAGAAAACCACTCTGATCAGCGTGTGCGCTGGGTTGGCGTTGGCTTCTACCCTCGCATCCGCTCAGGCGGTGCGAGGCGTCAGTGCCAATGCCAAGGCCAACGCCGTACCAACAACGAAAATGGCCCCGCTTGAGCATCCCTCAACTGCGGTCCGCCGCCAGCTGGCTGAGCAGCGTGGTTTGACCCACTCTGTCGCTCGTATGTGGAGTGAGGCCCTGCTGGACTCGATCCGCCACGATTTGGCCCGCCCGACGGTCCACGCTCGCAACCTGTACCATACTTCCGCAGCAATGTGGGACGCATGGGCCGCCTTTGATGCACAAGCAGACCAGGTGTTCCATATTGAGAAAATGGAAGCCGCCGATGCTGAGGCCGCACGCAACGAGGCGATCAGCTACGCGATGTACCGCTTGCTGCGTCATCGTTTCATGCTCTCGCCTGCCGCACCCTTCGCGTTCCCTGAGTACGACGCGCTGATGAGCGATCTTGGGTACGATACAAGCTACACCGATACACAGGCGGCCACGCCCGCGGCACTTGGCAATCGAATTGCGCAAACCATCATCGACTACGGGCTCAACGATGGCTCCAACGAGCAGCTCGGGTATGCCAACCTGATCTACGAGCCAATCAACCCGCCGCTCTTGCCCGAGTTCCCGGGTAACCCCGACCTGCTGGACCCCAACCGCTGGCAGCCGCTGGCGCTCGAGTTCTTCGTGGATCAGTCGGGTAACCCGATCCCGACCGGTTACCCTGATGCCCTGAGCCCTGAATGGGGCCTGGTTGCTCCGTTCTCGCTCAACGAGAACGATCTTGAGATCAAACAGCGCGAAGGCTTCGATTGGTATGTCTGGCACAACCCAGGCAACCCGCCGTACCTCAATGGCGAGGGCGATGCCCGATACAAGTGGGGCAATGAAATGGTCGTCCTCTGGTCAGCGCACCTCGACCCAAGCGACGGCGTCATGATCGACATTTCGCCAGCTTCCTTTGGTAACTCGCCTCTGCCGACTGTGGAAGATGAGCAGGATTACTACAAATGGATCGAAGGCGGCGATTGGAGCCCGGGGCATGACATCAACCCCGTGACCGGCTTGCCATACGAGCCGCAGATCGTCCCCCGTGGCGATTTCGGCCGTATCCTCGCCGAGTTCTGGGCCGACGGCCCCGACTCGGAAACACCTCCCGGACACTGGTTCTCGATCCTTCACTATGTGTCTGATCACCCGGAGCATGAGAACCGGTTCATGGGACAGGGGCCGATCCTCGATCCGCTCGAGTACGATGTCAAGTCATACCTCGTCCTCGGTGGCGGCATGCACGATATCGCCATCGCGTCCTGGTCTGTCAAGGGTTACCACGACTACATCCGTCCGGTCTCGGCGATCCGTCACATGTGTGATCTGGGCCAGTGCTCCGATCCGGAAGGACCGAGCTACCACCCGCAGGGAATCAACCTTGTCGAGGGGTACATCGAGGTCGTGACCGCAGAATCCACCGCTGCCGGCGAACGCCATGAGCATCTTGCCGGCAACGAAGGCAAGGTCGCGATCATGGCATGGAAGGGTCCGGATTTCATCGACGACCCCGATAACGATGTCGCGGGTGTGGACTGGATCCTCGCCGAGAACTGGTGGCCCTACCAGCGTCCCAGCTTCGTGACCCCGCCGTTCCCCGGCTATGTCTCGGGTCACTCGACCTACTCGCGCGGTGCCGCCGAGATCATGACGCTGCTCACCGGTTCACAGTTCTTCCCGGGCGGCATGGGTGAGTTCGAAGCACCCATGAACGAGTTCCTCGTCTTCGAGGATGGCCCGTCCATGGATATCACGCTCCAGTGGGCAACCTATCAGGACGCTTCTGACCAGACCTCCATGTCTCGCATCTGGGGTGGTATCCATCCACCCGCAGACGACATCCCCGGTCGTCATATGGGCGCCGCGATCGGCCCCGAGGCGTTCACCGAAGCTCGCCGGTACTTCAACGGGCTCAAGTCATGCCCCGCAGACTTCAACCCCGATGGTGCCGTCAACTTCTACGATGTTGGGTTCTATATCCAGACCTACCTCAACAACGACACCCTCGCTGACATGAACGGCGATCTCCAGCTCAACGCACTCGATGTCATGGACTTCCTGACCTCGTACACCAACGGCTGCCCCTGAGCCGCTGACCCGCGTTGACCGTTCTCATACAAAGAACCCCCGCTCGTTTGAGCGGGGGTTTTCATTTTCATACCGATTGAATCCGATCGGATCGCGCCCGAGCCCCAAGCCCGAGCACAAGTCCCAGCCCGGATCCATCAGGGGATGGTCTGCTCGTACTCGATCGTGATCGCACGGATACCGATGAAGCCCGCGCTGGGCCAGCTGCCGCTGGTCGTGAATCCCCGCAACGCGTAGGTGCATACGGTATTGTCGATCACGATCGCCGGGTCTGGCGTGATGTCGAAGACCTGCACCGTGTTGTTGTCGGACCCTGATGAGGTCGCAAGTACATCAACGCTGTAGCTCAGCGTGGTAAGTTCACGACGCCAAAGCTCAAGGCGGAGGTTGTTCGTCGATGTTCGATCGACATACTCGACCCGGATATTGGTGATCACCGCGCCGTGCGGCAGGTCGAGGTCTGAACGCAGGTAGCCTGTGCTGCCCGTGGGCTGGATCGCGCCGGCGAACGCGTTGAATGTGCGGTCGAAGCCGAAGTCCCGGAAGATCGAATCGGGTGTGTGTGATTCATAACCCACCAGCGTCCCGCCGCCGCCCCCCATCGAAGTGATGGTGCCGCCGACGATCAGGTTATTCGTGATGATGACATCGTCATTCTCGTCGATCTCGAGCAGGTCGCTGCCGCCCTTGCTGACCACCCAGGCATCGGTGACCGGGTCGTAGTAGGTCTTGGCACGCGAGAAGCCGCCGGTGGCGTAGCCGTAATAGGGGAGCCCATTGGCATACGACGAGATGGTCATGCCGCCCGAGCCGTTGACCGCAGAGTGCACAACGAACACATCGGTGCTCTCGATGTTGTTATCGCGGTTGATAAAGACCTGGTCTCTGCCGTTGTGTTCACCAATCATCAGGATGCCAGGCGCCTGGGTCCAGAACTGATCAACAACCGAGTCCGCCACACCAGCACGGCTCGCGTAGCTCGCCTGCGGCGTGCTGCCAATCTTGGCGCGGGGGTCCAGAAGGGTAAACGCGTCCACCGAATCGCCGGCACGCACCCGGATCTCGACCCAGCGCGACGACCCATCAAACGCATCATCGCCAAAGTCGAGTTCGGTCGTGAAACTGCCGTTGCTGACCTCAAGGTCGTCGATGCCCTGCACCGTGCCGATCTGGGATCCGCCTGTCTCGGAATCAAACAGCAGGAACTCAAGGTCATAGACCCCGTCTGCTGGGGAGCCCATATCGTTGAGCTGCCCCTGGAAAACAAACGGCTCGGCTTGTGCCAAGCCGGCGGCCAACATCACACCTAGTGCACAGATTCGCATCAAAACCTCCATCACACGGGCATTTCCGTGAGTACCGACTCTATTCGCGGCGATTCTCTGAAGATATGCCATAAAACCCGCAATGGAAAGGAATATCTTTCGATCGTTCTGCATTGACATACCCGAGAAGGTAAACGACCGTATACCTGAGGGCGAACAGGACCTGACCAGGAGGCCGCGCATGCAAACACCAAGCCAAGAGCCAAAGCGTTCAACCCGAGACTCGCTCAGAGACGCGGCGATCCGATTGGGTGTTCGAGAGGGCATCGATGGGGCCTCCATCCGCACCATCGCCCGCGAGGTCGGGATCACCGAGGGCGCGGTCTATAAGCACTTCGCCAACAAGGATGACCTGATCCGGGTGGCATATTCGAGCGTGGTCGAAGAGATGGCCCGCGATAAGGAAGTCCTCGTCAAGACCGACCTCCCCTTCGAGCACGCCGTGCGCGGCTGGGTGAAACTGACCTACCAGTACTTCGACGAAAACACCGAGGCATTCTCCTATGTGCTGCTGATGCCACACCGCATGGCCGAGACCCTGGGCGAGGTGTACACCAAGCAGGGGCGACTCTTCCGGTCCTTCATCGTCCGCTCCATGCAGAACAACCAAATCCGCACCATGAACCCCGATCTCGGAGTCGCCCTGTTCACGGGGCTGGTGCTCAACATCCCGCGACTGATCAACGAGGGCTCGCTCGAAGGGCCCGCGGTCAGCTATGCCGACGAAATCGCCGACGCCGTGATACGCGCATTCGCGATCTGACATCAAAGAAAAGTTGAGGG
>DEXG01000007.1:81292-93984 GCA_002364005.1 Phycisphaerales bacterium UBA3190
AAAGAAAAGTTGAGGGGGTCCGCCATTGGCGGGTCCACGCCCTGCCGATCGCAGCAGGGCGGCGCGATCGCTGCGCGTGCAGCACGCGTTGACGCGATGACAAGATCCAGGAAAACGGAGATCAGACATGAACATCACACGCACCACCATCGCCTCGCTCGCGCTGCTCACAGGGGCAGCCCAGGCCGACCTCATCTCGATTCAGGTCGAGAACACGCTCGGGGGCGACAACTTCTTCTTCACACCCGTCTGGGTCGCCGCACACAACGGCGGGTTTGACGCGTTCAACAACGGACAGGCCGCCAGCGGGAGCACGGGCATCACCCAGCTCGCCGAGAACGGCAACACCGGCCCGATCTCGAAGGCCTTCGCAAACAGCGGCGCAGGCGGGGTTGACGCAACCCTCGCCTCGGTCGTTGGCGACGGGGATGCACCCGTCTACTCGCCCGGAGAATCGAACACCTTCATGCTCGACATCGGTGACGGGAGCGTCAACCGCTACTTCTCCTACGCATCGATGGTCGTGCCCAGCAACGACCTGTTCTTCGGCAACGACAGCCCCAACGCCGTCGAACTCTTCGATGCGATGGGTAACTTCAACGGCCCGACCGTGATCGAGATCTTCGGGCGTGACATTTACGACAACGGGTCCGAGGTCAACAGCGCTACCAACGACGCCGCCTTTAGCACCAACGACGGGCAATCATTGGCCGAGTTCAACACCATCCGTTCGTTGTTCAGCGACGCGGGCGATTCGGACTACCTCGCATCGTTCCTTGGTTCGACCACCGCTAACGGGGCAACGATCGGCTCCACTTTCGGTGCCGACGACCTCGTCGCACGCATCACCATCAATCAGGTCCCCGCACCCGCGAGCGTGCTCGCGTTTGCCGGCGCCGGGCTGATGGTTTCTCGCCGTCGTCGAGCGTGATCTGATTTCTCTCTGGGATCACGCTTTACATCGTGTTGCCCGTCAGGGTACACGGCCGGGCCGGGCTCACACCCGGCCCGGTCTCTTTCGTATACTTCCCCATGCGTATCTGTGTCATCATCCCCGCCGCCGGTTCTTCAACACGCTACAACAGCGATGCCCCCGATCCCCTGGGCTCGACCCGCTCGAAGCTCGATGAGGACCTGGGCGGCAAGACCGTCCTCCAACGCAGCGTGGAACTCTTCAACACCCGCGAAGAAGTCCACCAGATCATCGTCGCCGGCCCGCACAACGACGAGGCGTTCAGCGACTTCAAGCTCCGCCACGCCGATCGCCTGTCATTGCTGGGCGCCTCGCTGGTCCAGGGCGGCAAGGACCACCGATACGAAACCGTCGCCAACGCCCTGGCGCACATCGACGAATCCTGCACCCATGTCGCGATCCACGATGCCGCACGCCCAGCGACCGACCCGGCCCTGATCGATCGGGTGATCGACACCGCCAAGTCGCACCCCGCCGTCGTGCCCGGCACACCCGTCAGCGACACCCTCAAACGCGTCGAGCCCGAACCCATCGAGAACGCGGGTGATGTCGACGCCGTCGCCTCGATCCTCGGCGTCGGGACCACCCACGCGTTGCACCGCGTCGAGTCCACCGTCGATCGCTCGAACCTCATGCAGATCCAGACCCCCCAGATCTTTGAACGAGGGCTGCTACAGCGTGCTTATGCGCAGGATGACCTGGCCTCGACCGACGACGCGGGGCTGATCGAACGCCTCGGCGAACCGGTGGTGGTGGTGGAGGGCGACCCACTCAATCTCAAGCTGACCCGACAGCGTGACCTGCCGCTGCTGCGTGCGATCATGGGGGTGCAGGGACCGAGTCAGCGACCGACGCACAAGCGGTTCTGAATCACGCGCTCTACCAAGCATGAAAAAACGGCTGCCCGAACGGAGCAGCCGTGAGAGAGGTCTTGGTTGGTACGAAACAGTTTACCAGAAAATCAGTACCGCCGCACGACACCCTTGACGATCCCCTGGATCTGGCAGAACTTGACCCGGATGGGCTCAAACTCGGGGTTCGCGGGCTGGAGCCGGATGTGGTCGGCTTCCTTAAAGAAGGTTTTGAGCGTAGTCGAGCCGTCCTCGAGCAGGGCCACGACGCGATCGCCGTTGTGGGCGACCTGAGCGCGTTCGAGCAGCACGAGATCACCATCGAGGATGCCCTCGTCGCGCATCGACTCGCCGTCGACCTGCAGGGCGAAGGTCGAGCCCGCCTTATCAACGGTCGACAGGAACTCGACCAGGTCGATTTCGTCAGCGTCAGCGACCTTCTCGATCGGGTAGCCCGCGGCGATCTTGCCCACGAGCGGGAACTTCAGCGGGCGTGACTCGTCCGGGACCGCGATGCCCTCAGCGATCGACAAAGAGCGTGCCTTGTTCGCTTCGCGAACGAGTGCGCCCTTTTTGATCAGCGCTTCGACATGCTCGAACACCGTCACCTTGCTGACGCCGATTTCGTCGGCGAGTTCCTGCATCGTCGGGGAATAGCCACGGCGAATACGAGAATCGCGAATCAACTGCAGAATCCGGAGCTGTTTGGGGGTGAGATTCATGTCGCCCATCCTTTCGAAGGTGTTCAAAGCCGCTTGTCGATGCGGTTCGTGTGCGTGATGTGGGCTGGGTGCCCGTCTTCCCGATCAGTTTTCTCAGCGACCACTGGGCTTGTCCCATCAAGTCGCGTTGTGCTGACATCATCTGCTGCGTCACCTGAAGCAGCCCGATCATCTCCGCGTTCGACACGGGTTGCTCTTCCAGCAGCACCGGTTCAACGCGGGTGAGCCAGCCACGAAAGCCGCGACTGATCAGTGTCTTGAGCCCCTCCCGGCGAGGGCTCGCGTGGTAATCCGAAACAAAGTCGCCGCCGGGGCCGATCCGAATCAGGGTCGTGCTGCTGTCGATGCTGTTCAAGCTGGTCATGCTTTTCATATGTCACACTCGATCATGCTGGTCCCGAATCCACACGCGTGGTGTCGGGTTGTCCCATATCTGATCGGGTATCACGCTTGAACATGTCCAGCAGTTTGACCCTGTTTGTTTGGGTGATCTTAGCCGATCATGGACCAGACGACAATGGGAAACCGCAGAATCGAGCTTCACGATGCATCAACCCTGATAATTCATCTTGATACCCATACAAAAACCCAGCGCAACTTGTGCCGATTGAGCCCAAAGCGAGCGTCACAAGGGCTTTATCGGACCCGTATGAAGTGGCTCCCCTCCCGCCGAACCAGCCCCTGGATCTCCAGCATCGTCAGCTCGGAACGCAGCGATCCGGGGTCGACGCCGAGCTGCTCAGCAAGCTCATCGCCTGTTCGGGGCTGGTCGAGCGCTCGCAGGATCTCGCCGGGCATCCCATCGGGCTCGGGAAGCACGGCCTTGGTCGGCTCGCGTGCGGGGTCGCCCGTCCGCGCTGCGTGCGTCCCCTCGAACAGGTGCCGAGCATCCTGACGCAGAATCGACAGCACATCACCGGGCTCGACCACCAGGTGCGCCCCATGCCGAAGCAACTCGAGCGATCCGGCGCTGCTGGGCGAATCAACCCGCCCCGGCAAGGCCATGACCTCCCGCCCGTGATCGTCGACCGCGTGACGAGCGGTGATGAGCGCCCCCGAGCGTGCACCGGCTTCGATCACCAGCACCCCCAGCGAGAGCCCGGAGATGATGCGGTTGCGGGCCGGGAAGTTCTTGGCATCGGGCTTGGTGTCGGTGGGCAGCTCCGAGATCACCGCGCCCCCGCGCTCGATCGTTTCATTGAAGAGCGTCCCGTTCTCGGGCGGGTAGTCGTGGGCAATCCCACACCCAAGCACCACGATCGTCGATCCGCCCGCATTGAGCGCCCCGCGGTGGGCGGCTGTATCAATCCCCCGCGCCCCGCCCGAGACCACACAAACCCCGGCGCTACCCAAAGCCCCAGCGAACCGCCCCGCCTGCTCGACGCCATAGATACTGCAGTTCCGCGAGCCGACCATCGCGCAGGTGTACTTGTGGTCTTGCTCGGGATCGAGCCGCCCGCGCACGGTCAGCACGGGCGGGGCCGCGGGAACCGAGGCGAGCATCGCTGGGTAGTGGGGGTCGCCAAGGGCGACGACATAGGCCCCGCATGCTGCGATCCGCTCCAGCTCACGATCCACTCCCTCAATGGATCGGTGCAGGTTCCGGGCGATGCTGGTGGCGGTCTTGTCCCCGATGCCCGGCACCCGCGCGATGCGTGAGACCGAGGCGCCCAGCACCGCGTCGACCGAGCCGAGTGATTCGATCAGGCGTGCGATACGGACCGGGCCAAGCCCGGGCACAAGGGTCAACGCGAGCAGTGATTTTCCGCGTTCGCTGCACGACCCAGGGGCTGGGTTGGTGCATCGCTCGCTCATGGTCCGAATGAATCAACCAGTGTCAGGGGGGCGTAATCGTCTCGATCCCCCTTCTCGCCGTGGGCCAGCAGCCGGGCCATGACCTGCAAGGGCTGGTCGGCCTCGATCTCGCTGAGCAGGCGTTTGTCCACGATCCGCTGGGGGTACATGAACGCCGGGTTGGGCTCACGGATGGTGATGTAGACCACCCAGCCGTCGCGTCCGCGGTCATCCCGATCGATCTGGAAATCCCAGCCCGGGTTTGGGGCTTGCATGACCAGCAGGTGACGCCCCTCGAGCGTGCTCCCCATGATCGGGGGTGCGGAACGCAGGCGTTCAGCCGTCACCGCACTGTCGATATCGTTCCTCATGAGCTTGCACCCCGAAAGCGTCGTGGCCAACATCGAGAACCCGATAAGCCCGACCTGAATCATTGATGCGTTTGGCATGTCTGCGTCCCCAGTCAGAAAAGCGAGCGAATTGAAGAATCGATGCTCGGCTGTTTGTGCCTTGTATGGTAGCATCATCCCAACAAGCCCGCAAAGGGCCATTCATGATTCACTGAAACGATGCTGATGATAAGCGAGATGCGTATGCCCTCCAGAAGAACCAATGCCCGCCGAGCGATGACCCTAATCGAACTGCTCATCACGATCGTGATCCTGCTCGCCCTGACCCTGACCATCGCACCGGCCCTGGGCCACATGCGCGGCGAGTCGAACAACGACCTGAGCAAGGCCAACCTGATGCAGCTCGGGCAGAGCCGGGATCAGTACGCGCTCGACAACGCCGATCGCATCTTTGCCTATTCATGGCGAGCCGGTGAGTCCTACAAACTGCCCACCGGGCAGGTGCGAAACCCAAACTCCGATCAGGAAGCCGCGGCTTTTCAGAATCAGGAGATCCTGATGCGTCGCACCGGGCGGATCAACGGCGCGACCAAGATCCAGAGCTCGACCACTCGACTCCCGCACCGACGCTTCTCGCATCTGGTGCTGCTGGATTACTTGGCCGCAGACGACAACATTTTCAATACCACCACGCTGGGCATCGATCCGGCCGACCAGAATGTGCTGACTTGGCACGAGCGCCCGCTCAGCTATGGCCAGGGCAGCGGGGTGCCGTACGCAGAAACAGATCTCAACGGGTACGACGAAGATTTTAACTGGTCCTTGACCGCCGTGCGCCAGCGCTGGGCGTTCGCATCGAGCTACGAGATTGTGCCGTTCGCCTGGCAGGGTGATGGTCCAAACGATGTCTATGTCCCCGTGAGCAGCACGCCACACCTGTATTCCGGGACTGGTTCTATCGTTCTTGGGCAACGCCTGATGAGTGATGTCGCCTTCGCATCCCAGAAGGTCCACATGCACGAGGACCACGACCGCGAGCAGAAGCGATTCCCATGGTTCGCCTATGACCACGCGGCCGTGGAAAAACTCATGTTCGACGGCTCGATCAACTCCCAGATCTCGGGCGAGGCGAACGATTCATACAGCCCGGCGGACCCGAACAATGTCTGGCGTCAGCGCTATGTCCCCATCCAGCACTACCCGATCCCGCTCGGTGGGTTCAATGACTCGACCGAGCTGAACATGCGTTTCAGGTGGACAAAGAACGGGCTCCAGGGCATCGATTACCCGACCCCGTAATCGGCTCAGATGTACAGATCAAGCACCCGACCCGTCGCGGGCACATGCTGCTGGCGGACCTGTTCGATGCGCAGTGCCGATTCGATGGCAGGCGTCGGTGCGGGCAGATCGCCCAGCTTGGGGAGCAGTTGCACGCGACCACCCAGCTCAGCCGTATCGGGCGACCGCTGCAAGGGCTCGGGGCGATTCCCGGGCTCGACCGGGCAGTGCGTCTCATGCTGATTGAGGTTCTGGTTCAGCGATTGCAGGTAGCGATGGAAGGGCATCACGCCGGGCGGGGCGTCGTGGGGCTTGGGTGTCGGCACAATCACCCGATCGGGGTGCACACGACCGCCGTGGGCCCAGAGGCCGCACATATGCGGGTTCGAGTTTGCGATTGGCGTGTGTCCCATGACACCCAACAGGGATGCACACGCGGTGCCGACGACCGGCGTCCGAGAACATCGGGGGCCATGTCACCAGATCGCGTTGCCCGATGCGGGTCGTGTGGGATGTTGATCGTGGGCAACACGCACGGTGCGTACGATCCTCACCCATGCGCACCGACGAGCTTGATTTCGAACTGCCAAGCGAGCTGATCGCCACGCGACCGGCCGAGCCGCGTGATTCGTCGCGTCTGCTGGTGGTGCAGCGCAGCGATCCCGATCGGCTCGAGCACCGGGTGTTCCGCGATCTGCCCGAGCTGCTTTCGCCCAGTGACCTGCTCGTCTTCAATCGCTCCCGGGTCGTCCCTGCGCGCCTTCTGGGCGTGCGCGAGGACACGGGCAGCAAGCTCGAGGGGTTGTACCTGCACGACGCCGAGGGCGAAGGTGGGGGTGTCGAATGGGTCGCGATGATCAAGACCAAGCGTGCCAAGCCCGGCAAGCGGTATGCCCTGCTCGATCAGTCGGGCCAGCCCAGCGAGACCACCATTGAACTCCTCCAGCGGGATGACGCCGAGGGACCGGGCGCGTGGCGGGTGCGGGTCGAGGGGGCTGGCGATGGGAGCTTCGAGACGCTGCAGCGATTGGGCCGTACACCGTTGCCGCCGTATATCCTGGCCCAGCGCAAAGCCCGCGATGACGATCCGGGTGAGGGGTACGATCGGGCGCACTACCAGACGACCTTCGCGAGCCAGACCGAAGCGGGCTCGGTCGCGGCACCCACCGCGGGGCTGCACTTCACCCGCGGGGTCATCGACCAGCTCCACGCACGCGGCATCGACACCACCGAAGTCACCCTGCATGTCGGAGCAGGGACCTTCAAGCCCGTCGAGACCGAGATGCTCGCAGATCATCCGATGCACCACGAATGGTGCGGGCTCGGTGACGCGGGGGAGCAGTTCCCGCCCGAACCGGGCCAACGGGTGATTGCGGTCGGGACGACCAGCGCCCGCACGCTTGAGAGTTACGCCCAGCTCGCGTCGGAGCACCCCGACAGCGTGCTCCCCGATCGCTACAGCACCGACATCCTGATCGCCCCGGGCTACAGCTGGAAGTGGGTGCACGGGATGGTGACCAACTTCCACCTGCCCCGATCGACCCTGCTGGCGATGATCGCGGGTTTGCTGGAAGTTCCCGGGGAGGTCCATGGGCTCGATCGCGTGCACGCCATCTACCGCGAAGCGATCGCCCAGCGCTACCGTTTCTACTCCTACGGCGACGCGATGCTCATCCTGCCCTGAGCCCATACGATCATGCGGCGAAATCTGCGTGTCGAACGCGGGTTTCGTCGATGAACCGGGCAGAAGCATGCGACTGGACCAACTCATCTCGGGCCTGAATGTCACCAACGCCACGCCGAGCGTGGATTTGGCATCGATCCGGGTGTGCGATGTGACCGAGGATTCCCGCACGGCCGTGCCCGGATCGCTGTTCATCGCCCGGGCCGGGACCCGGGACCAGGGCATGCACTACATCGAGCCGGCGATCCAGTGCGGGTCCGTCGCGGTGCTGACCGAGAACGACAGTGTCGGGCATATCGAGCTGCCCATGCGCTCCAAGGTTGTCCTGCTCGGGTGCGACGACCCGGTGCGGGTCGCGGCTCAGATCGCCGAGCGGTTTTACGACCACCCCGCGTCCAAGCTCATCTGCGCCGGCGTGACCGGGACCAACGGCAAGACGACCATCACCCACCTGACCCACCAGCTTGTCGAGGGTGCGGGGGTTCGCTGCGGGCTGATTGGGACCGTGGAGATCGATGATGGGCGCGAGCGATCGCGTGCCTCGATGACCACCCCGCCGGCGCTGGAGCTGAGCCGCACGCTGGCGACCATGCACGAGCACGATTGCAAGGCGGTGGTCATGGAGGTCTCGAGCCACGCGCTGGACCAGCACCGGACCGGCGCGATCCGCTTCGCCGCCACAGCGTTTACGAACCTGACGGGCGATCATCTCGACTATCACCTGACGCTGGATCACTACCGATCAAGCAAGGCCAAGCTCTTTGCCTCCCTGACCGAGTCGGGCCTGGCGGCGATCAACATCGAGGACGAGCACGCCCAGTTCATGATCGACGCCTGCCCCGAGGGGGCCCATGTCGTTCGCTGCGGGCATGACGAGCACCTCGACGCGTGGGTGCGGGTCGAGGATGAATCGATCCAAGGCACCCGGATGACCCTGCACACCCCCTTGGGCGTGTTCGAGGCGAAGGTCCCGGTCTTTGGCGCGTACAACGCGATGAATACCCTGCAGAGCGTGCTGATGGCGCAGGAAGTGTTGACTCGTGCCGGGGTGCCCGAGGCGGACCAGCACGCGGCCATCCAGCAAGAGCTGCCAAAGCTCAAGCTGCCGATGGGGCGCATGGAGCACTGCGAATCTGTGGGCGATGACCTGACGGTGCTCGTGGACTTTGCTCATACCGATGATGCCCTGCGCAGCGCCCTCTCGGGGGTCAAGCGGGTGCTGCGGGACGGGGCCAAGCTCTGGTGCATCTTCGGGTGCGGCGGGAATCGTGACCAGACCAAACGCCCCCGCATGGGGCAGGCCGTGGCCCAGTTCGCCGACCACATCATCGTCAGCAGCGACAACCCGCGTACCGAATCGCCCAGCGCGATCATCGATCAGGTGCTCGCCGGGATCGATCCCGATCGTCGCGCCGCGGTGCAGGTCCAGGCCGACCGGGCGACGGCGATCCACGATGCGATCCTCGATGCCCAGCCGGGCGATGTCATCGTCATCACCGGCAAGGGGCATGAGACCGAGCAGATCCTGCCCGACGGCCGGGGTGGCACGCGCACGATCCACTTCGATGACCGCGAGCACGCGGGCATCGCGCTGCGTGAGCGACGCATGCGATTCCCGACAGCAGATGCTCGCCGGGCGGGCGCGTCATGAGCCACTGGGCATGGGATGAGTTCGCAGAGATCGCGGGCGGGTCGTGGGCGATCGAGCCGACGGGCCCGGCCCTCGATTTTGTCGGCGTGAGCATCGACACCCGATCGCTGCAGCCGGGGCAGGTCTTCTTCGCGTTCGTGGGTGAGCAGTGCGACGGGCACGCATTTCTTCCTGCGGCACAAAAACATCGCGCGGCTGCGTGCGTGGTGACGCACCCCGATCGTGTGCCCGAAGGGTTCACACTGCCCACGCTTGTGGTCAAGGACCCACAGGACGCGTTGACCCGGCTGGCGTCGGCGTGGCGCGATCGGATCCGGGCCAAGGTCATCGTCATCACCGGGTCCAATGGCAAGACGACGACCTGCCGACTGATGCACGGCGTGTGCAGCGCGGCGGGCACATCGTTCGTCTCACCAAAGAGCTTTAACAACGCGCTGGGCGTCCCGATCACGCTGCTCAACACGCCGATTGATGCCGACACGCTCGTGGCGGAGGTGGGTATGAGCACGCCGGGCGAGATCGGGGCGCGGACCGGGCTGCTCCGGCCCGACATCTCGATCATCACCAGCATCGGGCGGGCGCACCTGCAGGCGCTGGGGAGTGTCGATCAGATCGCCCGCGAGAAGGCGCAGATCATCGTCGCCGCGCCAAGCGAAGCGGTGGGGGTGATCCCGAGCGGGATTGAGCTACTCGATGCGGCCCTGGCAGAGGACGGGCATCTGGTGCGGCGCGTGCCGATGGAGCTTGATCTGTTGACGAACGATGCACGAGGCAACCGATTCAGCATCCAGGGCCAGGTGTTTGAAGTACCCATTCCCGGCGCACACAACGCGTACAACGCGGCGCTGTGCGTGCTGGCGGGTCGCGTGCTGGGGTATGACGACGAGACGATCCGGACCGGGCTGGCCCGTGCCACGCCGCCTGCGATGCGGTTCGAGCGGGTGCAGATCGAGACGGCGGGCGATCCGATCGTGATCATCAATGATGCGTACAACGCCAATCCCGATTCGATGCGGGCGGCGCTGGCGACATTTGTGAGCTTCGATGCCCCGGCGCGCCGTGTCGTGGTGCTGGGCGAGATGCTGGAGATGGGCGATTCGGGGCCCGCTGAGCATCAATCGCTCGCAGAGCACGCGGCGGGGCTCCCAACGCTCGATCGGCTCGTGTTGCTGGGGGCGGGCTTCGCTTCGGTGCGGTGCGATGACGATCGCGTCGAGATCATCCCCGATTCGAGCGATGCGGGGATCGCGTCAGTTGCCAAGTCCCTCAAGTCCGGCGACACGGTCCTCATCAAGGGCTCGCGTGGGGTTCGGATGGAGCGGTTGATCGACAAGTTGAGCCAACTGCACGCGAATGGCCGATCTGAGACCAAGAACGAGACCCGCTCCCACGCATGATCTACATCCTTATCGACATCCTGCGCAACTGGCTCGACGAGCATCGCCTCTATGCGTTGCTGTCGGTTTTCGATCAGATTCAGTTCCGGTCCCTGCTGGCCGCGGGTTTGTCGTATTTCATCGTCGTGTTCTTCGGCAAGCGGGTGATCCGGTTTTTGGTCTCGATGAAGATCGGTGACGGCGGGGAGACCGATGCAGAACTCCTGCGTGAGCACGCGGCGAGCAAGGCCAATGTCCCCACGATGGGGGGCATCCTCATCGTCGGGGCGATCTTCATCTCGACCTTCCTGCTGGCGGACATCCGGGTGAACCGGGTGTACCTGGGGCTGTTCACGCTGGTGTGGCTGGCGGCTGTTGGCGGGGCTGACGACTGGCTCAAGCTCACGGCCGCTCGACGGGGGACCGGTCGTCAGGGGCTCTACTCGTGGGAGAAGCTGGTCTTTCAGCTGGGGATCGGCGCGATTGTTGGGTACTTCGGGTATCGCTACGGCATCGCGCCCGACGGCGGGGATTCGCTGGCCCATGTGCTCAACCTGCCCTTCCAGCGGACCTATGACCCGCTGACCAAGTTCCCCAGCGAGTCGTTGATCTATCTGGGCATGCCCGTGTTTGTGCTGATCTCGACGCTCATGGTCGCGGGGGTGTCCAACGCGGTGAACATCACGGACGGCATGGACGGGCTGGCCGCCGGTTCGTCGGGGATTGTCAGCTTCGGGCTGATCCTGCTGGCCCTGATCGCGGGCACCCAGAGTGCGGCCCAGTACCTGCTGGTGCCCTATGTCCCGTTTACCGACGAGCTTGCGGTGATGGCCGGGGCGATGGCCGGGGCGTGTCTGGGGTTCCTGTGGTGGAACTGCAAGCCCGCGCAGGTGTTCATGGGCGATACCGGCTCGCTGGCGCTGGGCGGGAGTATTGGTTACATCGCGGTCATGACACGACAGGAGTTCGTCGTGCTGCTGATGTGCGGCGTGTTCCTGATGGAGATCGGCTCGGTCGTCATCCAGGTCGGCTGGTTCAAGTACACCCGCATCAAGACCGGCACCGGGCGACGCATCTTCCGCATCGCGCCGTACCACCATCACCTGCATCAGGGCGGCTGGGCCGAGAATCAGGTCGTGGTGCGTCTGTGGCTGATCGCGATTTTGTTCAGCGTGGTGGCGCTGGCGACGATGAAGCTGCGTTGACGGTCAGGTGTCCTGTTTGGATGAGCCCTGTTGGGCGGCGCTGAGATCCAAGCCGCAGACCTGATCGCAATCGTGCCCTTCGATCGCCTCTTTGGGGATCACGCTCAGGTTCGCGTCGGACTCGAGCACGACGAGCCCGATCGCATCGAGCTGGGCGTGCCCGTTTTCTCGTATCGCAGACATGATCTCGGACTCGGTGACGCGGGTTCGTTTCATCTCGGTGTGCTGCAGCTCGCCTCGATACACCAGGATGCTCGGGGTGGAACGAACGATGTTTGAGACCACTTTGGAGCGCACGGTCAGATTGGTCAGGATCCATTGCAGAAAGAAGAGCAATCCCACGGCGAGGACGCCCTCGGCGACGCTGACATCCTTGAGCAGGATGGGCGAGGCGATGATGCTGCCGATCGCGACGGTCACGACCCAGTCGAAGTTGTTCATCTGGGAGGTTGAGCGTTTTCCGGTCAGCCGGACGAAGGCGATCACCGCGATATACATGATGGGGGTGACGATGAGGACCTGTGCGAGGTTGTCCCAGCCGTCGAAGAATAAGGTGGTTTGTGCGAGCATGTCCGGGTCTCCGCTGGGGTGCGTCTACGGCTGAGTGTGATTGTGTTCAGCGTGGTGGCGAATGGTTCAGGGTATCAGACGCTGGGGGCTTCGGTGTGGGTTGAGTTCCCGGTGCACAAGGTATGTCGATTCCCTCTCCTCCAGAGGCGGACGGGGGAAGCGAGGCCGTAACAGGGTGCCACGGGTTGCTCCGCCGATAGGCGGACAACCCGTGTGTTGAGTGGTACTTGGGGGTCCA
>DEXG01000013.1:0-2595 GCA_002364005.1 Phycisphaerales bacterium UBA3190
GCCTGCGGGGGAGGTGGCCCGCCTCTGGCGGGTCGGAGGGGGCTTCACCTTCGTGCCTTCCCCACCCCGTGGGGAAGGTGGTCCGCCGTAGGCGGATCGGATGGGGTCTTCCGAACACCGCGCAACCGGTATCGTACCGACACCATGCACATCCACACCCAAGACCCCGCAACCTCCGACATCACCGCGCTCCTCGAGCAGCACCTCGCCGACATGCGCGCCATCTCCCCACCCGAGAGCAAGCACGCCCTCGACATCGAGGGACTCCGCACCCCCGACATCTCGTTCTGGTCGGTCCGAGACGACAACGGCTCACTCATGGGCTGCGGCGCACTCAAGCAACTCGACGCCAACCACGCCGAGATCAAATCCATGCGCACCGATCCCGCGCACCGGCGCAAGGGCGTGGCCGGGGCCCTGCTGGCCCGCATCATCAACCACGCCCAGGCACAGGGGATCGCACGCCTGAGTCTCGAAACCGGCGCCCAATCACACTTCGCACCCGCCCGGGCCCTCTACGAACGCTTCGGCTTCATCCCCTGCGCCCCCTTCGCCGACTACAGCCCCGATCCCAACAGCGTCTTCATGACACGCGAGCTTCAAGTCGTGTAACTTTTCTTCCCGCAACCCGATCCCCGCAAGCCGTTGAATGAGACGCACATGCACGGAATCGGCCGAGTTCTCGCCCGAATCATCCCGCGATCTGGGTTGATTCACGCAGGCGATTCGTCTACAACCCCTCCCCGAATTTCATCCCGATTCGTGATTGGAGCCGATGAGATGATCATGGTCCGCAGTGGTCATGTGGTGATGTTGTGCGCCTTGGTCTTATTGACGATCGGCGTTGTGATGGTGCAGAGCGCCGGGATGTCGGTGCGTCCACTCGCACCCGATGCCGACCCGACCGCCGCCGCCGCCGTCTCGGGCGTGAGCATCAAGTCGCTGCTCACCTCCCGCACCAGTCTCTACCTGCTCATCGCTGTCGGGGCCATGGCCTTCGCCTCCCGCCTGCCCGTGCGACGCATCGCCAACCGCCTGGAACGCGTCGTCTGGTTCAAGCCCGGCGGCGATCTGGGCGTCCTTGTCCTCGCCTCGCTCATGCTCATCGCCATGCTCGTGCTCGTCTATGTCCCGGGCATCGCCCGCGTCGAGAACGGCTCGGCCCGTTGGATCACCCTCCACCTGCCCGGGCTCGAGTCCATCCAGCCCTCTGAAATCGCCAAGTGGGCGATCATCGTCCTCGTTGCCTGGTACGCCGCCCGCCTGGGCTCGTACAAGGAACACAGGCTCAAGAAGTTCTTCACCGGGCTGCTCCCCGTATGTCTCTGCGCCGGGCTCGTCGCCACCGTCGTCATCAAGGAAGACCTCGGCACCGGCGCCCTCATGCTGCTGGCCACCGCCATCGTCCTGCTCGCGGGCGGCGCCCGATGGGCCCACTTCGCCGCCTTCATCCCCTTCGCACTCCTCGGGCTCGTCGGCGCCATCATCGCCGCCCCGTACCGCGTCACCCGCATCACCACCTTCCTCAACCCCTACGCCGACCCCGCGGGCGACGGCTACCACATGATCCAGTCCATGTCCACCGTCGCAGGCGGCGGCATCTTCGGACGCGGGCTGGGCAACGGGCTCCAAAAGTTCGGCTACCTCCCCGAAGACACCACCGACTTCCTCTTCGCCGTCGTCTGCGAAGAACTCGGCCTCATCGGCGCGGTCATCGTCGTCTCCGCCTACGCCGGCATCGTCTGGTCCGGGACCAGCATCGCCATGCGCGAACGCTCCAAGCCCCTCCAACTGATCGTGCTGGGCGTCATCGCGACCTTCGGCGTGCAGGCACTCATCAACCTCGTCGTCGTCACCGGGCTGGGCCCAACCAAGGGCATCGCCCTGCCCCTCATGTCCTCCGGCGGCACCGGCTGGATCATGACCGCCTTCATGCTCGGCCTCGTCGTCTCCATCAACCGCACCCAGGAATACAGCGCCCTCTACATCGACGACGCACAGGAAGACAACGATGCCGCGATCTACGCCCTCCGCGCATCCCGCGGCTCCATGATCGAGGCCAAGCCCACGCTCGCCGACCGCGCCGTCCTCTTCGATCAGCAGGTCATGGACACCGCCTTCGCCTTCGCCCACAGCGACGAAGCCCAGCCCGACCCCGATGTTCAGGATGACGAGATGGCCCTGCTGCTGGGCGAGACCTCGCCCGAAGAAGAGCACGCCCCGGGGCTTATCGCACGCCTCCGCGATCGCATCGCAGGGCGCGATGAAGACCAGCCCCACCAGCCGGAGCCCGTCTCCATGAGCGCCCGCCAAGCGGGATACAGCGAAGACGAGTCCGAACGCGCCGACCTGTTCTCATGAGCCAGCAGCCAAAGCCAACCCGCGCCGTCCTCTTTGCAGGCGGCGGCACCGGCGGGCACATCTACCCAGCGCTCGCCATCATCGAACAACTCAACCGCATCGACCCCAACGCCCACTGCGAGCTCCTCGTCTCCGATCGCCCCAACGATCGCACCATCCTCGATCCGCTCGGCGTCCCCTTCGCCCCGCTCCCCGCCAAGCCCTTCGCATCCCGCCCACGCGGGCTGGTGCGGT
>DEXG01000013.1:2775-33314 GCA_002364005.1 Phycisphaerales bacterium UBA3190
CGCGGGCTGGTGCGGTTCATCACCTCGTGGGGCCCGAGCGTCCGACAAACCCGCGAAGCAATCAAACGACTGAAAACGGCGCACAACCGCGTCACCCTCGTGGCAATGGGGGGCTTCGTCGCCGCACCCGCCGCCCGCGCCGCCCACTGCGAGAAGATCCCCGTCGTGCTGGTGAACCTCGACGCCGTGCCGGGCAAGGCAAACGAACTCATCGCCCGCAAGGCCCACACCATCTACACCGCCTGCGATATCCAGGGCCACACCGACTGGCAACGCGTCCCGCCAATCGTGCGTGCGTCGACCATGCAGCCCATCGACCAAGCCCAGGCCCGAGCCCGGTTCGATCTCGACCCCAGGACCCCGACCCTGCTCATCACCGGCGGCTCCACCGGGGCTCAATCCCTCAACCGCTTCATGCAACGCTTCACCGCCGCCCACCCCGACGCGTTGAACAACTGGCAGGTCATCCACCAGACCGGCAAGCAGATCAGCGGCACCGAACTCAACGAACTCCGCGCCGCCTACGCCCAAGCGGGCATCACCGCGTGGGTCCAGCCCTACATCGACGACATGGGGGCCGCCTACGCTGCCGCCGATCTGGGCATCGGACGATGCGGGGCCGGGACGGTCGCCGAGTGCTGGGGAGCCCACCTCCCATCCATCTTCTTTCCCTATCCCTATCACAAAGACCAGCACCAACTCCACAACACCAAACCCCTGCTGGCCATTGACGGCGCCATCGCTTGCACCGACCATGTCGAGCCCGAGACGAACATGCGTGAGCACGCCCAGACCCTGATCGAGCTGCTCACCGGGCCGGATCGCCTCGCCAAGATGCGTGGGGCGCTCGAAGCGCTCGGCCAGCCCGATGGAGCCGTCCGGATCGCCCGCGCACTCGTCGATAGGCCCTGATGTTTTCGGACCTGACCGGAAACACAGAGATTCAATGCCCAACAAGGTGTGAAGCCGGGTGTTTTTCGCCCAAGGCGCGATACACTCGTGGGAGAGATGGCCACCACACAACCCCCCAAACACGACCCGCTCATCGGCGCTCAGATCTGCGTGGTCTGGCACCCCAGCGATCGCGACTCTTCGCCTGATCTGCAGCGGGCCCTTGTGAACAAGGGCATGTCACTGATCGACGCGGACGACGCCCATACCGCATTCGCGGCCGTCAGCACCGCCTCCAGGGACGCCAAACGCACCATCCTCGTCCTCGATACCCGTGAAACACTCCACGATGTCGACCGGGTGTTGGGCGCATTGGAGCGATTCGCCCCCCAGGTCCTCTGCTGGGCCCATACCCCGGGTGCGAACCCACCGCTGGTCCCGCTCGTACAACCCTCACCGGGGAAACAGGCCGGGAACAACACCGAAGACAAAAGAGAGAATCCCCCATCAATCGGCTCGGATCGTCCCCAAGCCCCCCTGCGTCTGGTCGGGCAATCGGCGCCTGAGCGATCCGAAGAACCCGGAGCAGCACCCGTGTCCGTGAAGCAATCACAAGCCGCTCCAAGGACCCAGACGCTGAGCGCCCGCGATGTGCTCGACGCCGACGAACTCGACGCCCTGCTCGCTGGCGAGATGACCGACCGCTCGAACTGAACCGTTCACCCGATCTGGCCGTACGAATCCCAAGACATGAACACCACCAGCACATCACGACCCAGCCCCGACGCCCACGAACCATGGCGGGTGATTCTGGTTGGACGCACCGGGCTCGATCAGTCGCTCCGACGCGATGCACAGATCGAGCTGATCCGCTGCCGCGAAACCATCGAGGCCATCGGCGAGCTGGGCGACCCCATCGACCACGAATCACCATCACAGCCCGTCGTCATCGTCAGCCCCGACGCCATCGGCGAAGAGACGCGTGAACGCAAGCAGTTCGTCAACGCCCTGCGCCTGATCAACCCCAGCGTGCGTGTCCTCATCGTGAACGAAGACGACAACGCCTTCGACGCCAGCATTCAACGCGACCAGCCGCTGGACGATCTGGTCGACACCATCGCCCGTTGTATCGACGAGCAGGAACCCGAGCCCGTCTCGCTGCGGTTCATTGACCTCTCCGATCTCGACGAAACGACAACCGACCAAACCTCCGTCCAGACCGACGAAGCGGCGGACCAAGAAACCGACGAAGAGGCAACCGACGAAGAGTCAACCGAAGACAGGCCCGCAGCCGAGCCCGAAACGCCGGCCAAGCCCGAGGTCACCGTGGTCGTCGACAACGAGACCTTCGAGCACCGGGCCCAGCGACCATTCGAAGAGGAGGACGAACTGCACAAGCAGATCGTCATGGGAATCACACCCGATCAACCCTTGCCCCACACCACCCCGCACACGCACGCCACGCCCGTAGTGCTCGATGATGAACCCCTCGTGCGCGCCATGCTCCAGGGCAAGTCCATGCTCGAGCCCGCCATCGCGCAGATCAACACCCGCCTTGGCCGCAGCGACATCGATCTCATCCAGAGCGACGCAGCGGGCGCCGCTCAGGGGGTCCCGGTGGTCGTCGCCGACAAAACCGTCGGCGTGCTCTCCTGCAACGATGCCTCATGGCTCAATGGCGTCGGCCGATCGCTGCTGTCCACCCACGCGGGCTGGCTGGCCTCATGGATCAAGCTCGAAGCCCAGCAGAGCGAACTCCGCCGCTGTGCATTCACCGATTCGCTGACCGGCGCATGGAACCGACGCTACTTCGAACGCTTCCTCGCCGCCGCGATCGACCAGTCACGCCTGGCGCGACGACCCCTGACCGTGATGATCTTCGACATCGACTCGTTCAAGCACTACAACGATACCTACGGCCACGCCGCGGGCGATGAGATCCTCGCCGAGACCGTCAAGCTGCTCAAATCCGTCATCCGACCCTCCGACCGGGTCTGCCGCGTCGGTGGCGACGAGTTCGCCGTGATTTTCTACGAGCCCCAGGGCCCACGCGATCCCAGCAGCAAGCCGCTCGAATCGATCTACCAGATCGCCAAGCGGTTCCAGAAGCAGGTCTGCCAGCACCGCTTCCCGAAGCTCGGTGCAGAAGCAATGGGCACGCTCACGATCTCCGGCGGGCTGGCCAGCTACCCATGGGACGGGCACGATGCCGCCTCGCTGCTGGAATCTGCCGACCAGTGTGCCATGGAATCCAAGCGTCAGGGCAAGAACGCGATCAGTCTCGGCCCCGGCGCCGAATCGGTCTGCCATACCGAGCACTGATCTCCGAGCCCGGGCATATCCTCAACCATGGCGACCACCCCAACACCCACAAAGCCCGGGATCGATGTGCTTGCGATCGACCTCGACGGGACGCTGCTCGACCCGTCGCACAGGGTCTCACAACGCAATATCGAAGCGGTCCAACGCGCACGCGACGCGGGCATCACCGTGCTCGTCTGCACCGGACGCGGGCTGGGCGAATCGATCAACGCGATCCAAGCGATCGACCAGCGCGACCCGGTCATGGTCGCCGGCGGCTCGATCATCGCCGACCCAACCACGGGCAAGACTTTGCACCGATTCACCCTGAGCCACGAGGTCGTCACCGCCGCGACCGACCTGTTCCACGATGTGGGCTGCCCGGCGCTGGTGATGAAGGACCCGAGCGACATCCAATACGACTACCTCGTGCTCGACTCGGACGATGCGCACCCCATCCACCCCATCACCAAGTGGTGGTTCGACGACCACAAGCTGCGTGTCAACTACGCACCCCACGCCCATGGCGACAAGCACCCCGAGCACAGCGTCCGCGTGGGTATGTGCGCCGAGAGCGAGATCAGCAACCCCGTCTCCAAGCAGATCATCGACCTGCTGGGCGATCAGGTCTGGCTCTACGACTTCCCATGCGTGATGCCCGATGCCCATGATGGGAAGATCGTCCACATCCTCGAACTCTTCGCCCACCGCATCAACAAATGGGCCGCCATCAGCTGGTACCTCAAGAAGCACGACATCGACCCCCAGCGCGTCGGCGCGATCGGCGATCAGGTGAACGATGTCCCCATGATGGAGCAGGCGGGCGTGGGCATCGCCATGGGCAACGCCGTCGAACAGGTGCGAGCCCACGCCAGGTACAACACCGCGAGCAACACCGAAGACGGCGTCGCGATCGCCATCGACGCGATCCTCAACAACACCCTGCACACACTGGAGCGCTGAGCATGCAGACACTCAGCGAGATACGCGAGCTGCTCGAACGAGCCGGGCACCCGCCCAAGAAGGCCTTGGGGCAGAACTTCCTGACCGATCACAACATGATCCGCAAGCTCGTGGACGATGCGGAGATCCAATCGGGCGATCGCGTGCTGGAGGTCGGGCCCGGCACCGGCGCACTGAGCGTTGAGCTGCTGGATCGGGGCGTGCACCTCGTCGCCTGCGAACTCGACAACGCCCTGGCCCAGCTGCTCCGCGAGACCCTGGGCGAGCAGCACCCCGACCGCTTCACCCTCATCGAGGGCGACTGCCTCGCCGGCAAACGCGCCCTGAACCCAGAGATCATCGAAGCCATGGGGACCGAGCCCTTCAAGCTCGTCGCCAACTTGCCCTACAGCGCCGCCACGCCCCTCATGCTCGCACTGATGACCCAGCACCCGAACTGCACCGGGCTCTTCGTCACCATCCAGCACGAGGTCGTCCAGCGCTTCAACGCACACAGCTCCACCAAGGCCTTCGGCACCATCAGCGTCATCGCCCAGCAGCTCGGATCGGTCGGGACCATCGCCAAGCTCCCCCCCGGGTGCTTCTGGCCCCAGCCCGGGGTCGCCAGCGCCATGATGCGTTGGACCCGCAACCCCGATCGCCCCGCCGACCCGCAGTGGTGGACCGCCTTTGCCGAGATCACCCAGCAGTTGTTCCAGTCCAGAAGAAAGCAGCTCGCTGGGGTCGTCAACAAGCTTGCCAAGCAACCAATCGATTGGCCCGAAGGGGTGAAACCCACCGATCGCATCGATGCGCTGCCTCCTGATCGAGTTGAGGCGCTCTGCCGGGCGATCGATGCGGTACACTAAGAACGGATCCTGGTATCAGCCCGAGAAGGAACTGAGGAGACGATGCCTGAGCTTGACGGACAATCGCTGGCAAGCACGCTCGAGCCGATCCTGCATCACGCATGCCGAGGACATCTTGGCCCCGTCTCTTGGTTCAAGGCCGACTGGCAGCACGGCGGCGCCGGCACCGGGTACGCGACCTGGCGGCTCAAAACAAGCACCGGCAAGACCCGCGAGATCCCCTGCGTCGTCAAAATGCCCATCGGCTACACCGAATACTTCTGGACCAAGCGTCTGGGACTCATCCGCCCGGACGAGTGGGACAGCCCAGATTCCATGTCCCTTCCAACGCCACGCGTACTCGCCGCCGGCTTTGAGCTGGGTGGCTACGACTTGGCTTGGATCGTCATGGAACGGTTTTCAAACCCGCCCATCGCCATGGAGCGCACCGATTCGGCCCTCTGGGCGATGTTCGAGACAGCCGCCGAGTTCCACGCCGCCGCCATCCTCGAACGCGCCATCGAGCCCGAACGAAGCCCACGGGCACCGAACTGGGCTCGGCTCATCGAAGACGGACGGGAAGCGGTCTGCAACAACGCCATTCCTGATGCCCAGCAATGGGATGAATGGCTCGCCAAGACCCAACGCTACCTCGACGATCTCACCGCCATGTGGCAGCGACGCCCCATCGATACCTGGTGCCACCACGATCTGCACCCGCACAACGCGATGCGACGCCAGATCGATGACCCAAATCTGCATGGGCACTGCACCCTCATCGACCTGGCGCTCATCGCTCCGGGCTGCTGGATCGAGGATGCGCTCTACATGGAACGCCTCTTCTGGGGACGCGAAGACCAGCTCTGCGGCATCGACCCGCTGGGCACCCTGACGAGCACCAGAAGGGCCATCGGGCTCCCGGCAAATGACGACGAGATCGCCCTGGCGGATGTCCGAAGGGTGCTCATGGCCGCCTCAGCACCGGCCTTTTTGCGAACAGAAGGCGACCCTGTCTACCTAAAAGCTGCACGAACCACGCTTGAGCGACTTCTACCCGCGTTTTTCGGGTAAGATAGCCCGACCACGCGGCGATGGATCGTCGCAGAACCAGCAGTGATCGCCCGGGACACACACGCTCGGCGACTCGTAGAAAGGGAGTGCCCATATGGACCTACTCGATAAAATGATGCAGCTCACCGAATCCTGCCGCGAGGATTACAACAAAGCCAAGGGTGGCAACAAGGCCGCGGGCACCCGCGTTCGCAAGGCCATGCAGGACATCAAGAATGTCGCTCAGGACATCCGCAAGGAAATGCTCGAGTCACGCACCGATTGAGTTTTTCGCCTCTAACCCGTGTCTCGAACACCAGAGCGAGCATCATCCATGTCCGCCACGCCAACAACATCGAAACCACAGGATTCGTCTCGCTTCGACCGAGCGCTGCTGTTCGATCTCAACGGCATCGACCTGAGCGCGACCGTTGCCAATCGCGACGCCATGTTCGATATGATCCCGCATCGCCAGGAAATGGCCCTGCTCGATCGCATCGTCTGGTCCAGCGATAGCGCGCTCACCGGCATCGGCGCCATGAAGATCAAGGGCGACGAGTTCTGGGTTCGCGGGCACTTCCCGGGAAAGCCCATGCTCCCCGGCGTCCTCATGGTCGAGGCAGGGGCGCAGCTCAGCTGCTACCTCTATAACTGCCAGCAGAAGAACCCGCAGTTGGCGGCCTTCCTCCGTATCGAGAACGCCGCGTTCCGACGCTCGGTCACAGTGGGCCAGGAACTCTTCCTGCTCTGCGATGTCGTCAAGGCGTCCGATCGTCGATTCATCTCTGATATCCAGGGCATCGTCGACGACCAGGTCTGCTTCGAAGCTCGGATCTCAGGCATGCGTATCGGCGAGTTCGAACGCTAAAGACGCGTGTTCAACCTCCAGCACGCCATCACGCACCTATGCGATTTCAAGCAAGACACGCCTCCCGATGAGTCGGGACGCGTGTCTTGTTTTTTCCCTCCACACCGCGGCGTCGTCGAGTTCCAATCGGCCGACCAGCGGGTGATCCTGCTCGCCGCCACCGGCAACATGCGCGAGTTCATCGCCCAGCGCCTCAACGAAACCGGTGAGCAACGCCCCAGCGCCGACCTGGCACCCATCACCGCCAAGGTCATTGCCCACCCGACGGGATCGGCGTTCGAGTCCGACCTGCTCGTCCTCGAACGCAGCCGCGATGCCGACCCCGATCTCTACACCAAGATCACCCACCAGAACCGACGCGCCCTGCTCGTGATGAACCCAGACACCGGCACCTGGCGCACCGCCGAGACCACGGCTCTGGACCACCAGCCCAACGAACGCGTCATCGGCCCCTGTCTGACCAGCAAATCCGCACAGCAGCTCGGCGAGGCCCTCGACGACCTCGACGAACTCTGCCGATTCCCCAAGCAGCTCGCCCTGGCCCCAAAGGGCACCCCGTGCGCGTACAAGGAAATGGGCCGATGCCCAGCCGCATGTGACGGCTCAGAGCCCATGCACGCCTACCACCAGCGCTTCGCCAAGGCCCTCAACGCCGCCAGTCTCGGGCTCGACACCTGGCAAGCAAGCATCAAGGCCGACATGCAGCGGGCCAGCAGCGCCCACGACTTCGAAGCCGCCGCCGGGCTCAAGCGCCGCCTCGATCGCGTCAACGCCCTGCCCCGAGATACCCTCGCCTGCGCCGCCTCGCTCCACGACTTCTTCTGCGTCATCGTTACGCCCGCCCTCCGTCCCGGTTGGGCCCAGTGCTGGGTCTTGAACGCCCAGGGATGCCAGCCGATCTGCTCGATCGAGCTGCTCGACAACGACTTGCTCGAATCCCTCCCGGCCCTGCTCAGCGCGTACCGCTCTCCGATGGGCTTTGATCAACCCCAGCTCGATCGCTTCTCGCTGATCGCCCGCCACTGGCTGACCAAACCCAGCAAGCAGCGCAAACGCCGCGTGACGATCCTCGACACACGCAACACGGGTTGGGCCAAAGGGCTCCGGCGCGCGATCGAGGACGCCCAGAGCGCCTCCGACCCGGGCCACGACGATGAAGAACACACGCTCCTGCCCGTGTGAACCGAGCGCGATACCATGCATGCATGAGCACCACTCCCTACCCGCTGATTCTTGAGCCCATCCTCAAACCCAAGGTCTGGGGCGGGCGACGCCTGGCAGAGTACGGCAAGCACCTCCCGGCCGACGGACCGACGGGCGAATCATGGGAACTGGCAGACCTGGCTTCCACCAGCGCCTCCGGCGGCGGGGGCGACAGCGCCCACTCTGCAATCGTCAACGGCGACCTCAAAGGCCAAACCATCGCCGATGCCATGAAGCAGTGGGGCACCGATCTCCTCGGCGATGCCAAGCCCACCCAAACCGGCGGCTTCCCCCTCCTCGTCAAATACCTCGACGCCCGCGAACACCTGAGCATCCAAGTCCACCCGTCGCCCGCCTACGCACAGGCCCACCCTGATGCCCACCTCAAAACCGAGTCCTGGTTCATCCTCGACGCCCAGCCCGACGAACAGGGCAACCCGCCCGTGATCTACAAGGGCTTCAACGAGGGCGTCACCGCCGACGACCTCAAGGCCGCCATCGAGAACGGCACCGTCCCCAACATCATGCGCACCGAACTGGCCGTGCCGGGCCACTGCCACACCCTCCCCTCCGGCACCGTCCACGCCCTGGGCGCGGGCGTCCTCGTCGCCGAGATCCAAACGCCGAGCGACACCACCTTCCGCGTCTACGACTGGGCCAAGGAATACGCCCGCCAAGGACGCGAACTGCATGTGGATCAGGCGGTCGAGTGCGCCAGCTTCGAGCATCCACCCGTGGCCGAGCAGGCCGAGGCCTTCCTCGCCGACGACATGGCCAACATGTCCGCCATGCCTCCCAGGATCGGCAGCACCCGCCACCGCGTCGCCGATACGGACTTCTACACCATCGACATCGTCAGCGCCAGCTGCGAATCGGTCCCCCTCGTCGCGCCCAACGACGACCGCAACACACCGATCGTGGTGATGCTGCTCAAGACCATGGGTGCCTCGATCGCGACGGATAATGCCGAGCACCAGCTCCAGCCGGGTCAGACGGTGCTGATCCCCGCGTCCATCGCGAAGGAATGCTCACTGCGCGCCGGCCCGGGCACCGAGGCGGTGATTGCGCGGGTGGTGTGATGAGTAAGGAACACAAGCCACCACTGTTGGGATCAGAGTTTTACAATCGCGTGGAAGAGATAACGGGACTATCAGGGCTTCATTTTCTTGCTTTGAAGAAAGAGAAGATCACAACTGTTGGCGGGCTTGAAGATGTGATTTTCAAGCAGTTGCAATGGGAGGTGAGTCATCAGCTTTCGCCTGATTATGACCGGCATGTTTCGCATCTTCAGCAGCTCAACTCTTACTTGAAAGGTGTCTTGAGCGAGCCGATTGTCGTGTCTGAGATTGACACTGATATCGAAAGCCTATTGAGGTCCAAATCCTCAACATGGCACAGGGCCTATGGCAAACTTCGAAATCTAGACGGTAGATTGCCGGCAACAAATCTGAGCAATCGAGCCGCTTACTGTTTTACCATTCTGCTCGTGCTTTCATTATTGCCGATTGCAAGTGTCGCAGGCTTGGTGACGAAAGACAATCCGATTGTCGCCATGTGGTTTGTTTTCATGTGGCTGATACTCGTTGTAGTTTTTCTCAGCTGGTTGTCAGCAAGGCACATGGTCGTATCAAAACCAGTCAATGATTTGACTCTGCGTGGTCTCTTCGATCGGTGGGCGGAAGAGAAGTTGCAACTGCAGAGATCGCTGCAACTGGTTGATATTCAACGAATCGTTCGGGATGAATACCGAAGTGAGATGCAGCACAAAGTCAGTGTTCCGCGTGCAGAGATCAAAGTCGATGAGCACACGGAGTTAAACCTGAGCTTTTTCTGAACCACAACGCAGTTAAAGCAGGAACGGGTACCACTACTCGCCGTCTTCGGCGCAGTAGTGTCTTCGTTCCTCACCCAAGAGCACTACTGCGCGTCAAGCCGCGAGTAGTGGCACCCAGATCTCTACACCTTCTCCCCCTTCGCTCTCCCTTCTGTGTACTCGGTGTGCTCTGTGGTCCCTTCTTCATCCCCATGAAAAAACCGTGACCTCCCAGCCGCGGCTTCAATCTTCAAACTCAACCCGGAATCACTTCCGAAACGCGTCCGCCACCTTCGCCAACGCATCGCACACCCCATTCACCTGCTCATCGCTCAGGTTCTGGTGAATCGGGATGCAGAACACGCTCGCCGCCAGCTTCTCCGATACGGGCATCGGGCCGGTCTTGGCCGCGATGTCCTTGAACGCGGGCTGCTTCGTCAACGGCTTGGGATAGTGCACCGCGCTGGGCACGCCCTCCTTCATCAACGCCGCGCAGAACTCGTCACGCGTGCAGCTGAGCTTGTCAAGATCGAGTCGGCAGGTGTACAGGTGCCACGCCGGGTTGCTGCCCTTGGTGGGCACCGGGCGGTTCACGCCCTCGATCGCGTCGATGCGTGAGGCGTACAGGTCCGCGACCTCGCGCCGACGGTTCGTTTGCCCGGGCAGGTCCTCGAGCTTGCTCAGCCCGATGGCGCCCGTGATGTCGTTCATGCGGTAGTTGAACCCGATCGACTCGTGCAGGTACTTGTCGGTCTCGCCGTGCGAGCGGAGAAGGCCGATCTTCTTGGCTAGCTCCTCGTCGTTGACCGTGACCATGCCGCCCTCGCCCGTGCCGAGGTTCTTGGTTGCGTAGAACGAGTAGGTGCACGCGTCGCCGTAGGCGCCGATGCCCTTGCCGTTGTACTCGGCCAGATGCGCTTGAGCGCTGTCGTAGATCACCTTGAGCCCGTGCTTGTCGGCGATGGCCTGGATCGCGTCGATGTCGACGGGGATGCCGTAGAGATGGGTGACGGCGATCGCCTTGGTCTTGGGCGTGATCTTCGCTTCGATGTCGTTGGGGTCGGCCTGGTAGCTGTCCTCAAGACAGTCGCAGAAGACGACATTGGCACCGGCCGCCACCAGCATCGACACGGTCGCGATATAGGTCCACGCCGGGGTGATGACCTCGTCGCCCGGCTCAAGCAGCGCACCGTACGCCAGCTGCAGGGCACAGGTGCCGTTGGCACAGGTCAGCCCGATCTTGGCATCGCTGATCGCGGCATACTGCTCTTCAAACGCAGCGCACTTGCTCGCGGCCCGCAGCATGCCCGACTCGAGCACCTCGTTGGCGGCGGCGATGTCTTTTTTGGTCAGCCCGACGGCCATGAAGGGGACATTCGTGTCAAAGACGGGTGTTCCGCCGTTGATGGCCAGATCGGTCGCGGTTGCGGTCGTCATGTTGTTCGTTCCTTGACGCGATGACCCTGCTCTTCCACTCGCCTCGGTTCATCCCAGGGCGGGGGCACGCATCGCGGTCACAATCCTATGCCTCCCAGCAGTTTGGGCACACTTTTTTGAAAGCCAAAAACCGCGTTCTTATGGGCATAAATCGCGATCTCCCCCTCAAGGTCCAAGAAAAACGACCCGATTGACTGGCACATCAACAAACCTGATGTACTTTCCAAGGGTCAGCGGAAAACGCTGGCACGAAACTGAAAACCACGCCTGACCGACACGGTCTCGCGTTACACAAACTCTCTTTCTCTCTCTGCCAATAGGCAAACACCGCTCGGGCGACCCACCCGAGCGGTTGTTTTTTTGCCCCACAGCATCCATCGCCCCATATCCCTGACTGGAAAGCCGACGAATATCGCGGATATTCGGGTGGCGTTTGTATCAGGGGCGATAATTCGTCCGTATCTGGCATGATTATCCATTTGAAATTCGAATCAAAATCGGAGATAATGTAGGCTGCTCTTGGCTCGTGTCAGGAATCGAGCACTCCAAATCATGGGTCGATTTGGAGGAAAATACAGGAGTTATGTAGAACTTCTCGCAGATTTGCAGAAAGAGAGAAAGAGATATGATTTCCACACGCATGATTGCAACACTGTCCGTCTGTGCCTTGAGCACGGCAGCTATGGGTGATGTGTTTACCGATTCGGCATCCTTCCTCGGTGCACTCTCAGATTCGTACACCAACGCCTTTGATGACGCCGTCCCCGGCGCCAGCCCCGACCTGAGCTACAGCAGCGGCGGCTACAGCTACACCGTCAGCGCCGACGGCCCCGTCCTCGGCGGCCTCTACAACGACACAGGCCTGATCTCGACCAACAACGCGACCGACGGCATCCTGGTGACCTTCACCAGCGGCAATGTCACCGCAGTCGGCGGGAACTTCTGGGCCACCGATATCCTCGTCTTCCCCACCGGCACCGATGTGACCATCACCCTCAGCGATGGCACCAGCGAGAGCTTCGTTTCCACTGGTCCTTCGGACTTCCGTGGCTTCACCTCGGACATCGCCATCGACAGCATCTTCATCGATGCCATCGATGATGTCACGGGTACACCCTACTGGGCGACCATGGACAACCTGATTGTCGGCACTGCGGTCCCAACCCCCGGTGCCGCGGCACTGCTGGGGCTGGCTGGCCTGGGCGCCACCCGTCGTCGTCGCGCCTGATGACGAGATATGAAGCTGGGAACTGATTACCGGTCCTGGCCGGGAACACAACCCAAATCGATAACACCGCTCGGGCGACCCACCCGAGCGGTTGTTTTTTTGCCCCGTTGCGGATCCCCACACATCCCGCTGAACCTCCCTCAGAAACGGGTCGATATCGCTCACAACCACCGCACCGATTGGAGGCACGCATGAGCGAACCCACGACCACCACCCTCGCGACCTTCGGCGATAACCGCGACACATGGCGGTTCGCCAGCATCGCCTGCGGCGTGCTGCTGCTGATCTCCCTGGCCGCCCACCTCGGCGGGCCCGCCAGCGCCCACGCGTCATCCTCAGCTCCAAACCAGCTCATGCTCACACAGGAGCAGGCCCGACAGTCCCTGTCCATCGGCGGCTTCACCACCATCGACGACCAGCCCGCCTTCGTGGTACTCAATGAGCAGGGGCAACGCATCGGCGCACTCCCGATGAATCTCGCTCCAGATCAGGATCAGATCAGCCCCACAGACGACTGACCGATAAAGCAAAGTCCACACCGATATATCACAATGGGTAAAGCACGGGTTGCTTTGCCCATTGTTATTGCATGAATGCTCGGATTTCGACTTTGCGTTGGGTTTTTGCGGGGGTACGATTGGCCCGCTGTCGGGATAGACCGCCCTGCGTGATCGATGACTTGGTGCCAGAGGGAGTGCACGAAGCTATTGGCCCGACAGAAACTGAGCAACTGGATTGATACTTTCAACAATCGGAGAGCGGAATGCAAACCAAAGCAATCATGACCATCGCGGTCGCATCGATCACCGCCGGCGCGTTCGCCGGTGATGTCCACCTGAGCGAAGCAGCACTCATGGCCGAGATGGGCGCTGGCTTCACATACAACGATTTCAGCTCCGTCTCAGACGGCCCGGTCGATTCGTTGGATTACGACTTCGGTACCTTCGCCTATGAGATCACCACCGGGGCCATCCCCACATCGGGTCTCTACAACGAGGGCGGCGTCATCTCGACCGCCTCCAACTTCGATTCGATCGTCATCAACTTCACCTCGGACAATGTCCACGCCATCGGTGCCAATGTTTGGGCAACTGATCCTGACTTCGACCCTGCCGGGGCACTCATGATCGTCACGCTCAGCGACGGCACCACCGAGACATTCCCCTCGGGCGGGCCCGGCGCGTTCTACGGCTACACCTCCGATGTGCTGATCACCAGCGTCGAGATCCGTGCCTTCGGATTCATCGTCCCACGCTTCGCCACCATGGATAACCTCTATGTGGGCACCACCAGCAACCTGGCGGTCGTCCCCCTGCCACCGGCCGCATGGGCCGGGCTCGGGATGCTCGGGCTCATGGGCGCTCGCCGCTCCATGAAGCGCAGCTGACCCGCCGATCTCGCGGCAACCCAAGCGATCAACCCCGCCGGGCGTCCTCAGGACGCCCGGTTTTTAATTCTGCCCCCCTTGCCAACCCCCCTTGACTCGGACGGGGGGATATGCGATATCCTCTGCGCGCCGTGAACACCACCGGTCCGATGACCCAGCGCGGCACAAGTCCCCGGCCAACGCCGATGACGAGGTAGGCATCCCGCCGCCATGAACAACCCGAACCACCGATCCGACCAAGACGACGATCGACCCAAACCCACGCGGGTGACGCCCGCAAAACCCACATCCAACCCGCACCACACGCGCACGCCGATCCGACTCGAGGACGAGCCGCTGTTCTGCGCTGCCTTCGCATCGCTGCAGGAACCCATCTCCGACACCACCTTCGCGATCTGCCTTGGCTGGTGCGAGGCGCTCGCGATGACGCATTGTGTGATCGAGGACCACCTCTGCCTCTTCAGCGCCGCCGACGGCGACCTGACCATGATGTGCCCGCCGCTGCCACTCTCGCCCGAAGCCGACCATCGACTCGCTGCGTGCATCGAGCAGTGCTTCCAAATCATGGACGAAGCCAACGGCCCCGACCGCAGCGAACACGCACGCATCGAGTATGTCCCCGACGAGGTACTGCTGAAAATCCAGCACGCCATGCCAATGAAACTCTCAACCACCGCCATGCCCGGCGACTACATCTACCCCCGCCAGGCCATGGTCGATCTGGCCGGCGGCGATCTCAAGGGCAAACGCAAGCTGCGAAACCGATTTGAACGAGAACAGCAGGACATCACCGTTGCGCCCATCACCGATGCCGACCTCGACGACTGCCGGGCCCTGCTCAAACACTGGCGTCGCGCCGGCGACGAACGCCACGAGGGCGAGGCCAACGAACGCCTCATCGGCACCGACATCCTCCGCAAGCGGGATGAGTCCTTCACCCTGTGCATGCTCGAGCACCTCCACATCCTCAGGCTTGACTCATTGCTCGTCCGCACATCGGGCAAGCTCGTTGCATTCACCATCGGTCAGCGCCTCACACCCGACCAAGCCGTCATCTATGTCGAAAAAACCGACCCCGATGCCGACGGTGCGCCCCAGTTCATCTTTTCCAAGTTCTGCGAGATCGCCTTCCCCGATGTCGCCGAGATCAATGTCGGCGACGACTGGGGCATCGAGTCGCTGCGATACACCAAGACCAGCTACCGCCCATCACGCATGATCCCCAAGGCCATGCTCTCAAGAACCACCATCCCCGAGGTCATGGGCGTGGAACACAACATGGTCCGCACGCTGCGAACCGTCGCCATCGATCCGAACGCGCCGCTGCTCAAGCCCGGCTCAGGGATCACCATCAGGCACGCCGTCAGAGCAGATGCCAACCAGCTCGTCGAGATCGAGGCCAGCGCCTTCATCGACGACGACCAGTTCAGCGCCCGCCAGATCAAACGCCTCATCGACAACCCACGAGCAATCGTCCTCGTTGCCGAGGAACAAGCCGAAGGGCAGGGCAGGGTGCTCGCCTGGGCCGTCGCACTCATCCGAAACCACCGACGATGGCGCTCAGGACGAATCTACGGCGTCGCCGTCGCCCACCCCGCCAAAGGCCGCGGCATCGGCCGAACCCTCGTCCAGACCCTCATCGACCGCTTGGGCGACGCGGGCATCCAACGCGTCTATCTCGAGGTCCGAGCGGACAATACGCCCGCCATGACCCTCTACGAATCCCTCGGCTTCGAGCCCATCGCCATCCTCGCCGACTACTACGCCGACGAGATCCACGGCATCCGCATGCGAAGGGGTGCTGAGGCCCCAGAACAAAAAGGTGAAAAATCTTGAATCATCATGTCCCCTGACTCGGTGTTCTCTCGCTTTGTCTTACAGAGAGACCACAACCGAACAGAGGAATCACATGAGACTCAGCACATACACCATCGCAGCCGCCGCAATCATGGCACAGTCGCACGCATCAGCGGCGGTCACAGACATCTTCGCCGGCGACACCCTGCCCCTCACGGGCATCACCCACGCCGAAGACCCGTCGCTGGGCGCAACCATCCTGAATGACTGGCTTCAGGACTTCAGCATCGTCGATGCCGCCGGCTCGACATTCCACGCCAGCATCCAGTCACGGGTGGCCCAGCGCCACGACACAGGGGAACTCGATTTCTCCTGGCGTATCCGCGATATCTCAGGGATCGGCGAGATCTCGTCAGTCGTCGTCACGGGCTTCGAGGGATGGTCCGTGGGGGTCGAGTGGCGGGTCGACGGTTTAGGCGAAGTGGGCCCGACCCACGCGTCCCGCACCGCCGACGATGTCGCCCTGGGCTACCTGTTCACGGCTGATATGCCCAACGCCGTCGACGAATCGAAGTTCTTCTTCGCTCGCACCGAGGCGATGGACTACGACAACACGGGCTCCGTCCGCATCAACCTGCTCAGCGGCGAATACATCACGCTCGATACCTTCGCACCGAGCGTGCCGACGCCGGGTGGGCTGGCGATTCTCGGGGTGGCCGGTCTGGGCATTGCCCGCCGCCGCCGCCGATGACCCGCTGACGACAGCGGAGACGAGAGAGAGACGCAGTGGGGCGGGTGGAGGAGAGGGCCACCTGCCCCCTGTTTATTTTGCGATTGATGCCCGGTCCTGTTCGTGCTCAATCTTGCCTATAGGCAATGCGGCCAACCTGGATCTTCGTCCGATAATCACGCATAGAAACCTCATGCACGCCCTCCGCGACTGTGAATGAACCGATAATTCGCGCACAATGCGGTTTCGAAAAACAGACACTTCGTCTATACTGGACCCACACACAACCACGCCGTATTCGGTTTTCGGCTTGGGACGAAGCACGCAGTGCAAATGGGGATAGATGATGATCAGACTCACAACAACAGCCGCCGCACTGGCCGTCGTTGCACCGCTGGCAAACGCCGGCACGGTGTACAACGACAGCGCGTCATTCCTGGCCGACATCGGCTCGAACTACTTCGTGAATGATTTCTCAACCGTAACTGCGAACTCCACCGCAGATATCAACGCCGCGTACAACAGTTTCAGCTACACAGTCGCTGCTGAATCGACGAACTTGTTCAACGGCGCCGGTTTCGTGTCGATCACCGATGCAAACGATGCAATCGAGGTGACTTTCACGGGATCCGCCGTCAATGTCATCGGCGGCAACTTCTGGGCAACCGATGTAAACTTCAACCCCGTTGCCACTGATATCACCATCCTGCTCAGCGACGGCACATCCACGACCTTCACAACCAGCGGACCAACCGATTTCCGAGGTTTCACCTCCAGCGTCGCGATCTCCACGATCCTCATTTCGACAGCAGACGGTGCATCATTCGCATCGTTGGACAACTTCTATGTCGGTGTCGTCCCGCTGCCAACCGCCGCTTGGGCCGGCCTGGGCCTGCTCGGTGTCATGGGCGGCGTCCGCGCCACACGCCGACGCGCCTAAACACAGCCCGATCGCAAACCCGATCAAATCAACCCACCAAGCAGCCGGGATATCGCCCGGCTGCTTTTCTTTGCCCCCTCACCCGACCTCACCAAACCCACTGGCAGCACCACCCATGATCTGATACATTCGCCTGCTCACGCCGGGATACGCACGCATGGAAGCAGACCCACAACCGACAACACCCACACCGCGCCGCCCGGTCTCCATGCGCACCATGCTCCAGGCCATCGGACCGGGCATCCTCCTGGCAGGGGCCGCGATCGGCGCATCGCACCTGATCCAATCCACCCGCGCCGGCGCCGGGTTCGGCTTCGGGATGCTCGCCGTCCTCCTCGTCGCCTGCATCACCAAGTACCCCTTCCTCGAGTTCGGCCCACGCTACGCCGCCAGCGCCCACGAGGACCTCGTCGAGGGCTACCGACGCCTCGGGAAATGGGCCGTCTGGCTCTGCGCCATCGTCAACTTCGGCTCCATGTTCATCATCATGGCCGCCCTCACCGTCGTCTCCGCCGCCATCGCCCAGTACCTGCTCGGCGTCTACTTCCCCGACTCCGGTTCGATCACCCCCCAAACCCTCAGCGCCATCATCATCGCCGTCTGCCTGCTCATCCTCCTGCTGGGCAAATACCGCACCCTCGAGTGCACGATGAAGATCGTGATGACCGTTCTCCTCCTCTCCACCCTCGCCGCCGTCGTCATCGCGCTGACCAAGTCCTCGCCACGCACGATCCCCGACGACACCCCGCCGTGGTGGGGGAGCGCCAACTTCGCCTTCCTCCTGGCCTTCATGGGCTGGATGCCCATCCCCATCGACTCCGCGGTCTGGAACTCCATCTGGGTTCAGGAACACCAGCGCATCCACCAACGCCAAGCCAACCTCCGCGAGGCGATCTTCGATTTCCGCTTCGGCTACATCCTCGCCGGGGGCGTTGCCGTCCTCTTCCTCGCCCTGGGCGCACTGGTCATGCACGGCCGGGTCGACGAACTCAAAGACGGCGCCGGCTTCGTCCAGCAGCTCATCGGCACCTACGCCGACACCCTCGGACGATGGAGCATCCCCCTCATCGCCATCGCCGCGCTGACAACCATGCTCTCCACCACACTCGTCGTCCTCGACGCCTTCCCCCGCGCCATGCACCGCCTCACCCAGGCCATCCGTGACACCGATCCGCACGAGGACACAAAGCAACGCGGCTACGCCTTCTGGGTCATCGTTCAAGCACTCATCGCCATGGGCATCATCCTCTTCTCGCTCAAGAGCATGAAGACCATGGTCGACCTCGCCACCACCCTCAGCTTCCTCACCGCCCCGATCCTCGCCCTGATCAACTACCTCGTCATTACCCGCCACGCACCAGAAAACGCACGCCCAGGATTGGCCATGCGTGTCTACAGCATCGCGTCGATTGTGTTCCTGTCCGCGTTCAGCGCCGCGTATCTTCTGTGGCGATTCGTCTGATCACCCCTTCAGCCACCGCTCCAGATAATGAATATCAACCCCGCCCTTCTTGAAGTCGGTGTTGTTCATCAGCTCCGCGTGCAGCGGGATCGTCGTCTTGATCGGGCCAACCTCGAACTCGTGCAACGCTCGCGACGCACGCTTGATCGCCGCCTCGCGGTCCTCGCCCCAGACGATCAGCTTCCCGATCATCGAGTCATAGTTCGGAGGCACACGGTACCCGGCGCACACATGGCTGTCCATCCGAACCCCCAGCCCGCCCGGGGCCCGGTAGTTCTCGATCAGCCCCGCGCTCGGGCGGAAGTCCTTGGTGTGATCCTCGGCACAGATGCGGCACTCGATCGCGTGGCCGTGGACCTTGATCTCTTTCTGCTTGTACGGGATCTTCTCGCCCGCGGCAACCATGATCGACATCTTCACAATATCCACGCCCGTGATCATCTCCGTCACCGGGTGCTCGACCTGCACACGCGTGTTCACCTCAAGCATGTAGAAGTTCTGCTTGTCGTCCATCAGGAACTCGACCGTCGCCGCACCGCTGTACTGGGCGCTCTTGACAAGCTTGGCCGCCGACTCGCAGATCTTCTCGATCTTCTTCCGCTCGATGTTCGGGCCCGGTGCTTCCTCGATCACCTTCTGATGACGACGCTGCATCGAGCAATCCCGCTCCCACAGGTGAATCGCGTTGCCGTGCTTGTCGCCGATCGTCTGGACTTCAACATGGCGAGCGTGCTCGAGGAACTTCTCAATGAACACCGCCCCGTTGCCAAACGCCGCCAGCGCTTCCTGCTGCGCCTTGCCCACATTGGCACGCAGCGTCGCCTCGTTGCGGCAGATCCGCATCCCGCGTCCACCGCCGCCGGCCGCCGCCTTGATGATCACGGGGTAGCCGATCTCATTGGCAACCTCGACCGCCTCTTCGATCTCCTCGATCGCGCCCTCTGAGCCGGGGAACACGGGCACGCCCGCGGCCTTGGCATACCGCTTGGCCTCAACCTTGTCGCCCAGCTTGCCCATCGCCTCCGGGCTCGGGCCGATGAACTCGATCTTGCAGTCCCGGCAGATCTCGCTGAACTCCGCACGCTCGCTCAGGAACCCGTAGCCAGGGTGGATCGCATCGGCGTTGGTCACCTCGGCGGCACTGATGATGCGCGAGATGTTCAGGTACGAGTCCTTCGACGGGCCCGGACCGATGCAGATCGCTTCGTCGGCATCACGCAGGTACGGAGCGTCCTTGTCAGCCGTCGAGTAGACACAGACCGTTTCGATGTCCAACTCGCGACAGGCCCGGATGATCCGCTGGGCGATCTCGCCACGATTTGCAATCAACACGCGTTTGAACATGATTCAACTCTCAATGCAGGCGGCGCACAACGAGGGCCAGACGCCCACCGGCGCGCCCGTCGCCACGGTGTGGTCCAAAGGGTTCACTTGAGCACGATCAGCGGCTGACCGAACTCCACGGCATCGCCGTCGGTCACGAGGATCTTCTCGACCACGCCCGATTGCTCGGCCTTGATCTCGTTGAAGACCTTCATCGCTTCGACAAGGCACACCACCGTATCGGGGCCTACATTATCACCCACCGAAACGAACGCCTTGGCGTCCGGGCTCGGTTTGGTATAGAAGGTACCGACCATGGGCGACTCGATCGCTTTCTGGTTCGCATCAGCCGCGGGCTCAGCAGCAGGGGCCGCCGCGGCAGCGGGAGCCGCTGCCGCGGGTGCCTGGGGAGCCGGGGCCGCGCCGCCACCGCCGTAAATCACGGGCTGGTGCTGAACGACCGTGCCCTGGTCGGCGCCACGCTTGATGGTGACAGTTTCTTGCTGATCGTGCAGGTCGATTTCGGTCAGCTCATTCTCGACCATCAAACGGACCAGCTCTTTGAGTTTGCGTATATCAATCATGGTGTGTTTTTCGTCGCTGTGGATGCTCATCTGCTCGCACTTTGTCCCGGGCTCACAACCCCACGAGCATTGGTCTGTATCATACCCCGCAACCGCTTTCAACGCGAACTTTCGCGAACGCGCCCCGATCTTCCCTGAATCAGCGAGGTCAGCAGCACGCCATGCCCGAACAGGTTCCTCGCAAAGCGGGTTCGACCCTGATCCCCTCCCTGATCCCCGCGCTGCTGTTGATCACCACACTCGCGCTGGCCGCGGTCCCATTCTGGACACTGATCGCATCGATCATCGCCGAACCTGCTGCGATCTCGCAGGAACTGCTGCGATCCGATCGGGTTGTGTTCTTTCTCCGCTCGCTGGGAATCGCCGCCCTCATCGCCCTGATCGCGACCTGCTTCGCCATGCCCATCGCCAGACTGCTCAGCGCCCGCACCACCCGCACAAGGGTATTGCTCAGCGCATTGTGCATCACCCCGATCTGGCTGCCCCCATTCATGATCTATGCCGCTGGAAACCTGCTCCGAGCGCCCGACACCGTGCTCGGGCGGGCCATCATCGAGTTCGCCACCAGCTCGCCCGATCGGCGATGGGTGACCATCTGGGTCGGGTACGCCGTCGCCATCATCGGGCTCGCCCTCTGGGCCTCCCCGTTGGCGGGCGTGCTCATCGCCTCCGGGCTCGGGCATCGCTCAGACATCTACGACGACATGCTCGCGCTGGAACCCATCAAGCACATCAAACGGGTGTTGTTCCGTTTCCAGCTCAACCGAGCGGTCCTCTGGCGCACCTTCGCCCTGATCGCCATCGTGATGCTCGGCTCGGCCGTCCCGCTCCACCTGGCCCAGCTCGACACCTGGTCCATCGTGATCTGGCGCCAGCTCAACGAGCGCCCGCCGCAAGAGTGGGGGGGCGTTTGGGTCAGCGCCCTGCCCTTACTGATCACCGCGTTCATCGGCGCACGCCTGATCAGTTCCTTTATTCGTGAGGCCAACAACAACACCGACCCGGGCACCCGACGCCCCAATTGCCCGCGCACAACGATGCTGCTGGCCCTGATGCTCGTGGCCTTCGCCACCGCCATCCCCATCATCGCCATGATGCTCTCGCTCAACGACCCCCGCAGCATCGCCCAGTTCTGGCGTATGAACACCAACGCCGTGCTCGATTCCGGGCTGACCGCACTGGGCGTCGGTGCCACCACCCTGCTGATCGCCCTCACCACCGCCTACGCCATCGGTTCGCCCGCCCGATCGCACCGGCGCATCGCCCATGTTTCCATCCTCGTCCTCTGTGTCCTCGGGCTCTTCCCGGGGGTCCTGATCGGGGCCGCGATCGCCCAGCACGGGCTGCTGGGATTCGATCTCCCCGGTGCCGGACCCTACTGGGCATCACTCACCCGATACGCCTTCATCGGGGCCATTATCGGGGCGCTCTGTGCCGCGAGCGAATCGTCCGATCGACGCAATGCTCGGTTCCAGATCGCCGGCACTTCACCCCGCGCATGGTGCATCACCACACTCCCAACCTTCATCATCCCCATCCTCGCCACCCTGCCCATCGCGACACTCCTGGCCATGTTCGAGATCGAAGCGGCCATCATGGTCACCCCCCCGGGCATCGAAAATCTCCCCCAGCAACTCCTCAGCGACCTGCACTACGCCCGCCTGGAAGAACTCAGCGCCGCCGGCGTCAACCTGCTTGGGATCGGGGTCATCTTCGCATTCGTTGCGTCAGCATTGATATTACGATCAGCAAACGCACACATTGAAAGCAACTGAACCCAACCCCACTGGTATCCCGTATCATCAAGGTATTGATTTGCGAAGCATGATTCGACGAAGAACCAGCCATCACGCTCGGGCCGCACTCTTGGCGATCCCATGCCTCCTGCTCTCATGCGGGTGCGACACCCAATCGACCGGCAATGAACTCGATACCAAACGCGTGCTGGGCGAATCCGGCACCCAGAACGCCCAGTTCGTCTACCCACGCGGCATGGACATCTTCGAATACAAAGGCACCCCCCACGCCATCATCGTCGACAAAACCGCTCGGCTCCAACTCATCAACCTCGAGTCCGAAAGCGTCGTCGGTGTCATCCACACCCCCCGCTGGGACCGCGGCAAGCCCACCGGCCTCACCGTCGCCCCCTCACTGCTCGACGCCACGAAGCTCGCCATCTATGTCGCCGATACCCACGAGTTCAGGGTGCTCGTCTACGAACTCCCACTCCCATTCACAACCGATCCGCAACCCACAAAGCCCGACTACCAGTTCGGGTCCTACGGCGAAGAGCCCGGTCAGTTCATCTACCCTACCGATGTTGCCGTCGAAACCGACGGCACACAGATCGTCACCGAACTCTTTGTCAGCGAATACGGCGGAAACGACCGTATCAACCGCTTCCGCGTCGATCGCAGCACCATCCCCCCGACCATGGTCTGGGAGTCACAGATCGGCATCCCCGGCGAAGAGGTCGACGCCTCCGATGGCCCCCTGGCACTCGCCCGCCCCCAATCGATCGAGCTCTGGACCAACCCCAGCACCAACCAACGCGAGATCATCCTCAGCGATGCCAGCCACCACCGCATCGGACGCGTCACGACCGACGGCCAGCTCATCACCTGGTACGGCGACCCCCTCGACACCAGCGACGACGCATTCCGCTTCCCCTACGGCATCACCATCCTCGAAGATAACACCGCGCTCATCGCCGAGTTCGGAGGCAATCGCATCACCAACATCGATATTGAATCCGGGGAGGTCCTTTTCCGGTATGGTGTAACAGGGCGCAGCGTCGGACAGCTCGCACAACCATGGGCAGTCGGCGTCGCCGGGGACCAACTCGTGATTCTTGATTCAGGCAACAGCCGACTCCAGTTCTGCAAACCCCCGCGCCCGCTCGCACCGGAGTACACGCGACCATCGAGCACCGTGGGGGCCACGCCATGACCCACACCACACTCGCTGAACTCGCCCTGGGCCCCATCCAGTTCCAACGCGAAATCTACCTCATCCTCATCCCCATCCTCGGGCTGCTCACCGTCTTCATCGCCCGAAAATCGATCTCCGGCCTGGGCAAAAGCTCCCGCGTCGTCGCCCTCGTCGTTCGCCTCCTCGCACTCGCCCTCATCATCGGCGCCCTCGCCGAACCCTCCCTCCGAGACCAGGCCAAAGATGTCGGCGTCACCGTCATCGTCGACGCCTCACGCTCCATCCCCAGCGGCGCCCAAGAACAGATCGACAACTACATCCTCCAGGCACAGCAGGGCTCGCGACAACCGGACGATGAGCTCGGCGTCATCACCGTTGCCGAAAACGCCTACGCACAATCAAGCGTCTCAAAGGCAACCACACGCATCGATCGGCAGTTCATCGGCGAGACCGACGGCACCAACCTCATGTCCGGCGTCTCGCTCGCCATCGCATCCGCCCCCGACTCCGTCGCCAACCGCATCGTCCTCATCACCGATGCCAACGAGACCGAGGGCTCTCTCCTCCGAGCCGCGCAGGCCGCCAAGGCGCAGGGCATCCCCATCGATGTCCTCCCCGTCGAGTTCGCCTACACCGACGAGGTCATGGTCGAGAATGTTCAGGTCCCCGCGAACACCCGCGTCGGTGAGACGATCGCCCTCAAAGTCGTCCTCAACGCAACCACACCCGCCGCCGGTCGGCTCCTGATCTCGCAAGACGGCACACTCATCGACATCAACGCCTCCGACGAGACCGAGCTGGGAAAAATCGTCGAACTCAACCCCGGCCGAAATGTCCTCACCGTCGCCATCGCCGTCACCCGCCCCGGGGCACTCACCTACGAAGCCGTCTTCGAGCCCCTCACCGGACTCACCGATGAGGGCAACTCCACCGGTCGGATCGGCGACTCCATCCCCGAAAACAACCGAGGCAGCGCCATCACATTCGTTGGCTCAGAGGGCACCGTCCTCATCGTCGCCGACGATCCCAACGAAGCCGTCCGCTTCGAAGATGTCCTCGCCAAGGCCAAAGTCCAGACCCAACGCATCAACTCCTCGCAGTTTCCCACATCGCTCCCCGAACTCGCCTCATACGAGGGCGTCGTCCTCCTCAACCAGTCCGCGTACTCCTACTCCGAAGCACAGCAGGAGATCATGCGCCAGTTCGTCAAGGACACCGGCGGCGGGCTCGTCATGGTCGGCGGCCCCGAATCATTCGGCGCCGGCGGCTGGATCGGCTCACCTCTGGCCGACGCGCTCCCAATCCGCCTCGACCCCCCACAAAAACGACAGATGCCCCGCGGCGCCCTCGCCCTCGTCATCCACTCCGTCGAGATCCCCCGGGGCGTCTACTACGGCAAGGAAATCGCCAATGCCGCCGTCGATGCCCTCTCACGCCTCGACCTGATCGGCATCATCGAATACCAGGGACTCGGAGGCACCGACTGGGTCTACCCGCTCTCCGTCGTCGGCGACCGCACCGCCGTCAAGCGAGCAATCCAGAACCTCACCTTCGGCGACATGCCCTCCTTCGACCCCTCCCTCCAACTCGCACTCTCGGGCCTACAGAACGCCGCAGCCGGACAGAAGCACTGCATCGTCATCTCCGACGGCGATCCCTCCATGTCCCGCTCGCTGCTCCGCCAGTTCGCCCAGTCCGGCATCACCATCTCCGCCGTTGGCGTGAACCCGCACTCACCCAACGACACCAACACACTCCGCACCATGGCCAATGTGACCGGCGGCACCTACTACGCCGTCTCCAACAACGCTCTGGCCACCCTCCCACAGATCTTCATCAAAGAAGCCCAGACCATCCGCCGCGCACTGATCTGGGAGGGCGAACCCTTCGCACCCGCACGCACCGGGGTCCCATCGGAAACCATGCGAGGCATCAACGCCGTCCCCCCAATCAACGGCTATGTCGTCGCCGCCGAACGCGAAGGCCTCTCGCTCGTCACCCTCCGAGGAAAAGAAGAAGACCCCATCGCCGCCCAGTGGCAATACGGCCTGGGCCGCGTCGTCACCTTCACCTCCGACGCATCCACACGCTGGGCAAGCAACTGGGTCGCATGGCCCGGCTTCTCCCAGTTCTGGGAACAGCACATCCGCTGGACCATGCGCCCCTCCGGCGACGCCACCATGCGCGTCAGCACCGAGAACATGGGCGAAAAAACCCGAGTCATCATCGAGGCATTCGACCCCAACGGCGAGCGGCTCAACTTCGCCGACTTCCAGGCACGCACCTCCACACCCAGCGGCGAGGGCGTCAGCGTCGAAGTCCAGCAGGTTGGCCCCGGGCGATACGAAGCCGAGTTCGACTCCAAAGACGCCGGCGCCTATGTCCTCAACCTCCAATACCGAGCACCAGGATCCGACGGCAACCTGATCGAAGGCAGCGCCCAGGCCGCCGTCACCCGACCCTTCGCCGACGAGTTCAAGGCACTCGAAACCAACCTCCCCCTCCTCAAACAGGTCGCATCCATCACCGGCGGACGAGAACTCCCCACCGATCCAACCCTCGCCGACCTCTGGGCCCGCGAAGGGCTCGAGATGCCCGTCGCCCTCACGCCCGCGTGGCTCCTCTTTGCAATCGTCGGCATCGGCATCTTCCTGCTCGATGTCGCCGTCAGGCGCGTGAGAATAGACCCGGCCATGATCGCCGCCTTCGTCCGCCGCGGAGCACACAAGGAAACACGCAAGAGCGAGGCAAGCACCGAAGCGATGCGCATGGCCCGCACCCGCGCCCAGTCACGCACGGGCGACGACCGCAAAGCAGCCAACCGCAAGTTCGAGGCCACGCCCGAGCAAGCCAGGTCCAGCGAACCCATCGCGCTCAAGGGCGAAGAAGAACAAGACAAGCCGACCATCGGCAAACCCAAGCGAACCGTCGAGAAGCCCAAAGACGAGCCCGTCGATTCACTCTCAGCGCTGCGAGCCGCAAAGAAGCGTGCACGCGACGACATGAATAACAGCGAAGACTGACCAAACGACTGACCACCCGCGCGCAGAGCGCATCGCACAGATAGGAGCCCACCATGGCCGCCAACCAGGAACACTTCGAAACACCCGCCGAGGTCAAAGCACAATGCGACGCATTCCGCCAGACCTTCTCCGAGCTGCGCACCGAGATCGGCAAGGTCATGGTCGGCCAGCAGGCCGTCGTTGACGCCGTCCTCGTCTGCCTCTTCGCCAAGGGCAATGTGCTCCTCGAAGGCGTCCCCGGGCTCGGCAAGACCCTGCTCGTCCGCACGCTCGCCACCACCCTCCACCTGCCCTTCAACCGCATCCAGTTCACACCCGACCTGATGCCCGCCGATGTCATCGGCACCAACATCGTCTCCGAAGACGCCGACACCGGGCGACGCTCATTCGAGTTCCAACGCGGCCCAATCTTCGCCCAGGTCCTCCTGGCAGACGAAATCAACCGCGCCACACCCAAGACGCAGTCCGCACTGCTCGAAGCCATGCAGGAGCACTCTGTCACCGTCGCCGGCAAAACCTACACCCTCGACGAACCCTTCCTCGTCCTGGCCACCCAGAACCCCATCGAACAGGAGGGCACCTACCCCCTCCCCGAAGCACAGCTCGACCGCTTCCTCCTCAAGATCGATGTCGGCTACGCCGGGCTCGAAGACCTCATGGAGATCATCGACCGCACCACCGGCGCCGAGAGCCCCAAAGCCAGCGCCATCGTCGACGGCCCACGCATCCTCGAGATGCAGGAGCTCGTGAGATCAGTCGTCGTCGCCCCACATGTCAAGCAGTACGCCGCCCGCCTCGTCCTCGCCACCCACCCCGAGACCGACACCGCCGCCGGTGGCCCCAACGGCCCAACCAACCGCTATGTCCGCTGCGGCGTCTCCCCCCGCGGCGCCCAGGCCCTGATCCTGGCCGGCAAAGTCCGAGCCCTGGTCGATGGCCGTTTCCATGTCTCCTACGACGACATCAAAGATGTCGCCCCCAGCTGTCTCCGCCACCGCGTCCTGCTGAACTTCGAAGCCGAAGCCGACCGCGTCGACAGCGACGACCTCGTCGCCGAAATCCTCAAACTCACCCCCACCCAACCCACGGCAATGGTGGGGTCGTAAGGCATTCGGGGTTGAACGCGAAGCCCGCGAAGAACACGAAGAAAGGAAAGAGTTGAGCACCGGTTTCCGCAAACACGATCTCCCCGACCACATCGAGCAACTCGCTCACGATGTGATCGGTGCCGCGATCGAGGTCCAACTGGAACTCGGCCCCGGGTTGCAGGAGAGCCTCTACGAGCAAGCACTACTGCACGAACTCAACCTCCGCAACATCCACGCCCAATCCCAAGCCGAGATCGCCACGATCAAAGGTCCGCGCATCGACCTGCTCATCGAGAACACCATTGTCGTCGAACTCAAGTCCATCGCACAGATCACGGACATCCACAAAGCCCAGTTGCTCTCCTACCTTCGAGCGGGTCGATTCCCGCTTGGACTCCTCATCAACTTCAATACCAAACTCCTCCGCGACGCCACACACCGCGTCCTCAATGAAAGAGCCATCCCCGCATCGAGAGAACCCGCTTCGAGCCCTTCGCGATCTTCGCGTTCAAATCAGAGCACATCATGCCGCGATCCGAAAACCCAACCCACAGCCATGGTGGGGAACGCATGAAAAGCGCACCGTTCCATCTCGTGCTTCTGATCGCACTGGCCGCGCTCTCCGGGTGCGTGTGCAACCGCTCCAAGCTCACCTCCGCGAGCACCGATGCCGAGGTGAGCCAACTCATCGAGACCGCCTTCGCCGTCCCCATGGACCGCACCGAACGCCTCCTCGCCGTATTCGAACTCATCGACCCCGATCACATCCTGCTGGCCGTCGCCGAGAGCGAAGACTCCAAGACCATCCTTGCCATGCTCACAAAGCCCGGCTGCCACCGATGGCCTCTCAAAGCCAACAGCACGCTCAGGATCGTGTTCGACGACGACGGCAAACTCGTCCACCACGAACGCTGGGCGAACACCGATCCAGCCCGCTCATTCACAGTCGACGAGAACCAAAGCCACACCACCAGCGCCGAACGCAAACGCTACTACACACTGAAAGAACAGGGCGAAACAACCACCTACCGCCGCGTATACCAGTCAGAACTGTTGGCAGGTGAGCAGGGCCATGATTGAACGCAGAGGTCACAAATGTCACGCAGAGAATGCAAAGAAGCGGTTGAGTTGAAGATGAGATAAGAATGAACCAGATCGAACTCCCTACATCACTGAATCAGCTCAGCCACCAGATCATCGGCTGCGCCATCGAAGTGCACAAGGAACTCGGCCCTGGTCTCTTGGAATCCGTCTATGAAGCCGCGATGTGCGTCGAACTCCAACACGCCGGAATCAAATACACCCAGCAGGCAACCATCGCCGCCGACTACAAGGGCAAACCGCTCCCACCCCAACGCCTCGATCTGCTCATCGAAGGCCAACTCATCCTCGAACTCAAAGCCGTCCGCGCCGTCGACGACCTCCACCTCGCCCAACTCGTTTCCTACCTCCGCCTCACCAACAAACCCCTCGGCCTCCTCATCAACTTCCACGCCCCAACCATCCAAAAAGGAACCCACCGCCGTATCAACTCCAGAGTCATCCGCACGCCAAACTCTTCTTAACCCTCTTTCCCCCTTCTCTGCGCCTCTGCGCGACCTTTGCGACCTCTGCGTTCAAAAAGAAATACCAACCACATGCTCAGATCCGAAAACCCAACCCGCCCCGCCACCATCGACGAGCTCCTCTCCTCCCAGCTCATCGCCAAGGTCTCCCAGCTCGATGTCACCTCGCGCAAGATCTTCGCCGGCAAGCTCAAGGGCGAACGCCGCTCCAAAAAGCGCGGCGAGTCCGTCGAGTTCGCCGACCACCGCCCATACACCACCGGCGATGACCTCCGACACATCGACTGGAACATCTACGGCCGCCTCGACCGCTTCTTCATGAAACTCTTCATGGAAGAAGAAGACCTCTCACTCCACATCGTCATCGATGCCAGCGCCAGCTCCGACTGCGGCGAACCCAACAAGTTCTACTACATGCAGCAGGTCGCCATGGCCCTGGGCTACATCGGCCTCATCAACCTCAACCGAGTCGCCGTCACCGCCGTGGGGCTCCGCGACGAACTCGTCATCCCCGGCGGTGAGAAATCAATCGCAGGCAACATCCGCGACCTCCGAGGCCGCCGCCGAACCCACGACCTCGCCCGCTTCCTCTGCTCCATCACCCCCGAAGGCGGCACCGACTTCTCCCAGGCCTGCAAACGCATCGCCATGACCCGCCGCGGCAAGGGCGTCATGATCGTCCTGAGCGATTTCCTCATGAAAGAGGGCTACGAAACCGGTCTGCGGCTGCTCGTCGGTCGCGGGTACGATGTCTTCGCCATCCAGACGCTGTCACCACAGGAAGTCAACCCCGACATCGCCGGCGACCTCCAGCTGAGAGACATCGAAGACAACGACATGGCCGAGGTCACCATCTCCGCCCCCCTGCTCAAGAAGTACAAAGAAAACCTCGCCGCCTACTGCCAGCAATACCGAGACTTCTGCGCCCGCCGAGAGATCACCGCCCTCACCATCCAAACCGACACCCCCATCGACACCCTCCTGCTCGACTACATGCGCAAACGAGGACTCCTCCGATGACCCCACGCATGCCCATCCTACTCGCCTCCCCCGCGCTTGCGGAGAGGTGGTCCGCCTCTGGCGGAACGGAGGGGGCTTCTTCGTGCCTCCCCCGTCCTGACGGGGGAG
>DEXG01000006.1:0-37003 GCA_002364005.1 Phycisphaerales bacterium UBA3190
CTCCCCCGTCAGGACGGGGGAGGAGAGGCCCCTCCGTCACGCCTGCGGCGTGACACCTCCCTCGTCCGCCAGAGGCGGATCGCGGGGAGGGACGGGGTGGAGGCGTTTTGGTGGGAAGGCCCCTCCGCCTCGCTGCGCTCGGCACCTCCCCGCGGGGGCGCGGGGAGGGACACAGGGTTGGGGTTAGTTGGTTCTGGATTGGTAGAAGGTGTCGAGGTCGGCTTTGAGTTTTTGGAGCATGCCGAGGTGGGCGTACATCATGTGGCCGGCTTCGTAGTAGTGCATCTCGATGTTCTTCTTGATTTCGGGGCGGAGGAACATGTGATCGATGGTGTATTGGGTGGCGAAGTATGGGGTTGCCAGGTCGTAGTAGCCGTTGGCGATGAAGACTTTCATGAAGGGCATTTTGTGCATGGCGCTGCGGAGGTTTTCGGCGACATTGAGGTATTGGTTGTCGGCGACGCCTCGGTATGACCAGGGCCAGACGCTGGTGAGGATTTCGTAGCGGAGGTCGGAGTTGTAGTCGAGGTCCTGGCGGAGGTACTGGTTCATGGACTCGGTGTAGATGGATTGGATGGCGGTGTAGGAGGGGTCGTATTCGTAGGAGTCGGCGGCGTCGTCGCGGTCGTAGCCGGTGAATCTTGAGTCGAGTCGGCCGACGGTTTTGCCTTCGTCGCGGAGGAGTTCTTTGGGGAACCGGGGCATGTTGATGCGGAGCTGGGTTTGGAGGGCGTACTTGGGGGTGACGCCGGTGTAGTCGCTGAGTTTGGCGGCGATGTGGTTGCGTTGGGATTCGGTGAGCTGGTCGCCTTGGGCGAGGGCGAGGGTGTATTCGGTGGTGGCGAACTCTTCGACCTCGGCGAGGAAGTCGGGGAGGGGCATGGACTGGTAGGGTTCTTCGAGGGCGTTGTGGAACTTGGCGGTTGCGGCGAAGGATGGGAGGTAGAGGGGGTATGGGAGGTCGTTGCCGACATCGAAGCGGGCGGTTTGGAAGTTGGTGATGGCGCTGATGAGGATGGTGCCATTGAGGGCGATGCCGTGGGTGTCTTGGAGTTCCTTTGCGAGGCCGGCGGCTCGGGTTGTGCCGTAGGACTCGCCGGCGATGTATTTGGGTGATCCCCAGCGGTTTGTTTTTCCGAGGTAGATTCGGATGAACTCGGCGACGGAGCTGATGTCTTCTCGTACGCCGTGGAAATCTTTGGGATTGCCGTCTTCAGCGGCTCTTGAGTATCCGGTTGCGACGGGGTCGATGAAGACGAAGTCGGATTGATCGAGGAGTGAGTATTCGTTTTCGACGAGTGCGTATGGCGGTGGTCCGGGGTTTCCGAAGTCGTCGATGGGGTTGACTCGTTTGGGGCCGAAGACGCCGAGGTGGAGCCATACGGAGGATGAGCCGGGTCCGCCGTTGAAGCTGAAGGTGATTGGGCGCGATGCGGGGTCGGGGAAGGCGGGGTCTACGGCGTCGGCTGGGGGGTTGGTGAGTTTGCGGTAGGCGATGTAGAAGACGGAGGCGGTGGGCTCGTGTTTGCCCCGGAGGTTGGTGAGGGTGAGTGTGCCGGCGGTGGCCTGGTAGTGGATGGGTTGGCCGTTGATTGTGACGGTGTGGTTGGTGACGGAGGTTGAGTCGGGGTAGACGATGAACTCGCTGGTGTCGGGGGTGTCGGCTGGCTCTGCGGGCTTCTCGGTGTCTTGGGCGACGGCGGGGCTGGCGATGGCCAGGGTGAGGAGCGAAAGACACGAAAGAAGGGTGTGTATGCGGCGGGTGGTGTTGGTGGTCATGGTGACAGGGTAAACGCGATTGGGGGGAGCCGCAAGCGATGGGTGTTTTCGGGGAAGAATCGGGGTTGCTCCCCTACCGTTGTGGACTATGAGTGAATCCCCCACGACCCTGCGTGCGTTGACTGACGAGTTTCTTGAGACCGAAGCCCGGATCAAGCTGGGCGGTGGCCCGAAGGCGATCGAGCGGCAGCACGCGAAGGGTCGGTTGACGGCCCGTGAGCGGATTGAGAAGCTGATTGACGAGGGGTCGCACTTTCAGGAGCTGGGGCTGTGGGCGGCGTTTGAGATGTACGCGGAAGCGGGTGGTGCGCCGGGTGCGGGCGTGGTGGTTGGCATGGGGTCGGTGCATGGCAAGAAGCACATGATCATCGCCAATGACGCGACTGTGAAGGCCGGGGCGTTCTTCCCGATGACCTGTAAGAAGATCATCCGGGCGCAGACGATGGCGCATATGGCGCGGCTGCCGCTGCTGTACCTGGTGGATTCTGCGGGGGTGTACCTGCCGATGCAGGAGGATGTGTTCCCGGATACGGATGATTTCGGGCGGATCTTCCGGAACAACGCGAAGATCAGTGCTGATGGGATCCCGCAGTTGGCGGCGATTATGGGGTTCTGTGTTGCCGGGGGCGGGTACCTGCCGGTGATGTGCGACACGCTGCTGATGACGGAGGGGTCGGGGCTGTATCTGGCGGGTCAGGCGCTGGTGAAGGCGGCGATCGGGCAGGATGTGAGCGATGAGGAGCTGGGCGGCGCGGAGATGCACGCTTCGATCTCGGGGACGATCGATTTCAAGGAGCCGGATGACGACGCGTGCATTCAGCGGCTGCGGTCGTTGGTGGCGAAGTACCCGGATTCGAATCTGGAGGAGATCACCGAGTCGCATGTGCAGGCGTATCGGGATGCGGGCGATGTGTATGAGGTGTTTACGGACAAGCCCGGGCAGCAGTACGATGTGAAGGACATCATCGCGTGTGTTGTGGATTCGCGGGCGGTGCCCAATGCTGAGGGGCACAAGACGCTTGAGCCGGACTTTGATGAGTACAAGGCGACCTACGGGGAGTCGGTGGTGTGTGGTTATGCGACCATCGGCGGGATGCCTGTGGGGATTGTGGCCAATCAGGGGAAGCTGACAACGCGGCAGATGCCGGGTGGCAAGGCGGGTCCGAGCAAGGCCAGCAGCATGCCACGGGTGATTTACGACGACAGCGCGGATAAATCGGCTCGATTTATCATGGATTGCAATCAGCGGAAGGTTCCGATCGTTTTCCTTCATGACACGACGGGGTTCATGGTTGGTCGCGACAGCGAGCAGGGCGGGATCATTCGTAGCGGTGCGAAGATGGTGAACGCGATGAGCAACTGCGTGGTGCCGAAGATCGTGGTGATCACGGGTGGTTCGTTTGGTGCGGGGAACTACGCGATGTGCGGGCGTGCGTTTGATCAGTTCATCGCGATGGCGTGGCCCGGGAGCAAGTGTGCGGTGATGGGTGCGGGGTCGGCGACGGGGACGCTGGCGATGATTGAGGAGCGTTCGCGTGCTCGCAAGGGCGAGGAGATCGACGCCGAGACGCACAAGGCGATTCTGGATGCGGTTCGTGACTCGTACAACGAGCAGCAGGATATTCGGCACGGGGCGGCGCGTGGCTGGGTGGATCGGATTATTGAGCCGCACCGGACGCGTGAGGAGCTGATTGAGGCGTTGCGTGCGGCGAACCAGGGGTGGGATTACTCGGTTGAGTTCAAGACCGGGGTGCTGCAGGTCTGATGGGATCGGGCTGGTATGTTTTTTGAGTTGATACACCACGAAGGATTTAGGTATATGAGACACTTCACGCCGTACATCGTCACCTTGCTCGCCTTTGCGGGTTTGAGCACCCCTTTGCATGCACAGAGCGCCGAGCCCGATCCTGCGGCTGAAGTCGATGTCGACGTTGAGCATGCCGAGCAGGCCCCGGATCCGGAGCCGCAGTTGTTTGAGTTTGAGACGGCTGGGTTCTCGTTTGATGTGATGGCGCCGTATGAGCCGGTGATCCGGGAGACCTCGGACGGGGCGGTGTACAGCGTGACCTTCCAGCGTCGTGCAGCGGACGGCGGTGCGTTTGATACGGATGGGAAGATGGCGTTCATGCGTTTGACGCAGACGATCGGGCCGCTTTCCGAGACGGGCAGTGTGAAGGACATGCTCGATTCGACACTGCGTGACGCGATGAAGTCGCTTGATAACGCGTACGGCGTTCGTCGTGACCGGGTTTTCAGCGACTGCTCGCTGGAGATCCTGGGTGAGACACGCGAGGGCAAGCGGATCGATGCGGGCATGCTTCCTGATGGGTCGATCGCGTATGTTGAGTGTTACGCGTTTGAGGATGACAACAGCAATGGCGTGGGTGTCACGCTCAAACTGAGCGAACCGGCTGCTGAGGACGATTTCCCCGAGGATGTGCTGCTGGCAGAAGAACTGCTGATCGGGCTGCGGGTGATGGATCTGTCACCGGAGTCGCAGTACTTCTTCTCGTTTGCGGGCTACCCGCTTCGGCTTCCTGTGGGCTCGAGCATCCAGAACCTTCGTCAGGTGAATCAGTATGTCTACGAGGCGACCATTGGTTATGCGATGGCGAACGCTCGCGTGCAGTTGCTCAAGGTTCCCCCGGAGTACAACCTGAAGAAGACCGCCGCGGATCAGATCACCGGGTATGCCCGCACGCTTGAGCAGCAGGCCCAGCAGGGGCAGCTGGTTCTGAAGCGGACTACGCCATCGTACATCCCAGCTGGCGAGAGGCAGGATGGGGTCATCGAGGGTATGAGCTTCATGCTCAACACGAACAACATCGATTTTTACAATACGATGCACACCGTTGTTGATCAGGGTGCGGTCATCGCTGTGAGCTTTACCGGTGCGGAGGATGCGGCGGATACCGTGACCGGCTATGTGGCGGACTTCTTTGATCGCCCGCTGGGCTCGGTAAAGCAGACCACACAGGCGATCGAGTTCGATGGGTACGAGTTGGAACTTTCGTCGGCGTTGCACTTCGTGCGTCAGGGCGATGAATCTGAACTCAACGAGTACCTCGTGACCGCGGTTCCGGATCAGGACTGGACGCAGCTCGTGGAAGCCCCGGCGAAGGGCCAGGGCGGGTATGCACGGATTCTTGTAGGGCAGCCCGGCGAAGAACTCACGCTTGAATCGGGCCACAACCAACTCACGGAGCGGGTGCTGAACGGTCTGGTCGATGCTGATGCGACTGAATCGTCGATGCAGTCCACTCCGGAAGCGTCGACGATCGAACTCCGCGATGGACGCACAGTCGAATCGCTCTCAACAACTGTTTCTCCAGAGTCCCTGGAGGGGACCGGGGGACAGGGGCTGAAGATCACGAGCTACCTGATTCCTGCCGGTGCGGGGCGAGAGACTGCCGTGGTTTCGTGCGTTGGAAACACGGGCCTCTTTGCAGAGACGGACCTGTTCACACGGATCATCGTGGATCGCCTGACTCAAGGACAGGACGAAGCGGCTGAAGACGACAAGTGATCGGTTCGGTGTATTGATTGAACTGTGGCTGTGCCATGAACTCGGAGGCGTGCGATGAAGCGTTTGAATCGGTGTTGCTCGTTGCTGGGCGTTGTGGTTGTGCTGTTGCCCCTGTCGGGCTGTGTGGTGTGGGACATCAACGATGGGATCCTCGCGTCCAACGACAATCTTGGTCGGATCGAAGATGAGCTGCAGTCGATCGATCAGGGGCTTGGCTCGACCAATGAGAATCTCGAGACGGTTGAATCCCGCCTGGATTCGATGGACGCGCAGCTCAAATCGTTGCAGACGCAGCTCGATGCGACCAATGCGCACCTGGCATCGCTCCGCAAGACGATCAACAATATTGACAGCACGATCCCGTTCCTGAAGTTGTCGGGTGACGACGAGGAGGAGCAGGAGGCGCTGGAGAACGGGGACACCCCAGGTTCCTCGCCGGCGTCAGGGACAGAAGCGGCACCTGAAAAGGAGACGGGCGGCTCATGACGCAGCGTATTCGAATCACCGATGTTTCCCCCCGGGATGGGCTGCAAGCGGAGAAGGCGATCGTGGCGACGGTGGATAAGGCCCGGCTGGTTGAGCTGGTGCAGCGGACCGGGGTTGATGAGGTTGAGGTGAGCAGCTTCGTGAGTCCTCGGTGGGTGCCTCAGCTTGGGGATGCCGCGGACCTGTTCGATCTGATCGCTCAGGGCAAGCCCGATGGTGTGTGCTACTCGGCGCTGGTGCCAAATGGCAAGGGGCTGGAGGCGGTGCTGGCGGTGAATCATGCGGCACGCGAGGCGCACGGCATCGAGCGGCTGATCGATAAGGTGGCGGTGTTTGTCGCGGCGAGCGAGGGATTCTCGCTGAAGAATACCAATGGAACGATCGAGGAAGTGCTCAAGCGATTTGAGCCGCTGATTCCCAGGGCGCATGAGCATGGCCTGATGGTGCGGGGGTACATCTCGTGCATCGTGCGTTGCCCGTTTGACGGTGATGTTGCGCCCGTGGCGGTTGGGGATGTCTCGACGGCGTTGCTGAACCTGGGGGTGGATGAGCTTGACCTTGGGGATACGATCGGCGCGGCGACGCCCGAGACGATCGACCCGGTGATCATGGAGGTGATCGATCGGCTCGATGGGCGTGCGACCAATGACTTTGGCGACCCGACGCTGACGCTGCACCTGCACGATACCTTTGGGCACGCTCGGGACTGTGTACAGATGGCGTTGGAGCTTGGCGTTCGATCGTTTGACTCGTCCGCGGGTGGGCTGGGCGGTTGCCCGTATGCCTCGACCGAGACGACGCGGGCGCCGGGCAATATCTCGACGGGTGTGCTTGTGGACGCGATCCGGTCGAGCGGGTACGAGACCGCGGTTGATGATGCGGCGTTGTTTGAAGCGAGCGAGTACGCGGCGGGGTTGATTTCATGATCCAACACGAGACACAGGGTGATCTCAGCGTGATCACGCTGGATCGGGCCCAGAAGCGGAACGCGATGCTGCCGGAGATGCTCGAGGGGTTGCTTGCGGCGATTGAGGCGAGCGGTGATGCGCGGGCGGTCGTGCTGGTTGGTGCGGGGAAGACCTTCTGCGCGGGGTTTGATCTCAAGGCGTGCGCGGCAGACCCGTCGGGGGAGACGATGCGGGCGTTGCTGAGCGGCTTGTCGTCGTGTGTGCGTGCCATGCGGGTGTGTCCTGCGCCGGTTGTGCTCGGTGTGCATGGTGCTGCGGTTGCGGGCGGCTGTGCATTGCTTGGCGGGGCAGATGTCGTTGTTGCGGCTCGGGATGCGAAGCTGGGCTACCCGGTGGTGAAGATTGGGGTGTCGCCCGCGGTGTCTTCGCCGTTCATGCTGGCGTCGATGACTCCGGGTGTGGTTCGTTCGCGGCTGGTTGATACCGAGCTGGTGGACGGGGCTCGGGCGTTTGAGCTCGGGATGGTGCACGCGTTGGTTGACACGGCTGACGAGGTGCATGCGCATGCGATGGAACTGGGTCGCTCGATCGCCCAGAAGCCCGGCGTGGGTTGTTTGACGACGAAGCGTTGGCTTAATGAGATCTGTGAGGTCACCGATTCGACATCGCAGCAGGGGTTGGATGCGTCGCTGTCGTTGACCGGTGGCGAAGAAGAGCGGGCGCGGCTTGCGGCGCTCTGGGGCTGATCAGGAAGGAAGATGATGATGACCGATGCGGTGCTGCTTGAGACTGAGGGATTGATTGCGACGCTCACGATTAATCGCCCCGATGCGCGGAACGCGATGTCGGTGGAGATTCTGGAGGGGATGCATGAAGCCGTCGATTCGCTGCGTGATTCTGAAGCGAGCGTGCTGGTGATCACCGGTGCGGGGCGGGCATTCAGCGCGGGGATGGATCTGAAGGCGGTGCTGATTGAGCTTTCGGGTGATGCGACGATGGGCGAGCGGTTGCTTCGCTCGCTGGCGGAGTTGACGCTGAAGATCCGGGCGCTCGATCAGGTGACGATCGCTTCGGTGAACGGCGCGGCGATCGGTGGTGGGTGTGGGCTGACCTGTGTGTGCGATGTGACGATTTCGCACGCGGACGCGAAGCTGGGCTTCCCGGAGGTTGATCTTGGTCTGTGTCCTGCGGTGATTGCGCCGTGGGTGGTGAAGAAGCTGGGCGGCGGGGTGGCGCGGGCGGCGATGCTCCGGGGCGGGGTGATGGACGGGCGTGAGGCGCATGCGATTGGGCTGGTTGATTGGCTTGCCGAGGATCGGGAGGGGCTTGTGTCACTCACACGATCCGTGGCGGAGCGTCTTGCTTCGGGTGGCCCGAAAGCACTTTCTACAACAAAGTCGCTGCTGAATGAGCTTGATGGTTCGCTTGATTCGGCGCTGGTCCTGAAGGGTGCGGCGTTGTCTGCGCGTGTGCTTGCCACGCCTGAGGCCCAGGCGCAGCTTGGTTCATTTGTGAAGCGGTAAGACTGACGGCTTGAAGCTGTTTATTCTGTCGCGTCGTTGCGTATGATTGGTTTGCACGCAAGCCCTGCGAGTGCGCGTGCGCCGGGATGACACGGTTGTCATGCCGCGCGATGAGATCGCAAGATTCGGACATCGCATGACGCGCGAACTTCTGCCCGTTGATATTGGCAGTGCCGGGGACGGTACCAAGACTATTGCGACATTGACGCTTGACCAGCCCGGTCGCCCGGTTGTGGTAATTGAGCAGGGATTGCTTGAACGGCTTGATGCGACGCTTGATTCGCTGCCTGAGGGATTGGATGGGTTCATCCTTGCCTCGAGTGCGGAGCGGGCTTTTGTTGCGGGTGCGGATCTCAAGGCGATCATGGCGTTGAGCGACGCGGAGCTGCACGAGTACCTTGCGTTTGGTTCAAGGGTGTTTCAGAAGATTGCGGACCTGCCCTGCCCCACTGCCGCGGCGATTCACAGCACGGTGCTGGGTGGCGGGCTCGAGCTGGCGATGCACTGTGATGGGCTGATCGGGCTGCATGATCCGGATGCCAAGCCGTATCTTGTTGGGCTTCCCGAGGCGGGGTTGAAGATTTGTCCGGGTTGGGGCGGGACGAACCTGCTGCCGGCGCGGATTGATGCGGAGACGGCGATCGTTGCCACGGCACACGGGAATGCATTCAAGTCGAGCGAGGCGGCGTCGCTGGGGCTCTTTGATGCGACTTGCGGCAAGAAGGAGGACCTGATCGATACGGCCAAGCACTGGCTGATCGGGCAGGGCTCGCAGAACCGGACGGGGAAGCCGTCGCGTTGCGTCCAGACGATGAATACGGACGAAATGCAGTGTGCGTTGGACAAGGCACGCGATGAGCTTGATTCGTCGCTGCACGCGGATGCGGTGTTGGACGCGGTGTCTGTTGGCATCGGGTCTGGTTGGAACGCTGCGTTGCGGGCAGAACAGGAACATCTGGTTCGGTTACGCAATACCGAGCCAGCTCGTGAAGCGATCGAGGCGTTCTTTGCCCGATCGAGCAAGAAGTAAGACGAAGCACCAAACGCCGGCGGCGTAACCGTCCCGCGCGTTGATTGATTGAAACGAGGAGTGACAAGCATGGCCGAGACGACCAAAGCCGACCTGAAGAACATGAAGGGCGTGTCCGAGCGCGATAAGCAGATGATCGCGGACGCCGAGCAGTTGCTCGGGCCTGAGCCGTCGACGATGGGCGCGGTGAAGAACCTCTTCTGGGGCAACTTCCGTGAGGAGTTGTACTTCCCGTACCCGGAGATTGCCAAGAACTCGCCTGAGGAGACCGCGGAGTGTGATCGTCTGGTTGCGGAGCTTGAGGATTACCTCAAGAACGAGCACCCGTCGATTGAGATTGATCAGAAGCAGTACATTCCTGAGCGAGTCATTCAGCGCCTGTTCGATATGGGCGTGCTGGGGATGACCATCGGGAAGGACTTTGGTGGTCTGGGGATGGGGATCACCAGCTACAACCGGGTGTTGGAGACGATCGGGAAGTACTGCGGTTCGACGGCGGTGATGGTTTCGGCGCATCAGTCGATTGGTTGCAAGGCGGTCATGCTGTTCGGTACTGATGAGCAGAAGCAGCGTTGGCTGCCCAAGCTTGCTCGCGAGTGGCTGAGCGCGTTCTGTCTTTCTGAGCCGCAGGTCGGTTGTGATGCTGGTGGTCAGGAGACGACGATCGAGCTGAGCGAGGACGGCGAGCACTACATCGTCAATGGTGAGAAGAAGTGGGCGACCTCGGGCGCGATCTCGGGTCTGTTCACGGTGATGGGCAAGCAGACGATTGATGGCAAGCAGCGTGTGACCTCGGTTGTGTGTACGCCTGACATGGAGGGGATTGACATCTTCTCCAAGAACCGGAGCAAGATGTGCATCCGGGGCACCTGGCAGGCGCGGATCCGGTTTACCAATGTGAAGGTTCCCAAGGCCAACCTGTTGCACAAGGAGGGCCGCGGGCTCAATGTGGCGCTGACCTGCCTGAACTACGGGCGTTGTACGCTTTCGGCGGGGATGCTCGGCGGTGCGAAGAAGGCGATGGATCAGTCGATCAAGTGGGCGCAGACCCGCTACCAGTTCTCGCGGCCGCTGAGTGACTTTGAGCTGGTGCAGCAGAAGATCGCTCGGATGAGCGCGTACTGCTACGCGATGGACTCGGTGCTGTACATGACCACTGGCATGCTGGATCGCCATGACGATGACATCATGCTCGAGACGGCGATCTGTAAGGTGTTCTGCTCAGAGTTCGGCTGGCGGACCGTCAATGACGCGGTTCAGATCGTCGGCGGCGAGGGCACGATGACCGAGAACGAGCTGGAGCGGATCTTCCGTGACTCGCGCATCAACACGATTGTTGAGGGTGCTAACGAGGTGATGCAGTCGTTTATCTTCGCGTACGGCGGCAAGCAGCTTGCTGAGCAGATGCTGGGCATCAAGGAGATGGCGGACAACAAGAAGTTCACCCCCACCATGCTTCGGGCGGCGATCCCGCTGGGCATGGAGGTGTTCCTGGGCATGCGGAAGAAGGCGCCGTCGATCACCAAGGTCGATGCGTCGCTGCGTGGGTATGCCGATCGCCTCGCGAAGCTGATCACCGAGCTGACCTACCAGTTCAAGGTCATCAGCAAGAAGAAGGACGCGGCGATTGTGACGGCTCAGGCGACGCAGGCACGGCTTGCCGATGTGGCGATGTACCTGCACGCGTGGTCGTGCACGCTGTCTCGACTGGATTGCGATATGCGTAATGGCGAGTCGGGCACCGAGTTCGAGCGGAACAAGGCGTCGGCGATCCACTTCTTCGATCTGGCGGAGCTGGCGATTCACCAGTCGTTCCGCGAGCTGCACGAGAATGCGGACGACACGATGCTCAAGGCGGCGGACCTGGCGTTGGCGCACAGCTCGTCGCTGCCCAATAGCGATTACTACATCCCTGAGAGCTCCCCCACCGCCAAGGGCACGGGCAAGGAGCACGATCAGGATCACATCGTGCAGTTCCCGGGGACGGGGCGCGAGAACATCGGTGCCAATGGGCGTGAGCACATGGAGCAGACGATCTCGCAGCTCTGACGCGATTTGCATTTGAGAAATTCATCAAGCCCGGCCGGGATGGCCGGGCTTTTTCATGGGTGGTTTGTTGCTCTCAGGATGCGCGGCGTGATCGATAGAGGATCAAGATCACTGGGACAACCACCAGCAGCGCGACGATGGCGAGGAGAATTGGCGTGATGGCGCGGGGGGGTGTGCGGGTTGGAGCGTACGGGGAGCTGGCGTTGCTTGCCTTGAGTGCGGTGACATCGATGCTGTAGGAGCCGGGGATCGTGGGTTTCTTGGGGGCGTCGCCAGCGGCCGCGGCATGTGCGGACTCGATCCTGATGTGTTCGACGAACTGGTCGGTGCCCGTGTCGATCGTGCTCATGATTCTGGTGGGGATGGGCTGGTTGTTGTCGATGAGCTGCCAGTCTTTGTACTGGATCGTGGTGATGAACTGGCCGTTGCGTTTGACTGAACGGTACTCGGTGATTCTGCGGTCGAGCACATCGAACTCGTGTTCTTCTGTGTTGCCGAAGGTTGTCAGCGAGAAGCCGATCGTGACTGTTCCGTCGTCTTTGCGGTTGACGATATGGAGCCCGATGTCATTGCGGCGGAGATTGATCAGGCGCATGATCGAGATGGGGCTGATGTGGTCCTCGGCCGCGTCGGTGAGTGAATCTCGGAAGCGGGCGCTGATCATGGCGCTGGATGCGTCGTGGTAGATCAGTGTTGATGCTTCGAGGTTGCCGAATCGTTCGTCGAAGAGGGTCTCGGCGCCGTTTGACTCGAAACGGAAGCTTTTCATAGAGAGGAGATCTTCGGCGAGAAAGAACTCGACGCGTTTCCAGTCGATGGGGTTGCCCGCTGTCGCGTGGTTGAAGATCGCTTCGCCCTGGTAGCAGTCGGCGAGGTCGAACCAGACATCGTCGATGACATGGGTCTCGCCGCCGAGCAGTGTGGTGGTGAATACGGTGAGGAGCATGAGGGCCGGGCGGAGTCTGGTCATGCAAGTGCATACAGGCGGGTGCGGTGATGCGTTGCGATCGGGCAATGGTGGTCAGATGCGTGACCGTGGCGTGCAACAGGAATCGGCGATGGCTCGTATATCATGCGAAGGAATGGGGCAACGATGAAACACATGATGATCCGAGCAGCGAGCGCGTTTTGTATTCTCAGCGTGCTGGTGGTGCAATCTGCGAACGCGTGCCTTTGGGACCGCGACACGCTGGCGATGGAAGCGGAACATTTCCCCGGGATCACGGAGATCATCACGGGTCGGTTTGATCGGTTCCCGCCGTTGTACTACGAGATGCGGCTTGAGCGTGTGGCACGCGAGCTTGAGTCGGCCCCGAGCGACCTGTCGTTGTACGACGATGCGGGTGTCGCGTGCGATCGGCTTGGTCGGCACGACGAGGCGATCGAGTGGATGGCCAAGAAGCGGGCGGTGCTCGATGCGCTTGCTGAGGCGGACGCGGAGCACGAGTATCGGTACCTGGCGAACCTCGGGACCTTCCATATTCATCGGTGGCTGAGCGCGGGTGCGGATCGGGAGGACATGGCCGACGCGGCGTTGGCGCGTGACCTGATCGCCCAGGCGATCGAGTTGAATCCGGATGCGCACTTTGGGCGTGAGCGGTATCAGTTGTTGGCGATCGAGTGGATTCTCGCAGTCGACCAACTTGAGTATGGTCTGGGTCAATCGCTCATGCACCAGATTCCTGGATATGACTATCCGGGTGGGACTCGGGGCAAACTCACAGAGTTGGGGTATGGTGATGCCCCTCAGGGACTGATGGGACTCATCGCCCTCGGCAATGCCTGGGAGAGTGTCGATGTGTACTACGCGCTTGCGTTCGCATTGGGCGATCAGGGCGACAATGTGCTCTCAGAACTCTGTATGCTGCGGGTTCGCGAACTTGTCGAAGCTGGCGGCGTGTCACTCTACCCAGATTTCGATTACCTCGAACTTGAGATGGCACCAGGCCGCGGGGGCGTGGAACATGAATACAAACAGGATGTTCGCGCGTGGTTTGTACAGGCAAGGGCAGAATCTACAGATTGGACGCTCGCTCGGAATGCCTATGTCCTCGATCGCCTCCACGATGGCCTGCATCCTGACACAGATCCTGCGTTCTGGGACGACTGGCACGAAACCACTTCCCCACCCAAGTTCCCTGAAAAGTTTGCGGGAATCATCGTTTATCCAACGGCATTCGTCATCCTGATTCTGTTTGCCTTCCTCGTTTTTCGGGTCGTGAAGCATCGCTCGGCATCGCTCGCTTGACGAGACCTTTGCCAACTGCTTCCCTATACTCCCACACCCCGGTGAGTCGGCATTTCGCATCGCCCCGCCGCCTTTTCGAACGACGGATGCGCGATCGTTGACCGTGACCCGGATGTGTAGGAGAAAGCATGCCACACCACACCGTGTTTGAAGCCAAAATCGAGCATCTCCAGATCCTCGATGAGAACGGCAAGCTGGATAAGAAGCTTGCCAAGGACACCCTGAGCGATGATCAGGTTGTGTATCTGTATGAGCAGATGCGTATCTGCCGCGAACTCGATGAGATCGCGTTCAAGCTGCAGCGCTCCGGGCGCATGGGCACCTACCCCCAGAACAAGGGGCAGGAAGCCAATGCCGTCGGGTCTGCCCTGGCGATGGTCAAGGGGAACGACTGGCTCGTGCCCTCGTATCGCGAGAACGCGGCGTTGTTCATGCATGGCTTGCCCATGCACTATGTCATCCAGTACTGGATGGGTGACGAGCGTGGGTCGCAGTTCCCTGAGGGGATCAATATGACGCCTCTGAGTGTGCCCATCGGCACGCACATGCTGCACGCGACGGGCATCGCTTGGGCGATGAAGAACCGCAAGGAACAAGACCGCGCGGTGATCACCTACTTCGGTGACGGTGCGACGAGCGAGGGCGACTTCCACAACGCGATGAACTTCGCGAGCGTGATGCAGGTGCCGACGATTTTCTACTGCCAGAACAACTCGTGGGCGATCTCGGTGCCTCGCGAGCAGCAGATGAACTCGCGGACGGTGGCGCAGAAGGCGCTGGCGTACGACATGCCGACGATTCAGGTGGACGGCAACGACATCTTCGCGGTGTACAAGGCCACACAGGATGCGCGCAAGCGTGCGATCGAGGGCGGCGGTCCTTCGTTCATCGAGGGCGTGACTTATCGACTGGGCGATCACACGACGGCGGACGATGCGCGTCGGTACCGCGACCAGGCGGAGGTCGATGCGTGGCTGGAGAAGGACCCGCTGATTCGCACCCGCAAGTACATGGAAAGCATTGGCGTCTGGGACGACAAGAAGCAGGAAGAGCTTGAGTCGCGTGCCAAGACGATCGTCAAGGAGGTCGTGGACGCGGCGGTGAATGTGTCCAAGCCCGACAAGGCGGACTTCTTCAACAGTATGTTTGCTGAGCTCCCTGAGGACCTCAAGCATCAGCGTGACACGATGCGGACCAGTTCGATCGGGCGGAACCCGTCGCAGATCGGGTTGCAGGCGCAGGCGACGGAGGCACGCTGATGCTCGTTGGGCTCTCGGACACCAAGGGTCGGGTTCACTACATCAACGCGATGTATGTGAAGTCGGTTCAGGCGAAGGGAGCGGACAGCGTTGTCGAGATCAGCGGCCGATCGACCAAGTTGCGGGTGAAGATGCCCGCTGAACAGGTTGTCGAGCTGTTGAACGAGGCGATGCCCAGCAGTATCGAGGCGATACTCGCTGTAGAAGACCAGATCCAGGCAGACCAAGCCGCTGCGGCAGCAGCCGCGGCCGCGGTTTAAAGAATACGGAGTCATACCTATGGCAGAACAAACCCTCGTCGGCGCGATTAACCAGGCGCTGGACCAGATGCTCGAGAGCGACCCTGATGTCATCCTTCTGGGTGAAGATGTGGGGCTCAACGGCGGCGTGTTTCGCGTGACCGACGGCTTGCAGGCCAAGCACGGCAAGGACCGTGTGGTTGATACCCCGCTCGATGAGTCGGGCATCATGGGCACCTCGGTCGGGCTGTCGATCGCTGGGATGAAGGCGGTGCCTGAGATTCAGTTTGATGGCTTCCTCGGCCCGGCGTATGACCAGTTCGTGAATCATGCCGCGCGTATGCGGACGCGTACGCGTGGAGCGGTGACGGTGCCGATGACGGTGCGTGTCCCGGTTGGTGGTGGTATCCATGCCCCGGAGCTTCACAGCGATTCGCCTGAGGCGATCTATGCGCATTCGCCGGGGATCAAGGTCGTGATGCCCGTGACGCCGTACGACGCGAAGGGGCTGTTGATTGCGGCGATCCGCGACCCGGACCCGGTGATGTTCTTTGAACCCAAGCGGGTGTACCGCTCGTTCAAGGAGGAGGTCCCCGAGGAGATGTACGAGATCCCGATCGGGGAGGCGAAGGTCGTCAACGAGGGCGAGGACCTAACGGTTGTGACTTGGGGCGCTCCGGTGTTCCAGTGCCTTGAGGCGATGGACAACCTGCCCGAGGATGTGTCGGTCGAGCTGATCGATCTGCGTTCGATCTACCCGTTCGATATGGACACGATTGCCCAGTCGGTGCAGAAGACCGGGCGTTGTGTGATTGTCCATGAGGCCCCGCTGACGGCGGGCATGGGCGCGGAGATCGCGGCCCGGATTATGGAGGAGTGCTTCCTCTACCTCAAGGCCCCTGTTCAGCGGGTGGCGGGGTTCGACACGATCATGCCGTACTACAAGCTCGAGCTTGATTACCTGCCTGAATCGCCCCGGATACAGAAGGGGATCGAGGAGTGTCTGGCGTATTGAGCCACGCTTGATCGGGATTGATTTACACGAACAGCAGGCGCGAGCGTCTGAGCAGATACGAAGATTGGGAATATATGGCTGGTAAAGTCTCATCTGATCCGAACAAGTTCATTCTCCCTGACCTTGGTGAGGGGCTCGAAGAAGCCGAGCTCATCAAGTGGGTTGTCAGTGAGGGCGATGCCGTGGACGAGCACGACATCCTCGCTGAGATGGAAACCGACAAGGCGTTGGTTGAAGTCCCGTCGCCTCGCAAGGGTGTGATCAAGACCCTGCACGGCAGCGATGGTGACATCATCAAGGTCGGCGCGGTCTTTGTGACCTACGAGGGTGGCGACGACACCCCCGAGCGAGCCGAGCAGGACCCGGAACTCACGACCGAAGCTGCCGAAGAAGAGTCCAAGGACGCTGGCACGGTGGTCGGTCAGGTGTCGGACACGCTGGCTGGTATGGGTAGTGCCGACGGCAAGGCGTTGGCGGCACCGGCGGTTCGTCGTCTGGCGCGGGACCTTGGCATTGATATCGACGGCGTTGCCGGTACGGGTATCGGTGGGCGAGTGACGGCCAAGGATGTTCGCAATGCTGCCGAGGGCGGCGGGGCGAGCACGAAGCCCGCTCCTGCACCGGCCAAGCGTGCACCACAAGCACCGGCGGCGGCGGCTCCCGCACCGGCTCCACGCCCTGCTGAGATTCGTAAGCCGCTGAACCTGCCTTCGACGAATGTGGGTCAGTCGTACGCACCGCAGCAGCCGCAGGCCCCGCAGCCGAGCTACCAGCACCCCTATCCGCCGCAGCAGCAGCAGCCCGGGTATGGGTATGCGCCGCAGCCGATGTATCCATACCCGCCGCAGCCGTACCCGGCGTACCCGCCTTATGGGTACGCGCCCCCACCGCCGCCTCCGGGCTATGGGTACCCGCAGCAGGCACCGATGGGGCCGCAGGGTTTGCCCGCGGCTCCCGGGTACCAGGGCCCCGGTGCGTATCGCCCGATCCCCGATCCGGCGCAGCAGGGACAGGTTCAGCCCGGTCAGGCCGAGGCCCACATCCCGTTCAAGGGGATTCGTCGGACGATCGCGAATCGTCTGCGTGAGTCTGTGAACACGGCCGTGCACTTTACGGTGATGGACGAGGCGGATGTGACGGCTCTGGACTCGCTCCGCAAGGAGGTCAGCGCTCAGACGGGCGTGAAGCTGAGCTTCCTGCCCTTCATCTCGGCGGCTGTCGCCAAGGCGCTGGCGGGTCGCTTCGGTGCGATGAACGGGATCGTTGATGAGCAGCGTGAAGAGATCGTGCAGTACGCGGGTGTGCACTTGGGTATCGCGACCGATACGCCCAGCGGGCTGATGGTCCCGGTGATCCGTGATGCGGACCGGATGAATGTGGTTGAGCTTGGGCAGGCGATCGTGGATGTCGCCTCGGCGGCACGGGATCGTTCGATCCCGCGTGAGCAGCTGATGGGCTCGACCTTTACGATCAGCAATGTCGGCTCGCACGCGGGCCGGTTCGCTACGCCCGTGATCAACAGCCCCGAGGTTGCGATTCTTGCCATCGGCAAGGTGTACGACGGCGTGGTGGTTCGCGACGGGCAGGCGATGGTCGGCAAGGTGATGCCGCTGAGTCTGGCGTGCGACCACCGTGTTGTTGACGGTGCGACCGGCGCGTTGGCGTTGGCGGAGATTGTTGAGTCGCTGCAGAACCCGGAGTCGCTGCTCTGAGTTCGTGATCGATCAAGGCATAAGAAAAGGCACCGATCGGATGATCGGTGCCTTTTTGATGTTTCAGATCAGCGTGTTATCGTGAGCTGGGGCGTTGCCCGCGGGGCTTGCCGGCTCCGGCGCCTTGGGGCTTGCTCTTGGGGTAGCCCGACTTGGCCTTGGGGGCCTTGGGCTTGCCGGCACCGACGCGGGCGGCACGCTTGGCGTTTTTGCTCTTGGGGTTTTTACGCGGGGCGCTGTTGTCGTATGCCCGACGCGGTCCGCTTCGGCCTGCACCGCGGCGCTTGTTTGGCTTGCCGCTACCGTTGCCCGAATGGGAGCGGCGTGCGGGCGGTGCGTTGAAGGTGATGTCCTCGTGGTCTTCGCCGACGGGGATGTCGATCTGTGAGCGGCGTTCGATCTGGCGGTAGAGGCCGAGTTCGTCGTGGTCGCAGAAGGAGATGGCGATGCCCGTGGCGCCGGCGCGGGCGGTCCGGCCGATGCGATGGACATAGGTCTCGGGGTCGAGGGGCATGTCGTAGTTGATCACATGGGTGATGTTGCTGACATCGATGCCGCGTGATGCGATATCGGTGGCGACGAGGATCTTGACGGCACCCTTCTTGAATCGGCCGAGCGCTTTGGTTCGGGCGTTCTGGGTCTTGTTGCCGTGGATCGCTTCGGCGGGGATGTTCTGGCTTCGGAGCCCCTTGACGATCTTGTCGGCGCCGTGCTTGGTTTTGGAGAAGATCAGCATGCGTTCGACGGGGTCGTTCTCGAGGATGCGGAGGAGGAGGACCTTCTTGTTGGTGCGATCGAGGGTGTAGATTCGCTGCTCGATGGCGTCGACGGTGGTCGCTTCTGGTGCGGTCTCGATGGAGACGGGGTCGATCAGCAGGGCGTTGGCCAGCTGACGGATCTCGCGGGAGACGGTCGCGGAGAAGAACAGGGTCTGGTGGTCTTCGCCCACCATGTCGACGACCTTGCGGATGTCGTTGATGAAGCCCATGTCGAGCATGCGATCGGCCTCGTCGAGGACGAGGAGTTCGACTTCGCTCAGATCGATGTGTCCCTGATTGATCAGGTCGAGCAGGCGGCCTGGTGTGGCGATGAGAACATCGACGCCCTCACGCATGGCGGCGACCTGCTTGCGCTGGTTGACGCCCCCGAAGACGACCGCGTGGCGGAGCTTCAGGTGCTTGCCGTAGGCGATGAAGCTGTCGAAGATCTGCGATGCGAGTTCGCGGGTCGGTGCGAGCACGAGTGCTCGTGGGGAGCGGCCTCGCCCACGGCGGCGGTTGTGCTTCTGGCCTGCGTCTTCATCGAGCAGGTGCAGGACGGGGAGCGCGAAGGCACAGGTCTTGCCGGTGCCTGTCTGTGCGGTGCCCAGGATGTCCTGTCCCTCGAGTGCTGCGGGGATGGCCTGTGCCTGGATCGGGGTCGCGTCGGTATAGCCCTTGTCAGTGACCGCGCGAACGATGGACTCGTTGAGTCCGAGTTCAGTAAACTTCATATGTGTTTTTCTCAGTTGCCGGGGCCTTTGCAGATTCCGGTGAGGTCTCGGGCTATCAGGGTGCCCTGGAGATTCCGGAATGTCAGGCGTGCGCATGGTGCGTCAGAGGCAAGCAACCGGAGTGGTTTTATCGCGCCGTGGTCCTGATTGCTCAGGGCGCGGTCGGAAGTGTATGCGTCCCAGAGTGTTCGGGCGTGTTAAAAAATGAGATTCCGTTTAGTTCGCTGATGTTTCGGGGACAAACTCTTTCCATCGCTGGGACTCGGCAATCTGTTTGAGTTCCTGATTTCGTTCTTCGAGGAAGCGCTGCATGTACCCGGTGAGGAAGAGCTTCTCTGCGATGGTGCCCAGGGGGCCCATGGGGGCCTTGAAGACGAGTTCGTCGGTCATTTCGGTCTGATCGGGCGTGAGGGGCTTAAATCGGTGTACATGGCGGAGTGAGCGGAACGCGCCGGTGACCATCTCGTCGACGAACTGGTTGGGGCGGTCGAACTCGGTGATCTGAACCTTGAGTCGTTGGGTGCGGCCAAGGTGCTTGGCTTCCCATGTGACCGACTCGGCGTACTCGATGAGCCCTGTTTTTCGCCCTGCAACGGCTTTTTCACCCGATTTGGTGGTTGTCGCGACATGGGCGTCGATGCTGCGAGCGAGGTCGAAGACGCGTTGGATGGGGGCTTGGATGGTGGTTGTGGTACGAATGATCGGCATGGGGGATCATCGTAGATGCTGTGTGCCCGATGTCACGGTGTGAAGATGGGCGATCTTGGGAGTTGTGGATCGTGATTGACCCAACCCCCTGCGCGGTCTATCGTTGACGCCCTCCGGATGGAAACCGGAGGATACTGAAGGAAACAGCCATGAAAAGCGAAACCCACCCCACTTGGTACCCGTCCTGCAAGGTTTACTACAACGGCGAGGTCGTCATGACCGTCGGGGCAACGGTCCCTGAACTCAAGGTCGATGTGTGGTCGGGTTCGCACCCATTCTTCACCGGCAAGACGGCATTTGTTGATGCCGCGGGCCGTGTTGAGAAGTTCCAGAAGAAGTTCGCAGGGAACTACTTCCAGAACAAGAAGTAATCAGACCTGCGGGGCGTTTATTGTCGCTCTATCGGTCGTTGGCCATTTCAAATGCTCCCCTTAAACACCCGATTTTCGGGTGTTTTTATGTCTTTTGCGTCGAACAGGGCCCAGAATCGGATACAAATGAATCTGTGGCGGGGTTTGTTGCGTAGAGATCCTCGTCGATGTCTGTGCGCCGTTTGTTTGAGGTGTTTTCGGACTCCGTGGCACTCGCCGCGGATTGATCTACGCAGGTACAGGGTGAACGGGCCTTGACGCGGCACAGCGTTCTGGTTCGGGATTTCGTGGTTTCGGTATGAACCTCTTTCGAGGGGGCTGTATCGATCACTCTGTGCATCTCTGGTCTCACGCCCGTACTCGCTCGGGCAAGTAAATGAAAAAGGGAACACTCTTATGAGTCGTATTGCCAAGACACTGACCGCAGCTTCAACGCTTGCCTTGTTTGCTGGGATGACCCAGGCGAGCACCGGCGCCTTCCCCGAATGCATCGCCAGCCCAACCGAACAGGGCACGCAGGAAATCGCCAAGCTGATGTTCCATCAGCTCCCCATCGAGCACCAGCACAAGATCGCGCTCAACGGCGGGATTGGCTCGGAAGACTTTGACCTCAATGCGTTCCAGAACGGTGCAGCGATCGACATCTCGGAAGAGATCAAGGTGGACCTGACGGCTCATGAATATCTGGACATGCTCGTGTCAGATCAGCTCGCCTCGCGGCTGACTCAGGAGCAGTGGAACATTCTGAATGCGATCGCTGATTCGCTTGATGCTGATCGGACCGTGCCTCACCTGTGCTTTGCCCCCGACACCGATCGCGAGTTCGCCTTTGCGGTGAACCAGCTGATCGAGTTCCAGTTCCAGGTCCGTTTTCAGCAGACCAGTCGCTGGAACCGCACGGCGACTGATGGGAGCGGTCTGACGCAGGGCGAGCCGACCACGCTGACCTATTCGTTTGTTCCCGATGGGACGACGATCCCCAACAGCGGTCTGGGCTTGGGCTCGGGCAGCTCGGTCCTTTTCGCGTGGCTGAACAGTCGTTACGGCAGCCCCGCGAACTGGCAGCCCCTGTTCGATCAGGTCTTCGATCGCTGGGCGGAGCTGACGGGTTTGAGCTATGTGTATGAGCCCAATGATGACGGGGCCAACACCAATGGCCCGGTGGGTATCCTCGGTCTTCGTGGCGATGTTCGTATCGCGGCGTACAACTTCGCCAACGACGGCAACTTTGGCGTGCTGGCGTACAACAACTTCCCCAATGACGGGGACATGATCTTCGACGCGTACGACAGCTTCTTCAACACGACCAGCAACAACTCGCTGCGTCTGCGCAATGTCGCGGCCCACGAGCACGGTCATGGCCTGGGCATGCTGCATGTCTGCCCGGACAATCAGACCAAGCTGATGGAGCCGTTCGCTTCGACGCAGTACGACGGGCCGCAGCTGGACGATATTCTCAACGGGCAGCGTCACTACGGTGACCCGACCGAACCGAACAACGATCCGGGCTCGGCCATTGACATGGGTGATTTCGATGCTTCGGCATTCTTCGCCCTGAGCAATGTGAGTATCGACGATAACAGCGATTACGACATGTTCACCTTCAACCTGACCGAGCGTGCCCAGCTGACCTTCGTTATTGGCCCGCAGGCGGGCCAGTACCAGAGCGGGTCGCAGACCAGCTCGTGCAACAACGGCAACCTGGTCAACTACAACGCGATCCAGGACCTTGAGATTGACCTCTACGAGGGCACGAATCTCATCACGCCGCTGGCCGGCGCGAACTCAGAGGGCGCTGGCGGTCTCGACACGCTCGTGTACGATCTCGAGGATACGGGCGTTTACTATGTCATCGTTTCGGCGGCTTCGAATGTGAACAATGTTCAGCGCTACCAGGTGACTTCGTTCACGAGCGAGCTGCCTCCGATCGAGTGCCCCGCGGATCTGACCGGCGACGGCAACCTCGACTTCTTTGATGTCTCGGCGTTCCTCGGTGCGTTCAGCGCCAGCGAGCCCGATGGCGACTTCGACGGCAACGGTGTTTGGAACTTCTTTGATGTCTCGTCGTTCCTCGCCGCGTTCAGCGCAGGTTGCCCATAATCCCTTGTTGTGTTCACAGACGGGCCATGTGTGTGCTGTATCAGCGCACACAGCCCGTCTGTTTTTTCTCAGCACATACTTCCCTATTCGCTGAATCAGGCGATCTTTGACTTGGAGAAATCACGATGCGTTTGAATAGACCAATATCGGTGAGTGCATTGGCGCTTGCCATGACTGCGGGCGGCGTTCTCGGGGGCGACTCGATCGCTGACACCCGGTTCCCCGACGCGATCGCGTCCCATCAGGACCTGTTCGAGCAGGAGCTCGCGGAGAAGATGTTCATGCAGCTGCCGCGTGAGCACCAGATCCTGATCGCCGAGGCCGATGGGATCGGATCCGATGCGTTCTCCGATGCGTTCATGGGCTTCTCCCATGAGCACGCGAGCGATGCGCCCGCGTTGCCCGAGGTCGACCCGGATATCACGGCCCATGAGTACCTGGGCTTGATTGTCTCCGAGCAGCTCGCCGGGCGTCTTACGCCTGAGCAGTGGAACATTCTCAATGCGATCGCCGACACGCTCGACGAGGGCAAGATGGTGCCGCATATGTGTTTCTCGCCTGACACCGATCGCGAGTACGCGTTCGCGGTGAATCAGCTGATCGAGTTCCCCTTCCAGGTCCGCTTCCAGCAGACCGCCCGCTGGACCTCAACGGCGACCGATGGCGGCGGGTTGAGCCAGGGCACCCCCACGACCCTGACTTACTCGTTTGTTCCCGATGGCACCTTCGTTCCTGACCTCGGGATCGGCTTGGGCTCGGGCAACTCGGCCCTCTTCGCGTGGCTCGATGGTGTCTACGGCGACACGCAGACCTGGCAGGACCTCTTCCACCAGGTCTTCGACCGGTGGGAAGAGCTGATCAATGTCACCTATGTCTACGAACCGAACGACGACGGTGTAAACACCAACTCGTCTGGCGGCGTGCTGGGCGTGCGTGGTGATGTCCGAATCGGGGCGTACAACTATCAGAACGACGGCAACAGCGGCGTTCTGGCGTACAACAACTTCCCCAACGACGGGGACATGATTTTCGACGCCTTCGACACCTTCTACAACAACACGGGCGGCCAGTCGATCCGGTTCCGCAATGTGGCGGCCCACGAGCACGGTCATGGGCTTGGCATGCTGCATGTCTGCCCCGCGAACCAGACGAAGCTGATGGAGCCTTTCATCTCGGTCGCGTACGACGGGCCTCAGCTTGACGATATCCTCAACGGCATCCGTCACTACGGTGATGTGTACGAGCCCGACAACTCGATTGCCGAGGCGACCGACCTTGGGAGCTTCAGCATCGGTCAGGCGACCACGATCACGAATGCGGGCATCGATGACAACAGCGACATCGACTACTTCCGTGTTGAGTTGAGCGAGGCATCGCGGATCGTGTTTATGGTTGCGCCCGACGCGGATACATACATCCAGGGGCCGCAGACCTCGTCGTGTGATACCGGCAGTTCGACCAACTACAACGCGGTTCAGAACCTGCAGGCCACACTGGTCGATGCATCGGGCGGCTTCCTTGCGACCGCCAATGAGACCAGCTTCGGCGAGACCGAAGAGCTGGTCTACGACACGGCCGGTCCGGGCGTGTTCTACCTTGTGGTCGATGGTGCCACGAGTGTCAACAGCGTGCAGCGGTACATCGCTTCGCTGATCGTGGCCGATGTCCCGTTCATGGGCCCGCTGATTGAAGCGGATGTTCCTGACATGGTCGATCCGGGCGTGGCTACGAGCTTCGATCTGAGCATCGATGCGAGAGAAGACACGATCGTGGCTGATAGCGCGGAGTTGTTTGTCTCGATCAACGGTGGTGCGTTCAGTGCGTCCGCGTTGGTGAGCAACGGTGGCAACAGCTACACGGCGACGCTCCCGGCGTTTGATTGTGGAGACAGCGTCGCGTTCTACCTCGCGGTCGAGGGCGACACCGACGGCGTGATTACGCTCCCTGAGGATGGCGCATCGGATCCGTTCGATGTCCTTGTTGGCGATATCGTGACCGCGTTCAGCGACAACTTTGAGGGTGACGAGGGCTGGTTTGTCAGCGGCGTCACCGGTCGTGCAAGCGGCGCTTGGGAGCGTGGCGTTCCTGCTGGCGACGGTTCGCGTGGTGATGCACCGAACGATGCCGACGGCTCGGGTTCGTGCTACCTGACGGGCAACGGCAACGCGGGATCGAATACCGATGTTGACGATGGCCAGGCCATCCTGACCTCACCGATTCTGAACCTTGAGGGTAACCCCGAAGCGATCGTGTCGTACAGCCGCTGGTTTGACAACACCGGCTCGGGCACCGGCGCTGCGCCTGGTGAGGATGTGTTCAAGGTTGAGGTTTCGGACGATGCTGGTGTGAACTGGACCACCGTTGAGACCGTGGGCCCGAGCACGCCGGAATCGTCGGGCGGGTGGTTCGATGCGAGCTTCCGTGTTGGCGACTTCGTGAGCGCGACCAACGCTGTGCTGGTTCGCTTCATCGCTGAGGATCTCGGTGATGGTTCGGTGGTCGAAGCGGCCGTCGATGCGTTCAGCGTGAGCACGCTGGAATGCGAAGACCCGATCAGCTGTGTCGCTGACCTCAATGGTGACGGCGAACTCAACTTCTTTGATGTCTCGGCATTCCTGACCGCGTTCAACGGCGGCGATCTTGAAGTGGCCGATATCAATGGCGACGGTGATCTGAACTTCTTCGATGTTTCGGAGTTCCTGACCGCGTTCAACGCGGGCTGCCCGTAATCGACTCAAATCGAGTATGAATCAATCAGCCGGGCCTTCGGCCCGGTTTTTTGTGTTTTTGCCCCAGCTTGATTCACTTATTCGGATATTCGGATATAGTCCCGGCATGGCACCATCATCCCCACAATCGTTGCTGCAAGCTCTTTCTGACCGTGTTCTCATCTGGGATGGGGCGATGGGGACGCAGACGCAGGGGTACGACCTTGCGATCGACACGGATTACATGGGGTGTGAGAACTGCCCTGATGTGCTGTGTTTGACTCGCCCAGACATTGTCGAAGAGATCCATGCTGGGTATTACGCCGCGGGGTCGGATGTGGTGACGACCAATACCTTCGGTGCGGCGGCCCATACGCTGGGCGAGTTTGATCTGTATGACCGGGCCGAGGAGTTGTCTCGGAAGGCGGCTGAGATTGCTCGCAAGGCGGCCGACGCGTACAGCAGTGTGGAGAAGCCGCGCTTTGTTGCGGGGTCTCTGGGGCCGGGGACGAAGCTGATTACGCTGGGGCAGATCAGCTTTGATGACATGCGGGATTCGTACGCGCACGCGGCTCGGGGGCTGATTGATGGCGGCGTGGATTGTGTGCTGCTGGAGACCTGCCAAGACCTGTTGCAGATCAAGGCTGCGGTTACGGGTGTTGAACTGGCGCATGATCAGCTTGGGCTTGAGCGAGGGACAGTACCGATCTTTGTGTCGGTGACGATCGAGCAGACGGGGACGATGCTGGTGGGGTCTTCGATTGAGGCGGCGATTGAGGCGTTGCGGCCTTTGCCGATCGCGTCGCTGGGGCTCAACTGCGCGACGGGGCCGGTGGAGATGGTGAACACGGTGCGGACGCTGGCGTCGAGGTGGGATCGGCACATCACGCTGATGCCCAACGCGGGGCTGCCGACGCTTGTGGAGGGGAAGACGATCTACCCGCTGACCTCGCAGGGGTTCAGGGATGCGATGGAGCTGTTCCTGCGTGAGGGGCTGATCAGCGCGGTGGGCGGTTGCTGTGGCACGACGCCTGAGCACATCTCGTACCTGTCAGATCTGGTGGCGCAAACGCCGCTCGGACAGCGTCCCGAGGCGCGGATCGTGCCCGCTTGTTCGTCGCTGTACAGCGCGGTGGAGTATCGACAGGACGCGTCGTTCCTGATTGTTGGCGAGCGGTGCAACTCCTCGGGCTCGCGGGCGTTCAAGCGGCTGCTTGAGGCGGAGGACTGGGAGGGGATCTGTTCGCTTGCGAAGAACCAGGTGAAGGACGGCTCGCATGTGCTGGATGTGAATGTCGATGTCGCGGGTCGCGACGGGGCACGGGACATGTACGAAGTTGTGTCGCGTCTGGTCCAGCAGGCCGATGCGCCGCTGATGCTGGATTCAACGAGCCCGGAGACGATCGAGGCGGGGCTCAAGGCCGCGGGCGGCAAGTGCATCATCAACTCGGCGAACTTCGAGGATGGCGAGGAGAAGTTTGATCGGTTCTGTCGGCTGGCGAAGACCTACGGCGCGGCGTTGGTCATCGGGACGATCGACGAGGACCCGGAGGAGGCCATGGCCCGGACGGCGGATCGCAAGCTGAGCATCGCCGAGCGGGCGATCGAGCGGGCATCACAGGTGCACGGGCTCAAGATCAGTGACCTGTTTATTGACCCGCTGGTGCTGCCGATCTCGACAGGGCTCGACAGCGACCGGCGCAGCGCTCACGCGTTGATCGAGGGCACGCGGCGCATAGCAGAGCAGTATCCTGATGTGCAGCTGACCTGCGGGCTTTCGAATGTTTCGTTCGGGCTCAAGCCGGTCGCGCGTACGATTCTCAACGCGGTGTTCCTGCACGAGCTCGTTCAAGTGGGCATGACGAGCGCGATTGTGCACGCGTCGAAGATCACGCCGCTGAATCGCATCCCTGAGGATCAGAAGGACGCGGCTTCGAATCTGATCTACGACCGGCGTGATGTGGGCATCGGCGGCACGGGTTTACCAGAAGGCATCAGCGATGCGGGCTTTGACCCGCTCGATGCGTTGATCGATCTGTTTGCCGATGCGACAGAGGAGACCAATACGACCTCGATTACCGACCTGCCTTTGGAAGAGCGCTTGCAGAAGCACATCATCGATGGCGAGAATGAGTTCCTTGAGCAGTCGCTTGAGGAGGCGCGGGCCAAGTACACGCCTCTGGAGATCATCAACGAGCACCTGCTGGCGGGGATGAAGATCGTGGGCGAGCTGTTTGGGTCCGGTCAGATGCAGCTTCCGTTCGTGCTCCAGAGTGCGCAGACGATGAAGAAATCGGTGGCGTTGCTCGAGCCGTACATGGACAAGGCGGACACGCAGTCAAAGGGTTCGATCGTGCTGGCGACGGTCAAGGGCGATGTGCACGACATCGGCAAGAACCTTGTCGATATCCTGCTAACGAACAACGGTTTCACGGTGCACAACCTGGGCATCAAGCAGCCGGTCGACGCGATCCTGGGCGCGTACGACGAGACGAAGGCGGACGCGATCGGGCTTTCGGGGTTGCTGGTGAAGTCGGTCAATGTGATGGAAGACAACCTGCGTGAGCTCAACGAGAAGGGCATCAAGGTGCCGGTGATTCTTGGTGGTGCGGCGCTAACGCGTTCGTACGCCGAGGGGCACCTGCGGAGCGTGTACGAGGGCGACCTGCTCTATGCCAAGGACGCGTTCGAGGGTCTCGATACGATGAACGCGATCGCGGGTGGCAAGACGGGCGAGTTGCTGGCGGCCGCCGAACAGCGCCAGGTCAATCGGCGGGCTTCGGTTGAGATGCACCAGTCGCGCGGGGGTGGTGAATCGACGCCTGAAGCCGCGGCATCGGATACGGCACTCGCGGTCCGCTCGGATATCGAGCGGGACAACCCGGTCCCGACGCCGCCGTTCTGGGGCACAACGGTTGTGGAGACGCTCAACCTGCGTGATATCTTCGCGTACATCAACCCGACGGCGTTGTTCTCGATCCAGTGGCAGATCAAGCGTGGCGATCGCAGCAAGGACGAGTACGAGAAGCTGCTCAATGAGACGGCCCGCCCGCGTTTCAAGGAGATGGTCGAGCGATGTCTGCGTGAGCCGATCTTGCAGCCGAAGCTGGTCTACGGCTACTTCCCCTGCAGTTCATCGGGCAACGATCTGATCATCTTCGATCCCAAGGACCATGACCGGGAGATCGAGCGGTTCTCGTTCCCCCGCCAGCCACGCAACAAGCACCTGTGCATCAGCGATTTCTATCGTGACGAAAGCGAGTGCGACGCGATGGGGCGGCGCGATGTGATCGGGATGATGTGCGTGACTATGGGTGAACGCATCAGCCAGTTCACCAAAGAGCTGTTCGAGCAGGATGAGTACCAGGAGTACCTCTTCTGGCACGGGATCGGTGTGGAGACGGCCGAGGCGCTGGCGGAGTACTGGCACAAGCGGGTGCGGACCGAGCTTGGCTTTGGGCACGAGGATGCCCATGACATCCCGGAGCTGTTCAAGCAGAAATACCGCGGCTCGCGTTATTCGTTCGGGTACCCCGCGTGCCCGAACATGGAGGATCATGAGATTCTCTGGCGTCTGCTCGACCCAACCCGCATTGGGTGTCAGCTGACGGAGAATCATCAGATTGACCCGGAGCAGTCGACGAGTGCGATCATCGCGCACCACCCGTCGGCGCGGTACTTCAACGCCTGATCAGCGACGCATCCGCAGCAGCATGACGAGGAACATGGGCCCGCCGATGAGGGCGGTGATGACACCGATGGGGATGCGTCCTGCGCTGGTGGGGATGACCCGGACGATGGTGTCAGCGCCGACAACGAGGACGATGCCACTGAGTGCCGAGCCGATGACGAGTGTGCGGTGTGTCGGCCCGGCGAGCAGTCGCACGAGGTGTGGGCAGACGAGGCCGACGAATCCGATGGGGCCGGCGAGCACGATGGAGATGGCCGCGAGCACCCCAGAGCCGACGAACTGACCGACCCGCAGGCGTCCGACCGAGACCCCGACCGAGCGGGCTTCGTCTTCGCTCAGGGCCATGACATCGAAGGAGCTGGCCTTGTAGGTTGCCCAAACGAGCACGGCGAGAACACATGCGCCGGAGATCAGCAGGGTGGTCGAATCGATCTGCTCGCGGAGCGTGCCCATCATCCATCGTGAGACGGCGAAGCCGCGGTCGGGCATCATGGATGCCAGGAGCATGGTGGCGGCCCCGAGGATGACCGAGACAATCACGCCCACGAGGATCATGGTGATGGGGTCGATGAGCCCGCGGCGTTGGCTGAGGAACCAGACGAAGAGGAGGACGCCCATCGCACCGATGAGTGCGGGGAAGGCGGCGGCGGTGGCCCCGATGAGGGTGCCCGCCTGCCAGGTGCGGAGTGTGACGGCGAAGCCGGCGCCGGCTGAGAGCCCCATGAGGTCGGGCGAGGCGAGCGGGTTGCGGAGCAGGGATTGGAGCAGTGCGCCGCTGAGCCCGAGGGCGGCCCCCACGATCGCACCGACCTGGACGCGTTGGACGCGCAGTTGGTGGATGGTCTCGTCGTCCGCGATGCCCCAGCCCGATGTGCCGACCATGACCCGCAGCGCGATGACGGTGGCGCAGGCGAGCAGGAGCCCCGAGATGGTCCAAAGTTGACGCTGGGTCATGCATCAGCGTATGCCCAGAGTCTGCTAGAATCGGGCAACAGGGTCGTACAAGGAGATCATGATGACTGAGCCAGCTGTGCTACGGGAAGCCGAGTTCGATCCGAATGTGAAGAAATACTGGGTTTGGTCGCCGGTGCTGGTTTTCACGGTGCTGATCGTGACGATCCCGATCGCGATCCTGTATTTCCTGATCGCGAACCTGTTCATCAACCGGTACCTGGCGAATCTGTCGTGCACGCTCACGGAGCGGACGCTGGACATCAAGAAGGGGATCCTCAACAAGACCGAGTCGACGATCCCGCTGGAGAAGATCACGGACTTGCAGCTCTTTCAGGGCCCGATCATGCGGATCTTTGGGCTGCACGGGTTCAAGGTCGAGACGGCGGGCCAGTCTTCGGGTGCTGGCGGGGCGTTGGTGAACATCGTGGGGATTGTTGATACCAAGGACTTTCGCAAGGCGGTGCTGACCCAGCGTGATCGGCTGCATGATCGATCGTCGGGTGGGGCAGCTATATCCCAGGCGGTTCCGGCATCGACCGCTTCTGACGCCGGGGAGCAGACGGCGGTGCTGCTGGAGATCCGGGACTCGCTGTCGCGGATCGAAACCCATCTGAAAGGCCCCCACCGGGACTGATTCGATGGGTGCATGGGTCTATGATTGAGACCCTGAAAACGGGCCCCGCAGCGGGTGCCCGAGCCGATATGCCCTACTGACGGGGCTGAGAAGAAGGACCTCGAAGTGGCTGACAACACCATCACCTGCCGACTCGTCACCCCCTCGGAAGAACTGCTCAACGAGCAGGTCGTGTACGCCTCGGTCCCGGCATGGGACGGGCTGATCGGTTTCCAGCACGGCGGCTCGCCGCTGGTCTCGCGTCTGGGGTTGGGCAAGCTGCGTCTGGACTTTCCCGCGGAAGCGGGCTCGGGTTCGCGTGAGTACCTTGTTGAAGACGGCTTCGTCGAGATGGGGCAGAACGAGCTGGTGATCCTTGCTGAGCGAGCGGTCGCTGCTGAGGCGATCGTCGAGAGCGAAGCCAAGGCGGAACTGGCAGAGGCAGAGGCCCGGATCGTCCCCGATGACGCCCCAAACAAGCTGGAAGCCGTCGAGCAGGTGACCCGTGCCAAAGAGCGTGCCCGCCTGAAGCTGAGCATGGCTCAGGGCTCCAAGTCCGCCGGCATCTGATCAACCGATCACGCCCATTGAACCACACGCCGCGTCATCTGACGCGGTTTTTCTTTGTGCATGGGATGAGTCGGTGTTCGCCTAGCGATCCAGGCGGGAGACGGCGCGTTGGAGTTCACGCTTGGACTCGCGCTCGGCGATCGCTCGGCGCTTGTCGTGCTGGGCCTTGCCTCGTGCAACGGCCAGCTTGACCTTGGCGAGACCCTTGGAGAAGTAGAGCTCAAGCGGGACGAGGGTGACACCCTTCTGATCGACCTGGCGGGCGAGCTTGAGGATCTCGCGTTTCTTGGCCAGCAGCATGCGGTCCTGCTTGGGGCGATGGTTCAGTGCGCCCGCGGGCTGGTAGGGACCGATGTCGATCTGGTGGAGTGTCAGCCGCGGCGGATCGAGGTCGACACTGATGTAGCCCTCTTTGAGCGAGCAGTTCCCCTCACGGATCGCCTTGACCTCGGAACCAGTCAGCACGATACCCACCTCCAGCGTGTCTTCGATGAAGTAGTCGTAGAGGGCTCTTCGGTTGTTGAAGCTGGGGGGGCCCTGCTTGGATTTCTTCTTGTTCTTGGCCATCGGTTGCGTCTTTCGTGCATGAAAGCATACGCATACCATCGTCCTATGGGTTTGCGTGTCTCGATCTTGCTTTGTCTGGGCTCTCTGGCGATGGTCGGCTGCGCCCAGCGACTGAACGATCGGCTGACTCTCGGGGGGCAGTTTGTTTCGCCCAGTCTGGACCTGCGTCGTGCCCAGGGGATCGAGCCCCGCCCACCGGCGTTGTTCTCTGAGCCGGTGCGAGAACGGTCGGGCTGGCGACCAACCCCGTTCGTGGTGCAGCTTGATGGGGTGGTGCATGGGCACCGGCTCGCTCTGACCCCACCACTGCGGGCAAACGCACCCGCCCGCGAATATGGGCGGTACCCAAGTCCAAGCGATGTCTTGGACCCGCAGCGTCGCAGCTGGTCATCTGATTTATTCGAGACTGGGCGTGAGCTTGGGCGATCGTTGATCGGTGGCGTGTACGCGGTCGGGTACCTGACTTGGACGGGCCAGTTGCACCGGCCCACGGCGTCACCCATGGCCTATAAACGAACACGACAGGATGAATGGTCTTCTGGGCAGCCCGCCCAGCCCACACCGGAGCCCGAAGATGAGTGATGCCGAGAAGTTTGCTGAGCTTGAGAACCCGCCGCGTTGGCATTTTCAGCAGGGGCTGGAAATCAGTGTGCCCGAGACCGCCCAGCGTTTGCAGGCGGGCGATGAGGGCTTTGTGCTGATCGATATCCGTGAGCCCGATGAGCTGGCGGTGTGCTCGGTCGAGGGTGCGGTGCATATCCCGATGGGTGACCTGGCGACGCGCATCAATGAGATTGATGCGGACGAGGACACGACGGTTGCGTTGATCTGCCACAGCGGGCGTCGTTCGCTCAAGGCGACGCTCTATCTGCAACAGCAGGGGCTGGCGGGGACGCGATCGGTTGCTGGCGGGATCGACTGGTGGTCGCTGCGAATCGACCCCACCGTGCCCCGGTACTGAACGAGTCCCCTACTGTTGGGTATGTCCATGCAGACCGAAGTGATCGAACTCAACCTTGCCCATTCACCCGATTCGGACGACCTCGTGATGTGGTGGCCGCTGGTTGGGGTCCGGCATCCGGACGGCACGCCCGTTGATGGCGATCTGGGGCGGCCGCAGGTTGATACGGGCCCTTTCCGGTTCAATCTGGTTGCCCGGGATGTGGAGGAACTGAACAAGCTGGTGATCGGTGAGGATGACGGGGGCGGGTACGACATCACTGCGATCTCGTGTGCCGCGTACCCGGCGATTGCTGATCGGTATGCGATTACCGCTGCGGGCGGTTCGTTTGGCGAGAACTATGGGCCGCGGTTGGTCGTCCGGGATGACTCGAAGCTTCGATCGATCGATGATCTGCGTGAGTTGGGCGGGACGGTCGGTATCCCCGGGGTGAATACCTCGGCGTACCTGACGCTGCGAATGGCCGCCGGTTCGGTGCAGACCCATGAGATGCTGTTCTCGGATATCCCCGATGCTGTGGCTCGCGGCGAGGTTGATGTCGGGCTGCTGATCCATGAGGCGCAGCTGACCTTCGGGGAGATGCGTCTGCGTGAGATCGGGGACATGGGCAAATGGTGGAACGGCGAGATGGCCAAACCGCTGCCATTGGGGCTCAATGTGATCAAGTCGGATCTGGACGATCGGTTTGGCCCGGGGACCTGTGCGCGTCTGGCGGCGGTGCTGAATGAGTCGGTGCGGTGCTGTGTGGAGATGGGTGAGGCGTCGCGGCAGTACCTGCAGCTCAACAAGGGGGATCGCACCGAGTGGGACGACCCGGAGCTGGTTGACCGGTACCTGGCGATGTATGTCTCGGGTCTGACGCTGGATATGGGCGAGCGTGGACGCGATGCGATTGAGACTTTCTTGGGGCGTGCGGCCGAGCAGGGGCTGTGCGAACGCGTTGAAAATCTGCGTGTGCTCTAGGTCGTTTTCACTGGGCAGCGCTAAACTGGTATTCCCTGCCGACCCCCGAACGCTACACGCCCATCGGAGCCCGCTGATGACCAAGCGTCTCTCGTTGCCTGTTTTGCCCAGCATGCCTTGTGCGGGGCATGGTGCGATCCCTGCCTCACTCGATGAGATCAATGATCAGCCACGCGAGAAGTGCGGCGTGATCGGGATCTGGAATGACATCGGGGCGGTGCGCAAGGTGTACCTTGGCATGTACGCCCAGCAGCATCGCGGGCAGGAAGCCGCGGGCATCGCCGTGAGCGATGGTGAGTCAATCATCTCGCACTTGGGCGAGGGGCTCGTGGTTGATGTGTTCAATGAGTTGGCAATCGAGAAGCTCGAGCGGCACTACGACCGGGACAGCGACGACGGTGCAAGCCGGGGTGTGATCGGGCATAACCGATACTCGACCTCGGGCGGGTCGGCGGCGATCAACGCCCAGCCGCTGGTTGAGACGACATTCGATGGCCCGGTCGCGCTGGCACACAATGGGAACCTGGTCAACGGGATGGCGTGGCGTCAGGTGCTGTCTGAGGCGGGGCGGCTTTTTCACACGACTTCTGACACCGAGATCATGATCCACCTGCTCGCTTCACCCGAGCAGCGGGATACGCCCGATCCGGTCGCGGCGACGCTGCGGAACCTGCTGGGCGCGTTCTCGGTGGTGATGCTCTTCCCCGATCGCATCGAGGCGGCACGCGACCCCTGGGGCTGGCGACCGCTGGTGCTGGGCGAGCTCCCCAGCGGCAAGCCCATGGTGGCGTCGGAGACGGTGGCGCTGGATGTGGCTGGCGCACGGTTCATCCGAGAGGTCGAGCCGGGCGAGATCGTGACACTCGACAACAACGGGGTGCGTTCGCGTCGTTACGCGGCACCGGCGTCCCCGCTGGCCCAGTGCGTGTTCGAGCATGTGTACTTCGCCAACCCCGCGTCGAATGTGTTTGGGCAGAATGTGCAGATCTCGCGTGAACGCATGGGGGCGAAGCTGGCCAAAGAGGCGCATGTCGATGCCGACTATGTGATGCCCATGCCCGACTCGGGTCGCAGCGCGGCCAATGGGTACGCGATCGAATCGGGGATCCCCTACCGAGAGGGCATCGTCCCGAACCGGTATGTGGGGCGGACATTCATCAAGCCGACTCAGGAGCAGCGATCCGCGGCGGTTCGGCTGAAGCTCAATGTCATCGGCGATATCGTCAAGGACAAACGCGTGATCATCGTGGACGACTCGATCGTCCGCGGCACCACCACGCGTGAGAAGATGAACCAACTCCGCGAGGCGGGAGCCAAAGAGATCCACCTGCGTATCTCGTGCCCGCCGATCAAGCACCCGTGCTTCTTTGGTGTGGACTTTGCCGACCGCGATCAGCTGATCGCGCACAATCGGAGCGTCGAAGACATCCGGGCGTTCCTCGGAGTTGACTCGCTGCACTTCCTGAGTCTCGACGGCATGCTCAGCGTGATGAACCATGCGCCAGAGCAGTACTGCACCGCGTGCTTCTCTGGCGCGTATCGGGTCGATATCGATCACCCGGTCGCGTGCGAAGTGGCGACGAAATCACAGATGATCATGTTCCAGCGCAACGAAAGCTGATCGGCTCAGCCCCCCCATGTGGGGTCGATGGGCAGGTCATTGCTCGAACCGAGCGGTCTGAAGATGAAGCCGATACTGGTTTCGCCCCTGATGTTGTTGTAGCGGATCGTCGCCCCGAGCGTACCGACCTGGAATCGGCGAAGGACCACGGTGTTGAAGGTCTGGAAGTCTTCGAGGCGGAAGTTGTAGTTGGCACTGGCGTTGAGGACATACTTTTCGCTGAGCCGGTACCGGGCGGAGAGCGTGGCGAAGGTCGCATCGAGCGGCTGGACGGTCCGGTACTCGAGTGAGGTGGTGAACCCGGGGCGGTTCTCGAGGATCACGCCGATGCTGGACTTGGCGGTCTGGTCGAGATCGAGGTCGTAGACCCACTCGCCTGCCAGTGCGAGGGCTTCGGTGGGCTGGATCACCATGCTGGCGCTGAGGTACTCGCCCGGGTTGGAGAGCTCGGGTCGGGACGAGAAGTACTCGGGGATCGGTACGCTGCCCGAATCAGCATCGGTGTTCACATACTCGGTGCGGAGCTTGATGAGATCGACATCGCGCCAGCGCCCGATGCCCCCCCGCTTGGTCTGCCAGGTCTGGTCGATGGCCGCCCGGATCGATGTGCCGTTGATGAGCCCCTCGACATCGTCGTCGAAGATGGGGAGATCGTTGGCATCGAAGTTGGAGTCGCTGCCCCAGATGGTGAGCGAGGGTTCGATGATGTGTCTGATCCGGTGCAGGTCGAGGAGTCGGCTCTCGATGCCGTCGTCGACCTTGCTGATGGTTGTCGAGAAGGTGACGCCGGCGGAGCCCCAGTAGCGAACATCGTCGGTCTGGCCCGGGCTGAATGCGGCGAAGTCGTCGTCGTAGGCCGTCACACGCCCGACCAGGAACGGGTTGATGCGCAGGTGGCCCAAGTCGAAGCGTGAGCTGAGTTCGTGACGGGTGTCGAGCCGAGTTATGGAGCCCTCGTCGAGCCCCATGGCCCTGAACTTGTCGCCCAGCGATTCAGAGGCGGTGGTCCCGAACGCGTCGTCGGCGAGCGAGTTGGATAAGAAGCCGTACTCTCGTGCCTGGACCTCGGAGAAGGAGAGGCGGAGCAGCCCCGCGCTGGCTTCGAAGGAGTAGGTCAGCAGCCCGGGCTCGATGTCGGGCAGCAGGTCCTTGCCGAGCGTGACGAAGCTGGCCTCGGGGGTCTTGGAGACGCTGTAGCCCGGAGATTGGAGCTGGTGCTCGGGGACGATGAAATCGTTGACGGTGGTGCTGAGTTCGAGCGAGAGCAGGGAGTCATCGCTGAGTCGTTCGAGCACGATGCGATTCCGCATGGCTTCGGTGGTGCGGGCCATGTCTTCGAAGAACGCGGGGACGAACGCCTCATCGGAGACATAGCTCAGCTCGCTGATCACGGTCCACTGATTGGTAACCCGCCAGAGATCGTGGAAGGCGAACATGCCTCGGGTCTCACCGTTTCGTTGGATCCGCCTCCCTGAAGCGGTCACATCTTCCCCGTTGTCATCGGGGATGAGGTAGGAAAAGAGTGAGCCCTTGTGCTTGCTGGTTTGCCACTGGGACTCGAGGCCAAAGGCGATCCCGCCCTCCTCGTAGTAATCGAGGTTCAGGTCGAGTTCCACGCCGGGCGGCGCGTCGATGTTGAACAGCGAGAAGGCGTTCCACCGGGTCTGAATCGCCAGTCCCGACCGGTCCGAGTCCCCGAGTTTGATCTGTCGCAGCGGGAAGTCGCCCGGGTCGCCCTTAAAGCCGGGGAGCCAGAGCAAGGGCACGGGGCCGGCTCGGAGCGTGACGCTCTTGGCCTCGACGAGCACATTGGGGCGCGGGTCCTGTCGTTCTTCTGGGGTCGTGTCGGGCTCAAGCGAGACACGGATGTCGTTGATGCCCAGCGTGACATCGGGCTCGAAGAAAGCGGT
>DEXG01000006.1:37145-37442 GCA_002364005.1 Phycisphaerales bacterium UBA3190
ACATCGGGCTCGAAGAAAGCGGTGTTGGAGATCGTTGCGTTGTGGGCTCGGAACTCATCGCTGGCGGTCTGGCGGACGCTCTCGGCACGCACATAGAGCGGCATCTCGCTGTGCTGATCGACCGTCCAGAAGACGGTGTCGAGCATCAGGGCTTTGTTGTTCACGACATCGAGGTACATGCGTGGGGAACGGACGGACCATTGGTCATCGCCCGCGAAGACGCCGCCCTCGAGGTAGATGCCCTCGATCTGGCCGGTCCCCATTTCGGACACGCCGGAGATCGGCTCGTCGCCCCTG
>DEXG01000006.1:37588-74094 GCA_002364005.1 Phycisphaerales bacterium UBA3190
TCGTGTAGATCACGATGCGTTCGGCGCGGAAATCAACCCATCGTTTGGTTGAGGGGGACTGATATTGCACCCGCACCCCACCGTCGGCGGTGATGATGGACTGGCTCCCGCCACGGGCCGCGTCGATGACGACTCGCCCGCCGATGGAGATGGAGAAGACGCCGTCGGGATCGAAGACCGGGCCGCGTGGCGACGGGGTGGCGTTGTTGGGCGGGATGACGCCTTCTTTGCCCTGCTGGATTGCTTGCCTTTGTGTCGGGCGATCGGGCTTGGCGACTGTCGGTGCGGACCACGGGCGTTTGGATGCCTCGGCGACGCTGTCGTCGCCGATGCCGAGCACGCGTTGGGCAAAGACCTGTTCGGCTGCTTGGCGTAGACGACCGGCCTGACTGTCGGGCTTCGGTGGCTGATCAAAGCGGGCATCGAGTGCCAGCATCAGGGGCTGGCTGAGTTCAATGACGCCGCGCACCGGGAGGCGCTGGGCCTGCATGGTCATGGTGCCATCGGTCGACCGCGTGTCCTCGAAGACCGCGTAAACCTGATACCTCGTCATTCCATCGGCTTGGCCGAGTTTGCGGAGCCAGAGGCAGGCCGAGCGGGCCACGAAGGTGCTGTCGGCCAGTTGGACCTGAACATCGCCCAGCAGCTGCATGCGATGGGTCGAGCCCTCGCGCCAGACCCAGCCCGAGCGGGCACGCAGGTTGATTGAGCCCACGATCGGGTTGATGGCGAAGTCGATCTGGTCAAAGCCGACCTCATTCTGGGGTTGGATGGCCGTGTGTTCGATGCCGCCCAGAGCTGCGGGCCCTGGGGCGAACGCGGCACATGAGCCAGCGATGATGGCCAGCAGTGATCGTCGGGATGTGCGAGTGCGAACGGGGTCTGGCATGCGCTTTGGGTCCTTGCGGCGTCTGGAGTCCAAGTGTACCCGATCGGGTTGGCTGTTGTGGCGCATGGAGATTCCCGGGCGGCATATCTATGCTGTTGCCATGAGCATGAACACCGCACGACGCACCATTGCCGAGATGAAGCCCGCTGAGCGGCTCGACGGCATTTATTCGATCGCCAACGCCCAGCTGGGCACGACGCAGAAGGGCAAGCCGTACCTTCGCTGCCTGCTTGGAGATGCCTCGGGTCAGGCCTCGGGCCGCATGTGGTCGATTGAGGAGAGCACCTTCAGGCGTCTGCCGACTGACGGGTTCGTGTGGGTTGAGGGCGAGACCCAGGCCTACCAGGGTGAGCTGCAGATCATCATCCACCGCATTGATCCACATGAGCCCACACCTGAGCAGCTTCGCGAGATCCTGCCCGCATCGGACCGGGACCCTGCGGAGATGTTTGAGCAGGTCAAGCAGCTTCTGGGCACGCTTGAGCACCCGGCGATGAAGGCGCTGGCTGAGACTTATCTTGCCGACGAGTACCTGATGGACGGGTTCCGCAACGCACCGGCCGCGGCTCGCCTGCACCACGCCTACTTGGGCGGCTTGCTTGAGCACACGCTGACGCTGATGCAGCTGACTGATGTGATCTGCCCGCTCTACCCACGGGTCAACCGGGATATCGTGATGATGGGCCTGTTCCTGCACGATCTGGGCAAGACCCGCGAGCTGTACTTCGATCGGGGCTTTGGCTACACCGATCGGGGCGAGCTGATCGGGCACTTGGTTGAGGGGGCGATCATGCTCCACGACAAGGCTCAGCAGATGATGCTCGAGACCGGGACACGCCTGCCCGCGGGTGCGTTGACGATCCTGCAGCACATCATCATCTCGCATCACGAGCGGCCCGAGTACGGGGCGGCCAAGATCCCCTCGTCGCCCGAGGCGGTGCTGGTGTCGCTGATCGACAATCTGGACGCCAAGACGGTGATGGCACTGGATGCGGCCCGTCCCAAGCGTGAGAGCGATTTCTCGCTCGGCGGGAACTTCACCGAAAAGAACTGGGCTCTGGGCGTGAAACTGTACCGCCCTGACCCGCTGGCGGACTGATTCCCGAACCCAACCCGAAACTCGGGTCGATTCACCCCTTCGGCGAGTTGACCCAACGCGGTTTCGGGGCTTCAATCAACTCTCCCCAGGCATTGTGCCCGGGCCATGAACGCCGGACCGAAGACTCGGCCACCCGGCATGGTCGCTGCGAGCACCCTCGCAGCATCGCAGGTGGGAATGTCCCGCCCTGCGGACGGTAGAAAGGAAAGCCGGTATGGCTACATACACAGGACCCAAGGTCCGTCTCTCGCGTCGCGTCGGTGTCCCGATTTCGGATACCCCCAAGCACACCAGCAAGCGTCAGCTCACACCTCCCGGTATGCACGGCTACCGCGGTCGTCGTCTTCGTGACTACGGCATTCGTCTGCAGGAGAAGCAGAAGCTCCGCTACCACTACAACATCCTCGAGAAGCAGTTCCGCCTGACCGTGGACGAGGCGAAGCGTCGCCCCGGCAACTCGGGTGACATCCTGATGCAGCTGCTCGAGCTTCGTCTGGACAATGTGATTCGTCGTATGGGCGTGACCCGCACGATCTGGGCGGCCCGTCAGATGGTCGGCCACGGGCATGTGCTCGTGAACGGCAAGAAGGTCGATATCCCGTCGTACCGCGTCAAGGTCGGTGACAGCGTCACCCTCAAGACCAAGATCCAGAAGGTCGCACGCGAGAACATGGAATCGCTGGGCGGCCACGAGGTCCCGGGTTGGATCGCGTTCAACCCCAGCGAGCTGGGTGCGAAGATCGCTTCGCTTCCTACGACTGATCAGATCCCGTTCGATGTGAACACCAACCTGATCATCGAGTTCTATCGATAATACAATCCCGCCTCGCGTCCGGCACGGTTCTGACGCCGAGGATGAGCCAAGCGAATCCTCGGGTGAACACGCCCGAGGATTCGTTTTCATTGACACACCAACCGATTGAGATCGATCTGCCATGATCAAGTTCATCCGCAAATTCCAGCTCCTGATTCTTGTGGTGGGCGGCTCGCTGCTCATGGTCGTCTTCCTGCTGCAGCCGATCCTGACTCGCCTGAGTCCCTCGGCGCAGAAGCAGAAGATCGCGACGCTCAACGATGGGACCACGATCACGCGTGGCGACCTCGATCGAGCGCGAGCCGCGATCACGCTGCTTGGTCGATCCAACCCGCAGGCGTTGGGGCCGATGGTCCAGGGCGGGCTTGGGCTGACATCGGAGAGCGATCGCGCCGCTGCATTGCACTGGATCATGCTCGCGGATCACGCACGCAACGCGGGGCTGATCGGTGAGGCGGGCGACGGCCAGGCCTGGATCCCGATTATTGCCGAGCGTCTTGCTCAATCGTTCGTCGAGAACGAGGCCCGCTCGGGTCGGATTCAGAGCATGGAGCAGTACGAGCAGCTGATGAACGAGGCGCGTGCGCAGTACATCGACCTGATCAACCGGAGCGCGCAGAACGCGGCCGGCAGCATGAACGGGAAGATGGAAGATGTGTACCGCACCCTGGCCGAAGCGCGTGGCATGTATCGCATGATGTCGGGCCTGGTCACGCTCCCGGCCTACAGCGATGCGGGCGCGATCGCGGCTGCAGAGCGGCTTTACGATGCGGTTGCGGTTGACGCGGTGCTGATCAAGGCCTCGACCATCTCCTCGGGCATCGAGGACCCAAGCGAGGAGCAGCTGCAGTCGTTCTTTGAACAGTACCGAGACCAGCAGGCCAGCGAGAACGAGTTCGGGATCGGGTATGTGCAACCGACGCGTATTCAGCTGGGCTGGATCACGCTCGACCTGAACATGTTCATGAACGCGGTCAAGGTCGATCGCGTTGAGCTGAGCAAGATGTGGCAGCAGGACCGTGCGACCTACCCCGGCGACTTCGCGTCAGAGAAGTTTGAGCTTGAGCGGAAGTACCGTGAGGACCAGGCGAACAACATGATGGTCGAGGCGGACCGGATCATCCGGTCGCAGGTGCTTGCCAAGACCAACGGGATCCCGAACCGTGAGGGGATCCTGCAACTCCCAGATGACTGGGAGACCCGGTACCCCAAGCTTGACGAGATCGCCAGCACGCTCACCGAGCGTCTCAATGACAAGTTCGATATGTCGCTGCCGACGATCGAGGTCAACCTGATCGGGGATCGCTGGCTGAACCAGAACGACATCACGATGCTCGACGGCGTTGGCAACTCGATCTATCAGGTCGGCTCGCGCCAGATCCCGATGATGGCGCTGCCTCAGTTCTTTGAGCTTGAAGAAGCAAACAAGACCGGGCTGGATGTGCAGCCCCTGCTGCCGATCGTGGATCACGCGGCTGTTGATGAGCTTGGGAATCGCTACTACGCGATGGTGCTCGATGTGCGGACCGCGGGTCCATCGGACAACATCGACGATGCGGGCCGTGAGCAGGTTGTCAGCGACTACAAGTCCCTCAAGGCCTTCGAGCTGCTCCAGACGCGAGCGGACGAGCTGGTGGGCCTGGTCGAAAGCAACGGCGACCTGGCTTCTGCTATTGACGCGGTGATGGCCATGTCACCAGACGCCAGCAGCGATCGTCCAAGTGCGCTGTCACAGATTCTGGTTCGTAAGAACAGCATCGCCCCCGGGCGGATCACCAGCTTTGTCGATCCGAATCTGAACGATGAGGCCTTCCGAGACGCGGTGCTCGAAGCCGCGGGCGATCTCGACCCGCTGGTTGATCCGGAAGCGGTCAGCGCCGACCCGATCGCCGTTGGCGTCGCGTTGCCTGCATCTCGCTCGCTGGCGCTCGCGCGACTGATCGCACCACGCCCGCTGACGCTCGAGGAATACCGTCTTCGTGCGAGCCAGGCGATTCAGCAGTCCGCGGGGCTTGAGCTGATGGAGTCGGGGTACCTCGAAACGAATCCGTTCTCGTTCGAGTCGCTCTCGGAACGCTACGGGCTGGAAATACTGGTCAGCGAAGATGACGAGAATATGTGATCAGCCGCCGCCGACGAGCGTGACGATCTCGATCGTCATGCCGTCCTGAATCTGAAATGAAGATCGTTCCCGCTTGGGGACGATTTTTTTGTCCACCTCGGCGGCACAGATCGAACCGGCGAGCCCGAGCTGCTCGATGAGCTGCTCGATCGTGGTGTGCTCAGGGAGCTGGCGGGGTTGGCCGTTGACAATGCAGTTCATGGTTGAGTTTATGCGTCGAATCGCTCCTGTTCATGCGGGAGCGTTTGGGTCGCCTGATCGATGGCCTGGTCCGCCATGAGCATGGCGGTGAGGCACGATTGATGACGCACCTGACCGCGGTCGCCGGGGAAGCGGAAGCGTCGGCAATCGAGCCATGAGTTGGGCCCGGAAGCGCAGATCCAGACGGTGCCGATGGGTTTGGTCTCGGTCTCGCCCCCGGGGCCGGCGATGCCGGTGATGGCGAGGGCGTAGTCGGCTTGTGCCGCGTGTTGCCCGCCGCGCGCCATCTCGATGGCGGTCTGTGGACTGACCGCACCGTGGGTACCGAGCGTGTCGTCTGAGACCCCCACCATCGTGTGCTTGAGGGCGTTGCTGTAGGTGATGAACCCGCCGGGGTAGATGTCAGAGCTTCCAGGCATGGCGGTGATGCTGGCTCCGACGAGCCCGCCGGTGCAGCTCTCGACCGTGGTGATGGTCGTGGATGCCTCGCGTAAACGCTGGGAGAGCATCTCGACGGCGGCGATCAGCTCGGCCGGTTCTGGCACTTCGGGCGGTCGCACCTCACGAACCCACGGCCATCAGGGTATCGAAGAGTTCGGGGATGCCCTTGGCGTGGGTGGCGACGGTCTCGACGATCGGGATCTTGCCGGCGATATCGCGCAGGTCGCGTACCAGCTCGTCCTCGCCCGGGTGGTCGGCCTTGTTGCACACGAAGATGTCGGCGATCTCCAGGATGCCGGCCTTGTCCATCTGCACCGCGTCGCCCATGCCGGGGGTCAGCACGACGGCGGTATGGTCAACGAAGTCGCGGATCATGGTCTCGTTCTGACCAGCGCCGACGGTCTCGACGAGGAGCGTGTCGTAGGCATCGTTGCCAGAGCAGGCGCCGCCGATGAGTTCGATGGCGTCGTTGAGCCCGTGGTAGTCCTCGCCGCGGATCGCAAGCGAGTGGTAGTAGACATGCTCACCGATGTTGTTGAAATCGACGCGGAGGCGATCGCCGAGGAGGGCGCCGTTGGTGATCGGGCTCTTGGGGTCGAAGGCGAGCACAGCACATCGACCGATGCTCGGGTCCTTCTGGGCACGCTTGAAGTGCTCCCTTGCGAGCTGGGCGACGAGCGTGCTCTTGCCCGCGCCGGGCGAGCCCGTGAGCCCGATGACGCGCTTCGGGCGTCGCCGGGTGGCGTCTTGACGCATGGGTTTTTCGTTGTGGATGAGGGAGAGGTCGCGCGAGAGCTGGGCGCTGGGATGATCGGTATCGACCTTGAGTGCCAGCTCGTGCACCGAGTCGCGGACGGCGTTGACAATGTCGATGAGCCCGGTGCCTGTTGGGAAGCACTGGCGGACCCCCATCTCCTTGAGCTTGGGGATGTCTTCTTGTGGAAGGATACCACCCATGAGCACGGGGATATCCGGGCGACCGACATTGGCCAGCCCGTCCATCAGGTGCTTGCCCAGCACGAGGTGCGAGTTGGACATCATCGATGCGGCGATGACATCAACATCCTCGTCGCGTGCGGAGATCGCGAGGGACTGGGGCGTCTGCCAGAGCCCGGAGTAGATGACATGGATCCCCGAGTCGCGCAGTGCGCGGGCGATGACCTTGACCCCTCGATCGTGGCCGTCGAGTCCCATCTTGCCCAGCAGGACGCGAGGTCGATGGTCGAGATCGGCGCACCGGTCGAGTTTTTCAAATGCGCTGGTTGCTTCGCCGAGCTGATGGGCCATGGGGAGGGTCCTCGGTGTTTCTTGGATCTGGCGCTTCGTGGCGCGGGTGTGATTGTACGCGCAACGACCTGAAAAGCCCATTTCGTGCTGGGCCTGTCTGGAGGACTGGAACGACATCGCGAAGGTGGTTGACTATGCTTTTGACCCGGTTTCTGCCTTGGTATGGGCTGTTCGGGCATCAAGTCATCGCACGCAAGGAGCACGGCACATGGATCACGGGATCAAAACGGTTGCGGTCATCGGGAGCGGTCAGATGGGCGGCGGGATCGCCCAGGTTGCGGCGGTGAGCGGATTCGATACGGTGGTCTATGACCTCTCGGGTGATGCGCTGAAGCGATGCAAGGGACTGCACGACAAGCTGCTGTCCCGGGCCGTGGAAAAGGGCCGCATGAGCGAGGATGATGTCACTGCGGCTCAGGGGCGTCTGACCTATGCCGACAGCATGAGCGCGATGGACAACGCGGACATCGTGATCGAGGCGGTGGTCGAGGACCTCGATGTGAAGAAGAAGATCTTCTCGGGGCTGGCGGACAAGTTCACCGGGAATCAGATCCTGGCGAGCAATACCTCGTCGATCTCGATCACGGCGCTGGCGACGAGCGTGGGTGACGCGGCTGACCGGTTCATCGGGATGCACTTCTTCAACCCCGTGCCCGTGATGAAGCTTGTCGAGGTGATCAACGGCCTGGCCACGAGCGAGGAGACCACCGCCCGCACCATCGCGCTTTCGGATGCGATGGGTAAGGTCGCGGTGCCCGCCAACGACCGGGCCGGGTTCGTCTCCAACCGGGTGCTGATGCCGATGATCAACGAGGCGTTCTACGCGTGGATGGAGGGTGTCGCCGAGCCCGAGCACATCGACGAGATCATGAAGCTGGGCATGGCCCACCCGATGGGCCCGCTGCGTCTGGCGGACTTCATCGGGCTCGATACCTGCGTGCACATCATGGATGTGCTGGCCGAGGGGCTCAACAACGATCGCTACCGCGCCTGCCCGCTGCTCAAGCAGCTGGTCGTCGCCGGTCGTCTGGGGAACAAGACCGGGCGCGGTGTGTTTGATTACAGCAAGTAAACTCTCGTTCTTTTCTATAATCTGATCCTCATATCCGTTTTATGACAAAGAGTTTATCTCTTTTGTCGGGCGATTCTCCGCGGCTGTTCCTGTATGATGCTCGCATGCCCACGATTGAACAGCTTGAGAAGCTCCTGAAGATTGACCCGGATGATCCGTTCGTACACTACGGGCTGGGGCAGGAGCGTGCCAAGCTCGGGGAGCACGAGCGGGCGATCGAGGACTTCGACCGGGTTCTGTCGCTCGATGACTGCTACTGCTACGCGTACTACTTCAAGGCGATCTCGCTTTCGGAACTCGGACGCAAAGCCGAGGCGGCCGAGGTGATCCGGCTCGGCATTGAGAAGGCGACCGCTTCGGGCGAGGCCAAGGCCCGTTCGGAGCTTGAATCGCTTATGCTTACCATGCAATGAGTTCATCAGGACGATACCGACGCCCCAAAGCAACGCCCGAGCCGATCCCGCTCGACGGCTCGGCATGCATCACTTCTATCCGTTCGTGCCCCGATGACCCTGCCCGGGTTTCGATCCGCGTTGGTCGCCAGCGGGTTGGTCGCGTGCTCATCGAGACCAGGGTTCGCCACGGGCTGGAGGTGGGCACACCCTGGACCGAAGCGCTCGCCGAAGCCATCGGCGAGGAACTGGCGCGGGGCAACGCGTACCGGGCCGCGATCCGGATCCTGACCAAGCGGGCGAAATCCAGCGGCGAGCTGCGACGCAAACTGCGGGAGTACAAATACGAAGCGGATGCGATCGAGTGGGCGATCGAGCGATTGACCGAGCTGCGGGTGCTCAACGACGAGGAATACGCCCGCATGGTGGTGCGCTCGCAGCTGAGCCGCAAGCCCGCGGGTCGTCGTTTGCTCTCGGGGAAGCTGCGTGAGAAGGGCATCGAGCAATCGATCATCGATCTGGTGCTCGACGAGGCGCTCGAGGAGCGAGATCCGCTCGCTGACGCACGCAAGCTCGCCCAGCAAGCAGCACGGTCGATCTCGGATCGTCATGCGCCCGAGGTTCGGGTGCGGCGGATCACCGGGCGCTTGGCTCGACGCGGGTTTGACTTCGATGTGATCCGGCGGGTGGTTGACGAGTTGGATCTGCGTTGAGGGGGGGCAAAAAGAAGAATCGGCCCGCAGTGAAGCGAGCCGATCAATGACCCCAGCGGGATTTGAACCCGCGTTCCCAGGATGAGAACCTGGTGTCCTGGACCAGGCTAGACGATGGGGCCAGAACAATGGGAGCTGTTTGCCGGCTGTCCTCGTTGAAGAACATCCGGTCGAAAAAAGTGCCGGGTACCTGTTAAGGCACCCGGCGAATGACCCCAGCGGGATTCGAACCCGCGTTACCAGGATGAAAACCTGGTGTCCTGGACCAGACTAGACGATGGGGCCAGGACCTAATGGTCAGACGGGATTTTAGCCCGCGCAATGGCATCGTCAAGCCGACTGACCAAAGGGGAGGCACTCAGTTTTGGGTATGGGAAAGAATCTGCCCAGATCGCCGGCCAGATCGCCGACCAGATCCCAGGCCTGAATACAGGTCAGGTCTCGGGAATGAGCGTGCAAACGCGAGCAGGAGGGCCTCGGTCTGGGTGCGAGCGGTGACGGTCTGGGCACCGCTTTGGGGTGTCGACCAGCGTACGGTCACGGGGTGGCCGCTTAATGGCATCGTGATGACGAGATCGATGCCCCGCCTGGTGAACTCGCTGAGGATTGCGTTGTGGCTTGGGTACCAGCGGCTGTCTTCGCTGAGCCGACAATCATCGCTGTCGCTCGGCCACCAGCCAGCGGCGTATAAGCCATCGAGTGCGAATCCCAGGTCGTGCATCGTGAGCCCCAATGCGAGGATAGAGAACCCTATACCCAGAGATTACCATCTCGCAGCGGTGGCTGCATGCCCCGATTGGCAAATTGCGTGGCAATGAACTGGGATCGAGCAAAACTTGCCGAGTTCAGGATTCCTGCCCCTGAATCCAGGGCATCACCACGAGGACGAGCAGGTCATACATCAGATGGGCCCCGACGGCGATCCCGAAGCCGCGGGCGATGAAGAGCATGGCAAAGTATGCCCCGGCGAGTGTGTAGAAGATGGCGAGTCGCCAGTTGATCCCTGTCGGGCTGACCACCTCGTTGTGATGCCATGCGAATGCCAGCGATGAGAGCACGACGGCGATGATGATGCCGGTCTTGTGCTTGAACCCGAGCGCGTCGACGAAGATGAAATGGAGCAGCGCGATCAGCACGAGCCGAAAGAGCATTTCTTCATAGAGCCCGGCACCGATGGCGAGGAAGATGCGTTGCAGTGTGTCGTTGAGCGCGGGGCTTGAGACGATCTCGGGCTGAGACATCATCATCGGCACGAGCGGTTCGACGAGTACGCCCAGCACGATGAGCGGGACGGTCAGGAAGGCAGACTCTGCGATCATCGCGAGCAGCACGGCGGGTTGGATTTTCCACGATGCTTTGCTGAGCAGGTGCTGGACGAGCAGGATGACGACGAGTGCGATCGCGGGCAGGTGCAGGCCGAGCACGCCGAAGAGGTTGAAGAAGCGGACGAGCATGTCCTGGGCTTCGAGCTTGGCGCTGACGCCCCCGCCGCCGATGATGCCGGTGGAGCCCAGTTCGTAGACGATGAGCACCGGGAGCACGAAGAGCAGGATGTGCAGCGGTTGAGCGGAGTACATGAAGTACCCGCCTTGGGCGAGCGGGAGTTTGTTCCCGGTTTGCGTAGGGAGCACGCTGGGCTGGGTTGATCGGTCTTTGCTCATCGTGTGCCCACTACATCGATCAACCGGGAGAATGACCCAAGAGAAAACCCGGTGAATGTCACCGGGTTTGCATGATATCGTGTACTCGAGCTTCGTGTGCTCGGATCAAGCTGCTCGTATCAAGCTTTGGCCATCGCCTTGAGGCGCGCGTTCATGCGGCTCTTGCGGCGGGCTGCCTGATTGGGGTGGATGACACCCTTTTGTGCGGTGCGATCAACGATCTTGGATGCATCGCGGAAGGCCTTGGTGGCCTCATCAACCGAGCCACCTGCAACCGTGGTGTCGAATGTCTTGATCGCGGTACGCATCAGCTTCATACGCCAACGGTTGCGTGCACGGCGGGTAACATTCTGACGGATGCGCTTTTTGGCAGAGTTCGAGTGAGCCATGTATCGTGATTCCTATCTGAGGCACTTTTGCGGGTACGGGCCCGCGGGAAGATATTGTTGCCTTGAAAGGCAAGAAATCAACCTCTGGGGGGGTGTGAACTTGCCATCTTGGGTCTGCTGGCTTATTCTTCCCCTCGTCGAGCCGCAAGTCTCGTCGACGCCATGCGGGCGTAGCTCAATTGGATAGAGCACCTGACTACGGATCAGGAGGTTGAGGGTTCGAATCCTTCCGCCCGTGCTTACAGGCCCCGAAATCGGGGCTTTTTTCGTTTTGGTGCTCAGCGGGCCTGCTCTGGCGGGCTGATATGCTTCGGGTATGAGCACCTGGGAGATGAGCTGGACCAGTGAGCGGTCGATCTGGGTGAGGCGACCCGAGGGGCAGTCGTGCCCGCTTGAGGCCGATCATTTGGCAAAGTGGGTCGTTGTTGAGCAAACGCCGGGCATGGTGCGAGCTGCGACCCCCACGGCTCACGGGGTGCTGATCGAACTGGATATTCGCCAATCGGAGCTTGATGCGGCATGGGCGGCGGTTGAATCGCTGCTGGAATGCTTCTCGGCTCAGCATGGGAGCCAATCGGCGGACCATCGCGGCGGGCGGGAAGTCACCATCCCGGTGTGCTATGACGAGCGGGTTGGGCCGGATCTGGGCTGGGTTTCAGCACAGCTGGGGGTCGATCGGGAGCAGGTGATCGCGTGGCATTCGGGGCGGACCTACCGGGTCATGACGATGGGGTTCATGCCGGGCTTTGGGTATCTGGGATCGGTGGAAGAGGCGTTGCGATTGCCCAGACGGGAAACGCCCCGCACGCGGGTGCCGAGCGGGAGTGTGGCGATCGCCGAGGAGATGACCGCGGTGTACCCGCACCAGAGCGCAGGCGGGTGGCACCTGATCGGGCGGACGCCGATGCGGTTGTTTGACCCGCTGCGTGATGAACCGGCGGTGCTGCGATTGGGTGATCGGGTGCGGTTCGAGCCCATCACGATCGAAGCGTTTCAGACGCTTGGTGAAGCAGAAAAGCAGGACAGGTATTGATGGGCACGATCGAAGTCATCGAGGCGGGGATGCTCAGCAGTGTGCAGGATCTTGGACGCTCGGGGTATCAATCAGTTGGTGTTCCCGAGGGCGGCGCATTCGATCGGGTGTCGCTGCGTGTTGGGAATCGGTTGCTGGGGAACGACGAGCATGAAGCGGGCATCGAGATGTCGATGCGCGGGGGCGTGTTTCGGTTCTTGGATCCTGCGGTTGTGTGCCTGACAGGGGCGCGGACGAATGATGCGGCGGTTGAGGTCGATGGGCGTTTAATGCCGATCCCGCACGGCGTCCCGACGGCGTTGGGTGCGGGGAGTGTGCTGCGTGTCGGGGCGCTGCGTCAGGGTGTACGAGCGTACCTCTGTGTTGCGGACGGGATTCGAAGCGAGGTGATGCTGGGGAGCCGATCGGCCTTGGTGTCGCTGCCCGATGCTGGGCTGGGGCGTGCGCTGCGGCGGGGTGATCGGCTGGCGTATGGGGACCATGCGTTCCAAGTCGATGTATCCAGCACCACCGAACCAGCGGCAATCGAGGAACAGATCTCGGTGCTACGGATTGTTCCAAGCATGCACACGGAGCTGTTCAGCCAGGAGCAGTTGAAGGGGTTGTGCGTTGAGCCATTCGTGGTTGCGGATCAGAGCAATCGTGCTGGTGTGCGGCTGATGGGGCGCCTGCTTGAAGGGGCGATTCCTGGGCGGGTGTCGAGCGCAGGGACCATGGTGGGGTATGTGCAGGTGCCCGCTTCGGGCGAGCCGATTGTGCTGGGTGTGGATGGGCCGACGACGGGCGGGTACCCGGTGATCGGGTGTGTGATCGAGGCGGATCTGCCGGTGCTGGCGCAGTGTGGGCCTCGGGAGCGGGTGCGGTTTGCGTGGGTTGGGCGGGGTGAGGCACGCCGGGCCTTACTTAAACAGGAAGCGGATGTTGAGTCGGTCCGGCCCGGGGCGGTGGTTGGTGCCATCCGGCATCGGCCTGCCTCATCTCAACGGCGTGTGTTGCTCGGGTGTGACACGGGTGAGGCCGAGGCGGGGCCGGGTCGAAGCCAGGAACTGGAGTTGTTGGCTCATGTCTCAGCCGTCAGTATCGCGTGCGGCGGTCATGCGGGGGATGATGAATCGATGCGTCATGCGATCGCGGGTGCGGCGAAGCACGGGTGCGTGATCGGGGCGCATCCCTCGTACCCGGACCGGGCGGGGTTTGGGCGGCGGACGATGGCGATGGATCGTGGATCGCTGGCGCGTTCGATCTCAGCGCAGCTGGAGGCGATGGCTCGCCATGCCGACGACCATGGGGTGGCGGTGTCGTATATCAAGGCGCACGGGGCGCTGTACCACGATGTGGCGCAGGATGTGGGGTTTGCGCACTGGTACTGGGCGCGGTGTGCGTTGGTCTTCCCGAATGCACGATTTGTTGGACCGATCGGTTCGGCGGCGATTGCGGCATTGAGACACTCTGGGGTGCCGACGCTGAGCGAGGGATTCTGCGACCGGGTGTATGAGCCCGATGGGTCGTTGCGGTCGAGGCATGCGGGCGATGCGCTGATCGCGGACCCTGAGCAGGCGGCGGCCCAGGCCGAACGGCTGATACATACACACGGGTGCGACCTGCTGTGTGTGCACAGCGACACGCCTGATGCGGTGGAGATCGCTCGTGCGGTGTCGGAGCGGTTGCGTGTACGAGGTTTGGTTTAAAGCTCGTCTGCGGGGATTTCCCGACCGTGCGGGTCGGTTGGCGGGCCGCTGGGCGGGGCGTGCTGGATGTGCTCGAGCTGTTCTGCGGTGTCGTGCACATGGTCGGGGGCGAAGCCGGCCTTCTCGACGAGGTAGTGCTCCCAGAGGCGGTGCTTGCGGACAATCTGGCGTGCGGCCTCGCGCCCGTCTTCGGTGAGCATGACATCCTGCTGTTCGCGTCTGAGGAGCCCCTTGCGTGTAGCGGTGGGCAGGGCGGCTTCAACGCGGCGCGGGGTGAGGAGCAGGTTCAGACTGGTGATGCTGACCTTGGTCTGCCCAGATTCAGCGGCTCGGTATACGGCGGCGAGGACATCGTCGATCGCGACGCGGCTGGCGAGGCGGCGGCGGCGCACGACCCGCGAGAGGACCCCGTGGCGGGGTGAGAAGATGATGGCGACGGTCACGGTGAGCCCCCCCACCATGGCCATCGATCCGGCAGCATTGACGGCGTCGCGTTCGAAGAGGGCGGGGATGATGGTGGCGGCGAAGTAGCCCCCGATGCCGCAGATCAGGGCGATGACGACGCTGGCGAAGATCTGGGAATGCAGGCGATCGGTGAAGAGGCGTGCGGTTGCTGCGGGGCAGACGAGCATGGCGATGACGAGGATGGAACCGACGGCTTCGAAGCTGGCGACGGTAGCTGCGGCGACGAAGACCATGAGCACATAGTGCATGATGGTCGCGTTGAAGCCCTGCGCGGTCGCCAGCGCCGGGTCGAAGGCGGCGATGCGCAGCTCTTTGTACATCAGCGTGACCATGCCAATCGTCAGCGCGAGGATGATGGCGAGGGTCAGGACCTGGCGGGGGATGGCGTCAACGGTCGACCACTGGAAGAGTTCTGACGCGGAGCTTGGGGCACCGTACCAGACAAGGGTCTCGAGCTGGCCGTAGAGGACGCAGTCGGCATCAAGGTCCACATGGCGCACGGCGGCCTGCTCGATCAGCAGGACACCGAGGGCGAAGAGCACGCTGAAGACAACGCCCATGGCGGCACCGGACTCGACACGACCGTATTTCTTGACGACTTCGACGAGGATGACCGTGACGATGCCGGCGACGGCGGCGCCGAGGAACATCACGAGCGGGTTGCGTGAGTCGGTGACCATGAATGCGATCACGAGCCCAGGGAGGACGCTGTGGCTGACGGCGTCGCCCATGAGACTGAGGCGGCGCAGGACCAGGAAGTTGCCCAGCAGCCCGCAAACGAGGGCGGCAAAGACCGCGGCGAGGAGGGGGAAGAGGTCGAGGCCGAGATCGAAGTACATCATGAGGCCACCCCCTTCCGGTCGGGGAGGGTGACGCCGCGTGAGCGCAGGCGGTCTTCGAGTTCGTGGACGAGTTCATCGGAGAGCACATGCTCGACGAGGTCGACCGACCAGTCGACATGGCTGGGTGCGATGTCGGCGTAGCTGACGAGGTACTGCTCCCAGAGGGCGTGATTCCGACTGACGCGTGCCCCGCGTTCGATGCCCGCGTCGGTGAGTTCGACCCCGCGCTGGGCAGCCGATTTGAGCATGCCTTCGATGCGGAGTGAGAGCATGATCATGAATCGGAAGGGAGGGGTCCAGCCGCGGAGCTTGGCGACCCGGCGCAGCTCGTCGCGTGAGATTGTTGTTTGATGGAGTTCGTGTGCGTGTTCGAGGAGGTGGTCGCCGCCGACTTTCAGGCGCAGGTTGGTGCGCCTGATGATGATGGCGATCACGCCTCTGGCGGGAGCCAGGAGCATGCTGATGGCGAAGATCGCCCCGGCGGTGAGCACGATGACGGCCCCGGCTGGTTTGCGCGGGAAGAGGGCCGAGACGGATGAGCCGAGGTACCCGCTGGCGGCACCGATCAGCCCGGCGATCAGGACCAGCAGCCAGAGGCGTTCGGTCCAGAACCGGGCGGCCACGGGTGGGATGATCAGCAATGCGACCACGAGGATCAGCCCGACGGCCTGAAGCCCGGCGACGGTGACGAGGACCACGAGGGCCATCATGACCAGGTCGATGACGCTGACGGGCCAGCCGTCGACTTTGGCGAAGGCGTCGTTGAAGCAGACCAGTGAGAACTCTTTGAGGAAGAGCAAGGTTGCGAGCATGGCCAGCCCGGCGATGATGCCCATGAGGATGACATCGGGGGGTTGCATGGTGGCGGCCTGGCCGTAGATGAAGTGGTTGAGCCCGCCTGATCGTGAGGCGGCGTTGGCCTGGATGTAGCTCATCCCGACGATGCCCGCGCCGAAGAAGACGCTGAGGACAATTCCGATTGCGGCGTCTTCGCGGAGTCGGGAGAAACGCAGGATCCCCTGGATGCAGAGCACGCCGAGGACGCCGGTGATGGTCGCGCCGGCGAGGAGCACGGGCAGAGACTTGGCATTGAGTCCGAAAGAGGCGGCAAAGAGGAAGGCCAGCGCGATGCCTGGGAGGGTCGCGTGGCTGAGGGCGTCGGTCATCAGCGAGCGTTTGCGGAGCAGGGCGAAGACGCCGATGATCCCGGCAGCCAGCCCGAGCAGGGTGGTGCCGGAGATGACCATGGTGGTGTTGTGGCCCGCCTGGAAGGTCAGGGTGTCGATGATCTGGGCCATGCTGGGCCAGTCGTCGGTGACATCGGCGATCGACGAAGCGCCGCCGGTCTGGCTTGGCTGGAGTAGGGTGAGCGTGGACAGTCTCATTTCTCGGGGATCCCCGACGCGGTTCGTGCGACGGCCTCGGCGGCTTCGGAGAGCAGGGTGAGACGACCGCCGTAGGTTTTCTGGAGATTGTCTTTGTTGAAGACCTCGCTGACCGGGCCTGCGGCGACGATGCGCATGTTCAGCAGGATCACCTCATCGAAGTATTCGGTGACGGTCTGCAGGTCGTGGTGCACGACGATGACGGTCTTGCCCTGCTCTTTGAGTTGACGGAGCACAGCGACGATCGCCCGCTCGGTGGCGGCATCGACACCGGCGAAGGGCTCGTCCATGAAGTAGAGGTCGGCTTCCTGGGCCAGGGCGCGGGCGAGGAAGACGCGTTGCTGCTGGCCGCCCGAGAGCTGGCTGATCTGTCGGCTCGCGTAGTCACGCATGCCAACCTGATCGAGGCAGGCGAGCGCGGCTTGCTTGTGGCTGCGGGTGACCGGCATGCACCACCCGATCCGGCGGTAGCGTCCCATGCAGACAACATCGAGGGCCGAGACGGGGAAGTCCCAGTCGACGCTCTCTCGCTGCGGGACATAGCCGACCCGTGAGCGGGCCTTGCGGTAGGGCTGGCCCCAGAACTCGACCTGCCCGGAGGCCTTTGGAACGAGCCCGAGACAGGCCTTGATGAAGGTGCTCTTGCCCGCGCCGTTGGGGCCGACGATGGCGATGAGCTTGTTGGACGGTGCGTCGTAGTCCACATCCCAGAGGACGGGCTTCTTGTGGTAGGCGATGGTCATCGCGTGGACCGAGATCGGGCTGCTGGACGAATGCTCGGGGCGTTCGGAGAGCCGGGTGCCCTGCTTGGTCCGCGTGTTATGGGTGTTGATGGGGGACATCAGTTGGACAGCTTCCCGTTCATACCCCGCTCAGGGGCTTCACCACCCAGTGCACGGGCGATCGTGGTGACATTGTGATCGATCATGCCGATGTAGGTGCCCTCGTATGTATCGGCATCCCCCATGGCATCGCTGAAGAGTTCGCCTCCGATGACGACCTCGTGGCCCTTGGCGCGGGCGCCGGCGATGAGGGCGTTGATGTTGCGTTCGGAGACGGTCGATTCGACGAAGACCGCGCCGACCTTGCGTTCGACGAGGAGGTTGACGAGGCGTTCGATGTCCTGGACACCTGCCTCGGATTCGGTGGAGAGGCCCTGGATGCCAACTACCTCGTAGCCGTAGCGGCGACCGAAGTAGTTGAACGCGTCGTGGGCGGTGACGAGGACGCGCTGCTGCTCGGGGACGCTGCTGAGGACACGCTCGGCGTACGCGTCAAGGGCTTCGAGTTGCTCGGTCAGGGCCTGGGCATTGGCCTGGTACTGCGATGCCCCGTCCGGATCGAACTCGGAGAGGTTCTGCTCGACAACGCGGACGGCTTTGGCCCACGCGGTCGGGTCCATCCATACATGGGGATCGTAGTGGCCCTCGAACTCCGCGGGCTCGAGCAGGAAGTCTTCATCGATCAGTTCGGTGACCGCGTGGACACGCTTGCCGCTCTCGGCGGCGCGGATCAGCGAGTCGACCATCTTGCCCTCGAGCAACAGCCCGTTGTAGAACACGACATCGGCGCTCATGATGCGGCTGACATCGGAACGGGTCGGCTTATAGAGATGCGGGTCGACGCCCGCCCCCATGAGCCCGGTGACCTGAGCCCGATCAGTGGCGACCTGCACAGTGATGTCCTGAATCATCCCCACCGTGGTGACGATGGTGTAGCCCTCATCGGTTTCGGGTGCCGCGAGTTGGCAACCCAGCAGTGCGAGCGTCGACATCAGGCAGGCTATCAGTCGGGTTGGCATTGGAACTCCTATCGTGTTTGCGTTGGGGAACGCGGGCTAGACTATTTGTAGCCGGTGTTACATTTGATTGTACCGCACCCCACCACTCGCGTCAAGAGCGGGGAATAACGCTACATCTGGTGCTGATCTGCGATGGCCTTCAAGCGCTGAAGGGTCGAGGGGCTGACATGGTGCTCGATGCCCTCGGAGTCAACCGCGGCGACCTTGGGGTCGACACCGATCGCCAGCAGGAATCGGTAGACGATCTCATGGCGCTTTCGGGACGCGACCGCGAGGCTGCGCCCCTTGGCCGTAAGTTCGACGGGCTTGTAGGGCTCGGTCGTCACGAGCCCCTCGCGTTCGAGGCGTTTTATGGTCTTAATCACCGTGACATGGGTGACGCCGAAGCGTTCGGAGAGGTCCCGTACTCGGCAAGCTCCCGCAGCATCGATGCAATCAGCGATGGCTTCGACATAGTCCTCGGCCAGCTCGGAGGCGTGGTCCTCGCGTGTTCGTTGATGCGCTCTGGATTTGGGGGTCTTTGACACGATCGATGGCCTCGTTGCGAATGGGAAATATTAGCTTCAGGAACTGGTGCATGCCGGGCAGGGGCCGGGGCGATCTGGGCGGTGATATGGGCATCGGCCGGTCGCTCGGGCTACCATCGTCATGGGGACCCTCAATGACGAAAACGAATGCCATGCAGCTTGTGTTCTCATCGGGACCGGCACCGATGGAGCCGATCACGCTCGAACCGGGCTCTCGCACCATCGTTGGACGCGGGTCGGGCTGCGGCGTGATTCTGGATGACCAGCTTGGTTCGGTGTCGCGCAAGCACCTTGAAATCGAATGCAGCGATGGGCACTGGCTCGCGCGCGACCTTGAGTCCCGCAACGGTTCATTTCTCGATGGCCAACGCATCGCACCAGAGGAGCCAGCCCGGCTGATGCCCGGGGGGCTGTTGCAGATCGGGTCTTGGGCCTTTCGTGTTTCGACCGGGCCCGGGCAGCACGAGCGAAAGACCATGCCCGCGACACTGGTGCAGACGCTCGACGATACGAGCGATGATGCGCAGCTTTTCGAACGGGTGCACGATGAGCCGCTGGCCCGGCTGGCGAGCCACCGCCTCGCGGCATTGCTCGAGTGTTCTGACCTCATCCATTCTTCAGAGAACCTGACCCAGGCGGGCGAGGCGGCGATCGGGGCGATGCTCAGCTCGACGGGGTATGTGCGCGGTGCGTTCACGGGCCCGGCATCTGAAACCGGGGTCGTTGAGACACTGGCGTTCCAAAGCCGCATACCGGGTGAGGACCTGTCCTCGGTTCGATTCAGCCGCTCGCTGCTGAAGATGGCATCGGAGGGCGAGGTCGTGCGGGTCACCTCCTCGGCGGGGCGAGCGAACTACGGGCAGAGCATCGCGGAGCTGGACATCCACTCGGCGCTGTGCATCCCGATCATGATCGACGGGTCGGCGATCGGGTACCTGTACCTGGACGCGCGTGGTTCGGAACATCAGGTCAGCCATGATGCCTCATCGTTTGGGCGGGCGGTCGGGCGACTGCTGGGGCTGACGGCGGCGAACCTGCGCAATAAGGAACTTCAGATCCGACAGGTCGAGATGCAGTACGACCTGAATGCCGCCGCTCGGGCCCAGCGCATGCTGCTCCCGCCCGCGGCGGGCACGGTCGGTGGGATCGGCTACAGCATGTCGATGCGTCCGGGGCGGTTCGTGGCCGGCGATTTGTTCGGCGTGGTCCCTCTGGAAGATGGTCGTGTGTGCGTGTTCCTCGGGGATGTGTCCGGCAAGGGCGCCGGTTCGGCCATCATGATGGCAACGACCCAGAGCTACATCCATGCGATGCTCGAACAGCAGCAGGACATCGCCCAGATCATGAATAAGCTGAACCGCCATGTCGCGGACCGCTCGCACGGGGGCATGTTTGTCACGATGTGGATCGGGATGCTGGACCCGCGTGATGGTGTGGATGAGCTTCAGGTCGAGTTCATCGACGCCGGTCACGGCCATTGGCTGTTGACGCGTGAGGGCGCCGATGCTGAGACACCGGCGTACACCGGTTGCCTGGTGGTCGGGATCGACCCCAACCACCGGTTCGTCGCGGAACGGATCACGCTCGCCCAGGGGGAACGCCTGGTGCTGTTCTCCGATGGGGTTGTAGAGCAAAAATCTCCGGAAACACACGAGGAGTTTGGGCTGCCCCGGACGGGTCAGGTGCTGCGTTCTTGCTCGTCGCCGTCTCAGGATGTTGAGCGGCTCGTCTCTTCTGTGGTGGAATACGCTCGCTCGGAGCAGCTTGATGACGACATGACGATCGCCTCGATCGGAATCGCCTGCCCAGCGGACGAATGATCTTGAACAAACGAAACCAGACGCGATCGCCCTGGCCGAGCCGCTGCGTCTCGATGACTGACATCACCCATTGCGAGAATACATGTGGATATGGATCCGGAGCTGAACACCGAGCCTGAAGACGACCGTCCCACGATCGATACCGGATCGATCGCTGGGAGCGACCCTGATGATCAGGAAACGATCGCGGGGACGCCTGCGCCATCGTTCGATGCCCCGACGCTTCCCGCAGGTTCGCGGATCGGCAAGTACGCGATTGAGGGCGTGCTGGGTGTGGGTGGCATGGGCGCGGTGTACCGGGCCAAGCAACGCAAACCCAACCGCCGGGTTGCGTTGAAACTGATTCGCCCGGGGGCGCTCTCGGCGCGGATCCTGCAACGGTTTGACCTTGAGGCGGAGATCCTCGGTCGCCTGCAGCACCCGAATATTGCGCAGATCTATGAGGCGGGGATCGATGCGGAGAGCGGGTCGCCGTACTTCGCGATGGAATACATTGCTGGGCACGAGTTGGTTCAGTACGCAGACAAGCACGGGCTGAGTGCCGCCAAACGCTTGGAGCTGTTTGTGAAGCTTTGCGATGCGATCATCCACGCGCACGCGAAGGGGATTATTCATCGGGATATCAAGCCTGGCAATGTGATCGTGTCGGGCGAGGGTGAGCCCAAGGTGCTCGACTTTGGCATTGCGCGGGCGACCGACGCGAGCGACCAGCACCACACCATGCAGACCCATGTCGGGCAGCTCGTTGGCACGCTGTATTACATGAGCCCCGAGCAGGCGGCCGGGGACTCGGCGAGCTTGGACACTCGATCTGATGTTTATGCGTTGGGCGTTGTGCTGTTCGAGCTGCTCACGGGCGAGATGCCGTACAACCTGCGTGACAAGGCCTTGCACGAGGCCGTGCGGACGATCGTGGAGACGCGCCCGCGTCGCCTCAGCGAGATCGATCCGAGTCTCAAGGGCGACCTCGATATCATCATGCTCAAGGCGTTGGAGAAGGACCGGGAGCGTCGGTACCAGTCGGTCGGTGAGCTTCGCGCAGACATCCTGCGTACCCTTGAGAACAAACCGATCCAAGCCCGCCCCCCGAGCACGCTCTACCTGGCAACAAAGTTCGTGCGACGCAATACGCGCATGACGCTGGCCGCGGTGATCGTGCTGCTGGTCTTCGCCTTTGGCAGCATCTTTGCACTCAACCAGTGGTACGGCGGCATCCGGGCTCGGCAGGTGGCCCTAGACAACATGCTGCTGTCGCTGAGTGAGATGGATGTGCAGAAGGGGCTCGTGCCGGATCTTTCCAAGCGTCTGCTGGACCTCTACGCGGACAACGGCGAGCTGCTCTTCTCGGGTGATCCGGAGAGTCTGGCCCTCTTCTACACCAACCTCGGCGAGGCGTATTTCGGGTATGAGGACTACCGACGGGCACTGACGCAGTTCGAGAAGGCCTACAAGATCCGGTCCAAGGGCTTGCGGGCACCGCACGAGCTGTTGGCTCAGGGGCTGCACCACATCGCCAATGCTGAGTTCTACCTCAACGAGTACGAGCTGGCACGCGACCATTACCTTGATACGCTCAAGATGTACGAGGCGTTGTACACCTCCAGCGATCCGGGCACGGCGGAGACGGCACGGACGCTGGACCATCTGGGCTCGACCTATGTCAAGCTGGGAGAGAACGAACTGGCCGTCGAGATGTATACCAAGGCCCGGCAGCTGCGTGTGGACCTCTTTGGGCCTGGGAGTCTGGAAGTCGCGATGTCGGACAACTCGATCGCGTGGTTTCATGTCCAGCAGGGCAAGCCCGAGATCGCCGAGCCGATCTACCGACGGGCTTTGGAGATACTGCAGGGCTTGGACGAGGATGATTCGAAGCCACTCTGGGTTGCTCGGGCAAAGCACAGCCTGGGCAACACGCTGATCGCACTGGGGCAGTACGAGGAGGCGCGTGAACTGCTTACCAGCTCGCTGGCACTCAAAACCGAGCTGCTCTCAGGCAACAAGCCCTCGGTTGCCTCAACGCTGCAGAGTCTGGCGGAGGTCTGTCGGCTCAGTGATGACTATGAGAAGGCCGAGCGCTATGCACTGCAGGTGGTTCAGATCCGACAAGAGATCGGCGACCCGCGTCTGAGCGCATCACAGGAAGTGCTGGAGCAGATCCGATTCGAGATGTCGAACTGATCACGCGGCTCAGGCGTTGCGTCGCCTGCGGGCCATGGAAAGCCCGGCGAATGAAATCACCGCGAGGGTCGAGGGCGCGGGTGTGATGATGATCCCGTAGTTTCCCGATGAACCATCCCCGCCGGTCCATCCCGCGAGCGGGTTGCTGGCACCTGCGCCATCGGGTCCCGATACCTCGAATGCGTTGGTGAAGGAGAAGATCTCCTCGAACATGCCGGCCCCACTATTAAAACTCAGGGGGACATTACCGCTCTCAGTGACGGCGAGATAGTACTCTCCGGGAGGGAGCAGCAGGGTTACGCCGTCGGTCGATGGCGTGATGAGGCGTGCACCGATCCCACCCAGAATCGGGTCATCGTCGTTTCCCAGCATGCCGAACCCTGCGCTATCGAAGAGCCAGAGAGATGGGTTGAACGATGGATCAGACCCTGGCATGATCCCGAAGTTGACGGGGCTATTGATGTCATCTGCATCTTCGATGATGAGTCTGTAGACATCCTCCTGATCGCTCCCACCAAGCGTGCCGGCGATGGTATTGACGCGTCCGACCATTGTCGTATCTTGGGCGTCACCGACCGAGCTGCCTGCGTCGCCATCTTCGATCCAGTCCGGACCTGCGAGGGCAGGGGTCGTGAGACCGAGCAGTGAGCCGAACAAAGCGGCATTGATTGTGCGAGTCTTCATCATGCTTGTTCCCCATCGTCCTGTGGTTTCAGGAGTTGGCTGAAACCTACATCTGATCGGGCTCGATGCCAGCCATTTGAGGCATATCCCCCCTGATTCGTGCGGATTTTGCTGGCAATCGGCGTATTCGGGTGTCTATTTGGGCTGCGTGCTCTGTTGACGATCACAAGCACCGGGCCATATTGCGCCGAAGCAAACGCGCTGTCAGCGTCATACGAGGGGATATCTCATGATGAAGAACGACTGCTCAATCGCACGAAACCTCACCTTGGCGACCGGTTTGTGCCTGCTCAGCACCACCGCTTCGGCTGGCTTGTTCACCTACACCGGTGATAGCTCCATGATCGTTGATGTCACCAACTCTGCGAACTTCAACACGCTGGCCAATGACCAGTCGCTCACGGGCTACGAAGAAGACGGACTCATCGTCAGTGTCAACAGGACCTACTTCAGCTGGGACGCGCCGGGTTTCGATGGTTCTGAGATGTTCTATGCGAACACGGGATCACTTGAGATGGTCGACATCTCCCTGAGTTCGGGCGGCCAGTTCAATGACCTCGACATGCAGGTCTCCAGTGGGTGGACGCCAAACAGCGTTGGCACCGTATTCATCTGGATCCAGCTCTACAGCTTTGGAAGGATCGTGGGCGAGTTCGACCTCAACGCGCAATCGGGAGAGTATGTCGGCATCGCCGGCGGCGGGTTCGACCAGATTCTGATCGGAAGCTACGCAAGCAGCGACATCCGCGACAGCCACAACCCGAGCGCACGCAACGCGATCGCGATCGACAACATCAGTGTTGGCACCTATGTGCCTGCACCCGGTGCGACAGCCCTGTTTGTGCTCGGCGGCATTGCAGGCACCCGGCGTCGTCGCTGATTCATCGAGAAGCGCCGCCCCCAGTACAGCAGGCCTCAACTGAACAGCACACGGGAAAGCGTGCCCAGTCATATGGTGCGCTGCTGACGAAGAAAATCTATTTCAGAACTGACTCTGCGGCGGAACGGCTCGCTGGTTGCTTGGCGCTACCAGCTTGAGGCCGATTCTGACGCGCCGGAGGACTCCGGGCAACTCGCAAGCTGCTCGCTCATCCGTGCTTATGTCAATGGGCGTAACAGGACTCGAACCTGTGACTTCTGCCATGTGACGGCAGCGCTCTAGCCAACTGAGCTATACGCCCTTGTGGGCATCTAGCATATGCCAAATCCGAGCGTGTCTCAAGAGCGCGTCAGGGGTCACGGGTTCTTTTTCATTCCCGCCCGGATCTTGGCCCCGCTGGTATGCACGAGGGTCACGGTGAAATCGCTCCCGTTGATGCTCATCACGGTCCAGCCGCTGTCCAGTTTGTCCCCCACCCGGCGGGGCTTGCCATCGATCACCGCGAGCGGGTTCTTGGGGTTCGGGAGGATGGACGAGACATTTACAGGAGGCAGTTCACGGGGGCCGGTATCCCGCGGGCGTTCCTGACGGGGCAGGGTGTTGCCGATGTCGTAGCTCTGCTCAACCTGGGCATCGATCCAGAACGGTGATTGGATCTGGCTGAGGCCGTCCCAACCCACCACGGCACGATCGAGATCGGCGTCTGGGAAGACGAACGATGGCTCGGATGCGTCTGGGGTTGCCGCGATAGAGACGGAGACCCCCTTGCCGACCATTCTTGAGCCGAGCGTTGCCGCGGTCGGGGCGATGACCCCACAGAGTATAAGTACATACTTGATGCTACCCTGATTCATGATTCGGCTCCCTCGCTGAGCTCTTGAAGACTGATCGCTTCACTGCTGTTGCTGTCGAATGCGTCCCGGATCTGATCCGGGATGGTGACCAACTCGATCAGCCGGATCTGCATCGAGACCCGGACATTGCGTTCGTCAGTGGGCACCATCCGAAAGTTGGTGATGCACCCCTGGTGCTTGCCGCTCTGCACCTCGCTGATGAACGCGATGACATCGTGGAAGGCGCCTCGGTATTCGATGCGGAACTCCCTGATATCCAGTTCTGAGGCATGTTCCGTGTTGGCGGGCGTGGTGTGCTTGACCACGGACTTCAGCGGCTCGATCCGTGTGACGACCAGCCCTTGATTGATGGCCTGACGCTGCAGGATCTGATGCGCTTGCGCTGTTTGCTCTTTCTCGAGATCACGAATCATCTCATCGCGAACCACACGCATCTTGGTAATCTGCTGCTCGAGATCCTCGTGGTGATCCTTGATATCCTGCTGCCCGTATTCGATATAGCTGAGCTGCGCGTTGAGATCAGCGGCGGTCTCTTTGGCCGCGAGCACCTTTGGTTTCACCAGGAAATAGTTGACCGCGAGCAGGGTGACGCAGACCATGGTGAGTTTCGTCAGGAATGAGCGTGTAATTTCGGTCATCATGGTGCGATCCAATCTGTCTGTTCAGGACTGACTTGGGCGAAGCCGCTGTAGGGTGATTCCTGGGCTTTGATCATGACCCGCATCGAAAACTGCAACCCCCACGCCGCAGGATCGGACTGATCCTCGCTCATACCCGTGGACAGATCGAGGCGTGAAGTGGCGCCGAGCTTGATCGACTCGGTGCTGGTGTTCTGACGCAGTGAATCGACGAACCGATCGAGAGCCTGCCCCGGAGCGATGTCCTTTGTCCCGACGGCGTAGCCTTTGATGTCGATGAAGAACCCCGCGTCGGCGTGATCCCCACGGATCTCCTGGATGCGGATCTCCTCGCCGGCGTACTCGCTGAGCTGCGCCAGCGGTGAAATCCACTGCGGCGTGCTCCGGTTCTGTTCGGAGACCAGATCCGCCAGGCCGCCGAGCATGGAGGCGATCTCACGCGCCTCATCCCGGGTTTGCTCGAACTGAGCGACCCGCTGGACGAGCGGTGCCGCGTTCTGGGCCTGCTCATCCATCCGCTGCTGCGTGATGGTTGAGTGGGTGTATTCTGCTCCCATGGCAATCAGCGCGACCGCTCCGCCGGCAACCAGCGCGGTCTTAAGCGATTTGCGGACCTGCTCGTCTCCGGCGATACTCGGGAGAATCCCGGGCGTGGGTATGACCGTTTCGATGAGTTGTGATTCCACCGTTCCGCTGCCGCCCTCGGTGAGTGGCTGGTAGCTTTCCGCACCGGGAACCGGCTGCACATGCAGGTCAAGGTGCTCCCCGATCGCCTTGGTGATGGAGGGGATCGAGGCACCGGGGCCGCAGATGTAGAGATTCCTGAGGTCCCCTTTGGAACCGATCCCGAATCGGATCGTTTGCTTGATGTCGATGCCGATGCGTTGCAGCGCCGGGGCCATGCAGGGGAGCACGGTGGAACGCAGCTCGATACCGGCGCACTCGACGGGCTTGAAGGGAACACCGTACTCAAACAGGCATTCGACCGGGGTCGGCGCGACTTGTGAAGATTCTGAGTCGCCATCCTTCTTCTCGCCCTGCTCCGAAAAGACTTGTCGATAGGACTCGACGAGCTTGCTGTACCCGATGTCAGCCGGGCGTACGAGTGACAGATCACCCTGCTCGCAGTGAGCGATGATACTGTTCTCCGCACCCAGGTAGAGGATCGCGGTTTGGCTGTCGAAGCGTGAGGCGTCCTTGGCCGCGAAGATGATCGACGCGACGCTGAGCGGGATCATGCCGATCGGATCAACGCCGCATCTATTGAGCCATGCGTAGAGCGACCTGAGGATATCTTCCCTGTCCGAGTAGGCGAGCATCATGCACGACTGGGATGTCCCGGCCTGATCACCCAATGCGCAGACACTGACGGGGTCGGTCAGTCCTACGCACTCGCGCAGCTTCGACCGTGCCGCATCTCGTGCGAACGCGCCTCCCTGATCGAAGGGGTAGATCTGCTTGGTGCATGTGTTCGATTGATAGAGGAGCGTCGCGGACATGCGTTTGCGTCCGCGAAACCGCGAGAGCAGCTGCCTGAGCGGCTGATCAAGGCGCATCAGCCCGTCGTTCCAATGATCAGCCCATTGATCGTAATCGAGCGATATCGACTCAGTTTGCTGAACACGCCCGCGCCGTGCGTATATGACGCTGAGTTTGCTGGGCGTGAGCGAGATGACGAAGCCATTGATAGCAGGCATAGTGGTCCCCTGGTGGTCGTATATTCACAGTCCTCATCGGTAGTTCGATGACCTGACTTGCCCCAGATGGGGACAATGACCCTGATTCTGGGTTCTGGTTATTCGGTCGATAACTCGATTCGGCGGGTTGCATCACCGCTTGCCCCCTCGATGATGGCGTTCGCACCATCGACCGGGAGTTGTACAAAGCGCACGGTTTGTCCATCTATTTGAAAAGTATCGCCCTCTTCGGGCATCTCGGTTTGCCCGAGGACGGCGTTCATCATGACATAGGCCCCACTCTCAGCGCTGTAGAACGCCCGGGTCGTCTCCACACGCAGCGTTGCCAGTTCCGCCTCATCGCGTACAGGCCTGACTGAACTGGCGACAACAAGGCCCAGGATCGCCATGACCACCACGACTACCAGCAGCACGATGCCGCGGGGTTGATCGGTTGGGCTTTGCCTGCGGGGATTGTGATCTTGTGGATTCATGATGCCCCCTGCCCGATCCAGACACGCGGGTGGGCGACCACGCTCATGGTCAGGTCACCCGATGTGATCGTCACAACGATGCGGTGGGCATTGACCGGGCTTGCCAGGGTGTTGGTCACGCCGTCTTCTGCGATGTACTGGATCACCAGGTCATCGACATCCTGGCACAGGGTTGTGTTCGCCCGCCCGGGGACGAGCATCTCGAGGGTGCTGCCGTTGAGCTCGAAGCCCGTGCCGTCGCTGAGTTCGAGTGTGGACACCGAGGCGTTCACCACGCCGAGTCCCTCATCGTCTGTCCCGATGGGCGCCTGCCTGATGATGCGAGCGGCCCGATCGAGCGCGTGCGCGATGTGCTCAGAGCGGGCCCTGACATCCTGTGTGATGGAATAGGCCTCTGAGGCCGACGAGATGACCGGGAGCAGCACGGCGCTGATGATGCCCATCAGCAGCACGGTGACGAGCAGCTCCAGCAGTGTAAACGCGTCTCGGGATTGATAGGGCTTTCGTGTCATATTGCTGAAACCATGACGCTGACGGGGAGTTCGTATGATGCGGTGCTGGCGCTGGGGAAGACCACCCGGACGGTGATGATGCGGAAGATGTTCTCATCACCGTTGCCAGAAACGGTCCCGTCGTTGCTGACCAGGGTGCCGATGCTCACGCTGTAGCTGAACCCGGCGCTCAGATAGGGCTCGAGGATCGATTCGAGCCGATCATCCAGGCCGGTGTTGGGTGTGTCGATGTACGCGCCCGCGTCCGCGAGGGCGTCGAACCCCAAGCTTGGGTCGTTGCTGCTCAGGTCCGCGGTGATCATCTCGAGCACGCTGGTTGCGAGCAGTGTGGCACGGGTGGTATTGATCGCATCGACGCGACCAGAAGCCGCTGAATCCATCAGGTTGAGTGTCGGCGGCACAGAGATCGCCAGAACGATGACCGCGATCACCACTTCGATCAGCGTGAACCCGCGGGCAACCCGCCTTGGATGGGATGATGTGCGATGCATCATGGCGTCCCCACGACCCCCGTGTACGCGTAGACAAGCACCCGCTCGCCGGAGTCAAGCTCGATCTCAACCGGCTCTTCGTTCAGTGACGCGAATGAACCGTCCTGATTCCGCATGTGCGGCGCCCCCTCGTAATCGAACCAGATGGTGCCCGATCCGCTGGTGCCATCGCCGTTGACCATCCGCTCGATTCCCACACCCGAATACGCCGAGCTGATGCTGATGCTTCGGGTCTGGCCGGTGAGGGGTTCGTATATCTCCGCGGCATCTCCGTCGGCACCGATCTCGACGATGTCGAGCCGAGAATCCGCGAGATTCACGCTCAGGCCCATCGGCGCCCCCGTTGCCATGGCACGGGCCCGTGTGACGCCGAGCATACGGGCGATGTCATCGCGGGCGGCACCGCTTCGCATGTCCTGCACATTGGCCATCGCTGGGATCACGCTCGCCGAGATGATGCCCATCAACACCACGACAAGCATCAGTTCCACGAGTGTGAAGCCGGCGCGTGCTGGGCGATCATGCTGGATGGTCGTCATCGTCATGGTCATCAGAGTTCGTTTGCGGTCCGCACGCCACCGCTGCCGTCGGGCGCGGTGGTCGCATCGCTGGAGTTGGCGTAGAAGATCGCAACAGGCGGGTTGGCCGCGTTGTCAACGAAGTAGTTCCAGCCGGCGGCGGACTGGTTACTCACCCCACGGGCCTCAGCCTGAGCCTGCCCCACTGCCTGAATGCCACCAACATTCGTGAACGGATTCACCGGCACCTCGAACTTCAGGACACTCCCGTCGCCGAGTTGATCAAGGGTCGGGTAGGGATCGTTGCCCTGGATCACCGCACTCGTTCTGTAGGTCGCGATGGCCGACCGCACCCCAGCGACGCTGCTCTGTGTCGCGCTGGTCATGGCGTCCTCGCTCGCGTTGGCGAACTTGGGCACCGCGACCGCGGCGAGCACGCCCAGAATGACGATCACGATCAGGACCTCGATGAGTGTGAATGCTTTCGCTCTGTTCATATGACAATCCCCTCGTATGTCATTTGTTGATGCTGATCATCTGCCACATGGGCAAGAAGACCGAGAGTGCCACGAGCAGGACGATGCCCGCCATAGCGATGGTGATCATGGGCTCGACGATCGTGTTGACATTCTTTGCCAGGTGATCAGAGAGCCGGTCGTAGTGGCGTGCGATGATGTTGCCCGCCCTGGCGAGCTCTTTCGAGTCATTCCCCGAGCCGAAGAGTCGCCTTGCGAAGCTCGGCAGGCCGTGCGCGCTGTTGATGACATCGCCGAGCGCCTCGCCGCTCCGCATGCGGTCGCACAGTCGGACGCACTCGAGCTGGAAGACCGGGCGACCGGTTGCCGAGCCGGCAATCTCGATGGCCTCGATCACCTCGATGCCTGACTCAAGCCCGATGCTCATGACGCGGCTGAACCGGGCGGTGGTCACCGCGGTCAGCATCTGCCCGACATATGGGAGCTTGTGCAAGAACCGCTCGATATTGAGCCGCCCCGTTTCGTTCTTCCAGGCCTTAATGAGCGAGATCACCGAAGCGAATATCACGCCGAGATAGACCCACCAGTATGTGACAATCGAAACACCCATGATGCGGATGATGCGTGTGCTCAGCGGGAGCTCGACGCCGTTGGTCTCAAAGATGGTCGCGAACTTCGGCACGACGAAGATGACGATCACGCTCAGAGCGAGCACGACGAAGCAGATCACGATGATCGGATACATCAGCGCCCGCTTGATCTGCTGGGTCGTTTCGATGCCGCGCTCGAGCATGTCAGCAAGGTGCGAGGTCACGGGGCCGATCTGACCGGTCTTCTCGGCCGACTTCAGGGTCTCGATATACACCCCGCCGAACACATGCTCGTACTTGCTGAAGGCCACCGTGATTTTCTCACCCGACTCGATCATCGTGGCGATGTCGTAGATCATGTCCCGCAGGGCGGGGTTCTTCTCATGCTCGGAGATCGAGTGCAGCCCCCGGCTGATCGGGATGCTCGCCTCCACCAGCACGCTCATCTCACGGGTGAGCGTGGCGATTTCCAGCTGGCTGATGCGGTGGTTCTTGAACAACGCACCCTTGATCGTGCTCTGCTTCACGGTCAGGGGTGTGAGCCCCTGATCGATCAGCATCTGGAAGGCGGTCTGCTCGTTGCGAGCATCGATCCGCCCGGTTCTACGGGCACCGCCGCCATCGACCGCCTGATACTTGTATGAAATCGTCGACATGATGCCTCCCGATCAGGCGCTGAGCCGGTACTCTGATTCGTCATCGGACGCAAGCACGACATCGACGGTTGCGTGGAGCTTGCGAACCTCTTCGATGCTGGTGATGCCCATGCGGGCTTTTTCGACACCGTCTTCAAGCATCAAACGCATGCCTTCCCCACGGGCACAGGCAAAGATTTCGGTTGCGTTCGCCCCCTGCTCGATGAGCTCACGAACTCCCCCCGTGGCGCAGAGCAGCTCGTAAACGCCGACCCGGCCCTTGTAGCCCAGGTTCATGCATTTACTGCAACCGGTGCCCTTGAGAAACTTCTCGTTGCCGTTGGGCTCGATCCCCAGCTCCCGAAGCTCGCTGGGCTCCGGGTGGTCTTGAGCGACACAGTCTGGGCAGACGCGTCGAACGAGGCGCTGAGCCAGCACCCCGAGGAGGGCGTTTGTCACCGCAAAGGCGGGAACGCCGAACTCGCGCAATCGCGGGATCGCGCCGATCGCATCATTGGTATGCAGGGTTGAGAACACAAGGTGGCCGGTGAGCGCGGACTGCACCGCGATCTTGGCGGTCTCCTCGTCCCGGATCTCGCCGAGCAGGATGACATCGGGGTCCTGGCGGAGCATGGACCGCAACGCGCTGGCAAATGTCATCCCGATCTCGGCGTTCGCCTGGACCTGACGCACCATGGGCAAGCGGATCTCGACCGGGTCCTCAATGGTCATGATGTTGCGTTCGAGTGTGTTGATCTCGTTGAGCGCGGTGTACAGCGTCGTCGTCTTGCCCGATCCGGTCGGGCCGGTGACGAGCACGATGCCGTGCGGCTTGTTGACCATCTGTGTGAACGCCTCGCTCACATCCAGCGGCATCCCAAGGTCCTTGATCTGACCGATGGCGCTGGCATTGCTGAGCAAACGCAGCACCGCGTTTTCGCCGTGAATCGTTGGGATGATGCTCAGACGCACATCGACGGGGACGCCGTTGTGCTTGAACCTGAACTTGCCGTCCTGCGGGCGTCGGGTCTGGGTCACATCGAGATGCGCCATCACCTTGAGTCGCTGCACGAGCCCCTCGTGCATGCTGATATCCGGGCCACGCTGGGTTTGCAGCACGCCATCGACGCGGAATCGCAGCAGCAGGCGTTTGTCGTCGGGGTTGATGTGAATATCGCTGACATTCTGCTCAGCGGCTGAGAACAGGATCTGATTGACCGCGGCAACAACCGGCTCGCTGCTGTTCTCCTGCTCCTGCTCGGCGTCCTCGTTCTCGACCTCCGGAGCCCCGGTATCGAGTGTGTACGCACGGGTGATCAGGAGCCGCAGCTGCTGGGCGTCGCAGACCACCGGATCGATCTGCTTCTTGAGTGTCTGACGCAGCTCGTCGATCGCTTGCAGATCGAGCGGGTCCTCCATCGCGACCGTGGCGATCTCGCCGATCGTGAAGATCGGGAACGCCCGGAGACGCTCGGACATCGACTTGCGCATGCAACGCGACTGCCTGATGTCGATGTCGAACTTCTGCAAGTCCACGAACGGATACTCGCAGATGGTTGCCTTGGCAACCGCGACATCGAAGGGCGAAACGATGTTCGACCTGATCACGCCTTCGTCAAAGCTGACCTCGCGCTCGATGATGTAGCTGCGGAGCTTGGCGGCGTTCTCCTGGGTGAGTTTCTCACCCTCGATCAGCACCTGAATAATGAACTCTGCGGTATCAAGCATGGTCAGCCCCCGTCCCGGCGTCTTCGCTGATGCCGCTCAGCTTTTCGATCAGTGCCTCGACCTGTGCCTTCGATTCTTCATCCTGATCGGTGAATGAACACCCGATCTGGTACGCGGGGCGCCGATCGGTCATCAGCACACGCTGCACCCGCAGCGTACAGCTGAGCAGTGGCGGGTTCGATTTGTCATGGAAATCGAACACCTCGATCTCAAGATCCACATTGCGTGGCAGGAAGACATCGATAATGAATCCCAGCCCGCCAGCGGCAAAGTCGATCACATCGACATCGATCCAGCGGTCATCGTCGCAGACACCCTTGGTGAAGTTCAAGATCTCCGCGTGATGGGGCGCAACGCGAACGCGTGCGGGCATCACGATCTCGAAGCGCACTGATCGTCTGACTATGAGTCCACTGTCCATGTCGTCGCCCCTCGATTCTTCTCTAGGTTCAGGTTCGAACAAGTTCGCTATCGGTCTCTGGTACTCCTCCCTGAATAGGGTGTAGAAAGAATCCGATAGGTTCTGTATGGCTTGTTCAGCAGATGAGCCCGTGTTCGGGCCCTGTACGCCACCCAGCCCCCTCATTCTTCATCCGGATCTGGCTTGTTTAACAGCCGTTGACACCTATACTTTGTGACGCGGTTTGATCGGGCCGCGTCATCCTGTATGGATTTGTTACACACACACGATCCCGGACACGCGTTCGGGATCAGGGATTCGTCACCAAAGCGCCCTAGTGCCGCGTCCGATCACGCTGCCGGTGTCGCTGACAAGGAACGGACCAGTATCATGGCCAACACCCTCGTACAAGATCTCATTGAATCAGGCATTCACTTCGGACAGCGCACCAGCGGCTGGAACCCGAAGATGACGCCGTACATCTACGGCAAGCGCAACGGGATTCACATCATCGACATCAAGGAGACCGTCAAGGGTCTGCTGCTTGCTCGCAAGTTCCTGACCAAAACGGTCTCGGGCGGCAAGGATGTCTGCTTCGTGGGCACCAAGCGTCAGGCCAAGGGCGTGATCGAACAACGCGTCGGCGATGTCGAGATGCACTATGTCACTGAGCGTTGGCTCGGCGGCACCCTGACCAACTTCACCACCATCCGCAACCGGCTCAAGCGACTCGAAGAACTCGAGGCCATCGAAGCCGACGACAACTTCGAGAGCTACTCGAAGAAGATGGAATCGCAGCTCCGTCGTGAGATGCGCAAGATCAAGCGCAACCTCGACGGCATCCGCCGCATGCACAAGATGCCCGGCGCGATCATCGCGATCGATGTCAACCGTGAGGCCACCGCGCTGCGTGAGGCACGCAAGCTCGGCATCCCCACCATCTGCCTGATCGATACCGATGGCGACCCAGACATGGCCGACATCGCGATCCCCGGCAACGACGACTCGATGCGTTCGATCGATGTGATCGTGCGTGAGCTCTGTAAGGCGATCTCGGACGGCAAGACCGCCCGCGTCGAAAGCTCCGCAGGCCGCGAAGACAAGGGCGGAGCCAAGGACAGCGGCGCCCCCCGCCGTTCGCGCAGGGCCCAGTTCCCCGCCAACGAAGGATCATCGGCAACGGCAAACGAAGAGGGCGCGCCCGCCTCGACCACTGCCGCTGCAGCACCAAGCGATTCCTGATCAGAGCTGAAGTTTTTCATCGCCGGCTGATCAGTTCTCCCGGCGAAGATTCAACCAGATTGCAACACCGGCGACGCCAAACAATCGCGGCTCGCCCAAAGACCATACAGGTGGAGACCCCCTGAAATGTCAAGTACCAGTATCAGTGCTAAAGATGTGATGAACCTCCGCAACAAAACCGGCCTGGCCATGATGGAGTGCAAAAAAGCACTCCAAGAGGCAAACGGCAATGTTGACGAGGCCGAGACCCTCCTTCGCAAGAAGCTCAAGGGCAAGATGGAAACCAAGTCCGACCGCGTCGCCGGCGAGGGCCGGGTCGAGGTCGCGGTCAGCGACGACGGCGCTCAGGCCGCACTCGTGAAGGTCAAGGCCGAGACCGACTTCACCGCCAAGAACGAGAAGTTCGTCGATGCGGTCAAGAAGATCGCCCAGCTCGCCCTCAACGCAGATGCGGGCGATGTCTCCCCCACCGACGAGATGAAGGAGATCATCGATGAGCTCCGCATCTCCACCGGCGAGAACATCTCGATCGACGCGATCGAGAAGCTCGTGGGCGAGCCTGGCAAGACCCAGTACGGTTTCTATGTCCACCACGACGGCAAGACCGGTTCGCTGATCGAAGCCCAGGGCGATGTCGATGGCGAAGTCCTCCGGCAGCTGGCGATGCATGTCACCGCCGCCGTCCCCCGTCCGCTCGGCCTTACCAGCGACGACATCCCCAGCGATTTGGTCGAGAAAGAACGCAAGTTCCGTATCGATCAGGCCGTCGAGTCGGGCAAGCCCCAGCAGATCGCCGAGAAGATGGTCGAGGGTGGCATGAAGAAGTTCTTCTCCGAAGTCGCGCTCCTCGAGCAGCCTTTCGTTATGGATCCCTCCAAGGCCATCCGTGACCTGATCGGCGACGCCGAACTCTCCAACTTCCGCCGCTGGCAGGTTGGCGAGAGCGAAGGCTGAATCCGATCCCTCATCCTGATTTCATAACAGGCACGCTCCGCGTGCCTGTTTCTTTTGTACACTTGAGTTTGGAAGTGTTACCAAAACTGAGCCATAAGGGACAACATGAACACACAAGGCGAGCGATACACCATCCGGCGCAAGGTCTTCAAGATCTTCGGTGCCGCGTTCCATGTCTACGACGAGCACGGCTCGGTCGTTGGCTACTGCAAGCAGAAGGCGTTCAAGCTCCGCGAAGACATCAAGCTCTACACGGGCGAGGACATGAGCGACATGCTGCTCTCGCTCAACACACAGAGCATCATCGACTTCGGTGCCACCTACACCGTTACGCTTCCCGATGGAACCCAGCTCGGCTCGCTCCGCCGCAAGGGGCTCAAGTCGTCATTCGTTCGCGACGAATGGCTGCTCTTCGACATGAACAATAACGAGATCGGCCGAGTGCGCGAGACCGGTTCCTTCGCACCGTTCGCCCGTCGTTACCTTGATTATGTCTCGATCCTCCTCCCCCAGCGATACGAGGTAACCCGTTCCCGCGATCAGAAAAACATCGCCAACCTCCGCCAGCACTTCAACCCGTTTATTTTCCGACTCGGGGTATCGATCCTCGACGAAGACGACGAGATCGATGATCTGCTGATCCTTGGGGCCACTTGCCTGATTGCTGCGATCGAGGGACGCCAGGAATAGACTCTGACTCCAGCAAGTTACACATCACAAGGAGGCACGCCATGAATCATGACATGACACGACGAGACGCGATCGGTGGCATGGCCGCGATCGGGGCACTCGGGTTTGCCGGGAGCACCGCCAGCGCCGCACAGCCAAAGGTACGCCAGGCGCACATCTCGCCCGCGGCCATGGGCTTCGATGCGACAACCAGAGAATACAAGCTCCCCGATCTGCCCTACGCCT
>DEXG01000006.1:74343-74838 GCA_002364005.1 Phycisphaerales bacterium UBA3190
CCCCGATCTGCCCTACGCCTATGACGCGCTCGAGCCGGTGATCGATGAGCAGACCATGCGGATCCACCACGACAAGCACCACGCGGGCTATGTCAACGGGGCCAACAACGCCCTCAAGCAGCTCGAAGCCATCCGCATGGGCTCGGGCGACGCCGGGCTCATCCAGCACTGGCAGCGACAGCTCAGCTTCCACATGGGCGGGCACATCAACCACACGCTCTTCTGGTCGAGCATGAAACCAGAGGGCGCAGGCGGGGGCGGACAGCCCGCGGGCAACCTCTCCAATCAGATCATCAACGACTTTGGGTCGTTCGGACACTTCACCAAGCACTTCACCGCAGCCGCGACCAAGGTCGAGGGCTCGGGCTGGGGCTGGCTCGTGTACGAACCCGCGGCCAAGCAGCTGATGGTGCTGCAGATGCAGAACCAGCAGGACCTGCTATTCACCGGCGCAATCCCGCTGCTGGGCGTCGATGTCTGGGAGCACGCCTACTA
>DEXG01000006.1:75024-82255 GCA_002364005.1 Phycisphaerales bacterium UBA3190
GTCTGGGAGCACGCCTACTACCTCAAGTACCAGAACCGCCGTGCCGACTATGTCGAGGCGTTCCTGCGTGTCGTGGACTGGGAAGAGATCTCCAGGCGATTTGAATCCGCACGCACCTGACTGATCCCGAGCAGCCGTATAAAGAAACACCCGCGATGATCGCGGGTGTTTTTATTGGTTCACAGATGAGTCGGCTCAGCCCACATGCTTGGGATCGAACGCGTCCTGCAGCGCGTCGGTCAGCACATTGAACGCCAGCACCAGCACGAACATGAAGAAGGTCGCGGCACCGATCTGCCAGAAGAAGCCAGAAACAACCTCCGGCTTGGACTGCGAGATCATGATCCCCCAGCTGGCACCCTCCTTGAGCCCCAGTCCCAGGAAGGTCAGCACAACCTCACCCTTGATCGCGCCGATGAACAGCAGCGAGGAGTTGATGAACATAAGGTGCGAGGTGTTGGGGATGATGTGCTTGAGCAGGATGCGGGTCTTGCTCGCGCCGATTGCCTGAGCCGCCTGGACATAGTCCAGCGACTTGAGCTTGAGCGCCTCGCCACGCGTCACGCGGCATGGGCCGATCCAATAGGTCAGACAGAACGCCACATAGAGCGGGATCAGCGTCCCCTCAAACATCGAACCGGTGAACATGAACGCCAGCACCACCAGCAGCACCAGATACGGGATCGAGCTGAAGGTCGAGTAGAGCCAGATGACAAGGTGATCGATCCAGCCACCAAAGTAACCCGCGGCGGCGCCGATGACCGAGCCGAAGAGCACCGCGATGACCGAAACAATCAGCCCGACCTGGATGGCGATCTTGGCCGAGTAGAGGGCGCGGAGCATGATCGAGCGCCCCTGCTGGTCGGTGCCAAGCATCAGGCGGAACTTGTAGATCCAGCCCTGGAGCCCCTCGGGGACCGGGTACAGCTCGGCGAGGATCGGCTCGATCTCGTCGAGCTTTGAGTACACCGCCTCGTTGATCCCCTCACTCGCGGCGTTGATCCCTTGCTCGATCTCATCGATGATCGCCTGGTCGTAGACCGGGTCCTGCGGCTCAAGGTCAAACAACGCGTTCATCGAGTCTTCCAGCGGCGTGACATCGATCGCCTTGAGCGGGTCGTCCTCGACGGGCGCATTGTCGCTGTATTCGTTCAGTAGCAGGACGATCTCATCGAGCGAGAGAGCCAGGTCGTCGTAGAGCACCTCGAGGTCCTCTTCGCTCATCGTGTCCTTTGTATCGAGCATCGCTCGGAACTCGTCGAGCTGATCGAGCGCCAGCTCGATCTTGGTCAGCGTTGAGCGGATCGAACGCAGGTTATCCTGCTGTGCGAAGACCGCCATGCCGGCGTCGTACTTGCTGCGCAGCTCATCGATGGGCATGTCCGCGACGCGGCGCTCCGCCAGGCGTGAGGATTCGAGGATGTCCTCGTTGGTCCGGGCCTGATCGTCCTGTTCATCACCCTGAGCATTGTTCCGTTGCTCGAGTTCGTTGAAGATCTTGCCCACCTGATCGAAGTAGAACTTTACATGCTCGGTGCGCTTGCCGGGCTCGGCAACCATCCCGAACCCGGGCTGGTTGCTCGCGCCCACGCGTTCGAGCGTGCGCTCAGGCAGCAGGGCTCCCATCACTGGGCGTTGGCGCAGGTCGTAGCTGTCGGTCGCCTTACCCACCCATGAAACGAACTGCATCGTGATGATCCAGACGAACAGGATCAGGTAGAGCGAGATGATGCTCATCGCGATCATCGCGCCACGATTGCGGAACAGCTTCCGCAGCGAGGGGGATTCGTTGATGCGGGTGCGGATACTCATGACAGTCTCACCCGTGGGTCAGCGAGTGCGTAGAGCACATCGGTCAGGATGTTCGAAACGATGAACAACGCGGCAAACAGGGCGGTGAAGGTCTGGATCACGGGGAAGTCTTTGGCGTTGATTGCGTTGATCAGCGTGCGACCCATCCCCGGGATACCGAAGTACACCTCGATGAGGATCGAGCCCGTGATCACGAACGGCAGCGAGATCATGATGCGGGTGATGATCGGGATCATCGCGTTCTTGAGCATGTGCACAAACATCACGCGTCGTGTGCTTGCACCCTTGGCCCGAGCCGTCCGGATGTAATCCCGCTGGGATTCCTCGACCATGACCGCCCGGTAGAAGCGGGTGTCGTAGCCCAGGGCCACCGTGACATTGATCAGCACCGGGAGCATGCAGAAGCTCACCCAGTTGACCGGCTTGAAGAAGAAGTACCACGATGACCCCGCCGACGCGTCAACCGTGACCTGAAACGGCCAGTCCTCGTACTGTGTGCTCGGCAGGAACGCCCCCCAGTACTGACCGATGATGATGTACACCAGCACCGAGATGCTCATACCGATGACCGCAATGAACATCAGCGACCGATCGATCGCCCTGCCCCGGAAAAACGCAGAGACCAATCCCACACAGATCGCGATCGTCGCGGTGATCGTCAGCGTCGGGATTGTCACCGCCATGCTGGGCGGGATCGCGTTGATGATCATCTCACCAACAGGGAAACCCTGATCCCAAGACCGCTCATCAAAGTTGAGCGTGAACAGCTTCCCGATAAACCGGGCGTACTGCTCATAGAACGGCTGATCGAGCCCGTACTCCTGAGTCAGCAGATCGATCTGCTCTTGTGAGGCATTCTTACCCAGCTGCGCCGAGACCGGGTCATTGACCCGGAGCGCAATCATCACCACGAAGATGATGCTCAGGAAGACTGGGATGTTGTACAGCGTTCGCCGAACGATATAGTTCCACACAGCGGGCGCTCCGGGTCGGGTAGGTTCAGTCTTGCTTCACGCCTGTCACGAGATCAGTTGCGTGCCTCGTCGTCGACATCGAGGAACTTGAACCATCCATAATAGCGTTCGGTTGGCTTGCAGTTGAGCAGCCAGGGGTTCATCAGGTAGAAACGCTCGCGGGCCATGCCGCCCACATACGCACAATCCTCAAGCACCATGTCGCGCATCTGCTCATAGATCGCCGTGCGTTCTTCGCTCGGGTTCATCGTCAGCACCTGCTCGTACATCGCATCGAACTCCGGGCGCTTGTAGTTGTAGTGGTTTGAGCCGGGGGCCTCGTTGGGGCCGTAGAACAAGGCCAGGTTGTTCTCGGCATCGGGGTAATCACTCGACCACGCAAAGCCGAACATCGGGGCCTTCTTCTTGTTGATGTTTTCGATCAGGGTCGAGAAGTCCAGGAAGACCGGCTCGAACTTGATGTTCACCTGCGCCAGCTGACGCTTGACCATCTCGGACACAGCGTTGTTCAGCGTGTTCTGCGAGGTGTAGAAGCGGATCGCAGGCAGCCCCTCACCGTTGGGATAACCCGCCTCGGCCAGCAACTGCTTGGCCTTACTCAGGTTGGGGCCACGAGCCGCGGCATCTGCCCGATGGTTCTCGGGGTGGCCTTCCAGCCCGGGAGGGATCGGTCCGTCGTACACGATGCGTCGGCCGTTATAGAAAGTCTTGTTGATCTCATCGAGATCGATCGCGTAGCTGATCGCCCGGCGCAGGGCTCGCTTCTCGGGGGTGTACCCGCCGAGCAACTCGTCTTCCATATTGAATCCACGGAAGGTGAAGTCCAGCAACAGGTTGGAGTGAGCACGGATGCCCTTGCGGAGCCATTCTTCCTTGAGCTGCTTGGATGCCAGGTCGAACGCGTCGGTGAAGTAGTCCTCGGGCACCTGGGTGTAGCCCAGCTTGCCCTTGGAGAACTCAAGCCACATGGGCTGGTCCTCAACAAACATCGTGAACTCGACACGATCAACAAACGGCACCTGCTTGCCCGCGGCTCGGTGGAGCCGGTTTCGCTTGTCCGCGCTCGACCACTCACCCCGCTCGGGGTAATAAACCGGGTGGTAGTTCGGGTTCTTGTTTGCCGTAAGCGACTGCTTGGGCACCCATGTATCCAGGATAAACGGGCCGGTCCCCACCGGGTTCCGGGAGAAGTCCTGCCCGTAGTACTCGACCGCTTCGCGGGGCACAACCGAGGTCTGGAACATGCCCAGGATGTACAGGAACCGGTACACGGGCTTGGTCAGCACAATCTCGAACTCAAGATCGTTGATCTTGCGGAATCCCTCGACCGGGGCGTCGTAATCGAACTCGTCGGCCGCGTTCTGCTCGTCCTTGTACTCATTGAATCCCAGGATCGTGCCGTCCAGCAGCCACCAGTTCTCCAGCTTGTGCTCGTCGTCAGCCAGCCGCTTGATGGAGTAGAACACATCATCGGCCCTGATGGTCCGGCCCTTGCCGTCGGGGAAGCACTCGTTGTCGTGGAAGTAGACATCGGGCTTGAGCTTGAAATGCCAGGTCGTGCCGCCATCGGGGCTCGTGGGCATTTCTGTGAGCAGCAGCGGCTCCATCTCCATCGGGTTGGTGTACTTGTTGGTCAGCAGTGTTTCGTAGAACTGCGCACACGCCATGTTGTCGTAGGTGGTTGAGCCCTCGACCGGGTCGAGACTCTTGGGGCCATCCGTTCGGATCGGCAGCTGCATGACCTTGGACTCAGCCCGGACTGAATCGGTCTCGGTCGTCATTTCAGCGGCTCCGGCACTCGAGCAGAGCACGGCGGCGCAGGCGGCGGCAATCGCGAATCGTCGGCGGGGTCGGGCAATCATGGTCATGTGGTCCTCCTGGTATCGTCTGCCGCACATCGGGGCGGGCGCTGTTGGGGGTATCGTAGGGGATCGGGCTACCTGGCTCAAACCGGATCTGAACACGGACTGAACCGATTGCTCCACTGGCCGCCAGATTTCACACTCAATACAGCGCTTTGCCGGCGTGGTCTGACGATAATTCCCACAGATGCCAAATATTCCCACCGATTCGTGCGACGCGACCACCATCACGCGTGGTGAACAGACCTACCTCAGTTTCGGGGGAGGCAACTACCTCGGGCTTGCGCACCATCCACGCGTGGTCGGTGCCGTACAGGAAGCAGCCAGCATCTATGGGCTTTCGAGCTCTGCCAGCCGCGAAACCACGGGTAACGCACGCTCGCATGCCGATCTCGAAGAACGCCTCACCAGTTTCTGCGGCCACCGTGCGGGGCTGCTCGTGCCCGACGGGTACACCGCGAACCTCGCCGCCTTGCAGGGCTTACAGCGGATGGGCATCAAGCACGCGCTGATCGATGAGCGTGGGCACGCGAGTCTCAAAGACGCCGCTTGTTTGGGTGGGATGCAGATCACGCATTTCGACCACCTCGATGCGGGCCATGCCGCCCACCTGATCCGATCGCTCAACGAACCCTGTGTGGTCCTGACGGACTCGGTCTTCACCACCGATGGGGATCTCGCGCCCGCCCAGGAACTGCTCGGAGCGATCCGGCCCCACGACTGGCTGCTGCTCGACGATTGCCATGGATTTGCGGTCTTGGGTGACCACGGACGAGGGACCCCCAACGAACTCGGACTCATCTCGGACCAGCTCATCGTGACGACCACACTGGCCAAGGGCTTGGGCTGTGCCGGTGGCATCGTCATGGGTTCGAGCGAACCCGTTGAAGCCGCCCGCGCCCATTCGGTCGCGTACCGCTGCACCACCCCCGCTTCGCCAGCCATCGTCGCGGGTGGGCTGGAAGCATTGACCATTCTTGAGCAGGACGACCAGCTCCACGCCCGGCTCACCGAGAACATCGAGCACACGCAACAGGCGCTGCGTTCCCTGGGTATTGATGCCCACGAACATAAGTCGGCGGTCTTTGCCTTCGTGATGGGCGACCTACCCCACATGCAGCGTATCGAGCGGGCGATGATGGACCGGGGCCTCCTACTCCCGCTCATGGCGTATCCAAATGGCCCTGCCCCGGACTACTTCCGGCTCGTGGTCAACGCGTCACACACACACCAACAGATTGAACAGTTTCAATCCATCATGCGTGATGTCTGCGCACAGTTCTCCAGTCAGAACGAGGGAGCCCGAGCATGAAGAGCGAGCTTGAACAACGACTCGATTTTTCCGTCGAAGCCGCCAAGCGTGCCGGCGAAGTCACACTGAAGTACTTTGGGAAACTCGATCCAGAGCAACGACGAATCAAATCCGACGGCTCGCCCGTCACCGTCGCTGACCGCGAGAGCGAAACCCTCCTGCGTGAACTCATCAGCCAGCGTTACCCTGACGACGCGATCCTGGGCGAAGAGTTCGAAGACAAGCCAGGCACCAGCGGGTACAAGTGGGTCATCGACCCGATCGACGGCACCATCTCCTTTGTCCAGGGCGTCCCGCTCTACGGGACCATGCTTGCCTGCCTGCACGATGATGATCCGATCCTGGGCGTGATCCACATGCCCGCGTTCGACGAGACCGTCTGGGCCGCCACTGATCTGGGGTGCTGGCATCGCCAAGGCTCAAACCCACCTGTTCGGGGGGCTGTGAGTTCGGTCACTGAGCCTGCAGAAGCAATTTTTACCACTACCTCGCTGAGCTACTTTGATACCCCCCCACTCAGGGACCTGTATGAACAGCTTGATGGGATCTGCCGCTATTCACGGGGCTGGAGCGACTGTTATGCCTGGGTGCTCCTGGCCACCGGGCGAGTTGATGCGGTCATTGAGCCATCGTTGAGTCTGTGGGACTTTGCCGCCGCATTGCCGATCATACGCGAATTAGGCGGGATCTGGACCGATCTTGCCGGCAACAGCACCCTTGAGGTGACCCAGATCCTTGCAGCCAATCCCACGCTGCACGCAACGCTTCTCGCGTATTGTGAAGAGTCACTCGAAAGCCACCGTGTCTGACACACAAACTTTTATGTTTTTTATGCTTGCGTCGCCCAACTGAGTGATAAAATTGGTTGCCGCGCCATGAGGCGTTGCAGTCGACGAAGAAGATGCCCGACTCTCTCTCGATAACGCATTTGACCCCGGGCACTTTGGAATGACAGCAATGCTGAACCTGTATGTCGGTAACCTTCCCTACTCAATGAATGACCAGGAACTCAACGATCTCTTCTCGGAGATCGGTGAAGTCCAGTCGGCTCGCGTGATGAACGATCGCGAAACCGGCCGTTCGCGTGGGTTTGGGTTTGTGGAAATGAAGAACGAAGAAGAAGGCCACGCGGCCATCGAAAAGCTGAATGGCCAGGACTGCGGCGGCCGTGGTCTCGTTGTGAATGAAGCTCGTCCCCGCGAAGAGCGTCCCCGTGGCGGCGGCTTCGGTGGCGGCGGCGGTGGCGGTCGTGGCGGCTTCGGCGGCGGCGG
>DEXG01000008.1:0-272 GCA_002364005.1 Phycisphaerales bacterium UBA3190
GCAAGTGGCCAGTGGCCAGTCCCTTCATATCTCTACCTGCCAAACTCCCGAGGGGTTCGTTTCATTGCACCAATACCGCCCAACAGCCGGTATCCTGACCCTCAATCGGCTATTTGTGCTCGATCGGCTCAATCGTGTCGATCACGCTGGCGTCGGGCTCGTCGAGGTAGAGCTGGGCGATGGCGGCGGCGGCGATGGCGTCGCGGCGCATCTTCTTCTGCTTGTGCGTCAGCCCCGATTGCGACATACGCGCGTCGGCGGCGATGGATGTT
>DEXG01000008.1:461-19036 GCA_002364005.1 Phycisphaerales bacterium UBA3190
ATCGGCGGCGATGGATGTTCGGCGTTCGTCGACAAGCACGATGGGGCGGTCGAGCCGACAGGCGAGCTTGTCGCCAAAGTCACGCACGAGCTTGGCGCGTGGGCCCTCGGTGTTATCCATGTTCAGCGGGATCCCGAGCACGAGTTCGGTCTCCGGGCCGCTGGCGTGGTGGTGAAACTGCTTGACGATCTCGTTGATGAGCAGACGCCCGTTCTCGCGTTCGATGGGGATCTCAACCAGCCCGACGGGCGAAGCGATGTTGGTGATCCGGTCGGCGAGTGCGAGCCCGGTTCGCTGGTCCCCGAGATCGATGGCGAATATCCGCATGGTGCATTCTAGGATGGGTAGAACAAGCGGAGGGAGGCCCGTGATGATGCGGCTGTGTGTGATGATGATGTGTGCGTGCCTCTTCGGGGGCCCTGCGTTTGCTCAGGACCAAACGGAGGGCGTGCCCGTGGAGCGGGATACCCGCTTTGACGCGACCCTCGCCGAGATCGCCGAGCGCCTCGAGACCTGCACCGACGACAACTACGAATCGATGATCGAGTACATCAAGTCGAAGGAACAGGAGGGGTTCTTCGCGAACTATCAGGACCCCGACGGGATGACGCTGCTCATGCACGCATGCAGGATTCCTGAGACACACGAGATCGCGTGGTGGTTGGTCTACCACAGGCGTGTTGATCGTTCCATCCGCGACGACGACGGCATGCTCGCGTGGCATCACACGGCCTACAACCCTGACGCACATGTGGCGTCACGGATTGTGGGAGTTTTCCTGCACTGGGGGGACGACCCGAAGAGCCGTGACGGCTCGGGGCGTGATTTCCTGATGCACACGATCATCGCGAACCATGCGCGTGGCTTGGTTTCCCTCGCCATCGACGCGATGGACGCGACAGACGAGGATCTGAATCGTCTCGACGACAACGGTCACTCCGCGGTCTCCTACGCGGCGATGCAAAACCACCGCTTCCGCATCTGGGAGCTGCTCGCCGAGCACGGTGCGGATCTGAGCAAGACCTACACGAAAGACGAGCTGACGCCTTTGCATCTGGCGGTCCGAGACAACATGGCCGAGGTCGCTGGTGCGATCATCCGGGAAGGTGCGGAGGTCGATGCGCGCGACGCCAAAGGCATGACGCCGCTGATGTGGGCGCTGCTACAGAACAAAGACCCGCTGATGCCCAGGTACCTGCTGCAGGGCGGGGCGGATGTGACGCTCACGAATAACGCCGGCGCGACCATGACGCACGCCGCGGCTTACGGCGGGCAGAACGCGGACGTCTTTAAGCGGATCCTCGACGCGGGCGCGGCGCCCGACGCGCCCATGCCCAACAACCCGACGGTGACACCCGCCCGCCTGTATGCGCAGCACGGGGACGATCCTGTGGTCTGGTCCCTGCTGGGCGAGCACGGCGCGGACCTGAACCGCAAGGGTGAGTACGAGCCGCCAACGCTGATGGTGGCCATCGATCGCGGCGTGAGCGTCGAGTACGCGGCTGCGATGATCGACGCGGGCTGCGATGTAAACGACCTGTGGGAGGTCGCGAACAGCTCGGCGCTGCTGATGGCCTGCCGGGGTTCATCGCCTGAGATGATCACGATGCTCCTCGACCACGGCGCGGACGCAAGCCTGGTAAGCGTCGAGGGCAAGGGGGCGCTCGACTACGCCGCCCTGAACCCCAAGCTCAAGGACCACCCGGTGCTGGAGCGAATGCGGGCCATGGTGGGCGGGTAACCCCCATATCTGGGTGGGTCGCGAGGGCCCTTGGCCGAACAGTCCCAGTTCGGTGTCAGCAGCACCTGTGCAGTGGCGGTGTGATGTTGTATCGTGATTGCGTTTGGCCAAATATCGAGAAGATTGTTTGTTGAAAGGGGATGACATCATGCAGATGAAGATGATGACTGGCGTACTCGCGGCCTGCCTGTTTGCCGGGGGCGCGGGTGCGATTGTTGCAAACCCAGACGCGCAGCTCACCACACAGACAGAGCCCAAGCAGCGGGGAGCGCACACGGATCCGATGTTGTACGAGCGGATCTTCGAGGCGGCCGAGCATGGCGATGCTACAGCGATGGCCCAGCTGCTCGATGAGGGCGGCGACATCAATGAGCGATCACGCTGGCGAGCGACCCAGGGCGCGACGCCGATCATGATCGCGGCAGCGCAGAACCCTTCCAGGGAGATGATCGAGCTGCTCATCGAGCGTGGTGCCAAGCTCAGCGCCCGCGATGGGCAGGGGCGATCAGTGCTGATGTACGCGATGCAACGCGAGCACGACCAGGGCGTGACCGAAATGCTGATCAAGGCCGGTGCCAAGGTCCAGGCACGCGATGCCATGGGCCAGTCGGTGCTGATGTACGCGTGCGAGCACGCCAGCGATGTTGGGGTGATCGAGCTGCTGCTCAAGCACGGCGCGAGGGTCGATGCACGGGACGGGGAGGGGAGGACGCCCCTGATGTACGCCGTGCGTCGCGAGCGAGATGATGGCGTGATCTCAATGCTGGTTGAGCACGGGGCTTCGATCGATGAACGCGACGCGTTCGATCGCGATGTGCTGATCAACGCGGCGGCGTACGCACGCTCGGGCGAAGTCTTTGACACGCTGGTTGATCTGGGGGCCGATGTCCACGCGCGGCTTACCGAGGAGTCGCTGAGAAAGAACCCCAACGCCAACGCCGGGGATACGGTGCTCTCGTTCGCGTGCGTGCTCAACCCCAACCCGGAAGCGCTCAAGGCCCTGGTGCGTCACGGCGCGGACATCAACGCCGAAGTCGTGTATGTCGATTTTCGGCCACGCAAGGGGGGAGCGGCGTTCACGGTCCGAACCACCTCGCACCTGTTCCTGGTCGCGGCGCACGGTCAATCACCCGAAGTCCTCGACGCGGCACTCGACGCGGGCGCGACCCACACCGGCGAGGGGTCCCCGTTGGAAGCCGCGAAAATAAACAGCGGCCTCAGACGCTCGGACGCCTTCTGGCGGCTCAACGATCTGTCGTACGACTAACCCATGACACCCAACCTTGTCCCTCCCCGCGCCCCCGCGGGGAGGTGCCGATCCGCCATAGGCGGAGAAGCGGAGGGGGTCTTTCACAATGGTCCAAAGAAACTGGGAGTGCCCGTACTCGCCCGAAGGGCGCAGTGCGGCGTGGGCCATTGGCGTGCGTGGATCAAGTGCGTGGGACGGGGGCGAAGGGTGCGAAGCCGCACTGCGCCGCTGCGCGGCGAGTACGGGCACCCCCAGTACTCCAACAACCAGGCACCGCTCCATTGCTGTCGCTACTTCAACCCATCCGGCAACAACTCATGCAGCTTCTTGATGTCCTGGGCCCGGTCCTTGGGCACCACCAGTGTCGCACGCTCAGTCCTGATCACGATCAGGTCGTCGCAGCCGATCAGGGCGATCGTGTGATCGGCGTCGCTGTCTTCGCTGATGACGATGTTGTTGTTGGCATCGAAGGTCGCGATGGGCACGCCGTTGGATCGGTTGCCGTTCTGGTCGGGCTTGAGGGTCTGGGCGTAGGCGGGCCATGAGCCGACATCGAGCCATTGGATGGGCATCTTGACGCCAACGATGGTGACATCGTGCTCGTTGGCGGCCGGCTCCATGATGCCATAGTCCACGCTGGTCTTTTCCAGCTGCAGATAAACCTCATCCAGCACGGCTTGCTGCCGGTCGGTGCCCCACGCGGCGCTGAGCTGTTCGATCAGCTCGGCGTTCTTAGGCATGAACCGCTTGTACAGATCAAGCAGCGTCCGGGCGTGGAAGACGAACATCCCCGCGTTCCAGTCGAATCGCCCCGAGTTGAAGTACGCCTCGGCCTTTTCCAGCGGGGGCTTCTCGATGAACCGGGCGACCTTGAAGGCCTGGCTCTCCGTCTCGGGGAGCAGCTCGCCACGCTCGATGTAGCCGTAGCCCGTGGCGGGGTGGTCGGGCGTGATGCCGAAGGTCACCAGGCGGGTGGGGTCCTGCTCGACCAGCGTGTATCCCCGTTCGACGGCTGACTCAAACACATCCGCCGGCTCGATCAGCTGGTCCGCCGTGAGCACGCTGAACACCGCGTCCGGGTCGTCCTTGGCAAACACCGCCGCCGCGAAAGCGACGGCGTTGACCGTGTCGCGGGGCATGGGCTCGCCGAGGATGTGCGCATCATCAAAGTCGGGCATCGCCGACTTGATCTGCTCGCGGTACCGCTCACCCGTGCAAATGTACACGCTATTCCCCTGCGTCAATCCCGCGGCCCGCTCAGCCGCGAGCTGCAACAGCGACACCGTCCGCCCGTCATCGGTCTTGATGAACTTGATGAGCTGCTTGGGCTGCCCGTCGCGGGACATGGGCCAGAGTCGCGTGCCGGAACCGCCGGCCATGATCATTGCGTAACGCATGGGTTTCCTTCGGATTCGAGGGACTAGCCATTGGCCACTAGCCACTCGGGGTTTCCAACGTACATTATTCGTGCTTTGCAGGCCTTAGTGGCTAGTGGCAAGTGGCTAGTCCCCTCTTCTATCCACCAAACACCGTCTGCACCAGCACATCCACATCGGCATCCGCATCGACCTTGGTCAACGCAATCTGCACCTTCTGCTCAGCCGTGCTGCGTTGCTCACCCAGAGCCATCAGGGCCGCGATGGCTTCGGCGGCCGCGGGTGGGAACAACGACTGCTCGATGGTGGCCGCGGGGGCGGTCTGGGTCGCAGCGGTGCCGGCCATGATCGCATCGCCTGCAAACTTATCAATCTTGCCCGAAAGCTCGGCGATCATGGTCTCGGCCGAGCGTTTGCCGATCTCCGGCAGCTTGGTCAGGGCCTTGGCATCCTTGCTCACAATCCACGCGGCAATCGTGCTCGGCGGCTCGACCAGCGCCCGCAGGGCCTTCTTGTTGCCCACGCCCTTGACGCTGGTGAAGACCTCGAAAAAGGACCGCTCCACGGGCGATCCGAACCCGATCACGCGGGGCAGGAAGCTGGTGCCCTGCCCCTGGGCCTCGAGATAGACCCGGGTGTGCAGGGTGATGCGGTCGTTGATCCGGTCTTCGAGCGTGTGCGCAAGATAAGTGGGGACAAGGACTTCAATCGCAAAATCGGGGCTGGTGAGCAGCGTGGCGATGGGGATGGTGTCATCGCTGATCGATTCGAGTTGTGCGGTCAGGCGTGTGAGCATGGTTGGTGTGAGCATACCCGAGTTCGGCGGGTCGATTGGCGATCATGCGGGTGAAAATAGGGGTTGCTTGGGGCGAATCGACCGATGAGAGGGGCATGAGCACACCGCCGACCAATCGTGAAGACCGGTCCCTGATCGTGGGCAGCGCCCCGGCGTGCACCCTGCTGCTCAAGCAGCTGACATCCATCGGCGAAGCCGACGCCGTCGTGGGCGTGGTGCTCTGCGAGAAGTCACAGCAACCGAACATCGAATCCGTCCCGGTCCTTGGCCACAGCGACGAACTCGTCGGCATCTGCGCGGCTCACGGGGTCACCAGCGCCATCGTCACGCTCCCAGCCGCCGACCGGGCCCTGTGGCGACCCATCAGCGTGTCGCTGCACCGCGCCGGCGTGATCGAACGCTTCGTGCCTCCGATCGACGAGCTGCTGCACTGCGCCCCCAGCGTCGGTGCCAGTGTGCAGGGTTCATCGGTGACCATCGGTGCCCCCAAGATCGACCTGGCCAAGCTCGTCGGTCGCCAGGCCCACGAGATCGATCGCCAGCTCGTCGCCCAGACCCTCAACCGGAAGACCGTGCTGGTCACCGGCGCCGGCGGGTCCATCGGCTCAGAGCTCGTCCGTCAGGTCGCCAGCTACCAGCCCAGCCGCATCGTGCTGATGGAGCGTGCCGAGAACGCCCTCTTCGAGGTCGATCGGTCGCTGCGTGAGCTGTACCCCGAGATCGAACGCGTTGCGGTGCTTCATGATGTCGTCGATGCCAGCCGCACACTGACGCTGCTGCAGCGCTACAAGCCCGATGTCGTCTTCCACGCCGCCGCCCACAAGCATGTGCCCTTGATGGAAGATCACCCATCGCACGCCGTGACCAACAACCTCTTTGGTACCAAGGCCATCGCCGACGCCGCGGTGGCGGTGGGGGCCGAGCGCTTCGTGCTGATCAGCTCCGACAAGGCCGTCAACCCGGTCAATGTCATGGGCGCGACCAAGCGCCTGGCGGAGATGTATGTCCAGTCATTGGCGCACACGCCCGGCATCCAGACCCGCCTGAGCATGGTCCGCTTCGGCAATGTGCTCGGCTCGGCCTGCTCGGTCCTGCCCATCTGGGCCGACCAGATCGCCAGCGGCCGACCGGTGACCGTCACCGACGAACGCATGACAAGATATTTTATGACCATCCCCGAAGCGGCCACACTGGTCATGCAGGCCGGCGCCATGTCCGGGCACGGCTTCGGTGGCATCGAGCCCGACCACTCTGGCGAGGTCTTCGTCCTCGACATGGGCGAGCCCATCGAGATCTTCCAGCTCGCCAAACGCTTCATCCGCGCCTGCGGCTACGAACCCACCATCGGCCAGCCCATGGGCTCGCAGGTTGCCCCCAACACCGTCCCCATCATCCTCAGCGGCGCCCGCCCCGGCGAGAAGCTCTACGAAGAACTCAGCTACGACGCCCAGGGCCTGATGCACACCAGCCACCCCGGCATCTACGCCCTCGACGAAACCACCGATGTCTCGCCCGCGACGATCGACGATCTGGTGTCATCGATGGACGCGGTGCGCCGAAGCCAGTCCCGCAAAGCCGTGCTCGAACAGATTGCCCGCTTCATCCCCACGATGGGCAGCGCCACGCGCCCGGTGTCGGCGGCGTAAAACCAGAGCCGGCTGGGAGCAGATCTGCTCCCATGTGGTGTTACGGCAGCTCGTTGTCAGATTCACCCTCATCGAATCTTGGAGGGCTTGGGTGTGACGGAGTGAGCATGCTGTAGCTGGTGAATGACATCCCAAACTTGGAATACTGCAACTCAATCGCTTCGAGTGTGTCTTGATTCAGAACTTCCGACTTCGGTACCGTCAGCGTGCCTTGCACGGGATCAGCGACAACCAAGTTCGTGACATCCTGCCGCTGCCCGTTCTTAAGCACCGCGGTTACCGCTCGAACTTTGTCGTGAGACGACAGATGAGCGATGCTGTACTGGCTGCCGTTCTCGGTAAACCGTGGCCCTTTGGCGGTGATGACCAGCAGCAAAGCAACCAGCACAAGCATGAGCAGCAAGAGCGCGGTAATGATGAAGAGTGCGGTCTTCCACATGCCTCGTAAGTTCCTTCAATCGATTGTACATCGTCGCAGAATACCCGGCTCCCAAGCGCCCGGGATACCGGCAATGCTTGTGCATGAAGTGCCCAGGGTAGCCCCTGAAACAGGTGAAACTGAGCAATGTGTACCGCAATCGGCCGATGGAGAATATGATCGCGTACACGCCCAAGCCGTTCTCGCGCGTTGGAGAATCCATGATGGGAAACGAAGAATCGACTATCACACAAACCAGCGTGCTCGAACAGTTCGCCCGCTTCATTCCCACGATGTGCAGCCCCGTGCGCCCGGTGTCGGCGGCATGAGCGCGGGCACGGTCCAACTCCGCGAACCGATCGACTCAGACTTCGAGCTCATCTTCGCCATGCGCCAGGACCCCGTCGGCAACGCCATGTCGATGGTCTACCCGCTGTCGCGTGACAAGTTCGAGGTGCGATGGAACCGCACACCCGAGAGCCCGCACGAGGTGGCACGAATCATCCTGTTCGATGGGGTCGTGGTGGGCAAGATCGCCAGCTTCGTGGCCGAGGACGCGGTCTGTGTCGGCTACCTGATCGCGCAGGATCACTGGGGCAAGGGCATCGCGACCCAAGCCCTGCGCATGTTTATTGATCTCTTCGAGCATCGCCCGCTCATCGCCCATGCCGCCAAGAGCAACATCGGCTCATGCCGCGTGCTTGAAAAGTGCGGCTTCGTCAAAGTCGACGAACGCGATTCACCCGAGACCGAACGCTACATGGCGTGCGTCGAGGTGATTTACGAGCTGCGATGAGCTGGCTCAGTCCAGCTCCCTGATCCGCGCATTGCGGAACTCCACCGTAAGCGGGTCCTGTCGCCCGCCCACATCATGCACCTGGAAGCCGATATGCCCCGACGCCGTCATCGCGTCGAAGATCTCCGCCGCAGGTACGCCGTTGATCCAGGTGCGAATGATCGGCCCATCGGCCACCACACGGATGGTGTTCCACTCGCCGGGCCTGAACGCCCGCCGTGGCGATGGCGTGGTGTGCATCGGATGCAGCCACCCACGCCGGGCCTCGTCGTAGATGCCAGCCGTGTAGGCCCGCGCTGCCGGGTCGACCTCGATCTGGTAGCCGCGGAGCCCGCCGTTGCGATTGTCGAAGCCGTCGATCACATGCGATCGGATCTGCACGCCGCTGTTGAGCTCAGGGTGGACGCGGACCTCGTAGATGAGTTCGAAGTCGCTGTACTCTTTGACGGTGGTATAGAACGAGTTGCGTGAGTTGGGCACGCTGGTGCCCGTGAGCACGCCGTCCTCCATGGTGTAGGGCGCGTGCCCGCCCCGCACGACCCAGTCGTCAGCGCTGGTGTCCTCGAAGAGGTTCACCCACGATCCGGGTGTCGGTTCGTGCTCTTCCAGCTGCGCGATCCACGCGTTGCGATACCGCACCGGGCCCTCGGCCGCTGTCGCGTGGTCCTGCAAGACCAACGCCCCGATCTGGAAATCAAGCCCCGCACCGGGCGCTTCGCCAAGCTGTTGCGATGAGCCCGTGGGATGCGGGATGGCGACATCGTCATGGATCAGCACCCCGTTCCAATAGACCGTCGCGCGGGCGTCGCTGGTCTTGTGGCCCTCGCCATCGAATCTGGGGGCCTTGAACCAGATGTCATACGCCTGCCACTGCCCCGGCCCATTGGAGGCGTTGTGGTCCGCGGCTTTGATGTTATAGAACGCCCCCGCCTCGTTCATCGCCGGCTGGGTATCGCCGCGCTTCGTGCCCAGCACCTGGATCTCGTACTTGCCCTGCAAATACACGCCCGAGTTGCCCGCCATCTGCCCGGCGCCGCCACGCGGTGAGAGCCATTCGATGTGAATGCGCGCATCGCCGAACGAGGTGGTCGATGTCAGATCGCCCGAGCCATCACCCACGGCGAGATAGTCAGACGCGTTGATGTGGTTGTCCTGCGTCATGTTCTGCCCGGGGAAGGGGCGGTTGGCATACCGCATCGCCGCGGCGCTGTTCTTGGCGATCAGCGTAACCGCGTTGGCGGGCGGGAGCACGCCCAGACCCACAGCATCGGTCTCGATCGCGATGTCCCCGATGCTCGACGCTTCGGTGGCATCTTCGCGCGGGATCTGGTTGAGCGTGTACCACGCCTCGGTGGACCAGATGGGCTCACCCGATTTGTTCTCCAGATCCGCGACGATGTGGTAGACCCGCCCGGGCTCAAAGGCCCCCAGACGCAGCGTGACCGATCGCCCATCGCCATCGGCGTTGGCCTCGAAGATCAGGTTCGGCCGCTCATCGATCTTCGGCCCGCCGTAGTGCGATGTGGGCGTGTACAGCCACGAGTCCACGCTGTAGTTGCGGATGTCGCTGAGCAGACGCCGATCCACCGGCTCGGTGAAGGTGATGCGGAACCCCTCGGGGGTTGCCTCCACACGCTGGTATTCAAAGACCGGCTTGCCGTTGGGCGTCAGCCGCTGCAACCCGAACTGCGTCCCCCGCCAGTTCCAGTTCCCGCCCGCGCCGATCCCCGCGACAATCAGCGACCCATCGGGTGCCCACGCCATGCGGTTCACGCCCGACTCGAGCCCCTGCGTGAACCGGAACAGCGCGCCCTGCAACTGCCCGTTGACGCGTTCGAGGAACACCCGCCGCACGCCACCCGCGGTCAGCTCGCCCACGAGCATCTGCCCCTTGAACGGCCCCTCCGTGATCGGCAGCGGCTGCGTCGGTGAGTTCACCACCTCGTTCTGAGGCAGCCACAACGCCGGCGGCGTCCGCGGCCGATCGCTGTACACGCTCGGGTGCCCGCCCTCCGGGAATCGCTCCTTGAGCATGGGCACGAAGTTCGTCCAGTTGTAATGCCCATAGAACCGCCCCGGGATGATCTCCGCGAGCGTCGACGAGGGCATCCAGGTGCCCTGGTTGTCGAGGTAGATCAGTGCCCCGTCGGGCGTGACACCCAGCCCGTTGGGCGTGCGCAGCCCGCCGGCGATGACATGGGCAGTGTCGGCCTCGAGGTCGATCTCGATGATCGAGCCCCGCATCGGGCCATTGGGCCCGGCGTTGTCCTGCATGCCCTCCCAGTTGGGCGGGGCCATGGCAGTCGAGAGCGCGGTGTAGAGCCTGCCATTGTGTTCAACAAGCCCCAGCGCGAACTGGTGGTAGTTCCACCCCTCCCAGCCCTGGGCCACCAGCTCATGGGTCTCGAAATACCCGTCGCCATCGACATCGCGCAGGCGTTCGACGCGTTTGCGATGGGCGACATACAGATCGCCATCGAACACACACAGCCCGGAGGGTTCGAAGACATCCGTGGCGATCTCTTCGACGCTGATGTCGCTCGGGTCGGCCGCGTCATAGTTGAGGATCGCGTAGAGCTTGTCGGGTTCCTTGGAGTCGATATCAGGCAGCGACCGGTCGTCACGCTGCAGCGGGTCAAAGGTCCCGATCACCAGACGCCCATCGGGCAGGAAGCACATCGCCCCGACCTTGGGCTCGAAGCCCTCGGGGCGGATGGTGGAAAGATCCCAGCCCGGGTGCACAGCGTTGAGTGCCCGCCGATCACCCGGACGGTTCTGGCCGATGATCTGCTTGACACCCGGCGAGGTAACCCGCGTCAGGTCACGCTGCGTGCGGAGGTTTTTGCTCGTGATGACGGAGTAGTCCAGGTCATCGGGCCCGATCCATTCGAGCTTCAGCACGCTCGCGCCGCCGGCCTCGAAGTGATCGACACGCAGCGGGTGCGACCCACGCTCAAGGAAGACCCGTTCGCTGGTCTTGGGGATCGCCCCGTGCAGCCCGTCGTGGTCGATCAGGACCTCGCCATTGAGCGTGAGGCGGGAGCCGTCGTCGGAAGTAAGCATGAACGCGTACTCGCCCGGCTCATCAATGAGCAACTCGGCGGTCACATGGGTGACATACGGCAGCGGAATGCCGCCGAATTCATCGGTGTCGGCATCGATCGAATCGCGAAGCTCATCGAGATTCGGCGTCTGGTCCGGCGCGATCTCGGGGATCTGCTGGAGATTCCCATCGACGGCATACACACGGAAGGTCACACCCGGATCGGTCTCCTGGGCCTGAGCGATCGCGGAATGCAGGGTGAGCGCGGCAATGACGACGGCGGCTTTACGAAACAGTTTCATGGACTGATGGTACCGGAAACACGCCTCGATGTGGTCGGAATCGCCCCGAAGATCAAAAACCAAACAAAGGGCCTTGACCCGTGTTTGGGTTTTGATATTCTGTCGCCATGATACCCAAAGTTCGAAGCTTCTTACTCCAGGGCATCGATGCCCAGCCAGTGGAAATTGAGGTCGACTTCGACGACACCCAGCTCCAGAAGGAGATCGTCGTCGGGCTCCCGGATGCGGCCGTCAAAGAATCACTCGAACGCGTCCGCTCGGCCATGGCCAACACCGGCTACCCCATGCCCGCGGGGCGCACACTCATCAACCTCGCCCCGGCCGATGTCAAAAAAGAAGGCCCCATGTACGACCTGCCCATCGCGGTGGGGGTGCTCTTGGCCAGCGCCGTGATTCACCCAGCTCGCACGCCCGCACGCCGGCCCGTGCACATGGGCGGCGGCGAGCTGTCGTTCGACGATGAATCCACCGGGCTCGACCCTCGCCGGGCATTGATCGCGGGCGAGCTGGCCCTCGACGGACGCATCCGCCCGATCCGAGGCGTGATCGCGATGGTCTCGCTGGCACGCGAGATGGGGCTCGACGCGGTCGTCGTTCCCGCGTCCAACGCCGCCGAGGCCTCGGTCGTCGAAGGCATCCGGGTCTTTGGCGTCTCGAGTTTGGCCCAAGTCGTTGGGCTGTTCAATGGCGAGCTGGATCTCGAACCACACCCGACCACCGATGTCGCCGCGATGCTTCAACAGGCCAGCGCAAGCGTCGACTTTGCCGAGGTGAAGGGCCAGGAGTCCGTCAAGCGTGCACTGGTTGTCGCGGCCGCGGGCGGGCACAACATCGTGATGCTCGGACCGGCCGGGACGGGTAAAACCATGATGGCCAAGGCGCTGCCCGGCATCATGCCCACGATGACCCCCAAGCAGGCGATCGAGGTCACCCGGATCTACTCCTCAGCCGGCATGCTCGACAGCAAGCGGGGGCTGGTCACCAGCCGCCCGGTCCGCACGCCCCACCATACCGCCAGTTCGCCCGCCATCGTGGGTGGCGGGGTCATACCCCGGGCCGGTGAGATATCCCTGGCCCACCACGGGATCCTCTTCCTCGACGAGCTGCCCGAGTTCTCTCGCAATGTGCTCGAGACCATGCGCCAGCCCATGGAAGACCATGTGGTCACCATCGCCCGATCCCACGGCACGGTCCAGTTCCCCGCGTCCTTCATGCTCGTGGCGGCCATGAACCCAACGCCCAAGGGCGATGTCGCCCCCGGCGAGGTCGGGCAACGCGAGATGCAGCGCTATCTCGCGCGACTAAGCGGGCCATTGCTCGATCGCATCGACCTGCATGTCGAAGCGCCCGCTGTGCCCTGGAGTGAGCTGAGCCAGAAGGCGACCGGGACCGATACCGCGACGATGCGAAATCAGGTCATCGCGGCACGCGAGCGGGCGATGCGTCGTCAGGGCGAGGTCATCAACGCACGCCTCAAGGGCAAGCAGCTCGACGAGTTCATGGCCCTGGAATCGTCGGCCAAAGCGCTGCTGGAGCAGGCCATGACCCAGCTCGGGCTCAGCGCCCGCGCTTACGACAAGATCCGACGCGTGGCATTGACGATCGCGGATATCGCCGGCAGCGAGACCGTCCGACCCGAGCATGTGGGCGAAGCCGTGCAGTACCGCCTGCTCGATCGTCAACGCTGAATGCCATCCAGCTCAGTCGGCAGACCGACAGTCCAATCAATAGGCCAATCGAGAGGCCGATCAGCTAATGAAGATCGCGCCTGCGGCAATGATGATGCTCGCCCCGGGATCGGGGTTCTTCGCGTGGGTGTGTGCGATGCCTGTCTTGGGATGGTTGTTGTGGCTGTTCATTGTTCAGCTCCTTTCGGTTGGCTGCGTATATGTGTTCAATTTAGAGTATAAATCTGAACAAATCAAGCGCGTTCCTGGGGTTTCTTTTCGGTGCTGCCGTCGCAACAGCGTGTGGGGGGGCGAACCCCCCGTTCGGGGAGTTGTGGCGCGACGCAGCCGTTGAATTCTGATACCCTCTGGATCAATCACATCCCCGTTGGACCCATCCGTTCCCCGAACCCGGAGTGACCCCTCATGCCCGCAGTTCGTATCGCTCGAAGCGCCGTTCTTTTCCTTGCTTGCCTCGCCCTGCTGTGCTCACCCGTGATGACGGGCTGTTCCAGCACGGTCGAAACACGCGTGGGCGATCGTCCGGGCATTGGCGACAGCGACCGGGTCGGCGCGGTCGAGGATGCCTTCCGGCGCGCCGGGGGCAGCGACGGCGAGAATGTTTTCAAGCAGATCGACTGGCCAACCCCCAGCGAGATGCGTCTGGGTTCTGGCTTCCCCGGGCCGGACTACTGGCAGCAACGCTGCGATTACGACATCGATGCGACACTCGATACGGACAAAGAGCAGATCACCGCGAGCATGCGGGTGACCTATCACAACAACTCGCCGCACGAGCTGGGCTACATCTGGTTGAACCTCGAACAGAACCTGTTCAACACCAACTCGATCGGAACCAAGTCCCGCTCGCCCGGCAGCGTGATGAAGGTGCTCGAGGACGATTTCGACGGCGGCTACACAATCAGCAACCTGCGGGTCGCGGGCGTGTCCGGGCGGGGCGACTTCGGGCTCAAGGTCTACGACACCCTCGGGCGGATCGATCTGCCCTCGCCCCTGCGTTCGGGCCAGTCGGTGGTGCTGGAGATGGACTTCTCCTTCCCGATCCCGCCGCACCTCCGTCGTATGGGCGCTGAGACTGTGGAGCAGGGCAAGATCTTCGAGCTGGCCCAGTGGTTCCCGCAGGTGTGCAAATACGACGATGTGCACGGCTGGAACACGCTGCCCTATCTCGGCAGCGGCGAGTTCTACACCGACTTCGGCAACTACCGCGTCGCCATCACCGTCCCACAAGGCTACATCGTCTCAGGCAGCGGCATGCTGGAGAACCCCGACGATGTCCTCGCCGCCACCCAGCGCAAGCGGCTCGACCAGGCCTTCGGCTCAGACGAGCCGGTCTGGATCATCAAGCCCGAGGAGGTCGGCCGCGACGACCTGCAGCCCGGCAACGCCCCCAGCTACACCTGGGAGTTCGAGATCGAGGACGCACGCACCTTCGCATGGGCCGCTTCCGACGCGTTCATGTGGGACGCGTGCAAGGCCCAGATCACCCAACGCAACGGTCGCCAACGCAAGATCCTCTGCCAGTCCTTCTTCCCCAAGGAGGCCAAGGTCTGGGGCAACGATCACGCCGACGGCGGCTCGACTCGCTTCATCAAGCACTCCATCGAGCACTACTCGAACTTCCTCTTTCCTTACCCATACCCCGCGATGAGCAACATCAACGGGCCCGAGGGCGGCATGGAATACCCAGGCATCATCTTCTGCGGGGCACGCACCAACTCGCGCGGGTTGTTCGGGGTCACCGACCACGAGGTGGGGCACAACTGGTTCCCGATGCTGGTCAACAGCGACGAACGCCGCTACATGTGGCAGGACGAGGGCTTCAACACCTTCATCAACCTGTACTCCAAGGCCGCGTGGTACAAAACAGATGTGGATTACACCCGAGCCCAGCAGCAAACCATGCAACTGTGCAGCTCACCCAACTGCCAGCCCATCATGACCGCACCCGATCGGACATGGCCCAGCTGGGTCGGTCGCCTGATGTACCGCAAGACGGCCTACGGCTTGTGGTTGCTGCGTGAGTACATCATGGGTCAGGACCGGTTCGATGACGCCTGGCACGGGTACATGGACGCGTGGTACATGAAGCACCCGCAGCCGAGTGATTTCTTCCGGGCGATGGAGGACGGCGCAGGCATGGATCTCAACTGGTTCTGGCGGGGCTGGTTCCTTGAGCCGAGCACGCTCGATCAGGCCATCGCCGGGGTCAAGCCGGTCAATGACGGCGCGATCGTGGTGCTCGACAACCTGAGCGATATGGTGATGCCGGTACGCATGCTCGTCGAATACAAGGACAACAGCAGCGAGGTCATCGACCTGCCTGTTGAGATCTGGCACCAGACCAGCCGCTGGCGGGTGGGGATCGATACGCAGGGACGCACCATCCGATCGGTGACCCTCGATCCCGATGCGGTGCTGCCCGACATCGACCGCGCGAACAACCAATGGCGATAAGTGGCCAGAGATGCCGATTGGGGTCTTAGAAAGGGATAGACTCGATCGTGTACCAAGCGCTGCTGACCCGAAAGTACCTGACCCGCAAGATCATGCCCATGCTGGCGATGGTCGCGGTCATGCTGTCGGTCGCCACGATCCTCGTCACCTGGTCCGTGATGGGCGGCTTTCTCAAGACCCTGATCGAGAGCGGGCGCACGCTCGTGGGCGATGTCGCCATCGTCTGGCCCAATGTGGGCTTCGGCTACTACGACGAGCTGATGGAAGACCTGGAAGCCGACCCGATGATCGCCGCGGCCACGCCCAGCATCGAGACCTTCGGGCTCATCCAGCTCCCCGACGACCGCATCGAGCTTGTCTCGATCAAGGGTGTGGACCCCAGCAGCTACAGCGCCGTCACGGGCTTCGGCGACACCCTCTGGTGGAAGCCCATCGACGGGCCCACCCCCAAGGATCACGACGGCGAAGACCTGCGTCTGCAGGACGAGAACCAGGACCTGATGGAGCGCGTCTACAACAACGGGCTGCGCATGATGCGGGAGAATCCCGCCACGGGCATCGATGAACCCGCGGGTGTGCTGGGTGTCGAGGTCACGGGGCTCAACTACCGCACGCCGTGGGGTGGTTACGAGCCCTGGATCGGCAACCGGGCACGACCCGACGGCGGCATCGATCGCGTCGAGCTGTTCATGCCCAACAACGGCACTGTGGGGCTCACGGTCCTCTCGCTCGACAGCAACGGACGCCCGGTCGACCCCAAGACCATCACCATGCCCATCGCCAACGAGTTCCAATCGGGGATCTACGAGGTCGATCAGCAGACGATTATGGTGCCGCTGGATGTGCTGCAACGCATGCTCCGCCTCGACGCCGCCCAGCGGGTCGAGCTTGTCCGCGACGACGAGAACCCTTTCGCGGTCGAAGAAGACCCCGTCACGGGCGAGATCCGCCCCAAGATGCGCGAAGAGATCGGGCTGGACCCGGCCCGGGTTACGACCGTGCTGGTCAACGGGGCCGAGGGGTACGAGCTCGAAGCGGTCCGCACGCGCGTGCAGGAGATTTACACCGAGTTCGCGAGCCGACACAAGGGCGAGGTGCCTAGCGCGTTTGATATGAAGCGTCAGGTGAAGACCTGGGAAGACCTGAATCGGACCATGATCAGTGCCGTCAAAAAGGAGACCGGGCTGGTCCTGTTCATCTTCGGCATCGTGTCGTTCACAACGGTGTTTCTGGTGCTGGCGATCTTCTGGTCGATGGCGAGCGAAAAGACCAAGGACATCGGGATCCTGCGGGCCCTCGGTGCATCAACACCCGGCATCGCCTGGCTGTGGATCCGCTACGGCGCGGCGATCGGGATCGTGGGATCGGTGCTGGGCACGGCCATGGGGTACTGGATCGTTTCAGACATCAACGCGATTCATGATTGGATCGGCCGGACCACCGGGTTGGTGATCTGGGATCCGCAGCAGTACTACTTCATCGAGATCCCCAGCGATGTCGACCCGCAGAAGGCGTTGATCGTGTTCGTGGTGGGGGTGCTGACCTGCGTGCTCGGGGCGTTGCTCCCGGCATGGCACAGTGCCCGTATGGATCCGGTGAAGGCGTTGCGGTTTGAGTGAGACAGGCAATCCGCCAGAGGCGGACATTCGGTAGGTATTAGGCAATAGGCAATAGGCAGTAGGCAATGGGTACAGAAGATCGGGCACAGACTGAGACGGGGGGCGTGGCGACGGCAGCGGCGTCGATCCTGTCGGTGCGCGATGTGCACAAGACCTACAAGCTCGGACGGGTCAAGGTCCCGGTTCTCCATGGCGTGGATATCGATGTGCGTCCGGGCGAGTGGGTCACCATCCTCGGCGCCTCGGGCAGCGGCAAGAGCACGCTGCTGCACCTGATGGGCGGGCTCGATCGCCCGGACAAGAACGAGGGCCAACGGGCATCGATCAAGTTCGAGGGCACCGAACTCACCAAGCAGAGCAAGCGGGCGCTCGATCGGTATCGGGCCGACGATGTGGGGTTCGTCTTCCAGTTCTACCACCTGCTGCCCGAGCTGAGCGTCGTGCAGAATGTCTGCATCGGGGCGATGATCCTGCACGGGCGAATCGGTTACATGCGTCAGCGACAGGGCACCATCGAGCGGGCGACCAAGCTGCTCGAACGCTTCGGGCTGGGGCATCGCCTCAAGCATCGACCCATGGAGCTCTCAGGCGGGGAGCGCCAGCGTGTGGCGATCGCACGGGCCCTGATCAACGATCCCAAGCTGCTCCTGGCCGACGAGCCAACGGGGAATCTGGACCTGAAAACGGGCCAGTCGATTCTGGACACGATGATCGAGTACCGCGAGCGTGCGGGGCTGACCATGGTCATGGTGACCCATGACGAACGCATCGCAGAGCGGGCCGATCGGGTGATTCGGCTCGTAGACGGGCGTGTGGAGGGTGTACCTGATTCCTCGATCATGGGTTCGGAGCACCCGCCGGCATGATTGGGCGGTTTGTGGGTACTACCATGCTGTAACCCTCCGGCGGGCGTTCGAAGCCCAGCGGAGGGTGCAGGAAGCATGGGGATGAGATCAGCGTGAGAGCCGAGAACGCACAACCGACAGCCACCCACACGCGCACGACCCGGAAGGTGGTGCTCGCCGGGGTCAGCGGCAAACGCATCGAAGCCGATGTGGTCGAGCGTGGCGAGGGGCCACCGGTGGTGTTCCTTCACGGGCTGGTCGGGCTCAACGAGCACTGGGAGCGCGTGGTCGACACGGTCTGCGATCGGGTGCGATGTATTACACTTGAGATGCCCCTGCTCGAGCTGCGTGGCGTGGATTGCTCTTTGTCCGCTGTCAGCGCGATGACCATGCAGTTCCTCGATCACGAGATCGGTGAGCCAACGGTGCTGGTGGGCAACTCGTTCGGCGGCCATGTGGCGCTGCGGGTCACCCACGAACGCCCCGAGCTGGTGCACGCCCTGGTGCTCGCCGGTTCGAGCGGTCTGATCGAACGCACGGTGGTGCGGGGCGCACCGGTCCGCCCCAGCCGCGAGTGGCTGGTTGAGAAGATCGGCGAG
>DEXG01000008.1:19237-19775 GCA_002364005.1 Phycisphaerales bacterium UBA3190
GCTGGTTGAGAAGATCGGCGAGCTGTTCTACGACAAATCCAAGATGAACCCTGAGGATGTCGAGCGGGCCCACAAGCTGCTCAACGAGCGAGGCGGTGCCCGGGCGATGGTCAAGCTCAGCAAGACCGCCCGACGGGACAACATGACCGACGATCTGGGTGATATCACACAGCCGACACTGCTGATCTGGGGGCGCGAGGATGTCGTCACCCCGCCCAGCGCCGGGCAGGGCTTCCTCGAGCTGATGCCCGATGCTCGCCTGAGCTGGCTCGATGGTTGTGGGCACGCACCCATGATCGAAGCACCCGAGCCCTTCGGCGTGGCGATGCATAGTTTCTTCGACGAGCTGGCTCAACGCGGCATGCTCAAGTTCAAAGACTGACTGAGCCCATGCGTACGAACGCCCCGACACCCAACGCGCCGTACTCATGGACCTCGCTCGTCGGGGCTGCACTGCACGCGCGGGTCGAGGCCCGGCGACGAAAGCTGGGCGATCTGGCCTATTGGCAGGCCAAGACCCAGTCGGTGCAGATCGGCG
>DEXG01000008.1:20004-37468 GCA_002364005.1 Phycisphaerales bacterium UBA3190
TAGATCGGCGAGCTCACCAAGAACCTGCGAAACGCCAGATCAACCCGGTTCGGCAACAAGCACGGCTTCGGGAAGATCCTGTCGCATAACAACGAGATGGACCGGCTCCGGGCCTTTCAGGATTCGGTCCCGATCAGCGATTGGTACGCCTTTGCCGACGACATCGCGGATATGCGGGAGCGGGGCGTGCCCGATGTGCTGTGGGGGGGCAGGGTCATGCAGTTCGCCCAGACCTCCGGCACGACCGCGGGCGACAAGTACATCCCGGTCAGCGAGCAGATGATGCGGGGCAACTACCTCGCGTCGCTGGACATCTTCGCCCACATGATCAACCGCGGGGCCCACCCTGGGCGCATCATGGGCGGGCGGTGCCTGTTCCTGGGCGGATCCACCGATCTGGAGTACAACGAGCACGGCATCGCGACGGGTGACCTGTCCGGGCTGGTCACGCCGCTGATCAAATGGCCGCTCTCAACGATCTACTCGCCCGGCCCGAGCATCGCGCTGATCAGCCACTGGCCCGACAAGATCGAGGCGATGGCGAAGCTGGCCCTGGATCAGGACATCCGGTTCATCTCGGGTATGCCTAGCTGGGCCCTGGTGCTGATCGACCGGGTCATCGAGCTGGCCCGCCAGCGCGGGATGGATGCCCGGTGTGCGCGAGATGTCTGGCCCAACCTTGAGGTGTTCGTGCACGGCGGGGTGAACTATGTCCCCTTCGTCGAGCGGATGTGCCGAGCATTCTCGGGTGATCCGGATGTCGATTTCCCCTGCCGACAGGAGCTGTATCCCGCGTCTGAGGGGTTCATTGCCATGCAGGACCGGGACAACGACCCGGGCATGCGCCTGCTGACGGACAACGGGATCTTCTACGAGTTCGTGCCCCGCGAGCAGATCGACGACGACAACCCCGAGGCCTTCACCTGCTGGCAGGTCGAGAAGGGGCAGCAGTATGTGGTGGTCATGAGCACCAACGCCGGGCTCTGGCGCTATGTCATCGGCGATGTGGTCGAGTTCGACGACATCCCCGATGGGCATATGCCCGACGGGTCGCTCCGATCGGGCACGGGCCCGGCACGCCTGCGCATTGTGGGGCGTCACCGCCACTTCATCAACGCCTTCGGCGAGAACCTCATCGGCGAGCACATCGAGCACGGGGTCGCATCGGCATCGGTCGCGACCGGTTTGACCCTCGGCGAGTTCACCGCGGCCCCGGTCTACCCGAGCCAGACCAGCCGGGCGGGGCTGGAGGTGGCGATCGAGTTCCAGGCATGCCCGAACGAGGGGCAGCTGCGGGCGTTCCGGGATGCGTTCGACCGTGCCGTGCGGCAGGAGAATGTCGATTACAACACGAAGCGATCGGATGATGTCGGGATGGCCCCGCCGACCATCACCGCCATGCCCATGGGCACTTTCCATCGCTGGCTCGACGCCAAGGGCAAGCTGGGCGGGCAGCACAAGTGCCCCCGATGCGCCAATCACCGCGAGATCATTGAAGAAGTGATCGAGGCGGTCCCCATGGCGTCAGCCCGCTGAGCGGCTAAGATTCAGAGAAGACAAACAGCAAAGATATGCCCCCGCAGCCCTGCTTGTAAGGATTCTGCTTGGGCTGATGCAGTACCTGATTTTCGGCATAAGCGTTCAATCTGACACATGAAGGAGCATTTGATGGCCACCAACACCCCAAACCCTTGCGGAGATCTGCGAGCCGTCTGCTTGGCGGCAGACGCGATCCTCGAGCAGTGCGCCGACTACATCGACCGGGTCCAGGACGAGCAGTATGTCCAGACTTCCCAGGTTGTCCCCGGCGGGACGATCGGCAAGCACATCCGCCACACACTGGATCACTTCCGCTGTGCGATCACGACCGATTGCACCGAGCCGATCGACTATGACCACCGCAAGCGGGGCGGTTCGGTCGAGGACAACCGAGATGAGGCCAAGGGCGAGATCGCCACGCTGCGTTCACTCCTGGGCGGGCTGAGTGTCGAGGATCTGGGCTCCACGGTGACCACGCGGGTGATGCTCTGCGGCGACGGGCAGACGGCCGACCTGGAGTCCACGAGGGCGCGTGAGATCTTCTTTGCGATGCACCACGCGATCCATCACAATGCGATCCTCAAGGCGATCGGGCTGGAGATCGGTGTCGAGTGCCCCAACGGGTTCGGCACCGCGCCCTCGACGATCAACTTTGAGCAGGCGGGAGCGAAGTAAACTCCCATGTGCACGATCTCGATCGTTCCAATAGATAATGGTTATCGCGTGATGCATTCGCGCGATGAGTTGCGTTCGCGTTCACCCGAGCAGGCCCCCGCGTGGCGCATGCTCGAGAACGGGAAAACGGCGTGCTGGCCGACCGATACCGACGCGGGCGGGACCTGGGTCGCGGTCCGAGAGGACGGCTTCTACCTCGGGCTGGTGAATCTGAACCTGACTGATGACCAGCTGGATGCGGATCTGCCCGAGGTGTTCCACATCTCGCGTGGGACGCTGATCCCGATGCTCATGGAAGCCGACGACCTCCACGACGCGCTCAAGCGTTTGACCAGCATGGACCTGCGCGGGATGAAGCCGTTCCGGCTGCTGCTCGTGGGACCCGCTGAAGAGGGCGGGTTCGCCTCAGCGATCGCCCGATTCGGTGGCTCGGAGGTAACACTCCCAGCGCCGCTGGAGCCGGTGGTTAGACCGCGATGTCTGGCCTCGTCGGGCTTGGGCGACCATCTGGTGCAGTGCCGACTCCCGCTGTTCCGGGAGATGGTGGTGCCCGACCCGTCGCCTGAAAACCAGCGTGCGTTCCACTTCCACCAGTGGCCCGACAAGCTCGAATACTCGGTGCTGATGTCGCGTGAGAACGCGCGGACCTCGAGCGTGACTTCAGTCGAACACACCGGGACCGACCTGCCCAATGTTGTCTACGAATCGGTCGCTGAGGCATGCCCCGAAGCGGACCCGGTCGGCTCTGAGATGCTACAGTAGAGGCACGATGATCGAGAACCTTCTGAATATGATCGACGGGCAGTTCATTGTCAGCGCACTCGTGCTCGCCATCGGTGTGCACGCGGTGCTGGGGCTCGTCGCCTACGGCGTGTACCTTGAGCGCAAGATCAGTGCGTACATTCAGGACCGCATCGGCCCCAACCGGGTCGGGCTCGACTTCGGGCTGACCTTCCTGGGCTTCCTGAAAGGGTGTTTGGCACTCGGACAGCCCCTGGCGGACGGCATCAAGTTCTTCGTCAAGGAAGACTTCGCACCCAAGAATGTCGACAAGGTGCTCTTCACCCTCGCACCCGTGTTCGCGGTGGTCCCGGCCCTCATCGGCTTCGTGATCATCCCGTGGGGCGGGTACTGGTCGATGCCTTTGATCAACCTGCCACTCTTGGGTCAGATCGGTGGCGAGACGGTCGCCGTCTCGGGTGCCGATGTCCATGTGGGCATCATCTACCTGCTCGCGGTGGCCTCCATCGGTGTCTACGGCGTCACACTCGGCGGCTGGGCCTCCAACAACAAATACTCCATGCTGGGCGGCTTGCGGGCCACGGCCCAGATGATCAGCTACGAGATCCCGCTCGGGCTCTCGCTGCTGGCGACCCTGCTGATCCTGGGCTCATTCATGCCCAACGAGATCATCGAGTATCAGGTCCAGCACGGCTGGATGATCCTGAGTATGCCTCTGGCGGGCCTGTTGTTCTACACCTGCGGCTTGGCCGAAGCCAACCGCGCCCCGTTCGACAACGCCGAAGCCGAGCAGGAACTCGTCGGCGGGTTCCACACCGAATACTCCTCGATGCGTTTCGCCCTGTACTTCCTTGCCGAGTACGCCCACCTGGTGACCGGTTGTGCGTTCTTCGTGCTGCTGTTCTTGGGCGGCTACCACTTGCCGATGATCGGGATCACGGATCCGGCCTCGACGGGGCTGCTGGCGGTCTTCGTGAAGATCGGCGTGTTTGCGACCAAGGTCGTGCTCATGGTCTGCTTCGCGATGGTCGTGCGTTGGACCCTCCCACGCATGCGGTACGACCAGGTCATGATGCTCGGCTGGCAGGCGATGATCCCCGCGGGCATGCTGATCCTTGTGGTCACTTCCATCATGGTCTATCTGGGACAGACGACGCTGGTGCCCATGCTGGGTGCGAACTTCGTGATGCTTGTTGTCCTGCTGATCGCACAGCATGTGTTTGCCAAGCTCTACGGTCGTTCAACGGCCAACCGACGCATCAAGCTCTACGGCTCACGCTTCAGCCCCATGGACGGCGAGCGGGTCATCACAGGCCCGACAAACCAGCTGGCACGCGAAGACCGCCCGGTGCAGGGCAGTGTCCCGACGATCTGATCTGTTTGGTTGAACGGCCGAGCTGAGTGGCTTGGATCGATTACTGAATCGAGTTGATATCACTCGGGCCGAGGCGCTGCGTGAGCGTGGGGAGCAGGTACGCTTCGCCCATGTAGCTGTAAACACGCCCAGAAACCACGAACCGGGCCGAATCGCCCTGCTGCATCGCCCAGTTCTCCATCTGCATCAGCGATTTGCAGGGGAGGACGACCAGGGGGTATGAATCTTCGCTCAGGGGATCGTCGTTATCGAAGACGACCGCCCAAGCCCCTTTGGCGTTGCGGGCCAGTCTGGCCGGGCGGCGCAGCAGGAGGGTGCCCTCTTCCGGGCCGCGTGACTCAACGCTGGGCTTGCTCACAGCTCGTCGCGGCAGGGTGCTGGGCTCCTCGCCCAATGGGTCATCCTTGTCATCGAGCATTGTCGGTCGATCCCGGTCCAACTCCCGCATCAGATCCCGCACCTCGGGGTCGTTTTCGAGGGTTTGCGGTGTCTCGGTGCCGGTCGTCGGCTCGGAGCCGGTCTCGGGCGTGTGATCAGCTTCTGCGGGCACATCGCTGTCACGCACGAGCCGATAATCGCTGATGAGCAGCTGGTTTCGGTTGTGGTAGGTGAAGATCTCGCCTGAGACGAGCACCCGCTGCCCGCTCCACTCGTTCTGGAGCAGTTCGAGTGTGCGGCAGGGCATGAGCAGCACCGCGCCCTCTCCCGGCTCACGCTCGTCACGATCGGGCACGAAGATCAGGAGCCCGCCCGGGGTCTTTACGAGGTCACCCTGACGCCCGAGCACGAACGAGCCCTCGGCAAGCGTCGAGGCCCCGATCTCCGTCTCGAGCGTGTCGTTGAGGATCTGAAGCCAGTCCTGCCCCTCGGTGATGCCGGGCTGCTTGGGTACCGATACTGGTGTCTGGGTGGGGCGGACCGGTGTCTGGTCCGTGCCAACGCGCGGCAAGACCGTGCGTGCGTCCTCAACCTGCTGCTCGTTCCCGGGCTCGGGATCGATGGGTTCGCTTTGTGCGAACGCAGGTGTGGCGGTGAGTGCGGCGATCGAGATCAGAAGCGGGCCTTTGGGTCGCATACCCAAGCATATCGGCTCATGGGCGTTGGCGGGGTGACAAGAGGCGCCGGGGCGATTGATTCGTGCAAGAGGTCGGTTTTTGCTGCCCGTGTGTTGACCCGCTTGGTGATGGGTTGTAGCGTCACCCCTGCTGGAATCGGTTCGGTTCCGGCAAATGGGCGGCCGTGTGCCCGAGTGGTCTAAGGGAGCGGATTGCAAATCCGCTGTGCGAAAGCCAACCGTGGGTTCGAATCCCACCGCGGCCTTTAAGAACGAACCGATCCGGTGAGAGCCGGGTCGGTTCGTTTTTCTAAAACAAGGTCATGAAAAAACTCACAACACAGTACACAACAGCTGGAGTTGACCACACAACCCAGATTGTCGTGAGCATCATGAAAGCGCAAGAAGCTCTTTTGCCACTCCTGACGTGAGCTTTCATTGGCAGGACGACAAAGAATTGATGGATAATCAAGAGAGCAATGCACGCGATCGCTAAGCCCAGTAATCGGGATGGGATGTGCCCAACGAACCATTCGATCGGGACGAACCACAACCAGTTGCTTTCGTTTTCCATACACATCAGTATACATGAATAGGTGGTCTCTGATCCCTATATCTACAGTCGTGACCTAGGATGCGTGCATGAGTGAAGCTCAAGCCCAGTCCATGACCGCAGATCAGGTACAGCAAGCCTCCAGTCTGTACCGTGAAGATTTTGAAGCGGTGCGTTCACAGGTCGCCAAGGCGGTCGTGGGGCAGCGTGAGGTGATCGAGCAGACGCTGGTGTGTTTGTTCGTGGGTGGCCACGCGTTGCTGGAGGGTGTGCCGGGTATTGGCAAGACCCTGCTGGTTCGCAGCATCTCCGAGGCGGTGGACCTGAGCTTCGGTCGTGTGCAGTTCACGCCCGACCTGATGCCGGCGGATATCACGGGCACGACGGTGATCGACGAGTCGGAAGACGAGCAGGGGCGGATGCGCCGGAGCTTCCGCTTCCAGCCCGGGCCGGTGTTCTCGCAGATCCTGCTGGCCGACGAGATCAACCGTGCCACGCCCAAGACGCAGTCGGCCCTGCTGGAAGCGATGCAGGAACGCAGCGTGACGGTGGGGGGGACGACGCACGCGCTGCCGGCCCCGTTCTTCGTGCTCGCGACGCAGAACCCCGTCGAGCAGGAGGGCACCTACCCGCTGCCCGAGGCCCAGCTCGACCGGTTCTTCTTCAAGCTCTCGGTCGGGTACGGCACGCGCGAAGAACTCAACGAGATCGTGATCCGGACAACGGGTGCTCAGAACGCCGTGATTGAGAAGGTGCTTGACACCGACCGCCTGCTGGAGCACCAGAAGCTGGTGCGTCTGGTCCCGGTCGCGGATCATGTGCGTGATTACGCGATCCGGTGCGTGCTGGCAACGCATCCCAAGGGCATGCTCTCGGACGGTCAGTTCGCCACGCCCATGGTCGATCGGTTCGTATCGCTGGGCGCTTCACCCCGCGCGGCTCAGGCGTTGATGCTGGCGGGCAAGTGCATGGCGCTGCTCGATGGTCGCGCCAGCGTGGCGATCGAGGATATTCAGAAGGTCGCGTTGCCGGCGCTGCGCCACCGCGTGCTGCTCAACTTCGAGGCGACGGCCGAGCAGGTCGATACCGATCAGATCGTGCAGAACATCATCGAGACCCTGCCGAGGGATGCGGGCTGAACTCCTGCATTTGTTCCAAATATAGGCAATTTCTGAATGAGATGGATCCGGCCCGGGTCCGGCTCGGTATGGGGTTGTAGCCGGCGCACGGACAAGGCTGTGCGTCGATGGAACACAGGGGAGCCAAATGAAACGGATCGGATTGATCGGCACGCTGCTCTGCGGCGTGGGTGTTGTTCATGCAGCTATTGTTGATGACTTCGAGGTTTACACACCTGGGAGCGTGCCAAGCGGGGTGTGGCGGGACGCGGCGGACTATGTCACCGATCCCTCCAATCCGAGCCCTACGGCTTTGGTGATCGGAACGACCGATGCGATGGGCAACGCGACACAGGCGGTGCAGATTCGTGATGCGATCGGGACCTCTGGTGGGTTGATTGCTCGTGTTGGGCATTCTGATGTGCAGCGATTTCAGGTGGATGTCCGTCTTGATCAGCAGGGCAACGGCAGCGTGCCGAACTGGATGTCAGCCGTCGGTTTCTTCCAGGATACAGCGCAGACCGATTTCAACTGGAGCCCCCAGGCCGTGGTCTACGCGTCGGGAAACGGGCGATTCAGGCTCTTCGTGCAGAATGCGGACGGGCAGGGCGGTGCTTCGAGAGACTTCGGACTTCAGGGCGGTGCGTGGTCTATGAACACTTGGTATCGCGTGGTGTTGGAGGCCGATACGGTCAACGGCTTGTTCGATGTGACAATCACGGATCTGGATTCGGGCAGCGTGATTGCTGATGTCAGCCGATCGTACACAGGATGGAACGCGGATTTCGGGCGATACGACCTCGTCTCGATGAACGACGGCGAGTACGGCAGCAACCCTGGGACCATCGGCAATATGTCGAGTTACGACAATGCGAACTATGTCCCGGCACCGGGCGTGATTTCGCTGTTGGGCAGTGGGGCGCTGTTGGCAACCCGACGCCGTCGCGCAGGGTAACACAGAGAATCGTGTTGAGACCCACGAGCGGCTGCCGGGCGTGTTTCATGCTCGGCAGTCGTTTTTTGTGTGTCAGAACGAGTACGGGTCGTCGACAATACCGCGTCGGCGCTTCGTGGTTGGGCGTGGCTGCCCGATCGCATCGGCGCAGGCCTGGGCCAGGGCCATGATGAACTTCTCGTGCTCGGGGCAGGCGTCGAGGCGGTCGAGGAAGTCATCGACGACCCAAGCTGGCGGGTCATCGGGTTTGGCCGCGTCGAGCGCGTCACGGATGCCCTGATCGCCCAGTCGCTCGCTAGCGTTGCTGAACCATTTGGGATTCGGCGTGTCGTTCTCGGGTGGGTCGAGGCGCACGCGGACGACGCGCTGGGCGACGCCGACGATGGGCCATTGGTTCTTGGATGTGGTGGGCTCTCGCGTGAGCACGAAGGGGGCGAATCCCGCGTCGTTGGCGGCTTTCCTGAACCGCAACGCGTCGGCACCGACGAAGCTTGGCGCAAACAGGTAGCACTCGGCCCCGGGCGTTTCGGGGATGTCGCTGGGCTTGGCGATGGTGTGGATCACCCCCGAGTCCAGGGCGTCCTGACGCAGGTAGCGCTGGGCTTCGAGCATGGGCATGCAGATACGGTGCATGCGTTCGAAGTCGTGCTCGTCCCGGGCCAGGGTCAGGGCGCTGCGGCAGCGCAGGGCGGCATCGAGATACCGCCCCGTATTCAGGGCTTCGCTCGCCTGTTCCATGACGGCATCGATCGGGTTGGTCTGCTGCGTACTCAGGGCAGGTGCTCCTGTCGGATGACAGGGAGTTATACGCCTGCTTGGACGCGTTGGGTAAGGGCGTCGAGCATCGCGTCCCATTGCTGGGCCTGCTCGTCGAGGTCGTACTCGATGGTGTCACCCAGCGATGACCAGTCCTGCTGGGTCAGGTTGTCCCGGACCTCAGAGAGGGTCTGCCCGAGCTTGGCGAAGCAGTCCAGGGCCTTGGTGCCCCCGAACTCGAAGCCCTCCAGCTCGATCTGGGCCAGCTCGGCCGACTGCCCGACGACATCGCCGACGGCCTGCCAGCCGGTCAGGACGGCGTTGAGGGCCTCGACAGCGGGCTCAAGCTCGCCCGTGCGGAGGTGGTCAGCGACGGTGCCCTGGTCCTCGCGAACGAGGGCGAGCGATTCGCGGGCGCTGGCGAATGTCTCGACCAGGAAGGCAACGGGGTCGGTCGTGGTGAAGCGCAGCTCATTGATGCCCGCGTCGTCCTCGGGCGGGTTGTCGAGGTGTGCGTCGTCGATGGGGTTGCCGTCGGCTTCGATGTCGACGATCAGACGCCCTGATTGCTCGCTGTGGTCGCGGGCAAGATCGAGGGCGTTGCTGACGCTGTCGGTGGCTTGGAGTTCGTTGTTGTCGATCCAGACGCGCATGGTGGTCCTTTCGGGGCGGGCGATTGGCCCAAGAACGGGGCTCAGGTGCTGGGCTCGGGTTCGGCCGAGGTATCGATCGGTGCGGCGCAGCGTTGTTTTTCTTTATGGATGAGCTTGAGGTTCCGGGCGTAGATGACGATGCCGGTGGATTGCCCGAGCACGCCGACGATGTCGACACGCCAGACGAAGTAGGTGAACAGGCAGACGCCCCCGATGAAGCTGAACCACCAGAAGATCTCCGGGACGGTCGAGATGCGTGAGCGTTCGCTGATGATCCACTGCACGAACATGCGCCCAAAGAAGGCGGCCTGGCCGACGAGCCCGATGGCGACCCACCCGAAGGTGCCCCAGCTGGTGATGTTGAAGAAGCCCAGCAGGTGGCGTTCGAAAGCGGGGCGGGCGTTCCACGAGGTGATCTGTGCGTCGATGAACTCGTCGAGCCGGTCGTGGGTCACGGGGGTGTCGCTGCGCAGCGATCTCGGTGAGATGATGTTGTAGGCCGCCTGCCCCTCGTGCTGGGTGCGTTCGAGCATGATCTCGTGGGCGCCCACGAGCAGGGTGAGGTCTGAGTGCGACCGCGAGAGGGCGGGCTGGAGCACGAGCCACATGCCCAGGAACACGAGCAGCACCATCGCGATGATCGGCCCGGGTTTCATGCGTGCGTGTGCTCTGCTTTGGGGGGCGCGGGTTGCTCATCGATGGCCAAGCAGTGCTCCTGGCTGCTCACGGGTCGGCGTCGATTCCGCATATAGCGCACGGCGAAGAGGTCGACCAGCCCGGGCAGGGCGCGTTTGGTGATGCCCATGCCATACTTTGGCTCGCCGGCGTGGCGGTGGCGGTGGTTCACGGGCATCTCGACCACGGTGTAGCCCAGATGGCGCGCTGTGGCGGGGATGAAGCGGTGCATGCCCTTGAACTCCAGGGGGAGCTGGAGGGCGATCTCGCGTTTCATGACCCGTAGTGAGCAGCCGGTGTCGGTGATGGTGTCGCCCAGCAGGACGCGTCTGAAGCTTCGCCCGACCCATGAGCCGAAGAGCCGGATCGTCGAATCGCCCTGTTTTCGCACGGCAGAGCGATCGCCCTGAACAAAGTCCGCGTTCGCCTCTTCGAGCAGGTCGAGCATCTTGGGGATATCAGCCGGGTCGTTCTGCAGGTCCGCGTCGAGCACCGCGATCAGGCGTCCCCGCGTGGCCCGGAATCCGGCGTGAAATGCGGCAGACTGCCCGTGGCCCTTGCCGGGCGGGGTCTGGGTCATGGCGACGCAGCGGACCCAGGGGCGGTTGGACTGGTGGGCGACCACGGCCGCACGGGTGTTGTCGGTCGAGCCGTCGTCGACGATGACGAACTCGTAGCCAATGCCGAGTGGTTCGAGGGCGGCCTCGACCTCCTCGATGAGCAGGTCGATGTTGTCCTGCTCGTTGTGCGCAGGGGCCACGACCGAGAGGGTGGTTTCCCGGATTTGGCGATCTGAATCTGATTGACCTGTGCGCATGGGTTTCGGAGTATCTTATCCGGTAGTTGTGGACGCTAGAATGATTCCAGTTCCGATTGATCGACCTTTTTCGATCTTCTGAAGCATATCGGCGGAGGAGTTCAGCGTCATGCACATGCGTCACTCAGATCACGATCACGGCCCAGAAACCGTGCCCGTGAAGATCATTCTTGAAAATCCCTCCGAGCTGAACGAAGACGGCTCGGACAAGGCCGTCCATGAGTTGATGGCCGCCAAGGGCGAGCATCTGCTCGAGGTTGCAGTTGAGCACGGGATCAACATCGAACACGCGTGCGGCGGAGTCTGTGCCTGTTCGACCTGCCATATCTATGTCGAACAGGGCATGGATTCGCTCAGCGAGGCCGAGGAAGAGGAAGAGGATCGCGTTGAGGAGGCCCCCGGGCTTCAGATCAACTCGCGTCTCTCGTGCCAGTGCGATATCACGGGCGACGGTCCGATCGTGTTCCGGGTGCCCGCGTGGAACCGCAACGCGGTCAAGGAAGTCCCGCACTAGCCCGCGATAAGGACTCGATCGCGATATGCTTGGGTATGAGATACGCCTTGAGCACCGTGATCCTGTTCCTGAGTCTGACCGTGCTGACACCCACTGCAATGGGTGGCGAACTCGTCGCCCGCACCGCGCCGACCGATTCGGTTGTCGAATCGGTCTGGGTGTCGTTCCGGGCCAAGTTCCCTACGCCCGACGACTCGGGCTACAGCGGGCAGAACCGTGGCCTTGGGCTGATGCTGATCGACCCGGATCGTGGTTCGCTGAGCGAAGACTTTGCGTGGGACGAGCCCAACACCGATCACTCGATCGCGTTCGGCTTCGATGTGCACAACCAGATTCCCGACAAGAGCGAGGACGAGAACGGGCGCGTGATGGGCTGGTTCGATGCCGACGGGAACTGGTACGAGCGTCCGCAACGCGAGGTGTCGGTGCACGCCAACGGGCGTGAGCGCATCAATGTCCGCAGCGATTACGAGTTCAGAACAAGCGAGTGGGTCGATGTCGATGTGCAGGTGCGCTACCAGCTGGGCGGGGCGCAGGTGCTTGTTCGTCTCGACGGGCAGACGATTATCGACCAGCCGGTCTGGGATGTGCGCCCGATGCGTCTCCACGCGATGGTGGGGATCGAGGGCGAAGACATCGAGGTGCGCGATCTGGCGATCACCCGTACGACCAAGCTGGATGCCCCCTTGCCCGAGCCGGTGCGTCTGACCGCATTCGACGCCCAGCTCCTGCAGAACGCGGCGAGACTCAAGAACGATGTCGACTTCTCATCGGTCCCTGAATCGGTGGGGCGTGTCATCGCGACGATGACACTCAGCGAGCCGGAGATGGGCTACGACCACTGGGACAAGAAGGGCACCGTGGGGATCCGCATCCCGACCGGGGAGGTCGATGATGAGGGCAACCCGGTAACCGAACGGTTCGAGGTGTTCCGCTTCATTACGCCCTACCGGCGTGGGTGGACCTGGCACATGGATGTCACGGATCTGCTGCCTCTGTTTGAGGACACCCGTCAGATGGAGGTGCACATCGGGACTTACATGAAGGGTTGGCTGGTGACCTTCACGCTCGATTTCTACGCGGGCACGCCCGAGCGTGAGCCGATCGCCGTGATGAACCTGTGGAACGGTGAGGCCGAGATCGGCAACCCCGAGAAGCCGACTGAGGACTTTTATGTCCCGCGTGACATCGCGGTGCCCGAGGGGGCCACCAGTGCCCGCGTCCGGGCGACCGTGACTGGGCATGGGATGTATCCCAACAGCAACAACGCCGGCGAGTTCATGCCCATCTGGCGCACGCTGACGATCTCCTCGGTCAACAGTGGAGGTGGTGGCGATGTGCTGGAGGGTGACTTCATCAGCATGTCTGCACGCAACCATCTGTGGAAGACCGACTGCTACCTCAACCCGTGCCGACCGCAAGGCGGGACCTGGAAGTTCGACCGCTCGGGCTGGGCGCCGGGCGACAAGGTTGACCCCTGGATCGTCGACACGCAGCGTGAGTTCATCTTGGGCGACACCCTGCGTATCGACTACACGCTCGATCCGTACCTCAACGAGGGTCGGGGCGAGACCTGGGCCCCGCACCACTGGACCGACGCCGTCGTCGTGTTCTACAAGTAATCGAGATAGAACATGGCCCAGAAACGCAAACTCCAAGACAAGTACTTCCGGCAGGCGAAACGCGAGGGCTATCTCGCCCGTTCGGCGTACAAGCTGCTCGAGATCAACAAGCGGCGCAAGCTCATTAAGAAGGGTGACCGTGTGCTCGACCTGGGCTGCGCGCCCGGGTCGTGGTTGCAGGTGGCCGAGAAGATCATCGGGCCCGAGGGTACCCTGGTGGGCATCGACCTCAAGCCGGTCTCGGGTGGCTTCGGTCCCAATGTCCACACGATGGTGGGGGACTTCACCAAGACCACGGCCGCGCAACTGCTGGGCGGCGAGGACGAGCTGTTCGATGTGGTCATCAGCGACATGGCGCCCTCGACGACCGGGCACGGGGACCACTTCTTCTCCGAGCGTTTGTGCCAGGACATCATCGATGTGCTGCCGGACCTGCTCAAGCCCCGTGGGACCTGCACGATGAAGGTGCTCGAGGGCGAGACCTTCCCGCAGCTGATCCGGCGCATGAAGAATGTCTTCCGCATCGCTGGGGCGATCAAGCCCGATGCGTGCCGCGATGTCTCGCGGGAGACCTATGTCTACGGTATCGGGTTTCGTCCAAGCCGCGTCCGCGTCAAGGATGGTTCCAATGAGGGGGCGCTGCCCGAGCCGACACCGGGGTGGGGCGATTGACCTTTCTCTCGCCCATCGCGGGGCTGATCGCCGGCGCGATCGGTTCGGGGCTGGTGCTGCTGATGTACATGCTCAAGCTGCGTCGACGCCCGGTGCTGGTGTCGAGCACGCTGCTCTGGAAGCGAGCGGTGCGGGACCTGGAGGGCAACATCCCCTGGCAGCGCCTGTCGCCGACCATGCTGCTGTTTCTGCACCTGCTGATCGTGGCGATGCTCGCTCTGGCGATCGCCCGCCCTGTAGCTGATACCGACCTCAGTGACGGACAGCGTGTGGCCCTCGTTATCGATACCAGCGCCTCAATGAACGCGATCGATGGGGATCGCACGCTGCTTGAGATCGCCAAGCGTGAGGCCGGTGAGCGGGTGCGCGGGCTGTTCGATTCTGGGCGTTCGCCGCTGGTGAGCGTGATTGAAGCGGGGATTGAGCCGCGCATCGTGGTGGGGGATTCGAGCGAACGCGGTCGGGTGCTCGGGGCGATCGAGGACATCTCGCCCAGCGATCAGGCGGGTGATGTGCGTGGAGCGATCGAGCTGCTCGATCGTCTGCAGGGCTCGGGTGTGGGAGAACCGAGCGAAGACGATGCAAGCAACAAGACACTGGTCTGGCTCTTCAGCGATGGCGGGTCGTTCGGATCCCCAACCCTGCCCATGCGTTCAGGCAGCGGGGTGCTGGTGCCCTCGTATATGGGCGAGGGGATCTCGAACCTGGGGATCGTGGCGCTCAGCGCCCAGCGGGACCGGGTGGATACGGAGCTGTGCCGCGTGTTCGTGCGCGTGCTCCGAAGCGACTCAGGCCCGATCGCCGGCGTGGTCCGGGTGTATGAAGATGAAGCGTTGATCGAGAGCGCCCCGATCGCGTTTGATGCGGGGCAGGACTCGGCGACGCACACATTCGAGCTGCGCCTGGTGCGTGAGGCCCTGCTGCGGGTCGAGCTTGGTGGCGAGGATGCGCTGGCAACGGACAACGCCGCCTGGGTCGCGGTGCCCAGTCCGGACCCGGTCCGGGTGACGATCATCGCACCCGGTGGGATCGCTGACCCGTTGCTGATGGACTATCTTGAAGTCGTCGCCCGCGCCCCGGTGCGGGTGATCGCGCCCGATGCGCCGATCGGCGAGCCGGACCTGCTCGTGTACGACCGGACCGACGCGCCAGCATTGCCCGGCGTGCCGAGTCTGGGCTTCGATTCGGTCACCCCCGGCTTGGGTGAGCGATTGAGCGAGCAGACAGGGATGCGTCGGGTGCTGAGCTGGGATCGTCAGGAGCCCATGCTGCGGGATACCGGGCTGGGCTCGGTGAGCTACCGACGCAGCGTCTCGTATGAACCGACCGCGACAGGGGTTCGCACGCTCGCGAGCGATCAGGGCGGGGCGATCATGGTCGAGACGACCAGTGCGGGAGTGCGTCATGTGCGGGTCGGGTTCGCGTTGCACGATTCGGACTGGTCGGTGCAGGTCGGGCTGCCGGTGTTTTTGGCGCAGCTATCTGAGCAGCTGCTGCCCGGGGCCGGCGGGAGTGGCGAGGTCGTGGGCAGCAACGAGGTGGTCCGGTACCTCGATGAGGGCGGCATCGAACGATCGGTCGGGCCGTTTGCCCAGATCGGTGTACGCACGCTTCCCGATGGTCGTCGTATTGGGGTGTCGCTGCTGAGTGAGCAAGAATCGAAGCTCGCCACACGCGAGGGCGTGGTGATCGGCGCAGGCGATGGGAATCAGTCGGTGCGCGCCAGCGGGCGGGTGCGGGTTGATCTCTGGCGCTGGTTCGTCGGCATCGCGATCGTGCTGCTGCTGATCGAGTGGGTGTGGTACCTGAACAAGGTGCGCATCGCGTCGTGAATACCCGTGGGCGTGTCAGGGGTCGAGGCGCAGGTTGTCGAACTCATCGGGCGTGATGATCAGGCGGGCGGGTTCTGACTGTCCTGGGATCATGCGCCGGGGCCAGGCGGTGTGCACGCCGTCGGCGTCGGTGCGTTCAATGCCCAGCACCAGGTCGGCGTGCTCGTCGAAGACCGAGTCCGGGAGCGTGATCTGCGCGACCCATCGGTCGTTGAGGATGCGGGTCTCGACGCTGGGCTGTGGGGTGATGCCCAGCCCGCTGCTGGCGATCGTTTCCACAAGGGCATCGGGCGTGATGCGCCACGCGGCGATGGGGTACGCGCGTGGGCCGATCCAGACCTCGATCGCGTCACCCTCACGCCCGGGGTTGGGCGCGGCGCATTCAAGGTAGAGCTGCCAGCCCGAAAGCGGGTCGTTCCTGCTGGGCGGGGTCGAACGCTGGAGGAGCCCGATCGTTGCGCGATTGGCCGGGGGCTTGGCACGCGCGAGCGGCTGGTTGTTCACCAACGCGCTCAGGTCCCAATCGTTGAGCAGCGGGCCGATGCGGACGAATGGTGCCCGGGCGGGCACGCGTGAGGCGATCAGCTCGTGCTTGGCCGACCAGCGCCCGATGCGCATGGTGATGGGCACGGTTTCGATAACCGGGCTCATCGAATCGACCATGCGGGGTTCGACGGGGACCTGCACGCGGTACATCTGATTGGGCGGCACGGTGCTCAGATCGGGCGTGTCCAGCAATGAATCGATGCGCAGCAGCGAATCGCCCGGGGTGCTCGGGAGCGAGACAACGCCGAGCGTCGGGAGGAGGCGGTCGGTGCCCGCTTCCAGTTGCCCCTGATCGTCGATGATCCAGGACAGGGCCCGCGGCTGGGCTTCGAGCCAGGCCTTGGCGCGCAGGACGCGGGTGTCGTCATTGACGAAGGGGGAGAGCAGGTCGTGTGCCAGGCGGGCCAGCCCGTTGGTGTCGGCGCTCCAGAGGGGCAGGCGACGATCGCCGAAGGATGCGGTGCGCATCAGGGCGTGTTTCATGCGCTCGGCGGTGCTCGGGTCGATGAGCCAGATGCGCCCCAGGATGATCTGCCAGCGGGCTTCTTGCTGGCGGGCGATCCCGGCGAGCATCTCGTCGGCTGGGGTTTGGGTGTTGAGCGCGTGCTCGATCTGTTCCAGGGCATCGGGCACGCCGGCGAGGGTCTCGCGGGCGCGTGTTCGGCTGGGGTCGAGCCCGTCGAGCAGGAGCCGGGCACGCCAGTTCTGGAACGGGTCACGCTGGTATTGCTCGATGGCCTTGCTCACCGCCGGGTCGCGCAGGGCCCGGTCGTCGAGACGGTGCGACCAGAAGGCATCGAAGTCGCGGGTGCGCTGGGCGCTGTCGGCTTCCAGCAGCGAACGCTCGGGGTCGGGCAGCCAGTTGAGCTCGTAGCGCTCCTGCCCGAACCACAGCCCCTGCCCGACGGCATCGATGGGGAGGGCGACGCTGATGAACCACGAGCCGGGGGGGCGTTGGGCGACGGGGGTGTTGCGGATCTGCTCGTAGCTGTAGACCTCCCAGCCGCCTGGGCTGGTGGTCCATGCTGGAAGCGAGGCGTAGGGGACCAGCCCGACCCAGAAGGCATCGCTGACGAAGGTCCGCCCGTCGTCGATGCGGGTGGTGACGCCCTTGGCCAGCGATCGTTCGTTCTCGGCCTGCACGGCCATCACGAGCGGGTAGGACACGATGGCGTCGAGCCGATCGGCGATTGGGCGCGTGGTTTGGCCACGACTCGCGAGCGTCGCAAGGCAGAGCAGCAGCATGCAGAGGGGCGTGGTGTATCGGTTGGGCATGATCTGGTGTGCGTCCTGGGGGGCAGGCGGGAGAATCGATGGATTTCTGGATTTCGCGGTCAGCGTCAGGCCCCCAGTGTGGTACGAATGGT
>DEXG01000008.1:37537-38296 GCA_002364005.1 Phycisphaerales bacterium UBA3190
CAGTGTGGTACGAATGGTAGGGGCGGTGAGATTCTCGTGAAACGGCGCGATCTGTTTGCCCAATCAGTGCGTATCGAGAAGTAAGGAGATACAAACATGGCCAACACAACCAATCGAACACGCCGAGCCATCACGATGGCCATGCTGGGCGGGCTCACACTGGGCACGCTGGGCATGAGCGGCTGCGACAACGCGGGCGAGGGGCTCTTCAGCGGTGCGGCACTGGGCGCGGTGACCGGTCTGGTCATCGGCTCGATGAGCGGCAACGCGGGCGAGGGTGCCGCATTAGGCGCGGTCATCGGCGGTGCTGGCGGCGCGATCGTCGGCGACCAGAACGAACGAAACCGCGAGAACGCCTACATCGCGGGGCGGGCACGCACCAGCCACGGGCACCCGTACTGCACCACGCACCGGGTCTACCACAGCTGCTCCGGGCACACCCATTACCACTACGACGAGTGGTGGAACGACTAAGCCCTCGCCCGATCGAGGTTTAGGGAACTGAGCAAGTCGTCACGAGCACGGCCCGCCTGACTGATTCAAGTCGGCGGGTCGTATATCATTCAGGGATCAGCAACACCTGAAGGGTTCACCATCCGTGCATATTCGAAACTTCTCCATCATCGCGCATATCGACCACGGCAAGTCCACCCTCGCGGACCGGCTCTTGCAGGCCACCAACGCGGTCTCGGACCGTGAGGCCAAGGCCCAGCAGCTCGATTCCATGGATCTGGAACGCGAGCGGGGCATCACCATCAA
>DEXG01000008.1:38479-99853 GCA_002364005.1 Phycisphaerales bacterium UBA3190
AGCGGGGCATCACCATCAAGGCCTCGGCCGTGACGGTCATGCACATGCACAACGGCGAGCAGTTCATGCTCAACTTCATCGATACCCCGGGTCATGTGGACTTTGGATATGAGGTCTCACGGGCGCTCAAGGCGTGTGAGGGCGCCCTGCTGATCGTCGATGCGTCGCAGGGGGTCGAGGCGCAGACCGTGGTGAACACCTACCTGGCCGTCGAGCAGGACCTGGAGATCGTCCCGGTACTCAACAAGATCGACCTGCCGGGTGCACGCCCGGACGAGATCGCCGACGAGGTCGAGCAGGTGCTGGGCATCGACGCGATGGAGTGCATCCCGGTGAGCGCCAAGACGGGCGAGGGTATCCCCGCGCTGCTCGATGCGATCTGTGACCGGTTCCCCGAGCCCCGCAAGCCGGTGATGAAGCAGACACGGGCGTTGATCTTCGACGCGGTCTACGACGATTACCGCGGGGTGATTGTGTACTGCCGCGTGTTTGATGGGAAGCTCAAGGTCGGCGACAAGATCCGCATGATGGGGATCGAGCGGACATTCAACATCACCGAGCTTGGCAAGTACACGCCCAAGGCAGAGAAGCACAATGAAATCGGCCCGGGTGAGACCTGCTACCTGGTCGCGGCGATCAAGACGCTGGGCGATGTGCGCGTCGGTGATACCATCACCATCGACCACGACCCGGCCCCCGAGCCGCTGTCTGGCTACGAGCCCCCGATGCAGATGGTGTTCTGCGACTTCTACCCGAGCACGACCGAGGAGAAGGGCAACTCGTTCGAGGAACTCCGCGACGCGATGGAGAAGCTGATCCTCAACGACTCGTCGTTCACCTATCAGGCGGTGCATTCAGAAGCACTGGGTTTCGGCTTCCGCTGCGGGTTCCTCGGGCTGCTGCACATGGACATCATCCAGGAGCGCCTCGAGCGCGAGGGCGGCGTGCAGGTCGTGCAGACCGCGCCGACGGTGTCGTACAAGATCAAGATGCGCGGCAAGGGGGGCGAGATCTTCGAGAAGGAGATCCACAACCCCGCCGACCTGCCCGACGCGGGGCTGATCGTGGAGTTCGCCGAGCCGATCTGCAAGGTCGAGATCATGACCCCCGGCGAGTACATCGGCGAGATCATGAAGCTGTGCATGGAGCGCCGCGGCGTATTCAAGAACCAGGCCTTCGTCTCGCACGGGCGCGACATGCTGACCTTCGAGATCCCGCTGGCGGAGATCATCTTCGATTTCTATGACAAGCTCAAGGGCATCAGCCAGGGCTACGCGACGATGGATTATGCCGTCGAGCGGTACGACAAGAACGACCTGGTGAAGGTGGCGATCCTGATCAACGGCGAGCCGGTCGAGGCGCTGTCGCTGATCTGCCACCGCGACCGCGCGGTGTCACGCGGCAAGCTGCTGCTGGTGAAGCTCAAGAAGCAGATCGACCGCCACCAGTTCGAGATCCCGCTGCAGGCGGCCATCGGCGGCAAGATCATCGCCCGCGAGACCATCAAGGGCTTCCGCAAGGATGTGACGGCCAAGTGCTACGGCGGCGATGTGTCGCGAAAGCGCAAGCTGCTCGAAGCCCAGAAGAAGGGCAAGAGCAAGATGAAGGCCGTGGGCTCGGTGAACATCCCGCAGAAGGCGTTTATGGCGGTGCTGGATACGGGGGAGTGATGTTTATATCTCGAAGAAAAGCACTCACGCTGATCTCATTCATGCTCTTCGTTGCGGCGGCGTATGTTCAAGTTCAGACTTTCGGGATGAACATCAAAGGGAGTGAGATTCGCTCGTCTGAAGTCGCGCTCGGCGCGATCGAGACGCTGCAAGAAAATGGTGCGGTAGAGGCTGATCTAGATCCGGATAAGGTTTGGGAGTTGTCTCGCACAATCAAGCAGCCCATTGAGGATCAGATCTTCATCACTCAACGGCGTTTCCTTTGGACGAGTGCTTACATGGCCATTGTCGGAGTCGCTGTGCTTCTCGTGGCATGGTTCCCGGTCCGAAAGCCGAAAGAAGTAGAGTAAAGCGTGGGTGCCCTGCTTTGACCCGAAGGGCAAAGCAGGACCGGTTGATACCAAATGCCAGTCAAGCACTACGACATCCCGAACCAAGCCCGGTTCCTGACCTACTCCTGCTTCGACCGACTCCCACTCTTCAACACGCCTGATATCCGCAACCTGTATCTCCACGAGATCGCGAAGCAATCCGTGCGGTTGACCTTCGATGTCATCGCGTATGTGATCATGCCCGAGCATATTCACATGATTGTGGTGCCGCGTGATGGGCGCGTCGGCCCGGTCCTGCGTGGGCTTAAGCAGGGGTTTGCTCGGCGCATGCTCAGGCGGATGACTGACGAGGGTGATCCGGTGCAGGCCAAGCTCGTCGGGCCGCATGGGAAGCCGAGCTTCTGGATGCGCGGCGGCGGGCACGACCGGAACCTGCGAAGCGATCATGACATCAGAGAGAAGATTGGGTACATCCATCAGAACCCGGTTCGCCGCGGGTTGGTTGATCGTGCGCTGGATTGGAAGTGGTCTTCAGCGGGCGACTATGCGGGCGGGGTGGGAGTCGTTCGTGTGAGGAAGGGTTGGTAGGTGGGGAGGCCTGCTTTGTCCGCCTGTCGGCGGATCAAAGCAGGGCACCCAGTAATGGCAGGGTTTCGGAGCACTCGGCCGTTCGTCCGCACTGCGCCGCTTCGCGGCGAGTACGGGCACTCCCCGTGAGTTGTGGTTGAGCGGTCCGACTTCATCGCTTGTGCTGTGCCCTCCTTCGACGCGCAGCGCGAAGGAGGTGGTGGTGCAGACTGGTTGGTTGCTCGGTGTGCTCTCAGATGGGAACCGTCTGGACTTCGTCCTCCTTCGCCCTTCGGGTCGAAGGAGGGCACAGGTGGGAGTCATTCGTTTGAGGAGGGGTTGGTAGGCGGGGAGGCCTGCTTTGTCCGCCTGCGGCGGACAAAGCAGGGCACCCGGTAATGGCAGGGTTTACGGAGCCCCCGGCCGCTCGTCCGCACTGCGCCGCTTCGCGGCGAGTACGGGCACTCCCGCGTGTGATTCCAGGTACATCCCGCGTGTTGTGGTTTAGAGTTCGACCTTCGTCGCCATCGGCCCCAGGTTCATCACGCGCGTCTGCCCGGCGTCGCTCCAGTTCTGCCAGGAGGCGTGGATGTGGCCGCAGAGGCAGTAGCGGGGCTGGTGCTTCTTGATCCACTTGGCGATGGACTTGGAGCCGAGTGATTTGCCGGCTGAGTCCTTGTCGCAGTGGCCCTTGGGCGGGGAGTGGGTGATCAGCACATCGGCGTGGGGGCAGGCGTCGAGCCAGGCCGCGGCCTGCTTCTCGCTGTGGTCCACGCTCCAGTCGCCGAAGGGTGTTTCGGGGACGGCCCCGCCGAGGCCCATGAAGACCTTGCCGTCGATGGTGACGCTTGTGCCGTGGAGGATGTGCAGGTGGTCGTAGGCAGCCGCGGCCTGGGCGAGTTCGTCGTGGGATTCGGCGTTGCCGTGGACGAGGATGGTGGGCTTGCCGATCTCGGCGATGGCGTCGATGACTGGCTGGAGTCCGCGACGCATGTTGGCAAAGTCGCCCGCCCCGATCAGCAGATCGGCGTGCTCCGACTGCGAGCGGATCTTCTCAATGGCGTGCAGGTCGGTGTGGATGTCGCTGAAGGCGATGATGTGCATATGTACTGATACGGATCTGCGGCGGCGGGGTTTCGGGTGGTCAGTACGAGAGTTGCAGGGTGCGGGTGAGTTGGGCGTCGCTCAGGACGAGGGCATACAGGCGTGTGTACTCGTCATCGGGGAGATCGCCGATGGGCTGGCCGCCGAGTGCTTCGATGATGGACGACACGGTGTTAGAATGGGCGATGACCAGCGCATTCGTGTTGGCAGGGAGCGCATCGAGCATCGCCCGCAGGGCCTGGGCATCGGTCGCGGGGTACTGGGTTGGTTTGATTTCGTGTGCGAGGGCGGTGGGTGCCGCGGTCTGGCGGGATCGGTTGGTGTCGGTGACGAAGATCGCGCCGAGATCTTCTTGCCCAAGCGTGTGCGCGAGCATGTCTGCGCGGGTGAGGCCGGCTTCGCTGAGATCGGGGTCCTGTCCGTCCAGCTTCTCGGCGTGGCGCACGATGTAGACCACACGGTGGTCAGTCGGCGCGGGTGCCGGTGTCGATGGACGCGTGATGGCGAAGGCGATCGCGACGAAGAGGATCGCGATCGAGAGGGCGACGAGGTGTTTCATGGGGTGTGCTCTCAGTCGATGCGGGCGCCTTGGGATTGGTAGAACGATGCGAGCGCGGGGCGGGCGACTTTCTCGAAGCGTTTGAGCATCGCGTCGGACCAGCCGGCGGGGGGAGCGCCGCGGGCCTGGAGGTAGGCCCGGTAGACCTCGTCGTAGTCTTCGATGTCGCGCATGACGCGGTCGTCATCGGGGTACACATTCTCGTGCAGGATCGCTTCCGGGGCCAGGCGTGGGCGGGCGATGGGCTGCTCGTCGGGAACGCCGACGCACAAGCCGTAGACCGGGAAGACGCCTTCGGGGAGCCTGAGGATGTCATTGACGCTGGGCAGGTCGTTGCGCAGGCCGCCGATGTAGCAGGTGCCATAGCCGAGGGATTCGAAGGCGAGGGTGAAGTTCTGTGCAAAGAGGGTCGCATCGACGATGGCCACGAGGAAGGCCTCGAGGCGTTGATCGAAGGTGCGGCTGTGGTGCTCATGCATCACCATGTGTCGTCGGTTGTCGGCACAGATGACGAAGAAGGCCCCGCAGTCGCGAACTTTTTGTTGTGGGCCGCAGAGATCGGCGATGGCCTGGCGTTTCTCGTCGTCGGTGATGTGCAGGGCGGAATAGGACTGCACGGCACTGCTGGTCGCGGCGGCCTGGCCAGCTTTGAGGGCTTCGAGGATGTGCTCACGCGGGACACGCTCGTCGGCAAACCGGCGGATCGAGCGGTGGGCGTGCATGGTGCGGATGGTGTCGTTCATGGCGAATGATACCGCTCATCGCTGATTGGGGGGGAATGGGACGAAGCTGGTCTGGCCCGTTTGGATCATGCGCAGGATATAGGGCTGGCACATCCCGCAGCCTGTGCCGCACTTGGTGCGTTTCTGCAGCGCCTCGAAGATCTGCTGCGTGGTTTCGCGTTCGACATCGTGCTCCTGTTCGACGATCCGGTCGAGCAGCTTGAAGGGCACCTTGTGGCAGATACAGCGGTCAACATACATCAGTGCCACCGATCCGCGTGCTGCACATAGTTCGGGTCGTTGTTGGGGGCGATCGAGCCGATGCCGAAGGACTCGAAGCGTCGGGCGTCGGGGTCGTGCTCGCTGTGGGTGACGGAGCCGTCGGCACGGGCATTGGCTGCCAGCCCGAAGCCGTTGTCTGGTCGATGGTGCCTGAAAGCAGTCGTGGGGGAGGGATTCTCGCGCCAGCCGCTGCCGGGCGAGAAGAGCTTGGGCGGGTCGAGCAGGGCCGAGTTGCTCGGCTGGCCCGAGAAGAGCAGGATGAGCGCATCTGCGAACACGAGCTGTGACGACGGGCGATCGATCTGCGCGAGCTTGAGCGTGCGTTGTTTGTAGAGCTCGTAGTAGCCCGAGGTGTTGGGTGCCAGCCCGTAGGCGTTGTAGCCGTAGGTCGAGGTGAAGCTGCCCGTCGATCCCTGCGTGTGATAGGAGTCCGCGGGTTGCTCGGGACACTCGAAGACCGAGCGATCGCCCGGGGCGGCCGAGAGGTAGGGCGTGAGGGTGCCCTGCGTGTGGTCGAGCGTGGCGGTGGCGATGTTTTCTTGCCCGTACCAGTAGGTGCGGGTGATGCCACTGGTCCGCAGGTGGGGCATCGCCGCCCCGCGGTAGTCGTCGGCGTACATCGTGAAGGCGGTGACGAGCTGGCGTTGATTGGACGCGCACACCACGCTGCGCCCCGAAGCACGGGCACGCCCCAAGGCCGGGAGCATGATCGAGATCAGCAGGGCCACGATCGCGATGACCACCAGCAGTTCGATGAGCGTGAAGGCGCGGGATGAAGGGCGTGCGTGGTTCATCGGGGCAGGCGCTCCAGCAGTTCATCGAGCGTGAGTTCGTCTCGGGTGTACTGGTCGATCAGCTCACGCGTGCGCAGCAGGGGCGAGGGTTGCTCGAAGGCGCTGATGCCCGCTTGGCCACTCGTGAACACCCAGCCCGATGTGTACGCGGGCGTGTTGCCGGTGCCGGGCGCGTGATCGACGATGAACCCGGGGTCGGTGGGAGACTTGGTCAGATCGATCAGGCGCAGGGCGGTGTTGTGGTCGATGTTCACCCCGGGCTGGGTTTCGGGGAGGGTGCCTACGAGCAGGTGGGGCGTGCCTTGGACGACGATGGCGATGGGCTGGTGGGTCCAGCCGCCGATCGAGAGGTAGGGCTCGTCGAAGTCCCAGTAGCCGTTGGCATTGAGGTCGTCGTGCGTTGCCAGTGCCGAGTCCCAGAGCAGTTTTGCGGTCGAGCCCAAATCATCGATGTACTGGATGCTCGGGAGTGAGCCAAAGAATGGGAGGAAGTCGAACGCTCCGGTGGCCACGCCGCCCGAGACGATGACATCGCCGTTGGGGAGCACGATGGGCGTTGCGTCGGTGCGGTTGGTGGGGACCGACCAGACGAGGTTGCCGGTGTTCTTATTGAGCTTGACGGTATTGGCGCTGGTCTGGAGCCCGGAGAAGCTGTAGGAGCTGGCGTAGATGTGGCCCTTGGCGATCGCCACGCCTGCGAAGAACCCGGCGTTGATCGTGTTCGTGAACGACCAAACGGGCGAAGCGGGGGCGGTGTCGGCGGTGATGTCGTAGCAGCGGATCGTGCCGCGTTGCGAGCCAGGGCTGCTGGCGGTGGCGAGGTAGATGCGTCCGTTCTGGTACGCGGCGGTGTTGCCCGAGCTGTCGCCACCCAGCGAGAGTGACCAGACGATGTCCCCGGGCTGGTATGGGTTGCCGGTCGCATCGAAGGGATCAATGTTGATGCACACGAGGGCCGCGGGGGCGCCGCCTCCGAACGAGTAGGTGGTGATGAACGCGCGGTCACGATTACCGAGATCATCGGTAACAACCGGGGAGGCGTTGACGACGATCGCGTCCAGCTCGGTCGCCCAGCGTTGCTCGCCGGTGTCGGTGTCGAGCGCGACTACAACCGCGCCGCTGGCGATGAGCAGGGTTTCGTGCTCAAGATCAATCGTCGGCGACGACCACGAATCAAGCACCGGCGGGGCCACGGGTGTCGCCCAGACCTCCTCGCCCGTCTGACGATCAAGCGCCACGGCAAAGGTCGCGTTCGTCGCGTCCCGGGTCAGCGTATACACATGCGCACCATCGACAACCAGCCCGCTCTGAGGCACCGGGACATGGTCGGCGTTGGTCCACACGGGATTCGCCAGGGATGGGGGCATCCCCGTCGCGTGCACGCTGTTGTGCTTCGGGTTGCCACCGGTATGGGTCCAGAGGGAACCGGTGCCGACCTGCTCTTGTTCGGCACGATGCTGGGCATCGAACGCACGCTGAGCCGCGGCGTTGGAGCACAACAGGGCAAGGATCGGGATGGCGATGCGTATGGTGGGCATGATGATTCAATCGGGTGCGCCCCGTGTCTCAGGGGCGCACGCGGGATGGTGTTGGTGTCAGCGTCGGCGGGGTGTGGCGAAGATGCCGCCGAGCCCGAGCATGAAGAGGGCCCCCGGTGCGGGGACGATGGCGACGGCGTCGATCTCGAAGGCCTCGCCCGAGTTGTTGAGGAAGCGCACATAGCTGGCGGTCTCAAGGCCGGAGCCGGCGATGTCGATGCCGATCCCCCCGCCCGAGCCGTCGTAGAGGGCGACGATCTCGGCGAAGCTCATGTTCGCGAAATCCTCGAGCGCCAGCGACGGGTCGATGGCCTTGGTGAAATCGCTCTCAACGCTGCCCAGATCCCCCGGGGTGGTCTCGGTGTAATCGCTGTACCCCAGCGTCGGGAACAGGTCGAGGGTCGTGATCGAGGCGGTGAACCACTCGGTCCCGTTCTGCGAGACCTGGATGGTTGCTTCCCCGCCGGCGCCGAAGATGAACGGGTTGGCACCCGTCAGCCCTGAGCCGTCGTTGTCGGGGTTGGCGTCGGACCAGGACGCGTCGGCGAACCCGGCGTTGGAGAAGACGATGAAGTCGATCCCGAAGGCGTGGGACGTGTCGTTGGTGATCTGACGATCGAACCCGAGTGACAGGTGCCCGCCGCTGCCGACGGAGACCAGCTCGTCGGTGCCGAACGCGGGGTTGAACGGGGTGACCCCGCCGGGGAAGACGCCCTCGCCCGTAAACCGCTCGGCGCTGCCCAGGGCCGTCAGGGCATTGGTGTAGCCCGCGGCGGCGTTGCTTCCCGCGTCGTAGCCCAGCACGCTGCTGGCGAAGGGGCCGGCGGCGGCGCTGGTGGTGAGGGATGCGATGACCGCACCGGCGATGCCGATGCACGATGTGTGTGTGGAGCGCATGTGGCTCTCTGCTTTCTGGGCAATACGAATGCCCGAACCGGTTTACCCTGTGATTCGCGCAGGGCACTCCCCGGGAACATCTCGTTCGACCGATGGGCTGTATGCAGAAAGACGGGGACGGACGCGGGGAGAGGCGTCGATCGTGCCGTCTACCCTGAGCCGCGAGGGTCGAACACTCTGTTCATGGCAGGTCTTCCGGCTCTGGGCTTGTCCTGCTCGCCTTCCCGACGCGGTATCTGATTGCAGATACTCGCCCTCAGTGGCTGCGTCGATCGTGGTCCGATCGTCGCGTGAGCAGGACGCTTTGCCCATTACGGCGGCGCGTCCGCGGTGGCTTTTCACCACACTTCCCTTTTCACCCGGCTGAAAACACATTCCGGGCACCTTGAACAGGTTGAGCGTATCGCGCCGGGGCGGGGAAAGCAAACCAGCCGCGCCCCACCACGCTTTGCACGCAATAATCCCCTCCCCCATGCCTGATTCTGACACACAATCGCTGCTGGCCCACACGCTCACTGATCGCTTCGGGCTCGAATCCCTGCGCCCGCTGCAGGGGCAGATCATCGATCGTGTCATGGACGGCGGCGACGCCCTCGTCGTCATGCCCACCGGCTCGGGCAAGTCGCTTTGCTTCCAGCTGCCGGCTCTGGCGATGCGGTCGCAGAGCGGGGGCGAGGGGATCGGGCTGGTCTTCTCGCCGCTGATCGCGCTGATGGAGGACCAGGTCGCGGCCCTCAAGTCCAAGGGCATCAAGGCCGAGTTCGTCAACTCAACCGTGGGCAAGCAGGAGCGATTGAAGCGGTACAAGCGGCTGGCCGCGGGCGAGTACGAGCTGTTCTACGCCACCCCCGAACGCATGGAGAAGGCCGACTTCCGCGAAGCCCTCGATCAGGTGCCCGGCGGGGTGAACCTACTGGCGGTCGACGAGTGCCACTGCGTGACCAAATGGGGCCACGACCTGCGACCGGCGTACCAGAAGATCGGCCAGTTCCGTGAGGAACTCGGCCAGCCCATCACCATCGCCCTGACGGCCACGGCCACCAAGCCCGTGCGCGAGGACATTCGCAATGTGCTGGGGCTTGATGAGGACGAGATGCCCCTCTTCGCGGCCCCGGTCGATCGCCCGAACCTCACGCTGCGGGCACGCGATGTCTGGGATGACAAGGACAAGATTCAGCGCGTGCGAGCCATCAGCAGCGAGCTGGGCGGGACGGGCATCGTCTACTTCACGCTCATCAAGGACCTGGAGGTCATGGCGGGCATGCTCAAGAACGCGATGCCGCAGCGCGATGTCGAGGTCTACCACGGCAAGCTGCCCCCGCGTGAACGACGCAGCGTGTACAAGCGATTCATCAACGCACGCCCGGAGGACAACCTGCTCCTGTGCGCCACCAACGCCTTCGGCATGGGCGTCGATAAGCCCGACCTGCGTTTCATCGTCCACGCCCAGATCCCCGGCTCCATCGAGGCCTACCACCAGGAGGTCGGTCGTGCCGGGCGCGACGGGCTGCCATCGGTCTGTGAGCTGCTCTACGCGCAGGAAGACCTGGCGATCCAGCAGGAGTTCATCCGCTGGCAGAACCCCAGCGCCGACCTGATGATGCAGGCGATGAGCGCCATCGAGGCCCGATTCACCGAGGACGATTTCGACAGCGACGACCTGCGGGTCATGGTCATCGGCAAGGGCCACGCCCACGGCATGGGCGGGGGCATCATGGAATATGTGCTCATCCGACTCGCCGAGCTGGGGGCGATCGAGACCGTCTCAATGGGCGGCGAACGCGACGGCGGGCGGCGGTACCGCTATCTCCGCACGCTCGAAGACCACGAGATCGACCCGGCCCAGGTCGAAGAGAAGCACCAACGCGACCTGATGCGGCTGCTCGATGTGGTCAAGATGACCAAGGCCCCCTCGATTCCGGCGTATGTGAGCGAGTACTTTGGGCTCTGAGCCGCGGGATGCTGAAGAATACGGATCGGGCGACTACGATCTGGAAATACGCAACCGAATGGCACGAAAGGACACCGCCATGAGCGACCAGATCACCGACATCATTATCGAAGACATCAACGCCGGCGACGGCACCGAGTGCCCCGCCGGCGCGACCGTTGAGGTCCACTACAAGGGCACGCTCATGGACGGCACGGTCTTCGACTCGTCCTACGACCGCGGCGAGTCGATCAACTTCCCCCTCGGGAACCTGATCCAGGGCTGGCAAGAGGGCATCCCCGGCATGAAGGTCGGCGGCAAGCGCAAGCTCACCATCCCATACGCTAAGGCCTACGGCGAGCGCGGCGTCCCCGGTGCCATCCCCGCTAAGGCCGACCTCGTCTTCGAGATTGAACTCCTCGGCGTCAGCTAAGCAACTGATACCAAACACATGGCACAGGCGACACTCTCAATCGTGATGCCCAGCTATAACCAGGCCCGATTCCTCGAAGAGGCAATCGGGTCTGTTTTATCGCAGCGTGACCGCGTCAAAGAGTTCTTTATCCTCGACGCTGGCTCGACCGACGGCTCACGCGAGATCATCGAGAAGTACAGCGACCAGATCGACTGGTGGCGAAGCGCCCCCGACGGCGGGCAGAGCAACGCAATCGCCGACGGGTTTCAGCGCGCCACGGGCGATGTCATCACATGGCTCAACTCCGACGACGCGCTCCTGCCCGGCGCCATCAATGCCCTGCTCGACTGCTTCGATGCCGACCCCGAGCTGGGCTTGGTCGAGGGCGATACGGTCGTCGTCGACGGCGATTCCCGTGTGATGCGCTGCGATCGAAGGGCCGGCCCGTCTCGAAACTGGATGCGCTACGGCTACATGCGTATCCATCAGCCAAGCACCTTCTTCAGGCGTGATGTCTACGAGCAAGTGGGGGGCGTCGATCGCTCTCTCCATTGCGTGATGGATACCGAGCTGTGGTACCGCATCCTGTCCAGTACCAAGGCCAAGCGACTGCGCCGCTATGTGGGCGTGCACCGCATCCATGAGGAAGCCAAGGGGTCGGCCGACGCGTGGAGCGAAAAGTATCAGGCCGAGCGCAAGATGATCGAGAAGAAATACCCTGAACTCTGCGGGCACCCGATCCGGTACCAGCTCGGACGCATCGCATTCGCCTGGGATCGGCTCGACACCGGACGCGGTCGCAAGGCCAAGGCGGAGACCAAGCGATTCGTGGGCAAGGTCATCGCGGACATCGCCGACGAACTCGTGCGGTGCTGATCAGGTCTTCTTGAGCACAAACAGCATGTGATCGTTCGCGGGCAGCCAGCCCGGGGCGGGCTTGTGCTTTGCGAGACCGAGCTTTCGGATCAGGCCGTGCAATGCGCCGCGGATCCCGTCGCGGATCACACGCGAGGTCTTCTGCCGCGCGTGGCTGGTTCGTTCGTACGAGACAAGCGTCATCGCGTGCGACTGGGCCAGCTGCTCGATCGTTTGCTTGCAATAGAACACCTGATGCTCGGGCAGCGTGGCGTACCAGTACGAGTTGCCCTGCATCGTCCAGCCCCATGCTTCATGATCGCCCGTGAGCCCGATGAACACGCCGCCGGGCTGCAGGTGCGAGGCGACCTGTGCGATGAAGGCGTTGGGGTCGGTGAGGTGCTCGAGCACATCGATCGCCAGGATCGCGTCGAAGCGGATGTCGTCATCGAGATCGTCGAGGACGCCCCCGAGCATGGTCACCCCGCGCTCGCTGGCCACGCGGGCCGCGTCGGCGCTGGGCTCGAGCCCGAAGCGTTCGTATCGATCGCCCAGGTGCTTGAGCAGGGCGGCGTTTGAGCACCCAATATCGAGCACGCGATTGCCCGGTACCTGCTGCTCAATCAGATCCGCGATGGTGTCGAACCGACGCTTGATCGGGTCCGGGTCATGCTCCCAGTTGTCCTCGCTGGAGTGGCTGTAGCACGCCAGCAGGTCGGCGTCTGGTACGAATGGGTGCTTGAACTGCAAGGCACAGCGGGTACACCGGCGCATGTCCGCCGCGTTGTCGCCCAGCTCAATCACAACACCCGCGACCTTGGCGGGCGAAGGGTGCACGCACGGGCCGGCGTCTCGCGTTGGCGCGGCACAGATGGGGCAGGGGGTGGCGTCTCGGCTCATCGGGTGATTACTTCTCGTACATCTTCTCGATCATGGCATCGAACTTGCCCTTGTTCTGATTCACCGTGTCCTGCGGGCCCCACATACGGATCAGCACCTTGGCCGTGGGCAGCTCGATCAGCACCGCGTGGATCGCGTAGAACGGGCTCTCGTTGCGACCACCCTTGCCAGCCGGGTCGATGTAGGTGCCCTCAAGGTCATAGACCGTGACGGGGTAGCCCATGATGGTCTTGGTGCTCGTGCTGGTATCGGTGCTGCCGAAGGTATCGGTGATGTACGACTCAAGGGTGCGTCGGGTCTGGGCCGCGGTTTCGGTGGTCTTGCTGAAGATCACGCTGGCATTGCCCAGCGGGTGCTGGATGTACATCTCAGCGAAGTGCCCACTACTCGGCACCGCCATGCGCCAGTCCTCGGGCATATCCCACGCGTGGCCCGCGGCCTGCGCGTACTCCTCGTCGTATGTGGTGTTCGCGATGCCGTTCTCGGGCTCGGTGCCGCCCTGGATGCGGTTGGTTGTGTCGATCCCCTTGTCGCGCGAACGCCCGAAGATCGACTTGGAGCCGTCTTCCTCAACCCACTCGCGTTCCTCATCCTCGGCGGCCTTGGCGGAGTCTTCGATCCGTGTCTGGTCAATCTCGACCGGCTCGGGCTCAGGCTGCGACTCGATCCCCTGATCCTCGGCCAGCCCGTCGAGGTAGCTCGTGTCGGGCTCGTAGTCCGGGGCGACCGTCTCCTTGCTGGAGGCGTCAGAACCGCCACCGCATCCGCTGATGGCGAGCAGGGTGGCGATGGTCAGCGAGATCGTGGTATAGCGTGGGGTGCTCATGGTGGTAGTCTAGCCGATCTGATGACGGACCCAAACACCCATTTGGGGTCAGCGCCAGATATCAGCCGTGATCAGCTCAACCGAGTTGCCCGAGGGGTCACGCACATAGATCGACCGCCCGGGGTCGGTGCGATCGGACCACTCGATCTCCTGCTCGATCGCGATGCCGTGCTCTGAGAACCGCTTCAGCCACGCGTCGTACATGTCGGGCTCGATCCGCAGGGCGATATGCCCCGGGCCGCGTGCCCCGTGCGACGGAACATCCCGCCCCGGTTTGTCCGAAATGGTGGGGTTGAAAAACAACAACACCTGATGCTCGCTGATGCGAAAGAGCGAGGCGAGTTCGCTGTGCGGACGGGGCATATCAAGCCCCAGCACCGTGTGGTAAAACCAGTCGGTTTGCTCCAGGTCATTGGCGTACAGGATTGTTTCCAGGATTGAGTTGGGCTTCATATTTCACGATAGCGTGATTGTCTAGGATGAGTCACAAAACCGGGTCTCCAGGAGCACCAGAATGGGATACGACAAATCGGCATGGCATCCAAGAGAGTACAAAGATCTCGATGCCCTTCGCGCAGAACTCGACCGATTTGAGCAGGCCCACGCCGCGGGCACGCTGAAAACCACCGGCAGCTGGAGCGCCGGCCAGATCCTTGAGCACTGTGCCAAGTTCATGGGATTCTCATACGACGGTTTCGAGGCCCGTGTCCCCTGGTTCATCACAGCCGTAGGCATCTGTGTGTTCAAGCCCATGCTGGGCAAGTCGCACATGAAGCCGGGCATCAAGCTCCCCGCAAAGGCGGCATCGCTCATGCCTCGCGACGCGGTCGACTTTGAGGAGGGGATGGCCGCGATGAGAACCCAGCTCAACCGCATCGAAGCAGGCGAACAAATGACCCAACGCTCACCCGTGCTGGGCAAGATGCGCCACGAGCAGTGGGTGCTGCTACACCTGGACCATTGCCGATTGCACTTCGGGTTTATCCAGTGCGGATGACTGGCCCATGAAAAACCCGCGAGTCGATCGCGGGTTCAAGTTCGAATCAGCTGGGGTCGTTAGCACATCGTCATGCCACCATCGACGGCGATGGTCTGCCCCGTCAGATAGCGAGCATCATCGCTGGTCACATACGCGACGCATGCCGCGATGTCCTCGGGCTTGCCCAGCTCACGCGTGCTGATCACGCCCTTGATGTGCTCGATCACGCCCGCGGGCAGGTCCTTGGTCATGTCGGTCTCAATGAACCCCGGCGCCACGCAGTTGGCGGTGATGTTCTTCTTGCCCAGCTCGCGGGCCACGGTCTTGGTGAAGCCCGTGAGCCCGGACTTGGCGGCCGCGTAGTTTGACTGCCCCGAGTTGCCCACCAGCCCCGAGGTCGAGGCGATGTTGACGATCCGACCGAACTTGTTCTTCATCATCGGCCGAGCCGCTGCGCGGCAGGCGACGAAGACCGACTTGAGATTCGTGTTGATCACATCATCCCACTCGTCGTTGCTCATGCGCAGGATCAGGTTGTCGCGGGTGATGCCCGCGTTGTTGACGAGGATGTCCAGTCGCCCGTGCTCCTCGGCGACGCCCTCGACCAGCGCCGCAACGGCGTCGAAGTCGGAGATGTCGCAGGTCTTGGCGGAGGCGCTGCCGCCTTCGCCCTGGATCTCACTGACCAGTTCATCGAGCGGGCCCTGCGAGCGGGAGACGCAGACGACATGACGCCCGTCGCTGGCAAGACGCTTGGCGATGGCACGCCCGATCCCTCGGGATGCTCCGGTGACGATGGCGACGCGTTGATCGGTCATGGGTCTGCTCTCAGTTCGTGATTAGGAAACGGTTGCGGGTTCGTTGTGCCCGACGACCTTGGTGCCGCGGTCGATGCGGCGCATCATGCCCGCCAGGGTCTTCCCGGGTGCAAGCTCGTGGAACGAGGCCCCGTCGATCGACTTGACCAGGTGCTCGCAGCACGCGGCCCACCGGACCGGTGAGGTGAGCTGCTCCACGAGGCGGAGGCGGATGTCGTCGGGGGTGTTCGTGTGCGGCTGGGCCGTGACATTCGACATCACGATGCGCGATGGCGCATCGATCTGCGTTGCCGCCAGCGCCTCAGCAAGCCGATCGGCGGCTGGGGCCATGATCGGCGAATGGAACGCACCAGCAACGCTCAGGCGCGTGGCTCGGAGCCCCATCTCGCTGGCAACCGTCTCGGCACGATCACACGCACTGGCGCTGCCCGAAATCACGACCTGCCCCGGCGCGTTGAAGTTCGCGGCAACGAGCACATCGCCTTCGCGGGCCTTGTCACAGACCGCATTGGCGGATTCTTCGTCGGCACCGATCAGCGCCACCATCGACGAATCGACGGCTTCGGCGGCGTCTTGCATCGCACGCCCACGCAACGCAACCAGACGGAGTCCATCTTCAAAGCTGAATGCGTCGGCAAGGTGCAGCGCGGTGTACTCGCCCAGCGAGAGCCCGGCCGTGGCGACGATGCCCAGCTCATCCTTGGTGAGATTCTCACTCTCGAGCCAACCCGCAAGGCAGGCGACCGACGCGGTATAAATCGCCGGCTGCGAGACATCGGTCCGGTTGAGCGTCTCGGCGGGGCCCTCGAAGCAGAGCTGCGAGAGCGGCGCACCGAGCGAGTCGCCAAGCGTGGCATCGGCCAGGTCAAAGATCGCGCGGGCGGCGTCGGAAGTCTCGCACCATTGCTTCGACATCCCGACGGCTTGCGCTCCCTGTCCCGGGCAGAGTAGTACTGTGGTCATGGTTCAACCCCCCTTGAATGGTTTGACTGTGCATCTTACGCCGAAAGCAGCGTCAGATCAGAGCTGCCAGAGCGAGGAGCCCCAGGTGAGCCCGGCACCGAACGCGAGGAACATGACCTTCTGTCCCGGCTTGATGCGACCCGCCTGGGCCAGCTCGTCGAAGACCAGCGGCGCCGAAGCGGCAACCGTGTTCCCGTAACTGTGGATATTGATCAGCAGCTTCTCTTCGGGGATACCAAAGCGGGCGCGTGCCGAGTCAAGGATGCGTGAGTTGGCCTGATGGCAGATGAAGTGATCAACCTCATCAGCGCTGATCCCCGCCTCCTCGAGCGTTTCGGCGATGACCTGCTGGAACTTGGAGACGGCGAACTTGAACACCGCCTGCCCGTTCATCTGCACCTTGCTGAGCTTACGCTCCTCGTAATCGTCCAGCTTGGGAAAATCCTCGCGGGTCGCGGGGATGAACAGGTGCTCAGAGCCGTTGGCGTCCGAGTGCATCTTGTGCGCCAGCATCCCCTTGCTCGGGTTGTCGCTTGTACGCAGCACCATCGCGGCCGCGGCATCACCGAACAGGATCGCCGCACCACGCCCGAAGGTCGTATAGTCGATGTGCGTCGTCAGGCAGTCCACGCCGACCAGGCCGACCGTGCGGTACAGGCCCGATTGCATGATCATCGCCGCTGTCGAGATTGAGAACACAAAGCCCGAGCAGGCGGCATTCAGGTCGATCGCGCTGATGGTCCTGCACCCAAGGTTCTTGGTCACGATGCACGCGACATTGGGCGTGGGCATGTCGGGCGTCATCGTCGCCACGAGCACCATGTCGAGTTCCTCGGCAGTGACCTTGGCGTCATCGAGCGCCTTCTGCAACGCGCCGGTCGCCAGGGTGGACGACTTCTCACCCTTGTCCCACTGGGCGATGCGGCGTTCCTCGATCCCGGTACGCTTCACGATCCACTCGCCCGAGGTCTCCATGACCTTTTCGAGATCCGCGTTGGTGAGGCGTGTCTCTGGGAGGTGCGACCCGGAGCCGAGAATCTCGACGCCGATTGTGTTTCCGATGGCGTGATCGCCGCGGGTGCTCGTCATGATGCTGGCTCACCCTGCTCGATGGTCTCAAGCTGGCTCAGGCGGGCAACGATCTCGTCGTTGACATGCCCGCGCACATACTCGAGTGTGTTGCGGATCGCGGCGTTGATGGTCCTCGCCTCGCTGGTACCGTGGGCGATCATCATCACGCCATTGACACCCAGCAGCGGGGCCCCGCCGTACTCATGGTAATCGTTCTTCTTGTAGATCTGCTTGACGATGGGCTCAAACTGCATCGCCATCTTCGGGTCGTGCTCGAAGATCTCCTGGGCGATCGCCTGGAAGATGCTCTTGGCGAATCCCTCGGCCATCTTGAGCACGGTGTTGCCCACGAACCCGTCGGTAACAATCACATCCGCGGTGCCCGAGAAGATATCCCGTCCCTCGATGAACCCGATGTAGTTGATGTCTGGCGTGCGCCTGAGCAGCTCGGCGGTCTCTTTGGCCAGCAGCGAGCCCTTGCCCTCTTCGGAGCCGATGTTCATCAGCCCGACGCGTGGCGAATCGATGTTGAGCACCCGCTTGGCATAGATCTCCGCCATGATCCCGTACTGCCACAGGTGTGTCGCACGCGGCTCGGGGTTGGCCCCCGCGTCGCACAGCACGACCGGGCCGTGGAATGAGGGGAAGGTCACCGCGATGCCCGGGCGGTGCACGCCCGAGAGTCGCTTCATGTGCATCTGCCCCGCGGCGACGCACGCGCCGGTGTTGCCTGCGCTGATGACCGCGTCGCAGAGGACCTCGGCCTTCTTGGAGCCGAGCTTCGCCATCTTGACGATCGACGAGTCCTGCATCTGGCGTACGGCGACGGTGGGGGAGGCACCCATCGGGATCGATTCACTCGCGTGCTCAATCTCAATGCGTTGGTCCTCGATCCCCTTATCGCTGAGCGTGCCAGCGATGACATCCTCAGGACCGATGAGAACGAGCGTATCGTCTGGCCCGAGGTGGGTCAGCGCGCTGATACACCCATCGAGAATGGCTGCGGGTGCGTGGTCCCCGCCCATGACATCAATGGCAATGCGGATCGACAAGGCCGAGCTCCGAGCGTGTCAGGGTGTTGGATCGGTGATCAGGCGTTGGTGCCGATGCCGAGCTTGCGAACCTTGATACGCAGGCCGGGGCGAACATAGCCCGATTCGGCGCATGCGCGGTGGTGAAGCTTGGGCATGCCGCTGAGCGGGCAGATCGTGGGCTTCTTGCCAGTGATGGCGTCATGTGCACGACGGCGCTTGCTGCGACCACGGCTTTGGCGTTGGGCTGGAAGCATGGGAGCGCTCCTTGATGCTCTTGGACCAGGCGGGCTTCTGCCCAAGTCATGGTCCCGAGCGGGGATAGGCGGCCAGGCGGCCGCGGGATGATCAACCTCAAACCCGGTGACGACACCGGAGTTGGACGGGAACGATAGTCGCACGACCCCTCAGAGTCAACGATTCACAACTGGACACGCGATCCTCAGGGGCCTATATTTGGGTCGACAATTTGCCTCCCTAGCTCAATCGGTAGAGCAGCTGACTCTTAATCAGCGGGTTGAAGGTTCGAGTCCTTCGGGGGGTACTTCCCAACTGGCCACAGCAATGCAGTCCATCCTCCAGTGAGTCGATGGGTAAAACACTGCCTTTGGGCCATTTAGCCGCAATTTTGGCCGTCCGCCCACACCCAAAGCATGTACGCTCCGGGCTTGTTGTCACGTAGGGTACACCCGATCCTGTGGGAATAGACCTTGCGATCGAGTTGGTCATGGCGTGCTCGGGCAAACTGCGGCCCACTCCGCTGAGTCGTCGGCTTCGGGGCTGCTCCTGGCGAGGATCCGCCCCCGACGCAGAGTTTCTTCTAACCGACGGCCACCCTTGCCAGCCGCGTGGGCATCGGGGTCCGCAATCGCCATACGACGCTCATCGGTCGGCTGCCATCATGCGAGACATAGTCGCCGGGGCCGAGGAACGCGTACGGGGCGGCGGGCCCGCTGGGGAGGGATTTGCGTTCGCGGACAAAGAGCAATGGGGTATAGCCCAGCTCGCGATGGCGGATATACCGCTGCCCAGTGGGGGAGTCGGCCGATGTGGTGCTCTGCGACTGCCAGTGGAAGAGCTGATCGCTGATCGCGTAATCTTCATACATAGTGGTTGGTGAATATGCCTCCTCCGTCTTATGCAGCGTGACAAAGAACGCGTCAATCTTGCGTTGCGGGATGTGAAGCACACCCTCCCGGAAATCGGGTCGGCGGTTCAGGTCCCAGTGGCCAAGGCCGATGAGGACTTCGTCGCGTGTGTATAAGGCATGGAGCGCCAGCGGGCCGGCCAGGTGCGGAAGCAGCTCTGTGGGCCTGGTACGCGTATGACGGAGACGATACTCAAGCACGGCTCGGAGATCGGCCATTGCACTTGGATTTGCCCGTAGACGCGCGTCGGCTTCGTCGGGGGCCATGGAGGCTCCGTCGGAGCCCCAGAGTGACACATGCAGCATGGCCCGGCGTCGCTCAGCGAGCGGATCCTCAGGAGGGCACCCATCGAGGTGGGCCAGCAGGTAGCGGAGTTGCTGCGGGTCATCGATGTGCGCCAGGCGATGGATGCCCTTGGCGAGCCGATCCTCGTCATCGCTGACAGGGGCTTCGGCGAGTTCGGCGTCGCTGAGAATGCGGCTCCAGAGTCCTCTTTTGAGCATCGCATCGAGCGTGGCGTCGAGGTACTCAAGCGTCTCTCTGATCGTCGGCACACGCCCGAGGTGATGGGCAAGATGTTTGATATCCCGCACCATCTGGGGCCGACGAAGCGTCAGTGATAGACGAACATTCTCCAGCACGCGTTGTTGGGCAACGCGTTCGAGCCGGATAAAGCATCCCGCGGGCAGGTGCGGGAAGCCGGACTCAATCTCACGATGAAGCCGACCGGTTGGATCGGTACTCAACGCACGAAACCGCGAGGCGAAGCGGAACTGCCGGTGCTGGGCCCCGATGAAATCAAGAACGGTCAGGCAGTCCTTGTCGTCATGTAGACGCAGCCCACGACCAAGCTGCTGCAGGTAGACCGTCAGACTCTCGGTTGGACGCAGGAAGAGGACCGTATCGATTTCCGGGATGTCCACACCCTCGTTATAGAGATCGACCACGAAAATGAAGTTGATCTCCCGACGGACCAGTCGCTCCTTGGCGGCACGGCGTTCATCGCTCGGGGTGCCAGCGGAGAGGGCGATCGCGGGGATGCCGTGGTTGGAAAAGAAACGGGCCATGAAGTTGGCGTGGGCGACGCTGACGCAGAATCCAAGCCCCCGTGCCTGGAGCGGGTCGAGCAGCGTTTCATGAACCTTGTCGAGCACGAGTCCTGCACGGGCATCGTTGCCCGTGTAGACCGCGTCGAGGTCTTCGATCCGGTAGCCGCCACGCTGCCATTTCAAGCCATTGAGGTTGACGCTGTCTGCCACACCGAAGTACTGAAACGGACAGAGCAGTCGACGGCTGATCGCGTCGGGCAGGCGAACCTCGGCGGTTGGTTCGCCATCGAAGTACGTGAGGACATCTAGGCCATCGGCACGCTCTGGGGTTGCGGTCAGGCCCAGCATAACACCTGGGCGTGCTGTTTCGAGCAACTGGCGGTAGCTGGGGGCCGCAGCGTGGTGGAACTCATCCACCACGATGTAGTCGAAACGATCCGCAGCAAGCTTGTGCAACTCGCGGCTGTTGTAGCTCTGGATCGAGCAGAAGAGGTGGTCGTGCTGTTCCGGGCTGGTCCCGCCGATGAGCAGGTCACCAAAGTTCTGATCGCGGAGCACGCCACGGTAGGTGCCGAGTGCCTGGCGGAGGATTTCCTCGCGATGAGCGACGAAGAGCAGCGAGGGCCTGCTGTTGCCAGCCCACCGCTTGTAATCGAACGCCGCGATCATGGTCTTGCCGGTGCCCGTCGCGGCGACAACGAGGTGGCGGTGCTTGTCCTGCACCTCACGCTCAGCCGCGATCGCATCCAGGATTTCTTCTTGGAACGGGTAGGGGCGCAGATCGAAGGTGGGCAGAGCGCCAATCTCGACGTTGCCTTGGGTGCGTTCCCGACTGATTGCCTCTCGGAGTCTCGGTGAGGCATCCGCGTCAAAGCACTCGAACTCGTCGTCGTTCCAATACGAGTCGAATGTCGCGACGATCTTCTGCCATAGGTGCGGGAGCTCGTACTGGCTGATCTTGCTCGTCCATTCGAGCCCTTCTGAGAGCGCAGCCCGGGAGACGTTGGCCGAACCGATATATGCACTCCCGAAGCCAGTCTCGCGATGGGCCAGGTAGGCCTTGGCGTGCAGGCGGGTGCGGTTGGTGTCATAGGACACCTTGACCTCAGTGTTGGGCAGGTCGCGGAGGGCTTCGATTGCTTTGGCGTCAGTCGCGCCCATGTAGCTCGTAGAGATGACGCGGAGACGCGGGCCGTCCGGGTGTGGTGTCGCGGTCAGCTCGCCCAGCGCATCGAGAAGCAGGCGGATGCCGCTCCACTTGATGAAGGAGCACAGGATGTCAACACGGTCAGCGGCCGCAAACTCTTTGGAGAGCTGGGAAGCCAGCGAGGGATCGAGTCGGGTGCCAGTGAGAAGGGCTGAACGCGCGAGCGGGGTATCGGGGCGGGACGCTCCCCCGGCTTGTGGCTCTGAATGGACCGCAATCAGCCGACGAAGCGGGCTGGCGAGGTTGAACCGGTCGGTCCAATCGTCGCCGAGTTCAGCAACCAGGGTCTCGATCACGCGATCAACGAGTCGGCGTTGGCGATCGGCGGATTCACGACCACGGAGCGTGGACAGTGATGCGGCGAGCAAGCGTTCGAGATACTGAGCGATCGCCGAATGAGCATCCTCGCTGTCGACATCGGCCAACTCAGCCAGCCGTGGGTCGCCGATACCATCGAGCTTCGCTTTCAGCGCGACATCGACAAGGTGGTCGTAGAGTCCGTCTGGTAGATGCTTTGGTGTATCCCCCGGGTCGGGCATCGCCATATTGTATCAAATCCGTTCTGGCCATGTATGATGAACAAGGACAGGCATGATCGTAAAACAAGTTGAAAAGCAGATACAAACAGTAGACCCGAGGGTTCGGGCGGGCGCGGAGGCCGAGCGGCAGATGGCCTTCTATCTCCACCGGGAGTTTGTGACCGATCCGGCGGTGCTGGTTCTCAATGATCTACGCCTCGTTGATCGGCATCAACCGGAGCACGATGGGCGTCCAGGCGTCTGTCAGATCGACCACCTCATCCTTCACCGGTGCGGCGCAATCATCGTGGAGAGTAAGTCGGTGACGGACGAAGTGAGTGTGCGTGACGATGGGGCTGGAGGCGACGAGTGGACGCGTCGGTTTCGCGGGCAAGAGCAAGGGTTTCCATCCCCGATCCAGCAGGCACGCCGTCAGGGCGAGTTCCTGCGATCCTATCTCCAGCGACATAGACAAGATCTGCTCGGGAAGGTGAACACGGGGCTGAGGACGCTTGCCAAACTCGTCGCAGGATCTGATCAGCGTGGTTTTCGCAATATGCCCATCCAGATCATCGTGGCGATCTCGGATCAGGGAAAGATCCGCCGGGTGAATCAGTGGAAGGAACCCACGAAACCGTTCCGCACTTTCGTAAGCAAGGCCGATCTCGTCCCGGCCAAGATCCGCAAGGAACACAAAAGGCATAAGGCCGCGAGCAGGCTCTTAGGTGAACCAAAGGGAGATTATGGTGTCTGGTTGATGCAGGCCGAGGAAACTGCGGCGGTTGCCGAGTTCCTCGCAAGCAGCCATCAGCCCAAAGAGCGGGCGGTGTCAGCAGACCAATCCGGTGCCACGCCAAGGCCTCCTGTTTCAACAGCTGCGAATACGCCAAAGCCCGCGACGAGTTCTCCGCCTGGGGCAGCATGCAAAGACTGCGGCGGCTCAGATCTCACGGCCCAGTGGGGGAAGTACGGGTACTACTGGAAGTGCCTGAGCTGTGGGAAGACCACCTCAATGCCGACGATCTGCTCGGCCTGCGGGGCGGAAGGTCATCGTGGGAAGGGCGTTCGGATCCGCAAGGAGGGGCCGAAGTACTTTCGATGGTGTGAGCAGTGTCAAATCGAGGAACGCATCTGGACCGAGCGCGCGTGATGCCCTTTTCTGGATTCAGGATTGCCGGGTGCCCTGTGCGGTGCATTGGCTCGGTGAAAACAAACCACACCCCGGCCCCAACGCCTAATCTTCTCTCTCCCAACATCCCCAGTCGAAAACCACCAATGACCGGCACGACCACATTTGGAGCATCCCATGGCCTCAGGGCGTGAGTTCTCATCCCATCAGCGCAAGATCATCAACCGCTATTACGACAACCTCGACACGATCGTGATCACGCGGCTTGGCGAGATTGTCACAGACATGGCCCTGGCGGCGGGGGATCAAAAAAAGCTTGCCCGACTCTGGAATCGAGCCGGGCAAGCACTAGAGAGGGCAAAGGTTGAGTCGAAAGAGATCGAGCGGGTTCTCGAGACGAAAGATATCGAGGCGCTCGCCAAGATTGTACAGCAAGCTTCTCGCTGATGCAGGCCGTGCGAGTTTGTCTCGACTCAGGCCGCGAAGTAGCCGGTCAGGATGAGCCCCACAATCAGCCCGAGACCGATGAGCATGAGTGACTCATGCCGAGTGGGATACGATGACCAGCAGTTCAAACATGGGTTCTTACGCATTGGGGTACTCCTTTCATCGGTCTGGAATCTTCACGGGAACACTCGACCGGCCAGGGTGTTCGCTATAGTGTACGATGGATCGGCAGAAAGTATTCGCTAAGGCGAACAAAATTCACCAGAATGCAGTGAATAGGGATTTTTGATCAGGAGACCGCATGGAGTTCGGCCAAGCCGTACGAATACGACGCAAACAGGCGGGCATGTCCCTCAGCGATCTCGCAGAACGGGCCAGTGTGTCCAAAGCCATGCTCAGCGACATCGAGACCGGGAAAAAGAACCCGACGCTTCGGGTCGCCTGCAACATCTCGGTCGGGCTCGATTGCCAGATATCGGACCTGCTGGATGTCCCACCCGAAGTCCAGTTCGAGAAACTCGATGGCGATCGGCGCAAGGTCCTCGTCGACCCGAGCTGCGGCGTCGAACGACACCTGCTCTCGCCACCGATGGTGCAGCACGGCATCCAGGTCCTGATGTTCGTGTTCCCACCCAGCACCGAGGTCTACTGGAACTCCGACGGCCCAGGGGTCATCGAGCATGTGACCTGCCTCGAGGGGCAGATCAAGATCGTGCTCGAGCAGGGCGACGAGTCCATCCAGCTCGACGCGATGGAGAGCGCCAACTTCCCAGCAGACGCCGACCACCGGTTCATCAATCTTGAGAACGAGAGCACCACACGCATCATGGTGGTGGTGGACTCGTCCCACCGGGGCAAGCCGGCGGTGATGCGCACCATGAACCCGGAGCGATGACGCCGGGCTCGGTTGGGATCAGGACTTGGCCTGTTTCTTGCCGTTGCTCTGATTGGTCCGGGCGCTGAGCTCGTCATACTTGCGGGCGTACATCACGCAGGTGCTGACCACCGTCGCGTGCGACCAGGTCAGCGGCGACACGCTCATCGGGGCCCCCGAATACGGGTCGAACTGCTCTGCCAAAACCCCCGAATGCAGCGTTCGCTGCGTCGTCCATTCCAAGAGCGGGATCGCGAGCCGAAGCTCGGTCAGGGTCTTGGCCTTGGCGATGTGGTACTGGGCGTGCCAGAGCGTGCAGATCACCCACGGGTTGCCCGGAACCTCGTCGGTCTTCTCGGTCTCGACCTGGTGGTAGTAGTCACGCTCGTAGCGGGCGCACCCGCCGACATCGGTCTTGACCCACAGCACATCACGCAGCGAGTTCATCTCCGATTCGACCATTTGGTCGTCGGGCTCGAACGCCCCAAAGGCGAACAGGGCGTAGTTGGCGCTGTCGCGTGTCATGTCCAAGCGGTAGCTGCCGTCTTCCAGCGGGACCGCCATGCGGGCGAACTGCTTGCGTTCCTTGTGCCACATGTGACGACGCAGGGCACCCTTCATGCGTTCGGCACCCTCGCGGAACGACGCCGCCCGGTCCATCTCGCCGAAATCACGGGCGAACTTGGACGCCGCGTTAAGCGCCCCGATTGTCGCGGCAACAGTGAAGGTATGGATCCCGCGTCGTTCTTCCCAGAGGTCCCACGACTGCAGGGGCAGCCCGTTGTGATCGCGGTGCTCGAGCATCCACTGGGCTGGCCGGACGACCAGCGAGATGTAGAGTTCTTTGATGAACTCCACATCCCGGAACGCCTCGTAATGCTCACGCAGGGCCCAGACTGTCAGGGCCGTCTCGTCCTGCTGGATGGGCAGGATGGCCTGACCATCGAGCACCCACGGGTGCCACGAACTGGCCAGATTGCCCTCGGGCGTGTACTTGTGCAGGAAGTAGGGCTTGTCACCGATGCACTTGGCCGCGAATCGGAAGAAGTTGCGGCTCAGCTCGCTCTGACCGGCCAGGATCAACCCGTGCGCGACCAGTGCGCCGTCACGCATCCAGCAGTACGAGTAGTGGTCGCCGGCGAAGTGGGTGATGTCGCTGTCGTTGGCCGCGATGATCGCGCCGCCGTTGTCAATCTGCGTACGCAGGATCAGCTGGCTGCGGTAGTACAGGTCCTGCACGGGCTCGGGCAGGGCACCGATGTTGATCGGTTCCTTGCGCGACCAGAGCTTCCAGTACGCCTCGGTCCGGGTGATCAGACGCTCCGGCCCGATCTCCCAGATGCGCTGGTTGATGCGTTTGGCATCTTCGTAGTCCTCGGTGCAGACAATCCACATCGTCGCTTCCTGCGACTCGAATGGCTTGATCTGCAGGTTGATGCCCACCGTCGCGTCGACCGAGCCCTGACTGATCGCGTTGCGACCGAGCTGGCCGTCCTCGGCATCACGCCAGGTGCCCTCGGCACCGCCCACACGCTTGGCACCGATCGCCCAGTGCTCCACGCCCGCTTTGTTCTGATCGCAGGTGTTGATCAGGAAGTACGCATCGTCCTTGTACATGATGACGGCACGGGTGGTCGGGTCGTAGTTGGCCGTGTCGCCCACGGGTGAGCCGTTGATCGAAAGGTCGCAGTGGAAGAACACCCGCACATCCCGCGCGGCCCCGGCCAGATCACGCACGGTGAAATGCCTGAAATACACGGGCTGATGGATATCGACCACATCGTTGCACACGATCTCGATGCCCAGGTTGTGGTGGGTGAGCGTGACCTCGGTGGTGAGTGAGTCGGGCTTGTACCGCAGGTCGCGGTGCCAGCCCTCGTCCTCGATCCAGGCCATCTCCCCGTCCACCCAGACCCCGAATCGCTGCACATGCCCGTTGGTGTGGTTGTGTCGCCCAACACGCGGCGAGTACAGGTCTCGGATCCGGTACAGATCGTCAAAGGTGATGAGCAGGCTTCCGTTCCCGACGGGGATATCTCTGGGCATGGTGGGTCTCGTACTCAGGTCAACATGGGCGTATTTGCGTGTGCAAGCTGAAGATGCTATCGGCTGTCCGCCGGGCGCTGTTGCCTCATCCAGACCGATTCGCCCAAAAACAGGGCATATGGCGGAGTATCAGGACGAATCCGGGCGATGTTGAACGCTTCTTGTGTTTTCCCCGATGCTGCGTTACGCTGGTTCGGGTCTTGGTGGGTCTGTTTTTGCCTGCCGTTTACATGCCCCCCCGGTTCTGGGGTGTTCACCGACCGACGAGCGGAACCCCTCATACGACGCGCTGGAGTACTACTCGATGCACGAAGACGGGTTTGAGATCGGTGTCCAGGAATCAGGCATGGGCAAGTACCCCGCCTTCTTCTGGGCCACGCGAGACGGGATCCAGGGACGCGACTTCACACGCTGAACGGGTGATCCGCATCCGGCTGGTTCATTCAGGGTGATGGCTCAAGGCTTCTCGTCGAGCAGCGCCGCGGCAGCGGCCTCGGGTGAGGTTTCGTCACCGAGTTCATCGAACTCATCAGTTGACTCGGGCCGCAGTGCCTCGATGCGCTGCTTGGGGTCGCCGATGTAGTTGAACTGCACGCCGAAGTTCTCACCGACCTTGACGGCGGTGCCGTTGCCCACACATTTGTTGTTGACGCGGATCTCCAGGTCTTCCTCGGCGTCCTTACCCAGCTCAATAATTGAGCCCGGGACCCAGTTGAGGATGTCATGGACCTTGAGTGGGCGTTGGCCCAGCACCACCACGAAGGGGACCTCGATCTTCATGATGCGGCGCAAATCGATGCTGCTCATATCAACTCCATCGGCAACTTCTGCGCTCTGCTTCAGAGCGCATGCACAAACGCGGAACGCTCTGGGAGTTACGCAAGGGCGGTGCCAATGGGATTGGGGTCAGGATTTGGGGTCTGGGTTTGGGGCGATCAGCCCTCGTACTTCGAGCAGATCAGGGTCACATTGTGCCCGCCGAAGCCGAAGGTATTGTTCATCACATGCTTCACCGACATCTCGCGGGGCTGATTGGCCACGATGTCGATCTGATCGAAGCCATCGTCGAGGTTGTCGATGTTGATGGTGGGGGGGACCAGCGATTCATTGATCGCCCCGATGCAGGCGATGAGTTCGACTGCGCCTGACGCACCCAGGCAGTGCCCGTGCATGGACTTGGTCGAGTTCATCACGAGATCGTTGCCGGGCTTGGAGCGGGCGCCAAAGACCTGCTGGACGGCATAGACCTCGGCCTTGTCGCCCAGGGGCGTCGATGTGCCGTGGGCATTGATGTAGTTGATGTCATCGGTCGTAAGCCCGGCGTCTTCCAGCGCCCACTTCATCGAGTTGCACGCCCCTCGCCCCTCAGCGTTGGGGGCGGTGATGTGGCTGGCGTCGCAGGAGTTGCCCGTGCCCGTCAGCTCGGCGTAGATGGTGGCCCCGCGTGCCTTGGCGTGCTCTTCGGACTCGAGCACATACATGCCCGCACCCTCAGCGAGCACGAACCCGTCGCGGTCCTTGTCGAAGGGACGCGAAGCGCGGGTGGGCTCGTCGTTGCGGGTCGAGAGCGCCTTCATGGTCATGAACGCACCGATGCACAGCGGGGTGACCGCGGCTTCTGAGCCGCCGGCGATCATCACATCGGCCTTGCCCGACCGGATGTAGCTCATCGCGTCGCCGATCGCGTGGCCCGAGGAGGCGCACGCGGTCGCGTGGGCACTGGCCGGGCCCTGCATATTGAACTGGATGGCGATGTTGCCCGTGATGGCGTTGACCATCAGCTTGGGCACGGTGAAGGGGTTGATCCGCGAGGGGCCCTTCTCCCGCAGGGTCATCACCGATTGCTCGATGGCGTAGATGCCACCGATACCCGAGCCGACCACAACCCCGTGGCGTGTCGGGTCACCCGAGCTGGGGTCCCATCCCGAGTGCTTGACGGCTTCGATCGCAGCCGCCAACCCGAGCTGGGCGCTGCGGTCCAATCGCCTCGCCTCTTTCTTGTCGATCACCGACGCCGGGTCCCAGTCTGAGACCTGCCCGGCGATCTCGACCGCCCAGTCCTTGTACTGATCGAAATCAGGGTGCTGGATGTGGGCGATACCCGATTGCCCCGCCTTCATGGCTTCCCATGTGGTGGCGGCGCTGTGCCCAAGGTCAGTGAGGGCACCGTAGCCGGTGATGACAACTCGACGATGTGACTGATTGGACATGGGCTCGATGCTCTCGTGTTTCGTTGAACGCCGGGCTATGAATCACAGCACCCCACCAGCGATGCTGATGGGGTTGCCGGTGTTGCCTGCGGTGTGGGTGTCAATCGACCCCGTTGGCCTGCTTGATAAAGTCGACGGCTTGGCCGACGGTCTGGATCTTCTCGGCCTGCTCATCGGGGATGGATGTCTCGAACTCGTCTTCGAACTCCATGACGAGCTCAACGGTATCGAGTGAGTCGGCGTTGAGATCTTCGACAAAGCTGGTATCGCGGGTGATCTTCGCCTTGTCGGCGCCCATCTGCTCAGCCACGATCTCGATCACCTTTGCTTCAATTTCCTGTTCGGTCACAGCGTCGTCTCCGGTTTGGGAAGGGAAGAGGTCGCCGAGATGTCCCACGACACCTCAATGGCCCTTCCCGTATCAGGCCACGATTCTAGCCGCCCATCACGGGTTTGCCAAATCGGACCTGACAAGGTTGCGACGATTGATTTTCGGGCATTGCAGACCCCCTGGCGCGGGTTATCGACCGAACTAACCGGCATCTTCGACCCATCGGTTCGTGTTCATGGGCTTCAGGACCTCAGCATCGGGTTGACGGTCCAGATCACGCCCAACAGGGTCGATGGGGGCTTTGAATCCCGCGTGGTGCGGGATCGTGTTCTTCATCCCCCCTACGCGGGACACCAAGGAGCCGTCCATGGGATCCATGCCCATCGAACCCGAGGCATTCGCCGAACAGGTCGCCAAGCTCATCGAGCGCATGCAGCCGGGTTTCAAGATCGATCGCGTCAACGCGCAGGAACTGCTCGTCAACGGTCGTCGTCTCGATCTGGAAAACCTCTTCCGCATGGTGGCCCATGAGCCCGATCGCGGGACGGACATCGTGGAACACTTCCTCGATCAGCTCTTCGCGGGCGAGTCGATGGAGGTCGCCGACGAGTCGTTCGATCAGGTCAAGGCACGCATCATGCCCCGCATCCAGCCCGTCTCGATCTTCGAGCACCTGAGCGAGGAACTCGTGGCCCATGTGCCCTTCGTGAACAACACGGTCATCGTGTTCGTGCTCGACATGCCGCACATGACCGTGAGCATCACGACCGAGCAGGTCGTGCGGTGGGGGATCACCATCGACGAACTCGAGGATATCGCTCGCGAGAACCTCGATCTGTACGCACCGGAGCTTGAGATGCAGGTCATCGAATCGGCCGAGGGCGGACGGGCGGTGATCGTCGCAGAACAGGACGGCTACGACGCGGCACGCCTGCTCATGAGCGACCTGCACGCGAAGCTGGCCCATCAGCTCGGGGCGGACTTCTATGTCGCAACACCGGCGCGGGATATGTTCATCGCCCTCAGCTGCGAGCCGGTCGACTTTGTCGATCGCCTGCGCAAGCGTGTGGCCGAGGACTTCTCACGACTGCCTTACCCGATCACGCAGGACCTGTTCCTTGTGACCCAGGACGGCGTCGCCGGCACGACCTGGATGAACAAGGCCGCCTGATCGCAACACAAGAATGACCCGAGCGGACCGCTGATTTGCGGTCCGCTTTTCTCTGCGCGGTACGGGCATCGTTTGTCAGTTCCGATCCCGGTACGGGACGCAGACATAGTTCAGGTAGGGCTTGTCGATCGAAGCGCGGGCCTGAGCAAGCTCTTCGATCGGATGCTGCCTGCCATCGTGCAGGTAGTAGGCGCTGTAGCCGATCGATCCGAGCTGCTCGAAGAGGTCCGATTCGTTCACCTGCTTGTCGTGCAGCTCAAAGAGCAGCGTGGGCATGTCCCGCTGGAGTGTGTTCATGGCGCCGGCAAAGACCGCCGGCTCGTGCCCCTCGACATCGCACTTGATGAACGACACCGGCCGATCGGCGTGCTCCTCGATATACGCGTCGATCGTCGTGAGCGGGATCGTGAAGGAGTCGTCCGCCTCGGGCAGGTCGCGTTCGATCGAGGCCCCGCCCAGGTGGGACATCACCCGTCGCAGGGTGGCCTGCCCCGGCTGGCTGGAAAGCCCCGTCTCGGCGATCTCCAGCTGGTGCAGCTTGAACGAGTGACGCAGCTTCTTGAGCGCATCGATCATCTCGGGCTGGGGTTCAAAGGCGATCACACGCCCTTCTCGGCCCACGGCTTTGGACATCCAGTAGCTGTAGATCCCCGCGTTGGCACCGATATCCAGTACCAGCTTGCCACGCAGCTGCTGGGCGAGCAGAAAACGCAGCTCGTCACGCTCGGTCCGGTTGCGGTACCGCCAGGCGCGATGGAGCATGTGCACAGATTCGAAGAGTCCCAGGCCGGTCATACGCGGGCATGATAGTGGCCCACTTCGATCAGGGACGCGAGACCCGGCTATTGTTGATCGATGATTCTGCTGATCGACAACTACGATTCCTTCACATGGAACCTCGTGCAGCGATTGGGCGAGCTTGATCGCACGCTCGAGCCCGGACGCGATCTGGTCGTGGTGCGCCATGATGAGATCACCCCCGATCAGGCCCAGCAGCTCGACAATGGGCGGGGGCCGAGCCATGTCATCATCTCACCCGGCCCCTGCACCCCCAAGGAAGCGGGCGTTTCGGGCGACATCATCGAGCATTTCGCCGGCCGGGTCCCCGTGCTGGGCGTCTGCCTCGGGCACCAGTGCATGGCTGATATCAACGGCATGGTCGTCGAACGCCACCCGCTGCTGATGCACGGCAAGACTTCCTCGATCGTCCACGACGGGCAAGGGGTGTTCGAGGGGGTCTCCACACCAACCACCGTAGCCCGGTACCACTCACTCGTGGTCCGCCGCAATACCGTGCCGGACCTGCAACTCGGTCAGGACGGCTGGGCCGTCAGCGCCTCCTGCTTCGACGAGATCGACGGCGAGCGGGTCGAGGTCGTGATGGGGCTTCGCCGGGTCTGGGCCGATCCGAGCAAGCAGCCGCTGGAGGGCGTGCAGTTCCACCCCGAGAGCTTCATGACCCCCGAGGGGGTCATCATGCTGTGGAACTTCCTGCGTATGGGCCCGGGGGGACGCGAGGTCCCACGCCCCGAACCGAGCCAAGCCGTCGGTTTCTGATCGGGGTTCAAGCCCCGTAGAGATGAACACCGATAGCGTCAATATGCCCGATCACCCTGACTTTCTCTGTGTTGGCGCGCAGAAAGCCGCGACGAGCTGGTTGTACGGCTCGCTCAAGCGACTGCCCGGGCTGTTCCTGCCGGTGGTGAAGGAGTCGCACTTCTTCCGCGAGACCTCGGTGACGCCCTTCGCATGGGCCGGCGGCCTGCGCCGGGGGCAGTCGGAGAAGCTCCTGGGGGTGTATCGCCAGCGTTCGGATCTGACGGGCGAGCACCGGCACATCGAGGCCCAACTCCGGCACTACAGCGCGGAGCTGGTTGATGAGGCCTGGTACCGACAAGTATTCTCGTTCGCCGAGCCGGGGGACCTGCGTGGCGAGGTCTGCCCCTCGTACTTCGGGCTGCCTGCGTATGACATCGAGCGGGTGAACGCGATCAACCCTGAGGTTCGCATCGTGCTGCTTGTGCGGGACCCGGTCGATCGCATCTGGTCGGGGATCCGCATGCACAAGAAGCAGCGGGGCGGGGCGGTCGATCTCGATCGGCTCATCGCCGACCCCGACGCGCTGCGAATCTTCATCGACTACACACGCTATAGCGAGGCGATCCCGTGCTGGCGAGCGGGCGTGGGGGATCGGCTGCGGGTGGTGCTCTTCGACGACATCGCCGAGCGGCCGCGGGAAACGCTGGGGGAGATCCTGGACCATATCGGCTATCGGGGCAGTCCCGGATTGCCCAAGGCCCGGCCCCCGATGAATGTGGGCGAGCCGACCCCGATGCCGATCGGGTATCGTGAGCGGCTGTACACGCTGCTTAAATCGCAGTACGCGTTCCTCGAGACGATCGACCCTGTGCGGGTTGCTCAATGGCGTATGAAACACGAGGGGGCGCTGCAATCGGCGGCGTGAATCCAGGAAATGAATCAGCGTGACCGCTCCAACCCGATCCCCCGACCGCCGGACTTTCTCTGCGTTGGTGCGCAGAAAGCAGCAACAAGCTGGCTGCACTGCTCGCTCATGCGATTGCCCGGGGTGTTCCTGCCGGTGCTCAAGGAGCTTCATTACTTCCTCGAGAGTGCCTCCAACCCGCCCAAGTGGACAACTGAGATGCGCCGGGGCCAAGCCAAGAAGATTCAGGGCGAGTATCACCAGCTCCGCTACCTGCGGGATCACCATCGCATCGAAGAGCAACTCGCGCATTGCCGCGCCGAGCGGGTCGATGACGATTGGTATCGTCAGGTCTTCTCCTTCGCACGCGCGGGTGATCTCTGTGGTGAAGTCTGCCCGACCTACTTCAAGCTCCCCGACCACGACATTCAGCGCGTCAACGCGTTGAACCCGCAGGTTCGCGTCGTGTTGCTGATCCGTGATCCTGTTGATCGGTGCTGGTCGAACATCCGCATGCGGAAGAAGCGTCTGGGCGATGCAGTCGATATCGAACAGCTCTTTCGCACGCCCGGTGGCTTACAGAACTTTCTCGATAACTCCAACTATGCGCAGTCCATTTCGCGCTGGAAGAGCCATGTCGGCGATCGTTTGCGTCTGTTCCTCTTCGACGACATCGCGGAGCGGCCGGACGCGGTCTTCAGGGAGGCGTTGGAACACATCGGCTACACACGCGAGCCCGAGTTGCCGGCGCTGGGCATGGTGAATGTGGGGAATCCCGCACCGATGCCCGACGCGTACCGGGCCCGGTTGTTTGAACTGCTTGAACCCCAATACGACTTCCTCTCGTCGATGTACCCAGAGCGTGTCGCCCTGTGGCGATCGGTCCATGAGCGGGCGCTGAGGGGGGCCGCATGCTGAAAGCTGAGACCCAGCGTGCGCCGGACTTTCTCTGCGTCGGTGCGCAAAAAGCGGGCACAACATGGATGTTCGTGGTCATGCGCGAATCGAGCGGGGTGTTTGTCCCGCCCGTCAAGGAGTCGAACTACCTGCTCGAGGCCCGCGAACGCGACCGTGCCTGGGCCCGGAAGTACCGGCTCTGGCAGGTGGATCCGATGCGGCAGTACTATCGCCGGGATCGGCTTGTGACCCGCGACATCGCACCCGCGCTTGAACTCATGGACCTGTTCGATCAGCGTGAGGTCGATGACGAGTGGTACCGCCGCTTGTTCTCCTACGCTCGGCCCGATCAGGTTGCCGGCGAGGTCTGCCCGTCGTATATGTGTATGCCCGTGGAGAACATCGAGCACGCGGTCGCCCTGAACCCGGACCTGCGCGTTGTCTTGCTCGTGCGTGATCCGGTCGATCGGCTCTGGTCGCAGATCCGGATGAACACGCGAGACGGGAAGATCCAGCAGCCGATCGATGAGCTGCTGGGCGATGAGCGGGCGATGCACATTTTTTGCGAGTACAGCGACTACGCCCGCTCGATCGAGCGTTGGCAATCGGCGCTCAAGCCCGGGCACCTGGGGTTGTTCCTCTACGATCGCATCCGAACCGAGCCCGAATCGCTCGCTGGGGACATCCTGGCCTTCCTCGGGGCCCGAGGGGCCCCTCATGGGTGGGGGATCCGGACGAATGTGGGGCAGGCGATGCGTATGACGCCCGATCAGCGATCGAGGATGCTCGGGCTGATGGAGCCGCAGTACGCGTACCTGCGATCGGTGTTCCCCGAAGCGGTCGAGGGCTGGTTGGGGCGACACGAGCGTGCGATTCGGGCGGATTCACTCCGCTCGGCATGATCAGAGCTGAGACAAGGCCCGGCTCGCATGATACAGTTGCCCCATGCTTCACCCCGCACCAACGACCAAACTCGACCCCACCCTCGCACGCGGCACCATCCATGAAGTGCTCGATGCGGACGATCGTCACCCAGCCCGGGTGGTCATGGGGTTCCCAAACACCGATTACCGGATCGAGCTGATCATCAAGGGTGATGTCGAGCCGGTGCGGGCGCTGGTTGGTGAGATGGTGCTGGCGCGTTTGTTCGCCGATGCACGACGAATCGACACCCCCGACGCCGGCGGGCGTCGCTTTGAGCCCTGCATCGGTCGCCCGACGCGGATCTTGGGGACAGTCATCGGTGTCGACCCCGCATCGAATGTGCTCGTGGTGAATGCGGGTCAGCCGATCGCTCTTCGCGTGACCGCACCCGGGCAGGAAGCACAAGAACTGGCACATGCAGCGTTTATCGTTTGCGATGTGAAGCCGGGTGCTTGGTTCGTGCTCGAACGCGCGTATTGACAGCCCCCAGTTTTGGTGTTCTTCAGGTGGTGAAATCTGGCCATATTGCCCGTCGCGTCGGGCTTTTTTCAGCATCATTCTTGCATTTGAGTTAGCATCGCCGACCCTCTCTCTCCCGCTGTTTCCGGAGACTCTCGGCATGAAGACATCTCGCGTTCTTTGTACAAGCATGTGCGCTCTCGCCACATCGTTCGCTTTTAGTTCTGACGACCAACACACCGAACCATCTGAAACCATTGATACCACCGAGGACGGGGCCTGGGCCGACGGACTCGGCGAACGCCAGGAGGCGTGGATTTTCATCAGCATTCCCCGATACGGGATCGTCTCGCTTCAGGAGTTGCACGATCAGACCACCGCTGCCTACACGGCGTGGCTCGATGTCGGTGAGCCCCTTGAGTCATACCAGCCGGTCGCGCTGCACAGCAACATGGCAAACAATAACAACGGCGGGATCGAACTGCTGATGCTGCCTGAGCGCTGCCTGGGTGATTTCAACGCCGACGGCCTGGTCGATCTCTACGACATCCCCGCATTCCTTGATGCCTACCTGCGTCAGGACCCCCGCGCCGATCTCACACGGGACGGGGCGTTCGATATTCGGGATCAGATCCTGTTTCTCGAACTGTCCACGATGCCCTGTGTCAATGGGTGGTGAGTCGCATCAGGCGATGCGTGGGTCGATCCAGCGGTACAGGATATCGACGACCAGGTTGAACACGATCAGCATCGTGGAGAACACCAGCACCGTCCCGATGATCAGGAACAGGTCTTTGTTTTGCACTGCGCTGACAAAGTGTTCGCCCATGCCCGGGACGGTGAAGACCCGCTCGATCACGAACGAGCCGGTCATCGCGAAGGCGGTCGCCGGGCCCAGGTAGCTGAGCACGGGCAGGAAGGCGTTCTTGAGCGCGTGCTTGATGAGCACCACATGCTCCGGGTTGCCCTTGGCCCGGGCGGTCCGGATGTAGTCGGCACCCAGCGATTCGATCATGCCCATGCGGGTCAGGCGGGCGATGTAGGCCGCGAAGGGCAGCGAGAGGGCGAACGCGGGCAGGGCGATGCTGCGCAGCGTGCCCCATTGGGCGACGGGGAACCAGCCGAGCCAGATCGAGAAGACCAGCAGCAGCACCGTGCCCGTGACGAAGCTGGGCAGTGAGATCCCGACCATCGCCACGCCCAGCGTTGAGAGGTCGGCAATCGAGTTGGGTTTGACGGCTCCGATGATCCCGGAGATCGTCCCGATGATCAGCGCGATCAGGATCGCCGAGGCACCCAGTGTCACCGACACCGGCAGCGCATCGCGGATGATCTCGTTGACGGTCTTATCGTCGTACTTGAGTGAGGGGCCGAAGTCGAAGACGGGGCGTTGGGGTGTGGGGAGCCCCTGTGCGACGGCGGCCTCGTTTTCTCTGTGGATCTCGCCGCTGAACCAGTCGCGCAGGTACTCAAAGCCCGTGGCGCTGTCGAGGTAGGAGAAGTAGAACCTCGGGAACGAATCGAGGTTGTACTGCTTGTTCATCTGCTCGATGACTTCTGGCTTGGGGCGTTTCTCGGGGTTTTCCAGCGGGTTGCCGGGGACCTTCCACGCGAGGAAGAGCGTGATGGTGTAGACCACGAGCAGGATGATGGGCAGGGCGAGCAATCGGCGCAGGATGAGCATGCTCATGACTGGGGCTCCCCTCGGCTTTGGTCGTGCCCGTTGCCCTTGTGCATGGGCCTTGGCTGCTCGGGGCCCTTGCCGTCGCCCAGGACCTCGATGAGGTAGGCGTTCTGCTTGGTGCGTGGGTGGGTCGAGAGCCCGGTGATCTTGTGCGGGTCAAACATGTAGATCGTCGCGTAGTGGAAGATGGGCACAAGCGGGAGGTCCTCTTCGATCAGGATGCGTTCAGCTTCGCTCAGCATCGCCATGCGTTTCTCGGGGTCGAGTTCAACGCTGGCGCGGTCGAGCAGGTCGTCGAAGACGGGGTTGTTGTAGGCCCGATCGTTGTTGCCGTCGGTTGAGTAGTTGATATCGAGAAAAGTGGTGGGATCGCCGTAGTCACCGAACCAGCCGGCACGGGCGGTCATGTAGCGTTTGTCCTTGAGATCGTCGCGGAAGATCTTGATCTCTTTCTGATCGAGGCGTGTCTGGATGCCGAGGTATTTCTGCCAGCTCTTGGCGACGGTCTGGGCGATCAGGTCGTGCCCGGCGTCTTTATTGAATGACAGGGTGACGACGAAGTCCTGGGGGTAGCCCGCTTCGCTGATGAGTTGCTGGGCCTGGGCAATGATCGCGTCACGCTCGGCGGGTGTCTTGGCGTCGCTGATGCTTGGCAGCCCCTTGGGGGAGGTGTAGCCGCCGATCGAGCCGGGGGGGATCAGGGTGCTGGCGACGGGCTCGCCCAGTCGGCGCACCTGATCGGCGACGGCCCGCTTGTCGATGCACATGGCAAAGGCCCGGCGCACGCGGGCATCAGCGAACGGGTTGGGCTGCCCGTCGGGGAGGAAGGGCTTGCAGTTGAAGTTGTAGAAGTAGGTCCCGAAGGACGAGACGGCGTGTGTGTGGGCGCGGGGATCGGGCGGGAGCATGCGATCGATACTGAACTGGTCGAGCCCCTGAGCCCTGAGCTGCTCGACCTGCTCGGCGTGCTCGGCGAGGTATTCGAGCTTCTGGGCGACCATCTCGCCGCGATACGGGGCGGTGACATCGGCGATCCAGTCGACGGCTCCGGTCTGGTACGCCAGCACGCCCGCGTTGGGATCGTTGATGGATGGGATGTCGATCGAATCGATGGCGATGTTGTCCCGATCCCAGAAGTAGGGGTTCTTCTCAAGGCGCATATCCCGTTTCATGCGCCATCGGGTGAGGATGAACGGGCCGTTGGAGATGAGCACGCCGCCCTGAGTCCATCCCGGGCGGCGGATCAGGCGTCCGGTCTGCGGGTCTGGGCGTTCGTACTGGGCAACCAGGGGTTCGTAGACGGGTGCGAAGACCCCGAAGGCGCAGATATCCAGGAAGTAGGGGACCGGCTTGCTCAGGCGGACGACGAGCGTCTGCGGGTCGGGGGCTTGCATCCCGACCAGGGCATCGAACTGGGCGTGGGTCTCATCCCAGAGGTCGTAGGCGGCCTGCTGGCGTTCGCTGGCGTTTGCGAAGTCGCGGTCGCTGAACGCGTCGAGCTGGGCCAGACGCCAGTCGTAGAACTCGGTCGCTCCATCGATGTTCATGAACATCGCGACATAGTCGGAGACGAGGTCGGGCAGCATGGCCCGTCGCCACGAGTAGCGGAAATCCTCGGCCGTGACGGGCTCGCCGTTGGACCACTTGGCGTCGTGTCGGAGGTGGAAGGTGTAGGTTCTGGCGTCGTCGCTGATTTCCCAGGATTCGGCGACGCCGGGGATGATATCGAAGTCGTCGCTGAGGACATCGTTCTGCACCAGCGGCTGGAAGAGGAGGCGGGCGGTACGCAGGTCGTGCATCCAGCTCATGCGCTGGGGATCGAGCGTATTGACATCGCTCGAGTTGATGAACACGAGGTCGGCGCGGGGGGCGGGGTTGTCAGAGAAGACCGACACCCCGACCAGCGCGAGCAGCAGCACGATGGGAACGAGCAGACGCAGCATGACAACACCTTACCGCTTCGGGCGGCTCAGGGTGACACGAACGGTGCCGCATGGTGGAAAAAGGGCTCAGCGGAGGAATCGGTCGTCATCGAAGCCGAAGGTACGCACGATCGGTGAGCCCGGGCCCAGCAGGGCGGCGGCGTCGTTGCGGAAATCGCGATCATCACCCGCTTCGAGCTGTGAGCTGAAGCTGGTGGTCTCGATGTCGTTCACGGTCTTCCCGTCGAGTTCTGCGGCCTTGCGTCGGGCGAAGTACAGCAGGGTTTCGCCGGTCTGGACGCTGCGAACGGTGAGTTCGCGATCGTTCTGAGGCTCGAGTGTCTTGGCGAGATAACGACGGAGCGGGACGGAGATGATGTCGCCCCCCAGACGCACGGCGGCGCGGGCCGCTTCCGCTGTGACGCTCGCGGTGATGTCGGAGATCGAGCGTGTGGTGGCGCTGGCGGCATCGAAGGCGAGTGACTGTGCGAAGGTGGGATCTTCATTGGCGTTGAGTGCCTGCAGGCGTGAGCCGACGAGATCCGAGAGGGCGATGATGGCACGGGAGCGTGCATCGCCCAGATCGCGGGTGCCCAGCGTGGTGCCCGAGGCGAGCGCTCTGGCGCAGGCTTTGATCAGTTCATGCTGGTCGGCATTCTGTTGTGCGGCATCGGTGATCGCGTTGATCAGCGCGTTGGCATCGGTGCCGGTCATCGCTGGGCCGTGCACGCGTGTGGTCTCGAAGACCTGCCCGGCGCGGGAGATGGCGAAGAGGCGGACACCGTGGTCGTCGTCGCTCATCAGTCCTTGGATGTTGTTGACGGCTGTGGGGGTCGCCAAATCGGCTGAGATGCGGAGCAGGCTGAGCTTATTGGCGACGCTCTCGTTTGCCTTGAGTTCGCTGAACAGCGGGTTGAGCGCCTGGGTGTAGGCCTGCCGGAACGCGACCGAGACGCCCCGTCCCTGGAGCGGGGCGGTCAGGGCCTCGATGCCCCGCTTGATGTCCTGTGCGTCTTCAGAGGTCACGCGGGATGACCAGTTCGTCACAAACTCCTGGATCTGCGTGCGCTGGCTCGGGTTGACCCCGATGGTCTCGACCGTTGAGCGCGGCAGTGAAGTCCCGGGCTGGGCCGATGCGGTACACGCACCAAAGGCGAGGATCAGCACGCTCAGCGGGCGGGTGACACGGGAAATCAGCGACGCGGTGGGGGTTGGGTTCAAGGTCGATCCCTCGGCTGAAGTGAACGCGGGCTGGTCGGCCCGGCGATTGGCTCTGATTCGAGACGCGCGACGCGTCCTGGGCAAGTTTATCGCCCAAAGCGGGTCATGTCCGGCAGATTGTCCCGGCTTCTGGGTTGGCACTGGTTCCTGTACGCCTGGCAGGGGCTTGAGATCCCGCTTGTGACACCGGAGTGACACGCGGATCAGTACACCTCAAGCATCATTCGCTTGGTTTTCTTGAGTGTCTTGGGGATCATGGAGCGCTCCCACTGGTCCACCTGCTCAGCGAACCCCTCGGGGACAGAAAGGTACTGGGCGAGCTGCTCTGGGGAGAGCAGGCGGGCCAGTTGCTGGTAGACGCCCAACTCCATGCCCGCGAGCCCGCAGATGTAGATCAGGGTGCGTTCAGAGGCGAGCATGGGTCCAAGTGTGTCAAAGTCCTCGCTGAGGCGATCCTGGACATAGAGCCGCTTTGGCTGATCGGGAGTGGTGTGGCGTGAGATCGCGGTGTGGTAGGTGAAGTTGTCGTGCTGGTCGGCCCAGGCGGTCAGGTCGTCGTGGTAGAGCAGGTCGGTCTCGTACGGGGCGCCCATGAGCATGGCGACGCGTGAGGGCATGCCCAGCTTGAAGAGATCGTGAATCATGCCTCGGAACGGGGCGATCCCGGTGCCTGTTGCGATGAAGATGTAGTCGTGCTTGCTGGGGTCCTTGGGGAGCAGGAATCGTTTCCCAACCGGTCCGGTGAGCTGGACCTCGTCGCCCACATTGAGATCGCAGAGGTAGTTGGAGCACAGCCCGGTGACGAGCTTGTGCGATTCCCAGTGCTCGTCGATCATGCGCTTGACGGTGGTGGTGATGATCTTGCCGTCGCCTGTTTCGCCGCCGGTGGGGGCAGCGATGGAGTAGAGGCGGAGCTTGTGCGGCTTGGCATCAGCAGTTTCACCCGCTGGGACGACGCCGAAGGACTGCCCGCTGTGCCAGCTGTTCTCCAGGGCGGTGCCTGAGACATCGATCTCGACATGACGCACGAAGCCGGCGGCTTTGCGTGACCGGGTGCACAGTCGTGTCGCGTGGACTCGGCCGATCACGGGGGCATTTGGTTTGACGAGGTGCTGGGTGACATCGGGCATCTCCGGGATGCCGGCGATCTCGACGCTTTCTTGGGCGTTTGCGTTGCTCATGGGAGACTGTAGGTCGGCGCATGAAAAACGCCCACGCGATGGCGTGGGCGTTCGTGGATGTTCTTGACTGAACGGGTCTGATCAGCCCTCGGACTCGAGCTCGTCGATGCGTTTCTGGATCTGCTGGCGGACGAACTCAAACCCGATGGCGAGCTCTTCGGGCATGGCCGCGGCCTGCTCGTCGATCTGGTCCAGGATTTGGTAGAGCATCTCGGGGTCATCGATTGTGTTGAGCATCTCGAGCTGCGACTCGAACTGCTGCATCATCATCTCGCGGCTCTCTTCGGGCAGCGTGGCCAGGAACTCTTCGAGGGACATATCGCTGAGGTCTTCAGCGGTGAGGTCTTCGAGGCCAGATTCGTCGAGCGTCTCGGTTTCTTCTTCGAACTCGGGCTCGGAGGAGGGGTCTTCGTATTCCGGCTCGGGCTCGAGCCCGCCCAGTGCTTCCAGACGCAGGGCGGTCGCTTCGATGCGGTCTGCGGCATCGCCACGAACATGAGCGCTTCTCAGCGAAGATGCGGAATCGATGAATGCCTGCCTGCCCATCTCTTCGAGTTCGTCGGCCTTCTGGTTGGCGGCGTCGATGAGCGTATCCCAGTTGCCGGCGAGCTTGGCATCCTTGATGGCCATGTACAGCATGGCTTCTTCACGCTCGCCCGCGGCTTGCCGCATGGCGAACTCGGCGAGCATCTGCTGGGCGTCCGCTTTGCTCAACGCGGCGACCTGCTTGACGGCATCGTTGGCGTCACGGAGGGCGGTGATCGCGCCTCTTACGAGCGAAATCGCCTCATCACTGGCGTCTTGGACCTCGTTGTCTCTGAATGACTGGTAGGCGCTGAGGGCTTCGGTAATTCGTTGCTTGGCCTGCTCTGCGTTGTCCAGGGCCTGGCGGGCGTCGTTCTGGCTGGCGGCAGCCCGGTCTCTGAGTTCCTGAGTGGCCTTGCCCAGCAGTTCGATCTGTGAGCGGGCCTTCTCGACATTCAGACTCACCTCGCGAGCACCGGGACGCAGCTGGTCCACGATTCCCTCGATTCGCATGGCCTCCAGTTCGTACTGGTCGGCACGCAGCGAGTACTCACGCACCTGCTTGGCCAGTTCGGCGGCTTCCTGAGCGCTGACGCGGGGCATCTTCAGCTCGAGCCCGCCCGCTTCGTTGCGTTGTTCGCTCGCAAGGGCACGGAGATCGGCCATCTTGGTTTCGTGCTGGGCGATCTCATCGTTGATCTGCTGCATCTCTCGCCGATAGTTGGCGATGTCTTCCTCGCGCAGCTCGATGATTTCCTGAAGCTCGATGATCCCGTCGGTGGGATCGAACATCCCCGCGGCCTGGGAGATGGCGCTCATGGTCAGCCATTCGTTGATCATGCCTCGGATGACCCGGGCCTGCTGCCTCGATTCGTTCTCGACGCTCGCTGCACGCTGAGAAGCGAGAGCGGCTTGGCCTTTCTTGGCCACGGCGACCCCGACTGCGGCGGCTTCTGCGAAGCCGTTGTCGCTGCCGGCGTACTGGCTGAGCGATTGCTCGGCTGCCGTGTACTGCGTTTGGCTGTAGCTCGGGGATGTGGTGGCATCACCCACGGCGATCGAGTTGAATGTGCGACCCGCTTTCTTGACGGCGGCCTCGGCTTCGGCGCTGTCGCCGCACCCTGCGACGAAGCACAGCGAGAGGGTCGCCCCTGCGAGCACAGCAAACTGGATCGGGCTGAAACGGCTTTGAAGCGTGCGATGCGTCATGCGCGGCGTGTCCTTCGATACATGAAACGAACCCGACGGGTGAGCACCCGGGGCGGTGTGTGATTCGATACTCGCTCGCACCTGTGACGGTTCCCATTTCGACAACCGATGGGTGCGGGTTCAGATGGTAGCACGCTGGGCCAGATAGTGCCTGCGCGACTGGGGGCACCGATTCAGGGGGAGGCCTGGTCGGGTTCTAGCTGGGTCTCTTCGGGCTTGGGCGGGTACTCAAAGTCGTACTCGGGGCGTGGCTGATACATGGATCGGATCCAATCGATGGCTTGCTGGTATTTGCGATCGCGTGTGTTCCGGAAGATCGGGCGGTACTTCATACCCGGGTAGTCCTGCGGTATCTGGGGATGGGGGAAGAGCGAGTTGCTGGGCATCATGGCCAGCTGCAGCAGCGGTGAGCGTTCGGGTGTGTTGAAGTCGATGAGGGGTGTGCCGTTGGCCAGACGGGTATTCTCGATGATGTAGAGGTTTGTGAAAGCGGTCTCGTCGGTATTGGGGCGTTCGTTGATGAGTCTGAATGAGCCCGCGTCGACGCCCCCGTGGCATCGGGTCGAGGCGCAGGCGTTGATGAGCCACCCACGCCCGTGGTGCACCTGCTCCTTGAACCTGATGAGTGAGTCGGGGTTCTCGAGCACTTCGATCCGGGCGTAGAGGTCACGCGCTTTGAGCGAGAAAAGCAGCTTCAGTTTGTCGACCGCGGGGAGTTGAAGGATTTGGTTTCGCTGGTCCTGGTCGGGACTGAACGCGTCCGGGTTGGCTCGCATGAGTTCGATCATGACCTCGTCGGGCACCCGCATTCGGGGTGCATCGCGAAGATCGATCTCATAGACCCGCATCAGGTTGATCTGCTCATCGCTGAGCGGGACCAGGTCGTTGCGTGTGATCTGGTACTCGCGTGGTTCCTGCGTATCCGGTTTGGGCGTCTCGGGTTTCCCGCCTTCGGCTTGCTGGTCTTGCTGGTCTTGCTGGTCTTCCTGATCTTTCTGTTCATTCCGATCGGTCGATTCGAGTTTGTCGTATTCCGAGAGCCAGCGGTGGAGCAGCTTGGCGTGCGGGTGGTTGGGCTCGAGGATCAGGAGGTCATCGAGCTCCTTGATCGCGATGCCGTACGCTTTTCGTGATCTGAGCCATTCGATCAGGGCGAGGCGGGCATCGATATCGTCCTCTGCGATCGTGGCACGCAGTTTTTCGTATCGTTCCTGAACCGGGGCGAGCACGACGATGTTGGCGATGTTCCGGCGCTGAAAGGTCGTCTCGATGCCCTCGATGCCGATGACGACAATGCGGGAGTCTTCTCTGACGAGCTCGCCCGAGATGGTCCGGCCGCTCCTGAGGGTGATCACGCATTCGCGTATTCCCTCTGCTGAGGCCTGCTTTTCCTGGGTGTCTTCCTCAGGTTGTTCAGAATCGGGTGTCCAGGATGCCAGGACGAAGCCCACCGGGGCGGGCTGGGTCTGGCGTGGCTTGGTCAGTGCCAGCAGCGTCATGCTCAGCAGCAGAGCGCACAGGGACAGTCCCACGCATACATGCGTGCGGCGAACTCTGTCGTGCGGGTTGTGATCGGTACGCATAGGCATTGTGGGCGCACAGGAGTATACCGCTGGGGGCGGTGTGCGGTTCCTCCTGCTTTGTGCGTGGGCGGCGTACGGGAGGAATGGGCACTCAAGATTTGGGGCCGCCTCGGTCGGGCGTGGGTGTGTGGCTTCGTCCGTTGGGCGCATGAAAAAGCGACGCCTGTCGGCGTCGCTTATCAATGCCCAGGAGAGGACTCGAACCTCCACTCCCTTGCGAGAACCACCACCTCAAGGTGGCGCGTCTACCAATTCCGCCACCTGGGCAGGTCGATGCGAGGGGAAGTATAGACGAAAATTGCCGCTTGTCGAGTTGGGTCTCGATGCAGATTCGTAAATCGGATGTCTGATTATCGGGTCATCGTCAGATGCGTGAATGCTGAGCCGCTAGGATTCATCTGAAAGCGGATTCTCTCCAGCGGTTCTGGGGTGGATCGGTACCGAAAGTGACCATTTCTTGAGGCATATCGAGGTTTGTGATGGCAACAGATATCTCAGACATCAAACAGAAGCTGTATGAGCATATCAAGCAGGGCGCGATCGACGCGGATGTTTTCGCATCGGTCGAGATCGACGCTCGGGGTGTGTGCTGCGAAGCGGACGGCCCCGCCGAGCCGGTGTATTACCGGGTTTATATCGAAGAAGGCGACATCTGGGTCGCGCTGGAGACCGAGGACCGCTGGCTTTCGGGCTCGATCGAGGGCGATCTGGTCGGGACGGGCGACAAGCTCGACGATCTGCTTGAAGAGGAAATCATCGATCTTGGGCACACCGACGCGGTGGTTGAGTTCGATCACTACCGATCGCCCGAGAAGGTGTATGTCTTCCGATCGAAGGTCTCGACCCCGCTGAGCAGCCCCGATGCGCCGCAGCACGCGCTGCTCTGGCTGCTGGGATACGAGATCGTGTTTCGTGAGCTTGGCGATATGACAGAGGACGACGAGGACTGACGCGAGCGTGCGGAGTCCAACAGTGAGTGAAAGCAGCCCCGAACCATGCGCATACTGATGCTCGGATGGGAGTTTCCCCCCTTTATGGCCGGCGGTCTGGGCACCGCGGTCGAGGGACTCACGCGCTCATTGGTCAATCAGGGCCACGAGGTGGTCTTCGTGCTGCCTCAGGCGGTCCCCGAGGGGCACCAATCGCATGTCGAGCTGATTGGGCCCAGGGTGCTGGCCCAGCGAGCGCAGGCCCTGCGCAAGGGCGTGATCGAGCCCCAGCCGGCCAGTGGGGGGGCTGAGCCCGAATCACTCGATGAGGCGCGCCAGCGCGATCCGGAGCTGATTGAAACACTGACGCGTCGGATCGAGGAGTTCCGGTCGAGCTACCCCAGTTCGTACCCCGGGGTCGATGTGGAGAACACACTCACTCGGCTCGTCCAGGAGGTTCGCGAATCGCACGAGGTGCAATCGCACGCGCAATCGGCGCTGCGTGACCCGAGCGGGTTCAAGGCGCTGCAAACCGCCAGCGCAACGCAGATCGCCGACGCGTTCGACGCCCTCCTCGACTCGGTCGATGGCCTGGGGACCGGCGACAGCGGGTATGGCAATGATCTCTTCGGCGATGCCCACCGCTACGCTCGGCTCGTGGCGGCGCTGGGATTGACAGAGAAGTTCGATGTCATCCATGCGCACGATTGGCTGACCTATCAGGCGGGGCTCCTGCTCAAGCAGATCACCGGCAAGCCGCTCGTTTGCCATATCCACGCCACGGAGTTCGATCGTTCGGGCGAGCACATCAATCAGGGCGTCTACGACATCGAGCGTGCAGGAATGCAGGGTGCGGATCGCGTGATCGCGGTCTCGCGTCTGACCAAAGCGATCGTGCACAAGCGGTACGGGGTGCCCGACGAGAAGATCGATGTGGTGTACAACGGCGTCGCCCAGCACGAGGCCCAGCCACAGCGGGGTGCGGCGATCGAGAGCGACGACAGGATCGTGCTCTTCCTCGGGCGCATCACGATGCAGAAGGGCCCCGAGTACTTCATCCAGGCCGCCAAGCGGGTGCTGGAGAAGGAAAAGAAGGTCAAGTTCGTGGTCGCCGGCTCGGGCGATATGGCCGTGCGGATGATCGAGCACGCCGCGTCGATCGGGATCGGGCACAAGGTGCTCTTCACCGGGTTCCTGCGTGGGCGTGATGTTGATCGGGTGTATCAGATGGCCGATTGCTATGTGATGCCCAGCGTGTCCGAGCCCTTCGGGATCGCGCCGCTGGAGGCGATGCGGAACGATGTGCCGGTGATCGTGTCCAAGCAGTCGGGCGTTTCAGAGGTGCTGACCCACGCGCTGAAGGTCGATTTCTGGGACACGGACGAGATGGCCAACAAGATCGTCGCGGTCTTGCGATACCCGCCTCTGGGCGAAACCCTGCGTGAGCACGGTCGCTTCGAGCTGCGTGGTCTCAACTGGGACGGTGCGGCGGAGAAGTGCGTCAAGGTCTACGGGCGGGCTATCGCGGCTCACTGAGCCGGCGACTGGGCCATATTTACCCTTGATCGGATTCGTTTGTCGACCCGCTCGGTTCGAGCCGGGACGCATCGGTTATCCCACATCCCGTCCCTGGAACAGGATCACCGCCAGCGACAGGAAGACCACGATCTGGCACCCGCCGTAGAGGTAGACGAGCACCACATGCGACATCGGGATGGGCTGGTTCTGCGTGATCGCGTCGAGCAGCCAGAACGATTGCATGTTCGGGATGACGGACCAGACCATCAGCGGCAGCGGGTGGGTGACGGTGGGCTGCCTGAACAGCGAATCGCCCGGGAATGGTGGGCGTGAGAGGGGCAGGGCCTTCTCGCCAACCTGGGTGATGGCGATGCGGTTGTCTTGGATGTCGCTGATCACCAGTGCGGGTGCCTCGCGTGCGTTCTCGCCCACGGGTGTGTCTGCCGCGAGCGGCTCGAACTCGGGCGTGATCATGCCGACGCCCGAGGGGGTGGCGGCGTAGTAGACCGGATCGCCGATCTTGATGTCCTCGCGTGCCGGGCCCAGCAGGGTAATGTAGAGGGTTGAACCGGGCGAACGCAGCATGATCTCGTTGAAGTAGAGGTCGTCCTTGAGCGGCGTTTGGTCGAATGAGAGCAGCTCGGAGAGACTCACATAGCGCCGAGGTTCGTATCCCGCTTCGATGAACTCTTCAACCGTCATGCCGGTGCGTTCAGCGGCGACATCCCAGACCTGGTCTAGGAAGAAGTTATACATGTCGAGGTTGCTGGGCGATTCGGTCATGGCGACCTGCCCGAAGCGGTTGTTCTCGTAGATGCCACGCCCGAACCAGTAGTTCGAGAGCAGGCCAATGAGGAAAACCCCGGTACAGATGGCGATGGTGAGGACCTGTCCAAGGCGGGTCGAGATGGCGGTGGCGACGGAGGTCATCACGAGCAGGGCCATGGCCAGGCAGGCGCAGGCGAGCATGATCTGGGGCTTGAAGTTGACGCTGGGGTCCATCATCGTCCAGTCTTCATCGATGAAGAGCAGGGCGATGTAGCCGATCCAGATCAGGGGGAAGAGCGTGAGCGAAGCGGTCTGCCCGAAGGACCAGCCATACATGTAGTTGCCAACAGCTCCCAGGAAGATCGAGAACGCGATGGCCCCGACGCTGAAGCTGATGACGGGCCAGACAGGGTCGTCGGCGGCGGTCGAGAGGATCCCGTGGCGGATGCCCATGAGCAGGAAGGCGATCATGATCCCGATGGCGATGCACATGGCCACGGCGATGCCGAGGAACTTGCCGATGATGACGCTGGTGCGTCCGATGGGCTTGGAGACCACGGTCAGGACGGTTTTGTTCTCGATCTCGCGGGAGATGGCGGCGGTCGAGATGAATGCTGAGAGCATGATCCCGAGCAGGAAAACCCCACCCATGGAGACATCCAGGAGCATTTTGTCGTCGCCGGTGACCTCGCCGGGCACATTGCGTGCGCCCATGGTGAACCCGACGATCCAGGTATTGAGGAGTTGGATGAAGGCGGCCAGGAGCAACATGATGAAGAACACCGGCTGGCGGATGCTCTCCTTAAAGGCGTTGCGTGCGATGGGCAGTACTGCGGTAATCATGCGGCTGGGATGATAGGGGCGGGGATCGGGTTGGGGCATGCGCAGCGTCTGCGCATGTTGATCGGCCCGGTGTGGGGGGCGAATGTGTGTGTTTTCCAGAGCCGAGTGGTGCCGGGATCTGTTGAAAGAGCTACGCATCTGTGCGTCAATGGTTCGGGGGAATGACCGAAAGCGTGCGACTGATCCGGATCTCCTTGAACCGGAGCGGCCTGGGTGTCGTAGGGTGGGGCACAGCCGGGTCGGTACGGGTTCACACACCGCCCGTGGTGCTCGGCTGAGGATTCGGCGAGGAAATCGCATCGTGGCGTTGGGTGATCCCATCTCTGCGATGTGCGAACCTAGTATGCCCCCCCGGGCGCGTGGGCCCGGCCCCCGCGCAGGCGTGCGAATCACCACTTGACGCACTGTTCCCAGACGCGACACGCAATCAGAGGATGACGCATCCCATGAGTAAGGGCGACTACCTGACTTATCGCAAAGCGGCCGCCACCAGCATGACCGGGCTGGTGATCCAGCTCATTCTGACGCTGACGGTGTTTTTCTATGCCCGCGTCGCCGGGGACGCGGCCGCGGCTGCGGCTTCGGTCTTCCTGCTCACGGGCGTCCTGGTCTGGGGTGTGCTGCTGCTGGTCTTTGATCAGCATCGTCGTGAGCGCATCGAGGCGATGGAAGCCGAGCAGCTCGCAGTGAGCGGCGCATCGGCGGCCAGTGCCTTCGAGAACACCGGCGACGAGATGCGTCTTGCCGCGAGGCGTCTGGCGCTGATTTATAAGTGGATTGTCCCCGCTGTGGCGATCCTGCTGGCCGCGATCAACATCTGGGTCGGGTTCTCCCGATTCCGGTTCTACCAGAGCATTGAAGATTACAGCAACAGCAGCAGCCACGCGGGCTGGGCGTTGGCGATCGGTATCGCGCTGGCCGTGGTCGGGTTTGTCTTTGCCCGGTTTGTCTCGGGTATGGCGAAGGTCAATGCGTGGGCCAACCTGCGTGCGGGGGCGACCACCTCCGTCGCGGCGGCGCTGGTCGGGCTCGTGCTCGCGGTGGGGGGGTTCCTTGAACTCGCCCTGAGCATGGACCAGGTCATCAGCATCAGCCCGTACATCATCAGCATCGGCATGGTGGCGTACGGCGTCGAGATCGTCCTGAACCTGCTGCTGGATGTCTATCGCCCACGCAAGCCGGGCGAGCTGCCCCGCCCCGCGTTCGATTCACGCTTCCTGGGTCTGCTGGCTGCTCCTGATCGCATTGCTGAGAATGTCGGCGAGGCGGTCAACTACCAGTTCGGTATCGATGTCACCAGCTCGTGGTTCTATCAGCTACTGAGCAAATGGATTATGGCCTTCATCGCCATCGGTATCGGAATCGGCTGGCTCATGTCCTCGCTGGTTGTCGTTGAACCCCACGAGCGGGGGCTGATCCTGACCAATGGTGAGATTTCCAAGCCGGTGTACAGCTTCGGCGAAGAGGGTGATGGCGATGTCGGCCCCGGTCTGCATATCAAGTGGCCCTGGCCATTCTCGACCTACGAGACCCCCGTTCTCGTGGGTGGCGGCGATGAGCAGATGCGTACGACCACCGGCGTGCGGGTGCTGCACCTGGCTTCCAACCCGCCGAACAATGAGAATACCCCGATCCTCTGGACCGAGAGCCACACCCGTGGCGAGCGTCTCAACATCGTGCAGCCCGAGCGCAGCACCGAGGAGGACGACGCATCGGGCGGCGAGAACGCAAGCACCAATACGGTCGCGGAGCTGTCGCTCGTGGCCGTCGAGGTGCCCGTGCACTATGTGGTGCGGAATGTGAAGCTGTTCGATCAGTTCGCGGCCCCCGGTCAGCGTGAGCAGATGCTCCTGCAGGTCGGGCGACGCATCGTAACCCAGTACCTGGGTGAGCTGGCGATCGACGAGGTGCTCGCGACGCACCGGACCTCGATGCCCATGGAGCTCAAGGCACGCCTCGACGCGGCATATGGCCAGTTCAACGATGGGCAGGGTGCGGGGATCGAGATCCTGTTTGTTGGTGTCAACGGTGTGCATCCTCCGATGCGGGTCGCCCCGTCGTTTGAGCGTGTGATCTCGGCACGCCAGAACCGCGAATCGCTGATCGAGGAAGCCCGCAAATCACAGATCAAGATGCTGACCGAGGTTGCCGGCTCTGTTGAGCTTGCAGAACAGATCAGCGAGGAACTGGTTGAGTTGGACGCGATCCGGCGTGAGCAGGGGAACCTGTCCGACGCGTATATCGAGTCCGAACTCCGCGTCCAGCGCCTGCTCGAACGAGCCGGCGGCGAGTCGGGTGAGCTGCTTCTCGGTGCCAATGCGAACCGTTGGGTCCGCCACATGTCCGAGCGTGGGCAGGCGAGTCTGCTGCAGGGACAGCAGCAGGCGTATCTCGCGGCTCCGGAGTTGTACCGCAGCAAGATGTATTTCGACGCCCTTGCAGAAGCGATGCGGGAGTCGCGGGTCTACCTGACCCCGGCCGAGCTTGAGTCGCTGCTGGTGCGTTTGGAGCTTCAGGATAAACAGGCGGGTACTGATGTGTTCGATGCCGAAGCAGGCGAGGCGATGCAGTAAACCCGTACGAATGAATCAACCGCTCGCGTGAAAGAAATCTGTGAGCGTGGTAAGAGCCGCCCGAAGGGGCGAGGAATGGAGAACGAATCGTGCTCAAGCTGCTTAAGAAGCTCATGATTCCCGTATTCGCGTTGATTTTCACCGTGATCATTTTGCTCTTCAGCGCCAGCTATACCGTGCGTTTCACTGAAACCGCGGTGAAGACGACCTTCGGCAGCGCCAACGAGGACTCGATCATCGATGAGCCGGGGCTCAAACCCAAATGGCCCTACCCGATCCAGAGCGTGACCAAGTACGACAAGCGCATGCGCATCGTGCAGACTCGCTCGGAGACGGTGCAGACGGCCGACGATTTTCAGATCATCGTTGAGGGCTACCTGAGCTACCGGGTCACCGACCCGCTGAAGTTCTTCAGGGCGTTCTCGAACGCCGGCGATCGGGCGCAGGACCACTTCGCCAAGGCGGAGAACGATGTGCTGCGTGACCTGCTCCGGAGCGCCTTGGGCGAGACGAGCAAGTACGAGATGGAAGACCTGTTCACCAGCCAGAGCGGCGCATCGGTGATCCCGCAGCTTGAAGAATCGGTGTATGAACTGCTCGTCAAGGGTGGCAGCGGGGGGCAGCCCCTGGCTGACTACGGCATCGACATCTCCAGCGTGGGCATCGACCGCATCGTGCTTCCCGAAGAGACCACCTCGGCGGTAATCAACCGCATGGGCGCCAACCGCGACCGCTTGGCGGAGCGGTATGAGTCTGAGGGGCGTTCGCAGGCGCGGGCGATCGAAGCCGAGGCAGCGAGCCAGGCCGATCGCATCCGAGCTTTCGCACAGCGTCGTGCCGACGAGATTCTCGCCAAGGGCGAGCAGGAAGCGGCACCCTACCTCGCTCAGCAGAACATCAACCCAGACCTGGCGGTGTTCATCCAGAACATCAAGCTGATGCGAGAGGCGATGGCCAAGAAGTTCACGCTGATCTTCTCGACTTCAGACTACGGCATGCAGCTCTTTGACCCAGAGGTGCTCAAGCGGACGCAGGGCGAGATCCCTTCACCCAAGCCGCAGAACGATGACGCCGACGAGGTGCGGAGGACTGGTGATGAGTGACCATCAGGACCACGACCATCAGGATCACGAGCACCATGACGATCGGGGACCCGATGTCGTGCTGCCCGGGACCGAGAGCGAAACCAGCGACGCGCCGGAAGAGGCGCTGATCACTGGGCGTGCGGCATCGGTGCGATTCAACCGTGGCACGGATGCCGGGCTGACCAGCAACCGCGCCCGCATGGACGCAGCGAACCAGTCGCTCGCCGATGCGCTCAGGATCACCTATGTCTTCTTGCAGTTCGGCATGGTCGTGCTGATCGTGCTCTTCCTGCTCAGCGGTTTTCAACGGATCAACGAGGGTGAGCGTGGTATCTCGGTGTTCTTGGGCAAGCCGGCCCGGACCAATATCGAGCCCGGCCTGCGCCCGACCTGGCCCTATCCCATCGGTGAGCTGATCCGAGTGGGCGAGGGTGCGATCGAGGTGCCGCTGGCCCGCCAGTTCATGCCCGCTCGCCCCGGTGCGGTGAGCGACGAGCAGCTGCTCAATGCGAACTTCAACGAGTTCAACAGCGGCGGGCGTCTCAAGCCCGGCAGCGATTCGATGATCCTGACGGCGGACCAGAACATCGCCCACGCGCAGTTCCGTGTCAACTACCACCGCTCGAACCATCTTCGGTACATCGAGAATGTGCTGCCCGAGCAGGAGCAGGCGATCATCATCCTGGCCGTGCAGCGAGCCGTTGTGCACACGATGGCTGAAACGACGATCGACGATCTGCTCAAGTCCTCCGCTGAGGTGATCGCCGCGGAGATCAAGGACATCGCGCAGGGCACGCTGGATGATCTGGAGACGGGCATCACGATCGATCGTGTGGTACTGGTGCGCAAGAGTGCGCCGATGTTCCTGCTGGATCGCTTCGCCTCGGTGCAGTCTGCGGCTCAGAACGCGGGCAAGGAGCGTGAGGACGCGCTGCTCAAGCGTGATCAGGAGCTGAATCAGGTCGCCGGGCGTGCGTCCGGGATTCTGATCGAGATGATCAATGAGTACGAACGCCTCGTGGAACTCGGCGAAGCCGAGGAGGCCGAGGCGCTGCTGGCCAAGATCGACACGGTCATGGCGGGCGGCGATGTGAACTGGAACGGCCAGAGCACTCTGGCGATGGTTTCGGGCGAGGTTTCGGAGATTCTCAACGGTGCTCAGGCCCAGGCCTCATCGCGCGTCTCTCGTGCGATCGCAGATCTTGAGCAGTTCAAGGCCAAGCAGGCCCAGTTTGATGCAAACCCGATGCTGATGGTCGCACGCGACTGGTCGTCGGCGATGGCGGAGTTCCTCAACAAGGACTTCGTGACCACGATGTACCTGCCCGAGGGCCGCTCAGCAGAGCTGCTGATCAACCCCGACCCAGACATCGAGCGTGAGCGTGATCGATTGCGGAAGCGTCGCGAGGCCGCGGAGAACATGCAGCAGCGTCGCATTGAGGCGCAGCAGGATTTCTATCGCACGCAGCGTGGGCTTCAGCCACAGGATGCACCCTAAATGACGCAGGCACCGACGCAGAACGAACCAGCACCAACGCCCGCAGCACCCGGCGACGCATCGGGCAGGGCGGTCGTGGGCTGTCAGCAGCTCACCAAGGTCTTCAAGGACTTCTGGATGCGTGATCGCGCCCGGGCGGTCGATCGCCTGGACATGGTCATCAACGAGCACGAGGTCTTCGGCCTGTTGGGCCCCAACGGCTCGGGCAAGAGCACGACGATCAAGCTGATCCTCGGGCTGCTCAAGCCCACCAGCGGCCGCGTCGCCGTGTTCGGCAAGGCGCCGAGCGATGTGGCGATCAAGAAACGCATCGGGTACCTGCCCGAAGAGAGCTACCTCTATCCCTTCCTCAATGCACGCGAGACACTCGACTACTACGCCAAGCTCTTCGGGCTCGACGGCAAGACCCGTCAGCACCGCATCGACGAGCTGCTGCACATGGTCGGGCTCGAGCACGCCCAGTTCCGCCCCGTGCGGGAGTACTCCAAGGGCATGCAGCGACGCATCGGCATCGCCCAGGCGCTGATCAATGACCCCGACCTGCTGATCCTTGATGAGCCGACCACCGGCCTCGACCCGATCGGTACACGCCAGGTCAAGGACCTGATTCTTGAGCTTGGGCGTCGTGGCAAGACGGTGATCCTGTCGAGCCACCTGCTCAGCGATGTCGAAGATGTCGTCGATCGCATGGTGATTCTCTACGGCGGGCGCAAGCACGGCGAGGGCACCTGCGATGAGCTGCTGGCCAGCACGGACCGGACCGTCATCGAAACCGACGAGCTTGATGAGGCGACGGTCGCGGAGATCGACGAGGTCATCCGGCGTCGGACCGAGGGGCAGAAGTCGATCCGCAGCGTCAGCGCCCCACGCCAGAAGCTGGAGCAGCTGTTCCTGGGCATTGTCGAGCAAGCCCAACGCGAGAAGGCCAGCACCTCGGGTGCGATGCACGGCGGCATGACGGCGGGCTTCCTCAAGGGCGACGAGCAGGACGATGCCCGCGAGGGCGAATCGTTGATCGAGTCGCTGATGCAGGACGATGCGATCGAAGAACCCGCCCCAGCACAGGCAGAGGCACAGGCAACTCCTGATGCCAGTACCGATGAGGTGGCCCAGCCCGAGGGTGAAGATGATTCGCTCATCGGCTCACTGCTCGACTCGAATGATGAGCCGCAGCAGCACGCCGTCCGAGAGGTTGACGAGGAGCGAGAGACCCCCACGGACGACGATCAGGTCGACCAGGGCATCATCGGCTCGCTGCTCGATGAGGATGATGACCAGAACGCCAGCGACGAGGACACCAAGCGGTGAGTTTTCGGCAGCGCATCACACAACTCGACCAAGTGCAGCGGAGCCGCACCTTCAAGATGATCGCCAGCGTGGTGATCGCGATCGTGGCGATCGTACTGATCGGCTACGGGCTGATGAGCACCGATGAGGCGATGCCGCTGATGAACGATCGCATCGCGCAGATGCCCACGGTTGTGCAGGACATGGCCGGCGAGGATATCCCCAACCCAGAGATCGCCCGCGCGGTCCAGATCCAGCGTCTGGTTCAGCAGGCCGAGCTGGGCACCATCATCGCGGTCTCATCGGCGTTGAGCGCGGTGATCCTGATCCTGGTCGTGTGGATGAACCTGGGGCTGATCTACCCGCTGCTGGCGGGTGTTGCGATCGGCATCCTGCTGATCTCCAAGTGGCTCGGGTTCGATCTCGCCGGGAGCATCCTGTTTGGGATGATCACGCTGACCCTCATCTTCATGGTGCTCATGCGTGGCGCGGGGATGCTGCTGAGCTTCGCGCACCCGGTGCTGGCGATTGCGCGCAATGTGCTGGCTGAAGCGGTGCGGATGAAGATCTCGCTGGTCTTTATCGTGATGCTCTTCTTTGTGTTGGCCGCGTTGCCCATGCTGCTCAACGACAACGAATCGCTGCGGTACCGGGTCCAGAGCTTCCTGCAGTACTCGACGGGGTTCACCTACCTGTTCGTGGGGCTGCTGGTGGTCTTCTTCGGGGCCGCGACGGTGACCTACGAGCAGCGTGAGAAGGTGATTTGGCAGACGATGACCAAGCCCGTGGCGGCCTGGCAGTACCTGCTGGGCAAGTGGCTGGGCGTCTCGATGGTCGCCGCGATCCTGCTGGGCGTTTCGGCGCTGGGGGTGTTCCAGTTCACTGAGTACATGCGTCGCCTGCCCGCCAAGGGTGAGATCTCGGCCTTTGTCCCGGTCGATGGCACCGACATCACCGAGGACCGGCTGGTGCTGGAAACCCGCGTGCTGACCTCGCGTGTGGCGATCCAGTCGGTGCCCGATGCGACGAACGAAACGATCCAGGGGATCATCGACGACGGGATGCGTCAGTACATCGAAGAGCAGCAACGCACGAACCCCGAGTTCCAGCCCGATTCGGCTGAGCGGGCCGCGATCGAGAGCCGCATCTATACCGAGTGGCGCACCCAGTACTACTCGATCGATCCCAACGCCGAGCAGTATGAGACCTTCGTGTTCCAGGGGCTGAGCGAGGCCAAGAAGCTGAACCTGCCGCTGACGCTCCGCTACAAGATCAACGCCGAGGGCAACCGCCCGGACATGTTCTATATCCTGACCTTCGCCTTCGCCGACGGCACGGTGCTGCCGCCGCGTCGAACGGGCCTTGGTTTCTCGCACTACATGACCGTCTCGCCGGACTTCATCGACGAGAACGGGCAGATGCGCCTGCAGATCTACAACGGCCAGCTGCGCGCCGAATCGGACGGGATCTTTGGTCTGCAGACCAATGTGAATACCTTCACGATCCCGCCCGACGGGCTCGAACTGTCATACTCGGTCGGTGGCTATCGCTCGAACTTCGCGCGGGTCTACTTCGTGCTCTGGGTGAAGCTGTCCCTGCTGGGCATGCTCGCGGTCTGGGCGTCGACCTTCTCCAGCTTCCCGGTCGCGTGCCTGATCAGCGGCGGGCTCTTCTTCATCGGCGAGAGCGCCGGTTTCGTGCAGGATGCGCTCCCGGGCTGGGGCAAAACCAATGTCACGGGTGACCCATCGCTCTATCGCACCATCATCTATCACTTCGCCGATACGGTGAGTTCGATGTTCAAGGCATTCAATGAGCTCCGACCCGCGACCAGACTCTCGGAGGGCGAGCTTCTCTCCTGGAGCACCGTCAGCGGCGGGGTCATGACGCTGGGTGTGGTGTCCGTGGTCTTCTTTGGGCTGGCCGTGGCAATATTCAGAAAACGACAGCTCGCGATTTACTCCGGGAACTAGGAAAGGGGCGATGCCATGATGTACAACACGCGTGTTCGCCTGATCGCCCTGGCCTGCCTGTTCGCCGGTCTTGTTGGCTCGGGTTACTTCGGCACCCAGATCACCGCCTCCACCGGACGCCACGGGCTCTCGTATACCGATACCGCAGAAGAGAACGACCCGCCCATGGTCGCGATGGGCATCGCCCTGGGCGCGATGCGTGGCGTGTTCGTCAACTACCTCTGGATCCGTGCGACCAAGAAGAAGGACGAGGGGCAGTACTACGAGGCCGTCGAACTGGCCGACTGGATCACCCGCCTGCAGCCCCGGCTCCCGCAGGTGTGGACCTTCCATGCCTGGAACATGGCGTACAACATCTCGGTGACGACACAGACCCCGCAGGAGCGGTGGGGCTGGGTCAACGCGGGTGTTCGCCTGTTGCGGAACCGGGGGATCCGGGCGAATCCCAACGACATGCACATGCACAAGGAACTCGCGTGGATCTTCCTGCACAAGATCGCGGGTTTCACCGACGACGCCAACCAGTACTACAAGCGTCAGTTCGCCTACGAGTGGCACAATGTGCTGGGGCGCAAGCCGGTGATCGATCCCGAGCATCGCGATCGCGAGAGCGTGATCGAGCAGTATGTCGATTGGATCCAGCCCATCGTCGATGCTCCGGCGACACTGTCTGGCCTTGAGCAAGCGAACCCGACCGCGGCCGCGATCGCCCGTGCCTACGAGGCACGACTCGGTGAAGACCTCGGAACACGGTTCCTCGAGCGGTACACGCTGCAGCTTGAGCTCGAACGGGCGGGGCGACTCGGCAGCATCCAGGAAACCTCGGGCCCGCGGACCAAGCTCTTCATGTCGCTTCAGGAAGACTTCACCGACGAGCAGGCCTGGACCGATCTGGTGAACCATGTCCGCCGTCGTGTGCTTGAGGACGAGTACTTCATGGAGCCGGTGCGCATGGTGCAGATCGTGCGCAAGTTCGGCCCGGTCGACTGGCGGCTTCCCGCGGCACACGCGTTGTACTGGGGTGCGCGTGGCACCGATGTCGGTCGCATGGAGGTTAACGAGCACAACGCCGATTCACTCGACTTCGTCAACGCCTACCGGCTCGTGATGCAGTCGGTCCAGGACCTGTGGCGATTCGGGGATATGTACTTCAACTACATCGATGTGCACGAGCAGCGTCAGGCCTACTACCAGGGCGTGCCCAACCCGTACTTCGTTCCGACCTACGGATCGATGCTCGATGAGGTGACGCAGGCGTCGGGGCTCTTTGAAGCGGACCGGCGTGCGTATCGCCAGTTCTCAGCTGGGTATATGAACTTCCTGCGTGACGCGGTGCGGTTCTTCTACCGGCGCGGTGATACGCAGCAGGCCGAGTACTGGTACGACAAGCTGCGCAACTGGAAGGGCCTGAACATCAACGATACAACCTTCGTTGATGAGGTCGCGCTCTCGCTCAAAGAGTTCGCTGACAAGCAACTGTACGACTCGATGGGCTCACCCCAGGTCGCGGTGTCCGAGGTCTATGGCGCGCTCCAGGGCGCGTACTACCAGGGGCTGCTGGCCGGGGATATCGACGCGTTCAACGGCATGTGGGAGTACGCACGCAAGGCCCACGCGTACTACTTCAGCGAGCAGTACCGCCAGGTCGTGTCATCGACCGCCGGTGCACGCATGGAGTTCATGGATCGGAACTTCCCATTCCTTGCGGGGAACATCTTCACGAATATCCTCGCAACACTGGGCCCGGAAGAAGCGGAAATCCTCTACAGCAATGCGCCCGAGGACCTCCGCCGGTACGCGTACGACGCGCTCGTCACCCGGTTCAAGGTGTTCATCGATACCCAGTTCGAGCAGGGCCATGTCGAAGAGAACTTTGATATGCTCTTCCCCGAACCCAACGGTATGGAGCAGCATCGCATCCGCTATCAGCAAGAACTCGACCGCCGCGAGCAGCAGAATATTGAAGGCGTGATCAAGAACTGATCGGAACGCGTGGCGTGATCGCTCAGGAAGCTTCGGTTAATGCCCGACGAGCATGTCGCGTGCTTTCTGATACCGCTCGTGTGTTCCAAGCACCACCTCCGCAGGGAGGGATGGACCGGGAGGTGTTTTGTCCCACTTGCCCGACTTGGACAGGATCTCGAGGTACTCACGGAGATACTGCTTGTCGAAGCTCTTCTGGGCACGCCCGGGCTTGTAGTCGTCGGCGGGCCAGAACCGAGAAGAGTCGGGGGTCAGCGCCTCGTCGATCAGGATCGGGTCATGGCTGGCGATCTCCCCCTGTTCGTTCAGCGGGAGCCCGAACTCGAACTTGGTGTCGGCCAGGATGATCCCGTGATCGAGGGCGTAGGCGCTGGCGGCTTCGTAGATGTTCAGCGAGCGCTCGCGCAGGCGTTCCATCAGGGTGCGCCCGCCGAAGGCCTCGGCGTGCCGTGCCGCCTCGTCAAACCCGATGTTCTCGTCGTGCCCCGATTCGGCCTTGGTCGCGGGGGTGAAGATGGGTTCGGGGAGCTTGTCGCACTGCGTGAGCCCCTCGGGGAGCTTGACGCCGCAGACGCTGCCCGTCGCGTTGTAATCCTTGAGCCCGGAGCCCTCGAGGTAGCCCCGCACGATGCACTCGACGGGGATGACCTTGCAGAGGCGTCCGATGGTGACGCGTCCCTCGAGCAGTTCGGGGGTGGTCGCATTCGTGAAGGCCTCATCGGGGATCAGGTCGGTCCCGGTGCCGATGAGGTGGGTGGGGGAAAGTTCCTGATCTTCGATCCAGCGGAGCCAGAACGCGGCTATCTCGGTGAGCAGGCGGCCCTTGCCCGGGATCGGGTCGGGCATGATGACATCGAACGCGGAGATGCGATCGCTGGCAACCATCAGCATCGATGCGGGCACATGCTGCCCGAATGCGTCCTTGTGGGCCGTGATGGTGTAGGTATCCCGTACCTTGCCCGCGCGTTTATCGGGCAGATTCAGGTCGGTCTCGAAAACCGCGGGGCCGAGTTCCGACAAACGAGGATCGTGGGTCTGATGGGTTGGTGCGTTGCTGCTCACACCCCACGATAGCGCGTGATAGCCGGGCGTGTCCCGGCGATGAGGTGTGAATTCGCCACTCAGGGGGGCGATCGGCTCGCCCAAGGCGCATGGATCTCATATCCTTTATGGAGCGCCTGAAGCGGGTGCGATGGAGATGATCTAATTTTATGCTGCGATTCATCGCGCCAAACAACTCGACCTCGATGACCCAGCGCGTCCTGCCCGGCGCGTACCTCATCGGTCCTGACTCGGTTCCCATCGCCGGCGAGGTTGTGGTCGAAGACGGTGCGGTCCGGTGCGAGAAAGGGACCCGCGAGGCCGCGGCCGTGGCGCTCCAGATGAGTCTTGACGAGCACTGCCTCAAAGAGCTGGGGCAAGAGGGGCCCGTGCTCGACGATATCGAGCTGGAACCGCTGGGCGTGCTGACGCTCCAGACATGCCTGCTGCCCGATCGAAAATCACCCTACATCCTGACGCTTGAGCTTGCCCGTCATCGCATCATGCTGTTCCTGACCAAGCTTGAGGAGTGGCAGGCCTTTGACCTGCCCGCCGACTGCGTCGAGATGCGGCTGCTCGATCGAGCCCGCGAGATGTTCACCAAGGCACTGGTGCTCGCCGGGGAGCCGGATTCGGTCGACGAGACGATTCGGCTGGGGTTTCTCTCGCTCTGGATCGCCATCGAGGCGTCCGAGCGGCTGACGATGCGTCAGGCGCAGCGCGACTCGCAGGCTCGGATCGACGGCTCGTTGTACGAGAGCATCGCCGAAGACTCGGCTTCAGCCAAGCGATCGATGCCGGTGCTGCACCCGGGGCGAGGTGGCGTGGTGCTGCCAACCCGACCAGCGATCGGCGCTTCGGTTTCGCCGACGGTCATGAACGACGCGACGAAGAAAGCCCTTGTCGAGTCGTGCGACTTCATCACGATGCCGATGCGATGGATCGAGATGGAGCCCATCGAGGGTGAGTACGCCTACACGCCAACCGACCGCTGGATCGAATGGGCCATTCGCCAAGCCAAGCTCCCCGTGGTCGCCGGGCCGGTCGTAGATTTCCGCCCGCACTGTGTGCCCGAGTGGCTCTACATCTGGGAAAACGACTACGACACCCTGCGTGATCTTGTTTACGAGCACATGAAAGCGATCGTGACACGGTATCGCCGTACCGTCAGCAGGTGGACGGTCTGCTCAGGGCTGCACTGCGGCGACCACTTCAAGCTCGACTTCCAGCAGATGATCGACCTGACCCGCATCAGCGTGCTGGTCGTTCGCAAGCTTCATCCGCGGGCTCGCGTGCAGGTGGAGATCGTGCAGCCGTGGGGTGGGTACCACACCGGTGATCGGCGTTCGCTCCCGCCCTTGCTCTATGCCGAGATGCTGACGCAATCGGGTGTGCCGATTGACGCGTTCTCGTTGAGGGTACAGATGGGCTCGTACAAGCCCGGG
>DEXG01000008.1:100037-104523 GCA_002364005.1 Phycisphaerales bacterium UBA3190
GGCTCGTACAAGCCCGGGCAGGATACCCGTGATCTGATGGCGTTCAGCTCGATGCTCGATCAGTACGCGATGCTCGACCGACCGATCTCGATCTCGGGCCTCGGCTGCCCGAGCGAGCCGCTGAGCCCCAGCGAACACCCCGAGCAGTACGCCGAGCCCGGACGCTGGCGGTCGGGATGGAACGAGCAGGGGCAGGCCGATTGGCTCAGCGCTTACGCGAGCGTCGCCTTGTCCAAGCCGTATATCGAATCGGTCTGCTGGCATGAGTTCGCTGACCCCGCAAAGGTCACAGAGATGCGATCGGGCGGCGTCTTGAACAAGGCCTTCGAACCCAAGCCCGCGCTTGCACGCATGCGTGACTTGCACGATTCGCTTGCCGATGGGCGCGTCCCACAGCGGCTGTCAACGATGACCATGACGGGCCAGGCGCCCGCGGCAGCGTCCGGCACGAAGATGTCATGAGCACCCGTGAGGAGAACGCGAACACCAGCGACTGGGCCAGGACGCCCAGCGCGATGTTCGCGGCAGGGCTGCTGGGGGTGCTCTCGGTCCTGACCATCGCCATTGCGCTCTCACGGGATTTCCAGCGGGATGCGCTCGCCCCATCGATGGCGCTGGTTTCAGGCCAGCAACAGGGCGAGGTCGTCACGGACCAGCCCACCATGCCCACGCCCACGCGTGCGGTTCGGCTGATCGACATCAACAGGGCCGACCTGGCCGAGCTGGACCTGCTGCCGGGCATCGGGCCGGCGCTCGGACAGCGGATCATTGAATATCGCCGCCAGCACGGGCCGTTTCAGACGGTCGAGTCGATCCAGGGGGTGAGCGGGATCGGTCCCCGCACGCTCGAGAAGCTCCGTCCACTTATCACGCTGGGCGACGGCGACGGGTACACTACAGGGAACTGATTGTCGTCCGGCCACGGCGATGCGTGAGCATCATCGGGGCACGGGTATGCGCATGCGCCGAAGGGAACAGGGCACTTGGATCTGCTGACACCGATCATCGCCGATGCTTCGTTCAAGTCCCTGGCCAAGGGGCTCGACGCGGGGCAACGCACCATCGCCACCGGGTCGGTCGGGGCATCGGTCTCGCTGCTGGCCTCGGCGCTGCACAAGCAAACCAAACGCCCGATCCTGATCGTCTGCGCCCATGTCGACGAGGGCGAGGATGTGCTCGCCGAGACCCATGCCGCCGGGGAGATCGGCAGCGAGGTCTTCCCCGCGTTGGAACTGGCACCGGGCGAATCGAGCGTCAGCGCCGAGCTCTTCGCCAACCGGGCGGCCATGATCGCCCAGGTCCGCGCCGGCGTCGTCCCGGGCGTGCTCATCGCACCCATCGCCGCGCTGATGCAGCCCGTGCCCAGCGCTCAGCGCATCGACGAGCTCGTGCGTGAAATCAACCGGGGCGATCGTATCGATCCACAGGCCCTGATCGAATGGATGAGCGGCGCGGGCTACGAACGCGTCGACGCGATCGAATACCCCGGGCAGTTCGCCAGCCGCGGCGGGATCATCGACATCTACCCGACCAGCGGCAGCGGTGGGGGCGGCGAGCCCATCCCGGTGCGGCTTGATTTCTTCGGCGACGAGCTCGACACCATCGCAGAGATCGACTTGGACACCATGGGAAGCGATCGCAGCATCGACAAGGTGCTGCTCGGTGCCGCCGGCGAAGTGCAGCTCAAGGCGACCAGCCAGGACAAGTCGGTGCTGGAATACCTGTCGAGCGACACGATCGTGCTGCTCGCCGAGACCTTCGAGATCGTCGAGCAGGGGCGGGGCTATTTCGAGCGCATCAGTGATGGGCGGGCGATCTTCGGCCCGCCAGCCGTGCTGAAGTTGCTGGAGACACGCTTCCACGCGCTGTGCGAGGTCAACCAGTTCTCAGCGGGCAAGTCCGGCGCCGACGCGCTGGTCGGGCTCCCGGTCGAGACCCTGCCGCCGTTTGATAAGGAAGTCTCCATCGCCATCCGCGAGCTGGCCGAGCTGCGTGAGCGGGTCGACACCGTTGTCCTCGCGTGCGGGTCCGACGGCGAGTATGCACGCCTGGGCGAGCTGCTCACGCTGCATGCGCCGGGCATCGACATCCGCCGAGAGATCATCGATATCCGGCGCGGGTTCATCTGGGACGGCAGCGATGAGGGGGCCGGGATCGGACGCTTCGCGCTGGTTCCCTCGGGGCAGATGCTGCACCGGTCGAGCGTGCGACGACGCATGCAGAAGATGCGTGCCGGGCGCACAATGGACACCTTCCTGGACATCCAGCCCGACGACTATGTGGTGCACACCGAGCACGGCATCGCCAAGTTCGTGGGGCTGACCGTCATGGATGCCTCGGGCACCTCCAAGACCCGCGACCGGTATGCCCTCAAGCCCGAGAAGAAAAAGAAGAGCAAGGAAGACCTCGAGGAGTACCTCACGCTCGAGTTCGCCGGGCGCAGCCGACTGCATGTGCCCTGCTCCCAGATCGATCTGGTGCAGAAGTATGTGGGCGGGTTCAAGGGCAAGCCGCCGCTGAGTTCGATCGGCGGCAAGAAGTGGAAAGCCCAGAAGGAACGCGTCAGCGAATCGGTCAAGGACCTGGCCAGCGAGATGCTGCGGGTGCGGGCGGCGCGTGAGCATGTGCCGGGCTTCAGCTACCCGGGCGATACGCCGCTGTTCACCGAGTTTGAGGCCGAGTTCCCCTACGACGAGACGGAAGACCAGCTCGCGGCGATGATCGAGATCAAGAAGGACATGCAGTCCTCGCGCCCGATGGACCGCCTGATCTGCGGCGATGTCGGCTTCGGCAAGACCGAGATGGCGATCCGGGCGGCGTTCAAGGCGGTCGAGGCGGGCCGGCAGGTCGCGGTGCTGGTGCCGACGACGGTGCTCGCCGAGCAGCACGAACGGACCTTCCGCAATCGCTTCGCCGATTTCCCGTTCCGCGTCGAGTCGCTCTCGCGGTTCAAATCACCCAAGCAGGTTCGCCAAACGCTCAAGGACCTGCAGCTCGGGCGGGTCGATGTCGTGGTGGGGACCCACCGCCTGCTCTCGGACGATGTGAAGTTCGCCGAGCTGGGCATGGTCGTGATCGACGAGGAGCAGCGCTTCGGGGTCGAGCACAAAGAGAAGCTGCTCCGGCTGCGGCTGACGGTCGATGTGCTCACGCTCAGCGCGACCCCCATCCCGCGCACGCTGCATATGTCGATGCTGGGCCTGCGGGACATCAGCAGTCTGACGACGCCGCCGGTGGATCGAAGATCGATCGTGACCGAGGTGATCCCGTACAACCAGCACCGCGTGGCACGGGCGATCCAGCGCGAGCTGGCACGCGAGGGGCAGGTGTACTTCGTGCACAACCGAGTGCACAACATCGAGAGCGTGGCGGACAACATCCGCCAGCTCGTGCCCGACGCGAGGATCATCATCGGGCACGGGCAGATGAACCCGCACGATCTCGAGAAGGTGATGCTCGAGTTCATGTCGCGCCGCGCCGATGTGCTCGTCTCGACCACCATCATCGAATCGGGCATTGATATCCCTACGGCCAACACCATGATCATCAACGATGCCGACCGCTTCGGGCTCAGCGAGCTGCATCAGCTGCGCGGGCGCGTCGGGCGCAGCCATCACCGTGCGTACTGCTACATGCTGCTTCCTGAGGACCGCACCGTTAAGGAGGTCGCCCAGAAGCGGCTCAAGGCGATCGAAGAGTACTCGATGCTCGGTGCGGGATTCAAGATCGCCATGCGCGACCTGGAGATCCGCGGCGCGGGCAACCTGCTTGGTGCCGAGCAGTCCGGGCACATCGCGGCCGTGGGCTACGAGATGTACTGCCAGCTGCTCGACCAGACCGTGCAGAAGCTGACCAACGAGGGCGAGCCCGAAGCCATCGAGCACACCTCGGTCGATATCGGGATCTACGGCTATATCCCAAAGGCCTACATCCCCAGCGATGTTCGGCGCATCGAGGCCTACCGACGATTGGGCAACGCCCGTTCGCAGGCCCAGATCGATCAGGTCGTCGCCGATCTCACGAGCGCTTACAGCGATCCGCCCGAGCTGGTGCGTCGCCTGATCCTGCGTGCCCGCGTGCGGGCCGCGTGCCAGGCGATCCACATCCGCAGCGTGGGCGTGCGAGAACGCGACATCGTGATGCTCAGCAGCGTCCCAGAGCGGGTCGAGTCGGCCCTGTCTGGGGTCCCGGCCGATGTGCGTGTTGTCGAGGGGAGTCTGGTGCAGACCAACGCACGCGGCAGCGGGGGGCAGCGGTTGAGTGAGGTCTACATCCGTCCCCACGAGTCGCCCCGCTCTCCGATGCAGCGGGCCAAAGTGATGCTCAGCTGGCTCGAGCAAGGCACGAAAGCCGTCGAACGCACTGTGTGAAGTTTTGGCAAAGGTGCGGTCTGCGCATCATTAAAAGTGCTTTCTAACACGGCGCTCCCTTTGACTTGCGAGCAAAGCATCGGGTTTTATGCTACACTATTGGGTTCACCGGCGGG
>DEXG01000008.1:104716-129982 GCA_002364005.1 Phycisphaerales bacterium UBA3190
CTGGTTCACCGGCGGGCGGAGCCCGACACGAGTATGACCAAGGACGACCTATGCCTGATTCAAAGAATACCGCAGCCGACGCGAACCCCCCGATGCGAGTTGCCAAAGACATCCAGCTCGACCATCAGCTGGCGGCGCTTCGCCGTCGTCTGATCCGCGAGGCCACGCGCGCCACCGACCTGCTCAAGCAGTCGTTCGATGTGCTGTTCAACAGCAGCGAGGCGGGCGTGAAGGAGATCCGGGACATCGAGAAAGAGATCGACGCCGAAGAGGTGAAGATCGAAGAAGAATGCTTCCGGATCCTGGCATTGCAGCAGCCGTTCGGGTCAGATTTCCGCATGCTCACCTTCTGTCTGAAGGTGAACTCGGACATCGAGCGCCTCGCGGATCACGCAACATCGATGGCCAAGATCAGCAAGAAACTGCAGGGGCACGCATCGCAGTGGCCCCCGGCGTTGGAAGAGATGATGCAACGCACCCCCGTCATGTGCGAGGAACTGCTGCGTGCGGTGATCAACAGCGATGTCGAAGCGGCGCAGCAGGTTGTTCTGCGTGACAAGATCATCGACCGGCTCGACAAGCAGGTCTTCCGAGAGCTGGCCGAGTTCATCGAGCAGAATCCCTCGGACTCCTCCGAGTACATGCTGATGTACCGCATCTCCCGCGAGATCGAGCGTGTGGGCGATTTGCTGGGCAACATCGCCGAGGATGTTGTCTACCTCGTTACGGGCGAGATTGTCCGCCACGAGGGTAAGTCCAAGAAGCCTTCCTGAAGCATGTAATAGAATCTGATATCATCAGCGCATGCTGATTGTTTCGATATGTATCACTGCTATCGCATTGGTGCTCATGTTTGTTGGTCTTCGTGGGCGGCGCTCTCCGCACGGGGCGTACTGCCGCGGCTGCCGGTTTGATCTCAGCGGGATCGATCTCAGTGATGCCCAGCCACGGTGCCCCGAATGTGGGGCAGATGTCGCCCAGCCCGGCGCCCGAACAGTTACGGTGCGTCACAAGCGACCTGGACCGCTCTGGGCCGGCTGGTTGGTACTGCCCATCGGCATGGTATTGCTCGTCGTCTCATTCATGGGCGGCTTTGGTGCGATCTACTCGAACCTGCCCACGAACTCGCTGCTTACCCTGACCGAATGGGGCGACGACGAAGCGCTCGATGAACTCGTGCGGCGCATCGGATTGCCAGACTCATCGCTGTCTGAGCACCACTGGGATCGCATCATCGAGCACGGTCTCAAGCTGCAGACAGAGGAATCGGTCGAGTGGGATTGGCGATGGGGCGAGCTGCTGAGTGTGGCCCTCACGACAAACCAGATGAGTCAGGAAGAGATCGGGCAGTACTTCCTCAACGGGCTGGCGCCCAAGCTCACAGTCAGGACCAAAGCCCACCCCGGCGTCCGAGGCATCCCCAACCGGCTCGACATCACCCAGGACCGCATGTGGGCAATCAACTATAAGCCGACGAGCTATGCCGTCACCTGTTACCTGATCGCGTTCGGCGAGGTCGGCAAGGAACCCGCGATGAAACTCGATGTGCGAGAGCACCCACGCGCGTTCAATATCAGCGCAACACCGGGGCAAAGGACCGGGGCCTCGTTCGGAGGCAGCGGCGGGATCAACCACGGGATCGAACGCGCACCGGGCGAGACCGCCCGTGTCTTCTTCGACTATGTGCTGCGTGTGCGGAAGTTGCAGGATGACACGCTGATCCTTGACACCATCGTGCGCGAAGAGTTCGATATCGAGTTCGTTGATCCATCCATGCCGCTCGTCGGGACGGTGCGCGACGAAGCGCTCGCGCAGACACTGGGCAGGGAGATGTGGTGCACAGCGATACAGGTGCCCGCCCAGTTCCCCGAGCTCAACCAGTTCGGCATGTACAATGTCCTCTTGGGAATGGTCCATCTTCCCAGTGTGCGAGAGCACCTTGCCCTGCGGCTCTACATCGAGATCGACGGTGAGGAGATCGAAGTCGGCACCCGGAATGTCGAAGCGTCATCGCCGTCTGCTCACGGCGCCCAGCTGTGGGCGAGAACACGCCCGGACAACGAGTCCCAAGTCGAGCGTCTGCGGGCCTTGCATCAACGCCTGCTCGATGCGGGCCAAGTCCGCGTGATCGCGCGGTCAGACCCTGCGCTCGCTGCCCAAGAGCCCGATGCCGACGAGATCCTCGGCGTCGAGATCGTCTTTGATCATGTACCCATCAAGCTCGAAGAGCAGATCCCCGCGTACTACTCCGAGGTCCCCGATTCCACGACAGCCCCGCGACCGACATCGGTCCGGTCGATCGGTATCGAGGATAATGAAATCACAGACGAAGGGGATGACACTGAGACCCCTGGAGAAACGCCATGATCAAACTCACGGCCGCTTTGTTGTGCGTCGCAGTGATACTGGTCGCGATTGCCCTTCGTGGGCGTGTGAACCAACGCGGCGTGTTCTGCCGCAGGTGCAAGTTCGATCTCGCCGGGATCGACACCAATACCACGCAGGCCAGGTGCCCCGAGTGCGGTTCAGATGTATCCTCCGCGTCAGCACGCCGCACCAGTCTGCGTCGTCGCTCACCCTTGATGCTTGGCGTCGCGTCGGTGCTGATCCTTCTGAGCGTGGCCCTGCTGGGCTTCGGGGTCTCGGGAAAGTCGAGCATCGTGCTTGGCTGGCTGCCCGATGAGACCGTGCTCTGGCTCACCGAGCAGGGCATGGGCGAGGCGCTCGACGAGCTGGTGGTGCGGGTGTCCGACGCCGCCGACCCACTGCCCGATGAACTCTGGAAGCGTGCGATCGAAGATGCGCTGACGCACCAGGCCGACCAGTCGCAGGTCTGGGACCCGCGATGGGGCGAGGTGCTCTCGGTATCCTTCGGCAACCCGCTCATGACCGATGCGCAGATGGAGCAGTACATCGGGAACGGTTTTCAAGTCGAGGCGGTCATCCGAGATCGCGTGCACCGTGCGGAGGAATGGGTCGATGTTACGCTCACGCCCAAGGCCACCCGCATCAGCAGTCTGAACTACAACAACACGGCCTACTACCTCGCCATCAGGCCGATCACCGCGGGCGTGGTGGGGGAGGAGCCGTTCTCATACCGGAGCAACGATGGGTTTCTCACGAACTTTGCGATCTCGAGCTACGGCAGCTATATGGTACCTTGGAGTGGCCAGATCAAACCCACTGAAACGGGCTTCGATGTGGAGCCGGGGACCGAGGTCCCGGTCTTCATTGAGTACGAGCTGAAGCTCATCGAATCAGGGCGTATGTCCTATCTGGCCGGGCATTATCGCAGCGAGCAATCCGTGCTGGTGCTCCCCGAGCACGAGCCGATCGTGCCGTTGTTCACAGATCCGACACTGGCCCAGCAGATGCGTGACTCCGCGAAGGTCACACCCCTGCGTGTGCTGACCAATATCCCCGGCCCGAACAAGAACGATTACGGGAGCTACGACGGGTATAGCGTGATCGGGATGCGGATGGAGTTCGATACGCTGCCCGCGCCAATCGCGCTGGTCATGTCGATCCGATTCGCCGACGGCACGCTGGTCGAACTCGGAGAATGGGTCCAGCATGATCTCACACGAAATAAGGGAATCGCCGTCTGGCCCAAGGGCTACTACGACCCGGAGGCGCACGAGCGGGCAACAGCCCTCATCGATCGCTTGCTCGACGAGGGTGCCGCCGATGTCGTATTCCACACCGACGCCACCCGCGCCGACCACACCCCCGGCATCGATCGCGTGCTCGAGCTGGCGTTTGAGATCAAGGATGTCCCAGTTGAGGGCGTGGAGGAGAAGATCGAAGTTCAGAAAACTTCCAAGCCGGGTGACCCCTGGTACGGTGTCACCGGTATATCTGAATAACGCGGCCGTGGGGCATGCAATATGAATATCTGCAGTTGATTGGGGAAGCAAGTTGATCATCACAAGCATCGGGCTCTGTGTACTGGCATTCATACTCCTTGTCCTCGGCGTTCGCGGGCGCGTCGTCTCACGCGGCGTGTTCTGCCGCAAGTGCCGGTTCGATCTGGCAGGCATCGATCGCCAGGGCAGCCAGCCCAAGTGTCCCGAGTGCGGGCGGGATATCGCCGACCAGAGGGCCACCCGCCCGGTCCTTCGCCGCAAACGCCCCGTGGTGCTCGTGTTCGGGCTGCTGATCCTGCTGACCGGCGGCTCGCTCTTGGGTATCGTGGCCTCCAACAACACCGCACGCGTCCTCGCCGCCATGCCCGACCCGGTGGTCTTCACCCTCCACGCCCTGGGCATGGACGCGGCGTACACCGAGATCGCGACCAACCGCCTCACACAACCAGCCGGCCTGAGTGATGCGACCTGGTCGAAGCTCATCGAGACCGCATTAGAACATCAGGCCAATACGAACATCGTTTGGGACCCGCGCGACGGCGAGGTGCTGATGCGGGCATTCACGCTCGGGCTGCTCTCGCCCGAACAGATCGAGCAGTACTTCGATCTCGGGATCGAGCCCTTCGCCGAGTTCCCCGACGAGATCAGGCACGGCGTCGATGCGATGGGCCTCACCCTCGCGGTTCAGCCAAACGGGCGCCTCACCAGTCTGAGCGGGACGATGGGCTCGCTCACCGACGGCACCGACACGGTCTGGAATCGGATCGGGATCACGGCCTCTGGCATCGTCGATCCGGCATACGAGGTCCAGTTGACGAACTACGCCGGCTACACGGGGCTCGACATCCCGGGGCCGTACGGCGGCGGACGGGGATCAATCGGCGGCAAGCTGACATTCGATGACCTCGACTGGGACACGATCCAACCCGGCCAGTCATACACCTTCTACATCAAATACAAGACCGGTGTCGTACGCATGTCCGATGGCCACATCCACCAAGAACAGGTAGGGACCCTGCAGCACACCGTCCGGATCCTTCCGAGCGATGCCCAGCTGATCGAACTCGACACCCACCCCGATACGATCGCCGCCTTCCAGGACCATCCCGCTTTCCGCGTTTCTCCGCTGCACATTTTCTCTGCTGAAGATCGTCTCAACAACGATCGTGGCACGCACCTCGCCGAGTGCGGGACGGTCGTCGAGAACCTGCCCGTCGCGGTCACGGGGCATGCGGTGCTTATCTTCCAAGGGCAGGAGTACCCGATGGGACCGGTGCTCAACGCGGCGAGGAGCGGGCACGGGATGAGTGGAATTCGATGGATCGAAACAGCCCCGATCCCCGAGGGCCTGGTCGAGTCCATGCTCCAAGCTGGCAGCGTGACGATCGAGATCCGCCCAGACCCGGTTGTCGCAGAGAAAGTGCCCGGCGTGAAGCGCATCCTGGGCCTGCCGCTCCGGTTTGAGGATGTCATCGTCACCGACGAACCCATGCCGACATCACAAACAAGCGAGCTCAAGCCCGACCAGCGCATTGGGCGCGTGGTCACCGATCCAGCCGACGAATGAACTCAGGCCACCGCCGCACACACATCAGCCCCACGGTCCCCACATGCTCACCATCGCCATCCTCATCACGATTCTTGGACTCCTGGTCCTGATGCTCGGTCTGCGGGGCCGGATCGCCCAGCGGGGCACCTTCTGCCGACGATGCCGGTTCGACCTCGCAGGGATCGAGACCCACGGCGACGATGCCAAATGTCCCGAATGCGGGCGGCCGATCGGGACCCCGGGCACGACCAGATCCGTTCGCCGCGCCAAAAGCAAGGGCGTGATCGTGCTCTCGGTTGTGCTGCTGCTGATGGGCATCGGGGTCGGTGCGGTGGCGCTGACTGGCAACACATCGAAGTTCTACGAGTTCATGCCCAACCGAGTCGTGCTCTTTGCCTCGCAGTGGGGGGTCGACGAGGCGCTCGACGAGCTGCTCGCACGCCTTGGTGCCACGAAACCCAACGAGCAATGGGTGTGGGACGACGCGATCAAACTGGCAATGGACAGCCAGGCAGATCGAAGCCTTACATGGAACCCGCGATGGGGCGAGATCATCTCACGCGCCTGGCAGGGCAACCACCTCAGCGAAGAGCAGAAGCTCCAGATCGCGACCAACGCCTACGAATATGAATATCTCGTCCGTGATCGCGTGCGCATCGACGCACCCTACATCTCGCATACGCTCAAAGAGCACTCGGCAAGACACACCGCGATCACCCAGTTCCAGACCGGGTACAAGCTGAGATTCAGCGATTACGCCAGCGGCGGCCGGTTCGGTGACCAGGCCTGGGAAAACCCGGTCGGCGGGAGCATGTCCTCGACATTCAGCTTCCCACGCCAGGGCTTCACGGGGCACTCTGCAATGGGAGGCGGGATCACCGTTCCCAGCCGAATCCGTGAGCAGCTGAGCGTGGGTGACGAACTCGAGATCTACTACGAGTTCCAGTTGAGACTCGAACGCCTCAGCGATACGAGCATCACCGAGTCCGTTCCGATCCGATTCGAACGCACCGTTCGCGTCATCGGTGCCGGCGAGCCCATCGTGCAGGTCATCGACGACCCGGTGAGCGCCAAAGCGATTACCAAAGGCGCCAGCATCGAGCCGCTCACCGGGGTGGTTCTGGGATCGGTGCAGTACGGCCGGTACGACGAGCTGGCCGCCACCACCATGAACTTCACGCACCTCCCCGAGCCACTCAGTGGCGAGGTCTTCCTCCAGCACCCGATCGACGGCGAGCGCGTCTTCGTCGGCACAGTGGCCCTGCAAGAACAACCCAAGAAACGGACCAACTGGACCCATAGCGTTCCCCTGCCGATCCACATGGGCAATGAAACCGACATGGTCGAGACGATCAGACGGGTCACACGAGACGGGGTGGTCGATGTGATCTTCCAGACCGACCCGAAAGCCGCCGAACGCAACCCCATGATCGATGAAGTCGTAGACCTGGAGTTCCACTTCGACGCCGTGCCGGTGGAGTGGTTCGAGAGCATGGGCGAGATGTACCAAGCCCGTGTCCAGAGCGCCCCGATCCCCGCCAGCGAGCATTCCGAAGACTGATCCGGCACGCACTTTTGGTATGATCAGAGGATGAGTGTGATTTTCCTCATCTTGCTGCTGATTGCTTTCCTGTTTGTTGGCTTCGGCGTAGAGGGGCGCGTGGTGGCCAATGGCTTGTTCTGCCCAAAGTGCGGCTACGACCTCGATGTGCTCCGAAACCAGCTGCCCTTCGCCCGGTGTCCTGAGTGCGGCATGGAGTTTGGACCCGGAGTCAGACCCAACACGGAGCTCAGGGAAAAGCGGAAATGGCTCTTTGTACTCGCCGCGGTGGTTGTGTTACTCCCAATCGCGATCGGGTACTCACGCTCTCCCAGCGGGAAGGCCATGATCTACTCGAGCCTTCCGGATAGCGTGGTGGTCAACTTCGCGATCGAAGGTGACTCCATCGCCCTAGCCGATTTGATGAGTCGTGCGATCGTGGCCCCAGGCGAGCCGCAACTCGACGAGGAGCTCTGGGACACGATCATCGAGCACACTCTGGTCGACATACAACAGGCGCTCGTACCCGAGTTTGGGTCGAGGGCATTTGTAGATGCCAGGTGGGGCGAACTCTTGGTATATGCGATCAATCATCGTCAACTCACGAATGAGCAGTTGATTCGATATGTCACCGATGTGATGGATTATCAGATTGAGCTGCCCACGCGGCTCGCGATCGATTCTGAGCACATGTACTACAAAGCCCTGCACAAGACCGGGGTTGCCAGATGGGTGGGGTACAAGGATGATCGAGACCGAGCGCAGTTTGTATTCGAGGTCACCCTGCTGGGTGTTGGTGTGTCAGGGCAGGATCCCGTGGTCCCCGTGAATACACAGGTGTTCAAGATGGGCTTGCTGGCGACTGGGCCGGGAACGGATCATGTCGACAAGGTCCCCAGCTATGGCATGATCGGAGGCATCGCTCCGCTGTTGGCGGGTCAAGAAAGCGACACGATCGACCTCTACGCACGCTCACGGATCAGCATCTATGACGGGGTCACCAATGAGCTGCTCACGAGTAAAGATATCGAAACGATCCATCCCTGCGAGGTTCTACCCCGGGAGATGGCGATGCCAAAGCTGCTTGAGGAAGACGATGTCCGACTTGGCTACTGCGATCGCATGAACCTTGGAAAGATCAGCGTGTACGCCGATACCCGAGCGGAGTTCTTACCCGATGAGGGGGAGCCGGTCATGGCGATCGGCGTTCGATTCCCAGGGGATATTGAGCATGGCATCGCGCTTGATGTGCTGGTCCGTGTGGGCGACGAGACCCTGCAGATCGGTTCATGCGTGCGAAGCCCGCTCTTCAATGACATGTACTCCTACAGAGTAGTGACACTCAATGCACCCGCTTTGGGCTCACCGGAGCGTTTGCGTATGATCAAGATCATCAATACGATGCTGAATAAGGGGCGGGTTGAGGTGCTTCTCCGAACCAATCCGGAGCGAGCCCTTGGTTACCCTGGGATTGATCAAGTTGTTGACATCCGGGCCACCTTCCAGCATGTGGGGGTGCTGAGCGGGAGCAAGGCGAGTCAGCGGCCGCATCCGTATTATGGGTATACCGCGATCTGTGAGTGATCACAGGCAGTGGGGCAGGGGATGAATGATGAGCGCGCACGAAAAAGCCTGTACTTGCGTACAGGCTTTTCATCGGCCATTGACCGGTGAACAGTTGGGTCCATACTTCGCTGACCATTGCTGATCAGTTATCCGCCGCACTGAACCTCGCGAGAGATCAGTGTTTGTTGGCGGGCGAGAGTGTGCTCATGGGATCTCGATTCGGTTCTCACCGAGATGGTTGCTGTCTGATTCCACATCGTGGTTTCAGATCAGTGTCCCATACGATCGAGTCTAAGGAAATCCCTTAGAAAGGAGGTGATCCAGCCGCAGGTTCCCCTACGGCTACCTTGTTACGACTTCGTCCCAGTCACCACTCTTGCCGTAGGCACCCCTGAAACGAGGTGACTTCGGGCACTAGCAGCTTCCATGACGTGACGGGCGGTGTGTACAAGGCTCAGGAACGTATTCACCGCGTCGTAGCTGATACGCGATTACTAGCGATTCCGGCTTCAAGCAGGCGAATTTCAGCCTGCTATCCGAACTGGGGCACGGTTTTTGCGATTTGCTCCACCTCGCGGTATTGCATCGCTTTGTCCGTACCATTGTAGCACGTTTGCATCCCTGGGCATAAAGGCCATGAGGACTTGACGTCATCCCCACCTTCCTCCGGTTTGACACCGGCAGTCTCGCTAGAGTCCTCGCCATAACGCGTTAGTAACTAACGATAGGGGTTGCGCTCGTTAAGGGACTTAACCCGACACTTCACAGCACGAGCTGACGACAGCCATGCAGCACCTGTGTATGTTCCACCCAAGGGCGTCACTTATGTTTCCATAAGCTAATCCATACATGTCAAGCCCAGGTAAGGTTCTTCGCGTTGCCTCGAATTAAGCAACATGCTCCACCGCTTGTGTGAGCCCCCGTCAATTCCTTTGAGTTTTAGCCTTGCGACCGTACTCCCCAGGCGGCACACTTACCAGTTTACCTTCGGCCGCGAGAACATGAGAGTTCCCACGACCTAGTGTGCATCGTTTACGGCGTGGACTACCGGGGTATCTAATCCCGTTCGCTACCCACGCTTTCGTACCTGAGCGTCAGAACATGCCCAGTCAGCTGCCTTCGCCATTGGCGTTCCCATGAATATCTACGCATTTCACCGCTCCACTCATGGTTCCACTGACCCCTACATGTCTCAAGACTTGTGGTTTACTCTGCAGTTCCACGGTTAAGCCGTGGGATTTCACAAAATACCTACAAGTCCGCCTGCGTACGCTTTAAGCCCAGTGATTCCGATTAACGCTCGGGCCTTCAGTATTACCGCGGCTGCTGGCACTGAATTAGCCGGCCCTTCCTCTGGGTCTGGTCAGTATTCCTAGACCCTGACAGTGGTTTACACATCGAAGATGCTTGATCCCACACGCGGCATTGCTCCGTCAGGCTTTCGCCCATTGCGGAAGATTCGTTACTGCAGCCTCCCGTAGGAGTCCGGGCAGTGTCTCAGTCCCGATGCGGCGGGTCATGCTCTCACACCCGCTACCCGTCTTCGGCTTGGTGAGCTTTTACCTCACCAACTACCTGATAGGAGAATCGCCGCTCCCAAGGCGGTAAACCTTTCCTCCGTAGAGCACATGGAGTATTACCTTCCGTTTCCAGAAGCTATCCTCCACCTTGGGATACATTCGATTCTATTCCTCGCCCTTTCGCCACTCTCCCCGAAGGGATCGTTCGACTTGCATGTTTTAGGCCTGCCGCCAGCGTTCAATCTGAGCCAGGATCAAACTCTTCAGTTGATTATTGTTGCACAGCCCTCCGAAGAAGACTGATTCGCATCAAATGAAGCCGATCCGACTCCCTCGCCCGTGCTTCAAAGAAGGCGGTGCGAGGTGGTCATTCCATCCCGAAGCAAGCTTCGAGATGCCCGAGACGGCTAGTCTCGGGTTAGCGTTCAACACTCTAAGTGTTATTACCAATAATAAAATTGGGGCTTCCACTTGCACAAGAATGTGAACGACGCTTTGGCTTTGACACCAAACCGTCGACATTTCTGTAGACGACCAATGCTCCGTCAAGAGCCCGATTGTGCATCGGTATGGCCATCTCACATTCTCGCGGTGGACCCAACTGTTCACTTGTCAAAGAGGCCGACTCGTGCGAGCGTCAAGCTCGCGGTTGTCGTTGCCACCGTTCTTGGTGGCGGGGGAAAGCATAGACACCATCCCCGCATTGTCAAACTGCGAAGGCAAACATCTTGGTCAATTTCTCAAGTTTCCGCATGATCTTCACCCACTTTCGGTTCGGATTTCGTCAGGGGCGGTCCAACACGCGCTCACATAACGACTTCTGAAGACATCCTATCCGGCTCCCGACGACTCCGTTCACCTGCGACCGCCACGCTGCAAACCCAGACCTGCGCGTCATGGTCAGCAGAAATCCCTCGCAATCCTCGACGCAGGGCTTTGCTGCACGCCGTAAAGGTCGCTCCCGTCGTTCGCACATCGTCGATCACCACCCAGAGCCGTGCAGACACCCCGCCCCATTCAATGTGACGATGCAGTGTTCTCGTACGGACCTCAAAGGCGTCCTTCATGTTCCGGGCTCGTGCCGTCACGGAGAGCCCAACCTGCTCTTGGCGGTGCCTGGCTCGCAGAACCGGGGCCACAGGGCACCCAGAGCATTCAGAGGCCGCACGGGCGAGCACCAGCGTGTGGTCCACCCCACGGGAGATCCGACGCCACGGATTCGTAGGCACCGGAACAAGCCGAACCTGCTCAGGGGCGATCTGAGCCCGCCTGAGCTGATCGCTGATCACCTGGCCCAGATACCGACCCAGCCCATTACCCCCGGGTCGCCACGCCCGGAACTTGAGCGAGAGCACCTCTTGCCGCAGCTCATCCTCGTAGCGACCGAGCCGCAGGGCCCGATCCCATGGGAGCCGCTTGGCTCGGCAGGTGGCGCATCCTTCACCATCGTGCTCGTAGGGCCCAACGCTCCCCGCGCATCGCCAGCAGTATTCTGCTTGCTCATCGGGCACCCAGCCGGTCCGTTTGGCCCAGCGTTCGAATGAGATCATGGTTCGCCCGAGCAGGTCGACCTCGATCGACTCGATCATGCGTCCCGTCGCGTTCATCGGTTCGCGTGTAGACGCAGGCAGTGGTGGGGCGATCAGACTGCTCGCATCTCGCGGGGGCCAGACGAACGACGGTGCCCGATTGACCGGCTCAAGATATCCTGGTTGATCCGGCTGTGCGTCTTGTGCTCTGGGGTCGCATTCAGCATTCATCGGGGGCATCTGAGCGTGTTCGGGGCTGGGTTGGTTCGACCCCAGAGAGCTTCGATCGGATCAGACTCGCTCGCTCATGGCGACGCTGCTGTTGCGTGAGCACCCGACCGATCGTGCGCTGCAGGTGCGTCGGCTGAGTCGAAAGCAGCAACGCGTGAACCTGATCGATGTTGATGTCGTGCAGCAGCCCGGTGATGGCACCAAGACGCACCAGACTCAGCAACTGCATGGCCTCTTCCGTCTTCATCATGCGAGCGTATCGCAGCGTACCCAGCGAACGCCAGATCTGATCTTCGACCTGCTCACGCCGGTTGGTGATCAGGTTCTTCCGGGCGGCCCGTTCATACCCGACCACACGCGGGATGATCTCCCGTTCCATCTCACGCAGGATCATCTCATCAGACTTGCCCAGTGTGGTCTGGTTGGAGATCTGGTAGAACTCACCCGGCGATTCGCTGCCCTCGCCGTAGAACCCACGCACGGCCAAGCCCATGTCATGGGCCGCACGACGCACTTTGTCGATCTCGCCCGTGAGCTTGAGCCCGGGGAGGTGGAGCATCACCGAGAGACGAAGCCCGGTCCCAACATTTGTTGGGCAAGCCGTCAGATACCCGAATCGCGGGTGGAACGCGTAGTCGATGCCACACTCGATCAGATCATCGAGGTCATTGGCCTCACGCAGGCACTCGCCCAGCGCCAGCCCGGACTTGATGGTCTGCAAGCGAATGTGGTCCTCTTCGTTGACCATGATGCTGATGCGCTCGTCAGGGACCAGGACGGCAACCCCCCTCGGCTCATCGAGCCCGCCCTGGCCGGTCGAGAGTTTCCCCCGCGCGTGCTGTCGTGACATGAGCTGGCGTTCCACAAGCAGGTCGCGGTCCTCGCGCTGCACCTTGTGCAGGTCCACCCACATAAACCGAGTGGGCGGGCTGGTCTGCATGCTGAGAATGCGTGACTTGCACGCTTCAAGGATCTGGCTGCGGTCGATCCTTGAGGCCTGCGGCGTAAAGGGGAACCCCGCGATATTCCGCGCCAGGCGGACCCGCGAAGACATGACGACATCGCTCGCGTCGCCCGCGCCCTTGAGCCATTCTGCGTTGTTTGTGAATGCGGCTTCTTGCATCGAGACCCGTCCCTGTCGCTCAGCCCACCCGGCGTGGTTCGGGAATCAGCACGACTCGCTGGGTTTGTGTCCACGCGGCTGTGGTTCAACCTGCGATCCCACAAGCGTAGTCAGCCGCGTCAGCTCATCACGGAGCATCGCCGCCTGCTCGTACTCTTCGTCATGAATCGACTTGGCGAGGCGTTGACGCAGCGTCTCCAGACGCTGCTCACGCTGACGAACATCGCCCAGCAGTGATTCGATCCTGGAACTGTCGCCAGAGGATTGGCAACTGCTCAGCGCACGATGCGGGACCTTCCCAACATGACTAAAACCACCCTCGTGGGCTCGCTCGATCATCGGCCCGATGCGGTCCTCAAAGGTCTGGTAGCACGCGGGGCACCCCAGCAGCCCATTCTTCTTGAACTGGGCGAAGCTCAAGCCGCAGCCCACACAACTCGTAGGGGTGGAATGCGGGCGAACGCTGGTTGGCTTTTTGATGGAGGGTTGCTCGGGGTCAGCGGCTTGCTCAGCTTGGGTGAGCGCCTGGCCCATGATGTAGTTCGTCGTCGAGATCAGTTGATCAATCGGGATGTAGGGGTCGTTGCTGACACCCTGCTCACGGGCACAAAGCTCGCATAAGTGGCGTTCCACCTTGCGCTTATCGCTGGTGATAATCACTTCATGTATGGTTGCCTCGTGTTTGCCGCATTCACAGAGCATCCGGTGCCCTCCCTGTCAGAATCCATCCCGGGCCGAACTGAACCCTGTGAGTATACAGGGTTTGTGGCAAAAACGAAAGACCCCGCACACGATGTTGCGGGGTAGTTTTTGATCGCTGGCTGATTCAGGGACGAAAAGGCCCTGTTTGGGGGGTTAGCCCTCGTTGGCCAGACGCTGCTGACGGGTGTAGCCGTACTTCCGCTTCAGCGGCTTCTCAACGAGACCCGAGCGGATCGCGTGGGCTGACACATAGACACGCTTGGCGGTCTTGGAGCCGTCTTCGTTGGTGATGACCGCGTTGACCTTCTGCAGGTTGGGCTTGAAGGAGCGCTTGGTCACGCCGGTGGTTTTCAGACCGAAACCGCCCTTGCTGATCTTGGCACCGCCGTAGGCTTTCTTGTTGCCGAAGGTGGTCTTTTTACCGGTAAACTGGCATTCGTAAGGCATGATCTTCACCTCTGTCTATGCGCCCAGGTTGGGCAGTGGGTCAGGATGATAGGCCCGGTTCTCGATGAATCCAGCCCGTCGTCGGCTTCAAATTCCTGCCACGAATCGAGTTCAGTCTCAAACCAACGCTCCGCCACCCCTGGGCACTGAGATTTCCATGAGAAGCGGCCGTAGGTGAGACTCAGTCGCAACTGTGGCGATGCTGGCCTTGTTGTTCTTGGGGCCGATTCCACATTTCCCCAGTATAGGAGAGAGTCATGGTCCAGCCGAACACCCAAAACGGCAACCGCCCGAGGAGCCGGATGCCTCCTCGGGCGGTTTTGTCCCGTGATTCGGGTGCCTGAATATGGTTGGGATCAGTTGTTCGAAGCCATCGGCTCTGAGGGCTTGGCGTCCTCAGGGGTGATCTCGATCACGGTGGGCTCAATGAGCAACCCCTCGTGACGATCGAAGCCCTGGACACGCCCTTCCTGATCGATCAGGTACTCAGCTTCCCGAGTGTAATCGGTGTTCTGATCCTTGCGGGCGATCGATTCCAGACGCGAACGCTGTTCGGTGCGGATGTTGGTCAGGCGGCTGTTGAGCTGGTCGAGCGAGTTGGCCTGGAAGCGGCTGTGCTCGTCGATCGTTTCCTGACGGTCCTCCATCATGTCAATGAGACGATCATTGCGGGCGATGGTGTCGATCTGAGCGTCAAGCTGGAACAGCTTGGACTCGAACTCGGCCTGCTCGCTCGTCAGACGATCGTGCAGGTCGGCCAGCTGGGCTTCCTGATCATGCAGGTAGCTCAGGTCGGTACTCAGGTCCTGTGCACGGGTTGCGTACAGACTCTGGGTCCGCTCGATCTCCTGACGCTTGGCGTACGCGTCATCAAGATCGACTGGGGTGTTGTTAAAGCTGATTCGGACGATGGCCCCGGGGTTGGCGTTCTGGGTGACGCGTGCTTGAGCGATCTGTGAATCGACCACCTCAAGGTCACCACCCGCCAGGGCGACGATCTTCTTGGCGATCTGCAGCTCACGGTTGAGCTGCGCGATCTGGGTCTGGACCTCGGTCAGGTCCGAACGGACCTCGGCGATCTTGCCCGGGTACTGGGCTTCGAGCTTCTTAATCTGTGCTCGCAGCATGATCGGGTCGTCGATGTTGTCATCGATGACGCTGACGATGTTGCCGCGGGTCTGGTTGACCAGAGCGCCAACACGCTGCGGCCCGGCGACGGCGACCAGGACACCACCGGCGAGGGCGGTGATCACGACGCCTCGTACTACTGTTTTGCCAATGCATCCCATGATTGCCTCCAAGTGCTTCTGTGCCGGGCAATGGCTTTTCCTGCGTTCGCCCGGCGGGATTGTCTTGCCAGGGTTCTTGGGAAGAGCCCGGCGGGAGTTTCGTGTTCAAGCCAAAGCGGCCCGATGGAGGGTGTGTGGGATTCAGCATCGCCTGATTTCACCGCCCGCTCAAAAAATCTCTCGCCATCTCTCCCTTGGAGCTTTCAGGCGTGTTTCAGACCCGATAAGCGGGGAATTTGAACCGTAAGTGCGGGGTTGTCGGTAGAAACGAGTTACAGTTGATTGGTGAAAATCTGTTCACGCGCTCCAAAGAACCAGGCGGGCAGGCGATGGGTGCCGGCCAGAGAGGGTCTCTTTCATGATGACGAATATGACAACCGGGTTCATCGCCCGGCTGCGCAACAACGACGAAGCCGCCTGGTTTGAGCTGTGGGAGACCTTCGGCCCTGTGATCCGGATCCAGCTCTCCCGCTGGGGGCGTGGACGCATCGGCGTCGAGACCGTGCGAGATCTCTCCCAGGAGACCCTCGCGGCCCTCTCGAACTCCATCGAACGCTATGACCCGGCACGCGGGGCCCGCTTTAGCACCTGGCTGCTGGCCATCGCCAAGCATGTGCTGGGTGACGAGATCGACCGACGCATGGCCCTCAAGCGGGGCGGCGGCAAGGCCAACGCCCAGTTCGACGAGAGCTGGATGAAGGCGGACGCGTCCCAGGGCGTTGACAAGCAGTACGAGACCTCGATCTTCTGCGCCAAGGTCGAGGCCGCGATACGCATGGTCGAGCGGGAGACGGACTTCACCGACTTCTCGATCTACCGCATGCGGGTGCTCGATGGGCAATCGGGCAAAGAGGTCGCGGTATCGATCGGCGTCAGCGAGCCGACCATCAGCCGACGCCTGGCCAAGATCCGGGGTGTGCTCCGCAATCGACTCAGCGAGGTGATCACCACCTACTCCTTTACAAAGGAAGAACTCGAGGAGGCCCAGCGAAATGGGCTTGAGCTGAATCCCAATAGCGAGGGTGGCGGGGAGACCGGTCCCGCCGATAAGTCTGCTGACGCCATGTTCGACGAGGCCATCGCAGAAATCTACCACCGGCAGATGCAGCTTCGTGCCGAGGACGAGCAAGCCCTTCTGGGCTGATCGCACCCGATACGCGGCTCAAAGGGGCAGCGAATCATGAGCATTGCCACACTGATCACCGTCATCCTGAGCGTCCTGCTGGGCGCGTTTGTGCTGGCGGCCATGATCTTCCTGATCGGCAAGATCTTCGGCATCACCTTCCTGGTGCTGCGCAACATCTTCAGTTTCATCGGGGCCGAGATCACCGATGTCCTGCGCTTTGCCAGTTCCATACTCGCCAGCGTGCTGTTCGCGCCGCTGGTCGTGCTGAGCATTGTCATCGGGCGCTGGTCCGCTTCCAAGCACTACGCCGGCTCGCTCATGTCTGAGCTGCGGGGCGCGACACGCTGCGTCTATCGCTTTTTCATCGGCAACCCCGCACGCCTCTTCGGGCTCGGCGGGGCCCTGGAGGGGGTCGAGCGACGCGTGCCCGATGCCATGGCCGCCGCACCCACACGCGATAAGCCCAGCAAGAAGCGCGTGGGCATGTTCGATGGCTACAAGATCGTCGGCTCGCTCAAGGGCGGCGGCTCGGGCGGGAAGCTCTACATCGCCGAGCCCGACGAGGTCAAGCAGGCCGTCTTCGCCAAGCGCAAGCTGGGCGAGGTCGAGCAGGTCGTGATCAAGGTTTTCTCGCTCAACGACGGGTCGAGTCTGCCTCAGATCGTGCGTGAGAGCCGCGCCCTTGACGCGGCCCGCCAGCTGGGTCTGGTGCTCGAGCACGAGATGACCCCAGATCGCTTTTACTATGTGATGCGCTATGTGCCGGGTGAGTCGCTCTCGGTGGTGACCCAGCGTCTGCACACCCTCAGCCCGGCCGAGGGGCTTGGCGAGGAAGAGCTGGCCCAGACCATGAACTACACGCGTGACCTGCTGGTCGCGCTGGATACCTATCACAACGCGGAGCTGTGGCATAAGGATGTCAAGCCCGACAACATCATCGTCGATGGGCGCGGCCTCGACTCGACCGCACACCTGGTCGACTTCGGGCTCGTCACCCCGATGCGCAGCGCGATGACCCTGACCACGCACGGCACCGAGTACTTCCGCGACCCCGAGCTGGTCCGTCAGGCCCTTCGTGGCGTGAAGGTCCACCAGATCGATGGTTCCAAGTTTGATGTCTACGCAGCCGGTGCGGTGCTCTACTCAATGATCGAGAACTCGTTCCCGGCCCACGGCGGGCTGAGCCAGATCACCAAGCGCTGCCCCGAGGCCCTGCGGTGGATCGTGCGTCGGGCCATGGCCGAGTACGACCGACGCTACCCCAGCGCCGCGGCCATGCTCGCGGACATGCAGGTCGTGATGCAGGCAAGCGACCCGTTCTCGCTCAAGCCCATCGATCTGCCCAGCGTTTCACAAGGCGATCAGGCAGCGGAAGATATGGTGGACAGCATCCCCGCACCCGAGTGGGACGACAGCATCCGCCCCGATTTCAAGCAGGTCGCCGGCTCGCCCGTGCCACCACGCGTGCAGCCCCCAATGGGGAAGGACGGTCGTGTGGGGCGCCCGCAGACCGCCACCGATTTCTGGTCTGGGCGTTACCGGGTTGCGGGTGCCCCCGTCGCAACCCCGCGCCGGAAGCAAGGCAAGCGTGCCGCAGCACCGGCGATGCCGGTTCAGCGCCAGCGCCCGCTGCGTGATCCCAGCGATCGTCTCCCCGCCCGCGAACAGCTCAAGAGCGCTCGGGCCCGTGCGCACCAGCGCCGCGAGAACGCAGCCAAGCGCATCAGCCAAGCACGCGCCGGTCGGCGTGGACGCAAGAGCGATTACTCCAACACCCCCGGTGCCGCGGTCGTCTTTGCCGGGCTGCTGGGCATGGCCGTGCTCTTTGCGGGCGGGGTGATCGGTTACGGCATCTTCCAGGGCGATTCGTTCAGCAGTTCGCACAACGATGGCAGCGTGGTGATCCACGCTCCGAACGATGCGAGCGCCATCGCAACCCCGGCAACGCCCGGGACGCACGATGTCATCATCGATACAGGGAGCGTCAGCGTGACCGTGAGCAATCACGACCAGCACACGGACCACACTGACCACATCGATCACACCCACGCCGAGCACGATGTCCTGCCCGATGTTGATGCCAAGCTGCTGCTGGTGCCCATGCTGGTTCAGCCCATCGAGTCCCAGCTGATGCATTCACTCATCATCGGCACGGAGCATATGGGTGCCCATGGTGTGCAGTTCGTCGGCAGCGTTGTGCCAGAGGGCGAAGACGAATCCTCAATCAACATGACCGCGGCACTGCAGAACGCGTTGGGCTCAACCCCGAACGACGCGGCTGATTATCCCCTCAAGGTCAAGTCGTGGCTGGCGACCCAGCCGCTCGACGGCGTGCTGATGCTGATCAATCGCCCAAGCGACCCGGAGCCGCAACGGGCATTGCTCGTGACCGATCGGTTCCACACCGATATCCCCCTGAACGATCACGCCGTGCACAGCATGCTCAATGTGCTTGCTGGCAATGGGTACACGCTCGAGGATTGAAAACGAACTACAACTCAGGTATCACGCGACACTCGGATCAGCTGATCGAGTGTCGCTTTCGTTTTGCCCGTGTCGATCGCCTGCTGCGCCAGCTCGATGCCCGCGCTGATGTCATCGCACACGCCCGCGACCACGACCGCGGCCCCCGCGCTGAACGAAACCATATCCCGGTAGGGGCTGGGGTTGCCTGAGAAGATGTCGAGCATGATCTCGGCGCTGTGTTCGACGCTGTTTGCTTGCAACTGATCGAGTGAGGCCCGGGGCATCCCCAAGTCGACTGCATCGATCATTTCTTCGCGGAGCTTGCCCGCCTGCACATGCATGACGCGGGTCGGTGCCGTCGTTGAGAGTTCATCGAGCCCGTCGGTGCTGTGCACGACCATGGCGCGGGTGGCCCCCAGGTTGGCCAGGGCCTGGGCCATGGGCTCAACCAACGCATCGCTGTAGACCCCGATGAGCTGCCGATCCGCCCCGGCGGGGTTGGTCAGCGGCCCAAGGGCGTTGAAGATGGTGGGGACGCCAAGCGATCGACGGGGGCCGATTGCGTGCTTCATCGCTGGGTGGTGGTGGATGGCAAAGCAGAAACACACGCCCGATTCCTGCAGGCACGCAGCTTGCTGCTCAGGGGTGGCATCGACATGGACACCAAGGGTCTGCAGCACCTCGGCCGAGCCACGCCCGGTGCGGGACCGGTTGCCGTGCTTGGCGACGACGACGCGGGAGACCGACGAATCCTCGGGTGGTGTCACCGATGCGGCGACAATCGCGGCGGCGGTCGAAACATTGAACGATTTGGGCGCCCCGCCCGTGCCGCAGGTATCCAAGAGGGTTTCACCCGGTTTGAGGGTGTATGGCACCCGCTGGACATGGGCCCGCATGGCCCGCGCGGCCCCGGTGAGGGTCTGGGCATTGGGGGGCAGGGTCTGAATGAGCGCCAGCAGCCCACCAATCTGGGCCTCATCGAACGCGCCATTGAGCAGGGCGAGGAAAACCCGCTCGCTCATCGCTTCATCGAGCGGCTCAGACGCGATCAGCGAAGAAAGGACAGATGGGAGTTCGAGTAAATCAGCATGATGAGGCATGCATCGAGCGTAGCACGCCCAGATCGATCGTGCAGAACACCAACCTCATCGTGTGAATGCATCGTACTGATAGGGAACACCGTAGAATGAATGAGCACCATGAGCATCATGCACACCCCCAACTCGGTGACCCAACTCAGCCGCGCGGCACGCCGTGCGATTCTGCTGCGTCTGGTCCAGAACGAGATGGGGCGGATGCTCATCTGGACCCTCAGCGCCGCGATCGTGTTGCTGCTGATCGATCGTTTGCTCCTTGGCGGGCAGCTCGGCCCGTGGTGGCTGCTGATTATCGCGGCCGTGCTTGTGGCGGCGGTCTGGGCGATCGGACGCGCGTGGGTCAAGATCCCCAGCTCGACCAGCTCGGCGGGGGTGCTCGACGAGCGTTTGGGGCTGAGCAGTCGCCTGCGATCGGCGATCGAGCTGGCACGCGGCGGCGATGATCAGGCATCGGGCTTTGTTGAGCTGGCCCTGCGCGATGCCGATGCTCTGGCAACCGGGATCGACGCCCACGCGGCTCGGCCCGATGTCAAGACCCAGCCGTGGTGGTGGTCGGGGATGCTCTTGGCGGGCATCGTGGCCGCGGGCGTCTGGATGCCAACACTGGCGCGGTCACCCAACGCACCCAAGCCCCAGCCCCCAACCCGGGCATTGGCGCAGATCGAGTCGACCAAAGCGCTGGCCGATGAGCTGGCCCAGGATGAATCGACCCCCGAATCCGTGCGTGATGAACTGAACGAGCTCGAGTCCCTGAAGGAGGAGCTTGAGCAGGGTGTCACCAATGAGCAGGAGGCCAATGCCCGCACGGCGGCCAAGCTCGATGAGATCGCCGATGCCTTGGAAGAAGAATCCGAATCTGCCCGCGAGCAGGCGCGAGCGATCAGCGAATCGATCGAGGCGGCCCGGAATCAGGCACAGGCAAACGACGAACAGTGGGACCCGCGGGTCGATGAGTTTGCTGACTCGATCCGTGAGCAACGGTTCGATGAGGCGGCCGATCAGATCGACGCGTTGAATGAGCAGCTTCAGGAGATGACCCCCGAGCAGCGGGAGCGCATCGCCCAGCAGTTGGAAGACCTGGCCAACGCGATCGAGCCCGAACCGGCAGACGAGGCGGCAGAGCCCGAGCCACAGCGCGAACTGAGCGAATCGCTGCGTGAACAGGCCGAGCGTGTTCGTGAGGAGCCCGAGAAGCAGGAAGATCAGGCGGAACAGGATTCATCGCGGCCCAACGAGCAGGACGAGCAGGGGCAAGGCGAGTCTCAGGAAGGCGACGAGCCGGAGGGGAGCGAGTCTGAGCCCGGGCAGGAGGGCCCAGAGCCGCAAGACCAGCCGCAGCGCCAGCCGCAGGATCAGTCGAATCAGGAACAGGGCGAGTCGGGTGAGAATGCGTCCGAGCAGGGTGAGCCGCGTGAGGGGGGCGAGTCGGAGCAGGGCCAGGACCAGCCGCAGGAGGGCATGGATCAATCCCCGGCTCAGCAGCAAGAGGGCGAGCCCGAAGCAGGAGAACAGGGTCAGGAGCAACAGCAAGGTCAGGAACCTGGCCAAGAGCAGGGCCAAGAGCGGGGTCAAGAACAGGCCCAGGAGCAGGCCCAGGAACAGGGTCAGGAAGATGGTGAAGGCGAGCCGCGTGAGGTGCCCGAGGAGGGGCAGGGTGATTCGGATGAATCGCTCGAGGAGCGTCTGCGCCGGATGAGCGAGCAGCAACAGCGCTCGCAGCGGGATGAACGCAACGCCGAGCGATTGCGTGAGCAGGCCCGTCGCCTGACCAGCCCGGAAGACCAGCCGCAGGATGAGACGGGCGAGTCCGGGCGGATGCCCGATGTTCCTGAGCAGCTCCAGCAGCAAGGCGGAGCGGGTAATGGCGACCGCGATCCGAATGCCGAGCCGAGTGTCCCGGATCAGCAAGAGAGCACCTTCGTGCCCGTCGATGGGCGGGACAAGGAGGGCGGCTCGGGTGGTGAGCCGGTGGGCAAGTGGTACGGGCCGGAGGGCGAGGCGACCGAGCCGGGGCAGTCGAGCCAGACCGCCCAGCGGTTCCGAAGGGCCTCGGAGCAGGCACAGCGGGCGATCGATGAGCAGCAGGTGCCGCGTCGCTATCGCCACCTCGTGCGTGAGGCGTTCGAACGGGTGAAGGAACGCGCCGACGCGATCGAGGGCGGCGGGACCATCGCGCCCCAGGGCAAGGACGCGGTCCCCAGCAAGCCCAGCGAAGGTTCGGGCAGCGACGGGTGAACCTCGATATTGACCATCCCGTTTGGTTGCTGCTGGTGCTGGTGGGCGTGCTGAGCGCCTTCTGGGGCTGGCGGGCCATGCGTGGCATCCCCAAGGGGCGACGCGCGCTGGCGGTGGGGTCGCGGGCGCTGCTGCTGATCACCCTGGCGCTGGCGATGAGCGGCGTGTACCGGGTGCAGAAGGCGGACGAGCTGACGCTGATCGGCGTCGTCGATGTCTCGGGCTCGGTGCAGAGCTTCGCCCGGTTCGGGACCGATGAGCTGGGCCAGCCCATCGACATCGATCAGGCGGCTCGGGGGTTCCTGGCCCGATCGCTGGGGTCGAGGCAGGACGATGATCGCATCGCGTTGGTCGCGTTCGATGGCAACGCGGGCGTGGTGGCCGCCCCGTCCCGCGCCGGCGTGCTGGACCGATCGGTGACCAAGACCCCGATCGATGGCAGCGACCTGCCCGGGGCGATCGAGCGGGCCCGCTCGCTGGTGCCCCCGGACAGCAACGCCCGCATCGTGGTATTCAGCGACGGGCGATCGACCACGCCCGGGCTCGATCGGGTGCCGGGCGATGTGCAGATCGATGTGGTCCCGATCCGCTACCAGATCGACGAAGAAGTGATCGTCGAGTCGGTCGAGGTGCCCACGCGGGCCCTGCCCGGGGCCCAGATCGAGGCGCGGGTGGTGATCCGCTCGCTTGCCCAGTCCAGCGGCGAGCTGCGCATCAGCGACAACGGCAATCCCATCGACCTCAATGGCGAAGCATCGGGCAACGCGATGCGGGTGGTGCTCGATCCTGGGCAGCGGGTGCTGCTGGTGCCCATGACGCTCGGGCCATCGCGTGTGCACCGGTTCGAGGCGCAGTTCATCCCCGATGAGATCGAGGCGGGGAAGCAATACAGCGGCGATACCAGCTTGCAGAATAACCGGGCGGGCGGCGTGACCATGACCCGTTCGCGCGGGCGGGTGCTCGTTGTCTCGCCCACCGGGCAGGGCGGCACGCGCGAGAGTGCGGAGCTGGAACGGGTGCTGGGCACCCAGCAGTGGGTGATCGAGCATCGCCTGCCCAGCGCATTCCCGGGTGATCTGCTGGATCTGGAGTCGTTCGATCTGGTGGTGCTTGTGAATACGCCACGGGATGGATTGCCCAATGGGAGCGACGGGCTGCTCAGCGCGTACGCGCAGGATCTGGGCGGCGGGGTGATCTTCGTCGGCGGGTGCGAGGCGCTGGGGGCGGGGGGCTGGCAGGGCTCAGTGATCGAAGAGATCCTGCCCGTGAAGCTGGATGTCGCGGACGATCTCATCACGCCTCAGGTCGCGGTGGTGCTCGTGCTCGATTCCTCGGGCTCGATGCGCCGGAACCTTGCGGGGTCTTCGCGGAGCCAGCAGCAGATCGCCAACGAGTCGGCGGCCGCGGCGCTGGAGATCCTCGACGAGCGGGACCTGATCGGTGTCGTTTCCTTCAGCAACAACGCCCAGACCGTCGTGGAGATCGGGACGAATGACCGCCCGGAGTCGACCCGGGCCCGCATCGAATCGATCGGCAGCGGCGGGGGGACCAACATCGGCGCGGGGCTGCGGGTGGCCCAGCGCATGCTCGAATCGGTCGAAGCCAGCACCAAGCATGTCGTGCTGCTGTCCGATGGCGAGTCGATGAACCCGGGCGAGCTGCCCGGGCTGGCCGACGAGATGGGGCGTCAGGGCATCAAGGTCTCGACCATCGCTGTGGGCGACGCGGCGGACGAGCAGGGGATGCGTGATGTCGCCAAGCGCTCGGACGGGGTGTACTACCGGGTGCTGAACCCGAGCGTGCTGCCGACCATCTTCCTCAAGGCGATCCGCGTGGTGCGCACGCCGATGGTGCGGGAGGGCGATTTCGCGCCGATCGTGCTCGACTCCCAGAGCCCCGCGACGGGCACGCTGGGGGCGCTGCCCACGCTGGGCGGGCTGGTGATGACGGAACGCATCGGGGATGACCCGCGCGTGCGCACGCCGATTGTTTCCGACAAGGGCGAGCCGGTGCTGGCCTACCACCAGGCGGGGCTCGGGCGTGTTGCGGTGTTTACTTCCGATGTTGGGTACTGGGCACGGGACTGGATCGGCGATCCGGTCTTTGCCCAGCTCTGGGGCACCCTGAGCGCATGGACGATGCGCTCGGGCGATGAATCGCCCGGTGAGCTGATGATCAGCATGAAGGGCAGCAGCGCCGAAGTCGAGTACAACGCGATCGATGAGCAGGGCGCCCCAATCGACGGGCTCACGGTTGAGCTGCAGCAGTACGACCAGTCTGGGCAGACGCAATCGATCACCCTGACGCAGGTCGGCGCGGGGCGGTATACCGGGCAGACGCTGGCGATGTCGCCGGGTGTGCATGTGCTGATCGCGTCGCCCAGCGACGGCGGGCGGGCGTTGCAGCCGACGATCGCGGGGCTGGAAGTCAGCGGCTCGGCCGAGTTTGCGCATCTTGACGCCGACCCGCAATCGCTCATCGACCTGGCCCAGCGGAGCGGGGGGCGTGTGTTCGATCTGGGATCGACCGAAACCGTCGATCTGTTCTCGCGTGAGGGGCTCACCATTCGACAGTCTTTGCAGCCGGTCTGGACCGTGCTGATCGCAATCGCGTTCGTGCTGTTCCTGATCGATCTGGCGATGCGTCGGGTCGCGTTCGATCGCTGGTTCGCCCAGGCAAGAGAGGACACGATCGCGGCGGCCCGTGCGGTGCGGGGCGAGCAGATGCAGCAGGCCTTCGCGTCGCGCCAGCAGGCGAAGCAGGCGGCACCGGCGGTGGGGGACATCGATCGCTCGCCGATGATGCGGCCACAACCCAAGCCCAAGTCTGAACCGAAATCAGAAGAATCAGCAAGCGACAACCCACTGCTTGCGGCCAAGCGTCGGGCGCGGGAGCAGTTTGAAGAAGACTGAGCAAACGAGCCGCGACCGTGAGGGAGCGGTCTGTGTCGAAAAACCGCTCCCTCACGGTCGCGGCTCGT
>DEXG01000008.1:130174-169293 GCA_002364005.1 Phycisphaerales bacterium UBA3190
GGCTCGTTGTTGTGGCATGGCTCGTAATTGTGTTGGTTCAGACCAGCTCGCCCGACAGACTCAGCTTGTCGGCACCGATGATCTTCGCCCGCACCATCTGCCCGATGTAGTCGCTGGGCTTGGTGGTGCCGTCGCCGGGGACATCGAAGAAGACGATCAGGTCGCCATCGGTTCGTCCCGAGAGCTGGACCATCTCAGCGGTTGGTTCTTCGTCGAGCACGGCGACGGGGGCCTTGCTGACGGCCCCGTTGACGGTGATGCCGACCATGCCCGAGCCGGGCTTGACATCGGTGCCGCGTTTTTTGTGCTCGTGGCGGCTGAGGCCCTCCACGAAGACATCGAACTCACGCCCGACCTGTTCGCGGGCGATGGAATCGGAGATGGCCGTCTGCATGTCGAGCAGCTCGTTGTTGCGGGCACGCTTGACGCTGTCGGGGATGTCGTCGGGGATCTTGTCGTAGGCGACGGTGCCGGGCCTTGGCGAGTACTTGAAGATGAAGCAGTTCTTGTAACGGCTGCGTTCGAGCATCTGCTTGGTCAGCTCGTGGTCCTCGTCGGTCTCGGTGGGGAAGCCGACGATGATGTCGCCGCTGAGCATGAGCGGGCGACCGATCTCGGGCTGGTCGAGGTGCTCTCGAACACGATCGATGAACTCGTTGTACTCCTCGATGGTGTAGCCACGGTTCATCATCTTGAGCATGCGATTGGACCCGGTCTGGGCGGGCACATGGATGTAGCGGCAGATGCGTGGGCAGTCCCGGATCACCTCGAGCACATCGTCGCCGAAGTCCTTGGGGTAGCTGGTGACGAAGCGCAGCCGCTGGATCGCGGGGACTTCCTCGTGGATGCGATAGAGCAGGTCGGCGAAGGTGGTGGTATTTGCGCCGGCGAAGGCGTCGCGGTGGTGGGAGCCCTTATAGGTGCGTCCCTTCTGGGGCTGGATGACGCCGTCCATGGTCACGGCCGCGTCGTGCTCGAAGCGGTAGTGGTTGACGGTCTGCCCCAGCAGGGTGATTTCGATGACGCCCGAATCGGCGAGCATCTTGATCTCGTCGATGATGTGCTGTGGCGGGCGATGGATCTCGGCCCCGCGAGTGTGGGGGACGACGCAGTAGGTGCAGAACTTGTTGCACCCGCGGGTGATGCGGACATAGGCGCTGCGTCGCCCGTCGCTGTCGATGGGCGAGACCATGCGTCCCAGGTCGAGCGATTCGAGCGAGTCGCCCGCGGCGGCGAGTGTCGATGAGCGTCGTGAGGCGGCGCCCTGCAGTGCGACCTGCTTGGCGCTGCGTCGACGGGCGAGATCGGGGTCGCTGTCGGCGAGTGACGATTTGGTGCGGACGGCGTTGTCGAGGAGCCCGGGGAGTTTGTCGAGTTCGGCGGGCCCACACATGATGTCGACCACGGGCATGCGGGCGATGAGGTCCTTGCCATCGCGCTCGGCCATGCACCCGAGCACGCCGACGACGAGGCCTGGGCGTTCGTGCTTGGCGTTGCTCATCTCGCCCAGTCGCGACCAGACCTTCTGTTCGGCGCGTTCGCGCACGGAGCAGGTGTTATAGAGCACGATGTCGGCGTTGTTGGCCTCGCCGGTGAAGCGATAGCCCAGTGCGCTGAGGGAGCCGGCGACGAGTTCAGAGTCGAGCTCGTTCATCTGACAGCCGAAGGTCTCGAGATAGACGGTTTTCTGTGCCATGGACGGGTAGTGTACGCTGGGAAGTCCCGATGCCCAACCCTTGGCTTCAACTTGGGATAGACTCGATGCTGTGACCACGATTGAGGACATCCGGGACTGGTTCGGCGAGCTGTCATTGGCGACCAAATGCCTGCTTTTGGTCGGCGGCGCCACGGCGCTGGTGATCACGATCGCCCTCTCGCTGCCCCTGCTGCGAATGAACGGGCTGGTCGGGGCGGGCGAGATCGAGCTGGCGCGGACCGCCTACGCGGTCTGGGCCCACGATCACGAGCCCGGGAGCAGCAGCGACGAGTTCAAAGCGTCCGGGGCCACGATCCGATCGATGACCCGCAATCAGATCGACGCGGAACTGCGCGAAAACCGGTTCCTGGCCCAGTCGATGCAGCGGTTCAACCAGTCCCCGACGCGTGTCGAGCACTTCGATGCAGACTGGAACGGCTGGAATCGCGTGTATCGCTATGCCCGGGTGGTGCGGGACAACAACGCCCAGGTCACGGGCGTGGTCCTGCTGGAGCACCGGGCAGACGGCTCGGGCTGGCTGCTGGTGGTCAACCTTCTTTATGTGTTCGTTGCCGGTGCGGTGGTGCTGGCGGTGGCACTGGTGGTCTACGCGACCATCATCAATCGCCTGATCCTCAACCCGGTCGCCTCGCTGCAGAAGACGGCCGAGCTGGTCCGGGATGGGGATCTGGAGACGCGATGCCAGATCGATACGGGCGATGAGTTCGAGGAGCTGGCCGAGACACTGAACCTCATGCTCGTTGAGCTTTCGCGCCAGCGTGACCAGCTGCGTGATGCCAACAAGGCGATGGACATCAAGCTCACCGAGCTGGCCGAGGCCAACACCGCCCTGTTCGAGTCGGCGCGGCTCAAGGGCGAGTTCCTTGCGAGCGTGTCGCACGAGCTGCGCACGCCTCTGAACGCGATCATCGGGTTTGCCGAGCTGCTGCTAGAGATCGCCCGCAAGGAGATCGCCGTCGGCGCCGAGGACGACACCCAGCCCACCCCCGGGCCGGGTCGGGACATCAACCAGGAGTCGGGCGAGCTGAACAAGCGGGAGCGGTATCTGTTCAACATCGTCAGCGCGGGCCGCACGCTGCTGGAGATGATCGAATCGCTGCTGGAGATGGCCAAGATCGAGGCGGGGCGTGTGGAGCTGAACTTGGCACCGATGAATCTGAGCGATACCTGCCAGGCGCTCGTGGGGCTGATCCACCCGCTTGCCCGCAAGAAGGGCATCAAGGTGCAGCTCGATGTGTCTCCTGAGTTGCCGATCATTGAGAGTGACCCGAAGAAGTTTCAGCAGATCGTGTTCAACCTGTTGTCCAATGCCGTCAAGTTCACGGGCAATGACAACACCGCCGGCGAGATCACGCTGCGTGCCGAGCTGACGCGGGATGACGGGTCGGGCGAGGATCGGGTGCGGATTTCGATCATCGACAACGGCGAGGGGATCGCTCCGGACGATCAGAAGCGGATCTTTGATAAGTTCCAGCAGGTTGATTCGTCGCACACCCGCTCGCACACGGGGACCGGCCTGGGGTTGGCGATCGTGCTTGAGCTGACTCGGTTGTTGCAGGGCGAGATCCAGCTTGTTTCCGAGCTGGGCTCGGGTTCGATGTTCTCGCTGATCATCCCCACGAGCATCGACAAGCAGGAGTTCGAGGAAGCGAAGCTCGAAGCGAAGTTCCGCGGGGCGTTGCGTCCGCCGACCAATCAGGCCGAAGCTGGGGCTCAGCCAGTGTCGAGTAAGCAGCCCGCTCAGGAATCTCCGACACAGCCCGGGTAATGGGTGATCTCGGGTGTTCGTTGTCCTGGCATGAATCGCACGCTGACCGCGTCGATGCGGATGGGCCTGTCGGCATACGCGGGCATCTGCTTGATGCCCCGCGCCAGGGTGCGGAGCTTGGCCTGCTTTTTCTGGGTGATGCTGGCGATGGGGTCGATGCGCCGCTTGGCGTCGGGGGCGTAGTCGCGTGCCTTGACCTCGACGATGACGATCGTGCCCGAGTGTTTTTCCAGGCACAGCAGGTCGATCTCGCCCATGGGCAGGCGGAGGTTCCGGGCGATGGATTTAAACCCGTTGCGTTTCAGGTACCGTTCGGCTGCGCGTTCCCCGCGCACCCAGACGCTCTGGGGCTTGCGGCTGAGCATCGTTACCGTTTGGGTGCGTAGCGTTTGTCGGCGATCTCGAAGAGGCGGACGAGCACCTCATCGCGCGTGGAGACGCGTGCACGCTCCTGCAGGCGATCGAAGTACTGCTGCTTCGCTTCCTCGCGTCGTTGTGCCGTGAGTTCGCGTTGGATTTTCAGCTGTGCGTCGTAGAGCGAGATGTTCTCCTGCTCCATATCGCTGAGCTTGATCCAATAGATGCTCGAACCAAGCTCGATGGGGCCTGCCGAGTCGCCGAGTTGCAGCCCGCGGGTCGCTTCGTTCAGAACTTCTGGGCCAAAGAACTGGGTTTCTTCGAATGAGCCGTCGATCAGGATCCGTTGTTGTCCGCCTTGGTCGGTGTTGTAGTTGTTCAGTGGCCCGGCGGCGATGGTGGCGAAGTCCTCGCCCGAAGCGAGCGCGTCATTGATTTGCTGGACCTTCTCGGTTTCGTCCTTGAAGGCACGGATCACCAGCAGCACGGCGGTCGGTGGCGGGGAGAACTGGTCGATATCGCGGTCGTATCGCTGCTTGATGTCGCGCCAGGAGACATTGACCCGACGGTTGATCTCTCGGTAGAGGGTGAGCTGGACCAGGGTATCGACCTCTTTCTGTCGCAGCGCTTCGTCGAGGGTGATGCCCTCGCGTTCCTGAATGCGACGCTCGGCCAGCTGGGAGCTGCCGAGGTTTTCAGAGAGGAGGTTGTTTCGAAAGCCGCTGAGGAACGCCTGCAGCCCAACGCGCTGGGTGGGTGTCAGCGATGCGAGGGCCTCGGCGCGGAGCAGCTCGTCGGCGATGATGCCGTCGAGGCGTTGGGCGATGATTCGTCCGGCGCTGCCGCGCCAGTCGTTGATGGGAAGCTGCTGTGCTTCGGCAAGAAGGCGTGCTTCGATCGGGGCGAAGAACGAGCTGGTGAAGATGGGCTTGCCGTTGACATCGCCGACCTTCGCGTCGAGCAGCTGGAGTCGTCGTGGCGCGTTCGTTTGGTCGGTGCTCCCCGTCTGAGATACGGTGGGGTTGGCGATCTCGACCGGGCGAACGCTCGGCAAGCTCGGGCTGGGGTTCTGGCTGGGGTTTTGGCCGGGGCTCACCAAAGTGATGCCCTCGGTCGGCGTGCGGGTTTGCTCCGGGGCATCGTGCTGGACGCTGGTTGGCGCGGTGCTGATGCTGTCGGGCTGCTGTGGGCGTGTCGAGGCCGAAGCGTCGATGGCGATGAAGTCATCCATCGTCAGCGATTCGGGTGATTCGGTTCGCGGCCCGGAGACTTTGGGGTTGTTGCACCCCGCAGAGAACAGCATCGTGCCCGCACCAAGTACGAGGAACGCGGTGCATCGGGAGCGGTGGAGGGGTCGAATAGGGATCATCATGTGTGCTTTCATGCTGTCGGGCGCTATGATGGATTCTAACCGAACGGAGACCGGCATGTCAGATTCAGAGACCCCGAAAATCATTGTGGACGACGATTGGAAGTCCTCGGCCAAGGCCGAGAAAGAGAAGCTGGCGGCAGCCGAGAAAGAGAAAGCCGAGCAGGGCGCTGGCCCGGGCGGGCTCCCAGAGCAGCTGGGCTTCCGTGAGCTGATCAGTCTCTTTGCGACCCAGGCGCTGATGTATCTGGGGGCGATCCCCGATCAGTCGGGGCGTTCGATGGTCTCGCTCGAGGTGGCCAAGCTCAACATCGATCTGCTCGCGGTCGTCCAGGAGAAGACCAAGGGCAACCTCAGCGATGAGGAGCAGGAAATGATCGATGGCACGGTCAATGAGCTGCGCATGCAGTTCGTCGAGGTCGCCAAGGCGGTCGAGCAGGCCGCGGCTGATGGGACTCTGGAGCAGATGCAGGACCCCAACGCCAACCCGATGGGTGGCCCTGCGGGTCCGAATCTCAAGATCTGACCTGATTGCCCGATTCATATCGTGCTTGATCGTTCTGAGCGAGATAGCCGATACAACGAGATACTGTCATCGGAACCTGACGCGTTCCAGCCCCCGATCGGGGCATGCACAATCGAAACCGGAGACTCACGGTGAGCGACCAAAGCGGACCAATGCAGAAGCACCACTTCCTCTTGCGTCGATTACACTCGCTCACGGGCATTGTCCCGGTGGGCGTGTTCCTGATCATGCACCTGACGACCAACTCCACCATCGCCTGGGGTGGGCTCAACAGCCGCGCACACGGCGATGGCTGGATCGATCGTTCGATCGCCACCTTCCAGCACGAGGTGGAGTTCATCAACAACATGCCGTTGCTGTTGCTGATCGAGATCACCCTGTGGGCATCGATCGGGTTCCACTCGATCCTGGGCGTGGTGTACGCGATGTCGGGTCGGCCCAACAACGCGGACTACAAGTATGGCGGCAACGCCCGCTACACCCTGCAGCGTCTGACGGGCTACTTCGGGATCTTCTTCATCTTTTACCATGTGGCGACGCTGCGGTGGGGCTGGGACTGGCTCCCGGGTGCCGCCAAATGGTCGCATGAGCACGCCGCCTCAACGCTGGCGCACGCCCTGCAGGGCAGCACCGAGCAGTTCACCACGACGGGGCTGTTTGTTTCGATCTTCTACTTCATCGGTGTGTCGGCGCTGGTCTTCCACTTCGCCAACGGGCTCTGGACCGCGGCGATCACCTGGGGGCTCACCATCTCACGCAAGGCCCAGCAGCGATGGGGCTTTGCCTGTGCGGGCTTGGGCGCGGTCTTGATGATCATGGCCTGGGTCTCGGTCGTCGGCTTTGCCACGCTCGATTACGAGCAGGCCCGGGGTGTCGAGGAAGCGATGAAGCTTGATTCCCTGCCGATCGATTCAGGGAGCCATACCGAGACGGCCGCGGTCGAGCAAACGGACATCGACGGCTAATCGCCGATACACGCACCAATCAGCAACGCGTCCACACGACGCTCAGCAACGAAGAAGAATGAAGACATGGCTGATGAAAAACGAGTGATTGTCGTCGGTGGGGGACTCGCGGGGCTCGCGGCTTCGGTCCGCATTGCCGAGGCGGGCGTCCCGGTCGACCTCTTCTCGATGGTCCCGGTCAAGCGATCGCACAGCGTGTGTGCCCAGGGTGGCATCAACGCGTGCAACGAGGTCGCTCGCCAGCAGGGCTACAGCGAGTACCAGCATTTCGATGAGACACTCATCGGCGGCGACTTCCTCAACGACCAGCACCCGGTATTGGAGATGGCCAACTGGGCCCCCAAGATCATCGACCTGCTCGATCGCATGGGCGTGCCGTTCAACCGGTCGAGCGAGGGCTTCCGAGACCTGCGTCTCTTCGGCGGCTCGCTCTTCAAGCGGACCCACTTCGCCGGCGCGACCACCGGGCAGCAGCTGCTCTACGCACTCGACGAGCAGACCCGCCGCTTTGCCTCCGAGGGCAAGGTCAACATGATGGAGTTCTGGGAGTTCCTCTACCCGATCACCGAGGGTGAGGGCGAGGACAAGCGGTGCGTGGGCATCGTGGCCCAGGACATGCGGACGATGCAGATCCGCAGCTTCCGCGCCGATGCCGTCGTCATGGCGACCGGCGGGTGCGGGCTGGTGTTTGGCAAATCGACCAACTCGATCATCTGCACCGGCGGTGCGGCCTCGCGTTGCTACCAGGCGGGCGCGTGGTATGGCAACCCCGAGATGATCCAGGTCCACCCGACCGCGATCCCGGGTGCAGACAAGTGTCGACTGATGTCCGAATCGGCCCGAGGCGAGGGTGGCCGTGTCTGGGTGCCCCGCAAGAAGGGCGACACTCGCAAGCCCACCGATATCCCCGAGAACGAACGCTACTACATCCTCGAAGAGCGCTATCCCAAGTATGGGAACCTGGTGCCGCGTGATATCGCAACGCGTGAGATCTTCGATGTCTGTGTCAATGAGGGCATGGGGATCAACGGCGGGAACCAGGTCTACCTCGACCTGACCCACAAAGACCCCGAGTACCTGACCCGCAAGCTGGGCGGCATTCTCGATATCTACGAGAAGTTTGTGGGTGATGACCCGCGCTACACCCCGATGCGGATCTTCCCGGCCGTGCATTATTCGATGGGCGGCTTGTGGACGACCTACACCCCGGGCGACTACCAGCCCGAACAGCCCGGCACCGAGCACAAGCCGGGCAACCCGATCCCGATCGATGCCCAGCCCGGCCACGGCCTGACGATCGGTGCGCACAACAACGCGATGACCAACATCACCGGGCTCTACGCGTTCGGCGAGGTGAACTTCGCCTACCACGGCGCGACGCGTCTGGGTGCCAACGCGCTGCTCAGCTGCATCTTTGATGGTCTGTGCAATGGTGTGTCCGTTGTGAACTATGTGCGTGAGGGTGTCGATACCCCCGCCAGCGAGCTGGACCAGTCGATCTTCGACCAGGCCCAGCAGGCCGAGCAGGCGAAGCACGACAAGCTCATGGCCTCGGTGAACACGGGCAAGGGCGACCAGTCGCTCAACCCGTACCAGATCGGCCAGGAGATGGGCGAGGTGATGAACGCCGCCTCGACCGTGGTCAAGACCGGCCCGGGTCTGGAGAAGTGCCTGGCCAAACTCGACGAGCTGCGTGAACGCTTCAGCAGGGTCGAGCTGGGCGACGGGGCGATGTGGACGAACCAGTCATTGAGCTACGCCCGCAGCGTGGGCGACATGCTTATCCTGGCCGAGGCGATCGCCAAGGCCGGGCTGCTGCGTGAGGAATCGCGCGGCTCGCACTACCGGACCGACTTCCCCGAGCGTGACGATGAACGCTTCTGGAAGACCTCGGTTGCCAAGTTCAACGAAGAAACTGGCAAGAGCGACATCGAGTTTATCGAAGTGAAGGCCGGGCTCGTGAAGCTCCGTCCCCGCAACTACGGCAAGGTCGATTCGGGCACGAACAAAGAGAAGATCCCACCGAAGCAGGTCGCGCAGGCGAACGCCTGATCGCACATGAGTACAGACGAACGCACGCAGCCGCGCGTTCGAGTAAAGGATACGAGTCATGAGTGACGCAGAATCACACGCATTCGATGCAGACATGCGACGAGCCAACCGCAAGAAGGCGGTCGAGGGTCGCAGTGTGATCTTCAAGATCAAGCGGTGCGATGGGCCCGGCAAACCAAGCCGATGGGAGTCGTTCAAGGTCCCCGTTGAGCAGGGGGGCAATGTGATCTCCTCGCTGAAGTGGATCGCCGCCAACCCGATCACGACCGAGGGAACCAAGACCACGCCCGTGGTCTGGGACTCGGGCTGTCTCGAAGAGGTCTGCGGCGCCTGCACCATGGTCATCAACGGGCGTGTGCGTCAGTCCTGCTCCTGCCTGATCGACGAGTACGCCCCGCTCGAGGGTGACGCGATCACGCTCGAGCCCATGAGCAAGTTCCCCGTGATCCGCGACCTGTGGGTCGACCGGGCTCGCCTGTTCCACAACCTTACACGCGTCAAGGCGTGGGTCCCGATCGACGGCACCTACAACATGGGCGCGGGTCCCAAGGAAACCCCAGAGCATCAGCAGATGCGTTACGCTCTGTCCGAGTGCATGAGCTGTGGCTGCTGCCTCGATGCCTGCCCGCAGTTCACCAAGGTTGAGGACGAGGAGAAGTGGGACACCAGCTTCATCGGTGCCCACGCGATCAGTCAGGCCCGCCTGTTCAACGAGCACGGCACCGGCAAGCTGCTCAAGGGCGATCGCTACGAGGAACTCGCTGGCGCCGGTGGCGTGAGCGATTGCGGCAACGCGCAGAACTGCGTCAAGGTCTGCCCCAAGGGCATCCCGCTCACCGAGTCGATCGGTGCGGTGGGGCGTGGCACGACCGTGCACGCGATCAAGCAGTTCTTCCAGGGCAAGGAGTAACGCGGCAAGTTGTCATCAGCGCATCCATGACAAACGCGAGCCCTGGGGCTCGCGTTTTTTCTGTTCATGGTTCATCTTTGATCAGGCGCTGAGATCGATCCGGCCGGGACCATCGGGACGGAGCTTGGCATGCTGGTGGTAGCCCGAGTGCTGGGCTTCGCGGTCCTCGCGGGCGTCTTCCTGGTCGGCATCGGCGAGCTTGCGCACCGCGTCGATCTGCTCGACTTCTTCGATCTGGGATTCGTACTCGTCGCGGATGCGACGACGACGCAGCGCCTTGTCAAAGGACTCGCTGGCCTTGGCCTTGGATGCCTGCTTGCTCGCTGCGGGGTTGCCTGCGAGACTGGCTGCCAGGTTGTTGATCGCTCCGGTCATACACTCAATATCGGTATATACATTTCGATGTCGCCAGCGAATTCATCGTTTCTCGCAAAAAGGTTTGGGTTCTGTGCGGAGTCTCCCCTTGGTGGGGCCCCCTGTTTAGGCCCCCAGGGTGTTGATTCCACAATCGACATAGATGTTCTCGCCGGTGACGCCCGAGCTCAGGTCCGAGGCGAGATAGACCGCGGTCTTGCCCACATCGGCACCCTCGACCCCGCGACGCAGCGGGGCTTTTTCCTTGGCGGCGCTGTCCATCTGGTCGGTACCGCCAACGGCTGAGCTGGCAAGCGTGCGCAGGAAGCCGCCCGAGATGGTGTTGACCCGGATGTTGTGCTCACCGAGTTCGAACGCGAGATAGCGTGAGGTCGATTCGAGGCACGCCTTGGCCACGCCCATGATGTTGTAGCCCGGGACGACCTTCTCGCTGCCGTAGTACGACATGGCCATGATCGACCCGCCGCCGTTCTTGGCCATCAGGTCCTGGGCACGCCCGGACATGGCGCTGAGGGAGTAGGCGCTGATGTCGATGGCGTCGAGGTAGGCCTTGCGTGGGGTCTTGCTGAACATGCCGGGCTGGAGCCACTCGCGATCGGCGAAGGCGATCGAGTGGACGAGGAAGTCCAGGCGGTCGTGGTCTTTGGCGTAGGCATTGAACAACTCATCGAGCGATTCGTCGTTGCCGGCGTCGCAGGGGTGCAGCCATGGGTTGGCGGTGATCTTTTCCACGGCTTTGCCCGTTCTGCGGGCGTTCTTCTCGCCCGGGAGGTGCGAATAGGCGACCGTGGCGCCGTGCTCGTGGAGTGCGTTGGCGATGTGCCACGCGTATGAGCGATCGTTCGCGACCCCGACGACCAGACCGACTTTGCCTTCGAGTAGCCCCATGTTTCGTGTCCTTTCGGGATGATTTCGTGCGGTAGAACTGAGGTGAATCGTAGGGCGTCGCGGTGCTCGTGTGTACGATTCGGGCATGCAGAGCGAGCGACTTCGACTCCCCGACCCCAATGACCTGTCACTCAATGACTTCGCGCAGCAACTGCGAGCGGGGGGGCTTGTTGAGCGATTGCTCCAGCTCGCCCGTGATGAGGACATGGGCGTTCCTCCCAGGGATTGGACCGGGGAACTCATGTTCCGAGCCGATGAGACCCGTGCGGTGCAGCTGCGGGCACGCGAGGCGGGAATCGTCTCCGGGCTGGTCTTTCTCCCCGATCTGATCGCGGTGTTCAGCCCTGACGCTCAGATTGAGTATGAGTGCCTGATTCAGGACGGGGAGCCCATCGAGCCCGGCTCGACCATCGCGACGCTCCGGGGCAATGCGCGGGAGATCGTGGCGTTGGAGCGGACCATGCTCAACCTGATCTCCCGTATGAGCGGCATCGCGACGCGGACAAAGCAGTTTGTTGATCTGGTCAGCGGAACCGACGCGAAAGTCTGTGACACCCGCAAAACGACGCCGGGGCTGCGGGTCTTTGAGAAATACGCGGTCCGGTGTGGGGGCGGAACTTCCCACCGAATAGGGCTTTATGACGCGGTGCTGATCAAGGACAACCACATTGAGGGGCTGACACCCGAGCAGGTTGCAACTTCTTTACAATCTGCTGCGTACACCCTTGTGGAGCGGGGCGCGCGTCTCCAGTTTATGCAGATTGAGGTCGATAACCTCGATCAGTTGGAATGCGTGCTCGAAGTATGCTCTGGCATCGTGGAGATCATTCTCCTTGACAACATGGATCCGGAACAGCTCGCCCGAGCCGTGCAGATGCGCGGCCAGAAGGGTGTGCGGGTGTTGCTCGAGGCCTCGGGGGGGGTAAGCGAGCAGACGATTCGCTCAATAGCACTCAGCGGCGTAGACCGTATCAGTGTGGGCGGGTTGACCCATCAGGCGCGATCGCTCGACTTCGGGCTCGACTCCTGATCTGTTCGGTGCACGAAGTGGGGGCTTCATGCCGCAGGCACAACATGAAAACATCTCTGGCTGGGCTTCCCGTATCGATACGGTGCTCAGCAATATTGAGAACCCCATTGTCCGGCGCGTCGTGGTGGTGGAGTCGACCAGCAGCACGCAAGACGCGGCCATCGAGTTCGCTCGGGACAGGCAGGGGCTGCTGCTGATCGCGTCGGAACAGACCGCCGGGCGTGGCTCGTACGGGCGATCTTGGACAGACGGCGACCGATGGACCCTGCCCTGCACCTTTGTGGTGGATCCGATCTGCTGCGATGCGCCGACGCTCGCGGCCAGTGTCGCCTGTGCAGTGCACGAGACCCTGAGTACGCTCATGGGCAATATGCTCGAACTGAAGATCAAGTGGCCCAATGACATCGTGGTGCGGGACGAGGGCCGCGACCGAAAGGTTGCCGGGATCCTGATCGAGAAGCGGGCGGGGCTGACGCTTGTCGGGATCGGGATCAACTGCACGCAGCGCCGGTCTGACTGGGCACCGGAACTCCAAGACTACGCCATCTCCCTGAACGAACTCGGGTTTCAGGTAACTCGGCTCGACCTGGTTTGTCGGCTCATCGAGCACATGAGCGCGTGGTTCGGGTGCTGCGACCGCACCCAGATCCGCAACTACTACGAGATCAACAACGCGATGGTGGGCACGCTGCGGACTTTCCGCTACAACAACCGGTGTTACCACGGCATCGTCGAGCACCTCGACCCGCTCGAGCACCTCGTCATCGATACGCCCGATGGTGTGCACACACTGCCCATCGCGCAGACGGTGCATGAGCGAGGCGATCGTCCCTGCGGTCGCAAGTGATACGACGCGAACAGGTCAGAGCAGGCGTTTGATGTGCTTGCCCAACTCCAGCGCCTCTTCGGGCGTGAGCGTGCCGGGCTTCCAGGTGACGCGCAGGCCCGGGCCGTTCTCTTTGTCGGGTGCACCCTCGATCGCCTCGTTCCGGTCGGGGAAGCGTGGGATGATGTGGAAGTGCACATGAGGCACCACCTGCCCGGCGTCCTGGCCATTGTTCTGCAACAGGTTGTACGCGGTCGCGCCGGTGACTTTCATGATCGCCCGAGCGATGCGGGGCAGCACCCGTCCGACCGCGGCGGCGTGATCATCGCTGAGCTGATCGATGGTCTCGGCGGGTTCCTTGGGGATCACGAGCGTGTGCCCCTCAGAGAGCGGGGCGATATCGAGAATCGCAATGACGAAGTCGTCCTCGTACACCTTGTGTGAGGAGATCTCGCCGCGAATGATTTTGGAGAAGATGGAGTCGGTCATGCCCAATGGTATCGGTTCACCACGCCTAGTTCGTACAGCCCGAGGGGGACGATTTTGAGCCGGGGATCGGCGTATTCCCCTCCCCGCCGCGTGTACCATCACTCGATGAGCGTCACCGATACACAACACGAGCGTCGAGCGCAGATACGAAAGCTTTCGTCGCTCTTGGTCAACCAGATCGCGGCCGGCGAGGTCATCGAGCGTCCCGCGTCGGTGCTCAAGGAGCTCGTCGAGAACTCGATCGACGCGGGCGCGACCCGCATCAGTGTCGAGCTTGAGCAGGGCGGGGTCGAGCTGATCCGGATCAGTGACGACGGGCACGGCATCGTGCCCGACCAGATGACGCTGGCGCTCACGCCGCATGCGACGAGCAAGATCGAGCATGCCGACGACCTCGACCGCATCGGCACGATGGGGTTCCGGGGTGAGGCGCTGGCATCGATCACCTCGGTGGCCCGTGTCACGATCCGCTCGCGTGCGATCGGCGAACCCGAGGGACGCATCATCGAGGCCGAGGGCGACACGGTCGGCGAGCCCAGGCCCGTTGGCTGCCCTGTCGGCACGACGATCGAAGTCCGCAACCTGTTTTTCAATACCCCGGCCCGACGGAAGTTCCTGCGAACCAACACCACCGAGCAGACCCGTTGTCTCGAGTGGCTGCGCGACCTGGCGATGGCCAACCCCTCGATCGCGGTGCGGTGTGTGGGCGATGGCAAGGTCAAGCTCGATCTCCCGTTGGGGCAATCGCCCAGAGACCGTGCACTCTCGATCGTGGGTAAGGAGCTGAGCGACCAGCTGCTGGAGGTCAGCGTCGATCGGTACGACGACAGCCGAGGGATCCTGGTCTGGGGACTGGTGGGGCTCCCCTCGATTGCCCGTGCCAATAGTAAGGCCCAGCATGTCTTCCTCAACGGACGCACGATCCGTGATAAGACCGTCCAGCACGCGATCCGCGAGGCATACCGGGGGCTCATCGAGCCCGGTCGTCACCCGACGGCGGTGCTGATGATCGAGATGTCACCCACGGCCGTCGATGTCAATGTGCACCCGGCCAAGCTCGAGGTTCGGTTCAGAGACCAGTCGATGGTGCACCGGGCGATCTATCACGGCGTGCGTGACGCACTGCAACGCGCCGATGTCACGCCGACCCTCGCCCAACGCCTCCCCGGATTCACGGGCGTCGGTGAAGCGGTGATGCCGACGATCGATCCGGTCCAGCGTGCTCGGGAGATCGAGGAGCATACCAACGAGCTGGTTGAGTACATCAAGAGCGTCCCTGAGCGATCGGATGACGATTCGAGCGTGCGTGACACGATCCGGCAGGTGCTCGAACGATCGTCGCCGACGATCGCGGCGCAGCCCGTCGCATCGTTCGCGCCCGGCGATGGGGCGGGGGAAGGCCAGATCGGCGAGCTGCCGCGTGTTCGTCGGGTTGACCAGGTGCTGCAGGTGCATTCGAGCTACCTGATCTCGCAGGACGAGCGTGGCGTGCTCATCATCGACCAGCACGCCCTGCACGAGCGCATGATGTTCAACAAGCTCATCGCCCGGGTCACGGGGAATGGTTCGCTCGAGCAGCAGGCGTTGCTCATGCCCATCGTGCTCGATGTACCCGCCGGGGTGGTCGATGTGTTCGGCGAGCTTGAGCCGCTGCTTGAGCGCATCGGGATTCAGGCGACACCCATGGGCCCGCAGAGCTTGGGCGTGCACGCGGTGCCCAGCTTCCTTCTCTCGCGCAATGTCGAGCCCGAGCCCTTCATGAAGGAGCTGTTCGAACGCATCGAGCACGAGGGGTTCGTCCCGGAGTCTGAGGAGGCCCTGCACGAGGTGCTTGACATGATGGCGTGCAAGGCCGCGATCAAGGCGGGGGATGTACTCAGCGACGACGAGCTGACGGCGATCATGCGCCTGCGTGATGAGACCGAGCGGTCGGGCTCCTGCCCGCACGGGCGACCAACGACGGTGCGTCTGAGCATCGAGGAGCTTGAGAAGCTCTTTGATCGGCGATGAGACACCAAAAGGAGAACCCCGCATGACACACAGCATGCGGGGCTCGGAAAACCGATCGAGATCGATCGGCCTGTGTGATTTGATGTGCATCAGCGATCAGAACACGATCAGTGTGCGGCCAGCATGGCGAGCTTATTGATCGCGTTCTCTGCGAGATCAGTCAGCGTTGAATCGGCGTTGCGTTCGTCCTGGAGCGTGCGCGTCAGGAGCTTGTGCGCGTCGTCGAGTCCAAGCACGCGTGCGTACGCACGAAGCGAGCCGTAGGTCGCCATCTCGTAGTGCTCGACTTTCTGGGCGGCGCAGATCAGAGCCGCGTCGCGTGCCTCGGGTTCTCCATCCTCATTGATGATCTCTTCGCCCTCTTCGATGAGCCCGGCCATGGCCTTGCAGCGATGCCCGCCGGGTTTGAAATCGAGCGTCGAGAAGACTTCGTCGAGCCGACGAACATGCTCTTGTGTCTCGATGAGGTGTTCGCCAAACGCCTGCTGGAGCTTGGCGCTGGTCGCGGCCTCCGCCATCTTTGGCAGCGCTTCGAGCAGCTGGTTCTCAGCGCTGTACATGTCTTTGAGCTGGGCGACAAAGACTTTGTGCAATGATTCGAGTTTGATTGACATGAGTGTCTCCTTGCGTAGGGCGTGCTGATGGTGGGTGGGTTGTGAATCAGGCGTGCGAGACTTTGCTCGCATTGAACTGCTCGAAGATGTCACGAGCCGCGTCGCATCGATCGCTGTCGTTGCAGTTGACTCCAACCAGTACATGGCCCTTCTCGATCGCGTCTTCGTAATGTTTGATCTCGTGCTCGGGGATCGCGGCGCCGACCAGGCCGCCCAGGACCGAACCGCCCGCAGCACCGGCGCCAGCCCCCGCAAGCGCCGCTACGAGGGGGCCCGCGGCGACGATACCCACCCCGCCCGTTGCGACGGCACCGACGGTTGTCAGCCCCGCGACGAGCGCGACAGCAGCGCCACCTACGCCCGCGCCGATCGCGGCGCCCTCGGCGAGCTTCGAATGCGTCTCCACCCCGAAGTTCTCGCGGTCGAACTCTTCAGAAGCAATCAGGCTGATGTCCCCGCTGTCGAATCCCTTGGAGACAAGCGACTCGAGGGCGCCTGCTGCGTTGTGACTTGATTCAAATGTCGCTGTGATGACCTTACTCATGGTGATGCTCCTTGAAGTGCATGTGCCTGTGTGTCTGTGACCGAACAACCATGCTCGGCGTGTATACACATCATGCGACCGCAAGGTGATTCCCTTGTGAAAGCCATATGAAAACGAATAAATGCGGACGATCCCGTGGGAGCATTGGTGGAACCGGGTGTGGTCGATGTGTTTGAGTGGATCGAGCCGCTGTTCGAGCGCATCGAACACCAGGGGATCGTCCCGGAGTCTGAGGCGGCGCTGCACGAGGTGCTGGACAAGATGGCGTGCAAGGCCGCGATCAAAGCGGGGGATGTGCTCAGCGATGACCGACGCGATGAATCAGCTCACCACTGGAAAGTATCCAGGTGCCTGCACAGGTGCCACGCCGTCGGGTAGCGCTGGGTGATGAGGGTGCACTTGAGCCCCAGGCAGATCTGCTTGATCACGGGCGGCTGGCTAGCGTAATACGCCTTGCCCCCCACGAGGTCGTAGAGGATCCGGACCACATCGCACACATCCTGCTGGATGTGGAAACGGTTGGCCCGCCCGCGGTCGTACATGTCGACCAGCTTCACATCAAAGTGCACCCCGCGCCGGCGCACCAGCACATTCTGGGCGTGCAGGTCGCCGTGGTATTCACGCTTCTCGTGGATCTCCGCCAGGCCCGCGGCGATGGTCCGCAGCAGGCACAGCGCTTCATGCACGGGCATCCGACGCGCTCGGTAGCCAGAGAGCAGGCCCGGAAGCAGCTGCCCTTCGACGAACTCAGAGATGAGCACGCTCACCGGCTCGCCCTGCAGTTGGATCTGCTCGGCGTGGTGATACTGGATCACCATCGAGCAGTCCCGCAGGCGCTCGAGTTTCTGGGCGTAGTGCGTCGCCGCAGCGTTCTTCTCGTTGCGTTCGGGGTAGAAGATCTTCGCCGCCCGGCGCGCACCGGTAAGGCGTTCGCTGACGAGATAGACCTCGCCCTCGTACCCGCGCCCCAGCAAGCCCTCGACCCGGTAGTTTTTGGCGATGACGCGCCCAGGGACTAGGTCGAAGAAGTGGCGGGGTTTCATGCGTCGTCCAGCAGGTCCACCGCTTTGAACCGCTTGCCCTCGAGCATCGCCAGGCTCGCGCCGCCGCCGGTGGAGACATGCGAGAGACGCGGGGCCACACCGAACTGCTCGGCGGCTGCGGCCGAATCACCACCGCCGACGATCGAGGTGGCGCCGCCGTCGGTCGCGTCGGCGACCGCTTCGGCGACGAGCTTGGTGCCCATCTTGAACGGACGCCACTCGAAGACCCCCATCGGGCCATTCCAGACGATGGTCTTGGACGACTTGATGATCTCGCTGTAGCGAGCCGCGGTCTTGGAGCCGATGTCCAGGCCCATGTAGCCGTCCTTGATCTGGTCGTCGAAGATCTCGATGTCGCCCGCTGATTCAGAGAAGAGGGTCGAGCAGATGTGATCCTCGGGGAAGTGCAGGTCGGTCTTGGACTCAGCCGCCAGCTCGATGATCCGCTTGGCCTCTTTGACCATATCGGCCTCAACGCGCGAGGTGCCGACATTGTGTCCCAGCGCCTGCAGGAAGGTGTAGGCCATGGCCCCGCCCACCAGGATGTGGTCGGCCTTGGGCAGGAGGTGCTCGATCGCGGGCAGCTTGTCGCTGACCTTGGCGCCGCCGAGGATGACGGTGAAGGGTTGGGCTGGGCTGGAGAGGGCGTCTTGCAGGTATGCCAGCTCCTTCTGAACAAGCAGCCCGGCGACCTTGGGCTTGCCGCCCATCGCGGCGGGCACGCCGACCATCGAGGTGTGCTCGCGGTGGCAGGTGCCGAAGGCGTCGTTGACATAGACATCGGCCAGGTCAGCCAGTTGCTTGGCGAACTCGGGCTCGTTGCGTTTCTCGCAGCCGTGGAACCGCAGGTTTTCCAGCAGCAGCACTTCGCCGTCGTTCATCGCGTCGACCGCGGCTTTGACCGCCGGGTCCTTGCATGTCTGCGCGGGGATCTTCACCTCTTTGCCCAGCAGTTCGCCGAGACGCTTGGCGACCGGGGCCATCGATTGCGAGGCCTCGAAGCCCTTGCCCTCTGGGCGACCAAGGTGGGACATCAGGACCGCTCGACCACCGCGGTCGATGACCGACTTGATGGTGGGGAGCGCAGCGGTGATCCGCTGATCATCGCTGATGGTGCCGCCGTCGAGCGGGACATTGAAATCAACACGGATGAGAACGCGCTTGCCTGCGACTTCGGTGTGCTCGATCGACTGCTTTGCCATGGTGGTGGTTCCTTTCTGAGTCGACGAATCATACGCAGCGCAGAGAAAAAACGGGCCGTTCGGCCCGTTGTGATTGGTTGAATCTGTTGGAGTTTCGTCAGTTTTCGAGCATGTCGTCTGATCGGCCCCGGAGCTCGCTGCTGCCCTTGTTGAGCAGGGCGTCCCGCAGCTTGCGGAGCTCGGCCTGGATCGACGCGTCGATGAGCTGGTCGCCCATGCGGAGCTTGATGCCACCGAGCATGGAGGAGTCGGTGTAGGGGTGCATGATGACATCCTTACCCAGCGAGTCGCTCAGGCGCTTGCGTACCGATTCGAGTTCGCCGGCGCTGATCGGGGAAGCGGTGAAGACATCAACCTCGATGCGGCCGAACTGGTTCTGGACCATCTCGTCCATCGCGGTGGCGATCTGCGAGAGGTTGGGCAGGCGTCCCTTGCGGTTGAGCTGACGCAGGAAGCTGAGCGTGAGCCCGGAGACCTTGCCCTCGAACATGCGAACGAGCGACGCGTCACGCTTGGTGCTGTCGATCAGACGCGAGGCGAGCAGCTCGTTGAACGAGCGGTTATCGCGGGCGATCTCGATGATGTCTTCGATCTCGCCGAGGATCGATTCGGCGTTTGACTGCCCGCCCTGGGTGTGGGCGATCTCGAAGAGACTCTTGGCGTACACCTTCGCGAGGGCGTCGGGTTGTGCTTCGATCAGGGGCATGGTGGCTCCAAGCGGTGGGAAGCGGTGGGGGGGAGAACTGGTGTCGGGCTTAGCTGACCGACTTCATCTCGGCGATCGACTCGTCCATCAGGCGCTGCTGGTCATCGGCGGTGACCTGACGCTGCAGGATCTTGCCGGCCATGACGGACGCGAGGTTGACCGACTCGTTGTAGATCTCGCCCAGGGCCTGCTTCTTGGCCCCCTCGATCTCCGCGAGGGCCTTCTCACGCATATCGCTCAGCTCCTTGTCGGCGTTGGCCTTGAGCTGTGCGGCAAGCTGTGCCTGCTGTGCGCGGGTGTCCTCGATCATCTTCTGCGATTCGGCGCGGGCCTCGGCGAGGTTCTTCTCGTATTCGTCGAGGGCTTCCTTGGCCTGCTTGCGGGCGGCCTCGGCCGCGGCGATCTCGCCGACGATCTTCTCGTTGCGCTCATCAAGACCCTTGATGATCTTGGGCCAGACCATGGTGCTCAGGAGGGCCAGCACGATCACGAAGAGGACGATCGCGGTGATGCCGGTCGCGAGCCCTTCCTTGGGGCCGGCCAACGGGTTGGCGGCTTCCTCGGCGGCGTAGCTCGTCGTCGACATGAACGCCATGAGGGCCAGAGTCATCAGCGGTGCAAAGCGGTTCATTGTGGTATCTCCATTGGAACGAGTCGGAAGCCGGGGCGTGCCGTGTTTCAGGCACGCACCGGTGTGTTTCAAATACGCGTCGATCAGGCGAGGAACGCCACAACGATCGCGAAGAGGGTCGCACCTTCGATGAGTGCGGCCGCGAGGATCATGTTGGTACCGATGGTGCCGGATGCCTCGGGCTGACGCGCGATCGACTCGAGCGCACCCTTGCCGACCATACCGATACCGAGTGCACCGCCGATGACGGCCAGGCCAGCACCGATGACGGCCAGACCCTTACCGGTTGCTGCTGCGGCTGCAACGGCTGCTTCGCCTTCTGCTGCGAAGGCCATCGAGGGAGCAACGAGGGCAACAGCGCCGGCTGCCAGAGCGACTTTCTTGAGAAGCTTCATATCTCAGTTTCCTTTCAGAGGCCGATGATTGTTTGTTCGGCCTGAACCACGGATTTGCGGGGAGCATCCACTGTCGATCTACACAGATCACAATGGCCTTGGGCGCCTCCCCGCGGTGCCCCAGGCCGACTATTTTCAATCACGCAAGACCGGCTTCTGCGATCTCGTGTGCGGTTTCATGATCGTGATCACCGTGATGAGCGAGCAACGAGATGAACACGGTCGTCAGGAACATAAACACAAACGCCTGCAGGAAGGCGACAAACAGTTCGAGGAAGTAGATCGCGATGATACCCAGCGAGGACACGATCCCGACGAAGATCCCCAGGATGGGGTTGTCGCCCAGACTCTGGAAGCCGCCGGCCGCGAAGCCGAGCAGCACCGCCACGAGGATGTGGCCCGCGGTCATGTTCGCGAACAAACGAATGGCCAGCGCGATGGGCTTGATGAAGGTACCCATGATCTCGATGGGGATGATGATCGGCCACACGAAGATGGGCGACTCAGCGGTCAGGTGCCTGAGGTACCCGCCGAGGCCAAGCTCGCGGACACCGGCGTAGTTGATCATCAGCCCGGCGATCACCGCCAGAGCGCCCGTCACCCAGATGCTCTGGGTCGCGGTGCCACCGATGAACGCACGGTGATGGGCGACGACCTCGGGGGCCATCTCGCCGGCGATAATGTTGTGCATGTCCAGCATCGGGATCAGCCCGAGCAGGTTGTTGACCAGGATAAAGAAGAAGACGGTCCAGAGGAACGGCATCATCCGGTTGGTGCGCTCGTGGAGCAGCGGGCGGACCGTGCTCTCACGCAGGTAGCCGCAGATCACCTCGACCATGTGGGCGAAGCGGGACTTGGTGACGAATCGCCAGTGGCCCTGTGATTCATCGCCCGTGCTGACCGCCTTGGCAACGACCAAGCCGACGATGAGCAGGATCAGTGCCGACAGGACCATGTTGGTCTGTGCACTCGACCAGATCCAGAAGCCGTCTTCGTTGACGGCCCACGGGTGGTTGATGACATGCGCCACAGGGTCGGAGGCGGCAAGGGTAAGACTTGATGACATCAGCAGACGCCCTCCGATTCACCCGCGGCTTGCATCGCCATCGGGTGCTTCTGGATGAGTGACAGAACAGACATAACATCGATGCCCAGGGTGACGAGCAGCGATGCGAGCAGGGTCATGAAGAACACGGTCTTGTCCGACCCGATCATGGTGAACACACCGAAACCGATCGACAGCACGACCAACGCCCGAAGCACGGTCATGCCCAAGACGGGCACGGCCCACATCGGCGCGGGGCGTGTGCTCAGCAGCATCAGGGCCGCGGTCGGGATCAGGACACCCGGCACGGTCGCGATCAGGGCGTTGAGCCCGTCGCTCACCTGGCCACCGCGTTGGATGCTCAGGTAGCCGCCAACCAGCGCGATCAGCACGCATGAGACAAGCGAGATCGCACCGATCAGCATCGCCGGCAGGCGTACTCCCTCGTTGTGATCTGCGTGGGTCGTCATGGTCTGTGCGAAGTGGTCCCGTGTCGATGATTGCACGCCCCAGCGGCGTGTCGGGCAGGGCAGAAAGGATAGGAGTCGCTCACCCATGCGGCGAGTCAGAAAGCGACAGTTTTGCACCCTTTCTCCACATGTTGCCGTTCAACAGGAACACAAAGGGGGTGCCAAGTCAGGCCGATCAGGTCTCCGGGTCGCCGTCGGTCCGGGCCGATGATCTCGTTTGCTCCTTATTGAGGCTCATGGCCTCGCGAATGAAGCGGTAGAAACCGACAACAAGCCCCGTAATCCCGAGATAAATGGCCCACTTGAGCCCCTCGTTGCCCATGAGCCAGTCGATCCCATACCCGACGGCCCCCATCCCGACCATGCCGTAGAGCGGATCCAGCGCGATCACCCAGGCCTTGGCCTGCCGCGATCGATCGTCGCTCCGGTTGGTGTTTGGGTGGCTCATGCAGGTATGGTACCAAACCCGTGGGGCAGCGATCAGGAGATCTGCGAGAATGCGAAGGTCCGGGCGTGGGCACCCGCTTCTTTGAGCTTGCTCAGGTCCTGCCCGGAGCCCTGGGCATTGTCCGGGCGTCCGCCGCCCTTGCCGCCCATGATCCCGGTGACCTCCCGGATCCAGTCGCCCGCCTTGAGCCCACGCTCGATCAGGGGCTTGGGCACGCTGGCCATCACCGCCACACGCCCCGAATCCTGATCGGGGCTCAGCAGCATCACCGCCTTATTGGGGCAACGCTGGGTGACGGTGTTCATCGCCGCTTCGAGGGCCTTGCGGTTGCTGCCAAGCTCCAGCGAGGCGATCACCACCTCTTCGCTCGATCCCTCGGCACTGCTGGCGATCCCCTCGGCCAGCGCGGACGCCTTCTTGGCCTGCTCGGCGGCAGCCGCCTTGGCCAGCTCCTTGAGCTGCTTCTGCACCCCAGCGAGCTTGGCCCGGATCGCGTTCTTGCGTGGCGCGGGGAGGACCGCGCCCTCGACCCGCTTGGTCAGCTCGGCGTGGGCGTTCTGCAGATGATCGCCGGGGAGCGAGGTCAGCGCGTCGGTCGCCTGTTCGATCTCGTCGGCCAGTGCGTGCGCCGCGATCGCCTCGTCGCCCGTAACCGCCGTGATGCGCCGGATCCCCTTGGCGATGCCCTCTTCGCTCAGCAACGCGAATCGCTTGGCCTGTGAGGTGGACTCGATGTGCGTGCCGCCACAGAACTCAACGGAGACGGTTTTCCACGCGTCGTTCTCGGGGTTGTTGATCAGCTGATCGACCTCCACACCGATCGATACCACGCGGACCGGATCGGGGTACGCCTCGCCGAAGACGGCTCGCAGGCCCGAGATCGACTGCGCCTTGTCCAATGGTGCCAGATCGGCGTAGACCGTCAGATCCTGCTCGATCTGGTGATTCACGATCTCCTCGACCTTGGCGACTTCCTCGGCACTTACAGGCTGGCTGTGCGTGAAGTCGAAGCGGAGCTTCTCATCGTTGACCAGCGAACCACGCTGGTCGGCGTCGCCATCGAGGACCTCACGCAGCGCGAAGTTGAGCACATGCGTCATGGTGTGGTTGCTGGCGACCTTGGCCCGGTGCTGGTTGTTGATGTGGCACATGACATCATCGCCCACATGCAGCTTGCCCTTGGTGATGCGCCCGATGTGCACGACATAGCCGCCGAACGACTGCGTGTCCTCGACCTTGAAGTGCCCGCCCGACTTGAGCCCGTGCAACTCGCCATGGTCGGCGACCTGCCCGCCCATCTCGCTGTAGAAGTTGGTCTTGTCGAGCACGATCCCCACGGGCTTCATCCCCGCGGTGGTGTTGTCGGCATGCTCATCAAAGTTCCGTCCGTTCCAGATCGCCCTGATCGTGCCCTTGATGTCGCGCCCGCTGAACTTGGCATCGTCATTGGTGGGCTTGACATTCAGGTGCCCGAGCTTGGCGATCTGCTCGGCACGCAGCTCGATTTTGGAACCGCCATCATCCTTGCGCCCGCCCTGACGCGAGCGTTCCTTGGCCTCTTCCATCGCTTTCTCGAAGCCGGCGATGTCAACCTTCAGCCCGCGTTCCTCGGCCATGATCTGCGTGAGGTCGACGGGGAAGCCGTAGGTGTCGTAGAGCTTGAAGGCATCCTCGCCGGAGATCGACTTCGATCCCAGTGCGATGTCTTCAAACATCTTGATCCCGCGATCCAGCGTCTTCCCGAAGCTCTGCTCTTCATCGGCGATGATGTCGCGCACGCGGTCGGGGTTGTCGCGGAGTTCGGGGAACGCATCACCGAGCGATTCGACCACGGTCGGCACCAGTGCCGCGAAGAAGCCCTCGGGCGCGTTGAGCTTCTGGCGTCCGTAGCGCACGGCTCTTCGCAGGATGCGACGCAGCACATAGCCGCGTCCCTCGTTGCCGGGCATCTGCCCGTCGGTGATCGCGATCACCAGTGTGCGAATGTGGTCGGCGATGACGCGATACGCCTCGTCGATCCCATCGGTGTCGTCGGCCCCGACCTTGCCCGCGTAGGGGCGAGCGCCGGTGAGCTTCTGGATGTGCTCAAACAACGGCATGAAGATATCGGTGTCGTAGTTGCTCAGCTTGTTCTGCAGCACCGAGACGATGCGCTCGAGCCCCATGCCGGTGTCGACATGCTTGTCGGGCAGCGGGTTGAGCTTGCCGCCCTCGACGCGGTCGAACTGGATGAACACATTGTTCCAGACCTCGAGCACATTGGGATCGTCCTGGTTCACAAGGTCCGCGGCATTGCGACCACCGATGCGGTCGTAGTGCACCTCAGAGCACGGGCCGCACGGGCCGGTGTCGCCCATCTCCCAGAAGTTGTCCTTCATGTTCCCGGGGATGATGTGGTCCTCGGGCAGGTACTTGGCCCAGATCGCCTTGGTCTCCAGATCCGGAGGCAGGTCCTGTTCGGGGTTGCCCTCGAAGTAGGTCGCGTAGAGACGGTCGGGATCGATGCCCCAGACCTTGGTGAGCAGCTCGAACGACCAGCCGATGGCTTCTTCCTTGAAGTAGTCGCCGAAGGACCAGTTGCCCAGCATCTCAAAGAAGGTGTGGTGGTAGGTGTCCTTGCCCACATCGTCCAGGTCGTTGTGCTTGCCGCCGGCGCGGATGCACTTCTGGCTATTCACCGCCCGCTTGAGCCCATTGAGCGGCGAGGTCGGGTCGAGCGTGCCCTGGAAGATCGGCTTGTACTGGTTCATGCCCGCGTTGGCGAAGGTATCGCGCAGCGAGGGGTCGTTCATCGGGCAGGTCGTGGAGGAGGGGACGAAGGTGTGCCCACGCTCCTGGAAGAACGAGAGGAAGCTCTGGCGGACGCCCTTGGCGCTCACATCTTGGGCTGTGGATGCATTTGACGACATGCGGCTGTTCCCGTTCTGTTCAGGTCCCAATCAACGCCCGGTGTGCACTTTCACCCCGTGCGGGGAGATCGTAGCGGGGTCACGGTGGGGTTGCACCGCCTGATTGCGTCCGAAAAGCACGGGTTGCATCGAGTTTCACTGGCCAAACCCCACATATCGCGGTCTATTTGGGGTGCACCCGAGCGGTGTGTCTATGTGCAAGCCAAGAGCAGAAGGAGCCCCCATGCGTTCAATGCCCGTGATGATGTTGCTGTTGGCCGTCGGTTCGAGCATCGCTTCGGCCGGCGTCATCCGCCACGATCGTGATGACGCGTTGTACCAGCAGCTCGGGCAGCAGTCGCAGTTCTCAGCCGTGGGGGCGCTGGGGATCAACTATACCGGCGGCGGGAGCACCACCTGCTCGGGCACGCTCATCGCCAGCCAGTGGGTGCTGACCGCGGCCCACTGCGTCGACGACGGGGTCAGCTTTGCTTCCTTCATCACCGGCAGTTCCTTCTCATTCGTTGAGGAAGTCCACATCAGCCCCGATTGGACCATGAACGATTTCCTCGGCGGCGGCGATCTGGCACTGCTCAAGCTCAGCGCCCCGGTATCCAACATCGATCCGGCATTCCTGCACCAGGGTGGCGGGGATCTGGGGCAGGTCGGTACCGCCGTGGGATACGGTTGGACCGGCACCGGGCTCACGGGCTCACAGTCCAGCACCGGCGGCACGCTGCGGGCCGGCAACAATGTCATCGACGCGCTCGGCTCGGCCCGGGGATGGGACGATCGCATCCTGCTCACCGACTTCGACAACCCGCTGGATCCCAACGACTCGAACTACGGCAGCGACCAGCCGCTGGATCTGGAGTACTCGATCGCGCCCGGCGATTCGGGCGGGGGGCTCTTCGTCGAGTACGAGGGGCGATGGGAACTGGCGGGCGTTACCTCGTTCATCAACTCCACCGATGGCAGCCCCAACGGGGACTACGGCGACAGCAACGGCTTCACCCGCGTCAGCGATTACACTGGCTGGATCAACTCCATCATCCCCGCTCCGGGCACCATGCCGGTCTTCGCGGGAGGGCTGATGCTGATGTCGCGCCGTCGCCGGGCGTGACCCACGCCCCGGGCGGTATACTCTGATACCGCATGGCCAAGAAGACCACCACACGCAAGAAAGCGCCCAAGCGCAAGACCGTCCAGGACAAACGCCCGGACATGATGCTCTACGACCCGCCCATCGGGCTCGATCGGGTTGTGGGGCAGTCCCGCGCCATCGAGGTGCTGCAGCGATCAATGCAGTCCGGGCGGCTCCACCACGCCTGGATTTTCCACGGCCCGCAGGGCGTGGGGAAGTTCACCGCCGCGGTCTCATGGGCGGCGATGCTCCTCGATCCCTCCACCGCTCCGGATCTCAACGGCAACATGGTCTGTGACCCTGATTCACACACGCAGCAGCTGATCCGATCCGGCACGCACCCGGACCTCTTCGTGATCCGCAAGGAGCTGACTCCGTTCGCCAAGGACCCAACGGTTCGGAATAACAAGCAACGCAACATCCCCAAGGCGATCGTGGACGAGTACCTCGTCCAGCCCGCGGCCCTGGCGCCGACCATGAACCAGGGCTCAAAGGTTGGCAAGGTCTTCATCGTCGATGAGGCGGAGCTGATCGGGCTCGAGGGGCAGAACTCAATGCTCAAAACCCTCGAAGAGCCCGGCCCGGGCACGCTGATCATCTTGGTGACCTCCAGCGAGGACCGCCTGCTGCCGACGATCCGATCTCGATGCCAGCGCGTGGGGTTCCTGCCGCTCGATGAGGACGCGATGCGCCACTGGGTCAACACGCAGCAGCTCGACCTTGCCCCCGAGGCACACCACTGGTACACGCAGTACGCCGCCGGTGCACCGGGGCGATTCGCCCAAGCGGTCGAGAGCGATCTGTACCACTGGCACACGCAGATCGACCCGATGCTCTCCCGCTCCATGCAGGGCGAGCATCAGGCGGGGCTCGGTGCGCTGATGAGTTCACTCATCGAGGGCTGGGCAAGCGACTGGGTGAAGAAGGGCGACAAGCTCGGCGAGAACCGGTCGAAAGAGGCCGCGAACCAGAAGGCCGCGGGCATGATGCTCTCACTGATCGCCCAGCGGGCCCACCCGAGTCTGAGCGATGACCGCAAACGCGAACGGGCGCTGCAAACAATCGACAGCGTCACGCGCGCCAACGAAGAGCTGACGACCAATGTATCGATGAAGATGGTGATGGAGCACCTGGTCGCCGGGATCAGCGACCACTGAGCGTTGTGCTTACGCCTGGAAGCTGATGGAGCTGGGCTTCTCTTGTGCCTGGACGGTGCCCGGCGTGCCGGTGCTGCTCGGGGCATGCTCCCGGTCCTCGATGACGCGGTTCATCGTGAGCACCCAGGTCTCACGCTCGTACTCGAGCAATGAGATGACCTCCGCCAGGATCGCCTTGTCCTTGTTGATGCTGGCCTTGACCAGCTCGCCGTACATATAGGTGTACAGGTCCTGCACACTCTTGGCGATCTCGGGCGCGTACTCGGGCTTGATCGAGTTGAGCAGCTCAAGCACGATGTCGCGGCACTGGGAGAACCCGCTGTATGTCAGCTCGGGGTTCTTGTTTTCCATGCCGGTCATCGCCTGCTGCGCAAACTTGATGGCCCCGTCGATGAGCAGCAGGCGCAGCTCCTCGCGCGAGGCGGTCATGACCCGGGTCCTGAGGTACGCGTTGGCAGTGTTTGTATCGTTCATCACGCCCGAGGTATCGGTCCTTACAGTGTGCGACTTCAGCCCGGTTGCGGGCAATTTTTCAATCAGCCCAGAGCCGCGATCTGAGCAAGTGAGGAGCCCTGGGTCTGGAACGACGCGATCGCCTGCTCCATCGCCAGGAACTGTGCCTGCAACGCGGTTCGCTTGCGTTCGAGCGATTCCTGGATACTCTCGATGCGTTCTTCCTGCAATGAGATCTGCGAATCGATCGCGTTGGTCCGGTTCTGGAGCACGCCGCCGATCGTGGTCACATAGCTGTTGGCAAACTCTTCGAGCTGTCCCAGGACGCTCAGCTCTGAGAAGGTCGGCTCGTCGATCGTGTTCGGATCATCATCGTCGTTGTCATCGAGGACGCGTTGCGTGAAGAGCGCTTCGACCGAATCGGGGTCCTCGGCGTATGCCTCTCTGAACTTCTCGGAGTCGAACTCAAGCGTGCCGCCGCTGCCGACGGTGATCCCGACATCGAGCAGCTGGTTGTATGTGCCGTCGAACCCGTCGTTCTCTTTCCGCAGCGTCGAATACATCGAGTTGCGTAGGTTGAGCATGGTGCCGTCGCCCAGCAGCACGCCCTTGGTCTCGGTTTCCGAGTCGTAGCGGGTGCGAAAATCGATGCCCTCGATCACGGAGTTGAACGCGGCCACGAACTCGCTGACCTTGCTCTCGATATTGCTCGTGTCCCGAGAGACCGTGAGCTGAACGGCCTCTTCTGATGCGGACGCCAGATTGATCGTCACGCCCTCGATCACGCCGTCGAGCGAGTTGACCGAACTGGTGAGCAGCACGCCCGATGCGGCCTCCCGTGAGCCGAAGAAGACCCGGGCGTCGTTGCCCTCATCGAGCACACTCAGCCCGAGGTCGAAGTCGCCCGAATCAATGAGGAACCGGCCCGCCTCGCCCGATCGTTCACTCGAGAGACTCAGCCGGTAGGGCGAAGCGCCCGAGCCGGTATTGACGATCGATGCCGAGACACCGATATTGGCCGCGTCGATCGCGTTGCGGATATCCTCGAGCGTCGCGTCCGCATCAAACTCGAGCACGCGTTCCTCGCTGCCCGTGATGAAGTTGTCGCCGTCGAGCCCGCTGGCGGTACCCTCGATGCCCAGCTTTGAGGCGGTGCTCCCATCGACATCGCTGATCGAGATTTCCTGCGTGCCCGAGACGCCGCCGTCTTCATCGAGCAGGCTCTCGACGATGGTGATGCCGTCGCCGTTCTCATTGATCCGTGCTTCGATGCGCAACGAGGTGCCGTCCGATGTCGATGTCCTGTTGATCTCGTTGAGCAGATCGCCGACGGTTTTCATCGAGCTATCGATCTCGATGGTGTCGCGGTTCCCGTACGAGTCGACGATCTCGAACTCGCCCCGGCCGATGCCCTGCCCGTTATTGAGTTCACTCAGCAGCGTCGAGTTGCTGACATATCCGATCTGGAGGTTGGAGCCGTCGGTGTACCCGTCTTCGAAGGTGCCGCTGATGCCCAGCGCCGCCGCGGCATCGAACCCGTCGGTGCCCTCGATCTCGAAGGTCCCCACGCCGGTGGTGTTGTCCTCGACACGCAGCCCGGTCCCCAGGTCGTTGATCGAAACCCGAACCCCCAGCCCAGCGCCACCGGCGGATGCGTCCGCGGCGGTGTTGATCGTGTTAATGATGTCGTTGATATCATCGAGCCCGGAGACATCCACAGAGAATGACGAGCCGTCCTTGGTCGTGAAGGTGAGCATGCCATCGGTGCCGTCGAGCCCGGCACCGCCGTTGAGCGACGAGACCAGCTTGGTGTTCATGCCCGCGAAGATGCGTTGCCCGCTCGCGGTCCCGCCCGTGTAGCTCCCCGCGATGCCCAAATCGCTGGCGGTGCTATAGGTCCGCGCGTTGTTGCCTGTGCCGACGGTCTGGTTCTCGACATCAAAGTCGCGTCCGAGCGAATCGACGATATCGATGCCGCCGGTCGTGGTGTTGATCGACGCGGTCACCTCGCCGTAGCCGGCCTCGCTGAGGGCGTCATTGATGCGTTCGATGACGCCATCGACCGTGGAGACGGCACCATCGATGACACCGACGACGGGGTTGTCATCATCGTCGAGGATCGGATCGCCATCGTCGTCGGTCAGCTCGCCCTCGATCTCACCGATGCGGACCTTCACTTCGGTGCCATCGATCACAATCTTGAAGTCATAGATTTCGCCCGACGCGTCTCGGATCTCAACGCCCCGCCCGTCGTTGAGAGCGCCGAGCGAGGTGGTGCCGGTGAGCTCGTACACGCTGTTGCCGGTGATCGTGGTCGAAGCGCCGCTGTATGATTCGAGCCCGAACGAGCTGAGAATGCCCGCGCCACTCGCTTCGGTCAGGCTGGTCACACCCTCGAACACAAACTTGTCGTTCTCGACCCGGGCGGTGACCCCATCGATCTCATTGACCGCGTCGAGCACTTCCTGCACCGTGCCCGCTCGTGAGAGGTCGACCTGTGTGCCGTTGACCGTGATCACGCCACGCGTCACGCCGTTGCCGTTGTTGAGGTCCGCGAGACTGGTATCGTTGTCCAACCGTGCCTCGGGCGATTCGATGGTCAGCGAATCGAGCCCAATGGCCGAGGTGTCCGAATCGGCGAACCCGCGTGTGAGCAGCTGCTGCGAAGACACGAGCCGATCGACGATGAAGTTGTAGCTGCCGGGCACCGCGCTGTTGCTCGCGCTGGCGGTCAGCACGGACTCATCGCTGCTGAGGATGCTGCTGGAGTTGAAGATGTTGTTGACCCGGAAGCTCGCCGCGGCGGTTTTGAAAGCGCTGAGGCGTGAGTTGATGTCCAGATACGCGGCCGACTGCTGGTTGAGCTGTATCACGCGTGACTGCGCCAGGATCAGCGGTGTCGACTGCGCATTGATGAGCTGGTCGATCAGCGAGGCCGAATCGATACCCGAGAAAATACCAACACCTGTGGTGATGCCGCCCATGTTTTCGCTCCTTGCGATCCATGACCGCTGTGCCAATCGGGCACAGCGATGACACGATGCCCGCCTTCCACGGCGACGCATCGCTCCAAACCCAATATCGGGCAGACTTTGGGGGCTTCTGGACCATCACGCCACGAATTCGCATCAGCAGAATCTCACAGGCCAGATCTGCCGACCAAACGCGCAGTGGGAGGCCTGGATCGCCCCAAGACGCGCAGCATCTGCGCAACATTTGTGCCCGGCCTTTCTCGGGTCTCACGCTGATTTAGATTGATCCCATGCACGCAACAGCCGATCTCAGCGTGTATCAGCCGCGTACACTGGGAGTCATATGACCCACTCGCCCGACCAACAGCCTGACACGACGCCCGCGTTGCTGCGACTCGCATCGATCGTGATCTGCGTGCTCGCGGGCCTCAGCGCCCTGCCCTGGATGTACCTCGCCATCGGTCAGTTCGGTGGCTTCGCTTGGGGACTGTTTGGCTTTGAACTCATCGTCCTGCTCGGCGCACTGATGACCCTCTCGGTCTGTATGGGAAGAGTCCGAGTCGGTGGCGCCTTCCCCCTTGCGCTGCTCTGCCTGATCGGCACCCTGCTCGTTGCCAGCGTCTTTGGCATCCATGTCGACGCACGCAGCATCATCGGCGGGAACCACCCGACATTCGCCCCGTGGGTGAACCGAACGCTCATGTTCTACCTCGCCCTCATCTCGGGGCTCTCGCTGATCGCCATGCTTGATGTGTACCGACGCTCCGCAAGCTCTTGGGGGCTCGTTCTCAGGTCCATGATCTTCCTCATCCCGGTGATCGGGCTGGGGATCTACTTCCAGCGCTCCGGGCTGCCAAGCATGCAGGACAGCGCGGGTGAACTCAGCGTGGTACGCATGCTCTCCATGATCCTGGGCGGCATCGTTCTGGGGATCCTGCTCAGCGTCGGTGGGCACCTGCTCATCCGCTCCTTCGAGGTCGCCCTGCCCGAGAAGAACGACGCTGAGAACGCCTAAAACACGCATTCCACGCAACAATCGACGATTGTTGAAATGCACATCCCATCCCCGCCAATAATGGGATGTGAACGATTTTCTACTCCTCCTCATCGCGTTGACCTTCGCCGCCATCATCGGCGCGGGGGTTGTCTTCTACCTCGTCACCGTCCTCAAGAAGGGCCGCAAGGGCGGTGGGGTCGACAAGATCTCCCTGCGCATGCTCACCGAACGGGTCCGAGCCGTCGGCAAGCTCGTCGGGCTTGAGGTCCACGCCAAAGAGATCGCCACCGCAACCAAGGGCTTCAACTGGCTCCCGCCCATCCTGCTCAGCCAGGCCAAGGTCGCCATGATCTTCCAGTTCGAGAAGCAGTACGCCGTCGAACTCGGATCGCTCGACGAACGCGATGTCGAAGACATGGGCAACGGGCGCTTCCGCGTCACCCTGCCCCCGATCGTCGGCTCGCTCCGCCTCATGGATGTCGAACCATACGACATCCAGCAGGGACGCGTCCTGGGCCTGGTCGATGTCATCAACATGAACGCCGAGCGTCAGAACGAGCTGATGAAGACCGCCCAGCAGCAGGCCGCCGAGCTGTTCGAGAAGAACGACGAACGCTACGAGAAGCAGGCACGCGATGCCATCGAACGCCAACTGCAGGCGATCGCCAAGCTCTTCGACGGCTCACTGGACATCCGCTGGCGCCAGACCGCCCAGCGCGAGCAGCCCCGGCTGGTTATGGACGAATCCCTCAAGACCGGGCCGGCCAAGATCGCGAACTGATCGGGCTCAGTGGAGTCAGCGGGTTGCGATCAGACGGCACTCGGGTGCCAGATGGTCTTAAACTCGACGAACGGGTCCAGCCACGCCGGCGATTCACACGACTCATCATCGAAGAAATCGACCCCGCCGCGGACATGCACCCGCTTGAGGTTGTCGGCGCTGCCCGTGCGGAGCATCGCCCGGTGTTCGTCGCTGACGCCCCCAGCATGGATCGCATCGATCTCTCGGTGCGTGCTGAAGTGCTCGACCAGCTCGTCACGGAACCCCGAGAGGGTATTGACTATCCCACCGGGCAGATCGCTCGTGGCGATCGCCTCGGCCAGCACCAGCGCCGGGACCGGGTTGGTCTCGCTGGCAAGCACCACGCAGGCGTTGCCCATCGCGATCACCGGGGCAACCAGACTGACAAAGCCGAGCAGCGATGGTGAATCGGGGGCGATCACACCAACCACCCCGACCGGGAACGGCACGGTGAAGTTGTGGTAGGGGCCCGCGACCGGGTTGGCATTGCCCATCACCTGCGCGTACTTGTCGCACCAGCCCGCGTAGTGCACCACACGATCGATCGACGCATCAACCTCACGCTGCGCGTCCTCGCCGCCGATCGCCCTGGCAAGCTCGTCCCGCTTGCCCTCCATCATCTCGGCCAATCGGTACAGCACCTGGCTGCGCAGGAAGGCCGTCGCGCTGCCCCAGCCCGGCTGGGCCTTGTGGGCTGCGTCGACCGCGTCACGCACATCCTTGCGTGATGCCCGGCACACATGAGCCACGAGGTTCTGCGCCGCGTCATGCACACTCGTCGAACGCCCCGATTCGGTGCGCGGGAACTTGCCGCCGATCGCGAGCTTGTAGGTCTTGATGATGGGGAGTCGTTCACTCATGTCGGTCTCGTTTGGTCACAAAGGGTACTCGAGCTCGATCTCGTGCCGGATCGGGATCCCGTCGAAGCCGACATTGGGGATCTCGGGCTTGAGCTTGCGGGCCTCGGTGACCGCGTTGCGATAGAACCCGACCAGATCGAACTCGCGACGCTGGTAGAAACGCAACGCGGGCGTGTTGTCATTGGTCGTGATGAGCCACAGACGCTTGCAGCCCTGCTCGCGGGCCTTGGTGCGGACCGCGTCGAGCAGGCACGAGCCGATCCCGCCGTGCCCGGCCATCGAGTTGTGCGTGATGACCTCGCACTCGTTGTCTTTGATGTGGTAGGTCAGCAGCCCGACCTCGGAGCCGTCACGCTGGGCGACCAGCCCGGGGAGTTCGTCCGCCTGGAACTTCTGCCCACGCGTGATCTGCACCGTCGAGCCCCAGTACTGCACCAGCACACGCTGGACCCAGTGCTTGTCCTCGGGCGTCAGGTCTCGGATATCGAAGCTGTGGATGCCTGGTTGTGTGGCCATGTCGTATCTCCTGCCGCGTCATCTGCGGCCAATCAATCATCGTATTGCGTTACTGGGTGTATGCCAGCAAGCCGTGCAGCCCGCCCTCACGCCCGAAGCCCGACTCCTTGTACCCGCCGAAGGGGCTGGTGGGGTCAAACTTGTTGTAGGTGTTGAGCCAGACGATGCCCGCGTCCAATCGACGCGCCACATCGAAGATCTTGCTGCCCTTGTCCGTCCAGACGCCCGCGGCCAAGCCGTAGGGCGAGTTGTTCGCACGCGAGATCGCCTCGTCGGGGGTCCGGAAGCTCATCACCGCCAGCACCGGGCCGAAGATCTCTTCCCGTGCGATCGAGTGGCTGGGTTGCACCCCAGAATAGAAGCACGGCTTGCACCAGTACCCCTTGTCGGGCAGCGTCGAAGCGCACACATCGTGACGCACGCCGCCCTCCTGATCGCCCAGCGCCAGGTACTTGTTGATGGTCGCGAGCTGCTCTTTCGAGTTAATCGCGCCCACATCGGTGTTCTTGTCCATCGGGTCGCCGACACGCAGCGAACTCATGCGGTCGCGCAGCTTGTCGATCACCGTGTCGAGGATCGACTCCTGCACAAACAGACGCGAGCCGGCGCAGCACACATGCCCCTGATTGAAGTAGATCCCCTCGATGATCCCCTCGATCGCCTGATCGAGCGATGCGTCCTCGAAGATGATGTTGGCGCTCTTGCCACCCAGTTCCAGCGTGAGCTTCTTATTCGTCGACGCGACCGCCTTGGCGATCATCTTGCCCACGCTCGTCGAGCCGGTGAAGGCGATCTTGTCGATGCCCGGGTGCTTCACGATCGCCTGGCCGGTTTCGCCGGCGCCGGTGATGATGTTCACCACGCCCTTGGGCAGCCCGATCTCGGCGCAGATCTTTGCGAACCGCAGCGCGGTGAGCGAGGTCGTCTCGGCGGGCTTGAGCACCACCGTGTTCCCGCACGCCAGGGCCGGGGCGATCTTCCACGCCAGCATCATCAGCGGGAAGTTCCACGGGATGATCTGGCCGCACACACCAATGGGCTTGGGGTCCCGCCCGGGCAGGGCGAAGCGAAGCTTGTCGGCCCAGCCGGCGTGGTAGAAGAAGTGCGCGCACGCCAGGGGCACATCCACATCGCGCGATTCCTTGATCGGCTTGCCCCCGTCGAGCGTCTCGAGCACCGCCAGCTCCCGCGCCCGCTCCTGCATGCGCCGGGCGATGCGGTAGAGGTACTTGCCGCGTTCCTTGCCCGAGAGCCCCGACCACGCGGGCAGGGCCTCACGGGCAGCACGCACCGCCCGATCGACATCGCCCGCCGACGCCTGAGCGACCATCGACAGGGTGTCCTCGGTCGCGGGGTTGATGCTCGGGAACCGTGTGCCCGATTCGGGCTCGACGAACGAGCCATCGATAAACAGCCCGTACCGATCGGCGATCTCGGGGCGCACCGATTCGGGGGCGGGGGCGTACTCAAAGAGCCCGCCTCCGGTGCCCGCCCGCAGGTCCAGACGCTTGGGGCCCACGCCCCGTCCGTTCTCGGACGAAGACGCTTGGCCCGCTCGGGCAGGTTCGTGTTCGGGTGTGCTGACGCTTCGCATACCTCATTCTAACAGGCCATAAGCATCCAAACCCGCACCGGTCGGGTCGGCGATGGGCTTTCTTGCGGGATTCACCCAAGTCGGGGCCTGAATTGTCCGTTTTCAGCGTTATGAGCACAAAGAAGCAGCCCAAGCCGCACAAGATCGCCAGCAACGAACACGACCATGTGAGCATGCGACGCGAAGTGCGATTGCACACCGACGATCTCACCTGTTCGGTGGGGCGCGTCGCCGACATCACCGGCTCGGGTATGCGGCTCATTTTCCCCAAGGGCAACCTCCCGCAGGTCGGTGAGGTCCAGACCTACACCTTCAACGACGGGCGAGACACGCTTGAAGTCACCGGCTGCGTCAAATGGGTCCGCAAGGGCTCAACCTTCTCGCGTCAGGCAGAAGCCGGCATCGAGTTTGTCAAACTCGACCAGAGCGTGCGAGACTCCATGATCCGGCTGGCGGTCCAGGGCAAGTTCCACGACAAGAACTCGGGTTATGTCCGAATCGAGCAGACCGACCTCTACAAGCTGCTGGGCGTGACCCGCTACGCGAGCCCGGAGCAGCTCGACGAGGCCTTCGATGCCGAATGCAAGCGGTGGGGCGGTGACGATCCGACCCTGCCCCAGGCCGCCCAAAAACTCGACGAGATCTACAAGGCCTACGCCGTACTCAGCGATCCCGAAAAGCGGGCCAACTACGACAAACGCTACGCCGACCAGCACGACCGCGCGGCGTGATCAGTCGCGTTGCGTACCGCACTCGGGGCACTGCTGAAGATCATCGAGCGGATACTGGCACACAACGCACACACCCCGTTGCCTCCTGCGACGCGCGATCCCCAAGCGAATCAACGGGACGGCGCTCAGCAATGCATAGCAGATGCACGCCCAAGCCAGCATATTGATCACAACCCCATCCCAGCGGATCACCGTCGGTACCCGGTATAACGGGATGAACCCCGGCACCCAACCGGGGCGATCAAGCCCGCGATGGTTTCCCGCGAGCTGATACGCCCGCTGGTGATACGCGAGCACAATGGGATCAGCGATGCTTGATCCTGTGCTGATGTCGTCGTAGTGGAGCATCCGCATGGGCCACCCAAACCGGTAACGCATGATGTTCACGCTCGTCGGCTCCGCATCAACGGCCGGGTCCCATGGTGTGTAGCCCGTGTCCCACAAGCTGTTGCCATAGGAATAACTCACCATATCAGCCCCAAGGTTGATGCCCGAGAGTGCAAAGCTCCCATTTCCTATTGAGGGTGAATGATGATGAATAGCAACAAGCTCAGGGGCGATCGGGTCGATGTACTGCGGCCGGATCTCCGCCTTGCTCAGCTCGTGCTGAACGATCCATGAAGACGGATGAAGCCAGGTCAACACCAGGCCGGTGGTGATCGTCACGAACAACGCACCGAGAAGAATCGACCAAACAAGGTGGCAGCGGAACGAGTATGGCCTTGGGTGTGGTGTCATCGCAGAGTGATACCCCGATCGGGCAGGCATGTTGCACCTGCTCCCCGAGTCAAAGCGATCCACCCGAAGGGGCGACCGGAATGTCGCCAAACACGCAGCAAAGCGAACCTGTGGGAGACAAACAATATCAAAAAACCGGGGCGTAGCCCCGGAAGAGATGCGAGACCAAATGGATCTTAAAAATCACTCACGAGCCGGTTTCAGCTTGTTCTGAAAAATAGACCGCGCCGATTCAGGGAGCTTGTTTGATTCAACGAGTTCGAGCCACAAGGCAGCCCGTCGATCCGCGATTTGATCTATTTCCTGCCCGAATTGGACCGGGTCAATGGAAGCCGGAAGGTTGGCACCTACGGTTTTATCCCATGTGTAACCCGAGAGAAGCCGGACAATATCGAGAGACAGTTGATCACCCCGGTCGGACTGTTCATCCGTCCACACGAATCGGCGATCGCCCGTTGAATCGGTCATCATGAGCATCATGCGGTACGAGTCCTGGATCTCAAGCAACCTTTTAAACTCCGCATCAATCAAGATCCTCGCGTCCTGATGATTATCCGAAACAATGACCTGCTTGGGTGGGGGTTCAGATTCGGTGGTCTGCGGCGCACTCTGGCACCCGGCAAGCCCAATGATCGCAACCAGAGCTATGGTGTGTTTAGTCATTGATGAACCTGCTGCTCTGGAACTGCCACCTGGCGAGATCCTCGGCATGGTATCCAAGGAACAAATCAAGGTCTTCACTGGTGTAGAGCCCATCCATGTTCAGGTCGGTCCTGATGTCCTGTTCCGCCAGCGCTACAGAGAAATCACCGATGTCGGACGGGTTGTACAGACCATCCTTGTTGAAGTCCGAGACTGGCCACGGATCCCATACATGGATGTAATCGAAAGGGGCATCCGCCACATTGATCTGGAAGGTGTCTGCGGATGTTTCGATCATCGGAATTTCGAGGAACGGGCTCTGGTCATACCCAAAGCTAAGCGGGTGCGTGCTGGCGTCGAGGTCCAGCCGCAGAGTGGTATGTCCATCGGCGGCCACTACCATGGACGAGCGTCCGCCTTTCTTCACGGTCATGTTGATGGGCGAGTCCTCCATCCCTGAGTATGCGGAGTCGAGAGTAAGTGTTCCGCTGATCACACGGATCTGTCGCATTCCCGTCTGTCCTTCTCCAACTTGAACAATGACTTGGCCGGACATTATCCCTGTTTCGATTGTGCCGAAGAGCTCGAACTGGACATCGGTGCTGATGTTCATGACCTTGTTGATGAGACGGATCGGCGTGCCGGGGTTGGCTGGATCGATGATCAGGTCGCCATCGCGTCCATCGCCGTGCACAAGGCCGGCGCTTTCCATCGCCTCAACCGAACCCAATAAATATGCCGAATCTGTTGTGGCAGCAAGATCAGAGATCGTGGCTTGCCCAAGCATACTTAAACTCATTTCTTGAGGCCCAATTTCTTCTTGTACAATCTTCAGCAAAATTTCGCGAATGACTGGGTCGGTGATTTCCATAATTTTTTCGATGAGTGATCTTTTGAATTCTTGTTTGGACCGATGGTCTTCAGCCTCAGTTCTAGCCCATGATAGTTGAAATTCTGCTATGGCTTGGGCCGTCCTTTCAATTGCCCTATCCTTGCAAGCTTGGGGGTCAGAGTCGTCTTTGCAGTTTTCGATAGCAATTTGGTGCGCTTTTTGTATTCTATCTAGTGCATCCTGCTTTTCTTCGCACGACGATAATAGTAATGATGCTGACACGCAAACGCCAGTACATAGCTGGAATATTGTAATTCCTGAAAACACCATTTTATTTTATCTCCTGGTAGATGGGGTCGGGGTCCGAACAACCATTGCCCGAGAGCCCCTATGAGCGCATGCTACCCCCCCCC
>DEXG01000008.1:169487-191849 GCA_002364005.1 Phycisphaerales bacterium UBA3190
CCCCAGAATCAAGTCAAGGAAACGGGTCGGTTTGTATGGAACCATACGGCAGTGATCGCGTATTGAGACGCCCCCCGGTGCTGCAGTCGCCGCAATAGGCCCGAACCCTTCTGGGCGACCAAGTCGCTACGCATCCGAGAAGTCATACCCAGCCGCGTACTCACCCGTTGCGAGCTTCTGCATGCTGCGAAGCACATCGTTGAGCAGGGAACTGGCACCGAAGCGGAACCAGTCCGGGCTCAGCCAGCCCTCGCCCAGCGTCTCGTTGACCATGCACAGGTAGTGCCAGGCCTGCTTGCCCGTGCGGATCCCGCCCGCGGGCTTCATGCCGATCTTCTTGCCCGTCTGCTTGTAGGTGTCGCGGATGGCCTCGAGCATCACCAGCGTGACTGGCATCGTCGCCGCGGGCGACACCTTGCCCGTCGAGGTCTTGATGAAATCACCCTCCCGGATGCACGAGATCGCGATGTCGCTGGCCCGACGGACATTGTCGTAGGTCGCCAGCTCGCCCGTCTCCAGGATCACCTTCAGGTGTGCCGAGCCGCACGCCTCGACGACGGCGCGGATCTCCTCGGCGACCACGCCGTACCGGCCCGAGAGGAACGCCCCGCGGTTGATCACCATGTCGATCTCGTCCGCCCCGTCCGCGACGGCGCGCTGCACATCACGCACGCGGATCTCCAAGGGGTACTGCCCGGAGGGGAAGCCCGTGGCCACCGACGCCACCCTGATCCCGCTGCCCTCGAGCTGCTCCTTGGCGTAGGGCACCATCGACGGGTACACACACACCGCCGCCACATGTCCGACCCGATGACCCAGGATCTCCTCGTCACGCTCCCACGGACGCTTCGCTTTGGCGCACAAGCTGCGCACCTTCTCGGGCGAGTCGCTGCCCTCGAGTGTGGTCAGGTCGATCATCGAGACCGCCATCTCCAACGCGGCCAGCTTCGACGCCTTCTTGATCGAACGCGTCGTGAACGACTTGGCGCGCCGGTCCGCCATCACCGCGTCGACGGTGGGGGAGTCGGGCAGCACGAACTGGTCGGTCGATGGGGTCATTCTTCGCTTTCGTCTTCTTGTTTCGCGGCTTCGATGGGCAGCCCGGTGATCTCCCATTCTTCCCACCCGCCGGGGAAGACCTTCACCCGCTTCTTGACGAACCCGTTATAGCCCGCCTCGATCAGACGCTTGGCCATCGCGTTGATCGAAGCCGTCCCCGGGTTCTCGCCATACACGATCAGGTTCTTGTACCGCTCCAGCGCCGGGTCGGTGCCGTAGCGCAGATCCACATCCGGGGTCCGCATGTTACGGGCACCCGGGATATGCCCCGCGGCAAAGCGTTCGGGCTTGCGAGCATCAATGAACAGGGCGGTATCGTCCTCTTCCTGTTGCTGCTCATACAGCTCGACGGCCCGGGTCAGATCGATAAACTGGATCTTCTTGTCAGAGATATTCGACTTGCTGCACCCGGTCATCGGCAGCAGCAGCACCCCCAGAACAAGGACGCAAAGCGGGCTGAATGTCGAAAATCGTGGCTTGATGTGCATTTTTTTCCTCGTAAGTGACAATAAGTCTATGCCCATGTGGGTTGTGCTTATGCCCGTGGTAGGACCCTGAATCGCAGTATCGGGCAAACCGGGTGGGATGAGCCAGTGTGGCAAGAGGACAGAACGCATGCAGAGCGTCATCAAACGAGCGATTGGGGCCCTGGGGCTGGTTGTGGTGGCATCCACGACCGCAGCGGAGGCACAGCCCATGGGCGGCGAAGCGCACCTGAGCATCGAATCGACCACCGACCTGTCCAGCATGCACGCGGGCGAAACCGGGCTCCTCGCCATTGACATCATCGTCCAAGAGGGCTGGCATACCTACTGGCCCGGGATTTCCGACACCGGCTACGGCATCTCCTTCGACATCGACACCCCAGACAGTGTTGAACTCAAAGACCCCATCTGGCCCAGCCCAGAGCGGTACCTCCAACGCGGCGGGATCCTCGACCACACCTACGAGGGCACCCAGACCGTCCTCGTCCCCTTCGTGATCCGGGAAAACACCCCCGATTCGGTGGTTGTTTTCACGATCAAAGCCAACTACCTCGTGTGCGATCAGGTCTGTCTACCCGGCAAGGGCAGCGCATCGACCTCGCTGCATGTTGTTGACGACGCGAGCGAACAGGTCCAAACCAGCCGATACGACGAGCTGCGAGCACAGCTTGAGCAGCGCCCACAGGCGTTCAACGCGAAAGATGCCGCCGTGCGCTTGCAGTGGATCAGCAAGGCCGCCGCGATCATGTTCCGCGATGCCACCCGCATCGAGTTCTACCCGGACAACGAATGCAGTGAGCTGGAATCCGTGATTGAAGACGGCCAGGCAGAAGGAAACCGTCTGGAAGTCCGTTTTACCGAATCAGAGAACAAAGTCCTCTCCGGTCGACTCAGGGTGACCACCCCAGAGGGCGTCGTGCACTACGACATCAACGAACACGCACTCTGAACCACACCGTGAACACCCAAGGAGAAACACCATGTCCATCATCAAAATGACCAAATCCCGCGCCGCACTCTTCGCACTCGGTGCCGCCCTGACCGGCTCCATGGCCGGAGCCGGCGCGCTCGAGGCAGCCGCTGGGGTCGAGATCGGTGCCAAGGCACCCGATTTCACCCTGACCGATTACAATGGCCAGGAGCACACCCTCTCGGAGTACACCAAGCAGGGCAAGACCGTCGTCCTCGAATGGTTCAGCCCCGACTGCCCCTTCGTCAAAAAGCACTACCGTGATGACACCGGGACCATGCTCGCCATCGAGTCGGACATGAAGGACGAGCCCGTCGTCTGGCTGCGAATCAACTCGGCCCGCGAGGGCCACCCCAGCACGGGCGCCGAGCGGAACAAGAAGACCGCTGCTGAGTGGGACATCAAAACCCCGATCCTGCTCGACCCCACCGGTGAGGTCGGCATGGCCTACAACGCCAAGCGCACCCCCGAGATGTACATCATCAACGCCCAGGGCGTGCTCGCCTACCACGGGGCCATCGACAACCGCAAGGATGCCGCGATGCCCGGCGATGTGAACTATGTCCGCAACGCCCTGCAGCAGGTGCTCGCTGGTGAGACCGTCACCACGACCTCGACCAAGGCCTACGGCTGCGGCGTCAAGTACTAAACCGCGACGAGACATCATCTCATAGCGTCGTGAGCCCATGCTCACACCTGAACACGCCCCGGGACCTCGGGGCGTGTTTGTTCTTTCCCAACCCCACCTTTGACGATCCGGTTGCGAACCGATCGCCGATCAGGCCGATACACTCCCAGTAGCACACCGACGCCGATTTGAAGCGTTCAGGAGATACGCATGTTCGACCTGCCGGGCCCGATTGGGACCTTTGCCAACTTCCTCGTCATTGCCGCGGGATTCGGGTTCATCATCTTTATTCATGAACTCGGGCACTTCCTGGCCGCCAAGTGGGCGGGTATTCGGGTGCTCGCCTTCTCGATCGGTTTCGGGCAGATCGCCTGCTCCTACCGCAAGGGTGTCGGGTTCAGGCGTGGCTCCTCAGAACGCGAATACCTCAAGCGCGCCAAAGGGCTCAACGCCGAGCAGACCCAGGAACTCCACAACCAGATCAGCCCCACCGAGTACCGCCTCTCATGGCTCCCGCTGGGCGGCTATGTCAAAATGCTGGGACAGGAAGACCTCAACCCCGATGCGACCTCCAGCGAGCCCGACTCCTACCAGAACTGCAGCGTGCCCAAACGCATGGTCGTCATCTGCGCCGGCGTGGTCATGAATGTGATTTCCGCGGCCATCCTCTTCATCATCGTCTTCAACGCCGGGCTCAAGGTCTTCCCCGCAAAGGCCGGCTACATCGTCCAGGACGGGCCCGCCGCGATAGCCACCGCCGTCGACCGCGACGACATCGAACCAGGGCTCCAGCGGGGCGATCGGATCACCCAGATCAACGGCAAGAAGATGTACTCGTTCGAGCACATCATGCCCGAGATCGCCATGTCTCGAAAGGGCTCGCCCGTTTCGATTGTGGTCGAGCGCGAGGGTGTCGAGCAGCCGATCGAGTTCAGCGCGTTGCCCGTCAAAAACCCCATGACCGGGCTGCTCGGGATCCAGATCGACCCGCCCATCACCACCCAGATCAAGACGACCGATGACCCCGAGCTGGTGCGCCAGATCAGCATGCTCGCCGGCGAGTTCGGTCTCCCCATGCTGCAACCAGAGGATCGCCTTGTTGAGATCGACGGGCAGCCCATGCGCTCACCGTTCGACCTGATCGACAAAGCCGAGCAATCAGGCGGCAACCCGTTCTCCGTGACCATCGAACGCGCGGGCAGCACGCTCACAAGCCAGGTCAGCCCCGTGCGTGAGTTGCAACTCGGGCAGATCAGCACCGGCGACGGGGAGATGGCGATTGCCCATACGCTCGGGCTCGCCGGCGTGATGATGGTCAACCCCAACGCATCGCCCGAGGACACCAAGCAGGGACTGATGCCCGGCGATGTCTTCGCCCGGGTCGGCGACAAGGCATTCCCGAGCGTCGATGAGGGCATCACGATTGTCAAAGCGAACGCGGGAAAGCAGCTCACCCTGGAGGTGCTGCGTGGCAACCCTGAATCGGGGTATGAACGAGTCAATCTCGAAGTCCAGGTCACCGCGTCGGGGACCATCGGCTTCTACCCCGCAATGAGCACCGGACACAGCTCGTTTGTGCACAAGCCGATCAAGATCGCTTCGATTGTCGAGCGTGGGGAAGCCGAAGAGGCCGACGCCAAGCCCAAGCATCTCGATACGCCCGCGATGACGCTCATCGAATACCCCGGCTCGCGCATCGCCCGCATCGGCGACACGCCCATCACGACCCTGCGCGATGTCGCGGGTGCGATCGTCGCCGCCACCGAAGCCGCATACGACAGCGGGGCCGAATCGTTCGCTGTTCCGGTCACGCTTCAGCTGCCGTTACCCGTGCAGCCCGATGGTTCCATCCCGACCACGACCAGCGACTGGACCCTGAGCCGCGCCGATATTGATTCGTTGCGTGAGCTGGGCTGGACCCTGCCCGGTGGGAACGCGATCTCCCAGCTCTTCGTGCCCGAGCAGGTCATCGACCGCTCACCCAGCCCGGTCGCCGCGATCGAGCGGGGCATCGCCGAATCCCGACGCGTGATGATGCAGACCTACCTGACCTTCCTGCGACTCTTCCAGGGCTCGGTGCAGGTCCAGCACCTCAAGGGCCCGGTCGGCATCGCCCACCTGGGCACGCAGATCGCCTCGCAGGGCTTCATCTGGGTGCTGTTCTTCATGGCACTGATCTCGATCAACCTCGCGGTCATCAACTTCCTGCCCCTGCCCATCGTCGACGGCGGGCAGTTCCTGATGCTCTGCTACGAGGGGCTGCGTGGGCGACCCGTGCCCATCGTGATCCAGAATGTTGCCACGATGGCGGGGCTGCTGCTCATTGGGTGCATCTTCCTCTTTGTCACCTTCAATGACATCAAGAACATCCTGGGCGTCTGATCGAATGGGAGCGTGCTAGATATGAACCCATTGCTCGGGCTTTTGCAGCTGCTCGCCATCGGGTTCGTGGTCTCGATCGTGGGGCTGATCGTGCATACCGCGTACATGCTGACACACCCCAACCGACGCACCTACGCGTGGGCGGTCTCCCGACGACAGCCGGGCGACCCGGGTGAACTCGACGAGCCTCTCGGCTTCGAATCGCGTGAGATCAACACCGAGCACGGCCCGGTCCCCATCTGGGATATCGAGGGACGCGATCCCAACGGCCCCGTCGTCCTCATGACCCACGGCTGGGGTTCGAGCCGACAGGGATCACTCAAACGCCTCTCCGCCATCGCTGACGATGTTTCACGCATCACCGCCTGGGACCTGCCCGGGCACGGCGAAGCGCCGGGCAGCGCCCGCATGGGCTGCGATGAACACCGCATCGCCGCGGACTTGCTCGATGCGCTGGGCGATCCCGATCGTCCGCTTTTACTCTTCGGCTGGTCGATGGGCGCGGGCGTATCACTCGCTTTGTGCGCACAAGTTCAGCACACCCACCCAGTCAGCGGCGTGATCTGCGAAGCGGTCTACAACCGGCCCATCACCCCCGCCAGAGCCGTGCTGGCCCTGCGGGGCATGCCGCACCGGCTCAACCTCGCGCCCGCGATGGCGCTGCTGGGGATCAAGCTGGGCGTCGGTCTTCGGTGGCGCGGGTTCGATCGTGATCAGATCGCCAAGGGCATCACCGCACCCATCTTGCTGCTGCACGGCGACCACGACCCGGTCAGTCCGATCGAGGATGCCCAAAGCGTCTGTGATGCAGCGCCCAATGCCGCGTTATGTGTGATCGATGGTGCGGGGCACAACAACCTGTGGGTCGATCCGATCTACCGCGAACAGTCGCGTGATGCCGTGGTTGGCTTTATGAAGCGTTGCTCTGCGCCTGAACCGCATACCGCAGCGCATGCTCAGCCATGATGTCCGACGCGTTATAGAGCGGGATATCGCACACTTCGGGGTTGATGAGCAGCGGGGCTTCCGAGCTGCCCAGGATGACCCCCTCGCAGCCGCGATCGCAGAGTCGACGCATCACGCCCAGGATGGCCTGGCGGGATTCTTCTTCGATGATGCCGTACACCAGCTCGTTGAAGATGATGTTGTCCAGCAGCTCGGTGTCGTCGTCGTTGGGTCGGACGAGCTTGATGCCCTTCATCCCGAGCCCGGTCTGATAGGCCGAACCGGTGGTGACATAGCGTGTGCCGATGACCCCGACGGTTTTGCGTTGGTCCTCGATGATCCGGTGGGCGACGGCATCGGTCATTTTGAGCCAGGGGATCTGGGATTTGACCTTGGCCAGCTGAATCGCGTGCTGCACCGCGTTGTCCGGGGTGAAGCAGAACTCGGCCCCGACGCTGGCGAGCCGGTTTGCCGACTCGCAGAGCAGCGACCCGACCTGCACCCAATCGTCGCGTCGTACCGCATCGATGTACAGCGCCAGCGGGATGTTGTACACGCTGACTGTGGGGTGTAAATGGGGCTCAAGCATGACCGCGGCGTGTCGAAACAGCTGCTGGTAGCACAACGCAGCCCCCTCGGGGCTGACACCGACGATCCCGATATGCATGGTCATGTGTGCTGCCTTTCTACCGCCCAAGCGAGCGCCCCAAAGCTGTTGGGACACAGTATGGTCACCGAATACACCCCCTGCGTCAACAGGATGGGGTGAAATGACCCCAGATCTGGGTGTAAAAACACCGCCGATCCCCGAACAGTTCTCGTCTACGATACTGATATGAGTGCGATGCATGGTTCCAATCCTTTTGAAACGCTGGGCTTGACGCCCAGTTATGCCGTCGATCGTGACCAAGTTGAACGCGCCTACCGGGCTCGTATTGCCGGGGCACACCCCGATGCCAGCCCAGAGGCGATGGAGCTTGATCCAGCGTCGTTCAATCAGGCACGCGCAACCCTGCTCGATGACGAACAACGCGCCAATGCCCTGCTTGCCATGCTGGGCGGGCCGGACGCGAGCGCATGCAAAGATCTGCCCGATGGCTTCCTCATGCAGATGATGATGCAGCGTCAGGAGATCGAGGAAGCGATCGAGTCCGGTGGCGATGCAGAGCGCGAACACTGGGAACAGTGGGGCATCGAGCAGCGGGCGGAATATCGACAGCAGATCACCGACATGTTTGGGGCTCTTGGCGATGCACCCAGCCAAGACCAGTTGCGGGCCATCCGGATCCAGCTCAACGCGTGGCGATACATCGAACGCCTGATCGAGCAGCTCGACCCTGAGTATGACCCCGCTCAGGCAGATTTTCACTAACCAGAGCCACGCATGGACGCCGCTGACACACCCCTGATTATCGTGCTTGCGCTGCTTCTCGTGGGCTCGGCCTTCGCGTCGGGCTCAGAGACGGCGTTGTTCGGCGTGACCCACGGCCAACGGGCCACCCTGCGTCGCAGCAGCCCGACACTCGGGCGCATGGTCGACGCCCTGCTGGCCCGCCCGCGTGAGCTGCTCATGCAGGTGCTGCTGCTGAACATGATCATCAATGTCAGCTACTTCATCGTCACCAGCGTGCTGACGCTCCGGGCCGACGACGCGGTGACGCGGGTGCTGGTCTCGCTGGTCTCGCTGACCGCCATCATTCTTATGGGTGAGGTCTTTGCCAAGCTCTTCGCCTCGGGGGCGACGCTGCTGTTTCTTCGCATCGCCGCGCCGGCGCACCTGCTGATCCGGCGTCCGATCTCGGGGTTGCTGCGGGTTCTTGATGTCTGGGTGATCTCGCCCATGGCTCGCCTGGCCTCGCCCGGGGATGCTGACCAGGCGAACGAAGTGAATGCCGAGGAACTCGGAGCCCTGATCAGTATGAGTGCCGGTGACGGCGTCATCGATCGCGGCGAGCAGCAGATGCTGACCTCGATCGTCGAGATGGGCAGCTTGCGGGTCGAACAGATCATGACCCCCCGGGTGGATATCGAGTGGGTCCAGCCCGACGCGGGGCTCGACGAGCTGAGTGAGCATTGCCGCAAGAGCGGACGAACCCGCATGCTCGTCTGCGAGAAGGACCTTGATAACGGGTTGTTGGGCGTGATCGATGCCCGGCGTGTGTTCGAGGGGCAGACGATACAACAGGCCTTGCAGCCGGTGCTGTATGTCCCTGAGCAGAGCCGACTGGACATCCTGATGGAGCAGCTCCGCAGTTCCGGCAAGCGGCTGGGAGTCTGCGTTGATGAGCACGGCGGCGTCAGCGGCGTGGTGACCATCGCCGACATCGTGCGCGAACTCATCGAAGAACTCGAGCACCCCGCAGACAGCGTGGGCGAGGCGATCGAGAACCTGGGCGACGGGCGATGGCTGGTGCCCGGGCGGCTGGGGATCAGAGACTGGGCGTTGCTCTTCAAGGACCGGTCACTCGTTGAGCATTCCAAGAATGTGAACACGCTAGGCGGTCTGGTGATGGTCCTGCTCGGGCGGGTCCCGAGCGTCGGCGATGTTGTTCGGGCCGGCTCGATCGAGCTGCGCGTGGTCGAGATGCAGGGGCGTGCGATTGAACGCATCGAGCTGCGCATCGTGCCGGGCACTTCGAAAGCAACACAGCAGGGGGGGGCATCATGACGCTCACCGAACTGCTGCTGTGGTCGGCATTGGTCCTGATCGGTATCGGTGGCTCGGCGATGTGCTCCGGGCTCGAGGTAGGGCTCTACAGCACCAACCGGGTGCTGGTGCGTGTGCACAGCGCCCGTGAGAAGAGCAAGCGGTACCGGATGCTCCAGCGCCAGCTCGACGAGCCGGTGCCCTCGCTGACCTCGCTGCTGGTGTGGAACAACATTTTTAACTACGCGGGGACGCTTGCGATCACCACGCTCTTTGCCACGCTGGGCATGAGCGACACCGAGCTGATCCTGGTGCAGGTGGCCGTGCTGACCCCATTGCTCCTGGTTTTCGCCGAATCGACCCCCAAAGAGGTATTCCGGGCCAACGCCGATGTGCTGATGCCCCGGTTTGCGATCGTTTTGTTCGTGTTCCGGCGCATGCTGACGCTGGTCCCGATCGTCCCGCTGCTTGGCTGGGTTGCTGACGGCGCATCGCGCCTGGTGGGCGTGGGCAAGCTGGGGTCGCTGGGCGACGCCCGCGAGCGTGTGGCCGAGCTGCTCAAGTACGGTTCCGGCTCGATGAGCGACGCCCAGGTGACGCTGATCGATCGGGCCCTGCAGATTGGACACGCCAAGGTACGCAACGAGATGATCCCGTTGCGACGCACCAGCATGCTGCGTTCGGGCTGGACCATCGCCAGAGCGCGGGCGTATGTCAAGCAGCACCCGCACTCTCGGTTCCCCGTGCTGGGGGCCAGCGGTCAGATTGTCGGGATCGTGCACGCCATCGAGATGTATGTCCACGAGGAAGCCAAGCCCGAGAACACGATCGAGACCATCATGCACGAGCCCGTGTTCTTGACCCCGGAGCACTCGGTCGACCAGGCCCTGCGGGCGCTGAGCCGGTCGGGTGAGCACATGGGCATCGTGCGTCATCGGTCCCGTGATCTGGGCATCGTGACGCGTAAGGACCTTGTCGAGCCGCTCGTGGGCGAGCTCGAAGAGTGGTGATGCCCCTGTTGGGAAGATCGCAGGGAATACTCCTCAAAGGCAACGGGTTTATCCCATACATACGACGGGGTTTGGGAAGGAATCTGAATGAAGTCTGGTAAAACGCTCACTTGGTTGATCATCGCGCTGCTGGCCGCCTTAGCGTTGCCCAATGTGATCTCCCTGCTCCGTGGCCCGGCGCCGACGCCCGATGTGTTCGCAGCGGGCTACACGCTCACCGAGGCGATCGAGATGTCGGCCCAGAACGACAAGCCCGTGCTGGTGCTCGCCACCGCCGACTGGTGTGCCCCGTGCCAAGCCCTCAAGCGGGGTGCTCTCACGGACCCCCAGGTGGCCGAGCTGATCCGCGAGAACACGATTCCGGTCTACCTGGAAGACGGGGACAACTCTGCCGAGATCGGGGAGTTGGGAGTCCGGGCATTCCCGACGACCATGATCCTCGAACGGGGGCAGGTCACCGCCATGCTCGAGGGTGGGGCCAGCGCTAGCCGGTACGGCGGGATGCTCAAAAGAGAGCTTCTGGGCGAGCAATGAGCCCCGGTCTGCCGCGAACCATGAACCGGTTGGTGTTCCAGGCGGTATAGACTTATGCAACCAACTCACACGCGATTCGCGTCGGGGACACGCCCCGGTGTAGCTTCGGTGTTTCCGGTTTCGGGAGTTCGCGATATGAACAACAAGACAACCCTGCCACTGATCGGGATTCTCGGTGTGGCCGTTGTGGGCTCGACCCTCGCGGTCGCAACAAACGCGATGCGCGTCGGGACAGACGAATACAGCTTCTTCGACCCGATTATCGATGTGAGCACGCTCGTCAACGCCCTCTATGTCGAGGATCCCGATGCCGAGGCCCTGCAGCGTGGCGCCATCGAGGGGATGCTCGAGGAGCTCAACGACCCCTACACCACCTTCGTGCCCCGGCGCGACACGCAGGACTTCTCCAAGGACCTGACGGGTGAGTATGTCGGGATCGGCGCGGAGGTCCAGATCCGTGATGGCTGGCTGACGATCTCGTCGCCGCTCGACGGCTCGCCCGCGTGGCGAGCCGGGGTCATGGCCGAGGATCGCGTCGTCGCGATCGACGGCGAATCAACCGAGGGGCTGACGATCGACGAGTCGATCGACCTGCTGACCGGGCAGCCCAAGACCAAGGTGACCATCACCGTTGAGCGGGGCACCGAGACGCTCGATATCGAGATTATCCGCGATCACATCAAGGTGCAGGCCGTCAAGGGCTTCATGCGCGTCGATGGCGACGGCGAATGGATGCATGTGATCGATGGCAGCGCCGGGATCGCGTACATCCGACTGACCCAGTTCACTCCCGGGTGTGCCCAAGAGGTCAAGGACGCGATCGCTCACGCAAGAGACGAAGTCGGTGGCGAGCTGGGCGGGCTGATCCTGGACCTGCGCTTCAACCCGGGCGGGCTGCTCGATGAAGCCGTCGAAATCGCCGACCTCTTCATCGACGAGGGCACGATCGTCTCGACCAAGGGGCGTGTGTTCGAGGAATCATCAGATGAAGCGACGCGTGAGGGCACGATCACCGATCTGCCCCTGGTCGTCATGGTCAATGGGCAGAGTGCCAGCGCCTCGGAGGTCCTGTCGGGCGCGTTGTCCGATCACGGGCGGGCTGTCATCCTGGGCACCCGCAGCTTCGGGAAGGGCTCGGTGCAGACCGTTCGCCCGCTTGAGAGCGGCGCGGGCGTGCTCAAGATCACCGAGCAGTACTACTACCTGCCCTCGGGGCGTTTGCTGCACCGGCGCGACGATTCAACCGTATGGGGCGTTGATCCCTCACCGGGCTATTTCCTGCCCCTGACCACCGACGAGACCCTCGAGATGCTGCGTGCCCGTCGCGAGCAGGAGATCATCGCACACAACGATGAGAGCGAGCAGGTCGACCTGTCCGATACGCAGGCGGTGCTTGAGGCCCTGAGCGACCCGCAACTGCAGGCCGCAGTGACGGTTATGCAACACCGCGCGACAACGGGTGAGTTTGAACCCGTGGGTATCGATGCCAACGAGCCCGACGATGTCGCCTTGGCGGAGTTGAACACGCTTCGATCGCAGGAAGAACGCCTGCTGCGTGAGCTGGCCCGCATCGACAAGCGCATGCGTGCCGCGGAGCAATCGGTCCCCGATGAGATCGTCACGAATAACCCGCGTGACTTCTGGGACGACGAGACCGATCTTGAGGGCGGCGAGCTGATCGTGCGTGACAAGGATGGGAACATCGTTACCACGCTCACCATCACCGGCAACGGTCTGGAAAACTGGCTCGTCGATGCCGATGTCGAGAAGAAGCCCGAACAGAGCGAGGACAGCGATTCGTGATCGTGTTGGGGATCGAGTCGTCGTGCGACGAGACCGCCGCCAGCGTCGTCATGGACGGGCGCGAGGTGCGCTCGAGCGTGGTCGCCAGCCAGTACGAGCTTCACGAGGAGTTCGGGGGCGTGGTCCCTGAGATCGCCTCTCGTGCGCACGAGCAGCACATCCTGCCCGTGGTCCGAGACGCGATCGCACAGGCGGGCATCGAGCAATCCGAGATTGATCTCATCGCGGTGGGGCACAGGCCCGGCCTGATCGGTTCGCTGCTGGTTGGGCTCAGCGCTGCCAAGGCCATGTCGTGGTCGCTGGGCGTGCCGATGGTCGGCGTCGATCATGTGCACGCGCACTTGTACGCGGGCATGCTCGGACGCGAAGAGCCCCAATACCCGGCCCTGGGGCTGGTGATCAGCGGCGGGCACACCTCGATTTATGAGGTCCGCTCGGCACTGAAAGTGAAACGGCTGGGCTCGACCATCGACGACGCGATCGGTGAGGCCTTCGATAAGGTCGCGGCCATCCTGGGGCTCGGTCATCCGGGCGGGCCCAAGCTCGATGCCCTGGCGGCAGAGCCCGGAGCCAATGATCGGGCGTTCGATTTCCCCGTGTCCCGACTCAGCAAGGATTCACTGGACTTCAGCTACTCGGGACTCAAGACCGCGGTGCTTTACGAGGCCAAGGGCAAACCCGCACCACCGGCGCTGCGGGGCAAGCCCCCGTTGCCCAAACCCGAGGTCCCCGAACTGACGCACGAACGCATGCGCGATATCGCTGCCAGTTTTCAACGAGCGGCTGTGCGGGCCCTGACGATCAAGCTCGGGCGGGCGATCGAACGGGTCGAGGGGTGCAGGACCCTGATCGTTGGCGGTGGCGTGAGCGCCAACTCGCTGGCGCGTCGGGAAATGCAACGGTTCTGCGATGAGCATGGGCTGGAACTAATCATCCCGCAGATGGGCTACTGCGTCGATAACGCAGCGATGATTGCCGGGCTCGGTGATCGGCTCCACGCGAGCGGGCAAGTGGATGACCTGAACCTGTCGGCGGTCCCGACCACGGGCTGCTGAGGGGACGCTTCATGGATTTCAGCTTCCTTGATCAACCGGTCGATAGGCCCACCCACCCCGCGGCACTCGATGAAGAGGCCCTGATGAAGCAGTGCACCCTGACCCGTGGGCGGGCATCGGGCCCGGGCGGGCAGCACCGCAACAAGGTCGAGACCCACATCACGCTGGTGCACAATCCCACGGGCGTCGAGGCCCAGGCGGGTGAGCGTCGCTTGGCAAAGGAGAACCAGCGTGTGGCCCTCAAACGCCTGCGCCTCTGCCTGGCGACGCAGGTTCGGGTTGAGGTGCCGCAGGGTGAGATCCGCAGCGAGCTCTGGAAATCCCGCTGCCGGAATCGCAAGATCGTCTGCAGCACCAAGCACGCGGATTTTCCGAGCCTGCTGGCTGAGGCGCTGGATGTGATTGACGCGTGTGGGTACGACACACGCAAGGCCTCGATCCGGCTCGAATGCACAGGAACCCAGCTGCTGCGTCTGGTCGCCGAGCATCCGCCGGCGCTGGTCAAGCTCAACGATGAGCGTCGTTTACGCTCGATGCGCCCACTCCGGCCGTGATTTCTTGCTGATCGCGGGTACACTACAGGTCCATGCCCGAACCCCGAGAACGACAGAGTATTAAGGTCCAGGCCGAGAAGACGGTGCTGGCAGCGGTCAGGTTGCCCGAATCTCGCTACGAGGAGCGCGACCCGTTCGGTGAGCTGCGTGAGCTGGCGCGCCAAGCTGGCGCGGTTGTCGTGGGCGAGATCGAGCAGCGGCGCGATCGGCCCGAATCGGGCACCTACATGGGCACGGGCAAGATCGAAGAGCTCAAGGACATGTGCTCGGCACTCGACGCCAAGACCATCATCTTCGATCACGACCTCTCGCCCAAGCAGATCGCCAAGATCGAGCAGATGACCGAACGCAAGGTGCTCGATCGTTCGGAGCTGATCCTCGACATCTTCGCCTCCCGCGCCACGACGCACGAGGCCAAGCTCCAGGTCGAGATCGCCCAGCTGGAATACACCTACCCGCGCCTCCGGGCGATGTGGTCGCACCTTGAGCGCATCGTCGGCTCGGGCGGCATCGGTGGCGTGGGCACGCGTGGCCCGGGTGAGCAGCAGCTCGAGATCGACCGGCGCTTGGTCCAGCGGCGCAAGACCCAGCTCAAGCGGGAGCTTGAAGAGATTCAGGCACGCAAACGCAGGGCCGTGGAAAAACGGAACAACGACTACTTCACCGTGGGGCTGGTGGGCTATACCAACGCGGGCAAGAGCACGCTGTTCAACGCGTTGACCGACGGCGGGGCGTACGCCGACGACCGCGTGTTCGCCACGCTGATGACCCGCACCCGCGAGTGGGACCTGGGCGGCGGGCACATGGTCATGCTGTCGGATACCGTCGGGTTTGTGCGCGATCTGCCGCACCATCTGGTGGCATCGTTCCGGGCGACGCTCGAGGAAGCGACGCACGCGGACCTGCTGCTGGTCTTGCTCGATGTCTCCGACCCCAGTGCCGAGCTGCACTATGAGACGGTGATGAACACGCTCGAAGAGCTGTTCGATGATGTCGAGCAGCTTGAGGTCAAGCGTGCCGAGCAGGCCAAGCGTGATGGCGCGGGTGATATCACCCGCTACGAACGCCCCGAGCTGCTGGTGCTGCTCAACAAAGCGGACAAGGACGAGGTCGACGAGCAGGACCTGCTGTACTGGCAGTCCCGAGCCGTCGGCGCGATCCCGCTGTGCGCCTTGCGTGGCGACCCGGAGCGCGAAGAGCGCCCGCTGGGTCAGGATGAGCTGATCGAGAAGGTCAAGGCGATCTCGATCGGTGAAATCCAAGAGCTGGATATCACGGTCCCGCTGAGCGATTCCAAGACGATCCACACGATCGAGAACCGCACCGAGATCGTCGACCGCACCTACGACGAGAAGGCGGTGACGCTGCGGACCAAGATCGGCAAGAACCAGCTGGCCAAGCTGCGTTCGGCCGGTGCCCGTATGTGGGTGATGCACACCAACGGCGAGCCCTACTTCAAAGACGATGAAAAACGCGGCTGGGTCTACGACCCAACCGCGGTGAACATCGATTTTTAGTTTTGTCCTACACGAGCCGCGACCGTAAGGGAGCGGTCTGCGTGCGTCGAGAACCGCTCCCTTACGGTCGCAGCTCGTTCTGTTACGCCAGCGGGTTGATCCAGAGCCCGGTCGCCAGCTTCGGGTAGAAGAAGGTCGACTTCTGAGGCATCAGCTCGCCGGCACGCGAGATGTCGCGGACGGCTTCAAGCGGGGTCGGGCGGACGATGATCGCCAGTTGCGGGCGACCGCCGCCGGCGATGGATGAGCCGGTTTCTTTGCCCTTGCCGATCTCGATGACCTCTTCGATGCTGTGGGGGAAGGCCCACTTGACGGGTTCGCCGTTGTTGAGCTCGGGCTGGCAGATCTCCTCGACGATCAGGTGCTGGATCAGCGCCACATCGAGCGTCCGCCACGCCTGGCTCTGCTTGGGGAACTGGGCATCGAGCGGGTCGTCGACCGCGGGCCAGGCACCGAAGCACAGCCCGGTGGCGTAGTCGTAGATCCCGAAGACATTGGGCGTGCGCTCGCGTTCGGCGAGGGTCTCCATCTGGGACTCGAAGAGCATGGGGTCGTTGTCGATGGGCTCGACATTGAGCAGGCCCTGGGCCGCTTCGATGAACCGCTCGACCTCGTAGTCTTCCATGCCGCCCAGTACGCGGTGGGTCGGGCCGATCGCCAGGCCCGGGTCGCTCATCGACACGAGGACGAACATGGTCCGACGCGCGGGGTGGTCGGCGGGGACATCGCCCAGCGATTCGAGGTAGTTGAGTGCCGTGTTGTAGCGGTGGTGCCCGTCGGCGACGAAGATGTCCTCGCCCGCCAGTGCCTTCTGGTATGCGGCGATGGTTGATTCATCGCTGATGGTCCAGATCTCCTGCTTGATGTCGTCGCCCATGTCGGCGATCATGTCCGCATCACGCGCATCCATGACGCTGTGGAGGATCTTGACGGCATCGCCACCCTCATCGGGGTGGAGCCCGAAGATGGGCGAGGTCTGGCACTGGGTGGCCTTCATGAGGGCCATGCGGTCTTCCTTGGGCCCGCCGAAGGTCTGCTCGTGGGCGAGGATACCGCCGCCTTCGCGATTGCCGAAGGGGACCGTATCGAGTGTGGCGACCATGCCGCAGCGTTGGTAGGTCTCGCCGTGGAACTCGAATGTCTGTCGGTAGGCGAACATCGCGGGCGTGTCGCTCTGCTTCATGGTGCCCGCGTCGATCATGTCGCGGAGTTTCTTGGCGGAGGCCTCGTACGCCTCGGCCGGGCCGAGTTCCTTGGCGGGGACATGGGGCAGGTCGACGGCGACGATGTTGTCGGGGTTCTTGGCGAGCATCGCATCTTTGTGCGAGAGGTCGAGGACATCGTACGGCGGCGCGATCAGGTCGCTGACATCGCCGGTGCCTTGGTTGTACTGGATCGCTCTGAACGGATGAACTGCGGGCATCAGCAGCTCCCTTCTGTATCATGCTGCAGGTCGCAGCGGGTCTTGCTATATGGAAAATGTCCCCGAGCATGGGGCACGCTCTCGGATCATAGCCCCCAGCGGCGAAAAACCACGCGATCACACGCACCGATCGGACTCGTGTCGCGGGCGTCGGGGCGGTCTACGATTGCCCATGAGCACGCCCAGAGCACTGGTGATCCGTACCGCGGGGATCAACTCGGAAGTCGAACTGTGCCGGGCGTTTACGCTCGCCGGGGCCGAGGTGGACCTGGTCCATCTTGATCGGTTGATCGCCGACCCCGCCCAGATCGCATCGTACGACCTGATCGCATTCCCCGGCGGTTTCAGCTACGGCGATGACATCGCCTCTGGGCGCATCATGGCGATGCACACACGCCAGAAGCTGCTGCCCGAGCTGATCAAAGCCGCCGATCGGGGCGTGCCCATGATCGGGATCTGCAACGGGTTCCAGGTGTTGGTGCAGATCGGGCTGCTGCCCGGGCTGGACGCCGACCGCTCCCCGAGCGTGGCACTGTGCGAGAACACGAGCGGGCGATTCATCGACAACAGCGTGGCCCTGGTGCCCAACGCGGATTCACCTTGCATCTGGACGCGGGACCTGGTTCAGCGGGTTCAGGCGGACAACGACGAGCCCGAGCTGGTCATGACGATCGGTCATGGCGAGGGGCGGTTTGTCACCAAGAACAACGCGGTGCTCGAGCAGCTCCAGGCGAACAACCAGATCGCGTTGCGTTACCGCGACGATATCAACGGCTCGGTCGATCGCATTGCCGGGATCTGCGACCCGACGGGGCGCATCATGGGGCTGATGCCGCACCCCGAGCGGGCGTTGGATTGGAACCGCCACCCGTACTGGACGCGCCTGCCCGAATCGGTTCGTGCGACCCATTCGCCCGGGCTGGGCATGTTCATCAGCGCTGTTGAAGCGGTGAGCACCCAGACGGTCTGAGTTCGATTTTCTCTTGTGATCGGAACGCGACATGAGCGACAGCGCCGTCTATGCCGGGAGCTTTGATCCACCGACCAATGGGCATGTGTGGATGATCGAGCAGGGCGCTCGCTTGTTCGACAAGCTGATCGTGGCCGTCGCCCGCAACCCCGAGAAGGGGTACAGCTACGAGCTGGAACAGCGTGTGGGCTGGCTCGATGAGGTGTGCAAGGGGCACGACAATGTCGAGGTCACGGTGATCGAGAACGAGTTCCTGGCGCACTACGCGGCGAGGGCGAACGCACGCTTTGTGATCCGAGGCATCCGCAACGAGGCGGATTACCAGTACGAGCGTGGCATGCGCTATGTGAACAGCGATCTGAATACGAACCTGACGACGGTCTTCCTGATGCCGCCTCGGGAGCTGTGCGAGATATCATCGAGCTTCGTCAAGGGCATGATTGGGCCGGACGGCTGGGCGAGCGTGGTTGAGAACTATGTGCCTGCGTGCGTCTTCAAGGATCTCAAGCACGACGCGGAAGAGGGGGCGTGATGGGCGACGCGTACCAGAGCAAGCAGACCAAAGCACCGCTTGACGAGAAGGTTGTGGCGATGCGCATCGTCACCATGCCCAAGGAGACCAACCCGTACGGCACGATCTTCGGCGGCATCATCCTCAGCTACATCGACCAGGCGGGCTTTGTCGAAGCGCGACGCCACGGCGATCTCGATTGGGTCACCGCGGCGATCAGCAAGGTTGAGTTCCACGCGCCCGTGCAAGTGGGTGACATCGTGACTTTCATTACCTGCACCACCCGGTTTGGGCGCACCAGCATCGATGTGCAGGTTGAGGTCGAGGCCGAGCGATTCAGGACGCACGAGGTCGTGCATGTCACCAGCGCCAACCTGACGATGGTCGGCATGCGCGACGGCAAGCCCTTCCCCTTCAGAGAGTGCCCCGAGAAGCAGGGGGCAGAGTCAGGCGAGGGTTCGGCGTGAGCTTCGACGATCTGCCCAGGTTCCATTCGCCCGCGCGGCTGGCGGTGTTGCTCTCGGGTTCGGGACGCACGCTCGACAACCTGCTCGGGCAGATCGATCGGGGGGCGTTGGACGCGACGATCCCGGTGGTGATCGCGTCAAAGGAATGTCTCGGTGCGCAGAAAGCACGCGATGCGGGCATTTCGACGCATGTGCACACGGGGAAGCTCGATTCGGCGTGGCTCGATCGGATCTGCGACGAGCACCAGATCGATCTGGTGGTGCTCGCGGGGTACCTCAAGCTCGTGCCCATCAGCGATCGCGTGCGTCATCGGGTGATCAATATCCACCCCGCCCTGCTCCCAAGCTTTGGCGGCAAGGGCATGCACGGGCACCATGTGCACGAGGCGGTCATCGAGGCGGCCCGCTTGGGCGAGGTCACTGAATCGGGGTGCACGGTGCATTTCGCTGACGATCAGTACGATACCGGGTCCGTGATCGTGCAGCTTCGCTGCCCGGTCGAGGGCGGCGATACGCCTGATTCGCTCGCATCCCGCGTGTTTGAGCTTGAGTGCCGGGCCTACCCGCAGGCGCTGAAGATGCTGATCGAACGCAACGCCCAGCGATCTGCTGCGAATAACCCGGCATGACCCTGCACCGAATCATCTCGCTCCTGCTCCCTCTTGTTGTGTGTTCAGGGCTGGCCATGGCCGATGGGCCCGGGCCAGGCGAGTTGGAGCGTCGGGGCATCGTGGCGATGAAGACCGGTGCGTATCAGCAGGCCGAGGATATCTTTGCGGAGCTGGTCGAGGCGCGTCCCGAGTCGTTCGTGGGCCATTACAACCTCGCGGCGGCCCATTCGATGCAGGGCGAGCTTGAGCCGGCGATCGATGCGATGAGCAAGGCGATCGGGCTGGGGTTCAGCGATCGCTTGCAGTTGCTGCGTGATCGGGATCTGGAGCAGCTGCGATCAACCGAGTTTTTCGACGAGCTGATGGAGCAGTGGGGGGCCGTGATCGAGCAGCGGCGTCTGAGCGATGTAACGGCGCTCAAGGGGCTGATTCGCAAGGGGCTGGAGGCACGCACGGACACGGATTACCGGCTCGAGATGCTGTCGGCTCACGATGAGACCGCGACCGATCAGGCGCACGATGAGCTGCACATGATCGCCGATTGGGCCCAGGACGAGCTGTTCAGCGAACTCAAGACATTTGATCTCAAGGACTCGCCCTGGGTCATCGTGGTGCTGCCCGATCGGACGGGGTTCTCACGCTGGGCGGTCGAGACTTTCGGCCCGGGCGTGCGTGGATCGATCAGCGGCGTCGGCGGGGCCTACGAGCATATGGAACGCCGGCTGGTGGCCCAGGACTTGGGGGCGACGCTTCGCCACGAGTTCATCCATGTGTTGCACTGGCGCGATATGAACCGGCTGGGACAGGTCCACGCGCCGTGGGTGCAGGAGGGGCTGGCCTCGCTCATCGAGGATTACGATCTGCAGGACGATTCGCCCGTTCCCGTCGCGTCATGGCGGACCAACATCGTCAAGCGGCTGCTTGATGCCAGGCGATTGCCGAGTATTGAGGAACTGACGTGGGTGAGCATGGAGGCGTTCACGGGGAATCGTCCGCTGTCGCAGTACGCGCAGGCAAGGGCGTTGATGCTCTGGTTGTACGAGACCGATCGGCTTCGCCCGTTCTATGCGCACTACCGCGACACTATCCGCGACGATCCGACTGGGTACCAGTCCATTCTCGCGGTGACGGGGCTTGAGCCCGATGGGCTTGAAGCGGAATACCACGATTGGGTGCGGGGGCTCAAACGCGTCCCCGAAACAGGTGGTGATTTGTCGGCCACGCTGGGCATCGAGATCGAGAACGGCACGGGGGATGGCGTTGTGGTCAAGTGGCTGCCGAGCGGGGCGCGGGCGCGTACGGGTCTGCGGTTGGGCTCGGTGATTACCCATGTGAATGGCCGGCCTACGCGGGACTTGTTTGAGCTGATCCGGGTCCTGGGCGATTATCGGTCGGGTGAAACCGTGACGCTGCATCATCGCCGGGGCACGGTGCACGCGACCAGCGAGGTTCGATTGCTTGGTCGATAGTGGCCAATATGCTGGCCACTCAGGGCTCGTAGTAAGATTTTTATACTACCGGTCATCCTGAGGCACAGTTTATAGATGGTATGAGATTCGCAATGTGCTATGTTGAGCATGAGCGGAGCGGTATTGCTCGGCTGATCTGTTCCATGGAAGAGGAGAGAAACATGATGCGTTCAGTTGTTGCCGTCGGACTCGCTGGGCTCGCGACCACCGCGTTCGGTCAGGAAGAGTTCTCTCTGTCTTTAGTGCCAAGTGCGGCGACGGTGACGGGGAGCTTCACGGTTGGTGTGTATGGCGACTCAAGCTTCGGTACCCACATGCTCGGCGGATCATTCGGCCTTGAAATCGACTCGGTCTGCTTCCCGGATTCAGTCACCGATGTTCAGTGGTCGCCAGCGTCATGGTCATCGTTCAATACCGATGGCGGGTATGCGGGCAACGGCACCTACAACCAGGTCATCTTCGGCCAGCTCGTGATCCCGGGCGTCCCCCCGTTCGATGTGCCCGCGCCGGGCTCCGAACTGGGCAGTCTGATCGGCACATTCAGCGTCAGCGTGGAACCGTTGGCATTCGATCGGTATGAACTGCAGCTTGTCGTGAGTGATGGGCCGTTCTCGCTCGAGGCGCTCGATATCAACACAGGTGAGACCATGCGTGATACGGACGGCGTGCTCCTGCTCGGTGGTGCGACCGTCGGGTCGCTCTGCCCTTCACCCGGGGCATGCAGTCTGCTTGCGATCTCAGGCCTAGCCACAACGCGTCGTCGTCGTTCAGTATCGACTCACATCAAAGAATAAGGAGAATCCAAAATGCGTTACCCAGCTCTCGTCTGTATATGTCTTGCGGGCACTGCATCGACGGGCTTTGCCCAGCAGTTCAGTCTGACCCTCGTGCCGGGGTCGATCACGATCGATACCTTTGGCGGTGGCGGATCGTTCACCGCCGCGGTCTATGGCGATGCCGATGTCGGTACGCACTTGCTCGGCGGTGCGCTTGCGATTGAGAGCAACAGCGATCTCGTGACCGATATCACATGGACTCCCGCTTCATGGTCGGCCTTCAATACCGACGGTGGGTACGCGGGCAACGGGAACTACAACCAGGTCATCTTCGGGCAACTGGTGATCCCGGGCGTGCCGCCCTTTGATGTGCCCGCGCCGGGGTCAGAGCTGGGGGGGCTGATCGGTGTCTTTACCATTCAAACGGTTCAGTTCTGCGGCGTGTTGGAGTTCAACCCTGTCGCGGGGAGTCCGTTTGCACTCGAGGTCATCGATGCCATTACGGGGGAGACCTGGCGGAGCGGAACCGATAACCTGGCCCTGAAC
>DEXG01000008.1:192085-239780 GCA_002364005.1 Phycisphaerales bacterium UBA3190
GGTTTCAAGTCAATGTTGTCCCCGCGCCCGCATCGACGGTCCTGCTGAGCGGTGCCGGACTTCTGTTCGCACGCCGGCGTCGATAAGTTACTGTTTGCATAATCAGAGAAGAGGAGATTGAAATGAATATGAGTACCATCGTTTGTGCAACTTTCGCTGGCCTGGCTTCGGTTGCAGGCGCTCAGGATTTCTCGCTTGTGCTTCTTCCCGCGGTCTCGACGATCGAATGTGTTGAGGGCAGCACCTTCTCGATCGATGTCATCGGCGATGCCAGCGTGGGCACCCACATGCTGGGCGGCTCGTTCACCCTGGATACAAACAGCGCTTCGATCGCCTCCATGACCTGGACGCCCGCGTCATGGTCGTCCTTCAACACGGACAACGGGTACGCGGGCAATGGGAACTACAACTCGGTGATCTTCGGTCAGCTGGTGATCCCGGGTGTGCCACCCTTTGATGTTCCCGCGGCCGGTTCCGAGCTGGGCGGTCTGATTGGGAGCTTTCAGGTGACCCTTGGTGTCCCGCAGCCCGAGCTTCTGCAGTTCCAGCTCGTCGAGCAGAGCCCGTTCTCGCTTGAAGTGGTTGATATCAACACCGGTGAAACCCACAGGAGCAGTGATGGCAACCTTATGCTTGGGAGCGCCAGTCTCCTGATCTGCCCTGCCCCATCGAGCTGCGCGTTGTTTGGATTCACGGTTTTATTCGGTGCTCGTCGTCGTCAATGAGTCACTGTGTTTGTTTGAGAGAAAAGGAGATAGAGATGAAAAAGAGTACGGTATTGTGTCTTTCCATCGCCGGGTTGGCTTCGGTAGCCGGCGCTCAGGATTTCAGCCTGACCCTGGTCGCGGAATCAGATTTTTATGATGGCTCCACCACCCAGACCATCGGGGTCTACGGCGATGCCAATGTCGGTACCCATATGCTCGGCGGTGCCTTCGAGCTGACATCGGGCGGCAACATGGTGATCGACAGCATGAGTTGGATGGCCGCTTCCTGGTCATCGTTCAACACCGATGGCGGCTACGCCGGAAACGGTGACTACAACCAGGTCATCTTCGGCCAGTTGGTTATCCCCGGCGTTCCCCCGTTCGATATCCCCGCTCCCGGGTCGGAAGTGGGTTCTGCGATTGGTTCCTTCCAGATCGATCTGGCGGAGCCCATGAACCTGTTCAGCACGATCAGTTTCAATCTCGTTGCGTCCGATCCCTTCTCGCTTGAAGTGATCGATATCAACACCGGTGAGACCTTCCGGAGTAACGATGGGAACCTGATCCTCAACGGCCTCGCGATCCCGGCCCCATCGACCGTCGGCCTGCTCGGCTTTGCCGGACTCGTCGGTGCTCGTCGTCGTCGATAAACCCTGTCGCCCCAAAGCTGGGGCACACCATTTACCTATCGGGAACTCTGACTCATGAAATACCATGCGACACTGTTTCTGATCTGCGGCTCGGCATCGCTGGCCGGGGCGCAGGATTTCTCACTCAGCATCGTCAGCGCTCCCTCGACAGTCGATTCGACCGGTGGGGCCAGCTTCACGATGAGCGTCGTTGGCGATGCCAGCGTGGGGCAGTTCTACTCCGCGGCGGCCTTCTCGCTTGTTTCAGACAGCCCGCTGATCACCAACATCGACTGGGCATTCGCCAACTGGCCGAACTTCCCGATCGACGGGTCTTATGCGGGCGATGGAAACTACAGCCAGATCATCGCCGGTGCCCTCTGGGGGTGCGGCGCACCGCCTCCGTTCTGTGCGCCGACGGAGGATGCACGCCTGGGCGAGACCATCGGCGTGTTCACGGTGCATCTTGCTGAGGGTGTCTCTGGTCAGGTCGATTTCGAGCTGCTCGTTGGCGACCCCTTCAGCCTGGAGGTCATCAACTGGGACACCGGTGAGTTGTGGAACGATACACAGGGCACACTGACACTCAATGGAACGACAGTCAATGTTGTCCCCGCTCCCGGCGCGGCGACGGCCTTGGGGTTGCTTGGATTGATGATGCCGGGTTCCCGCCGAAGGAGGTAGAGCACATGAAGCCGCACACTGCCGTCATGTTCGCTTCCACAGGGCTTGCGAGCACCGCGATCGCACAGGACTTCTCACTCTGGCTTGAGCCCGGCAGCATCAGCCCGATGGGCAACTTCACCGTGTCGGTCTACGCCGATGCCGATGTGGGGACGAGCTATCTGGGCGGGGCGTTCGGACTCGAAGTCGTCACACTCGGGGGCCCGAACACCGTGACCAACATCACATGGGATCTTGGCCTGGAACTGCCCTATAGCACCATCACTGACTACGGCTATGGGGGTGGCGGGGTGCACACCGGGGTTGTGTTTGGATGGCTCATTGGCCCCTGCGATGTCTTCCCCTGCACGCCCGCGCCGCTGGGTTCGCTGGTCGGGACATTTACGATCGAAGTCGAGCCGGATGCGTTTGACTCATATCAGATCGATCTCCTCATCGGGACGGAGGTCGACCCTGCTTTTCCGTACACCTTTGAGGTCTGGGACGATGCCTCCGGGCAGATGTGGAATGATTCGCAGGGCACGCTCAGTCTCATCGGCACGAGCGTGACCGTAACCCCCGCGCCAGCAGGGCTCGGATCGCTGCTGTTGTGTGGTCTGCTGGCGTCACGAAGAACTCGAAAGGAAGTCTGATGATGAAGAAACAGGCAGTTGTCACGCTTGGCATTTGCGGGCTCGCAACATCAGCGTTCGCCCAGAACTTCTCGCTTTGGCTCGAACCCAGCAGCATGACGCCATCTGGGACATTCACGGTGTCGGTCTACGGCGATGCGGATGTCGGTACTGCATACTTATCAGGCTCATTCGGGTTATCCGTTGAATCGGTGGCAGGCGAGAACCAGGTCTCAAACATCACCTGGGACCTTCATTACGGCGGAGGACTTGGATTGGCTCAATACTTCGATTATGGGTACGGGGGGGATGGGACGCATCTCGGTACATCCTTTTACCAGGTGATTGTTCCTTCCTGTGGTATGATCTTCGACTGCGGCATTTCGTATGGCGAACTGATCGGGAGCTTTACGATCGAGATGGACCCGGGCGCGATGGGAGACTACGAGATCTCGTTGCTTTCGGCACCGGATCTTGATCTGCCCGTTCCGCATACATTTGAAGTGTACGACGAGATGAGTGGCAGTCTTTACAATGACTCACAAGGCACACTGTCGTTGACTGGCACGACCGTGACGGTCGTGCCGGTGCCTGCGGGAACCGTGGTTCTTGGGCTCGGTGGTCTCTTCTCGATCCGGCGTACCCGAAAGGAAACATGAAATGAAGAAGAGCCGCTCAATCATCCTGCTCAGCATGACCGGGCTCGCGACCGCCGCCAGCGCCCAGAACTTCTCGCTCTCGATCGTACTTTCGAGTCTGACAGCGGATACATCCGGTGGTTCGGCCGTCGTAACCGCCACGGTGTACGGCGATGCCGATGTCGGCACGCACATGCTCGGCGGCAGCTTCTCATTGGTATCGAACTCGCAGATGGTGCAGGACATGACCTGGACACCCGCGTTCTGGTCGTCTTTTAACACCGACGGCGGCTACGCGGGAAACGGGAACTACAACGAGACGAACTATGCTCAGCTATGGCCACTGGGCGGCATTTTTCCACCCCCGCCAAGCTCGGCACTCGGGATGGCGATCGGCTCATTCGAGATCACGCTTGCAGGCATCGGTGAGGTTCAGTTCGATCTCGTCGAGGGCACGCCTTTCGCGTTGGAGACCGTCGATGCGAAAATCGGCACGCTCCATAACAATACAGACGGCACGCTCTCGCTTGGCAGCGCATCAATCAGCATCTTGCCAGCACCCGGCGGACTGTCTTTCTTCGCACTCGGCGGCTTCTGCCTCTCACGCCGCCGCCGACGGTGAGTGTGGCAGGCCAGCATCACAAGCCCCCAGATCGGGGGCTTTTCTTGTTTTTGCTACACAGACGCAACCGACTCGCATACTTTGTAGTACATAGTATGTGAAGCCCAGCACAACGCCGGGGCGGGAGGTTGCTCAATGAAACTCGAACGCGAACTCATGCGCGGCGCCGGACCCACGGCCGTGCTCAAACTGCTCTCACGACGCGCCATGTACGGCTACGAGCTTGTCGAAGCCCTCGCCAAGCAATCCGACGGCGTGCTGGCGATGGGACAGTCCACGCTCTACCCGATGCTCTACAACCTCGAAGCCAAGGGGCTTATCGAGGCCGACTGGCGTGATGGGGACAACGGTCGTCAACGCAAGTACTACGCCCTGACGGGCAAGGGCAAGACCAAGCTCAAGGCCGACGAACAGGCGTGGGCCAAGCTGGCCGAGGCCATGGGCAGCCTTGGCGTGTTGAAGGGGGTGTCGGCATGAGCAGCACATTCTCAAAGGTACGGGGCTGGTCTTGGCAGCATTCTCCCATGCTCGCGATGTGGAGGGCCGCTCGTGGGTTCGTTCGCCCGAACCGCGAGGCGTTTGCCTTGCTCGAAGAGGCGGCACTGCCCGAGCCAATCCACGAGGTCGTCCGCAACACCATCGTCCGAACCAAGCTCTGGCGCGATGAGCGCGAGCAGATCGCCCGGGAGCTGATCGCACACGCACAGGATGCGATCGACGCCGGGCACGAGCCGGGCCAGATTGTCAGCACCTTCGGCGACCCGCGCCGAGTTGCACGCCTGCTCCGACGCTCGATGAAACGCAAACGCCCGCTCTCATGGCAGGCCTACCGGTTCTCACGCAGGGTAGCGGGGGTGTTGCTCCTCATGTTGTTTGTCTCGTACATTGCGGTCGTGGTGCGGTTTTATTCGAGCGAGCCGCAGATCAAGACCGATTTCGGGGCAATCCTGGATTCCCGCAGCGATGGGTTTGGCGAGGATCAGAAGTCCTGGACGACGCTGGTGGAATGCGGCGTCGCGTGGTCGAAGATCGAACATCTGCTGGCTCAGGAGCAAGCCGGTCGGGCCATGCTTCAGACTGATGCAGACGACGAAGAGCAGGACATCGGAGTCGCGATCTTCCCGTACATCGAACCCGATCACCCGGACTATCAAGCCTTCGAGGATGCGGTGCGTGGCTTTGCGTCGTATCTCGACGAACTCCGTGTCGCCGCACAACGACCCATCATCGGGCTGCCAGTCGGGTACGAGCCGATCATGGAGAAATGGGAGGGGCGCATGTTTGTTACGGGTGTCGTCCCGGCAGGGCCGGATGACTACAAGCGGCAGTCCATGATCGACATTCAGCTGATTTACCTGGGCTCCTTGCGTCGCCTCTCGCAGGTGCTGATCTTCGATGCCCGTCTGGCGCTGGTCGAAGGCGACACCGAGCGTGCCTGCAACGACTACATCGCCGTGATGGGGCTTGCCCGACAGGCACGCAGTGAACCATACCTGTTCTCGGAACTTGTCGGGATCTCAATCCATGACATGGTCGGCGTGGAGATCGGTCGTCAGCTCCGCAAGCAGGATGGTTTGTTTGATTCAGATCAGCTCAGGCGGCTGGCACACACGCAGGCTCGACTCGCACAGCTGCCCATCATCGAGATCGAGCACGAGCGGATGAACTTCCGAGATGCGCTCCAGCGTGCGTACAGCGATGATGGGCATGGCAACGGGCGATTGACGCCCGAGGGGTTCGAGTATTACGGGCTGATGACGGCTCCGCCGGACGACTTCGGCCCGGTGACGATGTCTGACGCGGTCACGGTCGATCCCCGCTTCAGGGCTGCGACGCTACCCCTGAGCATCGTGTTCTCCAACAGCCGGGGGCAGGAGCAGGCGATCCACGACTCGGTGATGGATCAGGCCCAGACCGTGCTCGACCGGGGTGTCCAATGGATCTCGCTGATGCAGGACGCCGAGCTCATCGCTGAGCAGGTCCGTGCTGAGGAAACCCCGATGCGGTTCTCGTTCGCCGCCATGCTCACACCCGCGATGCAACAGGTGGTTGCCAACTGGTTCCAATACGAGCAAAGAGTGGGGGCGTTCTCGCTCATGATCGCGATCGAGGCGTACCGCCAGGATCACGGGCAGCTGCCAGACACGCTGAGCATGCTGCAGCCGAGATACCTGCCCGAGATCCCGCTCGATCTCATGGACCCGGCCCGCTCGATCAAGTACCTCGTCGAGGGCGACCGTTATGTGCTCTACAGCGTTGGCAGCGACGGGGATGACGACGATGCCCGAGCCCCTGAGAAGCCTGTCGATCCATACCTGGGGAATCAGGAGACAAGCTTCGATCTTCGATATCCCCAGGCGAGGTCACCCATGACCAACAAACCGATCTTTGAGTCCGGCGGCAAGCCCATGCTTGCGGAGCCAACGGGCCCCGACGGCGATTGGATTCTCATCGACACCCGCGCGGTTCCTGATTCGGATGCTGAGGCGTCCTGAGCCCTACGCTTGGGCATGAGCGAACCAGATTCATTCGATTCCCGCGCGTTCCATGCCCAGTTCGATGTCGCGATGATCGTCGCGTGCAGCGAGAACGGGGTGATCGGGCGCGAAGGGGATCTGCCCTGGCACCTGCCCAAGGATCTGCGGCACTTCATGCGTTCGACCAAGGGCTGCCCGGTGATCATGGGGCGGAAGACCTTCGATTCGCTCGATAAACCGCTGCACGCTCGGCTCAACATCGTGGTTTCCCGCACGATGCCTGATTCTGAGCATGAGCTGGTGCGGGTGGTTCGGGATCTGGATGAGGCCGTGGAGGTGGCGCGGGCGTCGATCTGTGAAGATGGGCAAGATCGCCCGATCTGGATCGCAGGTGGCGGGACTATCTATACACAGTCGATGGACCGGTGCGATCTGATTGTTCGCACGCTGGTCGAGACCCAGGTGGATGGGGACGCCTCGTTCCCGGCGATTGAGGGGGAGGACTGGGTGCTGGGGCATGCCGAGCATCATGATGCAGACGCACAGCATCCTTACTCTTTCCGGTTTGAGTGGTGGACGCGGCATTGATGCGAAATGGGTTCGGTTTTTGGCTGGGTCATTGTCAAGGCTGAAAAAAGAACCGAAATATGGCCCTAATCGGAAGGGAATATGCTTGCATTGATTTGCCAGCCTGATAGCATGGTTGCGGGTCAGGAATGTCACAGTTCCTTTAGTTTGTTCCCCCAATCTGTTTGGGGGCTATCTCACCAGGAGAAAGAGAAATGAAGACTATTGCTCTTGCAGCAGTCGCTGGTCTCGCAACCGTCGCTTCGGCCGGTGCTGACTTCAGCCTTACGCTTGTTCCTTCCGCAATGACAGTTGATGTCAGCGGCGGCGCAGCAACCATCACCATCGACGTCATCGGTGACTCGTCCTTCGGCACTCACATGCTCGGCGGCGCGTTCACTCTTGGCTCGTCCAACGCACTCGTGACCGACATGGCATGGAGCCCCGCTTCATGGTCGTCGTTCAACACCGATGACGGCTACGCCGGCAACGGTAACTACAACCAGGTCATCTTCGGCCAGCTCGTCATCCCCGGCGTGCCCCCGTTTGATGTCCCCGCCGCTGGTTCAGACCTCGGCAGCTCAATCGGTTCGTTCACCGTCACCTTCGACGGCGGTTCGGGCATTGTTGACTTCGGTCTGACCGCTGGCAGCCCCTTCACCCTGGAAGCTATCGATGTCAACACCGGTGGCACCTTCCAGAGCGCTGACGGCAGCCTGAGCCTCAACGGTGCAAGCGTCAATGTCATCCCCGCTCCGTCGGCGATGGCACTGCTCGGCCTTGGCGGCCTCGTCGCCGGCCGTCGTCGCCGCTAATCGCAGCGATGAACTCCAATCGCTGATTTCAGCGATCTGAAGTGCACAATCAACCCCCGATCGGTTTTCCGATCGGGGGTTCTTTTTTATCTCCAATCACAATCCAACTGCTGCAATCCCTGCTCTATGTCGAATGTTCTCGCTGCAGCAAAACGCCGTTTCAATGCAAAAAAACGCCATTTATCGGTGCTTTCGTGTACTGAGGCCCTGAAAACGACGGTTTCTCGAATTCATTTTGCCAAACGACTGGCACATGCTCTGGCTTGGTGTACTTTTGGGCCGGGTCACGAACGAGTCGTTCGTTTCAACAACAGGTCAACGGTTAAACACGAATCAATAACCACGTGAGGAGAACTCTCAAATGAAGAACGCAGTTGCACTTATCGCTATCGCAGGAATCGCATCGGTCGCTTCGGCTCAGAACCTGAGCCTGTCGATCGTCCCTTCGGTCACTGAAGTCGCCCCCAGCGGCAGCTTCACCCTCGCAGTCTACGGCGACGCTGACATGGGCACCCACATGCTGGGCGGTTCATTCTCGCTGAGCTCGGACAGCGCACTCGTCTCGGACATGAGCTGGGCCAACGCTGCCTGGTCGTCATTCAACACTGACAACGGCTACGGTGGCAACGGCAACTACAACGCCGTCATCTTCGGCCAGCTCGTCATCCCCGGCGTGCCTCCCTTCGACGTCCCCGCAGCCGGCTCGGAGCTCGGTGGCCTCATCGGTACCTTCACCGTCAACGTTGGTGCTGACGCTGGCATCATCGACTTCCAGCTCGGTGCTGAAGATCCATTCAGCCTGCAGTCGATCGACTCGGTCACCGGCGACATCTTCGACGACCGTACCGGTCAGCTCACCCTCGGTTCGACTCGCGTCACCGTGACCCCGGCCCCCGCATCGCTCGCGCTGCTCGGCCTCGGTGGTATCGCTGCTGGTCGTCGTCGCCGCTAATCGCTGCGAAACGACACATCAGTTGATATTCAACTGAATGCGAAATCAAAGCCCCCGATCGGAAACGATCGGGGGCTCTTTTTTATCTCGTCTGTTGCGTATCAAACGGTTGCGCGCCAATGCGGTGATTCAATAGATTCCCGCCATGCAGGGCAGGCAGGGTCAGGGCTGATCGTCAACCTCGTCTTGCTCGGTCGCAGATCCCATCGAGGCAGGCTCGCCAGGCTCATCATCCTGATCCTGGCTGATGCGACAGCTCAGCATCACCGCACCGTCCGTGATCAGGTCGAGCCGGTTCGGCTCGGCGTGGTAGGAATCGATGTTCTGAAGCAGGTGGAACAGGCGTGCCTCCTGCTGCATCACGCCTTCGGGAAAAGCGCAGAACATACGGGTTGAGATGATCTCGTTGATGTTCAAGCCCGATTCCGCTTTTCGGATATAGCTTGCGGTGAACCGGTTGCAGCCAGCACTGCCCTCGAGCCAGGTGTGCTCGCGGAACCGGATCCGGGGTTCGGTGCCCTCGATCGGGGCAGCTCCGTCGATGCTCGAGATCCACCAGTCTTGGGCCGCAACCCAAGCCCAATCGAGTTCTGCCTGATGAATATCGCCAACCATCGGGCGCGTGTCGACATGCGGCTCGCGTTCAGTGCTTTGCTCGGCACACCCGGCGAAGAGGCCAAGCCCAGTGGCGATCGGGATCACGAACGGTGTCATGCGATGTGCTCTGGGCATGTCTGGTCTCTCGTTGCTGTGTTGGGGTGAATGCTTGACTATACGGCTTCGTCCGACGAAGTGTTCTTCGGCGTATTCGGCGGAACACCTTTGCCACGCAGCGTGTCCATGCTCGCATCATACAGCTCATTCATCTGATCATGAGCGATTTTCTGACCAAGCAGCGAGGCCCAGTACATCACGAGCGCGATCGCCAGCGGGATGATCGCAAGCTTGAGCGCGCTGGGGGGCTTGTTGGTCAACCACTGGGAAACAGCAAACATGCCCGCGAAAAAGACCAGGGTGCCCATCGCGATGTAGCCGAGCATGAACGCGGTCCAGACACTCGGATTCGGGCTGAAACGCCCCTTCACACACGCGCCCGCATCGCAGGGGTGCACCTCGATATTGAGCCAGGGCGACCAAAAGTGGCGCCGTGCTGGCGGGATCACCAGCATGAGATGGTGTCCGGCGATGCGCCCGTTGATCGGATAATCGCGGTCATTGACCAAGCGTGCGAGCCGATCGATTGCCGCTGGCTGTTCGATCGGGAACTCGATGGTGAATGTTGGTCGCATCGGCGGTATCTGCACGCGAAAGCCTCCTTGGTCGCAGGCGATAGCATATCAGAAACCCTCGTTTCGGACATGGCGGTCTCGAATAAGTGCAGCCGCCGAACGCCAGGCGCGTATGATGGCGTATGCATAGCACCGAAGCCCGCGACAAACTCAGCGCCCTGATTGCCGATGTCCCCGACTTCCCGAAGCCGGGCGTGGTCTTCAAAGACTTCACCCCGTTGCTGGCCGATCCCGGCGCGTTGGCCTTGGCGGTCGAACTGATGGCCAACCCGTACCGGGGCAAGGGCATCGATCTGGTCGTGGGGGCTGAGAGCCGAGGGTTCATCTTCGGCATCGCGATCGCTCAGGCGCTGTCGGCGGGATTCGTGCCCGTTCGCAAGCCGGGCAAGCTTCCTCGCATGGTGCACGGGGTCGATTATGACCTGGAGTACGGCACCGACCGGCTTGAACTCCACGCCGACGCGATCATGCGGGATCAGAAGGTCCTGCTCGTCGACGACCTGCTCGCCACCGGCGGGACCATGGCCGCCAGCTGTGAACTGGTGGGACGGTCTGGGGCCCATATCGCGGGGATCACCGTCCTCATCGAGCTGAACTTCCTGCACGGTCGGGACAAACTCGACGGCTTTGGTGAAGTCCATTCGGTGCTTCAGTACGACTAAAAGAACCTGCTTTCCCAACAGTCTGGCGGGCTTGAACGAGCGAGAAGATGGACGCTTGGCGCTATCATTGCTTTCCCAGTGCCCACCCACGCGAACCCGGTGCAGGAGCCGGTTTTCAGCCGAGGAAATCGCAGCATGACCACCATCGAAACCCAGGGTCGTTCATCCATGCCAGACAGCACCGCAAACAGCAACGCGCACTACTCGCCCATCACACCAGAGCTGATCGAGGCGCAGGCGCAGTTCGTGTCACGCCACATCGGCCCACGCGATACGGACATCGATGAGATGCTCAAGACGCTCGGTGTCAGCGACATGGAAGCGTTCGTCAGTCAGGTTGTCCCGAGCGATATCCGGCTCGATGGGCTGCTCGATCTTCCCGCGGCACGCACCGAGTACAAGCTCTGGCACGACCTGCGTCAGATCGCTGAGAAGAACAAGCTGTTCCGCTCATGCATCGGGATGGGCTATGTCGGGACCATCACACCCGGTGTGATCCTGCGCAATGTGCTCGAGAACCCGCAGTGGTACACGCAGTACACGCCATACCAGCCCGAGACGGCGCAGGGGCGACTCGAAGCGTTGCTCAACTTCCAGACGATGGTTTCTGACCTGACCGGGCTCCCTCTGGCGAGCTCGTCGCTGCTCGACGAGGGCACCGCGGCCGCCGAGGCGGTCTCGATGGTGGTGAGCATCCTTCGGAACAAACGCAATACCTTCTATATCGCAGACGACTGCCACCCGCAGACGATCGCGGTGGTCCGGACCCGCGCCGAAGCGATCGGCGTGAACCTCGTCGTTGCACCGGTCGACTCGTTCGACCTGAACAACCCCGATGCTGCGGGCGTGTTGTTGCAGTACCCGACAACCGATGGACGCGTCGAGTGTTACGAGTCGATTGCCAAGTCGGCGCATGAGAACGGGATGATGGTCGTGGTGGCCTCCGATCTGATGTCGCTGGCGTTGCTGCGTGCCCCCGGGCAGTGGGGGGCCGACATCTGTGTGGGCAGCGCCCAACGCTTCGGTGTGCCCATGGGCTTCGGTGGCCCGCACGCCGGGTTCATGTCGACCCATGAGACGCATGTCCGCAAGATGCCCGGTCGAATCGTCGGCGTCTCTCGCGACGCCCACGGGAACCCCGCGCTGCGATTGGCCGTCCAAACACGAGAGCAGCACATCAAACGCGACCGGGCGACCAGCAATATCTGCACCGCCCAGGTGCTGCTGGCGATCATCTCTTCGATGTACGGCGTCTACCACGGGCCCGACGGCATCACCAACATCGCCAAACGCGTGCACGCCCAGACACAGACCCTGCGCGTTGGGCTCATCGAGCTTGGGCACGAGATCGACGAATCGCTCGTCTTCGACACCCTGCGTGTCAAGGTCCAGGGCGATGCCGAGTCCGTGCTCGGCGCGGCCCGCGCCCGACGCATCAATCTCCGTGACTTCGGCGACGGTACCGTGGGCATCACCCTTGACGAGACCGCCGACAGCGGCCTGCTCCACGACCTGCTCGAAGCATTCGGAGGCACGGGCGAGGAAGACCTCATCGAGATGGCCCAGCGTGCCACCCTCGACATCCCCGACGCGTTCCGGCGCGACACCCCCTTCATGACCCACGAGGTGTTCAACAGCCACCGCAGCGAGACCGAGATGCTGCGGTACATCACCGAGCTGCAGTCACGCGAGCTGTCGCTGGCCCACAGCATGATCCCGCTGGGATCGTGCACCATGAAGCTCAACGCGACCAGCGAGATGCTCCCGGTCACATGGCCCGAGTTCGCCCACATGCACCCCTTCGCCCCGCGCGAGCAGTGGGAGGGTTACGCGGTCCTCTTCGACCAGCTCGAGCAGTGGCTCAGCGAGATCACCGGCTTCGAGGCCGTCTCGCTCATGCCCAACGCGGGCAGCCAGGGCGAGTTCACCGGGCTCATGACCATCAAGGCGTACCACAAGCACCAGGGACAGGGCAACCGCAACATCTGCCTCATCCCCGACAGTGCCCACGGCACCAACCCCGCCTCGGCGATCGTCGCGGGTCTCAAGGTTGTCCCGGTCAAGACCAATGACAACGGCGCGATCATGATCGACGACCTGCGTGAGAAGGCGCAGAAGCACAGCGACAACCTCGCCTGTGCCATGATCACCTACCCCTCGACTTGCGGCGTGTTCGATGACAACATCCGCGCCATGATCGACACCGTCCACGAGTTCGGCGGGCTGGTCTACCTCGACGGGGCCAACATGAACGCCCAGGTCGGGCTCTGCCGTCCGGGTGACTACGGCGCCGATGTTTGCCACCTGAACCTGCACAAGACCTTCTGCATCCCGCACGGCGGCGGCGGCCCGGGCATGGGCCCGATCGGGGTCAACAGCAAGCTCCGCCCGTTCCTGCCCACGCACCCGGTTCGCACACCCGCGACCGCCGGCGAGCATGCTGTGGGACCGGTCAGCGCCGCGCCCGAGGGCTCGCCCAGCATCCTGCCCATCTCGTGGGTCTACATCGCCCTGATGGGCACCCGCGGGCTGAAGAAGGCGAGCGAGGTCGCGATACTCAATGCCAACTACATGGTCGAGCGTCTGAAGGATCACTACCAGGTGCTGTTCCAGGGCAGCAAGGGACGCGTGGCCCACGAGTTCGTGATCGACTGCCGACCGTTCAAGAAGAGCGCTGGTATCGAGATCGACGACATCGCCAAGCGTCTCATCGACTTTGGTTTCCATGCCCCGACCATGAGCTGGCCTGTGCCCGGCACGCTGATGATCGAGCCTACCGAGTCCGAGTCCAAGGGCGAGCTGGATCGCTTCTGCGATGCCCTGATCACGATCCGCGCCGAGATCGCCCAGATCGAACGCGGCGAGATGCCAAAGGACGACAATCCGCTCAAGAACGCGCCGCACTCGGTCAAAGCCATCGGCAGCGACGATTGGTCGCACCCGTACACGCGTGATGTGGCCGCGTACCCCGCCGAGCACCTGCGCCGCTTCAAGTTCTGGTCACCGGTGGGTCGTGTCGATAACCCCTTCGGCGATCGCAACCTGGTGTGCTCGTGCCCGAGTGTTGCAGAGTTGTGCGCGATCGAAGATTGAATAGATGGTCTATTGCTGCCGATATGGTTATAAATGGTCGGTTCTAGCCGAATGCTTGGCATCCCGATCCATTCGAGCAAGATTGATTAAGGTGCCTCGTTTCCCCCATAGCCAGTCCAATTTTGTATTCGCGCCAAGATGAGGCCATTCTATGTGGAGATTGAAGCTGTGAGTTTCTCCCTTAAATACTGGAGATGCAAGTGTGAGTAGCGTGTATCCATACAGGATGTGGATTGGCAGCTTTAATTTGTAATCAGTATTGTCGATCGTGTTGTGTTCATGAAAATCTATGATGCCGCTTGATCCGGGACCGTGCAAGAATTCGCATCTCAAACAGTGATACATGATGTGTCCAAAGGGCACGCAATAGATGCCGTTGTCCACTCTCGCCTGTTCTTGCTGGGCGATGACTTCATTCTTCTTTCTGAATATTTCAGCAACGTGGCTGGGAAGAGCGTCAGTAATCGGATGTAGAGACTGTGGCTGGTGTGCTTTCTCTAGATCGCGTACTGCCTGCTCATTGAAGAAGCCTTTGGCTCTTACAGCTAGGCTCATCTTTGAAAAACTTGGCCCGCCAAGAATGTACAGAGCATACGGCAGATTTTTATTGACATAATCCCGAAAACTCGATCTTCCCGGACGGCCAATTTCGTGTGTTGAAGCAGCCTCTATACATGGACAGAGTTGCAGCAGAAGGTCATCCCATTCACGGTTGTGATACGCTCGAATTGCTCTCTCGAAATAGTGCCCGGCGCGATTCATGCCAAACTTTAGTCAAGAAAACACACGGTGCAGTTTAAGCTTCTTCGCTCACCACAAAGGTCCCGCGCTGCCGATCTTTGATCGGCCCGGGGAACTTGAGCGCCCGCCCGTGGGCGACGACCCAGACACCGGGCTCAAGGATGCCGCTGGCAAAGATCGCCTCGTTGAGATTCTGCAGCGCGTCTGAGCGTTTCATCTCGAACGGACGCATCGCGCCGGTGAGGATGATCGGGATGGTGGGCTTCTCAAGCTCGCGGTGCAGGAAGTTGCCCGTGTCGCAGAGGGTGTCGGTCCCGTGCAGGATGATGATGCCCCCGCAGTCGACGGGGTCGTCGAGCAGTTCGACGGCTCCGAGAATGCGCTGACGATCCGCGTCGGTCATTTCGAGCGAATCCTTCTGCATCAGCTGCAGGGTATTGATGTTGGTGTCTTCCAGACGCAGCAGGCGCAGCATCTCTTGGACAATCGAGGAGCGGTTGGCGAGGGTTCCCGCCTGCTCGTCGTAGGTTTTCTCGATGGTGCCGCCGGTCGAAATGAGCGTGATCTGTCGCATCTGCATAAGATTATCCCCGATACAGGCCGATGTCCCGGCATCGGTGAGGAGGATGTTCGCATGCCCATGATGAGCCTGACAGATGCATACGAGAGCGCCAAGCAGCTCCTTGATGCCGGGCATTATCGGGCGGCGGTCAGATCGGCCGAGGTCCTCTACAAACAAACCCCGCATCACCCTCCGGTGATCGCCCTCTACATCAACTGCCTCCTGCGGGTCCAGCAGCACGACCTGGGGGTGCGGATCGCCAAGCGGGCCCTGAGGAACATCACGCACAAACCCCACCGGGTGATGATCATCACCCACCTCGTCGACACCATGACCCAGGCGGGGCAGCTCGATGAGGCGATCGAGATGGTGCGGGAAGAACTCAACGCCCAGCCCGACAACCTGTCCCTCGCGGCTTCGCTGGCGCACGCGCTCGTGATGAGCGACAGGCACGAGGAAGCGGTGGAACTGATCGAGGGCTGCCGTGAGCGGGGCATCGAGTCGCTGAACCTGGCGGCGGTGCTGGGGCGGGCGCTGGTTCGCACCGATCGACGCGATGAGGTGATCGAGTACATCGAGCACCTGCTCGAAACACAAGACGATGATTCAGACGCGGGCAAGCATCAGGTCTACAACACCCTCGGGCAGCTCTACGACAAGGCCAAGCGATACGACGACGCGATGGATGCCTATCAGAAGAGCAACGCGGTCGTTACCCCCGACTTCGATGAGCGTCGTCTCGAGAACACGCTCGCGAGCATCAAACGATCGTGGACGCCCGAGCGGTTTGCCAAAGCAACCCGCCCCGAGCCCTCCGGGCCACGCCCCGTGTTCATCGTCGGCATGCCCCGATCGGGCACGACGCTGACCGAGCAGATCATCGACGCCCACCCACGCGGTTTCGGTGCCGGCGAGCTGGGGCTGATCTCCGATCTGTGCCGCGAACTCGCGATCGACCCCGAGAACTCGTACGCGACGGGCCCGGAAGAATACGACCCGCAGGCGTTGGTGAACGCCGCCCAGGAATACCGTCAGCGTACCCGTGAGCTTGCGGGCGACCTGGATGTCGATGTGATCGTCGATAAGGCCCCGCTGAACTGCAACTATGTGGGCCTGATCGCGCTGCTGTTCCCCGATGCGCACATCATCCACTGCCAACGGGACCCGCGGGACAACTGCCTCTCGTGCTTCTTCCAGCTGCTGAGCACCGGGCACAGCTACAGCTTCGATCTCTACAACTGCGGACGCTACTACCGCAACTACCGCGCGATCATGAAGCATTACGAGGGTCTTCTCAGCAGCCCCGAGGTGAATATGCCCATCTTCGAGAACGACTACGAGGGCATGGTCGCCGATCAGGAACAACGCACCCACGAGCTGCTTGAGTTCATCGGGCTGCCCTTCGACCCCGCCTGCCTTGAGTTCTACAAGACCGGGCGTGTCGCGGTCACCCTCAGCAACGATCAGGTGCGACAGCCGATCTACAAATCATCGACCAAACGCTATGAGCGTTACGCGGCTCATCTCGGCCCCCTCATCGAGGGGCTGGGCGAAGAGATCATCAACGAAGCCGACAGCAAGTAAGCATACAATGCTGCCCGAGCGAAGCCCGCCCGAGCAGCCAGACCCCATCGGAGTACACGATGCAGCAACCCGCACAGAAGAACCAGCCCACCCCGCAGCAGGTGTTCGAAGAAGCGCACCGCATGCTGAGAGTTGGTGAGGTCTACGAGGCCTCCCGTCGTGCGGGCAAGCTGCGGGCGCACTTCCCCGATGACACACCAATCCTTGCGTTGCACGGCATCGTCCTTGCCAAGCTGGGCGTGCACCCGCAGGCATTGAGCGATATGGTGCTCGCGGCCCAGAAGACCGAAGAAGCACTCAAGGAAGACGAAGAAGGCAATCCGGCACGCCCGCGAATTGTCGACCAGCTCATTCGCCTGAGCGTGCAGATCTGCCGCTCCTCGATCGCGATCGAAGAGTACGCCGCCGCCGAGGAAGCGATCGAGAACGCGCTGCAGTGGGACCCTGATCGTGCTGACGCGGTCGCTGCCAAGGCCGAGCTGCTGTCGGCTCAGGGCGATCATGACGGAGCGATGAAGCTCATCACAGAGGGGTTCAAGGAGAAACTCGACTCGATGCCCCTGACCCTGGCCCGCGCCCGCGTGCTGCTCGCTTCTGACCAGTCCAGCGAAGACGAGCTGCGTGAGGTTATCCCGCAGCTTGAGAACGAGATCGCTGTCGCGGGGCTCCCCGTACCAGAGCTGGGCGACCTGCTGCGAGCGCTCGGGACGATCCAGGACCGGCTCGGGGCACCCGATGAGGCGTTCAACGCGTTCAGGCGCGCCGCACGACTCCGTCGAAGCAGCTACGACCCACGCAACTACACGGTTATGACGACGCGCATCATCACCGACTGGTCGCTGGAAAACATGAAGAAGGTTGTCAAGCCCGATCTCTCCGGTGCCAAGCACGCGTTGATCCTGGGCGCCCCCATGTCGGGCGTGCACCAGCTCGAAGAGATGCTCAAGGCGTTCGATGACCTGAGCGTGCTCGGCCCGCTCGAGACCCTGACCTCCGCGGGGATGCAGTTCCTCAACGCCCGTCAGGGGGTGCTGCGCCCTGTGCCGCTGGAACCCAACAAGCTGCGGGGCACCCAGCTGCGTGACGCGGGGGGCGCGTACCAGATGCAGACGCAGGCCATGGCCGGGATCCCTGATACCGTTTGCGTCGACACCCACCCGCACAACATCCCCAACGCCGGCGCGGCGGCGATGATGCTCCCGGGCATCAACATCGTGTGCTGCCGACGCGATCCGGTCGAATCCTCACTCGCGTGTTATTGCAGCGAGATGCCGGGCAACCACCCCTACGCCAGCGAGTTGCTCGACACCGCGGGCTTTGTTGCCGACAGCAACCGCATGCTCGACCACTGGATCAAGGTGCTGGGCGATGAGGCCATCGGTGCCAACATCATCGAGGTTCAGTACAGCGAACTCGTCGCGGACCCCAAGAAGACCGCGGCGCGTGTCGCCCGTGAGCTGGGCGTCGATGCCCGCGCAACCTCGATCAAGAGCGTGCCAGGGTTCGATCAAGGCCCAGGGGCGCACCCGGATCAATACCGCAACTTCACCCGCCAGATCCGAGACCTGCTCGAACCAGCGAATGCGTGATCTGCGTTAGTGACAGCCGCAGCCCGATTTGCCGCACCCGCCATCGCCGCAGGGCTCTGGCATCGGTGCTGGGCCGAGCAGCTTTTCGATCTTGGCGTTCAGGTACCACGCGTGGTGCTCCAGATGCCAGCAGTGGTAGTTGGCGATCTCACGCACGCTCACCGGGCCATTGGTCGGGTGCAGGCCCTGACGCGCCCAGTGCTCATCGTTGAGCTGCATGAGCAGGGCACAGAGCCAGTTGCGTGTGGTATGGATCATCGCCAGATCGCCGCCCATCGGAGGCAGGAGCGTGGAGCCCTCGGTGCACCCGTAGATCCCGCCGTCGATGAACGCGTGCTCGTCCCAGAGCGCCAGCTCTGGCCGGTCCTCGGCGATGATGCGTCGAATGCGGTGAGCCAGCACCAGCTCCGCGTCGGCCAGGTGACCGATCAGGATCCGCATGGGCCAGACCCCCACACCCGCGTTCTCAAGCCACGCCTGGGAGACCTGCTCGCCGCTGAGTTCCACGACGCGCGGGTCGAAGTGCTCGAGCCCCAGACGCATGCGGGCGCACAAGCTGGCTGCATCAAGATCCTTGATCTCACGCATCTTGGGACGGGGCGCATCGAACGCGCTGGGGAGTGTTTCGGTGGTTGTCGAGGTGGTATCGCTCATGCCCAATGATAGGGCCGAAACGCCCTAGCTATTGGGTAAAAACCAGCGCAGCTTGTAGTTGTTGTCCTCGAAGACGACATCCAGACCCAGCCAATAGAGCGACTCGTTGCCCACCCGGGGCAGCTTCAGGCGGAAGGTGTTGCGTCCGATGGTTTTCAAGTACACCCCGGGGGTGTACTCACCCATAGGCAGGAAGTAGAACAATCGCCCGATATCGCGTTCACGCCGAACAAGCTCCTCGAACGCCAGGGCCGGGTCGAGCCCGCGATCGTAGAACTCGTCCTTGGTGCGCTGGCAGAGCAACTGCTCGAGGAAGAGCTCGCTCTCGTTGTTGGCGATGGTGGTCGAGATGTGCGCCATCAGCTGGCGTACCGATTTGGAATAGAGGGTGATCGTGCCATCCTCATCCTCGACCCTGATCCCCTCTTTGGGCGTGCGGAGAAAGTCAGGCAACGCACGCGCCTGACGCTTCGGCGGGATCTTCGACTGGGCACCATCGAGCCCCGTAAGCAGCCCAGACTGCGAAACGACACGCTCATAGGTACACCCCCCAACCAGGGGCGAGAGCAGCAACAGGATGAGCAGGATGCGTGCGGGGCTCATGCGTCTTTCGATACGCCCAGATCGGTGTTCGGTTCGCCCTGGGCCCTGAGGTGGGTGTGGATCGGTGCATCGAAGTCGCAGATGTTGGGCGTGTAGCTCGCATCACGCGTCCCCCGGACCCAGAGACTGTGCTCAAAGCAGTGGGTGCGATCACCGTCTCCCTGCTGATCCATGAGGGTGTGGGTGCCGATCGAGCAGGGGCGTTGCAGCGCCGCGCGCGTAATCAGTGCCCCAGCGGTGAGCATGTTCTGTACTTCCCAGCCAGCCGGGGTCTCGAAGACCTTGTCGAGCGTGTACCGGGCCCAGAAATCGAGCATGTCGCACGCGTCGTCGAGTCGTGTGTGTGTGCGTTCAACGCCCGCGTTGATCCACATGCACGAACGCAGCGAAGAGCGAACATCGTCCAGGTCCAACTCCGCGTGGTTCGAGTCTTCCACGGCTGACACGATCGACGCCGGTGATACCGGTCCGGATTCGGCACGGAGCGCCGCCTGCTCGCCCGCGATGGCTCCCATCACGAGCCCCTCAAGCAGGGAGTTCGACGCGAGCCGGTTCGCGCCATGCAGGCCCGTGCACGATGCCTCGCCCACGGCCAGCAGGTTGGGCACGCTGGTCCTGGCCCGCAGATCGCTCCGCACGCCGCCGATCGTGTAGTGGGCTGCCGGGTGCACCGGGATCAGATCACTGCCCGGGTCCAGCTCGAACGATCGAAGCGTCGCATGGATCCCCGGGAAGCGCTCGGGGAAGTGCTTGATATGTCGGCAATCGAGCCACACATGCTTGCCACCCTGCTGGGCGATCTGGCGCACGATGGCTCGGGCGACAACATCGCGGGGGGCCAGCTCGGCCAGTTCGTGGATATCCGACATGAACCGCTTGCCCGCGTGATCCAGCAGGTGGGCGCCCTCGCCACGCACCGCCTCGGAGATCAGCAGTCGCGCCGCGCCGGGGACATAGAGCGTGGTCGGGTGGAACTGCACAAACTCCATGTCAGCCAACTGGGCCCCGGCGCGGTAGGCCATGGCGATGCCGTCGGCGGTGGCGACGCGTGGGTTGCTCGTTTCGCGATAGATCTGGCCGGCCCCGCCCATGGCCAGGATGGTCGTCCGGGTCCAGATCACCTGCAGCCCGTACTTGGGGTGCCAGGTGATGGCCCCGAGCACGGGCGCACCCGGCTCATCGTTGAGCGTGAGCAGGTCGATCACGAAGCAGTGGTCAAAGAGGCGGATGTTGTCGTGGGCCGTGGCGCGATCGATCAGCGTGCGCTGCAGCTCGATGCCCGTGGCGTCGCCGCCGCTGTGGAAGATGCGGGAGGCGTTGTGGCCGCCCTCACGCCCGCGAAGCAGGTGGCCCTCGCTGTCGCGGTCGAAGTGCATGCCCCAGTCGATGATTTCTTTGATGCGATCGGGCCCATGCTCACAGACCAGCCGCACCGCTTCGTCATCGCACAGGCCGGCCCCCGCGGTGAGCGTGTCCTTGATGTGCGATTCGATGCTGTCGCTCGTGGTTCCACTGTTGAGCACCGCCGCGATCCCGCCCTGGGCCCACGCGGTGTTGGTCAGGTCCAGCGATTCCTTGGCGCAGACGATGACCTGCCCGGTGTGGGCCGCCCCGATCGCCGCCCGAAGCCCCGCGACACCCGAACCCAGCACGAGCGTGTCACAGAAGATCTGAGGCAGCAGCCCGGTGCGGAACGGGATCAGGTAGCGTCGCTTATCGAAGATGGTGTTCAATCATGGCTCCCGGTAGGCGGCCTTCCCGAAGGGGCGCGGGATCTCGATGCGGCGGGACTGGTCTCTATTCTATGCGGGAAAGGCGGGTTGAGACGACTACAATTGATACCGTCGACGCCCCGCGTCATGATCAGCAGCCCCCATCGAAGCGAGTCCAATGGCCAAAAATCCCTACCAAGCAGCCAAGCTCTTCGAGCAGGGCACCCGTGCGATGAAAGCCGAGCAGTTCGGGATTGCTCGCGGGCTGCTTCAGAAGGCCCTGAGTTTCGACAAGGACAACCCCGACATCATGGGGCGTCTGGCCCAGCTGCATATCGCGACATGGAACTCGCAGGAAGCGGTCGACCTGCTGCGTCGCAGTCTCAAGCGTCGCCCGAACCACCCCGATACGCTGCTGGTGCTCTCGCAGGGCTACATGCAGCTGGGCGAGATCGATCGCATGCACGAAGCCCTCGACAAGGCCCTGAGCTGGGACCCGGGCCACCCGGCCTGCATGCACGCCAAGGTGCTCGGCTTCATCAACGCCGGCCAGCCCGAGCTGGCCCGCGAGGCGCTCGACCGGTACGAGCAGATCGGCGAACCCCACACCCTGATCGTCATGGCCCACGGCAAGCTGGCGCGGACGGAAAAGAAATACGAAGAAGCGATCAGGCACTTCGAGCAGATCCTTGAGCGTGAGGACGCGTTCGAGCGTCAGAAACGATCGTCACGCTTCGAGATCGGGCATTGCTACGACGCGTTGGGCGAATACGACAAGGCGTTTGAGTACTTCCGGGTTGCCAACGGCGGGCACATCCCCGGCAAGGTGTTCCACGCCAAGTCCATGATCGAGCAATGGTCCAAGGAACTGCTCGATTCCATCCCTGTCGCAGACAACGGATCGGCGCGTCCGGTCTTCATCGTCGGCATGCCACGCTCAGGCACCACGCTGACCGAGCAGGTGCTCAGCGCACACCCCAGCGTCGAAACCGTGGGCGAAGCGGCGCTGATCGGTCACCAGCTTCTACGCAAGGGCCCGTCCTCGCTGACGGGCGAGGACATCAACGCATACGCCAACGAGTACCTCGATATGCTCAACGAGCGCGTCGGCGCTGGGGCAACGCGGGTGGTCGACAAGCACATGGGCATGGAGCGCACGCTCGGGCTGATCTCCCGCATGTTCCCCGGGGCAACGGTGATCCACTGCCTGCGTGACCCGATCGACTCGTGCCTCAGCTCGTACTTCCAGAACTTCGGGACCAATGTGAACTACTCACGCGACCTGCGCATGCTGGGCGAGCAGTATGTCGCACACCGGAAGATGATGGATCATTGGGGGGAGGTCCTCGATCTGAAGATCATGCCCAACCGGTACGAGGAGATGGTCGCGGACTTCGAGCCACGCGCCAGGGGCCTGATCGAGCATATCGGACTCGATTTCCACGAAGACTGCCTGCGTTTCCACGAATCCAAGGCGTTCGTGACCACGGCGAGCAGCGTGCAGGTGCGAAGCCCGATCTACCAGAGCAGCAAGCAGCGTTGGCGTCATTACGAGAAGCACATCGGTCCACTGATCGAGGCCCTTGGCGACTACGCCGATACCAGTGTCCCCGAGGGGACCGAGCAGGAGGTTTGACGCATGGGACAGTTCAACACCCAAGGCAGCCCGATCGTCACCAGCTTTCAGCGCTCCGTGCTCAACTCCAAGAAGCTGCTCGAGGCCGGCGAATACGACAGCGCCATCGCGTTGCTCCAAGAACTCCGCCAGCAGCAGCCGCGTGATGTCTCAGTCCTTCGCATGCTCGGGCACGGGCTCATGATGATCGATGTCCGTGACGAAGCGATCCGGCACCTGAGCTTTGCCTTGAAGCTCCAGCCGAGGAACACCGACTTGTATGTCGATCTCGCCGCGGCCTACCGGCGCACCGACCAGCTCCGCAAGGCACACCAGACCATCGATCAGGCCCTCAAGCTCCGCCCGAACTACCCCCGCGCCGTGATGACCAAAGCCCGCCTGCTTCAATCCCACGGCAGCTCCCAGCAGGCCTACGAGCTGGTCAAGGCCGCCGTCGAGCAGGAACGCAGCCCCGAACTGCTCGGCATCTTCGGGCAGCTCTGCCGTGAGTTCAAGCGCCAGGGCGAAGCGATCGATCTGATCCGGGAATCGCTCAAGACCCCTAATTTCGAACGCAGCATTCGTCAGGACCTGCTCTTCGTGCTGGGGCACCTGCTGGACTCGGTCGGCGAGTACGACGAGGCCTTTGATTGCTTCGCCAAGGGCAACGCGATGAGTGCCGAGTACCCCAAGCCCAACCTCGACAAGTGGTCCGAACGCTGGACGAAAGAGAACTATGAGACGGTTCCGGAGAGCGATATTGATGGCTCACGCTGCGTGTTCATCGTCGGCATGCCCAGGTCCGGCACAACCCTGACCGAACAGATCATCGCGTCCCACCCCAACGCCGACGGCATCGGCGAGGCGGACACGATCGACAAGTACACGCGTCACCGCGAGATCGAGGAGATGACCAAGGACTTCATGAACGAAGCCGGTGCCGGGTATCTCAGCATGCTCGATCGCGTCAGCCCCGACAAGAGCGCCCGCAGGGTGTGCGACAAGATGCCGGAGAACTACTACTTCTGCGGCTTCATCGCCCGGGCGCTGCCGGGTGCCAAGATCATCCATTGCAAGCGCAACCCGATCGACACCTGCCTGTCGATCTACTTCCAGCGCTTCGGCCCACGCATCGGGTATGCCACCGACCTGGACAACTGTGCCGACCAGTACCTCGGGTACCTCGGTGTCATGGATCGCCTGCAGAACGAGCTGGGGGTCGAGATGCTCGACGCGCAGTACGAGCAGACGACCAGCGACCCTGAGAACTCGATCCGGCGCATGCTCGATCATGTCGGTCTTCGGTTCGACGAGGCCTGCATGAACTTCCACAAGAGCAAGAAGTCGGTGCACACCGCGAGTGTCTCGCAGATCCGCCAGCCGCTCTATACCAGCTCATCGCAGCGATGGAAGCACTACGAGAAGCACATCGGTCCCCTCGTCGAGAAGCTCGGGCACCTGATCGAGGACTGAGCGCACGATGAAAAAAACGCCCGCATAGGCGGGCGTTTCGTTCGTTCAAGCGTGTGTGTGCCTCGTGGCTTACTCGCCGTCCATGGGGTCGGCTGGTTCCGTCTCGTTGGCATCGTCAGCAGCATCTTCGGTCGCTTCTTCTGCCAGTTCCTCGGGGTAGCCGAGCTTGATCCGAATGGCTTCGGTCAGGTCCGTGGCGGCGGGAGGGGTCACCAGCGGGCGGGCCAGGATTTCCTGCGTGATGCCGTTGATGGTGTCGGTCTGCAGCAGCTCGCCGTCGCTGCGGGTCGCGAAGACGAACGAGTAGCCCTGCTCCGCAGCCAGCTCATTGACCGCCGCGTAGATCTCGCGGTAGCCCTGTGCGATCTGCTCAGCAATGAGCGTCTGGTAGTCCAGACTCGCGGCCTGGCTTGCCTGCTGGAGCTGCCCCTGCATCTGCTGGTACTGCTGGTAGAGCTGCCCGCCATTGGGATCGTCGGGTGACAAGGCGCCCAGCTGGGTCTGCAACTGAATCAGCTGCTGCTGCATTGCTTCGATGCCGGAGTTTGATTCTGCTTCAAAGTTGCGCCGTGCAGCGGTCATTTCCTCGCCACTGAGGGCGCGGTCGACCAGAGCGAAGACATCGACGGAAGCGATGTCACCCTCGGCGAGACTGAACGAACGGTCCGCATTCGCTTTGGGCGCGAAGATCAGCATCCCGCCCAGGGCGATCAGGGTCAGGAGTGTGAGCAGTGTCAGTGAGTTGAGGCGTTTCATGTATTCGCTCTCCAAGGGAAGCCGGCGATCAAGGCCGCGGGGTGAATGGTGTCGTGTATATACTGTGTCCCTGCAACAATACGGGCCTACACGCTGCCCGTTTGCCTCAAGTGCTGAAATCTCACCATCTGGGGTGGTCTTTCGCTCGATTCAAGCCGGAGTATCCATGCGCGATCAACGACTCGACAAGCTCGCCGACATCCTCGTTCGCTACTCAACCAAGGTCAAGAAGGGGGATCTGGTCTCGATCGGTGCCGATCCCGTCGCGTTGCCGCTGGTCGAAGCGGTGTACGAGGCCGTGCTCAAGGCCGGCGGGCACCCCTTCTGGCAGCTCAAAAGCTCCTCATTGGCCGACATCCTCTACGAGCACGCCAGCGACGAGCAGCTCGATTACCTCAACCCCGTCGAGATGTTCAGCGACGAGACGATCGATGTCAGCATCGGGCTCTGGGTCGATGTCAACACCAAGGCCTTCTCGCGGGTCGATCCCAAGAAGCTCGCCCGCAAACGCCTAGCCAACGCGCCCAAGATGAAGACCGTGCTCAACCGGGCCGCCGAAGGCAAGATGCGATGGACAGGGACCATGTACCCCACGCTCGCCTCGGCACAGGACGCCGAGATGTCGCTGAATCAGTACGAAAAGTTCGTCTTCGAGGCCGGGCTCCTGCACCTGCCCGACCCCGTCGCGGCATGGGAGCAGCTCCACCAGCGCCAGCAGCGGGTGTGCGACTACCTCCAAACCAAGCACGAACTGCACTTCAAGGCACCCGCCGGTGACGACCACGACGGCACCGACCTGCGCGTCGATATCGACCCGAGCAAGTCCATCTGGGTCAACTGCTCAGGCGGCGAGAACTTCCCCGACGGCGAGGTGTTCTGCGGCCCGCAGGGCGCAAGCGGGCATGTGAACTACACCTTCCCGGGCGTCTACAACGGACGCGAGGTCGAGGGCATCCGCCTTGAGTTCAAGGACGGACGCGTCGTCGATGCCAGCGCCAAGAAGAACGAGGCCTTCCTCTTCGCCATGCTCGATCAGGACGAGGGCGCCCGCACCATGGGCGAGATCGCCATCGGCACCAACTACGCCATCAAGGAGTTCTCCAAGAACACCCTCTTCGACGAAAAGATCGGAGGCACCTTCCACGCCGCGTGCGGCATGGGCTACCCCGAATCGGGCTCGTTCAACGAATCCGCCCTGCACTGGGACATGGTCTGCGATCTGCGACAGGGTGGCCAGATCAGCGCCGACGGCGAGGTCTTCCACAAGGACGGCGCCTTCACCCGTGACGGCTGGCCCAGCGCCTGATCGTCAGAGCCGACGCTCACGCATAACCCGTCTCGCCTCGATCGAGTCCACATTGATTCCGCACTCGGGGCAGATGGTGGGGCGGGGGAGTCGTTCGACATCGTACCCACAGAACGAGCAGTGCCCGCTGGGCGTTACGGCGCGGGGGTGCTGCTCAAGGATCGCGTCCCAGATCGATTCGATCGAGTCCTGCGCAATCTGCCACTGAATCTCGCTGTCCGAATCGATCAGGATCAGAAAGCGGGGGGGCTTTGCACCGGGGATCTGCGTGTAGGGGATCTTCTGCTCATTCTCGATTTCACTCGATCGAACGCCCCGGATGTGCAAGCCGTAGATGATCTGGGCCGCGTCATCACGGGTGCTGGCGCTTGTGATGATGCGTTCTTTGACCAGCTTGGGATCGTTGCTCTGCACGCGTGAGGATAGCGACACATCGCCCGGCTATCCTCTCACAATGGGCGATGAACTCACCCACATCCCGGTGCTTCCAAGCGAGGTGCTTGATCTCCTTGCCCCCCAAACAGGGCAGGTGTTTGTTGATTGCACCGCAGGGCTGGGTGGGCACGCGTGCCTGATCGCTCAGCAGATCGGTCCGATGGGCACGATCGTGCTCAATGATATGGATCAGGCGAATCTCGGTCGTGCCAAGGTCAGTGTTGCCAATGCTTTATGCCCGGGCGACCCCGCTTCTGTCAAGGTGCACGCGGTGCAGGGAAACTTTGCCGAGTTGCCCGCCAAGCTGCGGGAGCTGGGGCTGGTCGCGGACATGGTGCTGGCCGATTTGGGCTTTGCCAGCACGCAGGTCGATGACCCCCAGCGGGGGCTGAGTTTTCGCTTTTCCGGGCCTCTGGATATGCGTCTTGACCCCTCCATGCCCATCACGGCCGAGGAACTGGTCAACACGCTCCCGGAGCGAGATCTGGCGGACATCATCTTCCGCTACGGCGAGGAGAAATCGTCTCGAAGGATCGCGTCAAAACTTGTTGCTGCTCGGGAGGTTGAGCCGATTACAACGACTGACCGGCTCGCTGAGATTGTGCGTTCAGCGATCCCCGGCCCACGCGGCGGCATCAACCCGGCGACGAAGACCTTCCAGGCCCTTCGAATCGCGGTCAACGATGAGCTCGGCAGCTTGGAATCGCTGCTTCGTTTGATCGGGATCGCGCTCAAGAAGAACCACGCGGGTCAACCGAGCTGGCTGGCGTCGGGCTCACGGGTCGGGATCATCTCGTTTCACTCGCTCGAGGATCGTCCGGTGAAACGGGCAACGGGCGAGTGGGTCAAGGCGGGCTGGGCCGAGTCGGTCACGCGAAAGCCGATCGAGGCGGGAGACGCCGAGATCGGGAGCAACCCCAGGGCCCGATCGGCCAAGCTGCGAGGGGTGCGGGCAACCTAAGCCCGAGACAGTTCGAACATCACGCGAGAGCGTGCTGCGTCGCATTCATCATTTCTGAACACGCAGAACCAAGGATCGGTTCTACGCTGCGTCATGGCATCACCCGGCAAGGAAGCGGCAGTGACCAAAGAAAGCAAACTCGCACTCATCATCGGCTTTGTGCTCGTGCTCGTCGTCGGCGTGCTCGTCAGCGATCATTTCTCGCAGGCAAGCAACATGACGCTCGACACCATGCGAGGCGATCAGTCACGCAATGAGCCCATCATCGCACACCTCGGCACCGGCGAGCAGAGCGCGATCGATCAGGCGATCGTTCGCTCCGAGCAGCAGCCCGAGACCCGCTCGCAAGAAGTGCACGAGCCGGTCGTGATCAGCAACGCGCCGCGCGATCGCTCGCTCATCGAGCAGGCCTTCGACGAGGCACGCCAGCGGGTGAAGAATACGGATTTCCCCGCGGCAGTCGAGCCGGTACGCACCGACGAGCCCGCCAGGCCACAGTCAGGCCGACCGCTGCCAGTGCAGACCTACCAGCAGTACACGGTCATCGCGGGTGATTCCCTGATCGGGATCGCACGCCGCCTGCTGGGCGATGGCGAGCGTTGGCTCGAGATCGAGCACCTCAACGCGGACAAGCTCGGCCCGGACTCAGTGCTGCAGATCGGGATGACCCTCAAACTCCCGGGCGACGCACGCATCCTGACCACCGGGTCACGCCAGACCCGCACGACCAGCCGCGACTCGGCGAGCAAGCGGTCCTACACCGTGGCCAAGGGTGACACGCTGGGCGAGATTTCGATCAAGCTGCTTGGGACCTCCAAACGCATGAACGAGATCGTCGAACTCAACGGGCTCTCAAGCCCGGACGAGATCTTCGTGGGTATGACGCTGAAGATCCCCGCCAAGTAAGCCATCGGGGCAGACCCCGACCCGACCGAAAGCCATTGTTGTGTTCGCCAAGCTCGTTGTGCTCATCCTGGTCTTTGGTGCTTCGGGTATCGGTGTGCTCTCGGTGCGTCAGTCCAGACTGCAAGCCGTGCACGAGATGGCCGAGTCCCGCCACCGAATCCGTCAGCTCGACGAGCAGGCGGGCGAGATCCGGGCCATGATCGCCCGTGCGTGCACCCCCCAACGCGTGCACAAGATGCTCCGGGAGGGTGGGTACTACACGCCCGCCTCACAAGCGCCCGCGGAACTCCAGCTGGCGCACCGCATGGTCGAGACGGTCCCCGACGCGATCATGGATCCCAGCACGGTCAACAGTTCGGGCAACGATGTCGTGATCACCGAGGATACGCTTGCCCCCGGTTCGGTCGTCATGACGCTCGAAGACGGCACCCGCGTGGTCTTCGTTCGCGAGTGAGCAAACACCCTGGAGCGTACCCATGAGCAGCGAACGCGATGCCCTGATGTCCCCTGTCCTCAACCGTGCCGCGATCGATCCGCGGGGCACGCTTGTCGCGTGGCTGCTCCGCATCGGGATGCTGCTGGCGCTGACGATTGTCATCGCACGCGTCGTCCAACTCCAGGTCGCCCCGGGCGAGCAGCTCTCGGGCTTTGTCGAATCACGCACCAGCCGACAGGCGCTCGGAGCAACACGCGGCGACCTGCTCGACCGGCGCGGACGCACGCTCGCGACGACTCGCATGGGCTATCAGCTGATCGTTGACCCCGAGGGGCTCCGCAAGGCGATGCAGCGTGACCCAACACTCTTCGATCGTGTGGTTGTGCAACTGGGCACGGTGCTGGCGACCAGCCCCGATGAGTTCGCGCCACGCATGATCCGGGCGATCGTGGGCAACGAGCAGGCATCCGCGTCGGCAGACGCGACCGTTTCTCGGTATCTCCGGATCGGTGAAGTGCTCAATCAGGAACAGGCCAAGAAGCTCCGCGAACTCAAAGCCGACGGCAAGCTCCCCGCGATTACCATCGAGCACGAGCCCGTGCGCGAGCAGACCAGCGCCGACCTGCTCGGCCCCATCGTCGGCAAAGTGGCCTTCGCACCCAAAGCCACCGAGAAGAGCGGCGTGCTCGGGGCAGAGAAGCTCTTCGATGATCGTTTGCGCGGCGAAGACGGCTCGCTGACCTATGTCCGCGATGCCAACGGGCGTCCGCTCTGGATCGAGCGCGGCGCCTGGATCGACGCGAACAAGGGCAAGGATGTCCGGCTGAGCATCGACCTGGAGATCCAGCGCATCGTGCGCGAGCACCTGATCTGGGGCATGGAGCAGGCCGATGCCGCGGGAGGTCGGGCGATCGTCATCAACCCGCACACGGGCGAGATCCTCGCCATGACCGATCATCTGCGCCATATCCCGGACCTGGCCCCCGTCCCTTGGTGGGATCCTGAATCGGACACGCCGCGCACGCGCCTGCCCCCGCTGGACGAACAGCCACGGTACAAGGTGCTCCGTGACGATCCCAACCGGGAGATCGAACCAACGCTGGCGCACAACCGGGTGCTCGAGGATGTCTACGAGCCGGGTTCGACCTTCAAACCCTTCGCGTGGACCCTGGCCAAAACCCGCGGGCTCCTCCCCGACGACGAGGTGCTCGACATCAAGCAGAAGGCCATCTTCACCGACTACGGTCGGCGCATCCAAGATGTGTATACCCACGATGATCTCAACAACTGGGACGCGGTCATTCGCTACTCGTCGAACATCGGCATGTACCACGCGACCTCGCGTCTGAGCTTTGAAGACCTGCGTGGCATGGTCAAGGCACTGGGATTCGGCTCGCCAACCGGCATCGGGCTCGGTGGCGAGGCATCGGGCATCGTCACCAGCGCCAAGAACTGGAGCAACTACACCCAGACCTCGATCGGGATGGGATATGAGATCTCCGTAACCCCGATCCAGATGGCCCGCGCGTTCAGTGTCTTCGCCCGTCATGGAGAACTCGCCGGGACGCTCCCGGAGATTCGCCTGACTGCCGCCGGAGACGATGATCGGCGCGGGATACTCGGTGATGAAACGATCGTCAAACGGGTCTTCAGCGCCGAAGCCGCCCAACGCACCACCAAGCCCATGCGGATCGTCGCGCAGAACATGGACAAGGTCATGCGTCGTCAGTACCCAGACCTGCCAGAGCCACGCTACTCGATGTTCGGCAAGTCGGGCACCTCCCTGATCGCCATGGTGCCCCCGGAACCGGGGCTGCTGCCACCGGGCGGTGGTCGGGCCTATTTCGAGAAACAGCACCACTCAAGCTTCATCGTGGCCGCCCCAGCCGAGGATCCCCAGATCGTGGTGCTCGTCGTGCTGGACGATATCGGACCTGAACGGGTGCGTGTTCGTCATCACTACGGCTCATGGGTCGCCGGGCCGGTGGTGCGGCGAATTGTCGAAGACACCCTGCCATATTTGAATGTAGCGCCCGATCTCGAAGAAAAACCGAACAAAGCCGAGTGATCTCGTCGGTTCCTTTCGTGGATTTCTCGCTGATTCAGGGGGAAATTTTGTGTTTCAGCACTGAGAAACACATTGTTCTCGAAAGATCTTTCGTGTATTGTTCCCTGTAGGAAACAGAACCGTGGGGGCACTGGTCGTTCGTGATCGACCGGCATGACTGCACGCGATACACAAATCTGGAGAGATGAACCATGAAAAAGACCACACTGAGCGTGGCATTGCTCGCACTGCTTGCTGGTGGCGCATCGGCTGATGTCTACAACGACAACACCGGCAACCACCTCGACGGCGGCGATGTCCACGACTTCTTCTACAGCCAGGGCTTCAACCATCTGGACATCACCTCGGTCGAGATGACCAACGACGCCGACTTCCTCTACATCAACATTTCGGTTGATGCGGATATTGATGCCGTCAACTGGGGCAAGTACATCGTCGGCTTCGACACCGGTCGCAACGCCGGCGACAACTCGACCGATCCCGGCTCATGGGGCCGCAATGTCGACTGGGGCCGCGGGATCACCGACTTCATCGGCTCATGGGCCGACGACGGCGGCAGCGCTGCCGGCGCCGAGCTTCGCTCATGGGACGGCGGCGCATGGGGCCTGACCGACGCGACCTACGCCGCGGGCACCGACATCATGGCCAGCGATGCGGGTCACGCATCGGGCGTCCAGATGCTCACCGTCTCGCTCGCTTCGCTGGGCCTCTCGGTCGGCGATGTGCTGGAGTTTGATATCTTCACCACCGGCGGCGGTGCCGATCCAGGGATCGACCACCTCAGCCGTGACGATTACGCCACCGACGACTGGGCCAACCAGTCGGTCGCGGGCGAGTTCCTCAGCTACACCATCGTGCCCGCACCGGGTTCGGTCGCGCTGATGGGCCTCGGCGGCCTGGTCGCAACGCGTCGTCGTCGCTGATTCGCATCGCGCATTCCTATAGATCACAGGGACCCACTCGGTACGCCGGGTGGGTTTTTTCGTTTGTACGACGCTCAAACGCATCGGTTTCGTGAGCTTTCTGGGGTTGTTGATGCTTGGAGCGGATTGACGGGGAAAGCGTTTTCTGGTAGCATCATCGTTCCCCTCTCCGCTCGTGGTGAATGGTAGAGGGCACGGAGAGAACAACACGATGAAGAACCAGACACTCAGCCTACTGGCAATCTCACTGATGACTTGCGGTGCTTCGGCAGACTTCTACTACGACGCGACGGGCGACCTTGCATCACCAGACTTTGATGGCGAGGCACACTTGGATATCAGTTCCGTCGAGATCACAAACGACGCCAACTTCCTCTACATCAGCATCAATACCCAAGGCGATCTGGATGCGGTCAACTGGGGCAAGTTCGTGGTCGGCATCGACACCGGACGCAACGCTGGCGACAACTCGACCGATCCCGGTTCATGGAACCGCAATGTCGACTGGGGACGCGGCATCACCGACTTCATCGGCTCGTGGACTGACGACGGAGGGTCGGGTGCAGGCGCCGAACTTCGCTCCTTCAACGGCGCCAGCTGGGGGCTGACCGATGCAACCTCCCTCGGCGGCGGCGATGTCACCGCTGATGATTCCGCACACGCCAGCGGGACCCAGATCCTTGCGGTCTCTCTCTCAGCCCTCGGGCTCAGCGATGGCGACACCTTCGACTTTGATGTCTTCTCATCCGGTGGTGGCGCCGATCCGGGTGTTGATCACCTCAGCCGCCTCGATCAGGCCACATCGGGTTGGGGGACCACCTCGGTGGCCGGGCAGTTCATGAACTACACTGTGAGCATCGTCCCGCTCCCCTCGGCCGCGTTCGCCGGCTTCATCGGGCTCGCGGGCATCGCGGGCGTACGCTGCATCAAACGGCGCTGACGGAAACCATTCCACCTGAACACACAAAGCACCCGGCAACCGCCGGGTGTTTTTCATTCAATCGGGGACTGGCCCGCGACGATCTTGTTGCGACCACCCACACGCACGACCCGGGCGATGAAACGCTGGTACTGCGCATCGATCTCACGCAGCGTGGTGCCCTCGGGCAGGTAGGCCAGCAGGGTGTCAGCGCCCGTTCGGCGGGTGTTGAACTGGCGCAGGGCCTCACCCGTCAGCCGGTCCCGCAACGATCCCGAGGCGCAATCGGTCAGCAACTGTTCAAACCCGCTGCGGTAGGTGCCGCCTTGGCCCTCGCGGAGGAAGTGGACCAACGCCCAGACCTGCGCGTAGTACACCAGGGCCGCGGGCTGCGTGCTCCCGCTCCGGCTGCCTTGCTCGATCAGATCCTGCGGCCGCAGCGAGAGCAGCGCATGCACGGGCATGAGTGACTCGGCGTTGTACGCGTCACGTAGCTGATCGAAGCGTTCGGTGTTGGCCCAAGCCATGAACCGCGGGTGGTCGGGGAACTGCTCATCCCAGCGAAAGCCCTCCATGACGCACGCAACCCCCTCGTCGAGCCACACGGGCATCGGGCCGGCGAAGGTCGAGTGGGCATACTGGTGCCAGCCCTCATGGGCACAGATCACAAACGAGTCGCGTGGTCCCAGATCGAAGAAGACCCCGATGTGATTGGCCGAGTACCCGCCCCGCTCGATCGACAGGTACACCGGCGCCCGGTCGCCCATCAACGCGTTGGTCATCGTCGCCCACTGGCTGCGGTTGTCGAAGAAGAAGGTCTCGATCGTCTGACCCGGGCGGGGAAGGCGCACCAGGTCAGACTGGTAATGCAGGACCGACAGCTCAACAAACGGCGGCAGACGCTCGAGGATCTTGCGATCATCGCTGGTGGTCCGGATGATCGCGTTGGGCGTGCGGTACTCCCAGCCCGTGTTGCCCCGGAAGGTCCAGGGCTGACGGTCTGCGACAAAACGCCCAACATCGGCGGTGGGGGGCGTGGCCGGCTCGGCCCGGTCACGCACCGGCGCGGAATCGCAGGCGCACAGCGTGAGGAGCACGACCGCGATCGCGGCGCGAGCGATCATGCGAGCTTGTCCAGCGCCGCTTTCGTGGCCGCGTGGTCCTTCTCGAGTTGGGCGAGCTGATTGCGTGTCTGCTCGACGAGGTGTGCCGGGGCCTTGTCGACATAGCCGGGGTTGGATAGGCGGCCCTTGATGCCGGCCATGCTCTTTTCGATGGTGGCCAGTTCCTTCTCCAGTCGATCACGCTCGGCCCCCGCGTCGAGCGCATCGGCCAGGTTCGAGAGCCGGTACTCGGCCCCCTCGAAGGTAAACGACGCCGACTGACCCTCGGGCTCGTCAGCCGTCACGGTCTCGACACCCGCGAGCGTCTCAATCAGCGGCGACCATCGCGCGATGTCTGCCGCCAACTCCCCGCCCGCGTGGAGCACGATCTGACGCTTGGGCTTGACCTGTGCCGTCGCCCGCACCTCGCGGATCGTCGTCACCAGCGACCGCACCCGCTCGTAGGCCTCCTCGGCCACCTCGTCACGCAGCTCATCGGCCGGGGTCGGCCAGCCCGACAGGCAGAGCGTGTCCGTTGCCTTGGTCTGCTCGAAGGTGAACCCCTCGATCTCCCGCATGGGCAGCGGCTCGAAACGCTCGAAGAGCGTCTCGGTGATGAAGGGCATCACTGGGTGCATGAGACGCAGGATCGCGTCGAAGACGGTGCGGAGCACCGCCGCCTGCTCGGGGTTGTCCCCGATCGTCGGCTTGATCGACTCAAGGTACCAGTCGCAGAAGTCACGCCAGAACAGATCATAGATCGCGTCGGCGTAGTCCTTGAACATGTAGTTGCGAAGGGCCGTGTTGACCTTGTTGGTCGCCTCGGTGACGCGCGAGAGCATCCAGCGATCGATGAGCGTCAGTTCCTCGGGGTTGATGGGCAGGCCGGGCTTGAGCTCGGCCTTCTCGAACATCCCCAGCGCGAACTTGGACGCGTTCCACAGCTTGTTGCAGAGGTTGCGCCCGAGGTCGAACTTGGGCGAGGTGTTCTTGCCGGTCGACTCGTCACGCTCGACGGGCATGCGGACATCCTGCGTCTGCGTCGTCATCTGGCACAGCGTGAACCGCATGGCGTCGGCGCCGTGGGAGTCGATGATGTCCAGCGGGTCCACCCCGTTGCCCAGCGACTTGGACATCTTGCGGCCCTCGCCGTCCTGGATCATGGCGTGGATGAAGACATCCTTGAAGGGGGCGGGACCGGGCATGTTCTCTTCAGTGGGACGGGCTTCCAGCCCGTCGTCTTGGAGAGAGGAAGGAGGGGGAGTGACGGGCTGGAAGCCCGTCCCACGAGGATTCGTAGAGAGGAAGTACCGATTGAACATCGTCATCCGCGAGACCCACAGCGTGATGATCTCCCGCGCCGTGGTCAGTACGCTGGTCGGGTTGAACGCGGGCAGCAGCGACTCGAAGTCCTCGATGCCCGAGCTGTCCTTGGCGGCCGACGCGTCAGGCCAGCCCATGGTGCTCAGCGGCCAGAGGGCACTGGAGAACCAGGTGTCGAGGACATCGGGGTCTTGGGTGAAGCCTGCCTCTTCAAGAATCCGTATGTCTTCGAGAGTTGGTTCTGACTTGAAGCAGATAAATAGATCATCAAGTTGCTCGCCGGACTGTAAAAACTCCCGAGTGACTTCCTCGTCATCACGGCGGCGTGCGTGTAGCCGCCCGTCAGTCAAGCCATCGAAGAGCCAATCAGAGAACTGGTCAAACTGTTCAAAAGGTGCGACGCCGCTTCGCGACCACACCGGAATCCGGTGCCCCCACCAGAGCTGGCGGCTGATACACCAATCGCGCAGGTTGTCGTGCCAGGTCTCGTAGGTCTTGGCGTAGCGGGCGGGGTAGAAGTGCATGGTGCCGTCGGTCGAGCAGACTCCCTTTTCCACTCCCCCCCTAGTGGGACGGGCTTCCAGCCCGTCTCTCCCCCGCCTCCTTTGTCCGGGCTCACCCCTCTTTGTCCATGCATACTCCCCCGGCTGCTCACACAGCTCGGCCTTCACCGGGTTCATGAGCATGTAGTTCCATTTCTCAACAAACTCATCCTGGCCACGAAGCAACCGATCAAAGTATTCATCCTGCCAGAGTGGCCCAGTCGCTCCCCGATCGCGATTGATGGCATTGGCGGTGAAGCTCTTGATCGAGTGCATCAGGTCCTGCAATGGCCAGTACCCGCCAGACTCATGCTCCAGCGGCGTCAGGATCATGTGCACATGATCGGGCATGACGGTGACGAGGCGGATCGTGGCTCGATCTCCATCAAAGTGGAAGCAGGCATCGAGGACCTGATCCCGCTCTTTTTCAGAGAGCGTTCCGGTCTCGACCCTGAATGTGACAAAGTAGGTGCTCCCGCCGAGTTGCCAGTGGGGGAGGTGGCGTTGATGGATGGTGAGGGCATCAGGGATCGAGGAAGAAGGAGAAGGGGGAGAGACGGGCTGGAAGCCCGTCCCACGAGGACAGGTAGGTGCCGACTCAGGCCATGCCTGCAGGCTCGCCTCGGTGCGTTGCTCGGGCGTGAGCGCACGCTGGGCGTTGCCGCGGAGCCGGTCGTCCGTCACCTTGCAGTACCACTGATCACTCAGGTACGGCTCAACCGGCACATGGCTGCGGTAGGAATGCCCCACGCTGTGTTTATGGGGCACCATCTTCTCCAGCAGCGAGCCCTCGCTGCCCTCGGCGACGGTGCGGGCGTTGAACTCTTTGACCACGAGCTCGCGAGCTTCCTCGCGGGACTTGCCCAGGAAGACATGCCCGCCCTCGCCGCGCTCTTCGCGGTCCCACCCGTGCTGGTCGCTGATACTCGCATCGGGGGCCATGATGTTGATCATCTCAAGATCGTGACGCTGCCCGATCATGTAGTCGTTTGGATCGTGCGCCGGGGTCACCTTGAGGAAGCCGGTGGACATCTCCGCCTTGGCGTCGCCCGGCTCTCCGCCGTACTTCACGGGCAGGACGACATAGTCATCCTCGATGATCGGGATGATCCGCCCGACGATGGGCAGCATGACATGCATCCCACGCACTGCGCCGGCGCGGGGGTCCTTCGGGTTGACGGCCACGGCGGTATCGCCCATGTAGGTCTCGGGGCGCGTCGTCGCGACCGTGACCCACGCCTGCTCGTCGTCGGGGTGGTTGTCCGCGTCTGGGTAGCCACGCGTCGCCAGCTCGCCCCAGGTGACTGGGACGGTGGGGTCGCCTTCGATTTCCTTCACCAGCGGGTAGCGGAGGTAGTAGAAGTGCCCGTCCACCTCCTCCATCTCCACCTCGTCGTCGGCCAGCGCGGTCTGTGAGACCGGGTCCCAGTTGACCAGACGCTTGCCGCGGTAGATCAGCCCGTCCTTGAACAGCTGGAAGAACGCCTCACGCACCGCCCGGGCGCAGATGTCGTCCATGGTGAACCGCTGACGATCCCAGTCGCACGAGCAGCCCATCTTCATGAGCTGGTCGGTGATGCGGGCCTCGAACTCGTCCTTGAAGTCCTGCACGAGCGACACGAACTGCCCTCGCCCGTCTTCGCCGGCCAGTTCCTTCTGCTTGTAATCCGCGATGGCGGGCTCGCCACGCTCTTTGAGGCGTTTGTCCACCATCGTCTGGGTCGCGATGCCCGCGTGGTCCGTGCCGGGCATCCAGAGGGTCTCGTACCCCTTCATCCGGTGGGCGCGGATGAGGATGTCCTGGATCGAGTTGTTGAGCGCATGGCCCAGGTGCAGGGCGGCCGTCACATTGGGTGGCGGGATGAGCACGCAGTAGGGGCGTGCGTCGCCGTTGAGCACCCGATCGGGGTCGGCGTGGAAGGCGTTGGCGTCGATCCACTTCTGCCAGACCCGCGATTCGTGCTCGCTGGGGTTGTAGGCCTTGCTCATGGGTTGCATCGCGGCATCGGTGGTCATCGGCATCGTTCCCTGGTGGGTGCCCGACAAATCGGGCGAATAGTGTCTCTTGGTTGGTTTCTGAGTGTACGCGTGGACGATATCGTCTGCATATGCCAACATACGCAAACACCCAGAAAGCGGCCATTCGATACACCCACCGGGCGGGCAACGCACGCATCGTCGGCGTCATGCTGGGCATCCTGGCCCTGATCGCCGCCGTCGTTGCCGGGTATGCCGTCTGGTCGCTGCTGCAATCACCCACGCCCACCCAGAACGAGACCGAGCAGACCAATCCCGCCAATCCCAACCGGGGCATGGCCGAGAACGAGTCGATCGAGGAGATCCTCGGAGCCGTCCAGGTCTATGTGCGTGAGCAGGACTTCAACTCCGCCCAGCGTGTGCTCGAAGGGGCCGTCGCGACCTACCCCGTCGATCAGGAGATCCGCTTGGCCCTGGGCGATCTGTACCTGCTGACCGGGCAGACGGGCATGGCGTATGAGCAGTACCTTGCGGGCATCGAGATCGGCCCCGAGACCTGGGCCGCCCACTTCACCGCCGGGACCATCGCCAACACGCTCGGTCGCCCGGAGATCGCTGAGACGCACTACATCGCCGCGATGCGCATCGATTCCAGCCAGCCCGAGACCCCGCTCTATCTCGCGGCCATTCAGATGAAGCTCAACAAGCTCACCGAGGCCAAAGCGAACCTGGCCATCGCCGGTCGGCTGAACCCCGATGATGTCCGCGCTTACACCATGCGGTCCGAGATCGCGATGCGCGAGAACAAGGCATCGATCGCACTCGAGCAAGTCCGCCGGGCGCGCCAGCTCGAACCAAACGCGTTGGGGCTGGTGCAACTGGAGGCCCGGGCGCTCAAGCGACTGGGACAGGCGCAGGAAGCCGTCGATCTGCTGACTTCGCTGCCCATCGATCAGGCGTCCCAGCCCGAGTCGGTGAAGCTGCTGGCTGAATGCCTGGGTATGCTCGGTCGCAGCGACGACGCGGCGGCCCGGGTCATGGATGCCGCCGAACGCCAGCCGGGCGATGCGTCGCTGAAGTTTGAGGCGGCGCTGTGGCTGCAGCGGGCCGATCGATTGGACGAGGCGATGGTGTGGGCTCAGGACGCGGCGATGCAGGGGAACGAGCAGGCGCAGGCCTGGCTGGACTCATTGCCCTGATCGGTGACCTTGAGAGCATCGCCCCGACCGGGGTTGGGCTCAGTCGTCCTTGAACTCAACGATCGAGGTGTCGATGCGTCGCCCCGCCTCGGCCCAGGCGTCGATCTTGGGCGCGTCCTTGGGTTTGGGCAGCTCGCTCTTTCGCCGTCGGGCCCGGCGCTGGGCGACGATGAACCCCAGCCCGGTGAGCGCGATGACGCCCAGCAGGATCAGGATCAGCATCATCGCAGACCACTGGCGATAGACCTCGCGATCGCTCGCGTCTTGTGATTGCTGCAGCAGCAGCGTGGCGCCGGTCAGGAAGACGGGATTCATGCCCAACTGTACGGCCCAAACCGGGCGGGGATGCTAGAGTTGTGACCGAATCGACCGCCCTTATGGGCACAGGAGCACGCATGCATCTCGAAGCGCATCACAATGTCATCAGCGACCTAGAGGCGCGGATTGTAACGATCCGTGACTCTCTTTGACTATGAAAACAAGCGCAACCGACTGAAAGAGCTTGAGGACCAGATGGGCCAAGCCGACTTCTGGGACGACCAGGAGAAGGCCAAGACCATCGTGGGCGAGCTCAAGCTCATCAAGGCCCAGACCGACCCGATCAAGGATGTGAGCGAGGACTTCGAGAACGCGACGCTCGCCTACGAGATGTCCCGTGAAGAGGGCGACAACGATCTGCTGGCCGAGGCCGACCAGACGCTGCACGAGCTGCTGGGCAAGATGGACAAAATCGAGACCCAGTCGCTGCTGGGTGGCAAGCACGACCACCGCGACTGCTTCCTCACCATCTCATCTGGCGACGGCGGCACCGAGGCCAACGACTGGTGCGAGATGCTCTTTCGCATGTACCTCTATTACATCGAGAAGCACGGCTGGGCGATGGAGGAAGTCTCCAAGTCCCACGGCTCAGAAGTCGGGCTCGACAATGTCACCCTCCATGTCAAGGGCCCATTCGCCTTCGGCATGCTCAGCTGCGAACGAGGCACGCACCGCCTGGCACGCGTCTCACCCTTCAACTCGCAGGGCAAGCGCCAGACCAGCTTCGCGACTGTTGATGTCACGCCCGAGTTCGAAGAGGTCGATGTCGAGATCCCCGATCGCGATCTGGACATCGTCGTGTTCGCGCGTTCAAGCGGTCCCGGCGGCCAGAATGTGAACAAGGTCGCCACGGCCGTTCGCGTGACGCACAAGCCCACGGGGTTGCAGGTGGTCTCCAGTACCTACAAAGAGATGCCTCAGAACCGCAAGCAGGCGCTGTCGATCCTGCAGGCCAAGCTCGAGCAGATGGCCGAGGAAGAACGCGAACGCGAGATCACCGAGGCCTCGGGCGGCAAGATCGAGCACCGCGGCTGGGGCGCCCAGATCCGCAGCTATGTGCTCTACGACAACCGGGTCAAGGACCACCGCACCAATGTCGAGGCCAACCCCGCCACGGTCCTCGACCGCGGCGAGCTGGACCCGTTCATCGACGCGGAACTCAAGCGTCGTCGTTCCGGCAAGGAGTAAGCAAGGAGTAAGCAATGAGTCCGCTGGGGCTGATCAGGGCCATGCTCGAACCATGCGAGACGCGTGGGCAGGCATGGCTGACCAGCGGGTGCATGCTGCTCATGGCCATCGGGATCGGCGCGGTCTGCTACGCGTGTGTGCTCTACACACTTGTCTCGCACGGCGCGCTGACCGAACTCTACGAGATGACGCCCAAGTACAAGCCGAGTCTGAGCAACCGATCGAACATCTACATGATGATCGCCGCCGGGTACACGCTCACCGCCGTCACCGGTGCCCTCACGCTCTTGATGCTGAATAGTTCGGTGATGGTGCTCGTACGGACGGCACTTCCCAAGTCGGCAGGGGAGTGAGCTGGCATGCCCTCAACGCTCAAGCAGGTCATCGAAGACGCACGATCCAAGGGCGAGTACCGCTGCGCCCACTGCGACTACCCGCTGGGCGATGTGCCGCTGCTCGAAGACCTGTCGATTGTCTGCCCCGAGTGTGGCTACGAGATGGCCTTCGAGGTCAAGGTCCGCCTCAGGGCGCGGGATCTCGAGTTCGATCGTGATGTTCGTGGGCGGCTGGGGCGCATCGAGCGTCTGCTCTTCGTGCTGGGCATCATCCTCATCGCCAGCGTGGTCGGGATCGGCATCATCGCGTTGTCGATCGTCGGGTTCTGATCCGAATCACTTGCCCTTGGGATCTTTGAACATCCGCAGCGGGCGTGGCCCGGGGCACATGCCCACCGCACAGCCGCCATCGTTGCACCCGCCGCCACCAGAACCGGGTGTGTCGTCGTCATCCCCGCCGCCCGTGCCCGGGCCGTCGCCCTCGTTGAGACTCAGGATCGCACCCGTGGCAATCGCCCCGAAGCAAAGGAACGGCACGAACGGCGGCAGGCGCAGCCCGTAGTACGGCAACACGATATAGAACACCACACCCATCAGCAGGATGATCACGAACGCGACCAGCAGACGCCGGGCGAGCTTGGTGGACTCCTTGTTCAGCTCGTCCTCATCGCGCACACGCTGGCGTGCCTCATCGAGCAGCGATTCCGGGTCATTGGGCGAGTTGGGCCCGATGAAGAACTGCGGCGGTCGCTCGTTGTCGCGTCGGGCCATCGGTTACACCAGCAACGACGCGGGTGATTCAAGCAGCTGCTTGACCGTGTTGAGGTACGCAGCGGCCATCGCCCCATCGATGATGCGATGGTCGCTGGAGATCGTCATGGACATTTCGTGCCCGACAACGAGTTCCGGCGTCCCGTCCTCGTCGTACTCGACGAAGGGCTTCTCGATCGAACGACCGACGGCGAGGATCGCGGCGTTGGGCGGGTTGACGATCGCGGTGAAATGATCCACCCCGAACATGCCCAGGTTGCTGATGGTGAAGGTCGAGCCCGTCAGCTCCTGTGGGCTCAGTCCCTTGTCGCGGGCCTTCTTGGCCAGACGCTTGGTCTCGCTGCTGATCTGACGCAGACCGATCTGGTCGGCGTTGTTGATCGTTGCAACGACCAGCCCGCCGCCCTTCTCCTCCGGGAGCGCCACGGCAACGCCGATGTTCACATGCCCGTGCAGATCGATCGAGGGCCCCTGCGGGTTCCAGCTCGAGTTGACGAACGGGTGCTGGTGCATCGCGATCGCACACGCACGCACGAGGAAGTCGTTGACCGAGAGCTTCACGCCCTGCGTGCTCAACTGCTCGTTGAGTTCTTCACGCAGCATCATCAGCGAATCCATGCGGGCGCTGATGGTGACCTGGTAGTGGGGGATGGTGGTCTTGGACTCGACCAGACGCTTGGCGATCGTCGCACGCATGTTGTTGAGCGCGACATTGCGTGATTCGAGCGTCGCGCCAACGGCGGGCATCGGTGCGGGTGCGGGAGCCGAGGCGGCAGCCGGCGTGGCCTGCTGGGGTGCGGCAGTGGGTGCCGCGGTCCCGTTGCCGATCACGGCTTCGACATCCTTCTTGACGATGCGGCCCGAGGGGCCCGAGCCGTTGATCGTGCCGAGGTTGATGTTGTGCTCTTCAGCGATCTTGCGTGCCAGTGGCGAAGCGAAGACGCGATCGGTCGACTCGCTGCCCGAAGCCGGCGGCTCGGCAACGGCGGTCGTTCCGCCGGAGCTGCTGGGGGCTGGGGTGTCACTGCCCGACTGGGCGGCGCTGGTGTCGGCGGTTGAAGCCGCGCCAGAGGAGCTGGCAGTCGAACTGGCCGACTTGGCGGCTTCCTCGGCCGACTCGCCATCTTCAGCGAGCACGACGATGGTCTCGCCCACATTGATCGTCTGGCCCTCATCGATCGACAGGGCCGCGACGGTGCCCTCGTCGAACGCCTCGAGTTCCATGGTCGCTTTGTCGGTCTCGATGTCCGCGATGACATCGCCCGGGGAGACGCTGTCGCCCTGTTTGACATGCCATTTGACAACGGTGCCTTGTTCCATGGTGTCTGAGAGGCGGGGCATGGTGATGCTGATGGCCATCGTTGCGTCTCCGGTTCGTATCAATGTGGCGGGTCGATCTTCGAGCCGCCCGGTTTCAGTCGTTGTGTGTCAGATCCATTTTATCATGCGAAGCACACCGAGTGTGACCGCCGAGAGGGTGAGCATGCTCAATGTCGTGATCAGAAAGCCCGAGGTGCTGGCGGCCAAGGGGATTCCACCCACATTCATGCCCAGCATGCCCGTGAGCACGCTCAGCGGCAGGCAGACGCCCGCCAGCACCGTCAGCACATACACACGCTGATTGAGCTGGTCGGCACGCTGGGACACGATCTCGTCGCGGGTGACCGCGGCTCGCGACTCGATCGCCGCCAGCTCCTCCACGATGCGCGCCAGCTGGTCGCGGGTGACCTGCACCTCCGCCCGGGCGGCCTTGGATTCGGTGAGCTGCTTGCTCGAACTGAGTGTCAACGCGGCATCGTACAAGGGGGTCAGGTAGCGGTGCAGCCCCATTGCCCGAAGACGCAGCGGGGAGAGCGTCGAGATGTCAGCAGTGGGCAAGTCGTCGTCGATCACGCTGTCGCGGATCTCATCGATCTGCTCGCCAAGCTCCTGCACCACCGGAGCCAGCAGCTCGGTCATCTGCGAGAACAGTTGCACCAGCACCTCCGACGCCGATTTGGGCGGATGATCGGTCGAGAAACGCAACGCGATCGCCTCGGCCGATCGCATGCGGCGCTTGACCACCGTGATGATGCGGCTGGGCTCCAGCCAGACCCGGATGGATTTCATGTCCTCGGGCACGCTGGTCGGGTCGAGGTTGACCCCGCGACCGATGAACATCAGCCCCTGCTCGGTCTGCACGCAGCGCGGGCGGGCGTGGTCCGCGACCAGCGCCTTGGCCTCGGCGATCGGGATGCCCGATTCCTCAACCACCCAGCGCCGAACATCGCTGCTCGTCTGGGCCAGGTGCAACCATCGCCAGCCACCACCCACCGATGGCGCGTAGGCATCATCAAGCTCATGCCCCCCGCCGTCGACCGCGAAGAGCACGCCCTTGGGTGCGAGCTGGGGATCGGTGAGCATGGGCATCAGCGGACGCCGACCATCGCTTTCACGGCCGCGTAGATGCGGTCGGGGTTGGGCAGGTAGTTGTACTCGAGTCCCTTGGCGTAGGGTGTCGGGACATCCTCGGTGTTCAGGCGCTGGGGCGGGGCGTCGAGCCAGTCGAAGCAGCGTTCACAGATCTGGGTGACAACCTCAGAAGCGATCGACGCGAAGGGCCACGACTGATCGACGACGAGCACCTTGTTGGTCACCTTGACACGCTCGATGATCGACTCGATGTCCAGCGGGCGGATGGTGCGCATGTCGAGCACATCGACCTCGATGCCCTCCTCGCTGAGCTTCTCGGCGGCTTCGAGGCAGAAGTTCACGGGGCGGCCGAAGCTCACCAGCGTGATCGCGTCGCCCTCACGGGCAAGGCGGGCACGACCGAAGGGGATGTAGTACTCCTCCTCGGGGACATGGGCCTTGTCGCCGAGCATGCGCTCTGATTCAAGGAAGAACACCGGGTCCGGGTCGTTGATCGCGGTCTTGAGCAGGCCCTTGGCGTCGTAGGGGTTGCTGGGGATCGCCATCTTGAGCCCGGGGACATTGGCGTAGAGCGCTTCGACACACCAGCTGTGGGTCGAGGCCAGCTGCCCGCCCGCGCCGTCGTTGCCTCGGAAGACGATGGGGCAGCCGAACTGACCGCCGCTCATGTAGAGCATCTTGGGCGCGTTGTTGAGGATCGGGTCAGCAGCAACGAAGCTGAACGACCAGCTCATGAACTCGACGATCGGTCGCAGCCCCATCATGGCCGCGGAGATCGCCATGCCGGCGAACCCGTTCTCGCTGATGGGGGTGTCGATGATGCGTTCCTCGCCGAACTCTTCGAGCATGCCCTGGCTGATTTTGTAGGCCCCGCTGTACTGGGCGACCTCTTCACCGAGCAGGAACACCCGCTTGTCCTTGCGCATCTCTTCGCTCATGGCTTCGCGCAACGCTTCGCGGTACTGGATGATGCGATCACCATCGCGCGAGGGCAGCTCGCTCTCGGCGACAAAGTCGGGGAGCGCGGGGTTGTCCACGGCAGGGTGGATCTCGGTCTCAATCATGGGCAGTGTGGTCATGGTGTATTCTCGTATACTTTTGATTGCTCAATCGTCTTTGTCTTCTGGCAGTGGTGGCATCAGCGGGGTGATGAGCCGCATCATGCTCGGGATATAGATCGTTGCGGTCTCCCAAACAATGACCTCGTCAATGGTGTCATATCCGTGAACGATGCGATTCCGGATCGCACGGGCCTTATGCCACGGAATCTCGTCGTGTTGCTCTCTGAAAGCGCTGCTAAGGTTTCCGATTGCTTCGCCGATGACATTGATCTTCCAGAATACGGCGTCCTTGAGCTGCTGATCTTCGCAGAACTGCTCAAAGTCCACCACATCGAGGTAGGTCGCGAGTTGCTCGCAGGCACGCTTGATGTGCCAGAGATAGACCGCGTTATTGGTCTTGGGTTCGTCATGCGGCATAGATCCTCCTGCTTGTTTTGAGGATCTCGTGCCGGAGGAATGGGTTCTCGAGGCGTTTCTTGTTGACCAGATCGACTTGGCGATTGAAAAAAGCCTCGAAATCATCCTGCATCGCAAGGTACTCGTCGATCCCCGGGCGGTGATCGTCCTCGAACACCAGCAGCACATCCACATCCGAATCCGGCCCGAAGTCATCGCGCAGGGCCGAACCGAAGAGCGACAGCTCCTTGATCCGGTGGCGTTCGCAGAGTTCTGCGAGCGCCTTTTCGTCGATGGTCAGCTTCTCGGTCATCTTGGATTCGTGTGGTCAGCGAAGAGTTCGTCGTGAATGACAGTCGGTGGTTCACCCGTCTGCGGGCGTGTTCGTTTCGTGGTCTCGCCCGAGCGGAGCACGAGCAGGATGACGATGCGCCCCAGCAGCAGCAGGGCAAAGGCGAAGCTCAACAGGATGAGCGGGCCGAGGGTGTTCATCGCTTCACATCAACGGGTTCTTCGTCCCATGGCTGTAGGTCGCCGTGGGGGAGAGGTTCTTCTCGGGGTTGGCGTAGACATCGGTGAACAGCTCGTCGTCCTCGGGGGCCGGGGCAGCTTCAGCGGCGTCGATGGCGGCTCGCACGATGTCGCGGATGTCCTTCTGCATTGACTTCCAGTCACCCTCGCTCAGCCAGCCCTTGTCCATCAGGTCGCTCACCAGCTTGGCGATCGAGTCCTTGTCCTTGTACTGGTCGACCTCTTCCTTGGTCCGGTACTTCTGCGGGTCGCTCATCGAGTGGCCCTGGTAGCGGTAGGTCTTGAGGTCGATGAACGCGGGGCGTGACTCCTCGCGGCACTGATCGACGATGGGCCTGAACTCGTTGTAGATGTTCATGATGTCGAGCCCATCAATCTTCGTGGTGAGCATCCCGTAGCCCTTGGCCCGATCGGTCAGGTTCTCGGCATTGGCGGTGTGGCGGTTGATCGCCGTGCCCATCGAGTAGCCGTTGTTCTCGAGGATGTAGATGACCGGGAGCCCCCAGAGCGCCGCGATGTTCTGGGCCTCGTGGAAGGCGCCCTGATCGAGTGCGCCGTCGCCCATGTAGCAGAGGGTGACCTTCTTCTTGGCCTCGGTGCCCTGCAGGGTCTTGCCGAGGACCTCGTGCTCATACTTGGTGGCAAAGGCGAAGCCCGCACCCATCGGGGTCTGTGCAGACACGATGCCGTGCCCGCCGAAGAGCCAGTTCTTGCGATCGAACATGTGCATCGAGCCGCCCTTGCCTTTGGCGCAGCCGGTGACCTTGCCAAACATCTCGGCCATGCACGCCTCGGGCGTCATGCCGCGTGCCAGCGCGTGCCCGTGGTCGCGGTAGGCGGTGATGACGGGGTCGTCGCTGTTGACACAACCAATGGTTCCGACGGCACACGCTTCCTGCCCGGTGTAGATATGACAGAAGCCACCGATCTTGGCCTGCTGGTAGGCCTGCATCGTGCGGTTCTCGAACTCACGAATGAGCTGCATGTCGTAGAGCCACTTGAGCAGGGTCTCTTTGGGCAGTTCGCTCGCGTTCTTGGCGCTGGGTGCGAGCCCGGCGTTTTGGGAATCTGCTTTCGCGGTCGTCATGGTCTGCTCGCTTTGGGCGGGTGCCTGCGTCATGGGGCGGTTCCTGAGGATTGAACGGCTTCGGATCGTGCGATCTCAGCAATGCTCGACGGCTGATGCCGAGCACACCGGTACCAGTCGGGGAATGACCCGATTCTGGCTCGCGTGCAGTATAGGGGCTTTATGCGTATGCCGCGAGATCTCCAGCCAAGTTTGAGAGCACGCAAAGGGCCCTCAGCGATGAAAAAACACGCCCGTGGGGGCGTGTTTCGGGGGGTGTGAAGATGGGGGGGCTGCGGTCGGGTCAGTCCGACATCGCGGCTTTTTCGCTGCTGCTCCGGGTCTGCGACTTGAGCAGCACCAGGGCGGTATTGACCTGCAGGTCGGTGCCGTCGGTGATCAGCGTGTTGGGGTCAGGACGCTCGGCGTCCTGGATGATGTTCCCATTCTCGTCGAGGGGGAGCACATCGGCGTCACGACGCAG
>DEXG01000008.1:239986-243933 GCA_002364005.1 Phycisphaerales bacterium UBA3190
GTCCTGCTGCTGGCTGGGCAGCATATCGACCTTCAGATCGGGCTCGATGCCCCATTCGGTCGAGCCGGGCACCTTGTGGATCATGCGGGGTGCATCGATCTGGTAGTAGTTGGTCGTGACCTTCATCGCGGCGGTGGCGCCGGGGAGGAGGTAGACATTCTGGACCGAGCCCTTACCGAAGCTCCGGTTGCCCAGCACGAGGGCGTCGAGCTTGCCCTGATGGGCACCGGCCTGGATCGCACCCGAGAGGATCTCAGACGCCGAAGCGCTGCCCTCGTTGATGAGCACGATGACCGGGATGTCGTTGACCTTCATGCGATCGGGGACACGCACCGCGTCGTTGAGCGATTCGGTGATGCCCGAGGCGTCCACCGTCTTGACGATCATGCCGCGTGAGACGAAGCGTGACGCCAGCTGGACCGCCTGATCGAGCAGCCCACCCGGGTTGTAGCGCAGGTCGAGGATCAGGGCGTTGAGCCCCTGGCTCTTCATGGTCGACACGGCCCGGTCGAACTCGCTGGTCGAGTCCTGCGTGAAGCCGGTCAGTCGCAGGTAGCCGATACCGTCCTGCTCGTCGATGAAGTAGTTCCAGTCCGTGTCGCCGGGCCCGGTCTTGGACCAGCCCTTGACGGTGGGGAGGTCGATCTTCTGGCGAACGATGGTGAAGTCCTTCTCGAAGGGCTCCCCGTTGTCGCCCATACGCTCGACGGTCACGGTGACCTTGGTGTTGGCCGGGCCGGTGATAATCTCGACGGCCTGGTCGAGCCCAAGCCCGATGGCGCTGAGGCCATCGATCTTCTTGATGATGTCATCGGACCGAACGCCCGCCCGCTGAGCGGGTGTGCCCTCGAGCGGTGTGACGATCTTGATGTTCTGCAGCTCGTCGAGCTGGATCTGCACGCCGATGCCGATGAACTCGCCCTGCGTGCTGCGACGGAATCGCGACAGCTCGTCGGGCCAGATGATGGCGGTGTAGTCGTCCAGAGCGCTCATGGCGCCGTTGCCGAACTCGTGGAGCAGGGCCTCTTCCATAATGCCCGCCTCGCCGGTGCCGGCGGTGAGCACGGCGTCCAATGCGCGACGCAGGTCATAGCCGCTCGCGGGGCTGGTCTTGCTCATCACGCGGAGCTTCTGGTCCTCGATGACCCGAAGCAGCTCGTCACGCTTGCGCTCATTGTTCAGGCCCTTGAACACCATCGACAGGTCGGTGGTGGTGGCCATGGTCTTGATGGAATCGAGCCCCGAGACAATGAGGTCGCTCATGGTAACCCCGTCGGGATGCTTGCGGGTCTGGCGACCGACATGCTGATCGGCGGCCCGCTGGATCGCGGTCCGCACGGTGATCGAGTTGATGCCCTGGAGCTTCTCGTGGAAGTCGTCGCCGTAGGCGTTGTAGGGCGGGAGGGCGTCGAGCCCCTCGTCGAGGCGACGCTGGTTGCGAATCTCCCAGAGCCGTTCAGGGGCGTACATACGAATCATTGCCAGGCGGGTCGAGAGACGATCCACATGCTCCTTGTAGATGCCGCTGGCGTCGAAGATGGCGTTGAGTCGGTAGTAGAGTTCCGAGGCGATCATCCAGTCGTCCTGGGCCTCGGCCTGCTTGGCGACCTCGTCGGCCAGAGCGATGGCCATGTTCACATCGGTGTCGTCGAAGAACCGGTCGTCGTCGTCATAAAGCAGTTGCAGCTCGACGACCTTGGCCAGGGCCTTGGAAAGCTCAACACCCGACTGGTTCTCTTTGTAGGCCGCGAGCAGCTCGCCGAGCTCGTCCTGTGCCTCGACGATCTGTTCCTTGCGGGTCGTCTCACGCTTGTCGATGTTGGTCTGGAGCTGCTCGATCGATGCCGCGAGCGAGCCGTCGATCGACTGCCACTGCTCGGGACGGAGGAGCTGGGTGAGGGTGCCCGAGTCACCCTGTTCGGCTGCTTGCCAGATCGAGGCGGGGGTGACCGCAACATTGTTTGCCACCGGAGTGATGGTGCCCGCGGGCTCCTGGGCGAGCGCATCGGAGCTGGCGATCGAAGTTCCAGCGGTGAGCATGAGTGCCGCCAGCACCCCCATCGAGGTGGCGCGGGTAAGGCGTGGTGTGATTCGATCGAGCATGCGTACTCCGTTCGTCGTGACGCCGACGCGAAGGCGTCGGTGGGTGGTGTAAAAGGGCCGGTCCTGCTGAGCATATCGGCTGATGCCCGCCGACGGGGTGAACGCCCCGGCAAGCGGGAGGCAAACCCCATGGTATCGGGCGTCGCACAGTGTGCAGCCCGCACAGGACCCGATACAGGTCTTACGAACGAGCCGATAAAAAGTTGCCCGAGATGTGGGGATTCTTTGCCCGCTCACTCAATGTGGCGTCACCGAGAGCGGGATTTCCCGGGCCCGGCTACGGCGCAGTAGACGCCAGCCCACGAGCGTCGATACGAGCACGGCGATGCTGATAAGCACAATCACCCAGAAGCGGAACGCATCGTCGCTGCCCCCGCTGAGGCCGATGCCGCCGAGCCCACAGACTGGACCGAGGGTATAGCCCACCCCGATCATCGCCTCATGCTTGCCGCCCGCATCGACCTCGCTGTTGCCCACGCTCATGGCGTAGTACAGCGCGCCGTAGTAGGTGATGGCGATACCCATGCCGGTGATCGCCAGCCCGGTGATGAGCAACGCGACGCCGACCGAGGGGGCCATGGGCGAGCCCATGCACAGGGCGAAGCCGATGAGCATCAGGGCCATGCCGGTCCACGGCGTCCACCATCGCCCGTGCCAGCCGTGCCACCGCTCAAAGAGCAGGAACATGAACACACGCGAGGTCAGCCACACGCTGGCCAGCGGGGTCATCCAGTGCACCGGGATGTTGAGCTTGTTCTCGACGATCGGCAGCAGCGGCGAGAGCGCCGAGAGCACGATGTACGACGCGATCAGCAGCACCCGGAAGATGATGAGCAGGCGTCGGTAAACCTCCGGCGGCGGGGCATGGTCCAGGTCCAGGTGCCGCGGCGGGTACGGCGTGAACCATCGCAGCAACGCCAGCATGAGCAGCTGGAACCCGCCAAGCACAGACAGGATCACGAAAGGATGCTCGGCCAGCAGCGGGGCCATGCCCCAGAACGAGAGCACCAACGCACCGGCCCAGATGACATTGAACTGCCCCAGGGCCGTGCGCAGGGCCTTCTCACGCCGCCCACCAGAGAGGTACGCCTCGACGATGGGCCAGAGAATGCCGGTCATGGGGCTGAAGATGATGATCAGGGCCCAGAGCGAGAGCTCGAGCAGCTCGGGTGCCAGCCGCTGGGCCAGCAGCGGGAGCTGGCAGGCCAGAGCGATCAGGCAGACGACGACCACCAGCAGCCCCCGCGGCGAGAGGCGGGTGCTGCGTTTGGAGAGGTGGGCCACCAACGGGCCCGATGCCAGTGCGCCGCCGATGTACGAGAGCCCGAGCACAAGGGCCAGCAGCAGGTTCATCGAGCGGGTATAGCCGAGCCCCTCGGTGGCGATGAAGGAGAAGCCGTTGGTGATGGCCCCCGTACCCAGCGACCCGAGGAATGTGAGGACAAGGACCGCCCAGAGCGGTGTGGGGACGGGTTTGTTGGCGGGTTGGGGGTTGAGCGTTGCCATTTGATCAGCGCGATCGTAGACTCATCGCTGCCCCCGGTGTTCGCGCACGGCGGGCGACAATCTCATGGTCCCGTAGCTCAATTGGATAGAGCGTTGGCCTCCGAAGCCAAAGGTTCTGCGTTCGAATCGCAGCGGGATCGCTTGCAACACCCCGGCACGATGTGTCGGGGTGTTTGTTTTTGGGGTGCAACTTCAAGCCCGCCAAGCAAGGGGGCCGGGGTTGGCGGACTTGATTTTTCATCCGCAGTCGGGTGCCACGGCTTGCTCCGCCGCAGGCGGACAAGCCGTGCGCTGAGGACCGACTTGGGGTGCTTTCTCTGTAAGTCCACGACAAAGGC
>DEXG01000018.1:0-1767 GCA_002364005.1 Phycisphaerales bacterium UBA3190
CAAGATCGGGCAGCGCCTCGTCGTTGCTGTGTGCAAGCTCACCCATCGTCACGATGCGTTGCTTGCCGTCGATCCGGATGAACGCTCGGGGTGTGCGGGCATCGTTGATGAACCCGATGTATTTCACCCGTCGCGTGATGGTCGCTTCGTCGAGCGTAGGGCCCGGTTCGGGATCGGTCCCCGTGGTTGGCTCGGTTGGTTCAACGACCTCAATCGGCGGCTCCGGCGCGTTGTCGAGCAGGGCCAGGCGTTCGGCGAGCCCGAGCGTGTCAACGGTCGTGTCCTCGTTCTCGTATTCCCCAGTGGGGTCGGTGGTGTTGATGGCCGGGGGCTTGAAGGCCTGCGCGTTGGCTTTGGCCTGCTCGAGGGTGACGCCGGGTGTGTGCTCTGGGAGCCCGACCATGCCGACGGCGACGGCGCCCAGCACGCAGATCAGCGACCCGGCCTGGGCGCCGATGGTCCAGAGCTTGGCTTGTGATGGTGTCAGTGGGGTACTCATGGTCGTGGCTCGTTCTCGGCGAAGCGGTCTGGGTGTTGGGTCCTGCCCTGGCCTTTGCGTGTTCTCTGCCTTATTTATCGGCTGATCGCTGCTTCTGGTTGCATTCTGGCACCCCGAAGTTCGGGTATGGGTGCTGGGATGACGCGTTCTGATGAGTCTAGGGGCTCATCGGGTGGGATGTGGACAATCAGTAGAGCTGCGAGATGTCAAATGAATCGCCCAGCTCAAGCTCGCGCCATGTGATGAACGCACCCAGTTCCATGGGATTGCCTGATTGGTTGGTACTGCTGACACGAATTTGTGTGACCCCCCCGTAGCGGGCGATCACATGGCCCTGCTGGAGCCCCGCGCCGGCACGCACTTCGATGATGACGGCCCACAGCTCGATATCGGTCGCGAACACCCGGAACATGGCCGCACGCTGGTCGGTGTCCAGCCCCGAGGAAGTGGCGATCTGCGTCAGTTGCGTGCGGGTGATCGCCTCATCGTCGTATCGCACCGAGCCCAGCTCGGCGAGAAAGCGGTCGGCAAGCGAGCCCGCGATGATCTGGGCCGCGGCTTCGAGCACCCGGTCGCTGGCGCTGGCGATGCTGATTTTGTACGGCCCGAACGGGCGGGTATCCCGCAGGTACTGATCCTCGGTGGTGTTGCTCGCGAGATTTCGCAGCAGCAACCCGCCCTCTTCGATCTCGATATCGCTCAGGTTGGTCAGGTTCGAGAGCGCGGCTCCCTGGGCATCGCGCAGGTAGACGCTGACTTCTGAGCCGTCTTCGAGCACGATATCCATCGCGTGCCCGCTCTCGGGCTCGAGCACCTCGTGGAGGTCACGCCCGTTCTGCTGCCGCAGCCAGGCCCCGATGGCTTCCTGCAAGCCACGCCCGAGGTGGTGCTCCTGGTATTTGTCGACCTGACGGGCGACGGTCTTGGTCTGGGCGCTGAAGCGGGCCATGCTCAGCCCGATGCCCAGCGAGACGACGATCATGAGCAGGATCACCATGACGAACGCAAAGGCACGACGCTGGTGTATCGGGTTCGGGTTGGTGGGCTGGGTGCTCATCAGTCGTCGAAGTTGAATCGGTTATCAGTGCCCGGATCCGAGCCGCCCGGGCGTCCGCCCGTTCCGCCGCCGTTGGTATTGCCGGTGCCGGTTCCTGTGCCGTTGCCGCCCGAGGGCGGGTCGCCCGAGCCGTCGGCATCGGTGTCGTCGGCGCTGTCGGTGCTGGCAGATGCGACGGTCAGCGGGTCATCGCCGGTGATCCAGTCGATCT
>DEXG01000018.1:1906-3427 GCA_002364005.1 Phycisphaerales bacterium UBA3190
ATCGCCGGTGATCCAGTCGATCTCGAACATCCAGGACGCGTACTGCTGGTTGGTGAGGATGACCTCGAACTGGGCGTACGCGGGCAGGTCGCTCATCTCGAGCCCGATGTGGGCGTCGATGAACTCGTCGCCCTTGTAGAGCTCCCAGATGCAGCGATCGATGTGGCGAAGCAGCGGGACCGCGCCGGCCAGCCGGGCCCGGATGGCCTCGGGGTCGCCCTCTGTGTCGGGGAGCGGGCCATAGCCCGCGTTGAGCTGCTCGGCCTCGTCGGTCAGGATCGGTCGCCACCACAGGGTCCAGTCGGGCGGGGCGTTGAGATCCAGCTGCTGATCGAGCTCGACATCGCTGAGCATCGAGTCATTGGCCGCGATGAGCCCGAGGCGTTGCATGATGCGTTCCCGCTCGCCCGATCGTCGCAGCTCGAAGACGCCGCGGGTGATGCCCTGCGAGCCGTCGAGGGCCGAGAAGTCGAGGGACTCGTCGCGTGATTCGGCGGTGTACCACTCGGCGGCCTGACTCGCCAGCCCCGAGGGGACCGGCGGTGTCGAGCAGACAACCTCGAGACGCTGGGGGATCCACCCGGTCGAGTCGGGTTCGACGGTGTAGTCGTACTCAAGGATCAGGCGTCCACGGGTGACTTCGTCTTCGCTGCTTTGCTCGGTGGCTTCTTCGCTGTCGGCACGCACGATCGTGGTGCCGGTGGTTTCCTGCATCTGCAGACTGAGCATCGCGCGGGTGAACGAGGTGTGGGCGATGTCCAGCTCGCTGGTCCGGTGGTAACGCTGGTCGAAGGCGTCCTCGGCGTTGCTCAGCGCGAGGAACACGCTCATGCATCCGGCGAGGACCAGGGCGCTGAGGACCACCGCGAGCGAGACCTCGATGAGGGTGAAGCCGCGTGCAGAATGGGGGTGTTGAGGCCGCATCACCCGCCCAGGTCCTGCATCATGGACTCGAAGAGACGCTCGATACCACCGGGCTGGTTGAGCAGGGTCTCGAGCGAGTCGGGGTTGTTGAACGCCAGGGGGTCGATCAGGCGTGTGATCTGGCAGTGGGGCACGCTGGTGGTGTAGGAGAGCGACCCGCCCGAATCGGACGCGAGCCAGACGCGGATGGTGATGAGCTTGATGCGCGAAAGACTGGCACCGGTGCCGACGCCCGTGTTTTCATCATCGACGATGTTGTCGAACTCGAACTTCACCCCTGACTCTTGCAGACTCCAGCGATACAGATCGATGTCGTACTCGATGGGTAGGGCCCGATCGGGCAGCGAGTCGCGGTCGTCGATGTACTGCAGAATGAGTCTGTTGGCCAGTTCGGCGGCTCCGAGACTCTGGTCCATGATCCGCTGCGAGCGGGTCATGAAGGACACGCTCCCGGCGAGCGTCGATGCGACCAACGCCAGCAGCACGCTGGCGAGCACCGCCTCGAGAAAAGTCACCCCGCGCCGGGTGGTGTACCGGCGTGTGCCTCGCGCGGGTTGGGGTGTGGTATTGCTCATGGCTGGCTGGGTGGGTGGGTGT
>DEXG01000018.1:3585-6888 GCA_002364005.1 Phycisphaerales bacterium UBA3190
TTGGCTGGGTGGGTGGGTGGGCTGATCTTATTCTGCGGTGCGAACATCCATAGTCCAGACATTGATGTCATCGCTGGTCTGGAACTCGCCATCGGGCCCGGCGCTGATCAGGTCGAACATCTGGGTCTGCCCGGGGGCGCGGTAGTAGAACGCACGCTCCCACGCGTCCAGGTCGGCTCCTGGGTCGAGGTAGTCGGGGATCATCGCGTTCAGCGACTCGGGGGCGCTGCCCGCGTTGTTGGCCGAGTAGGTGTTGATCGCGGTCTTGATCGTGGTCATCGAGGTCTTGGTGACCTTGGTGCGGGCACGCTTGAGGAAGCCCGGGACCGCCAGCGCGGCACCGGCCATCAGGATGCCGATGATCACCAGCACCGCGGTCAGTTCGATAAGCGAGAAGCCGGGCCGTGCCTGGGTGTACGAGCGGCTGATCATGCTGTTTTCACGCTGATCGAGCGCGGGGGTGGTGTTGGGTGTGCTCATGCCGGGTATCTCCTGTAAGGTCTTATTTCTTCAACGCTTGTGCGTGTTGTGTATTGCATTGTACCGCTGCCTGGCAGCGGGGGTTCATCGGGATTCGTGATCAGAGGGCCCCGCCGGCCATGGAGAACATGGGCAGCATGATCGCCACGATGATGCTGCCGACGATCAGGAACAGCAGCACGATCAGCGCCGGCTCCAGGATCGCCATCAGGCGTGCGGTCTTTTTATCGACTTCGGCGGCGTGATCGAGGGCCAGCGCATTGAACGCGTCCTCAAGATCACCGCCCTGGTCGGCGGCCACGAGCAGTCGGCGGGTGGCTTCGGGCAGCGAATCGACCTTCATGATGAGGGTTCGGAACACGCCGCCCTCGATCAGGCGCAGACGCATCCGCTGCAGGTCGCGGTTAAGCTTGGGGTGGGTGATCGCGGCGCTGCTGACCTGCAGGGCGTCGCCCAGCGGGATGCCCGAGCGGGACATCGAGGACATCACCGAGAAGAAGCGGGTGAGTTCCTGCTGCATCACCACATCACGAACGAACGGGGCGTTGCGGGTGACGGTGATCGCGACCTTGCCCAGGGCTGATCGGAAGAGGAACACCAGCACAAGGCCCACAATGGCCGCGATCCCGAACGGGATCAGGTTCGCCTGCAGGAAGTTGCCCAGGTTGAGCAGGAAGCGGGTGATGAATGGGAGGGTGACGCCGGCTTTTTCCAGTGAGTTGCCGATCATCGGCACGACGATGATGATCATGACCAAGGCCGCGGCCAGCGCCAGCGTCAGCACCACCGCGGGGTAGATCATCAGGGTCGCGGCCTTGCCCGAGACCTCAAGCTGACGCCTAGCGCTCAGGGCCAGCGATTTACACGCGCCCGCCAGATCGCCCGTTTTCTCGGCTGCCCGGTAGGTCGCGATGGTGACGGTGTCGAAGCTCCCGACCTGCTTGCACGCGTCAGCAAAGCTGGTGCCCTGTGAGACGAGGTGGCGGAGCCGATCGATGCGATCGCGGTTGGGCTTGCTCACCACGCCCGCGGCGACTTCGAGCGCCTCGGTCAGCGTCACGCCCCGGCTCACGAGCTGGGCGATCTGGGCATCGAACTCTGCATGATCCTTGAGCGACATCTCGGGTGTGCTGTTGGCCCAGTCGGGCAGACGCCAGGTACGCACGAGGACCTGCTTTTCCTTGCGCAGCTGCTCGGCCAGGGCCCGCTCGGAGCGGGCACTCTTGATGCCCATCAGCTTGCCCCCGCTCGATTTGCTCGCGAGGTACAGGAAGGAACTGGATGTGCTCGCGGCTCGGCTCATGGGAAAACGCGGGGTCTCTGGGTCAGTGGTTCGGTGTTTATCGGGCCGATCGCCCGTTTTTCGCCCGACTATTGTATGTTCGCGATGCCCGGGTGTGCGGCCCGAACGCGGGATGCCCGCAGAACGCCCCAGAGCCCCACATGATGCACGAAAGACCTTGATCTGTTGCGATCTGCTCCCCCGGCATTGATACCCGGGCGGGCAGACGGGAGAATATCGGTGCCCCACGTCGTCCGGGCACCATCCCGGGACTGATCGGGCGAATCTGTACCACCCTCCACAAGCAAGAGATCAAATATATGACCACGATGCCCTCGCCCGAGACCGCCAGTGCCAGCGCCGCCACCAGCGGGACCATGCGTTCGCTGATCAAGCACCACGCCGGCAGCGGGCTCCAGTATCGCGACGACCGCCCCATCCCCCAGACAGGGGCACGCGAGGTCCGCATCAAGGTCAGCAAGGTCGGGATCTGCGGCACAGACCGCCACATCTGGGAATGGGACGAGTGGGCCTCCAACCGGATCCCCGTCGGGATCATCACCGGGCATGAGTTTGTCGGCATCATCGACGAGGTCGGCAGCGCTGTCACCAAGTACCAGCCCGGGCAGCGGGTCAGCGCCGAGGGGCACATGACCGCGGGGGTTGATTACAACTCACGCACCGGCAACGCGCACATCGCCAGCGATACAACCATCTTCGGCATCGACCGCGACGGGTGCTTCGCCGACTACATCGTCGTCCCCGAGGACAATGTCTGGCCCGTGCACGCGGACATCCCCGACAAGTACGCGGCGATCCTCGACCCGCTGGGCAACGCGGTGCACACCGTGATGAGCGCCGGGGTGAGCACCAAGACCGTGCTGATCTCGGGCGTGGGCATCATCGGGCTCATGGCCGTGACGGTCGCCAAAGCCGCGGGCGCCAGCCGCATTTACTGCACCGACATCAACCCGCCACGACTGGCGCTGGCCAAGAAGCTCGGCGCGACCGAAGCGTTCGATGCCCGCGACAGCGATTGGATCAAGAAGGTGCGCAGCGAGACCTACGAGGGTGTCGATGTGCTGCTGGAGATGTCCGGCGCACCGGCCGCGATGGACCAGGGCTTCCGGGCCCTGCGCAACGGCGGCACCGCGGCCCTGCTCGGGCTCCCGGCCCGCACGGTTGATTTTGACTTCAACGCCCACATCATCTTCAAGGGCTGCACCGTGCTGGGCATCAACGGACGCCGCATGTGGGACACCTGGTACCAGATGGAGAAACTGCTGCTCTCGGGCAACCTGGAGCTCGACGACATCGTCACCCACGAGTTCCCGATCGAGGAGTTCGAGAAGGCGTTCGAGACGATGATCTCGGGCGAGGGGATTAAGGTTCTGATGAATGTGAACGGGTGAAGAGGGCGGCGCAGTAGTGCCGTTCAAAAAACCCGTGGTGTTCGATTTCAGCGTGTTTGTTGATGGGGGCGGTCGGTGCGATGTGCGCCCAAGTCGGTCCTCGACACACGGGTTGTCCGCCTGTCGGCG
>DEXG01000014.1:0-4637 GCA_002364005.1 Phycisphaerales bacterium UBA3190
CCCCGTCAGGATGGGGGAGGAGACCATGCCCCACGCCTACCGTACTTCCATGCGTAACACCGACATCGTCATCATCGGCGCCGGACCCATCGGCATCGAACTCGCCGTGGCCCTCAAACACGCGGGTATGGACTACCTCCACCTCGAGGCCGGGCAGGTCGGCAGCACCATGCAGTGGTGGGCGCCGGGCACCAAGTACTTCTCATCGCCCGAACGCATCGCCATCGCAAGCGTACCGCTCATCGTCGAGGACGAAGAAAAGGCCAACCGCGAGCACTACCTCAACTACCTCCGCACGGTCGCGGGCACATTCAAGCTCGATATCGAGACCTACACCCGCGTCATGTCCATCGACAAGGTCGACAACGGGTTCACCCTCCACACCGCCCGCTCATTCCACGGCGTGGGCGGGATCGAAGAACTCCGCTTCGACCCTTCCACACTCGACGAGCTCGAACCCATCCACGCCAAACGCATCGTCCTCGCCATCGGTGACATGCACCTGCCCCGCATGCTGGGCATCCCCGGCGAAGACCTCCCCCATGTCTCGCACTATCTCGGAGATGTTCACCAGTACGCCAACCAGCCCGTCACCATCGTGGGCGGCAAGAACTCGGCCGTCGAAGCCGCCATCCGCCTCTTCCGCGCCGGCGCCCAGGTCACCATCGTCCACCGCGGCGAGTGGTTCGACAAAGACCGCATCAAGTACTGGCTCTACCCCGAGATCGAGTACCTGATCAAGAAGGACAAGGTCCGCTACATCCCCCGCGCCAATGTCACCCGGATCAGCCCAACACACGCGACCATCGACACCGGCGAGTCCATCGAATCGCGTTTCATGCTCCTGCTCACGGGCTATGTCCAGAAGCCAGACCTGTTCCAGCAGCTGGGCGTCGAACTCATCGGCGACGACCGCAAGCCCAAGCACAACCTCAAGACCATGGAGACCAATGTGCCGGGCATCTATGTTGCCGGGACGGGCTCAGCCGGGACCCAAAGCCGAACAAAGGTGTTCATTGAGACCAGCCATATCCATGTCGACCGCATCCTTGCATCGCTTCAAGGCCGCGTAAGTGACGCTGTCGCTGAAGATTACACACTCGAAGAATCCTGACCGCCTGTCCGCACGGTGTTCGGGTCCGGGAAAAATTACCCAGGTGACTGGCAAACCCCCAGTCCTGTGCTCTATTTGCATCGGTGGGTCAGGAATCGGTTCCGTCTCTGACGGACCGGCAACCGTGACGGTTTGATCAATCGTCCGACTCGTTGCATGACCATGAGAACGCCTCCGGTAGCGCTGGGGGCGTTTTCAGTTTTTGGACAAAGCCCTGCGCCGACGACAGACTGTCCCTCCCCGCGCCCCCACAGGGAGGGGCCGATCCGCCAAAGGCGGAGCGGCGGAGGGGCCTTGCTGATCCTGCCATGCAACAGATCCGAAATGTAGCCGCGCATCACTGTCCCTCGGCCAGCTCAATCGCCCGCGCATACACCGCCTCGAGCCCCTGCACCATCGCCTCGGTCGAGAACATCTGGGCGCACATCGCACGCCCACGCTCGCCCATCGCCCGCCGTTCATCCGGATGCTCGAACATCCAGACCACCGCGTCACGCAGCCCCGATGTGTCGCCCACCTTGAAGAGCTTGCCCGTCGAGTTGGCCTCGTCCACTTCGGGATCGATGCACGCCTCGGGTGTGCCGTCGCAATCACTGGCGACCACCGGCACGCCGCACAACAAGGCCTGAGGCACTGTCCTGGGCAACCCCTCGCGATAGCTCGGGTGCAGCAGCACATCGCACGCCCGCATCATCGCCCCCACCCGGTGCTGCGGCACCAGCCCCGTTGTCACCACCTGATCGGACAGGCCCATCTCCGCCACGCGCCCCAGCAGACGCTCGGACCACCAGCCATCACCGACCCAGAGCAGCTTCCAGTTCGGATGCTTCCTGAGTTCATCGCCCAGTCCATCGAGGATGTCGTCGTGCCCCTTGTGCTCGGCCAGACGAGCGACGGTGCCGATGACGAAGTCGTCATCGCTAAACCCCAGTTCATCCCGCATCGCATCGCGGGTCTCCGATTCGATCGGATTGAGAAAATGCTCGGTCTCCATCCCCGATCGAACCGTGACGAACTGCTCTTCGCGTCCGATGCCCGCCTCGCGGAACTGCCGGGTCATGGCATCAGCGACGGACACAATGAGATGACACCGATTGGCCGCGTATTTCTCCGACGCGATGTAGATGCGGTTCTTCCACCCCGGCAGGTAGCGATGAAACGGCGGCCCATGGATCGTGTGGACGACCGCGGGGCGATGATCGCGACGACCCCGAAACACCTTCCATCCCGCGGCACGCCCGATCACGCCGGCTTTCGAGGAATGCGTATGCACGATGTCGGGCCTGAGATCTTCGATCAACCGCTGTAGCTCGCGCATGCCACGCCAGTCCTTCACCGGCGCGATCTGGCGCACCATATGAGGCACCTCATGCATCCCGATCCGCTCACCATTGGGCCCGCGATAGTCATTGGCCCGGTCGAAGTACGACCCCTCAGGCCCGTAGATCGGCCCGTACGCCAGATGCACCTCATGCCCCATCGCCGCCTGCCCCTCGCACGACAGGACCGTGTTCTCCTGCGACCCACCCTGGATCAATCGCGTCGAGATGTGGAGGATGCGAAGGGCCATGTCATGCAGTGTAGCGGCCAACTCCCTGTTCTAGTAGGACAGGCATCCTGCCTGTCACTCCATGCCTCCTATGTCAGATGATTCCAGTGTGGTGATGATCGAGAGAAGAGGCGAAGTAGAGACGGGCTGGAAGCCCGTCCCACTAGAGATGGAGATGGAGCGACGCCCACCGATCCCTCGTCAACTCATACAGCATGCAGGTCACTTCGTAATACCGATCGGTCAGCCCCACCTCATCGAAGCCCGCATTGATCAGCACTTTGCGTGAACCGAGGTTCTCGGGGTAGGTCACCGCGATCAACCGATCGAGCCCGATCGATTCAAACGCATACCGCGCCGACGCCCGCGCAATCTCGCTCGCGTAACCCTTCCCCCAGTGCTCGCGCCCGAGCCGATACCCCAGCTCGATCTCCGGCCCCTCATTGGCAACGGGCACAATCCCGCCCTGCCCGATGACCTCGCCCGTGTCATTGAGCTGCGCTACCCAGAAGCAAAAGCCACTGAGCCGTTGACGCTCGATCGCCTGCGCCACCCGCTGCTCGACCCGCTCCCGAGTCCACGGCTCCCCGCCCTTGCCGATGTACTTCATGGTCTCCGGGTCACCCCAGTACGCCGCGAGCACATCGACATCGTCCATGGTTGGTACACGCAGTGTCAGTCGATCGGTTTTAGTGATGAAGTCAGGCATGATCGATTGTTGCCCCGCATTCGGGGCAGGTCTCACCCATAAGCCCTTCGAGTGAGTAGCCGCACGACTGGCACTCATCCTCATGAGCCCGCCGACGCCGAACCCAGATGAGCATTCCCGAGCATGCCCCGCTCAACAGCAGCGCGTAGCTGATCGGCATGGAAATGTTCAGCTCGCCGTAATCCCATTGCCCTTGCCTTGTTCGGTGACGGAGCGTGGGCAACGCGAACATGCCCTTCGAATGCTGCATCCGAATGGGCGCGCGGAACCAAAGCCTTTGTGTGCCGTAGCGCGGACGATCAATATTGACTCCCTGATCTCGCAGTGCCCAAACGCGATCCAGATCCGCTTTCAACCGCTCCTCGCTGTAATCCTCGAATACCAGCACGCCCTCAACACGCCCGGACCACACGATGTACTGCCCGGCAACCCCATCCGTCAGCTGACCCGTTTTATGCTTGTATGCGCCGACCCAGCTGTTGGGCAAATACGAGAAGACCATCAGCAACGCAAAGATAATCGTGGTCGTGTGCACCCCCCAGGGCAGCAAACACCTGAACCTACCCACGACTCATCCCACATTCAGGGCAAAGTTCCCCATCCGCCCCCCCGAGCGCATACCCACACTTGAGGCACTGCCCCTTGCCCAGCCGCTTGGGCCTTGCCCACCAACCGAACACAAGCAGCACCAATGCCGGTGCCCACAGCGGGATCAGCATCTGCGAAGACTGCGGCGTCTGAGCAATCGAGAACCACCATCGCCAGCTCGGATCAAACCGATGCAGCGACCAGCCCAATGCCGACTGGGCACCCTGCTCGCCAATAACAAACGCCCCCTGCCCGCTGCCGAACCCAAGCATGACGACACGGGAACCCGCCTGCATCGCATAGGCCCCCGAATACCACCCACTGCCCACCACGAGCACAATGAGCAGCAACGCGAGCGAGATCGCGAGCCGGGCGGTCCATATTCGTACGCGTCGGTGCAGCATGATGATGTGTTGATGTTACCGCCAGACCCATGGTCGGTTTCATACGCATGACACCAGCCCCTACGAGCCGCGAATGGCAATGAGCGGCCACCGGGATCTCACATACCCACCACCCCTGTGTTTAATCAGAAGCTCATCTCTGGCGATATGCGTCAGAGATAAGGGGCGCATCATAACTTCGCCCACAACCGAGGCCGCTCCATGCCTGTCGCGGCTAGTAATTGAGAGCCCCACTCTTTCAATGGCCTTTAAACAATGCCGGACGCCCTCATG
>DEXG01000014.1:4866-5018 GCA_002364005.1 Phycisphaerales bacterium UBA3190
TTAATCAGAAGCTCATCTCTGGCGATATGCGCCAGAGATAAGGAGCGCATCATAACTTCGTCCACAACCGAGGCCGCTCCATGCCTGTCGCGGCTAGTAATTGAGAGCCCCACTCTTTATATGACCTTCAAACAATGCCGGACGCCCTCATG
>DEXG01000014.1:5247-12140 GCA_002364005.1 Phycisphaerales bacterium UBA3190
TTAATCAGAAGCTCATCTCTGGCCATATGCGCCAGAGATAAGGGGCGCATCATAACTTCGCCCACAACCGAGGCCGCTCCATGCCTGTCGCGGCTAGTCATTGAGAGCCCCACTCTTTATATGATCTACAAAAAATGCCAGAGCCCCTCATGACTAGCCGCGAATGGTAATGAGCGGCCACCGGGATCCCCCATCAATCGACCCTCATGCCTAACCCACCGATCTTGTTCGTAATCATGATCCGGTACGCGTTCGAGTCACGAACCGTTTCATGATCTTGATCGCAACCGAGGCCGCTCCATGCCTGTCGCGGCTGGTTTGGGTGGTCGAGGGAGTCCCCCTCCGTCGCTCCGTCTTTGGTGGATCGACACCTCCCCCGCAAGCGCGGGGGAGGCGAATCTCGTCCCGGATCCCTAGTCCCTAGTCCCTAGTCCCTAGTCCCTAGTCCTCATCATACCGAATCCACTCCAGCCGCAAACCCTGCGGCGGCAGCGTCGTCCCCGCACGCTTGCGATCGCCACTGGCGATGATCTCCGGGATCGTCTCCGGATCGATCTTCCCTCGCCCCACCTCCATCAGCGTCCCGGCGATAATCCTGACCATGTTGTACAAGAACCCGCTCCCGCTGACGCGGATCACCACCGTGTCGGGCTTGGGGTTCTCGACGACACAGGAGTAAATAGTCCGCACCGTCGTCTTGCGCCCGTGCGAGATCTGCGCGAAAGCCGCGAAGTCGTGCTCGCCCTCCATCAGCTTGGCGGCTCGCGCCATCATCACCGGATCCAGCGCATACCAAGTATGAAACACATAGCGACGGTCCCACAGCGGGCGGGTGTCGCCGCTGACCATGGTGTAGCAGTATTCCTTCTCGACCGCATCGCCGATCGGGTTGAAGTCGTCATGCACGATGCACGCGTCACGCACCAGCACATCACGCGGCAAGCGCCCATTGAGCGCTCGCACCAGCTGATCACACCCGCGCTCGGCGGGCCAGCCCACGCCCTTGTCGGGCTCGGGGTTGCTCATGAAGCTGGCCACCTGCCCATTGGCGTGCACGCCGCTGTCGGTGCGCGAGGCGCCCATCAGCGTGATCGGTTCGCGGATGACCTCGCGCACGGCCTGCTCGAGCACATGCTGCACGGTGCGCAGCTGGATGCGCTGTGGCTCCTGCCCGGGTGCGGGCTTGGGCGCGTCGGGGTCCGGCGGCTCCTGTTTCTGCCAGCCGTAGAAATCGGTCCCGTCGTACGCGACCGTCAGCTTATAGCGGGGCATGGGCGATCACTCCCCGTCGGGGCGCGAGTCGCCGCTTGTTGATTCGAAGCCCTTGATCACCGTGGGAGGCGGGCCCTTGGGCGCACCGCCGCCGTGCCCGAACTTCTTGTACTCGTCGTCGGCCCACTGATCGCCGACCTTCCACCAGACAAGGGTAATGACCGCGGTGAGAACCGCGATAACGACGGTGAGAACTACAAGACCTGTCATGCACCATCCTAGGTTTGCTCTGGCTCGATCACAAATTTCTCCCTCATCGGCAATGTGTTTCTTCCAGCCGCGTTCTGCTTATGTCGCAGAGGCGGAGGCCCGCGACGAGTGAAATCAACTTGAACCGTGCAAATCGAAGCCTCGGAAGCTCTCTGGTATCGCTGCGCACTGACGAAAGGACACCCCTATGAGACGCACCATCAACCCACGAACACTTCAGTTGCTCGCCGCCACATCCTTGGCGATGCTTGCTCCGATAAGCTTTGGCCAGGCACTCGACAACGAGGCCCCGCAGCACGAATCGATGCAGCACCCCGAGCACGAACGCCCGGCACGCGAAGCCCTCAGGGGCCAGCGAGACGGGCAAGCCGATCAGGATCAGCCCGCCCAACGCCAACGCGCTCAACGCCGTCAGGGCGCTCAGGACCAGACCGACCAGCGTGCAGACACCGACAACCGTCGCGCTGCCCGTGAGGACCGATTCGAGGACCGGGCCGAACGCCGGAGCGAGCGTTGGAATGGCCCTCGTCAGCGTGGACCGGCTACAGAGCGATCCCAACTGCGTCAGGAACGCGACGCGGGCCCCAGGGCACAGCAACGCGCAGAGCGCTTCGATGAGCAGGAACGACCGCAGCAAGCCGAAAGAGGCGAGCAGATTCGACGCCGGATGGGTATACGGTCACAGCTCCGACGCAGAGCACACGCGCTGCGTATCGAGGGGCGTGATCTTGAGGAAGGCCGAGAAGCGCAACGCCCACAGCGGGCACTGGCCGAGCGATTCCGACGCGGCCAGCAGGAACGCTTCGCACAGAGTGAACGCGGCCCACGCGCCGACCTCGACCGACGCGGACCACAGCGCGATGAAGAACGAGGCGCCCAACGCTTCGATCGCGACGAGAACCAACGACCATATCGTCAGCAGCAACGCCAAATCCGGCGTGACCGATTCGACGATGTGCAATAAGCCCCTGTGCGTGGGTCATCTTGACCCCACAAGCCGTCAGTTTGACTGACGCAAAGCACCCCGTCCCTCCCGGAGCGGGGTGCTTTTCATTGCTGATTTGTCGTTCAAACCCAGAGCCCGATCAGAGCTCGATGAGTTCCATGTCCGACTCAACCAGTTCCTCGGCTGCCGCGTCATGCACGCTGTCACCCACGATCTTGAGCGACTCGACCTCAGCACCCATGCGCTCGCGAACCACCTTGGTATCGTACAGCTCGCCGCGGGGCAGCAGCACCGAATCGCTCGCGCCGGGGACCTGCCCGGGCTGCTCGTCGACGATCTGGGCACCGAAGCCCGGGGCGTGCTCCTTGAGCGTGCCGCCATTGGCAAGCTCGATCAGGTCCATCGCGATCTGGCCCTCGCTCTTGCTGTCGTGCTGGCACGGGACCGCCTGGTCGAAGTGCTGCATGATGTTGTCGCAGTTCTCATAGCTCCCCGCCTTCTCAGCAAAGGTCGAGCTGGGCAGCACCACATCGGCCTTGGCACAGAGCACGGAGTTGGTGGTATCAATCAGCACGGTCTTGCGCCCATCGAGCGCATCGACCAGATCGTCCGTCACCCAAGTGCTCGGGAAGTTGGCCGTGAGTACCACCGCCTCAAACTCGCTCGCGTTGCGGACGAAGGTATCGAACTCCTTGAAGCCGCCCATCGCCTCCAGCACGCGCCGCACGCCGTTCTTATTGGGCACCTTCTCGGCACGCTGCACAAACGCCTTGCCCGCCTGCGGGTTGGGGTACTCGACATCCTTGCCATCGGTCGGCACCGGGCCCAGGAACAGCTTCACCGAATCGCTGATCGAACGCACGGCCTTGACCAGCAGGTACGCCTCCTCGGTCGTGAGCGTCGCCGACACCACCAGCGCCGTGCTGCCCGCGCTCTTGATCGTCTCGATCGCCTGCTTGTACGCACGCGTCCAGGTCGCATCAACCATCATCCCGTGCTCACGCCGGGTCGGGGCGGTCAGACGCTCGTCGCTGTGGACGAACTTGCACCCGTAGCGCACCTCATCGGTGATCCACCAGGTGTTGATGTCCATGTTCTGACGCGGCTTGATGCGGTACACGCGTCCCTGGTTGTGCTCAACCCAGATGTTGTCGCCCGAGCTGGTCAGCGGGTCGATCCCCGCCGTCCGCTTGAGGAACCACACACGCTGGGCGAACAGGAAGTCCTTGTCCAGCAGCGATCCCACCGGGCACAGGTCCACCACATTGCTCGCCAGCGGGTTGTTGATGGGCTCGCCCGGGAAGATGTCGATCGTGGACTTGTCGCCTCGTGAATCGATCATCAGCTCGTTGGTCGCGCTCACCTCTTCGGTAAAGCGCACACACCGCGTGCACATGATGCAGCGGTCGCTGTACATGTAGATATGGTCGCCCAGGTTCTTCTTGGGCGAGACGACCTTCGTGTCCGTGAAGCGCGAATGACCACGCCCGTACTTGAAGCTGAAGTCCTGCAGCGTGCACTCGCCCGCCTGATCGCACACCGGGCAGTCCAGCGGGTGGTTGATGAGCAGGAACTCCATGACCGCCTTCTGGTTGGCGATCGCCTTCTCGCTCTCCATCTCCACGACCATGCCGTCGCTGCATTCGGTCACACAGGTGGGCAGCAGCTTGCCGCCCATCATGGGCTCGAGCTTGTTCTCGTTGCGTGGGTTGGGGGCCTTGAAGGTCGCCAGGCAGATGCGGCACTGGGCCGGGCGCGAGAGCCCGGGGTGGTAGCAATAGCGCGGGATGTCGATCCCGTTGCGATCAGCCACCTCGATGACCAGATCACCCTGCGTGAACTCGCACTCAATCCCGTTGATCGTGACAGTCGGCATGGCGTCGCATGTTCCCAAATCGGCCCGTATCGGGCACAGGCACACCCAGCGCCAACCGGTCAGGACCCGATCTGGCGCGTTGAATATCGGTTCTCAGATCATAGCGCCCCACCCCGAAAGCGTGCGTCCCAACCGCCCAAGGCGTCTGAATTCGATCCCTCAGCCCTCGCCGGCCCCGGTCACCCCACGCATGCCCGTGTCGCGACCCATCCCCATACTGCCGATCTCCCAGAACCGCTCGATGTCGTGCAGGGGCTCAAGATCGGGGTCAACCGCCCACCAGCCCTGCTCGTCCACCGATCCCATGTAGCCCAACTCGACCGCCCGCTCCCAATGCGCCATCGCCGCTTCCAACTGCCCCGCCATCGATCGATAGCACGCCAAGTTGTAGTGCACACCGGAACTTGCGATCAGCCCCTGCTCATCTCGGGACTGCGCTTCGAGTCGGTCGGCAAGGCGTTCAAACTCCCCCTGCCCCTCATCCAGACGACCAAGACCCGTCACGGCCCACGCCCTGTAGTACACCACCTGCTCCCGCGAGTACCGCTGCTGCCAGGAGTCCAAACCCCGCGTCAGCAAGGCGAGCACCCGCCAGTTCGATCGCGCCTCGTCTCCGCGCCCCAACTCCTCCATCACCATCGCCCGATAAAACACCGCCGCCAGGTCTTCCGGGTGCTGCTGGCGCAGTTCGAGCGTTTGACGCTCCGCGGCCACAATCTGCCCCATCGCCAACGAACGCCGAACATGAAGAATCTTCGCGCTGCGGGGCGTCACCCGACCCAGGGCCGCCGCCCGCGGGTTCTGAGTCTCGTCCATGGGCTCAAGGGTCAGCACATAGAAAAAGGACCCCAGCGACAGCGTCGCTGCACACCAGACGACATGCCGCATTGATATGCCCATACAGATCCTTCCGTGCCCGACCCCAAGCGGTTGCACCCCTGAACGCATACCCTACCACAGCATGAGCCAGAAGAAGCCCAACACCAAGAAGATCAAGCCCCCCAAAGGCACCCGCGACCTCTACCCCGAGGACCTGCTGCGCCAACAGTACATCACCAACGCATGGCGCGACGCCGCATTGCGTTGCGGGTTCGACGAGATCGCAGGCCCGACCTTCGAAACCACCGAGCTCTACGCCGTCAAATCCGGCGAGGGGATCCTCGGCGAGCTCTTCCAGGCCTTCTCGGGCAAGTCACCCAAAGAAGTCGAACGCGTCAAAGAAACCGGCCAAGCCGAGTTCGCCCTCCGCCCCGAGTTCACCCCCACCCTCGCGCGAATGTACGCCGCCAAGGCCAAAGAACTCCCCCAACCCTGCAAGTGGTTCACCGCCGGCCCCTACTTCCGCGCCGAGCGCCCACAGCGCGGACGACTGCGGGAGTTCCTGCAGTGGAACTGTGACATCATCGGTGTGAGCTCGAACGGGCCGCCCAATGGTCCTGGTCACAACGAAACCATGGACGCGGAAATCTTTGCGGTGCTCGTTCGCCTCTTTGAAGACTTGGGATTGACACACGATGAGCTCATAATCCACTATACGAATCGGCAGGCTGTTGTTGATGCAATGGTGCGAGCAGGTTTGTCGAAAGACTTGAGCGAGGACGCACTTTGGTTACTTGATCGCAGAAGCAAGATGAGCCACGAAGCATTTTTGTCTGAAGCAGATGCGATCGGCCTTGATCTGGAGACATTCGAAAAATCTATTCAATCTCAATCATCCGATGCTCAGTTTTTCACAGACGAGCTCATGGATGCCATCGGTACACATGATGAGTACAAATGGTACGGATGGGATCCTTCAGTTGTCCGCGGCCTCGCCTACTACACCGGCACCGTCTTCGAGGCCATCGCCGACGGCGAGCGCGCCGTCGCCGGTGGCGGACGCTACGACAACCTCATCGAACTCTTCGGCGGCCCGCCCACCCCCGCGTGCGGCTTCGGCATGGGCGATGTCGTCCTGGGCAACCTGCTCGAAGACAAAGGCCTCATGCCCACAGGCAGCGACCTCATGGACGCCGTCGCGCGCCCCCAGGCCTCCATCCGCCCCGTCGCCTTCGTCGTGCCCAACGGCGACGAGAACAACGAAGCGCTGGTCCACACCCTCGTGGCCAATCTGCGCCGCGGCATCGAGTGCGAGCAGTGGAAATCGCGCGACGACCGCAAACCCTGGGACCGCGATCGCTACCGCGTGCCACCCATGCACGCGCGGGTGACATACAAGTCCACACGGAACCTCAAGAAGCTCCGCAGCGATGCCGAGAAACAGCACGCCCGCTTCTTCGTCGAGATCCACGCCGACAACAAAGTCGAACTGACCAACATGGATACCCGCGAACCCATCACCAGCGAAACCCACGGCTCATTCAGCATCGATCCCACCGCCGAAAACTATGTCGGCACCGCGATCGCCGCGAGGTCGTAAGCACCGTGCCCTCTCTGGCTCCGAAGGAGCCAAGGTCTGTAGCCACGGGTGGAGCGAAGCGGAACCCGTGGGAAATAGGTGACATGCATTCCTTCGCCCCGATGGGGCGATGGGATCTTGCATCGCTCCAACTACTCCACGGGTTGCGCTTCGCTCCACCCGTGGCTACA
>DEXG01000014.1:12316-48285 GCA_002364005.1 Phycisphaerales bacterium UBA3190
GCTTCGCTCCACCCGTGGCTACACCCGTCGGCCCCTACGGGGCCGTTCGCTTTTGACACGCTCTACCGCGGCCTTGATCTTGAATGTACACAAGAAACGACTGCGTCATTCCGCGTCGCCTACCCCCTCGCCTCACCAAATCCACCGCAACCGCCCAAAGTCCGGCGTAAGCAGCGGACCATCGTCGAGCGGGGCGGGGAAGTAGACCACGAACGCCTTGCCGACGATCAGGTCACGGTTCACCGTGCCGGGCATGTTATCGATCTCTTCGCGGACCCACGGGTAGATCTCATTGTCGCGCCACAGACGCGAGTCCTGCGAGTTCGCCGAGTTGTCGCCGCACATGAAGAACTGCTCGCCGTTGAGCGTGGGGAAGTAGTTCGGGTGCCCGCCGCGTGTGGGCTGGCGGGGGCTCACCTGATAGGCGATGTCGCGTCGCACCCGCACATTGGTCACCCTGAACGCATCGCCCTCGAAATCCCATCGCAGACTCGGCGTGCGGTAGACCCGGCTGTCGGCGAACACCCCAAGCGTCTCGTGCCCGTCGCCGGCATCGGGGTAGTCCTCAAGCTCGCCCCAGCTCATCCCCGTCGCAGCGGACGCACGCTGCGCCGGCGTCATCTCGTACGCGCCCGCTTTGGCACCACCCACAACCAGCTTGTCGTCGATGAACAACCACAGCGCCTGATCGATGTGCCAGAACTCGACCCGCGCCCAATCGCCCGGGGCCACGGCATCGAAGCTCCCCTCGTCGAGCACGGTCCAGGGCATGTCCGGGCTATCGCTGTCTCGCAGCTCCACGCTCGCGGTGCCCGCGCTCAGATCGACACTGGCACGAAAGGTCATGCCGCGCGCTTCGACCGTGGGGTGAACGACCAGCTCGGACGCGCTCGACTGGACATTCATCGAGAGCGCCAGATCCGCATCGGGGAATGGCCAGAACGCTCGGATGCTGCCGGGCGTATCGCTGCGATCAAACAGGTCGAACCCCTTGCGGGTCTGGTTGTAGGCGTTGCGATCGGTCAGCGGGCGAAGATCATTCCACACCAGCGAGGTTCGCCCGCTGCCCTCGTAGGTGTAGTCGCCGCCGTACTTCACGCCAGACCAGCCAGGGGTGGCCCCGCTCAGCGGCGCTTTGTATTCGATCACCGTGGGATCGTTCGGCGCGTAGGCCGAATCGAACACATCCTGCAGCATCTCACGCTGAACACGCTCGGGCTTGCGCTGGACCTGCCAGTCATCGCCGGTCCACGCGTCCCAGCCCGTCGTCTCAGTCTGCCCCTCGACATACTGACGCGTGAACACATCGCCATCAACAAAGGCGATCTGCTCGCCGGGCAGCCCCACTAGACGCTTGATGTAGTTCTCGTGCGTGCCCGGGTTCTTGAAGACCACCACATCCCATCGCTCGGGGTGGTGCAACCAGGGCAGGTACTTGAGCACGAACACACGATCACCCGCCGCCAGGCGACGGTCGTTCTGCTCGGTCAAGCGAAGCCCCGACATCGGGTCCTGCACCGCGACGCCCATCTGCGTGCGCACGGGCTCACTGGATCCACGCGGGTAGGTCCACGGGCCCACGGCCCAGTTGTACCCGCTCTCCTCGCCCTGCATCCGGATGTGCTTGCCCAGCAGCGTCGGGGCCATCGACCCGGTCGGGATCAGGAAGCCCTCGATCACGAAGCCACGAAACAGGAACGCGAGCATGAACGCGATGAGAAGGCTCGTCAGGGTCTCTTTGATCCCGACCGCCCCGTTGCTCTGCTTGCCCGCGTGCTGTTGATCTGTCATGCGTCTGTCCCCGTGGTGCTACGCGTCGTTGGAGCCGCCTGAGTCGCCCGCACCGCCATTATTGGTGCCGCCCTCGCCCGAACCGCCGCGCCGTCTGCGACGCCGCTTCCGTTTCTTCTTCGGGCGATCTCCGCCGCTGCCTGCATCCGATTCTGCTTTCGGCGACGCATCAGGCCCGGAACCGCCCGCAGGGCCACCCGAGGATTTGCTGCCCTGATCTCCCTGGGTCGCGTTGCCACCCGAACCCGCGTTCTCGCCCTGCTCGCCTGTTCGGCGTCGCCGCCGGCGACGACGCTTCTTCTTGGTCGTCGGCGCTTCGCCGGTTGCTGGGCTCGGCTTGTCCTTGGGTGTCTCGCTTGTCGACGAGCGTTCGGGCTTGCGTGCCCGCTTGGTCTTGGTCCCGCGCGACGAACCCGGCGCCGGACGCTCGGGCGCGGTCTTGAACTCGGGCGGGGTCAGGTTCTCGATCGGGAACGCCGCATCAGTGCCATCATCCAGACGCACCAGCGCCAGCTGGGTCAGGATCTGCGTGCTGATCACAATCCCATCGCCATCGGGCGTGCCCACACGCGACTTGCGGTGTGGCAGGTTCTTGCGCAACGCCTCGTAGGTCTCGTCCTCATAGCGCAGACAGCACATCAATCGCCCGCAACGACCCGAGATCTTCAACGGATCCAGCGTCGCCTTCTGCACCTTGGCGCTCTTCATGCTCACGGGCTTGAGCACCTTGAGGAAGTTCTTGCAGCAGCAGTACTGGCCGCACCGCTCATAATCCGCCGTGATGCGGGCCTCATCGCGGGCACCGACCTGACGAAGCTCGACCTTGGTGCCGAACTCCTGCTGCAGGTCCTGCACCAGATCACGAAAATCGATCCGGTCCTCGGCTCCGAAGTAGACCACCACCCGCTCGCCGCCCAGCAGCGGCTCGGCCTCGATGACCTGCATGGGCAGCCCGGACCGCTCGACATGCCGCTTGGCGACGATGCGCATCTCGTTCTTCTGCTGCTCGAGCTTCTCCTGGGCGTTCAGGTCGTCCGGCGTTGCGATTCGCAGCACCTTGCCCCGCTCGTAGAACGGGTACTGACGCCCGCCGCTGTTCTCAATGTACTCGAGCATCTCCTTGCGGCTGACGCTCTTGCTGCACCCAGAGTTGGGGCAGGTGCTCGTGAGCATCTCCCCGATCTCGGTGCCACGATGGGTCTTGACGACCAGCTTGGAGCCACACCCGGGCTTGGCCTCCCCGGTATAGGGGAACTCGCCGACCATGCGCATGTACCCGAAGCGCACCACGATGCTCGTGGGCGCGTTGAGCCGCTCATAGGCCTCCCGGTCCTCCTTCTCCTTGAGATAGGTGGCCAGGTCTTCTTCGAACTGAGGCAGCGGGTGGATGGGCACGGTGTTTCGCGTTGTGAGTCAATCGGGACAGGGGCTGTACGCAACGCCCTGGGCAAACAGACTCTAGGGTCGCCCCGTGGCCCGGGCACGGGCCCGCTCAAACAGGGCCGCCAGGTTCTCGCGTTCGAGCAACTGCAACCCCAGATTCCGATCGCTGCGGTAGACCATGAGTGCTTCCTGACTCGAGTCGACAACCACGAGGATCTCGTCGTTGCCGCCGTCGCTGGTCATCATGGCGTACGCGCCGCTGCTGATGGCCATCTCGGCCCGAGCGGACGAATCCAGCAGCCCCGCGCCCTGCACGAGAATGAGCGCCGCCAGTACCCCGGCGCTGACCCAGAGCCAGCCGCCGTTGCGTTGCACGCGTTGTGTTTGTGTATCTGTCATGGCAGGCTCCTGTTTATCGATCGGGATCGCTGTTGGCATCACGCACGAGGTCCCGGAACCCCACACCCTCGAGACTCTTGCTGCTGTCGTTCCACCGCAACGCGACCAGCTGACGATTCGCAGAATCGAGCACATAGACCGTGCTGGCGTTATCACCCAGCGTCTCGCCACCCACGAGGGCATACTCACCACGCACGCGGGGGTTCTGGATCTCGCCTCGGATCTGGGCCCCGACATCGGGCGCCAGCATCACGGTGCCAAGCACCAGCAGCAAAAACAGGTTCAGCACCACCAGCCCGGATCGCTTCGATCTCGGCACGGCGGTGCCTGTGTCATTGGTCTTCATATTCATCTCCATCAGCCCGGGATGGCGCGCTCATCGCGTCGATTCACCCATCGGCTGCACCCAGATATACCACAACCGGCCCGCCCCGGTTCGACGCGCGTGCCAAAGACAGGGCCACAGCCCCATGAATCACACCAGATTCACATCGTTCCTTGCCCGCAGACAACTCGCCACGGTCCGGCCCGTCAGGTCAGTCCTGATGCCCGCGCTTCGACTTGAGCGTCGCAACGACGATCACCAGACCGGCCAGCAGCAGCGCCACACCCAGCACGATGAACTTCGGGCCGCTCGGCGGCTCCTGGGTCGTCGGCGGCCGCAGCGGCTCGTCCTGTGCCAGCGCCTGGCTCGTGCTGAGTGTCATCAGCATCGACAGCAACAGCACACTCAACGCCGAGCTTCGGCGAATGATCGATCGGCACACACGCTCAGCAAACATGGTCTTCATGCACCCACGCTACACCGCAGACACCCCCGCATCAAGCGCCAAACACCCAACAAGCCGCATTGACCCACCACATCAGCACAGCGGCTCAAACACCGGTTCACGAACAAACCCCGTGCGAATCAGCGCCCCTTCTGACCAACCCGACACCCCAAACGGCCTGCTCAATCGCTCAAAGTCCTCCCGACTCAGGCTCATCGTCCCCCACTTGCGGCTCCGTATCCGCATCACGCGGCAATAGCTCTCCACATCAATGCACCGCATCGTGTACCAACGCCCCTTGTTCACCACCGTCTCCACAAACAACCCGTCCGGAGGCACATCGTCACACCAATACAAAAACACGAACATCGGCTCGAACGATGGCCCAAACAACGCCCCCCAGCGACGCAACGCATCAATATCGTCGAGCGTGACCCAAGACTCCATGCGCGGCTTGGCCGGCCGCCCGTCCTTGAGCTGAATCCGAGGCAGCTTGCGGCCCTTCACCTCAACAAGCAGGTTCCCACCCTCGCCATAGATCACGAAATCAAAGTTCTTGAGCTTGCCGGCCTCGCCGACACGATCCCGAGCCACCCGCTCGGGCAGCAGCGACTTCTTCGCCTCATCAACCGAGATGTACGGGATGCGCTGATCACGAAGAAAACGCTCGAAAGCGTGCTCGTAATGGTGACGACGCTGCGCCATATCCCGATCATATCACAAACTCAGTCCCGTTGTAAACGGTCCCGAACGATCTCAATCGCAGGCGGCTCCGGCGCATCGGGCCAGCCCTGACGGGCCCGCACCGCTTCATTCAGCTCGATTGTCCGCACCATCGAGCGATGGTTCGCGTGGACCTCGATCACCTCGTCGGCCCCCTCCATCACGGCCGACGACACGGGCACCACCCCATCGCCAAGCTCCCGCCCAAGGCGATCGACCTCGTCGAGCACCACCCCCGCCTGATCCTCGCCCAGCAGATCCCGCAACGCCGCCCGGGCCGATGCTGAGCCGACTGTCCCCGCCAGCGTGCTCGGCTCATCGGTCCGCGCCACCACGCAGATCACTCGCAGGCCCTCGGGCATGGACCGTGCATTCAGGTCCTGCAAAAACGCCGAGCCGGGCAAGAGATCGATCCCCGCCTGCCCCGATCCATCCTTGAGATACCCCAGCAGACGCCTCGGGTCCAGGTCGTCCGATTGGGCCCAGCGCTGCACCTGCTCACGCGCCTCGGCCACCCCACGCAAACGGGCCCAAGGCGATCCGCCGTGGGGTGTGCCCAGCGTAATCATCGTCTCCACACGCAGTGAACCCGCGCCATACCCATCCCGGGTCAACCAATCGCGTGCGACCAGCCCCCCCATCGAATGGCACACCAGATCCAGTTCGCGCACGCCGTGGACTTCGAGCTGCCCCAGCGCGAAGCCGAACTCGTCGGCACTCATGGTGACCGCCTGATCGTTGGCATAATCGAATCGCAGCACCGTGTGCCCGTCTTGGGCAAGTGCTGGCGCCAGCTGGTCCCAGATCCCGCCGGGCTCGTCAAGGCCGTGGATCAATAGGACCACACGCTCGCCGATCTGTTCATCCTCACCCATGCGCACCCAAGCGTCGAGCGCGGGTTCATAGCGACGCACCCCATGCCCGAGCTGTTCAGGGTCAGTGCCGACCTGCCCGAAAACCGCGACCACACCCTGGGTGATGCTCGTCACACCCCCGACGATCGCCTGGGCCGATGCCTGATCCAACCGCTCACGCCCACCGTTCGCCCCAACCAGCAACGCCCCGCCCAGAGCCGCGATGGTCAGCAGCACCGTGATCGCGCCCAGCGTGATGCGTCGGCGGCGGGATAATCCTGATTCTGATGCCGGCCTCATGGGGTTGGCTTTGGTGAACCGGTGCGGAGTCTTTCAAGCAACGCCCGCTCGGCCTCGCTGTATCGCTGGTAGGCCTCGTCGACCACGCCGGCGATCTTCCGGATCTCTTCGATCGCCTGCGTATCTCCGCCCGACTGGGTCGCCTGAGCCAGAGCCGCGTCGAGCGCCTCGGAGGCCACACGCAGATCGGACACAGAACTGGCGTAGGTGCGGGCCGCCTCGTAAATCGGCTCACGCCGGAGATCATCCTCGCTGGGCTTCTTGAGCAGACGCCAGGGCTGGGCACGCAGCTCTTCGACAAACAGCTTGCCCTGCACCCCGATATCCCGCGTGGAATCGAGCGTCGCGGCGATCTTGGGCTTGTTGGTCAGCAGGATGCCGTTGGCGTTCTCCGCCACATCCCGATACGACCCGAGCGCCAGCGTGCCCTTGTCGAGCAGCTCGTTGACCTGCTCCATCGTCTCGAGCTTGAAACGCTCGGTGGTGGCGTTCACATTCTCCAGGATGCTCGCGACCTTCTCGCGGTTGTCCTCGATCAACGACTTGGCCTCGCTGATCGTTGCCTGCGCATCGCTGATGACCGGCTCGATCTTCTTGGCCGCGTCATCGGTGCTGGCCAGGATCGAATCGACCCGCGACGACCAGCCGTCCTCGGCATTGAGGTTCTCGCTGAATGTCCGGATATTGGCCAGCGTGCTGCGCCCATCATCGACGCCCTGCCCGAACTCGGGCTCGAGCTGCAGGGCCATGCGCTTCATCGTCTCGGAGACCTCGCCCACATTGGCCGAGATCTGGCGAACCTCGTGGATCGTCTCCTTCATCGCCAGCGCTTCCTCGGTCGTGAAACCAAGCTGCGTCAGGATCGACGGCGCGAATCGGCCACGCATCGCCTCACCCGGATCAAGCGTGATGTTGGCATCCACGGGACCGCCCTCGTATCCCCCGCTGCCGGGCGATGCGATGTTGATACGCGACACGCCGCCAAGCAGAGGCAGCGTCAGGTCCGCGTACGCGTCCTCGTACAGCACCAGATCGCTGCTCAGCGCCACGACCACCCGGTGCGATCGCACGATCTCGACTCCCGTCTCGGGGTCACGCTCGGCGCTGGTATCGATTGATTTTACCTTGCCCACGCTCAGCCCGCCGAAGGTCACCTCGGCCCCGGGCTGAAGCCCCGCGACCCCCACGCTGGTGGGGAAGTGCACGAGGTAGTCTGTCCGCTTGACGAAGCGGTCCTGCACATCCGAGAGCGTGAAAGCGATGAAGACCGCGAGCACGATGCTCAGGATCAGAAACAGCCCCGCGACCACATTGTTTCGGCTGACCAGTTGCATGCTCATGTCGTACCCCTGCCCGTGACGCATCGTGCGAACGGGCGATTCAGTATCATCTCTGTATCACCCGCGTGTCGGCTCAACACTGGGCGTGCGTGTCACGCGGTCCATCGTCATCCCGAACAGATCCGCGCTGTACGACGCCTCGTCACGGCGCTCGGACAGCGGGCCCTCCGCGTCGCCACGCAGGAACTGACGCACCAGGCGCTGCTTGTCTTCCAGCTTCGCCGCCTCTTCAGTCGGCAGGTCCCGCAGATGCTCGAACCACTGCCGCTCGTGCAAGCACAGCATCACACCCCGGTCGAGCATCGCCATGCGATCGGCGATGGTAAACGCGCTGTCCATCTCGTGCGTCACCACCACGCTCGTCACACCAAGCTGGCGCGTCAGCGCGATCATCAGCTGATCGATCTGAGCGCTCGTCACCGGGTCGAGCCCCGCGCTGGGCTCATCATAAAAGAGGATCTTGGGATCCAGCGCCAACGCTCGGGCCAGCCCCGCACGCTTCTTCATGCCGCCCGAGATCTGAGCCGGGTACTTGTGCGCGTCCTCGCGCAGACCCACCAGCTCGAGCTTGATCTTCACCTGGATATCGATGATCTCATCGTCCAGGTCGGTGTGCTCACGCAGGGGCAGGGCCACATTTTCCCCGATGGTCATCGAGTTGAACAGCGCGCCCGATTGAAACAGGATGCCGAACTTCTTGCGGACCTCGTTGAGCGCCTCTTCGCGCAAGCCGCAGATATTCTGGCCGAACAGCTCCACGCTGCCCTCGTCGGCTGTGTGGGTGCCGATCATGGTCCTCAGCATCGTCGATTTGCCCGAACCCGAGCCGCCCATGATCACCATGGTCTCGCCGGGGTAGACATCGAGATTCACGCCCGAGAGCACCGTCTGATCGCCGAAACGCTTCACCACATTTCGCAGGCGAATAATCGGCGCCTCACCCTCCCGCCCTGGCGGGGTGTGATTGATATCAGGCTGCGTCAGATCACTCACCACGCGTGTCCCTCATGCGTGCACCGCCGGCATCGCACACGCGTGCTCTGGCGGGCACCCCAGCCCGGGCATCATGGCCCTTCGGGGTCTTCCTCGCCCGATTCATCGGCTTGATCGGTGTCCGGTGTTTGGACTTCTCCGCCATCTGCCGGGCGATTCACCGAGCTGTTGTCGCCCGCATCAGCCGGGAGCGTGTATTCCTGACCATCTGGACCAATCAGCATCAGCATCTTGGGTGGGGGCATCCCGTTGGGACCAGTGCCGCCGCCCTGGCCGTTGGTCTCCATGACATAGATCACAAGGATCCAGCCGCTATCAAACCGCACAGGCATGGGCACAAAGCCAGGACGCCCGTTATACGCCTGAATCTGCTGTCCAACCGCGCCGTACCCGCTGAACAGCTCGCCGATCCCGCTGGGCAGGCCAACATAATCACCCAGATCCGCCTTGTATGAGGCATAGAACGCCGCAAAGTCGGCATCGCTCACATCGCTCGCGGGAGCGATCATCTGTGCCCGGGCCGAATCAAAGTCGCCATTCTGAACATCAGTCAGGATGCCCTCGGTCGTTGCCCCGAACTGATTGATGGCCACCTTCATGGCACCGCCAACACCGAAGACAATGCCGGCCCAGATCGCGATCGACAGAATACTGACGATCAAGCCGCCGATTGCCAGGCCCATGCCGCCGACACGACCCTTGCTGCGTGAAATCCCGAAGATGCCAAAGACACCCAGCAACACCCCCACCGGGGCCGTTACGAATGTACAACAGCCCAAAACGCCGAACACAAGCGACAAAATCGCCATGATGCTCGTGCGCTCCGGTTCTTGGTACAGGTTTACATCGGAGTTTTCATAGGTGCCTGGCATGTTGCTCATAACGCCCAGCGTAGCGGGTTTCACGCCCCTGAGCCAGCAGACCCGCACGAAACACCAAGAAATCAGGTCGGCATGGCACGCGAAAGCTGCGCAACAACCCGAGAGACGGCATCGATTGCACCCTCAACCTCTGCTTCGGTCGTATCGCGGCTCAGACTCAGCCGGATCGAACCATGCGCCACGCGCTCATCAACACCCATCGCCAAAAGCACCGGCGAGGGCTCCAATGAGCCCGACGCGCACGCCGCCCCAGCACTCACGCACACACCCCGCTCGCTCAGCCCCAGCAGCAACGCCTCAGATGACAGCCCCGGGAACCCGATATTGCTCACGCTCCAGAGCCGATGCCCCTGATCCCCATTGATCTGTGCCCCTGGGCACCGCTCAACGATCCCCTGCTCGAGCCGATCACGCAAGGCCCCCACCGCCTGACGGCTCGATTCGTCGCCCAACCACTCCATCGCCACCTCGGCCGCCGCGCCCATACCCGCGATCGCCGGCAAGGCGTGCGTGCCACCCCGGCGCCCGAGCTCCTGCGACCCCGGCGTGGTGGGCAGCAGCCGCACCCCACGACGGACCCACAACGCGCCCGCACCCTTGGGGCCGTGGAACTTGTGGGATGAGCAGTTGAGCAGATCAAACGCCGGCGCGTCCTCGCCCCCCAGATCGGTCGGCATCTTGCCCACCCACTGGGTCGCGTCGCAGTGAAACAGCACCCCGCTGGATCGGCACAACGCACCGATCTCGTCGACCCGCTGCACCACCCCGGTCTCGTTGTTCGCCCATTGAACACTGACCATCGCCACCCGGTCGCCATGCTCCTTGAGCAGCTCGCCCAGCCCCTCGACGCTCACCCGCCCGCCGGGGTCGACCGGGATCATCTTCACCCGCGCTCGCCCCAGATCTTGCAGCTGCTTGCACAGGTTGCGAACCGCGCTGTGCTCGATCTCATTGGTGAGCACCACATTCTTGTCTGAGTCATATCGAGCGATCGCCCCCAGCACGCCCCGGATCGCCAGATCGATCGCCTCGGTGCCCGAGCCCGTAAAGGTGATATCCCGCGACTTGGCACCGAGCAGCTTGGCGACCTGTCCGCGTGCGTGCTCCAGGTCGCGGGCCGCTTCCTGCCCCATGCGGTGCACGCTCGACGGGTTCGCCCAGTGCTCGCGCAGGGCCATATTCACCGCATCGATCGCCCGGTCGCACGGGCGGGTCGTCGCGTGATGATCGAGGTAGATGCGATCCATGATCTGAGTCAGCCCCAGTCCGCCAAAGAGCCCGGTCAGCTACCAGAGTCGAAGCGTTCGTTCTTATTGGCGCGCCCACTCTCGGGCAGATCGTCCTTCTGACCCTCGCGGCCGACGAGGATCCGGGCCAGCACATCCTTAACATGCGTGCCGCTGCTGTCGAAGCCGTGCCCGGGGACGCCCATGGCCGTCAGCACGCCGTAGCCCATGCCCACATTGACCAGCACCCAGGCGATCACCGTGGCACTGAAACGCCCCGTCACCTTGTGCGCCTCCTGGGCCCGCTCGATCTCGCGGGTGATGAACGCGTGCAGGCGGGTCATATGGTCGCTGACGGCCTTGTGGATCAGGGCATCATCAACCTCGGAGATCGATTGCAGCAAGACCCGGTACCCGTCGCGTCCCTTCTCTGACACCATCGGGTTCTCGTCGATGATCTTCTTCAGGCGTGCCCCCGGGTCGTCGACCCCCTCCAGATCGCCCTCCCACTGCTCGAGCGTCTGACGCCCGGTGCGCTCGATCAGCGCCACGAACAGGTCACGCTTGGATTTGAAGTGGCGATAGATGATGGGCTCGGTGATGCCCGCCTCTTTGGCGATCTGGGCCGTCGTCGCGCCCGCGTACCCCTTGGTCGAGAACAACCGGGCGGCTACATCGAGCAGCTGCTCACGGCGTTTGGCTGCTGGGAGTCGACTCATCTTCGCGATGCCCCTTTCTCGCTTCAATCGAACCACCCTGGTCCGTATCCGCATCATCCACTTCCGGGATCGGCACGGGATCATACCCACCCTTGACAAACGGGTGACAACGCAGGATGCGCCCAATCGTCATTCGCGTGCCTCGGATCGGCCCATACAACCGGTATGCATCCAGCCCGTACAGACTACAGGTCGGCTCGTAGCGACACTGCCCGCCGATGAACGGCGAGAGCGTCACCCGATACAACCGGATCAGCAGCACGAAGGGCACATTGCCCACACGCATCCACATCGGCAGACGACGCTCAGCCATCGCCCCGCCCCGACTGATCCTGGACGCGCTTGGCATGGACCCGATGGGCGGCTTGCACCGCCTCCAGAAACCAAGCCGCGTACCGCTCAAGGTCCGCCGATTCGTGCGCCCGTGTCGTCACCACGATGTCGTACGCCCCGCCCGAAGGAGGGGTTGGCAGCTGCCCGCGATTGAGACGAAACGCCTCCCGCATCAGGCGTTTGAACCGACCGCGCTGCACCGCCCCGCCGAATCGACGGCCAATCGACAGGCCCAGGCGGTGCTCATCAAGCGAAGTCGGACGCAGGTGGACCGTGATCGGGCCTCGCGATTTACGCAGACGCGATTCAAAGACAGGCGAGAAATCACCCCCAGCCAGGCGGTGGCGTCGCTGAAACACCGCCCGATTGGACGCGTCATGACTGTGTTCCGAATGCTGGGTCGTGCCCGCCATACAGAAAGAGTACGAGGCGCATCGGCGATGAGCGCATAAAAAATGCCGGGCTGGGGGGGACATCCCAGCCCGGCGGGGCCGTCGCCGGTCATCCACCCCGGCGTCGGCAGTCGGGTCGGGGCATTTCTCTCTCCCCGAACACACCCGACCCGTTGTTCGCGCTCGCTCGTCCCGTCGGGAAACCCGCACACACACGCGGGACAAACAAACGCGTCATCGACGGGTCGCACGCACCACACACCGCGCGGCGTACCCAGTCGTTTCAGTAGCTGATTCGTAGATGACCGATTGTCGAGTGTCGATGAGCAAACGCTCTCTCGCAAGACCTACCCACCCGGCGTCGGGCTACGCATCAAGCTCTGAATTCGTCGGCCCCGGGGACGCAGGGCCGACGAGCGAGGTAGCTTCATGTTATCGTCAGCGGATCGCACACACACATCCGACAACCGGGATGAAGCACCTGCTGTGCCTTATTCTGTTCTCACCGGATTGCTCGAGACTGAGCAGAATCGTTCCGGCGTTGGGTTCGGGTCAGACATGACCCACCGTTCCATACGCATCATGCCATACCCGGTTCCGGGCGGGGTTGCAGCGCAGTTTGACAATTCGTCATGGAACCGTGATTGATCACATCTGGCCGCATGATTTGCCCAACATTGGCCAGCAGCAGCCAGCAGTGATCGAGCGTTCACTGATTCCATGCTCCAATCTAAAAACCCTTTCATCTCGTGTCACCTGCATGGCGTGTTTCTCGCTTTGTTCATTGCAGTGCCCACGACACACAGTCAGGGCCAGACCAGGAACAGCCACGAGACAGACACGACAAGAGAGGGACCACCATGAACCTGTGCACAATCACACTCGCAATGCTCGCCACCACGACCGCACTCACCAACGCAGGCGGCCTGTCGATCTATGACAACCGAGCCGACTTCAACATCAACACCGGGCCGCAGACCATCGAAGACTTCGAAGCCGAGCAGCTGGCCCAGATCGCCATGCCATCGGTCTTCAGTTCGGGACTGGGGGCCAACCTGTTCAACGGCTCGGTCACCTCGTACATCGAGGCGGGCGACCCGGACGGGTACGGCTTCCAGAACACCACCGCCGGCGGACGCAAGTACCTGCGGTTCGGCCACAACATCCCCGGCGCTGCGGGCGAGACCGGCTCGTACAGCGTTGATTTCACCTTCGGCCAGGCCGTGCAGGCCTTCGGCTTCGACATCTCGGGCTTCCAGCCGCAGGACGGTGCCGACGGCTTCAACCTCACGCTCTTCAGCAACGGGCAGATCGTTGAAGACCTGTTCGTCCCCGCAACTCAGAACGGGTTTGATGTCGAGTTCTTCGGCTTCGTCGCAGACGCGTCGTTCGATACCGCCCGCGTCAACATCCCCGTGCTCAACACCAACTCAACCGCGGACTATGTCGCCTTCGATGAAGTGACCTGGAGCACGGTGCCCACCCCCGCGTCGGCCTCACTGCTGGCACTGGGCGGCCTGATCGCAACCCGTCGCAAACGCTGATCCATCGCGACAATCTCTGCAGCAACGAGCCGGCGCCAGAGGGAGGACGCCGGCTCGTTTGTTTGTTGCCTAGGCCAGCTCCGACTTTGGTGTGCATATCAGGATCGCGAAACCAACGATACCTGCGATGACCGATGCACCCAGCACACCCAGCTTGGCCGCATCGAGATCCGTTTCGCTCTGGAACGCGAGGTTTGCGATGAACAGCGCCATCGTAAAACCGATGCCCGACAGCCACGCCGCGCCGAAGACATGACGCCATGATGCGCCCTCCGGCAGCACGCCGATACCCATCTTGTGCGCCAGCCAGGCGAAGCCGAACACGCCAACCGGCTTGCCAACGAGCAGCCCCAGCACCACACCCCACAACGCCCGGCTCGACCACACGGACGCAGCCGCCTCATCTTCCCCACCACCACTGACCGGCACGCCGGCGTTGGCCAGCGCAAACACCGGCAGGATCAAGAAAGCGACCCAGGGGATCAGAGAATGCTCCAAGCGACGCACCGGCGTCTCGACCTTGTGCCCGGCGTCCTCGATCGCGAGCACCGCAGACTGCTGTCTACCCGTGGTCCAGGTACGCTCGCTGCCCTTCGAGTCCGCATCGAACCGCTCGAGCATCGAGCGAACAAACCCGCTGTAGCGTGCCTGATCGACCCGGGTCTTGGCAGGGATGGTCATCGCCACCAGCACCCCAGCGATCGTCGCGTGCACGCCACTCTTGAGCACGAAGTACCAGACGACCAGACCAAGCAGCATGTATACCAGCACGCGGCGAACACCGATGGCGTTGAGAATCGCCATGAGCATCAGCAGCCCGCCCGCGTACCCGAGGTAGGTCACGCCAATCTTCTCGGTGTAGAACACTGCGATCACGAGCAATGCGCCAAGATCATCCACGATCGCCAGCGAAGTCAGAAACACCCGCACTGAGAGTGGCACACGCGAGCCGCACAACGCCAGCACACCCAGCGCAAACGCGATGTCTGTGGCCATGGGCACACCCCACCCGCTCATCGAACCCTGCCCCATGTTGACCAAGGCATACACCAGCCCCGGAATCGCCATGCCTCCGATCGCGGCCGCGATCGGCAAGGCCGCCTTGCGCGGACTCTGGAGCTCCCCAACCAGCACCTCGCGCTTGATCTCTAAACCCACGAGCAGAAAAAACACCGCCATCAACAGGTCATTAATCCACAGAATGAACGGCTTGCTCAGCGCCCAATCGCCAAACCCAACGGTGACTTTGTTCTGATAGAACAACTCGTTGTAGCTCGCCGCCCAGCCCGAGTTCGCCCAGACCATCGCGCTCAGCGCACAGAGAATCAGCAACACCCCACCCGCCGCTTCGAATCGCATGAAGCGATGAAACGGCGAGAGCAGGCGATCCGCTGTGGTTGGGGACAGGTCATGATCAGATTTCGGGATGTCGATTGGTCCGGCCATAGTCGGCGATCGTTTTCACAGGCCCACGCCGGGACAAGGTACACGCGGACGAAATCGAACAGACATCGTCATCCATTTATGCGTACACCTATTTATACATGGATCGAAAAGATTCCCAACACAGAACGAGCCGCCGATCAAAGCAATCGGCGGCTCGTGGATGCACATGAAAGATCGAGTGCGATGCGATTAGAAACTCGCGTGCTCCGCCTCACCCTTGGTGAAGGTGAAGCTCGAGCCCGCCGCGTCGACAACGATCGTGTCGCCCGCGTCGAACTCGCCGGAGAGTATGCGGCTGGCCAGCGGGTTCTCGATGCGACGCTGGATCGTCCGTGCCAGCGGGCGGGCACCGTAGGCCGGGTCGTAGCCCTCGCTGATGAGCTGCTCCTTGGCCGCGTCGCTGATCTCGATCGCGATGTCGCGTTCGCTCAGACGCTGTTGCAGACTCTGCAGCAGGATGTCGGCGATCCCGACCAGCATCTCCTTCTTGAGCTGGTGGAAGACCACCACCTCGTCGATGCGGTTGAGCAACTCGGGGCGGAAGAACTGATCGCGCATCCCGACATTCAGGTTCGCGTTCATGCGGCCTGATTCGATGTCGGGCTTGAGCCCCTGGGCATCGAGATCCGCGCCCGGACCACGACGGATCAGATCGCGCACGGCCGCTTCGATCTCCCAGTCCTCGCTGCCGTGCTCGGCCATCTCGAGGATCTTCTGGCTGCCGATGTTGCTCGTCATCACGACGATGGTGTTCTTGAAGTCCACCGTGCGACCCTGGCCGTCGGTCAGACGCCCGTCGTCGAGCAGCTGGAGCAGCACATTGAACACATCGGGGTGGGCCTTCTCGATCTCGTCGAGCAGGATCACCGCGTAGGGGCGACGCCGGACCGCTTCGGTCAGGGCACCGCCCTCCTCGTAGCCGACATAGCCGGGAGGCGCACCGATGAGTCGGCTCACCGCGTGCTTTTCCATGTACTCGCTCATGTCAACGCGCACCAGCGCGTCCTCGGTATCGAAGAGGAACTCGGCCAGGGCCTTGCAGGTCTCGGTCTTGCCCACGCCCGTCGGGCCCAGGAACAGGAAGCTGCCGATGGGCTTGCTCTGGTCACCAAGGCCCGCACGGCTGCGTCGCACGGCATTGGACACCGCCAGCAGCGCATCGTCCTGCCCCACCACCCGCGACTTGAGGTGCTCTTCCATGTGAATCAGCTTGTCGCGCTCGCTCTCGATGAGCTTGGAGACAGGAATACCCGTCCATCGCCCAACGATGCGGGCGACCGATTCGGGATCAACCTCTTCCTTGATCAGCACATCGCCCTTGCTCTGGCGCTCGTCGATGTGCGCCTCGGCCTCGGCCAACTGCTTGTTGAGTTCGACCAGATCGCCGTACTGAATACGGGCGGCACGCTCAAGATCACCCAGACGCTGGGCCTGCTCAAGCTCGGTGCGCTTGGCATCGATCTCGTTCTTGATGGTGCGGACCACATCCAGGTCCTGCTTCTCTTCTTCCCAGCGGGCGCTGAGCACGCTGTTCTGCTCACGCAGCTCGCCAAGCTCCGCTTCGACGCGATCGATCTCTTTGGTGCTCGAATCGCTCTCGGCTTCGAGCTTGAGGGCCTCGCGCTCGATCTCCAGCTGCATGATCTTCCTCCGAAGCTCATCGAGCTCGGTCGGCATCGAGTCAATCTCCATACGAAGCGCGCTGGCCGCCTCATCGACCAGGTCGATGGCCTTGTCGGGCAGGAAGCGGTCGGTGATGTACCGATCGCTCAACGACGCGGCCGCGAGAATCGCGCTGTCCTGGATCCGCACGCCGTGGTGCGCCTCGTAGCGTTCCTTGAGCCCGCGCAGGATCGCGACGGTCTCCTCGACGCTCGGGGCATCGACCAGGACCTTCTGGAAGCGACGCTCAAAGGCGGCGTCTTTTTCGATGTGCTTGCGGTACTCGTCGAGCGTGGTGGCACCGATACAGCGAAGCTCGCCTCGTGCAAGAGCTGGCTTGAGCAGGTTGCCCGCGCTCACCGCGCCCTCGGCCGCACCGGCCCCGATGATCGTGTGCAGCTCGTCGATGAACAGGATCACCTGCCCGTCGCTGCCCTCGACCTCGCGCAGGACTGCCTTGAGCCGATCCTCGAACTCGCCGCGGTACTTGGCACCGGCCAGCAACTGACCGACATCGAGCGCGATGATGCGTTTGTCCTTCATGCTGCTGGGGCAGTCGCCGTTGACGATGCGCAGAGCGATGCCCTCGGCGATGGCGGTCTTGCCCACGCCGGGCTCACCGATCAGCACCGGGTTGTTCTTGGTCCGTCGGCTCAGCACCTGCATACAACGCCGGATCTCCTCGTCACGCCCGATGACGGGGTCGAGCTTGCCGTCGCGTGCACGATCGGTCAGGTCGATGCCGTACTTTTTGAGCGATTCGAATGAGCCCTCGGCATTGGGATCGGTGATGTGCTCCACGCCCGAGGCCTTGCGGATCTCCGCGATGGCTTTCTTCACCGATTTGGTGTCGATGTTGTGAACCTTGAGCACCTCGCCAGCACCCCCGCTGATCTCGGTCAGCGCCAGCAGCAGGTGCTCGCAGGAGATGAACTGATCTTCCATCCCCTCGGCGGCCTTGTCGGCCTTGCCCAGGATCTCCATGATCTCGCGCCCGCTGCTGCCCGCGCCCGAAGTTGTGGTCGGGAGCCGACCAAGCTCGGACTTGGTGATCTGAGCGATCTGTGCGGCGTTGACCCCGAGCTTCTTGAGAATCGAAACAACCGGGCCGTTCTTGTCTTCAATCAGCGCATCGAGCACATGCAGCGACCCGACCTCGGGGTTGCTGGAGCCCATGGCCGACTGCTGGGCCTGGGCGAGTGCTTGCTGCGCAAGTGTGGTGAGTTTGTCCATTCGCATGGTGTGGTGCCTCCTTTTTGACACGCCCGCTCGGGTCAGACCCCATGCGAGCATGGCAGAAAAGGTGCAACTGGCGCGCCAAACCCCAACACGCCCCCACAGCTTCTAAATTCGGCCCTCTTTGACCGGTATTGGCAATCGGCACCGCCATCGCTGCCGGTCTGGCAGCCACGGTGAGCGATCTGGCAGTTCGGTGTGGTGGGGAACGGATGCCGCAAGCGCATGAAAAAACGCGGCTTATCGCAGTCGGTGTCAGTGTCCGAAACCCTGATGAAACAGGGGGGTGCCCAGGTCCAGATCCCGACCTTCCACTCGATGGAGGCCTGGTCTTCGCCCAGATCGCTCGGCTCCCAATCAGAGACTCAAAGGGATCGAACTTGTCTGACCGACCGCGATAAGCCGCGTTCAACTCACCATACCACCCTCACCATCGGTCAGATCCCACAATTCCCCGCGAAGTTGGTGAACCGCGCGAATTGTGCATACCGCGTGGACAACCAAACCGTTGCCACGACGACATTTATCACACCTTGCGTGAGAGGGAACATCTGCGGTATCCTTTGCGTATCGATCTGCACACGCGGGGACGCGCGCACGCGTATGGGCGTGACAATCCCCCGCCCACTCGCTATGCTCGTTGTTCAATCAAACGCGAGCCCCACAGGGACCCGATATACACACGAGGCTTTCACCCATGAATACCAAGCGCCACACCCGCCGTCTGATGGCATCAGCGACACTCTTCGTTCTCCCCGCCTTGCTGGTCGGCTGCTCGTCTTCCGGGCCACGCCACGCGGGTGATATCGACTCGATCCGCTGGAACCCGTCCCCGGCCATGCACACCCTCGCTGAGCGCGGGTCGGACCGGATGAACACCCACGCTCACATGCGCGATACCAACCTCCGCGCCTTCTCGGAAGATATCGATTCGACGTTCTACCTCGACCGTCCATCGAGACTGCACTCGGGTGTGAAGCGCTGAGAAGCCCTGCACTTGATGTCAACGCATACAAAAACACCCGCGTGAGCACACGCGGGTGTTTTGTTGTTTGGGCCGCGTAAGCAGCTCAGCGTGCGGTGTACCGCCCGCGTGAAACCTTCTTGAAGCGCTTCTTCTCGCGAATCAGGGCCTGGTTCACGATGGTGCGGAAGTTGGCGGCTGTGGTCATGTAGCCGGCCTGCTGGACGGCTTGGGTGACCTCGGTCACGCTCATTTCCTTGCCGTTGAGCACTGCTGCGAGTGAATCAACAAGGTTCATCTCGTTGCGAGGACGACGACGGATCCCGCCGCTGGCGCTGAGCGCGCCCTCCGAAGCGAGCTGCTTCTCGATCTCCTGGAGATCCTCCATCAGCCGCTCGCGACGACGCTCGAGCTTCTTGATGTTCCGCTCGCGGCGCTGCAGTTCTGCCTGCAACTCGGCGGTTGACATGCTGACAGCTGATTTCGTTGTGGGCTTTGCTGCTGGCTTACGCTTTGTGGTTTTCTTCTTTGCCATGTGGACAACTTCTTCCTAGTGCTTGACGCGTTTTCATTCGACGACAGTGAAGATAATTGGGTTCATCACAGAATAGTGATGGGGGATATAACCCAGATAGGCAACATCAAAGTGGCAATGCCAACTCAATAATGGGCTGCACGCAACTTTATGTCCACCATGTCAATGAAGCAAACTCATTTGATGATAAATTCGTTTCATATCGCACAATGAAGAGGTACTTCAAAGCGTATATGCATTTATTCAGAGAGTTCGTCGCTCTGGACACCCATTCGGGCGAGCAGCCCATCGAACTGATCGAGGTCGTAGAACTCGATCACGACCCGCCCCTTGGACCCCTGAGCGTTGGTTTTCAGCATCACACGCGTCCCCAGCTGCTCGCTCATACGACGCTCCATATCGCGCAAGACCGTATGCAGGCGACCACGCTCCGGTGTTTCAGTCTTGTTCGGCACATGCTCCGAAACCTGATCCTCTATATTTGCTTCATTGACACGCTGCTCTAACAGGCGAACCGTCCATCCCTCAACGATGCATTCCTCTGCAAGCTTATTGCGTCGAGACTCGTCCTGACATGAGAGCAGGACCTTGGCATGACCAACACTCAGATCACCCCGGGCCACCAACTCTTGCAATGAAGCGTCAAGCTCGAGCAGCCGCATAAGGTTCGCGACCGCCGGCCGGCTCATCCCCATGCGCTCGGCAAGCTGCTGCTGGGTCATTCCAAACCGTTCGATCAGCTGCGCAAAGCCCATACCCCGTTCGATCGGGTTCAGATCGGCGCGCTGGATGTTCTCGATCAACGCCAGCTCGGCCGATCGTTCGTCGTCGGCTTCGCTCAGCAGGGCCCGCACGGTGCCCAGCCCCGCTAGCTTGGCCGCCCGCCAACGACGCTCGCCGGCGACCAGCTCATACACATCGCCCGAGCGCCGCACCACGATGGGCTGCATCAGCCCGTGCGCAGTAATCGATTCTGCCAAAGCCGACAAGGCCTGCTCATCAAACACACGCCTGGGCTGATGCGGGTTGGGCACGATGTCCCCCACTGCAATCTCCAGCACCAGTTGTCGATCATCAACTTCCTGCACCTGGGATGATGGCAAATCCTCGGTGTTCGCTTTCTGTTTGGTTTCCGAAACCGATGAACCCTGTTCAAGATCAATCGAAACGCTCGGCGTTTGCCCCTGCTCGATGAGCGCCCCGAGCCCGCGTCCGAGCCGAGCCCGCTTGGTCTTCTTGGTCTTTTTCTCTGCTGGTGTCATGCGCGGGTTCTCCTTGCGTATCAACGCCTGATTCTCACTCAACACATTCTAGTTCATCGCACAGGCATGCGTGGTGCGTATACCATGCACCGATGCCCAAAGCACCCAAGATCGAGATCATTGCCCGTGGACTACTGATTCATGAAGGCCGCGTGCTGCTCTGTCAAAACAACAAGGTGGGCTACTACTACCTGCCCGGGGGACATGTCGAGTTCTCAGAGCCCGCCGCCTACGCCCTCAAGCGTGAGATGATCGAAGAGTGTGGCCAGTCCGTTGAGGTCGGCCCCCTGCTCATCAGCACCGAACAGGTATTCCAAGGCCCCAAACGCATGCATCATGAGATCAACCTGGTGTTCCACATGGAACAACTGGGAGGGAAACGCACACCCCCAGAGACGGTCCAGAGCATTGAGGAACAGATCAGCTTCGATTGGATCGAGCTGGCCCAGCTTCATGAGACCGACCTGCGCCCAGATGAACTCAAGGCCTGGCTGATGAGCGGCGGGGGCGTGGACCCACTGCACGGCCCACTCGTCTCTACGATCCCAGCCCCCACCACCGATGCCACCACCGACACCCCCCCCGACACCACGACCGATACACAACACTGAATCTCAGCCAAGCTCATGATTCAGCGTGAACCGCCAGCACCATACGCCCGATATCGGGCTTGATGCATCGAGCCCCCGATGAGACCAACCTGAGCGATCAGCCAGACGAAGTGCGAGCCGAAATGGCAACCACCCAGGCCTTGGCACGCGCATCACACCTGGCCGAGCTGGGTGCCATGGCCCCGCTCTATGCCCACGAGGTCAACAACCTGCTCACCCAACTCTCTGCGCGGGCACAGTTGGCACAGATGCGTCCGGGTCAGCCCGAGCTTGCAACGCAAACGCTGCAAGCCGTGGGGGACTGCTGCCGACGCATCGAGCAGCTCACCCAGATCTTCCTCTTGCCCGACACCCCCACCGATGACCACGCCCAGTGCGAGCGTGTCGGGATCAATGAGATCCATCGGCGGGTCATCGCAGGCGTTCGAGCCGACGACCGAGATCGTCTGGGATTGGAACTCAACGACCTGAGCACGGGCCTTGCCCCCGATACCATGCCGATCATGATCGAGCAGATCCTCTCGAACCTGATCATCAACGCCCTGCGCGCCATTGACGAGCACCCTGAACCACGAGACCCCCACCACCGCATCATGCTGGAGTCACGCCCACTGCCGCCCTCGGCATGTTCCACATGGAACAACCGATCCAGCACGCATGGGATCGAACTCATCATCGAAGACACGGGCGTTGGGATGACACCCCGCCAGGTCAGCCAGCTCAACAGCGGCCAGGCCATCGACCTGCCCAGCACACGATCAAAGTCAAAGATCGAACGCCACGGGCTTGGGCTTCGCGTCTGCCGAAAACTACTCGCGGCAGCGGGGGGGTCGATGCGTTGCGATTCCTCGCTCAATCAGGGTACACGCATCGCGCTGCTACTCCCAGCAATCAAGCTCGATCAGAAGCAGCTCCGACACGCCGCCTGATGCACCGCTCAGCGCCGATCGACCGGAACAATATCGCCGGGCTGGAACTCCACCCAAACCGAATCACCCGGCTCAGGATGCACCGCGCTGCTTGGGCTGTAGGGGTTCATCTCCGCGATCTTGATGGGCGGGCACCCCTTGATCTCGACGAGATGCTGGGCGGTCTCACCCAGATAGGTCGTCTCTAACAGCTTGCCAGGCAAAGTGTTGCCATCTTCAGGCCGTCGCAGCCGGATCGCTTCGGGGCGAATAGAGAGCAAGTTTTGTTCGCCATTTGATAGGTATTCCATGTTTGCCTGAGGCGTGGCGTTGAAGCTCCCCGCTTCAACCTCGAACTGCACACGGTCCGGGGTGACCTCGCTGGGCTTGGCCTCGATCAGGTTGGTTTCACCCAGGAACTCAGCCACAAAGCGGGTCTTGGGTGCGCGATACAACTCACGCGGGGTCCCGATCTGCATGATCTGCCCGTCACGCAGCAAGGCGACCCGATCAGCCATCGAAAGCGCCTCTTTCTGGTCGTGCGTCACATAGACCGTGGTAATGCCCGAGTCCTTGCAGATCTTGCGGATCTGCAGACGCAGGTCGTTGCGCAGCTTCGCGTCCAGGTTGGACAGGGGCTCGTCGAGCAGGAGCACATCGGGCTTGATCACCAACGCCCGCGCCAGGGCCACACGCTGCTGCTGACCGCCCGAGAGCTGGTTGGGTTTGCGCTGGGCGTACTTCTCCATTTGCACGGCCGTCAACGCCTCGATGACCCGCTGATCCTTCTCCGGGTTGGGCACCTTGCGTACATTGAGCCCGAAAGCGACATTCTGGGCCACCGTCATGTGGGGCCAGAGTGCATAGGACTGGAAGACCATGCCCGTGTTTCGTTTGTTGGGCGGGGCGTGCGTGACATCGTTGCCATCGAACGCGATCGTCCCCTTCGTCGGGTCAATGAAGCCCGCGATCATGCGGAGCAGCGTGGTCTTGCCGCAGCCCGAGGGCCCAAGCAGGAAGAACAGCTCGCCCGGCTCGATCGTCAGCGACAGATCATCGACGGCTGTCGCCGCGGTGCTCCCGCTTCCAAAGACCTTGACGAGATTTTCGATCGTGATTCGTGTGCCCATCGTCGCCAATGATAGCAACAGCGCCCGCCTCGTCTGATACACTCGACCGATGCAGCCGCGTGATGAGCAATCTTCATCTTCGAACCCACCGATCGCCAGCGACCCGCTCGGGCGTTTGCGGGGATTCCGCGTGCGCCCCGAGCGTGCCCGCGATCTCAGCGGCGACATGCAGATCCAGATGAAGACGCTCCGCAAAGTCTCGAAAACCGAGTCCGCATTGCTTCAGGCGTGGTCGGCGGCCGCACCGGATCAGTTGGCCCAGTCGTGCGTCCCGATCGGGATCCGTTCAGGTCGACTGGAGATCCGGGTCCCCAACGCGGCAATCAAGTTTCAAGCAGACCGTTGGTTGCGAAGCGGGGGACTTGCTGAGGTGTCCGCTCTGGCCAAGGTGCCCATCGCAGGCGTTCGGCTTTGCATCAAATCTGCCCCCTGACCACATCTGAGGGGCTAAAAACGCATTTTGCGCGCAGATTCGGTCGGTTTCCCTTTGACAGCGAACGCGATTTCGGGGATGCTGTCCCATCGCCGGCGTCGTGGCTGTGCGTTACAACTTATTTGCCGCACCTTTCCTCTCCGCGATTCGGCTCGATGCACACCCGAGCTGGGATCGCAAGATGGGGTCTCTGAGGGGCTTTGGCATCGAAGTACTGCACACACTCGATGCTGACATTGTTGCGGCGATATATGTGTTCTGAAGCGAGGCTACTCCTCCTGGGCCATCTGAGCTTCGGAACACAACGGGCGGTGTCTTCTCGTGGGGGATACCGCCTTTTTCATGCGCACACAGAAACAGACGAGTGCTGTCTGACACCCCTCGCACGATGGTGCTGCATCAACTCAGGCGTTGCTTTGTTTGATGAAATCGGCGCTCGTCTTGAGCAAGTCCAGCACCTGGTTGGCGCTCTGTCGGCTGATGTCGATCGCCGCGATGGATGCCTGCTCGAGAATCTGGGCCCGGACCAGCTTGGCCGACTCGGCCGCGTAGTCGGTGTCTTCCATTGATGACAGCGACGCATTGAGATTGATCAGGGTCTCGCCGATCACATTGCGACGCGAATCGATCTCTTTGAGCTGCGTCCCGATCGCCCCGCGGGTTGTTGAGACCTTCTCAAGCGCCGTGTCCGCGATCTCTTGCGCCTTCTCGGGGTTCTCGAAGACAAGATCCGCGATGTTCGTGAGATCATCGTCGAGGTACGCGCTGGTGTACTCCTGCATCACCTGCTGGCCATTGAACATGGTGGTGCTGGCGATGCGGTCGATGCCGCTGAGGATGCCGTTGATGTCGTTGCGGATCGCTTCCTGATCCGCTTCGGTGCTTCCGCCGGTGTTGGCGGCTTGTACCACCAGCCCCTGCAGTTCGATCATCATGTCGCTGAGGACACTGAGCCCGCCCTCCTTGGCGCCAAGGAAGGCCTCATGACGACCAAGCGCGTCGAGTTCCTTGTTGAGCGAGTAGATCTCGGCCTTGTGGTTCTCGATCGGAATGATGGCGCTGGGGTCATCGCTGGCGCGATTCACCTTCTTGCCCGTCGCCAGACGCTCGAGGGAGGTCTGGACGGCGTTCTGGTTCTGCGAAAGCTGACGCAGACCGAAGTTGAACATGCTGGAGAGGCCGTTGGTGTACACAATCTCTTTATCGGCCCATTTGCTCGACACCTGAACTGCAAAGATGAATGACTACCATTGGGTATGCGACGCACACGCCACAGCGGCGGCAAGCAGCCACCCCGTCATCCCCAGCAATGGGGGGGCGGCGGCACAGACGAACCCGACGATCGCGACTGGGATCTCAGCGAGGGGCTCGACCCCGAGGGCCCCAGCGCCGAGGACCTCGACACCTTCGGCAACGAACTCGACACCTGCCCCAACTGCAAATCGACGATCTACGACCAGTCCGAGATGTGCCCCCAGTGCGGCTGGTACCTGGGTGAGGTCGAGAAAACCGTATCACTCTGGGTGATCTTCGGCGTCTGCGGGCTGATCATCATGCTGCTGTTCTGGGTGTTCTGAGCATCCGCAAGGCGTTGGGGCCCGTATAGTTGCGGGTCGATGACACCTGAGCGCGGCCGGTATGGGGACGAAATGCCGATCTGTGCCGGACGAGAGTATCGCCCCTGACGGGCCCAACGGAGCATCTGTATGCACAACGCACACGCATCGAACCACAACCCACGCATCGCGCGAGGCTTCTCGCTCGTCGAGCTGCTCGTGGTCATCGCCATCATCGCCCTGCTCGCGGGGCTGCTGCTGCCCGCCCTTGCGGGGGCACGCCGGGCTGGCAAGAAGTCGGCCACGCAGAACATGATGAACTCGTTCACCAACGCCGTCAGCTCGTTCAGCAACGACAACGGCTCACGCATGCCCGGCTACTTCTCACCTTACGAGATGGGGCTGCGAAGCAACGAAGACCAGGGCATGTCCGCGATGGAGAATGTCATGCTCGAGTTGGGCGGCACCGATGTGATCGTCGGCAGCTACGCCGACTACTCCAGCGAGGTGAACCGGAGCACATCTGACACCGACGGCGGCATCATCTCGATCGCCCCGTTCAGCAACAGCGATGACCGAGCGGTCGTCGCCAATACCAAGCTCATCGGCGCCTCGGGCGCGTACTTCGCACCCGACTCCAACTTCCTCAAAGTCATGCGGGAAGAGGAAAACCAGCAGATCACCAGCCGAAACAATGGGCAGCACCTAATGCCCGATGTCGTCGACTCCTTCGGCAACCCCCTGCTCGTCTGGGTCAAGGACGAGACCGCACGCGGCTCGATCAACCCCGACGGGGATGATCCTGATCCATACGGGCAGTTCGCCAGCGTCAACTCCGATGGCAACGGCGATTACGAAGGACCCGCGTGGTTCTACCTGGCAAGCAACAACTGCTTCTACGGCAACGACGCCACAGCAATCGGCGAGGGCGGCAACAACCAAAGCGCCATCAGCGCCCTGAGCGCATACCGATCAGACGGCAACACCGCGGTCGACGCGGAAGACCGCGTCAAGACCCTCGCCACACTGCTCGGCAGCCCCTCGTACTACGGGCTTCCCACCGGCGAGGTCCTCGATGACAGCACAGATGTGCACGACATCTTCCCGATCCGCCCACGCGGCAACCTCGTCGCCCAGTCCGCCGGCGCTGATGGGTACTTCCTCGGCACTTCCGACACCGGCTGGGGTGCCAACGCCGATACCGACGGCGGCGAGTACCACATCGGCTTCGGGCTCAACTTCAAGAACGAATCCGAACGCTTCAAAGACGAAGACGGCAAGTACATCACCTTCGACATCATCAGCGACTTCGATGACATCATCCAGTCGGTGAACTAAGTCACAACCAACTGCAAACTATGAGCCCCGGGTATCGCCCGGGGCTTTTCTGTGCGTGAAACACCCTGCGTAATCGGCTACAAATTACGCATGTCGGGTGAGACACTCGTCAGGTCAGTATCGCACGCGCGTTGTCGGGCACTCACGACACTCGCACTCTTCTGCGTTGGATCGATCGCTGGTTCACACCTGCTCAGGGTGGCCGGCTCGACACCCACGCTGTACACACTGGGCGCGGGGGCGATGGTGCTCACGCTAAGTGTGTTCGGGCCACCCCGATGGCGCACCGCCACGCTCGCGCTGTGCGTGCTGCTCCTGACATGCGGCTGGACTATGCTGCGTGCGGACCCAAAGCGTCCCGATCGCTTGCACATGATCGTGGGGACGATGGATGCAAAGACCCCACGCGTGCCGATCGAGGTGCGAGGGGTGGTGTTGGACCGCAGCCGCGTGATCTTTCGTACGCAGGGACTGGCAGACCCACCCATGTGGCCCGACGCATCGAATCGTGCCGAGCTGCGCGTGCGCTCGGTGTTGATCCACGAATCATCAACCAGATCGCAATGGGTGCAAGCAAGCGGGACGCTGCGCCTGGTGCTGCCCAGCGAGCTGGGGCTCCGAGCCGGCGACCGGGTGGAGGTGCTGGGCAACTTCAGCCCACCCGGTGATCGCAGAAACCCTGGCGAGCCCGACTGGTCGCAATGGTCCGCCCAACAGGGGCGTGTGGGCACGATGGTGATCGACGACGCGACGCATGTACGCCGACGGGTTGATGCCGGGTTGTGGGATCGAGCGCAGGGCCTGTATCTCCGGCTGCGTTCGTTTGTCCGTCATCGCGCACAAGTGAGTATCGGTTTGGTCGGCTCCGACCCGCCGGATCATGTGACCGCGATGCGATCGGGCCTGCTGCTGGGTGAGCGCGAGCCGAGGTTTGACGATGTGTACACCCGGTTCCAACGCGTCGGTGTCGCGCATGTGTTGGCCATCTCGGGCTTCCATCTGGCATTGGTGGTGCTGATGCTCGCGATAGGTGTACGGCTGTTTGGCGATCACCCGCGCCTGGAGGCACTCGTGGTCATCCTCGTGTTGCTGGGCGTCGTTCTGCTGATCCCGCTGCGACCGCCCATCGTGCGTGCGGCCATCATCGTCGGCGCCATGCTGCTGGCCACGCGGTTCGGACGCCGATATGACCGGATCACCATACTCGCGTGGGTGGGGGTGCTGCTGCTGGTGTGGCGCCCGCTGGACGCCGCGTCGATGGGTTATCAGCTGAGCATGGGCGTGACCGGGTTGCTGGTGGTGATGAGCGATCGTCAGCAACGCACCCTGCTGGATCGCCAGATCAGCATGATGGTGGGTGCGGATCGTGGGCGGGCGGCACGGATCCTGCAATGGGCATGGTCGCTTTTGAAGATGAACATCGCGTGCTGGGCGGTCGCCTTGCCCGTGATCATGTACCACGCGGGCGTGGTGGGGGTCCTGGCCCCGGTGGTCTCGGTGCTGCTGGTCCCGATGGTCGCGGTGCTGATGGCCATGGGCTACGCGCAGGTCGTCGTCGGCATGCTCGCGCCGACGCTGGCGCAGCGGACGATGTGGCTCGTCGATATCCCCAGCGCATGGGTGCTCGACACGGTCAGCTGGGTAGAGGCGATCCCCTTCGCCTGGGTGCGGGTGCCCGCGGTTGATGTGTGGTGGACGATCGCTTCAACCCTGCTGATTACGCTGATCGTCACACGGGTGATCTCGTGGAAGAAGCCCATCGCGATCGCGGCCTGCATGCTCATCACCCTGTGGGGGATCGCCCAACCCACGCTGCATCGCCCAAACGAACCGCTGCGAGCAACCATGCTCGATGTCGGCGATGGTTCGTGCATCGTGCTGCAATCGGGCAACGAGGCGATGGTCTGGGACTGCGGCTCGCTCGATCGACGCGTGGGCAACATGACCTGCAACGCACTGCGTGCGATGGGTGTCACCCGCCTGCGTGATGTGATCGTCACACACGACAACCTCGATCATTACAACGCCCTGCCCGACCTGGCCCAGGGCTTTGGGTTCGATCGCGTGCTGATCTCGCCGCGGCTCGATCAGGACGGATCACCCGCATGGGATCGCGTGCGTGACGATCTTGAGCGGCGGGGGATCACGGTGCGTGTGGTGTCGGCGGGGCAGCGGTTGCTCCTGGGTGAGGCAACGATCGACCTGCTCTGGCCCGACCCCGATGCGATCGAGGGCTTCGATGACAACGACACCTCGATTGTTGCGTTGGTCGATCCCTCACCAGCCGAGGACGACGACCCGAAGCTGCTCCTGACCGGCGATATCGAAGCCGACGCGATGCAGCAGTTGCGGGCGCGATACAGGCAACTGCCTGAGATGTTGGGCGATGGGATCATCGAACTCCCGCACCACGGCAGCGCTCGCAAAGCCGCGTATGCGTTCATTGATTGGCTCGCCCCCAGGATCATCATGCAATCGACCGGGCCCACGCGGCTCGATGATGATCGGTGGGATGGTCAGCGACCGGGGCGTGTGTGGTATACAACCGCAGAGCACGGGGCGTTCTGGGTCTCGGTTGGTCGCGATGGCACGGTCACGCATGGCTGGTGGAACGATGAATAGGTCTTACCAGTCCACCTGGTGGTGGGGCGGCTCGCCCTGAAGCACCCGCACGACATCCCGCACGACCCAGCTCATCTGCTCCTTGGCGTCTTTGGTCCCCGCGCCGATGTGCGGGTAGAGGGTGACATTGGGCAGGTTGAGCAGTGGGTAATCGGACCCGAATGGCTCGGGGTCGTGGACATCAAGGATCAGGCGCGCGTCGGGGTTGGACTTGGCAAACGACGCGGCCGAAACAGGCTCAACAATGCTGCCCCGCGCCGCGTTGATCAGCATGGCATCGGTGCGCAGGCGGCTGAACTGGTCTGAGCCGATCATGTGATGGTTCTCGGGGCGAGCGTCGACATGCAGAGAAACCACGCTGCTGGTTTCAAGCAGCTCATCGAGCGGGACAGAGACCGCGCTGCAACGATCCTGTTGGCAGATATCCGCGATGTCGTAGTAGACCACCTCCATACCCATCGCCCCCGCGGCTCGGGCGACGCGCTTGCCGATCTTGCCCAGCCCGATGAGTCCCAGCCGAGTCCCGACACAGGAGCGATCGGTCACGGAGGCCTTGCGCAGGGCGGTCCATGCGGGCTGATCAAGCGGCTCGTCGATGGTGACCAGCGGGCGCAGGGCCGCGAGCATCGTCTGCATGACGAACTCGGCCACGGCACCGGTATTGGCTTCGGGGGTGTAGACCACCGGGATGCCCCGTGATCGGCAAGCGTCGATGTCGATGTTGTCCACCCCAGCGCCGGCACGGGCCACGACCCGGAGTTCGGGTGCGCGATCGAGCAGGTCCGCATCGACCGTGGTGTAGGTCCGGACGATCAGGCCCTGGGCTTGGGCGAGCTGGGCGTCGCTGGGGGTGGTCGTGTTGATGGCCCGTGCGTCGGCACGCTGGGCGAGCCAGGCGAGCGGTTCGGGTGAGAGCGGTTCGGTGATCAGCACGATGGGGTTGTTCATCAGGGATGATGCTATCCCACACCGGGCGTCTGATCGGGGCGGACCGGGCCCGGGCTTGGGGATAACAAGTGGGCTATTGGGGATAATTCAAGCGTCTGAGGGATGCGGGCCGATGCTGGGAACTGCACACGGGAGCCGTTTCGAAGCCGACTCGACACCCAGAACGAACTCGCACTCGCAGCATGGAGGCTTCGCGATGAACAAATCTGACCTGATCGAAGCAGTGGCGTCTGAACTGGAAAGCTCGAAAGCCGAAGCAAGCAAGATGATCGAAGCGGTGATCAATGCGATCTCTGACGGTCTGAAAAGCGAAGAAAAAGTCGCGATCAGCGGCTTCGGTACTTTCACCAAGAAGCACCGAGCCCCGCGCGTCGGGATGAACCCTGCCACGAAAGAGCCGATCCAGATCGGCGAGAGCACAACCTGCTCATTCAAGCCATCGCAGCACCTCAAGGATGCGCTGCATGAGCCGAAGATGTCGATGGCAACCAGCTAAAGCAAATCAAATGACCAGTTGATCCGGCACGAACGAGCAAGAGTTCGTGTCTGTTTTTACTTTGTTTGCCTTAGAACAACCGAAGATCATCGCAATTTTGGCAAATATTGCGCAATTTTTGGACAACTCTTGACAGTTTGAGACAATGTGCGATGCTCCGGTGTTCAAAATTAATACTGGAGGTATCTCATGCAACACACTTTACGAATGTCGTTCCTGCTTTGTTTGGCCTTGCTTTGTGGGCCATTGAGTGCCCGATGCGCTGCCCAGGCGATGCAACCGGAGCACTACTCGTTCAAGGTGGGAAGCTGGGAGCTCAACGCGGTCAAAGACACCAACGACGCGTTTCTGGGATTCTGGGCCATTCCCCGCTCAGCGCTGAGTGTGGGCAATATTCGGCGTATGTGGTTCGAGGCGATGCCCAATGATGAGTGGAATGTCTACGCCTACGAGCCCGTGAGCGCGATGCAGAAAGCCGCTGATCTCTACAACAACGCGGGGATGAGCGAAGAATCGCTTACATTCTTCTACTCCCGCGAGCGCAAGGCGATCGCCGCGTTCAGCGACCAGGATGTCGACGGCGGCGTGGAAGGTCTGATCTGGAAAGGGTTTATCGAAGGCGACCCGCTCACTGAGACGGTCGCGGCGTTGTCGGACCCTGAGCCGATGATCGATCTGCTGGCCGATGTGAGCTATGCCGTCGCCCCCGGGATGTCCGAGCTGCTCGTGACGGGTACCGCTGGGTCGACATACAACATGAACCCGGCAACCAAGCAGCTGTTGAACTGCCTGCGGTCGACGATGTCGGCCTGTGGCGGTTGCGTGTGTGTCGAGAATGAGGCTATGATCGAGCGCGGGCCCTGGACGGTATCTATGACTGTTATTCCGCCACCATTCGAACAGGTCCGTTGTGATTACACTCGAGTCATCACACATACTTTCTTTCAACATGGTCAATATCCTGACGACTGTACCGAGTGTGACGAGGGAACGGCTGACAACCCTTCGACTTGGACAGAAATCGAAGAATACACCGATTACTGGATCGATATTGACGAATGCCCGGACAGGCCGGTGATGCCTCGGTGACGCGCGATCGTCCCTTGGCCTGAGCCGAGGGAATCACGCATGAACGCTATCAAGCTCCTGATCGCCGTCATCATCTGCACCCTGCTGATTCTCTGGCTGAGCACCGGGTTCCGCTCGGGCATCATCTACGACTCGATACACAGCGCAGGTTACCGAGCGGGCTCCGTGCTCCCGCAAGGATCGGACATGGGGTCGCAGTTGCAGCGCGATCAGGCGGTACGACTGGAGCCGGTCTCGCGGCCATCTTCGCAGCAGCGTGTCCCGGCGAGCGTTCGTCAACGGCAGCTCGAGCAGGGCAATCAGCCGCTGAAGTTCCTCCAGAAGCTCACGGTGCCGCTGATCGTGTTCTCGTGCATCATCGGTGCACTCTTGGTTTCGGTCAAACTCTACAAGATCACGGGCAACAGATTCGATCAATGGGAGACACGCGTCGGCAGGGCCCTGGTGATGCTCATGTTCACCGGGGTGCTCATCACGGGTGCCTTTACCTTCTCACGCGTGTTCTGGACCGGCGTCGATGACGCGTTCATCGCCCGTTCCACCCAGATCAATCCCAACTCGTCCAGCGTGCATGTTGTCGGGAACACCACGCTCTCGATGAACCAAGACACGCTGTTCATGCTTTACCTTGCGATCGTCGTGACCGCGTTCCCGCTCATGGTGCTGATCGCAACAAAGTCGATGGGTGACTGGGCGAGCATTCGTGTTCGTATGGGTGATTCACGCATCGCTGGGCTAGTACAGCGGGCGCTCTCGCACCCGCTGCTTCAAACCCGTCTGAGCCTGCAGAGCACGGTGGGCGTGATGATGGCGTGCTATGTGCTGGTGACACTGGTGCTGTGGTCCGCGCCGTGGTCCACCACGATTGCCCAGGCGATCTGGACACCCTGAGCGGGCCGGCACAGCCGACGCGCCACGACCAGACGCCTCAGCACCCAGCGTTGAAGACCGCGATGAAGGCGGAGATGTCGAAGAAGTTGAACTCGCCGTATGGGGCACTCAGGTCCGCCGACGGATCGCCGTTGCTGTACGCGTCGATGAACGCGGACACGTCAAAGAAATCGAGTGCGCCGTCGTTGTTGAAATCGGCGGTGCAGAGCCCACCGAGGACAAAGTTGTCGAGCCCGCACGAATCGGCCCCGACGCGGTACTCGCCGCGGATGCTCAGACTCGTGACATCGCCCAGCACCGATCGGATCTGTGCCTCGGTCGCGGACTCATTGCCCACCATCCAGCCGACGCCTGCGACGAGATCAACGCTGAACGCGGTCCAATCGCCGCTGGGTGCCACGCCGAACTGGTACGAGAGCGTCATGCCGTTGCCGACGATTTCGATGTCGTTCTGGTTGGTGACGCTGCCCACCGTCCCGAGCTGCTTGAGCTCATATGAGAGCGCGTAGCCATAGCTCGATGAGCGGTCCCCGAGGTAGTCGCTGGGGGCGGCGAATCGCCAGTATTCACCGCTGCCGATGTCGTCGGCTGCGATGAAGCCGCCGGGGTTGCCTCCGGCTGGTTCCCAGCGAAAGTTGCGGGCGTCCTTGTCGGTCGACCATCCCTCGCTGCCCAGATCAAACGAGCCGATGGCCCCGTTGCTCCCGGCGCTGGCGATCATGCACGACAACGCGAGTGTCATCGTTCCAATACAGATGCTGTGATTCATGTTCTCTCCCTCTGAATCCCAAAGACTGTGATTCTCACTGCATGCTATGAGACCCAGGAACCGGTTCCAAGCAAAATCCGGGCATCAGACCCGGGAGTCTGTGAACGCACGCTCGGCGAGATCGATCGCGGCCCCGAGCGCGGCCGCCTTGTTCACGGTCTCTTTATACTCAAGTTCGGGCAGCGAATCGGCAACGATGCCACCGGCCGCCTGGATGTGGAACTCCCAGGCCCCGTCGGGGTTCGACTCGTCGAAGCGATCGACGGGAACCACCATGGTGCGGAGGGTCAGGGCGATGTCCATCTGCTTGTCGAGCGAGACCCACCCAAGACCGCCGCCGTAGGGTCCGCGCCGGACCTTCTCCAGCTCGTCGATGATCTGCATCGCCCGAACCTTGGGCGCCCCGCTGATCGTGCCTACGGGCAAAGCCGCCCGCAGGGCGTCCCAGCAGTCGAGCCCGTCGCGGATCACGCCCGTCACGGTCGAGGAGATGTGCATCACATGCGAGTAGCGTTCGATCTGCATCAGCTCGCTGAGCTCAATCGTCCCCGGCTTGGCAACCACGCCCACATCGTTGCGGCCCAGGTCCACGAGCATCGCGTGCTCGCTGATCTCTTTGGGATCGTTGAGCAGGTCACGCTCCATCGCCAGATCGTCCTCGGGCGTGCGCCCGCGCCGACGCGTGCCCGCCAGCGGGCGGTTGGTCACGATCGCCCGGCCGTGCTCGTCGTTGCGTACGCGGCAGAGGATCTCGGGGCTCGACGCGACCAGGATGCACCCGCCGGTCTGCATGTAGACCATGTACGGCGACGGGTTGACCGCTCGGAGCGACCGGTACACATCGAACGGGTCGGCATTGGCCCGTCGCTCGAAGCGATGACCCAGCACCACCTGAAAGATATCGCCCGCCTCGATGTACTCGCGTGCCCGCTCGATCATCGACGCGTGCTCTTCGTGCGTCGTGTTGCAGGGCATCGGCTCGTTGCGGCTCGGCTTGCTGCTGGGCACGCGTCCGAGCGTCAGGGGCTTGGAGTGCTCCTGCACACGGGTCGCCAGGCGGTCCAGGTCCGACAGGGCCGATTCGTACCGAGCCGCAGGATCGTCGCTGGGCGAGACGCGCACGAGCTTGACCAGGTGCACGAGCTTCTCGACATGATCGAAGATGACGAGTTCGTCGTAGAAGCCGAAGCTGATGTCGGGGAGGTTGCGATCGTCCTTGGGGGCGTGCTCGAAGCCGAGCTTCTTGGGCTCGGCATAGCGGACCGAGTCGTAGGCGCTGTATCCGAACCAGCCGCCGAGCACGCAGTCGGGGAGCAGCCCCTGCTCGTGGGCGTTGGGTGGGGTGTGGTAGGCCCACTGTTCGCTGATGGCACGCAGATCCGCCAGCGGATCGCCCGAGCCGCTGGTCGTTTCCTGCTTTTGCTCATGATCGACAAGCGTGACGGCGTTCTTTCGTGCGGTGAACTCGATGACCGGGTGGGCCCCGAGGATCGAGTGGCGTCCCTGCTGATCGCCATTCTCGACCGATTCGAGCAGGAACGAGGGAGCTGTCCGCTGGTCGCTTGAGACGAGCCGACGGTACGCGAGCACCGGCGTGAGCTGGTCGGCCAGCACCCTGATCGCCAGCGGAACCACGACCATCGACGCGTCGGGCGACGACTGGCGGGCGTGCTGGACGGCTTGGACAAAATCGTTTCGGTCGCTGCTGGGCATCGGGATCAAGTCTATGCGAAGAACACACGGGGCATGAGGGCCGTACGATGGTGTATGAAACGAGTAACCCCGTGCGTATTCTGTCTGTCGTTGATGATGTGTGCCGGGGGTGCTCGTTCACAGCCGAGCGATCCGGGATCGACCACGGTGAAAGTCACCAAGGATTCGAGTGCGGATTCGAATACCACCCAGAGCGGGCAGGTCTCGGGTTCGCTGAGCGAGCTGTTCGAACGGATCGAAGACGCCGAGGTCATCCGCCGGGCGGGTCTTAAAGCATCCCTGCTGCGTCAGGTCCAGCAGACCCTCCCCTTCGTGGTGGTGGTAGACGACGCCCCGAGCTATCTCTACGCGATCAGCCAGTGGGAAGCGATGCTCCGATTCCCGGTCCTCTGGGACGATGGGAGCGTTGAATCACGCGAGCACATCGCACGCTTTGTGCGTGCGTACCAACCCGAGAAAGTGTTGCGCCTCGAAGACGACGGCGATTGGCAGTTCGGAGGCACCAGGGACGACCGGGCCGCGAGCATTGAAAAGGCACTGGCCAAGGCCCTCAGCGAGCAACGCAACGACTGGCGTGACTCGATCAAGTCCATCAACGATCAGGGGATCGTGAGCCCGGGCGTGGTGCTCACCGACCCGGGCGATGACGCCTGGCCCGCGGCCCTTGCGCTGGCGGCGGGGCGGTTCCAGCCCATCGGTTTCATGACCAAGC
>DEXG01000014.1:48491-50020 GCA_002364005.1 Phycisphaerales bacterium UBA3190
CATCGGTTTCATGACCAAGCCCGCCGATGTCTGGAAGCCCCTCGAACCGGAAGCCGCCGACCTGATCGAACGCGAGGCCGAGCGCCTCGCCACGAGCTCCGGGCGTGCGTGGGCCTTCTTGGGCGACGAGATCGACACGATCACCCTGGCCATGAACACGGGCACCCAGATCAAAACAGGCAGCGGTGCCCGGGCACGCCTGGCCACGAGCGACCGCATCGGGCGACGCGAGCACAACGGTTCGGGCGAACGCTGGGCATGGTGCGGGCAGATCATCGGCAACGAATCCCGAACGGCCTACCAGGCCATGTGTTCGCTGTTCCTTGAGCTCGATCAGGCGTTCATCTGGGATGGCTACGGCAACGGCGAGCCCTGGATCCAGTACGACGGCAGCGAAGCCGCGACTGCCCTCGAGGGTATCGGGATGCGCGTCGAACTCAACGACCAACCCAAGCACACGATCAACCACTGGTACCAGCGCATGGTCAACCCGATCGGGGACCGCGATGGGAAGGCAGGGTCATCACTCCTGATGCTGATGAACTCAAAGGGTGCATCGACGAAGTTCGATCTCCCGGGCGATATCGCCGAGGAGGGACGCGCGGGCGACCTGCCCATCCTGCAGGTCCCGTCGGCCCTGCACATCGTGCACTCCTTCTCGCTGCAGAAGCCGATGAACCGGCGAACGGTGGGGGGGCGTCTGCTCGAACGCGGCATATACGCCTACGCGGGCTCGGTCGACGAGCCATACCTGAGCGGGTTCGTGCCCACGCCTGCGATTGCCCAGCGCCTGGCCGCGGGAGTTGCTTTCGGTGCCGCGGTTCGCTGGCAGAGCAGCACCGTCAAAACCAGCAACAACGAACTCAGCAGGGTCTGGAAGATCGCGGTGCTGGGCGATCCGCTGCTGACCTTCGGCAGCGCCGGGCGGCGAACACAGGCGGAGTTGCTGATCGACAGTCTTATTGATCTCGACGAACAATCCAAAGCCCTCCTGAAAGACGGTGACTATGGCTCGGCATTGGAAAACCTGGTGCTGCTTGGGCGTGACACCGATGCCGCCCGCTTGGTTATGGCACTGATCAAAGACAAGCCCGAGTCCTTCACGCCCGAGATGGCGTTGATCGCGCTGCCCGCCCTGTATCGAGCCGGCGAGTATGCCGCGATTGTTGATTGCTACGACCGACTCGACAGCGCTGGGCGTCAGGACGGGCTGATGCAAGACCTGCTGTGGCTCGCCTCACCCTACCTGATTGCACGCGGAGAGTTGAACGACGCGTCCTTGTTGTCCCGTGTCGAAGCGTTGCTTCGCTCGAACCTGCGTGCGGGGCAGGAGATCCGCGATGCCGAGCGTTTGGCGATGCACATGCGTTCACGGTCGCTGGGTGCGGCACTGGGTGTGCTCGAGCCACTGCGCGAGGGACTCACGGAGAACCAGGCGAAGATGCTGGATCAGGCGATTCAGCGTGTGAAGCGGTGAGTGGGCAATCCGCCAGAGGCGGACCTTGGGTAGGCAATCCGCCAGAGGCGGA
>DEXG01000005.1:0-89540 GCA_002364005.1 Phycisphaerales bacterium UBA3190
GCGAGGGCGCGGGGAGGGACAAGATCGCCGCCTCTTCCCCATTGCCTCTCCTCCCCTATCCTCCCCCATGCCCACCTACACCATCACCGTCACCCACGAGTTCTGTGCCGCCCACACGATCTCGATCGCAGGCACCCAGGAACCCCTCCACGGGCACAACTTCATCACCAAGGCCACCATCGCAGGCGACACCCTCGACGCCGACGGGCTCCTGTGCGATTTCCACACCGTCCATGCCGTGCTGGTTGAGATCTGCAACCCCTTTACAAATCAGAACTTCAACGACACCCCCCCCTTCGACACCACCAACCCCTCCGCCGAACTCATTGCCAAACACATCGCCGACGAGTTGGCCAGCCGCCTTGATGACGCCCTGGCCCCCAACGCGCAGGTTCACAGCGTGTCCATCACCGAAGCGCCGGGCTGCATCGCCACCTACACCCGCTAACCCCCACGCGCAACTTCTGCCGAACCAGATCACCCGGCCCTGAATCTGGGCCAATCTCCCCACCACCACCAAACCACCCCAACCGCCCCGCCGATCCACACCCTGTGCATCGGTATGGGCCGCTGCGCACCGATCGATCACCCAAACACCAAAGGAACCATGCGCATGTTCAACACACCATTCAACGGCGGCGGCAACTGGAACTGGAACAACGGCAACAACTGGGGCTTCAACGGCTTCGGTGGCGGCAACAACTTCGGTGCCAACAACTGGGGCCCGACCACGCCCTGGGGCTTCAACCCAGCTTTCACCGGCTTCGGCGGCGGCTTTGGCGGCGGCAACAACTGGGCACCCACCAACTGGTTCAACGGCTTCGGCGGCAACAGCACCCCCTGGGCCAACACCCCCTTCAACACAAACACCGGCTGGGGATTCAACCCTGCCTTCAACAGCGGCTTCAACCCAGCATGGGGCTTCGCCGGCTTCCCATTCCCAGCCAATAACTGGGGATTCAACCCCGCCTTCAACAGCGGCTTCGCAGGCGGCTACACCAACGGCTTCGGCGGCTTCAACAACTGGTCAGAACCCACCGAGTTCACCGGCGAAGGTTTCGATGGCTCCAACGGCTACGCCCCCTTCCCAGGCAGCTACAACCCCGGCTTCAATGGCGGCTTCAACCCCAACTTCAACCCCAACTTCAACTCCGGTTTCAACGGCGGCTACAACCCCGGTTTCAACCAAGCCGCCTGATCGCTCCCCCACACCCTGATCTCACACCACCTCCCCCGACACTCCGGGGGAGTTTTTCCGCGCGAACACTCCCCGCGAGGCCGCAGGGACGCACAATGCATTGCCTATTGCCTACCAAAGGTCCGCCTCCGCCGGATTGCCCACTGCCCCTTACCTACTCCCTATCCTCCCCCATGCAACTCCGATTCCTCGGCACCGGCACCTCCGCGGGCATCCCCGTCATCGCATGCGACTGCAGCGTCTGTACCTCCACCGACCCGCGCGATACCCGCACACGATGCTCGGCCACCCTCGAGTTCACCGACCCCACGGGCACCGATCGCGTCATCCTCATCGATACCTCCCCCGACCTGCGCACCCAGGTCCTGCGCGAGAACATCACACGCATCGACGCCATCCTCTTTACACACAACCATGTCGACCACACCTTCGGGCTCGACGAGGTCCGACGCTTCAACGAGGTCATGAAGCAGACCATCCCCATCTACGCCGACGAACACACCATGAACGCCCTCGGTCGCGTCTATCAGCACATCTTCTCGCCGCACACCAACATCCAATCCTCCTTCATCGCCTCCCTCGAACCCACCATCATCTTCCCATACGAACCCTTCACCCTCTTCGGGCTCACCATCACCCCCGTCACCCTGATGCACGGCAAGCTCCCGATCCTCGGCTACCTCTTCGAGCAACCCAGCCCAGAAGCAAACCAGCCCGATCTGCTCCCCCTCGCCTACTGCACCGATGTCTCCCACATCCCCGACGATTCCATGCCCCACCTTGAGCGAGCCAACACCCTCGTGCTCGATGCCCTCCGCGAACGCCCGCACAAAACCCACTTCACCGTCGAGCAAGCCGTCGAAGCCGCTCGCCAAATCAACGCTTCTCGGACCTATCTCATCCACATGACCCACGACCTGGCCCATCAAACGACCGATACCGCGCTCCCAGACGACATCAACCTCGCATACGACGGCTTGATCATCCCAGAAAGCGGCTTCTAAACACTTTCTTCTTGCATGGATCCCGAATCGTGGCATTCTCCACCTGTCGCCCAGATCGTTCGGGCGAGTTTGGACAACCAAGAGAGAGGAGCCCAGCCATGCCAGATTCGTTCAACCAGCGCCAAGCCGCCAAGCCCGCACCCCAGATCACCTCCCTCTCCACCGCCTTCCCGATGCACTTCGAATCCAGCGAGCCCGTCCGCAACACCTCACCCCGCACCGAACGCTCGAACAACACCGCCCAGGCCCGCAGCCCCCACCGCCACGACGCCGGCGAGTGAGCACGCCGGGCACCCAGCGACAACCCAAATTCCCACAATTGAGCCCCCCAAGGGGGCTTCTTTCATATGACCAAACCCGCATCCGGGCCTACCATCCCCTCCCATGGGTAACACACGAGACATCAAGAAGCGCATGAAAGCGGTCGGCAACATCAAGCGGATCACCCGCACGATGCAGATGATCGCCACCTCCAAGTTCGCACGCGCACAGCAGGCATCGATCGCCTCGCGACCATACACCGAGTCCCTCTTCGGGCTCGTGGCCAAGCTCAGTGCCGCGGGTGTGGGTGAAGAGAACCCCCTGCTGAACCAGGTCAACCCCGACGCGCCCGAGCTCACGCTCGTCATCTCGGCTGAACGAGGACTCTGCGGCCCGTACAACGGCACCATCCTCCGAACCTCGCTGCGACACCTGCGAGCCACACCCGACACCAAGCTCGAGGTCGTTGGTAAGAAGGGCGCAACAGCCCTCCGGTTCAACGGCTACAAGGACTTCAAGCACCTCCCCGCGTTCGGCGACAAGCCCGCCTACGAGGATGTCGAACGCCTCGCCGCCGACTACATCAAGCGATTCGCCAACGGCGAGATCTCGGCCGTCCGCATCGTCTTCATGAAGTACATCTCAGCCGGCAAGCAGACACCCACCGTCCTCCAGCTCCTGCCCTTCTCGGCACCCGAGAGCACCGAGCAAGCCGAGGAATCGGGATTCAACGACATCTACGAGTTCTCCCCCGACGCCGAATCACTGCTCGACTTCCTGCTCCCCGCGGCGGTCAAGGCCGTGCTCTTCCAGAGCTTCAACGATGCGATCGTCTCCGAGCACATCGCGCGTATGGTCGCGATGAAAGCCGCGACCGACAACGCCGGCAAGATGGGCCACGCCCTCAAACGCCAGTTCAACCGCATGCGTCAGGCACAGATCACCACCGAGCTCACCGAGATCATCTCGGGTGCCGCCGCCCTCGAATAAGCGGGCAGCCCAAACGATCAACCATCACAGCACACACAACGCGATCCGAAACGGATCGCGTTTTTCTGCGCCCTCACGCGATATGGACCAGATCATTGATCTTGCGGGTGCACCCGGATCGCAAAGCGTTGCCCGCCACCCAATGCCGACCGGAGGGCCATGGTGGCCGCGTCCGCATCCACCGCAGCGTACCCCGCCCGGACAGACCAGACATCCTCGATCGTGCGCCCGTTGAGCCCCACGCCGCTCAGACGCGTGCTCCAGTAGCGGGCGCTGCGGGCGTAGTGCCCGAGCATCTGGTCCAGATCCGCCTTGATGGGATCAAGCTCATCGAAGCCAATCCCCTCGCTGAGCATCTCGTCGGCAACATCACGCACCAGACCCATCACCGCATCATCTCCGCTCCCCTCCACCAGGAAGAGGAGCGCCCAACGGTCACGCAGCGAATCGCTCGTCACAACCTGCACATCGACCGACGCCTCGTAGCCGTGCTGTTCAACGGCGGCTCGAACCCGCTCGCCAAGCACCATCGACGCAAGGATCGTCGCACGCAGCGTGGCCAGGTCCTCGACCGAGCCGCCCAGCACGCCCGAGACCTGCTTCGGCTCGCCCGCAACCAGCTCAATCTCACAGGTCCGATCCCCCTGGGCTGATAGTTCCAGCTTGCCCGCAGCACCAGCATCGCCTTCCCGCCATGCCAGCTCGCCCAGCATCGCCCCCGCCCGCTCGACCATCTCCCCCGCGTCGACCTCGCCCGTGATTCCCACCGTAATCTGCGCCGTGCGCACGATGCGGGAGAGCACCCGCTGGGCATCATCCAGACTCGGCACCTGACCATGATTCCCAGCCGCGTACTCAGGGTTGTACAGCAACGCCAGCCCGCGCTCGATCGGTTCCATCGACCCATCATCGCCCCGTGCCTGCTGCCACTGGGCAAAGACTCCCGCATCGATCATCGGTCGATCGAGCAGCAGGTAGAGCAACCGCAACGCCTCTTCTTGGGCACCGATCGGCGCGCTGACGCGCAAGCGGAGCCCCCCGACCACGCGCCGAACCTGAACCTCGATCTCGTGCGTCTCGCAGAAGACCGCGAGCCAGCCCGCGTCCCGCGATTCGCTGCTGGGCGACCGCCAAGCGAGCATGGCCGCTTCGACCTCCGTTGCCCCCAGCGTCCCATCCCCAAACATCGTGCCCGAGAGCATGGCGCTCAGTTCGATGCGTGCCTCTTGTACTTCCACGACCGGGCGGGCAAACACCTTCACGCCATTGCCAAGCACCGCGCCCCATACGCCTGAAGGCGCGTGCTGTGTGACCTGCTCGATGTCCCCCTCGAACTCTTCCTCATTGAGCAGGGACCCGCCAAGCGTGCGCATCCAGTCGGGATCGATGGGCCCCAGCGCATGCGACCGGGCGTCCTCGACGATCTCACGAACCCGGACGCTCATCGCGGGCACATCCTCCAACGCGCCCCGACTCACCGCCAGCACCCGTGCGTCGTCGGCATTGAGTAACGCACGCACCTTCTGGTTCACCTGCGCATCGCTGATCTGAGGCATCACTCGCGTCGCCTCCTGGTCCCACCGCTTCGCGCTGAGCACCGGACGCCCGCTCGTAACCAGCCAGTGCACCAGCCATATACGCTCATGGCTCGCCATCGTCTCCCACTCGACCGCTTCTCGGTGCCAGCGCGCCAAGAGCGAGCCGCGGGCGCGGGCGATCTCGTCGGCCCCAACCCGCCCCATCGCCAGACGATCGGACTCGCTCACCATCGCCCGCAACGAACGCTCCCAATCCGAGTCCGAGACCCCCGTCCCCTCGATCACGCACTGCAGCAGCTCCGCCTGCCCCGCCAGCTCCAGGCCATCGATCGAAACCTCGATCTCGCTCCCCAGCGATGCGAGCAACAACCGTTCCAAACGGTTGCGGATCAGCTCCAGCGATACGCGGTGCAGCACCTGTTCACGCAGCATCGCATCATCAAACCGGCTGGCACACACATCCCACGCCTCGAAGCACGCATCCTCAACCCCACGCACCCAGACCATCGCGACCTGATGGTTCTCCATCTCCGGGTCCAGCCCCATCACGAACCGCGAGCCCGCGATGTCCTGCCGCAGATCGGTCAACGCCCCACACGCAACCGGCTCGATCCCGCCCAGCGATTCGGTGAGCAACCCATCGAGATCCAGCCGATCCAGATCACCCATCACGATCAGTGTCGACCGGCTCGCCCGGTACCCACGCTCGACGAATGCCTCGATCTTCTCCCGACTCAACGCGCCCAGCTCGTCCGCTTCTGGGAACAGAGCGTGCAGCCCGATCCCCTGCTCACCAAGCAGCTCCGGGAGCCAGTGCTGGCGGGCTCGCATGTCGGGGCTCATCATCGATTCGATCCGCTCGATGACCGCTCGACGAGCCAGATCGACCCGCTCATCAGTGACCGCCCAAGCGTCTGGGGCCAGCAGGCCCGCGTAGTAGCTGAGCACCCGGCGCACCGAATCCGCATCCCCGGCGCTCGCACGCCCCATGAAGATCGTTTGATCGAGCGTGACCAGCGAACCACGCGCCTGAACCGGGAACGCGTCATCACCACTGGAAAGCAGGGCATCGACCGCCTCTCGATCGAACCCCGCCACACCCTCCCGGGCAATCGCGTCAGCCATGTAGGCCGCACCAAACTCGTCGCCTCGCTCGTCCATGCTCCCGGCACGGACCACAAGCCACATCTGCAACGCACCCGCATCGGTCTCATTCGCAGCGTCCGCGTCCATGGGCACCATGACCACGCTGAGCCCATTGTTCAGACTGAACCGGCGTACGCCTTGGTCATCTTCGATCCGATCGTCCGCCATCGCCCCGCCGACGATGCCCAACAGCACCGCCATGCACACCAGCATCTTTGCTCGCACCGACACCAGACTGAAAAGACCCGATTTCACGCTCATATCTACCGCCCAAGACCGGCTCCGCTTCAAGAACGGCGTCCACCACACTTAAATAGGGTTGTTTTCACCCGCTTCATTGTCCAAAAACGCCATCCCAGGGGCTTCGAGGATCATGCAGGACGAATCATTCCCTCGTTCCCGCACACAGGCACTGGACCGCGCCCAGTCCCCCGCGAGCATGCCTCGGATCGCTTTATCGATCGAGGCCCGGATCTTCTTCATATCCAGCGCGTCGAACCCGATCGTCCCGACCGACCCGTCCTGCAGACACCAGTACTCGCACACGCTCCCGGGCCCGGGCTGACCCATCGCGTGCTCGAGCACCATCGCGTAGATCCCCATCTGCTGATCGGACTTCTTGGGCTCGGTCAGCTTCTTGCTCGGGTAGCCCGTCTTGTAATCCACCACCCGCCAGCCATCGCCAATGGCATCCACGCGATCGATCTTGGCCCGCATGGTGTGCGTCACCTCATCGCAAACATAGGGCATCTGGATCTCCCGCTCGATCTCCAGGATGTGCGCATCCTCACGATGCATCTTGTGCCAGTACACATCCAGGATCGCGTCCAGCTGCTCCAGCTTCCCCTGATCGATCTCCCGCTCGCGGGGCCATTCGTGCATATACACCCCCCGCACCAGATTGCGCAGCTCGGTGTACCCCGGACGCTCGCCGCCCTCTGCGTCCACCCGCATCCAGTCCTTATAGAACAGCTCCAGCCCCTTGTGCACCGCCACACCCAACACCCGGTGGGCGTCGTCGTCCTGGTGCAGCTTGAGCACCGACTCGGCCAGGAAACACCGCGGGCAGTGCAGGTAGCTCGATATCTTCGAGAAGCTCAGCGACAGGGGCGAACGCAACCCGGGATAGATCGGCGCGTCGACTCCCGCCGCGTCCTGCTCGGCGAGCACATCAACCAGTTGCTGGGCATACCCGCGCGTCTGCTCATCGTCCACCCAAGCGGGGACCTGCCCCGTCCGGAGCACCTCGTGCACCGCCGCCGCCCGATCGCTCGCGGCATGGATCCTTGCTTGCAGCTCATCCCGCGCGATCTCGCCCAGCTCATGCGCATCGATCGCCGAAGCCGCGTCCCGACGCGCCTCGCGCTTGGCCTGATCGAACGCGTCACGCACACGCGAGATCGCCTTGAACTCCGCGCTCAGTCGGCTGACCGCATCGCCCGCGCGATCCTCGTCGATCACATCGGCGACATCCCGCTCGATCATCCGCTCGCCCATCGCCTCGCGCAGCTCCAGGGCGTAGTTGTCCGCGCTGGGCTTCTTGGGCAGCTTGGCCGTGATGATCGCACGCCGCTCGGCCCGCGTCAGCGCCACGAAGAACACCCGCCGCTCCTCGTCTGCCAGGCGCGCCTTCTCGTCGCGATCGTCATCGCCCCGATCCTCGACCCCCTCGGGCAGGTCCCCATCGTCGCCCTTCCCCGATGGCGCAAAGCCGTGATGCCCCACACGCGCGATAAAGACCGTGTCGAACTCCAGCCCCTTGGACGAGTGGGCCGTGAGCATCGCCACCGCCCCGCGATCCTCCCCGAAGCTCGGCTCGTCCTGCTCAAAGGCCGACACCAGGTCCTCGGGCAGATCACCCAACCGCTGATCGCGATCGTCCAGATCATCAAAGTACGCCAGCATCGACGCCAGATCGCCCGGCGCGTCGAACCGGTCGGCCCGTGTGCGAGCGAACTTGATGATCGCCGCGATCGCCGAGATCCGCCGCGCCCGCGAACGCGCATCGCTCAGCTCCCGGTGCACCACCCCGGTACGCTTGATGATCTCCGTGATCGTTTCGACGGCTCGCTGCTCACCGGCAACATAGCCCAGCTCGATCAGCAGGCGGTGCATCGCCTCGATCCGATCGCGCATCTCGCCCTCGCTGCGCTCCAGCACCCACTCGATCAGTGTCCCGGGGTCGCGCACCGACGCGTCCGGATCATCAGCCCGCTGCTCGTAGAGCGCCCTGGCAGCCTTGTACGAGTTGAACAACGCGCTGAGCTTCACCGGGTTCACCCGGTAGGGCGGACGGGTCAGCACCCGCTGGAGGTTGGGGACCGATTCCGGGTCCTCAATCAGACGCGCCCAGGCGAACACATCACGCGCCCCCTCATCCTCCATGGGCGAGGCCTTGTCACGCATGTCGATCGGGATGCCCTCAAGCGTCAGGGTTCGGGCGATCTGCTCGAGAAACGCGCCCGAGCGGGCGATGACCGCGCACGAGCTGAAGCTGAAATCCTTGCCCCCGGCGCTGGCCATCTGCAGCAGCATCGACGCGATCGCATCGCCCGTCTGGTTGTCGTCGGCCATGCGCACCAGCTCAAGCGACGAGCCCGCGATATCGCCACGATGGGCGTCGGCCTCCTTGTCGGGCGCAAAGCGCGACTCGGCACGCGTGATCGACGCGTTGCTCGCATCCACAATCACCCGAGCGCTGCGGTAGTTCGTCGTCAGCTGCACCGTCTTGGCGTGCGTCCAGATCCCCGCAAAGTGCGCAAAGGCCCGGTCATCCGCCCCGCGGAACCCGTAGATGCTCTGATCGTCATCGCCCACCACGCACACATCCGCCCGCTCGCTCGGGGGACACAGCGCCCGGATCATCTCGATCTGGGCCATGTTCACATCCTGGAACTCATCCACCACCAGATGGCAATGATCGTGCTGCACAATCGAAGCAACCTGCGGGTTCGCCTGCACCAGCTTGGTCGGGAGCATGATCAGGTCATCGATCACCACCCAGCCACGCTCGCGGCAACGCGACTCGAAGTGCCCATAGACCGCGACCGCCTGCTCGAACCGCTCCAGCTCCGCCCGGCGCGCTTCGCGGTCCTCCGGCTCGTACCGATCGACCGAGTCCATCGCCCCATCGAGCCACGACCGGGCCGACTGCGCATCCATCCCCAGGTGCCGCAGCGAATCCATGCACCCGCGGGCGTGGTCGACCGCGGCTCCAATGCCCGTGCTCAACGAGCGTCGATACAGTCGCTCCTCGCGGATGATGTCGCGAATCAGCCGGGTCCGCTGGGCCGAATCCATGATCGTCGGCTCGCCCGGAAGCCCGAGCAGATCGGCAAAGCGCCGAACGATCCCGAAGCCCAGACTGTGGAAGGTCGAGGCCTGCATCCGTGCCGCCTGCGTCTGCCCAACCAGCCCCGCAAGGCGATGCCGAAGCTCACACGCTGCTTTGTTGGTAAAAGTCACCGCCGCGATGCGGTCGGACTCGATGCCCCGTTCGTTGATCATGTGGGCCACGCGGGCGGTGATCACCCGCGTCTTGCCCGTCCCGGGGCCTGCCAGCACGATCAGCGGGCTGCCCTCGTGCGTGACCGCCCGGCGCTGGGCATCGCTGAGCCCGGTTATCACATCGCGGTATTCAGTATCGGCCCCACCCGATGCATCGGGCTCATGGGCTGTGAACAGATCTTCCATACCAATAGTGTACGGTTTACGAACCCGCTTCGGGATCGCGCATGTAGAGATGCAGGGCCATACCGCCGTAGGAATGCGTCTCGGGCCCAAGCGCCCCGTTCATCTTCAGATCGATATCAATCGTCTCGAAATCGGGCGTGCTGGCGTCGCGGGCCAGCCCCTTCTCGAAGGCCTCCATCATCGCGTCGGCTTCTGGGTCGTTGAGATCGATCTCGATCATCTCCTCGCCATCGACCTCTTCGACGGGTGGTGCCTGTTTCTTTGACGCCTTCGGGGCCGGCTCTTCGCTGTGCGAACGGGGCACCTTGTGGAACAGGGGCCAGGGCGTACGGAGCACGGCATAGCCCGTGTCGTCGAGCTGCTGGATCAGGCGCTCAAACTGCGTCCGGACCCGCACCCAGTCCTCCTGATCCCAGACCATCGCGTAGGGCGGGTCGAAGAAGATGATGTGGACCGGCTTGGGGCAGCGGTGGATCGCCGTGGGACCCAGGGCATCGCCCGCGACCACCTCGACGACCTCCTCGGCCCCGAGCATCTCGACATTCTGGTCCAGCACCTTGGTCACGCGTCGGTCGCGTTCGATGCACACGACCCGCGAGGCACCCCGGCTGGCGGCCTCGAGCCCCACCGTGCCCGCGCCCGAAAAGCAATCGAGCACCGCTTCACCCTCAAAGTGCCCGCGAAGCAGGTTGAACATGGCCTCTTTCACCATGTCTGGGAAAGGGCGTGTGATCGACCCCTCAGGGGGGGAGAGAAGCTTGCGTCGTCGATATTGGCCGCTGATGATTCGCATGGACACCCACCCAAGCGCGATCTGGGCGCAAAGTCAAGCCCGGGCAACACCCGGGCCATCGCAATCAATCAGTATTGGTCTGGATCTGTCAGATTTGGGCGTCTTAGTCACGCAGCAGCGTATCAATCGAGCACAGAGCCGTGCACGGGCGATCCTCGCCACTCACCAGCGACCAGAAGGGGACGCCGGGCCCATCGGGCTCCCAGGAGTGGAATCTCGACTCAGGGTTTCGGGCATAATCTGCGAGTGAACGCCCGCCCAGATAGAGCCCGCGCTGGAGCAGCAGATTCCCGTCGCCGCCGAACTCAAGCTCCGCACTAACCCCGGCGATGACCTCGACGAGCGATTCGAAGAGAACCGGGTCGCTCCGGAGCAGGACATCGGCATCGTGCCAGAGGAAGAATCGCTGCCGCACCGAGGCGCCGTGCACTGATTCGGATGAAGACCGGAGAATCGATGCCACCCCGTGTGCCCCGTCAACGCTGCGTGCGAGACGCTCGGTCGGGATCAACCGTTCGAGCTGGCCGCAGAACCCCTCAAGATCGAGAATCCCTCGCCCATGCAGGACCAGCACCTCGCACCCGGCCTGGGCATCAAGGAACTGCTTCATGCGGGCACCGAACTGGGTTCGCTGCGTGGCGTTTGCACTCCACCCCACAATGTGGTGGGTTTCCAGCTTGGCGAGCACTTCCGGCTCCCAGCTGATGGGCGCAAACACAAACCGAGATGACCCGAACTGGATCGACATACAACGCCCGACACAACGCACAAACGCTGCGGCGAGACCTCCGCTCTACTTATTCTGGGGGGGGTGGTGGAGTCAGTATCTTTCGTGCCCCAGACACGATCGACCCCCCCAATATGCCCTCAAAACCGGCCAAGACCACAGAATCTGAACTTTGAAGCGACGAATTCCGAGCTCATACAGGACCTTTTCGTCATCGATCGGCTTCCTGTTTCCCCGAAATACATGTGGCGAGCGAACAAAATCAGGCGTTCTGATACATCAGATTCGGCTACAAATGACCAGTTCGACGCCAAATGTATGCATCAACACATATTTCATTGCAACTTATGAACTACAGCCTGCTATCGTCACACAAAGTTTGATAAGGTAGGACAAGCCATATGGCGATGAGGGAAATCGCCGCTGTCGTACACAAGGGGGATCGCAATGGCTGATATCGTAAACGCGGTTGGCTGTGCAGTGCGCACGACATACCGAGTCGGGCTGCTGCCGGCCATCCCGACACAGGACTGGGTGACCAAGTGCGCCCAGGCACTGTCGGGAGTCGCGGACCAGTGCATGGTCATTTCGCTTGTCTGCACCATCAGCAGTGACACCGATCGAATCGGCGTGATCTCCTCGGGCGTGGCGTTTGGGCCCGCTTTCGCCTCACCCGTGCCCGAGGATCAGCGAACGATCGCGTTGCAGGATCGATGCGAACGCCTCTCCCGGCTGGGACTCAACCTGCCGCCACAATCGCTGAAGGCCGGTCTCGTTGCCCCGCTTGAGGCAATCGAAAACCCCAAGTCCCCCTCGCCGATTTCCCGCCTGCTCAAGGACAATCAGGCGACCCATACGCTTATTCATATCGTGCCGATCAGCACAAACGCAACGGGGCTGTGCCAGCTCAACATCATCGGTTTCAGCGCCGATACAGACCGCCCGGTCGCGCGCCGACGCCTGAACCTCCTGAGGGCACTGCACAAGCCCCTCAGCGAGCGGGTCAGCGATGCGCTCAGTCAGGTGACCAACCCACGCGCTTGGCTCACCGATCGCGAGCAGGGCGTGCTGGACCTGCTGATCGAGGGCCACTCGGTGCGGGTGATCGCCGAGCAGCTCGGACGAAGCGCCCATACGGTGCACGACCATGTCAAAAACCTGCACAAGAAGATCGGCGCCTCGTCCAGAGGCGAGCTGATCGCCAAGGCCCTGGGGCATAAACAGCATCCGGGCCAGCAAATCGTGAGCGATCCCGTCGTGCTGCCCTTCTCGGGTGATCAGTTCAGTGAGATGAAGCCAGCCAATGTCATGGCTCGCCCGCTTCGTCCCTGAGACGATCCTGGATGGCCAAGGCCAGGCGGGACGCGAACTCGGCATCCAGCCCCACCAGCTCCAAGTATGACCCTGGCTCAAGCTCCCCGTTCACATCCCGGCGAAGGGCGTGGTTCGAGAGCCGCACGCTTTCGGTCTCAACACGCCAGCCGGGACGGTGTGTCCGCAGCAACTCCACGCTGACCGTCGCGGATGCCCCACCCTGCTCATCCTGATCGAACTCGACCCGCACCACGCGGCGTTGCTCGTTAACCAGGTCTTCCCACTCCTGATTCATCGAGGACTGTTCCCGGTCCCACGGGCTGGCGAGCCCGGCGGTGCGTTTGGGATAGGTCGTGATGACCCCCAGACGCGCATCGACGCGGTCGATCGCAAACCGATAGTCCATCAGCACCTCGCGGGCCGCGTCAAAGACCTGCCCGTAGGGCTGCCCCTCGCCCAGCACAATCGCGCTGGGTGCGTCGTACCCAGGCGACTGGTCGGCGGTGTCGCGAGCCGAATGCGATTGACAGCCCGGGAGCCCGGTTGCGATCATCGCCATCAACAGGATGCATGGTGCGTGTTTCACGAGCTTCAATGTAGCACCTCTTCCAATGCTTTGCCGATCTCTTCGGTGAGCAGATCAAGATGGCGATCACACACGCCGCTGGCACCGATGGCGACCCGGGCCACAAATCGTGCCCCCAAGCCGGGGACCTCAACGCGTGTGTGCGAGATCATCACCCGCCCGCGGGCGTTGATCGATTCGATCAGTTGCATGGTCAGCCCGTCTTCTCCCTCAACAAGGAAACAAACAAGCGAGAGCGATCGCTCAAAGACGACGCGCAGGCGGGGCTCGTTCTCGACGAACTGCTCGAACCGCCATGCAAGGCGGACATGGTTGCGGATGTGCTCACGGATCCCCTCGACGCCGAAGTACCGGAGCACCCACCAGAGTTTCAGCGCCCGCATGCGCCGCCCGAGGGGCACATGCCAGTCGCGGAAATCGACCACCCCCCCGCGATCGCTTTGTTCGTTGTGGAGGTAGGCGGGAGTGATGCTCATCGCGCTGGTCAAGGCGTCACGGTCGCGCACCCAGAACAGGTCGCAATCGAAGTTGGTGAGCATCCACTTGTGCGGGTTGATGCAGAGCGAGTCGGCGTGCCCGACCCCGTCGAGCAGCGAGCGGAACTCGGGGCAGGCCGCCGCAACCCCGCCCCATGCCGCGTCGACATGCAGCCAGGGGCGTTTGCTGCTGGGCATGGCGGCAAGCAAGGCGCCGATCTCCCCGAGCGGGTCGACCGCCCCCGTCGATGTAGTGCCCTGCGTTGTGCTGACCAGGCAGGGTGTCAGCCCCGCGTACAGATCACGCTCGATCGACTCATACAACGCCTCGGGGTTCATGCGAAGATTCGCATCGGTCTCGATCAGACGCACCCGCGAGTGGTCATCGGGCCCGTCGGCCAGCCCGGCGACCATCGCCGCCTTCACGATCGACGAATGGGCCTGCGTCGAGGTGTAGATACACATGGTGCCACGATCGCGCCCGCTGTCGACCTTGCGCTTTCGGGCGGCACACAGCGCGGCCAGCACCCCCTCGCTGGCGGTGCCCTGGATACACCCGCCGCCGTTGCTTCCCTCGGCATCAAAGCGAAACGCATCGGGCAAGCCGAACAACTCGGCGCACCAATTGACCATGCGCATCTCAAGCTCGGTGGCGCTGGGCGAGGTCGACCAGAGCATGCCGTTGACATTCATCACGGCACTGGCCAGCTCACCCATCACACCCGGGAGCGATCCGCTGCAAGGGAAATAGGCGAAGAAGTTGGGCGATTGCCAGTGGACCAGCCCGGGCTCGACGATCTCGCGCAGCTCGTCGCCCACGCGTTCCCAGAGCCCCATGCCCTCCCCCGATTCGGGTGGGTGCTCGGGGAGCATGGCCAGTGTCTCTCCGGGCTGACGCTTGGAGACGACATCGCGTTCTTCGAGCGACCCGAGGTACGAGCCCGCCCACTGCTCAAGGTGTGCCAATGCCTTGGAAAACTGGTCGGCGCTGTACCCGCCGCTGCCCAGTTCAGGCCTGTCGGTGTTGGGCCCGGTTGCCTGTTTCTCGCTCATACTGCCTCAATCGACTGGAATTGTGCTTGCAAAGGATGAAACACTCTGGTATACCTAGATTGTTCCGTTCTCGAACACCGTGGGGGTATTTGAGAGCACGACATGAACTTGGCGATGTGTTCACCGCCTGCCTTGAATCGGCAGTGCGGCTCACTGGGGTTTCTGCGTTCTTACCGAACGAGGACCCGCCGCCAGACCATGATATGGGCCTCCGATCGCGTCGAGGCCCGCGCCGAGCCGGATTCCCGGCAATGACGCGCCGTGCTGCAAGAGATCCCACCTGGTGTTGCTCGAATCGATGCCCGAGGCAGATGCTCGGCCACGCTTCGTCCGTCTGATGACTCGTGTGGGTCAGACGCGAGTGCAACCCGATGTGTTGTTCTGTGATCAAGCACCATTGAGTGTGATGCTATCCCATGGACAACACGCTTCGTGTGGGGTCCAAATCATGCAACGCACTCCCGCTTTGCGTTTCCGCTGTTTCCGCTTTCAGGCACTGATCGCCCTTGGCTCGCTTATCGTCGCGCCCGCCCAAGCCCAGACCAGCATGTCCTTCATCGAAGTCACCGATCAGGCCGGGCTCGGCGACGCGATCCGGGTCGTCTCGCCCACAAGCCGATACTCCGCGATGCACGGCGGCGGGGTCGTCGGCGACTTCAACAACGACGGCTACCACGACATCTTCATGCTCACCGGTGGCGGCGCGCCCGACCAGTTCTACATCAACAACACCGATGGCACATTCACCGAGCAGGCGACCCAATGGGGGGTCGATCGCGCCCAGCACTCCTTTGGTGCCTCAGCCGCAGATTTCAATAACGACGGCTACCTCGATATCTTCATCACTTCCTACGGCGATGGTTCGTTTGTCCCCGCCGCCGGCGAAATGACCCTCTACAAAAACAATGGCCCGGACACCGACGGGAACTGGTCATTTGACGATGTCGCCATCGAAGCCAATGTCAATCGCCTCTTCGGCACCACCCGCGATGGGCTCGGATCGGGCTGGTGTGATTTCGACCTCGACGGCGACCTCGATCTCATGGTCTGCGGCTACAACGAATCGCGACCCTGCAACCGCCTCTTCCGCAACGACGGCCCGGAGAGCGGCTACACCTTCACCGATGTCACCACCGATGCGGGCCTCGAGTTCATCGGTGTCTCCGCGTTCATTCCCCACTTCGTTGATATGAACAATGACCGGTACCCCGAACTCATCCTCGTGGCTGATGCGGGGAAATCACGCTACCTCGTCAACAATGGCGACGGCACCTTCACCGACGCGACCGATACCGCTCATGGCATCGGCACCGCCAGCGCCATGGGCATCGATGTCGGTGACATCAACAACGACGGCATGCTCGACATGTACATCTCGTCGATCACCTATGACTTCGGGTCCAGCGGCAATGTCCTGCTCACCCAGAACGCCGACGGCTCATTCAACGACATTGCGGCTGACAGCGGCACCAACGCGGGGTACTGGGGCTGGGGCGTGCTGATGCAAGACTTCGACCATGATCGGGATCTCGACCTCGCTGAAACCAACGGGTTCATCGGCGCGTTCGGCGGCGATCCGGCCGTGCTCTTTGAGAACACAGGCGATGGCTCGAGCTTCAACGAAGTCGCCTCAGCGTCGGGCTTCGTTCATCACGGGCAGGGACGGGGACTCGTGCGGCTCGATATCGAGAACGACGGCGATCTCGACATCGTGGTCTTCGAGAATGTCGGGCAGCTCCGCCTCTACGAGAACCTGCTCATCGACGACCACGCCACCCCAACCGATCGCGCCTGGGTCCGCGTCGAACTCGATACCAGCAGCAACAATACTTTCGCACCCCATGGCGTTGGCGCCATGATCAGCATCATCAGCGATGACCAGACCATGCTCCGCCCGATGCACTGCGGGGCCAGCCACGCTTCAAGCTCGCCCATCGAGGTCCACACCGGGCTGGGTGACACGGACAGCATCGACGCCATCCAGGTGGCCTGGCCCGACGGCTCATACACCACACGGACCAATGTCCCCGTGAACCAACGCCTGGTAATCAGTGCGATGGCGACACGCGTCGATTACACGCCAGACGGCATCACCGATGTGATGGACATCATGGCCTACATCTCGCTCTATCAGGACAACGACCTGAGCGCTGACCACAACGGCGATCTGCAGCTCAACTTCTACGACATCGCCGCGTTCATTCAGGACTACATCAACACGCCCTGAACCCCGACGCGACATCGACCACACGAGCCACACGGTGCCGAGACTTCAGGGGGGAGACGGCACCTGTGGCTTTTTTGCACCCGTGCGGAAACGCACCGAGCGCCTACAGGTCGAGGTCTTCGAGCTTGGGACGGATGCGCTCGCTCACATCCTTAGGCTTGCCGCCTGTTCGCAGTTCTTCGAGCAGGCGCAGGTAGGTGTCGTACCGAGCCGAGGAAATCTCACCTCGTTCCACGGCCTCCTTGACGGCACACCCGGGCTCGTGCTCGTGGGAGCAGTCGTTGAACTTGCACGAGTGCACAAAGGGCTCGAACTCGGGGAACAGCCAGCGCAGCTCATCGGGGCTGACATCGGCCAAGCCGAAGAAGCGCACGCCGGGGGTGTCGATGACCCGGATCTGTCCGCCCCCGAACTGGTCGGGGTTGTCGATGAAGTGCATGGCGCTGGCCGTGGTCGTGTGGCGTCCGCGCTGATCGAGCCCGCGCACCGCGCCGGTTTCGATGCCCAGCTGCGCGTCGAGCGCGTTGGCCAGCGAGCTCTTGCCCACGCCCGAGTGCCCCACGAACGCACAGGTCTTGCCCGCCAGCAGCGTGCGCAGCTCATCGACACGCGAGGACGAATCGTCGCCCGGTGCCGCGGCACAGACCGCGATCGGGATCCCCGCGTCGCGGTACGGATCGAGCTTCTTGAGCGTTGCTTCGAGCTCGTCGGCATCGACGAGGTCCGCCTTGTTCACCGCGATGATCGCATCGCAGCCGCCCCACTCGACGGCAACGAGGTACCGGTCGATCAAGCGCGGGTGCAGTGGCGGCGAGGCCACCGAGACCACGATCACGACCACATCGACATTGGCCGCGACGACGCGCTCCTGCTGCGGGTTGTGGGCATCGGGGCGGGCGAGCTTGCTGGTGCGGGGCAGCACATTGACCACCTCGTGCTGCTCCTCTTCACCGGGCAGATCCAACTCGGTGATACTCACCCGATCGCCCACGGCGATGGCGGACTGCTGCCTGCCCGCCATGTCGGCGCTGAGCCGGGCAAGCATGGGCTCGGTCTGCCCATCGAGCAGCACCGTCGCCCGGCGGCGCGTGAGCCCAACGACCAAGCCCTGGGTCAGTTCCTGCTGGCCCTGGCCTTCATCGACGCGTTTGTGCGCATATTCCTTGTCGACCAGGCGGAGCACCCAGTCGTGCAGCGGGTCGGGGCGTCGCTTGCCCCGCCCGACACGCTCGCCGTCGTAGGTCTCACGGGCCTTGGCCCCACGGCGCTTCTGCGCATCGGACCGCTGCTTGCGTGCCTGGTCATAGAGCCGATCCCGCTCGTCCTTGGGCAGGGATTCGAGGATGGCTTCGAGTTTGGTCTTCTGGTGCTTGTTCAATAGGGCATTGTTGGCCTCGGATCGCTCCGAGACTCAACAACGAGCCGCGACCGTCAGGGAGCGGTCAGAAAATCGTTGAATAAACCGCTCCCTCACGGTCGCGGCTCGTCTGCCCCTGACCTTACTACAATCTCCCACGCAATCGAGGAGAACACCGATGACCACCACCACCACACCCCCCTTCGCCGTCCGTACTCGTGAAACGCTCGAGATGCTCGAGTCCTCCGGGCAGCTCAAGCAGCTCCAGACCCTCGACTCGCCCATGGGCGCGACCGTCACCATGATCGACGACGACGGGTCAAAGCACCAGCGCATCTGCATGTGCTCCAATAACTACCTTGGGCTGGCCAACCACCCCGATGTGGTGGAGGCGGGGATCGAGGCCCTGCGCCAGTACGGGGCGGGCACGGCCTCAGTCCGGTTCATCTGCGGCACATTCGCCCCGCACCTGACCCTCGAAGACACCATCGCCAACTACATGGGCACCGAGGCCAGCTATACCTTCGTCAGCTGCTGGAATGCCACCGAGGCCCTCTTCCCCACCTGCTGCGAAGCCGGCGATGTCATCATCTCCGATGAACTCAACCACGCCTGCATCATCGACTCCATGCGACTGACCCCCGTGATCAAGAAGGGCGTCAAGAAGGGTGTCTTCAAGCACTCCGACATGGACTCGTGCCGACAGGCACTGGAGAAGGCCAAGAACGACCCGGAGATCACCGGGCAGATCTGGCTCATCACCGACGGCGTGTTCTCCATGGAGGGCGACATCGCCGACCTGCCCGGGCTGCGAAAGCTCTGCGATGAGTACAACGCCCTGCTCGTCGTCGACGACTCGCACGGGCACGGCGTCATGGGCAAAACCGGACGCGGCACCCACGAGCACTACGGCATGTGCCCCGGCACGCCCGACTTCAACGAGGCCAACGGCGTCGTCGATGTCTTCACCGGCACCCTGGGCAAAGCACTCGGCGGCGGCGCGGGCGGCTTCATCGCAGGCTCCAAAGACCTCGTCGAGCTCATCATCCAGCGTGGGCGTCCGACACTGTTCAGCAACGCACTGCCGGTGACCGTCGCCGCCAGCGCCAACGCCGCGATCACGACGCTGATGAACGAGCCCCAGCGGGTACAGAAGCTGCGTGATGTCACGACCTACGCGAGAAAGCAGCTCGCGGCCGCAGGCTTTGAGGTCCTCGAATCGCCTACCGCCATCTGCCCCATCATCGTCGGCGACACCGCCAAGGCCATCGCGATGTCCAAGAAGCTCCTCGAGCACGGGATCTTCGTCATCGGCTTCGGCTTCCCCGTCGTCCCCGAAGGCACGGCGCGCCTCCGCATCCAGATGTCGGCGGCCCATGAGAACGAGCATGTGGATCAGTTGGTTGAGGCGCTGAAGAAGCTGTGAGTGAACAACAGATCAAAGCAGAACCACTCTCGAACGCAGAGCGAGAGTGGATCGACGATCAGCGGGCTGCCTGCTCGAAGTTCGTGAGTGAACTGATCAAACGGGATGTCGGACCAACACCAGCCATTCCCGATTTACATTCCGCATTCGATACCTGGCTCCATCAGTTCGTGCAATCCACAGGTAAACGCAAGCTCTTCTCCAAGAAACCGCACGTGATCGACCCGAACTCGATCGCTCTCAGCTTTGGAGTGGTTTTGGGCGATCACATCGCAACAGCCACACCGCTTGATTGGATGATCGTCACCGACGCTTATGGCACGGACATGATGCTCTACGCGCCTGACAAAGACGGCAAGTACACTGACATCATCAATGCCCCGATGAACATGGTCGCGAAGCGAATCGAGAGCCGAACCGCTGGATGGATCGAACCAACCTACAACGCTGCTGTTGAAGAACTCAGCAAAATGGTTGGATGAGTCGGGTGCCCCGCTTACGCGCAGCTGAAGCAGGGTCGATATCTGATCTCATGCTTAAACACCGACTCCGTCGGTACGGAAGCACGGCACCCAACGCACACGGATCGCCAGTTCACCCACGGCCCCGGAGGGGCCGACGAATGTAGCCACGGGTGGAGCGCAGCGCATCCCGTGGGCCGCCCGCCCCACCAATCCCCTTCGCCCCGGAGGGGCGAAGGAAGAGTTTGATTGATCAACGTTCCACGGGTTGTCCGCCTCTGGCGGACCGCGATGCGGCTCCGCTCTACCCGTGGCTACAGGCCTCGGCTCCTCCGGAGCCGGTAGGATGCAGGCTTACAATCGATACGCGAACGGAACCGTTCCTAGAACCAATTACGTACACTCTCTATGTGCCCCGCTGCCCTGTATGTCAATACGAACTCGATACTTGGGTCAGCTCAGACCCCTGCCCAGAATGTGGCCAGGCACCGCGTGAGTACACCCACAGATTTTTTACACATTCACAACGCCTGCTAATCACCCTGATCGCGATCGCTTTCCCCACTGCACACGTCGTCCTCCATCAGATGAGCTCAAGGACACTCCGGAGCAACGCGTGGACAGATCTCGCGACCACGCTGGGGCTTGGTGTGATCTTCCTTGGACCACCGATCTGTGTTTTCATCATCAAAGACAACTTTGAACGCGGGTTCGCGAAAGGATCCGCGATTGCATTCGCCGCGTTGTCGATCATTCCGACCGTCATGCTCAACTTTGCGATTCAGATCGCGTTGCCATAATTGCGACCGGACTCGTCCGACATCACCGATACCCGCACTCCGAGCATCGCCCGTTTTCATCGAGCCGGGTGCCCTGCTTACGCGCAGCTTAAGCAGGCCGCAGCATCAATCTCATGCTTAAACACCGACTCCGTCGGTGCGTAAGCATGGCACCCCACGCACACGCATTACGCCAGTTCAATCCACGGCCCCGGAGGGGCCGAAGAATGTAGCCACGGGTGGAGCGCAGCGCAACCCGTGGAAAGACCACGCACCGTCTCCCTTCGCCCCAGAGGGGCGAGGGAGTCGGACTGGCATACTCCGGGGGTTCCGCGGTGTGTCCTGCGTCTAAACTGCAACCTGCGCACAAGAACCTCGCCGCACTGCGCGGCTGCGCCGCGAGTACGGGCACTCCACATTTGCTCTGACTCACACTCTGTGTGCTCTGTGGTGAAATCCATCCTCTGGATTCCCCTCACCGATACCCGCACTCCGAGCATCTTCCCTCATCATCAAGCGTTTCGTACCCGCACCGGGCGCACCCCATCGCCGGGGCACGCACGATCCAGTGCGACAGCCGCCCGCTCAGCAACGCAAGTGTGACGCCCGCGCCGAGCAGCGGCACGCCGAAGAAGATCCCGTGCCACTGCCCGATGCCCATCCAGTTGCTCCAGCCCTGGGCGATGTTGCCCGTGCCCCAGAGCCCGAACAGCAGCCGGTTCACAACCATCACCAAACCGATGGTGACCATCGACAGCCCTACGAGGCGAAGCATGCCAAGCACGATGGCCCGAACACGGTGTATCTTTGCATGATCTGTTGGCATTGGTGTGTACTCCCCGACGGGTATACGCGTCAGCCCGCGGGCAGATCCAATGAATAGACCGGGACCGCGAAGCGGTGGACGAAGTCCACGCCGCGCATCTGGGCGTGGACTTCCAGATCCCAGAACCTCGCCGGGCGCTGGTGCAACTGGCACGCGGGTGCTGACTCGGGGATCGCAAACTCGATCGGCAGCGTCCCATCGCCACCCAGGTGTGCGTCGACATCCTCGCTCACCCACTCGTAGGTGTCGTGCGCCTGGCATTCGATGACCTGCTTGCCCTTGCCGCGGCTCGATTTCCGCTCGCCGTACACCTCCACCACATAGCGCAGCGTAACACACAGGCGGTCGGCCTTGCTCAGCCCGCGGGTGATGACGCGTGCCCTGAGCAACTCCCCGGGGCGCACCGGGACCCGATCGAACAGGATCCTCGGCGAGCCGTAGCGCAGGCGCATGAGCAGGCGCCGAATCGCCAGGGCAATGACCAGCACCGCGAACAGGTTCATAAAGAAGGCCATGATCAGCACGACCCAACCACCGATGCCGTTGCCCCATTCGTCGTAGGCGATCCAGTTCGAGATCGACGCCATCGCCAGCAGGATGCCAAGCCCGAGCACATGCACCCACCATCGCCGAGCATCGCGGCTGCGCATCCCCCGCAGCGTCATCGCCCGCGACCAGTCGTAATCGGCGCGCCATGGCTCGCTCGGGTGGGTCAGCAGGGTCCGCCTTCGGCGCGCATCGCGGCGGAGATCCTCCAAGCCATACGCGATCAGCATCAGCCCCGCGAGCACAAAGAAAAGACCACCCACCCCGATCACCCAAAGCGGGGTGCCAACCTTGCCACCAACTACGCCCTGCCAACGCAACACGCACATGACGCCGACCACCAGCGGGAGCAGCCCGATACCCACCGCCGTCCACCCGAAGACGGTTGTATTGCTGATCGCGGGATAGTTGGGCAGCGTTCGCGCACCCTCGGCGTCGCGTGTCGTCATCAACTCAGTGTACGGGAATGGCGCCGCCCTGTTTCAGTACAGCGCTTGCCCCTCCGCCTCGCTTCGCTCGGCACCTCCCCGCGGGGGCGCGGGGAGGGACAGATAGCGGCAGCGCGATATACCGAACTATGCCAGTTCGTCGTCGGCTACGAAGTACTCGGGGTCTTCGAGCACATTGACCTCCACCATGTCGCCGGCCTTATGCAAGAGCAGTCGACAATCCTCGCTCAGGTGACGCAGGTGCAGGGTCTTGCCCGCCTGGCGATACTTCTCCGCGAGTGAATCGATCGCCTCGATCGCCGAGTGATCGACCACGCGTGAGTTGCGGAACTCGATCACCACATCGTCCGGGTCATTGGCCGGATCGAAGAAGTCGCGGAACTCGTTGATGCAGCCAAAGAACAGGGGGCCGTTGAGTTCATACACCCGTGACCCATCGGGATCATCGCGTTTGATCACATGCAGGTGACGCGCGTGCTCCCAGGCGAAGATCAGCGCCGAGACGATCACACCAACGATGACCGCCAATGCGAGATCGGTCAGCACCGTCACGCCCGAAACCAGCACCAGCACGAACGCGTCCTTGGGCGGGGTCTTCTTGAGGATGCGGAAGCTGGACCACTCGAAGGTCGCGATGACCACCATGAACATGACGCCCACCAACGCCGCCATGGGGATCTTCTCGATCAGGTCGCTGCCGAAGAGGATGAACGCGAGCAGGAACAACGCCGCGGCCACACCCGAGAGACGCCCGCGTCCGCCCGAGTTGATGTTGATCATGCTCTGGCCGATCATGGCGCAGCCGCCCATGCCGCCGAACAGGCCCGTGACCGAGTTGGCGATGCCCTGGCCCACGCACTCGCGGTTGCCGCGTCCGCGGGTGTCGGTCATCTCGTCGATGAGTGTGAGGGTCAGCAGCGATTCGATGAGCCCGACCGCCGCCAGGATGAAGGCGTAGGGCAGGATGATCTTGAGTGTCGTCAGATCAAAGGGGACCGAGATGGGGTGGAACGATGGGAACCCGCCCTTGATCGAGGCGATGTCGCCGACGGTCTTGGTGTCGATGTTGAACCCGATGACCAGGACCGAGACCACCAGAATGCCCGCCAGGGCCGAGGGAAACGCCTTGGTCAGCTTTGGCAGGAAGAACATAATCCCCATCGTCATCGCGATGAAGCCCAGGAAGACCAGCATGGGCGTGCCGCTCAACCAGACCTGCCCGCCCTGACCATCATCGACCTTGAACTGCGACAGCTGCGCCAGGAAGATCACGATGGCCAGCCCGTTGACGAATCCCAGCATCACCGGGTGAGGCACGATGCGAATGAACTTCCCGAGCCGGAGCAGCCCGACGGCGATCTGGATCAAGCCGGTCAGCACCACCGTGGCGAAGAGAAACTCCACGCCGTGCTCTGAAACCAAGTGCACCATCACGACCGCCATCGCACCGGTCGCGCCCGAGATCATGCCCGGTCGGCCGCCAAAGAGCGACGCGAGCAGACCGACCATGAACGCGGCATAGAGCCCCACGAGCGGGTTCACACCCGCGATGATGGCAAAGGCCACCGCCTCGGGGACCAGCGCCAGGGCGACGGTGAGCCCAGAGAGCACCTCGGTTTTGATCCCGCTGCCGAGAAACCCCTTGGCAGAGATCGCGCCCCAGCCCTTGGGCGTGGCGACTTTCGAATCCAAGTTTTCCATGCGATACTGTCCTACCCAGGTGTGCGGCGATCGTGTGCAGAGGTCAATAAACCGTATACGCCCTGATCAGCCAAGGCACAAAAAAACCATGCGTCGGAGCGAGCATGGTCAAGAAGTTCTGATGTTATCGTCTCGGATTCCGAGGCGTGCCCTTGAGCCCGCTGGAGCGATTCACGATGCGTGGGCCGTTGATATTCGCCGGCTTCACGGGGTGAACCCCCGTGTCGTCGTTATCGCCCTCATCATCACCCTCGCCGTCTGCGTCGCTCATGATGGGCTGGTGCTCGCCTTCACCCTCGTACTGAGGTGGGCGATGCTCCTGGATGGCCTGCTCGCGCTCTGTGCCGTCCATATCAGCCATGTCAACGCGTGCAAACAACAGACGCCCAGCGGCGGTCTGCATCGAACTGGTAATCACCAGATCGCGGGTCTCACCGATGAAGGGGTACCCGTCCTCAGCCACAACCATGGTGCCATCTTCGAGGTAGCCCACGGCCTGGCCGTGCTGCTCACCGGGCTTGATCAGCTCAACACTAATCATCTTGCCCGGGATCACCACGGGCTTGAGCGCGTTGGCCAGATCGTTGACATTGATCACCCGGATCTTCTGGATCGTGGCGATGCGGACCAGCGCCACATCGAGCGTCACCATCATGCCCGGCAGTCGCCCGCACAGCTCCACGAGCGCCAGGTCGACGCCCTTCTTCTGCGTGGGGGTCGTATCGATCACGACATCGACGCTGTTCATACGCTGCAGCTTGTTGGCGATATCAAGCCCACGACGACCCTTGTTCCGCTTCATGCGATCGCGCGAGTCGGCGAGCAGCTGCAGCTCCTCGATCACGAACTCGGGGATGATCACGGTCTGCTGGATGAGCCCAGAAGCGGCGATGTCCGCGATACGGGCGTCGATCAACGCCGAAGTATCCAACACCAGGGGCATCGGGCCCCGCATCTCCTTGGCGAACTCGACATACGGGATGACCAGTCGGAACTCGTCCTGCGTCTGCAGCACCATGGTGATGCCCAGATACGAGAGCGAGACGCCCAGCAGCATCTTGATCGAGGTGATGAATGTGCCGGTCTGAATATCCCACGACTGCACGACCAGATCGATCACGGTCGAGAACACCCAAGCCGCCATCAACCCCGCCATCAGCCCGAACACCACGCCCGAGACCAACGAAATCTTTTTGCGAGGCGTCAGGAGGTCGATCGCCAGGAAAACGCCCGCGAGCACGAGGGCCGTCAGAACCGGAATCCACCAGTTCTTGGCGAAGCCAACTTCCAGCTCGTCCGCGTTAAAACTGATGCTCAGGACATACAGGAGCACCACAATGAGCATCAGGGCAACAAAGCCGATCCGTATAAACCGGACGAGCATTTTCTTGTTGTGATCTTCTTGTTCGTTGAGCATGGCTTCACCCTCGCTTGCGGCCGCGCCTCGATGAGCATCAATAGTCTGTGTAGCCCGAGATCGACGAGTCCAATTTGTGCTGCTATGAGTGTAGCCGATATGATTGATTCATCAGCAGAAATCACGGGCACATTAAGTGCATGAAACCCCCCACTTTCTATCGACTGGCGCACACCATGAAGTCCGATATGCCCGATCCCGAACAAGCCCGATTCATGAATCGCGATATCTCTTGGCTCGAGTTCAATCGACGCGTGCTCGCACAGGCGTTCGACGACTCCACCCCCCTGTTGGAGCGGGTGAAGTTCATCGCTATATTCGCATCAAACCTCGATGAGTTCTTCATGAAGCGAATTGGGCTGCTGAAATCTCGCCATCGTCAGCACATCCCGCATTCGCCCAACCGCCCGGACGAGCTGCCCCCCATGCAGACGCTCCACGCCTGTTACGAGCTGATCCGCGAGATGGAGACCGAGCTTTCCACGAACATCACCGACCGCCTGATGCCCGATCTGGCGGCTCAGGGGATCGAAATCATCGATTATGAGCAGCTGGGCAAGAAAAGCCGCAAAGCCGTCGACGAATGGTTCAATACCGCCGTATTCCCGATCCTGACCCCCCTGGCGGTCGATCCCGGGCACCGATTCCCATTCATCTCGAACCTCTCGACCAACCTGGGCCTGCTGGTTGAACCCAAGGAGCCGGGCACGATGAGCGATGAGCCCCGCTTTGCCCGCATCAAGGTCCCGGCGGTCCTGCCCTACTTCATCCGCGTCGACCACCTGCGAACGGGAGACGAAGAGCCAAACGAGCCAACCCTCGATGCGCCCGCCCGGTTCGTCCCCCTCGACCAGATCATCATTAATAACCTTGACGACCTGTTCCCGGGTATGCGTGTGACCGAGGTGCTGCCGTTCCGGCTCACACGGAGCGCGGCCGTCGAACTCGACGATGAGGATGTCGAGGACCTGCTCGAGCATGTCGAAGAAGAACTCCGCATGCGCCGCTTCGCCAACTCGGTCCGCATCCAGACGCCTCCGAATCCCTCGCCCCGCATCCTCAACTTCCTGCTCAATGAGCTCCGCCTCTCGCAGGAGGACCACTTCGCACGCCCCGGGCCGATCGCCTGTGTCGACCTGTTCGAGATCGCCAACATCGACCGCCCCGACCTGCAGACCCCGCCATGGAAACCAGTGCGCCCGCCGGCCCTTGCCGATCCCGAGGCGGACATCTTCGCCAAAATCCGAGAACGCGATATCCTCGTGCACCATCCCTACGAGTCCTTCTCCGACTCGGTCGAGCGGTTCATCTCGTCCGCCGCCTCCGACCCGGATGTGCTGGCCATCAAGCTCACGCTCTACCGCACCAGCCAGGACTCGCCATTCGTCGACTCGCTGGTCCGCGCTGCCGAGGACGGCAAGCAGGTCGCATGCCTGGTCGAACTGCGTGCCCGCTTCGACGAAGAGAAGAATGTGACCTTTGCCCGCCAGCTGGAAGCCGCGGGCGTGCACGTGGCCTACGGCGTGCTCGGGCTCAAGACCCACAGCAAGTGCTCGCTCGTCGTCCGACGCGAGAAGATCGACGGCAACTGGGGCCTCCGCAGCTACGCGCACCTGGGCACGGGCAACTACCACCCCAAGACCGCCCAGCTCTACACCGACCTGGGGCTGCTCACCGCTGACGAGGCCATCACGGGCGATGTCGTGCGCCTCTTTAATATGATCACCGGGCTCAGCAGCGGGCAGCACTACGACCGCCTCGTCGTGGCGCCCGACCACATGCGCAACCGGTTCATCGAACTGATCAACACCGAGATCGCCAACGCCAAGAAGGGCCGGCCGGCACATATCTTCGCGAAAATGAACTCGATGGAAGATCGCATGATCACCGAGAAGCTCTACGAGGCATCGCAGGCGGGTGTGCAGATCGACCTGATCGTGCGTGGCTTCTGCTGCCTGCGACCCGGGATACCCGGCGTGAGCGAGAATATCAGGGTGCGTTCGATCATCGGGCGATTCCTCGAGCACTCCCGGGTGTACGCCTTCGCCGACGGCCAGGAGGACCCAAGTGCCTTCCGCTACTACATCAGCAGTGCCGACTGGATGTACCGAAACCTCTCCAACCGAGTCGAAGCCGCCTGCCCCATCGAAGACCCCGACGCCAAAAGACGCATCTGGGAACTGCTGGACACGGTCCTCCGGGATCAGCGTAAATCATGGATCATGCAGCCCAACGGTCGCTACCTCCGCCTCACGCCCCCCAGCGACGCGCCCGAGGATTCGCCCGAGCGTATGGGCACCTTCGCCACGCTCATGCGCCGAGCAAGCGGCAATCGTCCCAGCATCTGAGCCGACGATACCTTCTTTGAAGCATACTATTGCGCCATGCGCTCTCACTCACTCATCACCGGGCTCGGTCCCGTCTGCGCCCTCGGGCTCGGCCCCGATGCTTTCTGGCAATCCCTGCTCCAGGGGACCATCGGCATCAAGCCCATCGAATCGCTCGACCCCAGCGGGTTCCATGTCCAGCTCGCAGGCGAGGTCCGCGACGCGAAAATCAGGGACTTCGTACCCAAGACCTATCGAAAAGCCACCAAGGTCATGGCCCGCGATACCGAGCTGGCGGTCATCGCCGCCAAGATCGCCGCTGACGACGCGGGGCTCAAAACCCGAGGCAGTGAGGACGACGCCGAGGGCTTTCCCCTCGACCCCGTCCGCACCGGGTGCCAGATCGGTGCCGGACTGATCGCGGCGGAGACCGAGGAACTCGCACGAGCCGTCGTGAGCGCTCAGGATGAACAGGGCCGCTTCTCGATGGACGGCTGGGGCACCGAGGGCCAGGGCAAGTCGGGCATGAACAACCTGCCCCCGCTCTGGCTGCTCAAGTACCTGCCCAACATGCTCGCCTGCCATGTCACGATCATCCACGGTCTCGAGGGCCCCTCGAACACCATCATGGGCGCCGAAGCCAGCGCCCTGCTCTCGATCGGCGAGAGCGCCCGCGTGATCGAGCGCGGCAGCGCCGACATCTGTTTCACCGGCGGCGCCGAGTCCCGCATCAACCACCTCGGGCTGCTCCGCTGGGAATATGCCGCACGCCTGACACCCGTCACCCAAGACGAAGACCCCGCGAGCGTCTGCAAGCCCTACCAGCCCGATTCACGCGGCGGTCTCATCGGCGAGTCGGGCGGCATGCTCGTCATCGAGTCTGAAGAACATGCCAAGGCCCGCGACGCCAGCGCCTATGCCCGCATCATCGGGTTCGGGGCCGCCCAAACGCCGCGCCCGTACATCCCCGCGACCGAATCCATGCGTGCCCATGACGAGACCGATCGCGGGCTCAGCGCCAGCATCAGCCACGCGATGCGTGACGCGGGGATCGAGCCGGACGACATCGACGCCGTCTTGACCTTGGGAATCGGCGAACCGACCCTCGACCAGATGGAACTCGGGGCCATCACGGAGGCCCTGGATGAACGATCGAGTACCGTCCCGATCGTCTCGCTGGCGCACCTCACCGGCAACACCATGGCCGGGCACGCGGGGTTGCTGACCGCCGCGGGCGCTCTTTGCCTTCACAACCAACAGATCCCGCAGGCGATGATCACACGAAACCCAGATGCTCCCGCGAGCAACCTGCGACGCGTGCTGGTCTGCTCGCCATCGCTGGGCGGGCAGGCGGGCGCACTGGTCCTTGAGCGGATGAGTTGATCCACTTCTCCACTTTCTCTGGGAACTCAGCGAACCCATTCGATCTGCACCTGTATACTTTACCTTTACATCATTCATTGCAACACATACAAATACCGTTCAGGAGTCATCTTTATGCATGAGAACAACCACAGCCCGCGAGGGCGGCGATCGGTGCCCTTGTCTGACCTCGACCCAGCACTGACTGAAATCAGCAGGCGCGTCATCGGCTGCGCCATCGAAACCCACAAAGAACTCGGCCCGGGCTACCCAATCGACATCTACCGCAAAGCCCTGATGCACGAGCTGAAGCACGAAGAAATATCCCACGAGACCGACAAGCCATTCAAAGTCGAGTTCGATGGGGAAGAAATCGGAACCGTTACGGCCGACATGTATGTCGGCGACCGCTTCCTGCTCAAGCTCCTCGCTGACAGCAACGAAGTGGACGGCGGAGCACGAAGCGAGCTACGCGCCACCCTGCGTGCTGCAGATCTCGAACTCGGGCTGATCATCAACTTCGGTCAACGCCGCCTCAAAGACGGGCTCGTTCGTGTACTCAACCCCGATGCCCTGCGCGACGATGACGAGTACGAAGAAGAAGACGAGCACGAATACGCCGCCCAGGCAGGCGAGGAGTAAGCATCCATGCCCACGGGCGACCACACCCCACACGCTTCGACGCCGCATCGCGTCGTGATCACCGGCATGGGCTGGGTTACCCCGCTTGGCCACGAGATCGACTCCACCTGGCAGCGCCTGCTCAACGCAGAGAGCGCCGTCGGGCCAATCACCCGCTTCGACGCCTCCACCTGCTCGACCAACTTCGCCGCCGAGGTCAAAGACTTCGACCTCCAGACGCACCTCGGTGACCGGGCCTCGGCTCACGCCGACGCGGGCATCGCGACCCAGTTCGCGCTCAGCGCCACCAAGAACGCCTGGCGCATGGCGGGCATGGACACCTCCCCACCCGACCTGACCCGCACGGGCATCTATCTGGGCGCGGGCGAGGGCGTGCTGGATTACGAGCCGTATATGGCCGCCAACATCAGCGGCTACGACCCCGAAGCCCGCAAGCTCGACGACGCGGCATGGGCCGCCACGGCCTACAAGGGCATGCGCCCCGCCCCCGAGGTCGAGCAGGAACCCCAGCTCACCTCGACCCACATCGCCTACGAGCTGGGCACGATGGGCCCGACCCTGAACTGCATGACCGCCTGCGCCGCCTCGACCCAGGCGATCGGCGAGGCCTTCGAGATCATTCGGCGTGGCGATGCCGACGCCATGATCGCCGGCGGCTCGCACTCCATGATCCACCCGCTGGGCATGACCGGCTTCATGCGCCTCACCGCCATGAGCACCCGGCGCGACGACCCGCAGACCGCATCACGCCCCTTCGACAAGTCCCGCGAGGGCTTCGTCATGGGCGAGGGCGCGGGCATCGTCATCCTCGAATCACTCGACTCGGCCAAGGCCCGCGGCGCCAACATCCTCTGCGAAGTCGTGGGCTTTGGATCCACCGCCGACGCGTACCGCATCACCGATATCCATCCCGACGGCAAGGGCGGTGCCGGCGCCATGACCGGCGCCCTCAAGCAGGCGGGCATCGACCCCAACGCGACCGACGAGTCGGGCCGACCGCTCGTGCACTACATCTCAGCCCACGGCACCGGCACCCAGGAAAACGACAAGACCGAGTCCGCAGGGGTGCGCAGCGTCTTTGGCGACAACGCACCGAGTGTCCCTTTCTCATCGATCAAATCGATGATGGGACACCTCATCCAGGCCGCGGGTGCTGTCGAGCTGATCACCTGCATCCAGGCGATCCAGACCGGGATCATCCCGCCCACCGGCAACCTGCACGAGGTCGACCCCGTCTGCGGGCTCGATCATGTGCCCCTCACGCCACGCGACGAGAACCCCCGCGGGGGCGTTGATGTCTGCCTGTCAAACTCCTTTGGGTTTGGCGGACAGAACGACACCATCTGCGTGCGCAAGTACCGCCAGTGATTCCCTCCTCGCTTATCCCTCCCCGCGCCCCGCGGGGAGGTGGCACGCCGCCCCCGGCGTGACTGAGGGGTGTCTTAAAAAGCTTCCGATGAACCACGATGCTCGCGCGGTCCAAGACCCCTCCGCCTCGCAAGCTCGGCACCTCCCCGCGGGGCGCGGGGAGGGACAAAAGATTGCACTCACCCGGCGGCGGGTCGCTTCGATTCTGTCTCCTGCTGGTGCACATCCTTCATCGTGCGCCCGGAGATATCCCCCGCCATTGAACCCCACGCAGGGTCCCAAGCGAAGGCCTCGGGCGTGCAGCACGCGACGCTGCGACCATCGCCGATGGTTCCCAACGCGCTGCGACCGCTGGCGCAGCCCTCAACGAAGCGCTGCTCGAACAGCTCACGCATCCAGTACATCTCCTTGTTCGTCGGGGTCAGCTCAGGGAATCGTTCCCCTGCCATGGCCATCTGTTCATCGCTCACATGCACCGCGGCCCGATCCTGGAGCGCATCGACCCAGCCGTACCCGACGCCGTCGCTGAACTGCTCCTTCTGTCGATGCAGGATCGAATCCGGGAGCCAGTCGCCATCCCGGAACGCCTCGCGCAGCAACGCCTTCTCAACCCCGGACCACATCCCCTCTCGCGGGATCATGCGATCGCGTGGATCAATGTTCATCGCGTGGTCGATCAATGCGCGGTCGAGCAGCGGGAATCGCAACTCGAGCCCCGAGGCCATGGGTGCCTTGTTGGCCCGCATTACATCGTACTGGTGCAGGCGTGTAACCTTTCGCACCGTTTCATCGTGGAAGGCCTCGGGGCTTGGGGCTTTGTGGAAGTAGAGGTAGCCGCCGAAGACTTCGTCGGCCCCCTCGCCGCTGAGCACCATCTTGAAGCCCGAATCGCGCACGCACTGACCGAGCAGGTAGGTGGGCACCCCGGTTCGGATCTGCTGATCGCTCTCCAGGTGCTCGACGACCTTGGGCAGGGCGGCCATCGCTTCCTCGATGGTGAACCGGTACTCGTGGTGGATCGATCCGATGTGGTGGGCCACCTCGCGTGCCTTAAGCAAGTCGGGCGAGTCATCCAGCCCTATAGAAAAGGTATGGATGGCCTTGCCCGTGCGCTGACGGTGCAGACGCGACGCGATCGAGGCCACCAGCGATGAGTCGAGCCCGCCCGAGAGCAGCACGCCCCAGGGCGCATCGCTGCGGATGCGCTTGGCAACCGCCTCTGTCAACAGGGTGCGGATCTGCCCCGGGCTTCCCTTCAAACCCGAGGCCGATCGCACCCAGTTCGGGTCGTACCACCGCACGCACCGAACCCCCTTCTGGTCGCGCACCCATGCGGTGCCGGGCTCAACAAGCTCGACACGATCGCAGTCGTGCACTAATGCCTTCATTTCCGATGCGAACCAGACCGTCCCGTTCTCGTGCCAACCGATGTACATGGGGCAGATGCCCATGTGGTCACGCCCGGCGATCCAGTGCCCGCTGTGGGCATCGACATGGACGATCGCGAACTGCCCATCGAGCCGGGCCAGGCCCTCGACGCCGAACCGCTCCAACACCGGACCGATCGCCTTGCTATCGGAGGCACACACCGGGGTGATGCCCAGCTGGTCGATCAGTTCGTCGCTGTTGTAGATCTCCGAGTTGCTCACCCATACAGCGCACCCATCGTCGATCGGCTGGAGCCCGTCCTGCGGGGCCATGATCGACAAACGCCGATGCCCCAGCCAGGCCCCCTTGCCCCGCCAGATGCCACGCTGGTCCGGGCCGCGGTGCGCCAGCAGATCGAGCAGCTCGCTGCCGCGTGTCGCCAAATGGAGCGACTGCCCCGCTGATTGTTCTGTCTCAAGGATGCTCAAGAATCCGCACATGTCTCACTCCGCTTCTCGGTTCTGCATTCGTCTTGAGCCCGCAATCATCGGGGTCTTTATCTCGAACGCCGAGATAAAAAAAGCCCCGTCGATCGACGGGGCTCGTGGTTCATTCGTTGTTGCACTCAGACACTCAACGCGTACCAGACACCCCGCCAATGCGATTGGCGTTATTGATGGTGTTGGTATTGACGCAATAGCGTGTCATGGGCTGCATCATACTTTTCTTCGGCTGCCACACAACCCCTGTTCCCCAACTCGGCGCTCAATTTCACACCAGCCGAACATCCCACTACTTATCGGCCCTGCCCACTCAGCCCATATTTCGCCTGATTTGGCCCATCTGGTCGATACAAGCCCCATGTCCAAGCTCACCATGATTCAGGGCAGCATCACCGGGCTCGCCGTCGTCGGCGCGGTCGTGGTTGTCGGCATGGTGGGCCTTCGATTCGCCCGAGCCGACGCCGCCAACAGCGTGTACCAGTCTCGCCTGCGTGCGTTGAGCACCGATTACGAATCACTACGATCTCAATACAACACCGCCGTGCGCCAGACCGCCGTGACCGAGCTGGTCGTGAAGGATCGCAGTGTCACGGTGCAGGTACGCACGATCGAGGGTGCCGTCGAGACGATCGAAACGAGCGCCGACGCGGACAAAGAGGTCTATGTCGACTTTGCCCTGATCGAGGGTCGCCTGTGGATCCGGCGTGTGTTCGATGCCGACACCCCGCCCTCACAAGCGACGATCATCAACCCCAAGCTCGCGATCGTGAACTGGGATGCCCAGAATGCGCTTGTCGGGCAAGCCGTCTATCGCCAGCTCGGCGAGGGCCGCTGGGTGGTCAACGCATCTGGCGATGGCGCGTTGGCACTGACCAAGGTCCCCGAAGACCAGATCGTGAATCTCTCCCCGCCACCCGAGATCGGGGCGTATGACGAGATTCAATCGCAGGTCGATGACGAAGTCGAGAAGGTCAGCTGGCGCGATATTTTCGCGGCCGTCATGGGCAACTGAACTACCTCTACGAGCCGCGACACCACGACGAGCCGCGACAGGTATGGAGCGGCCACGGTTGCATCCGAGTGAGAGTTCGTCTGCGAGGTCCAATGTGCGATGGAAGCGGGTCGTCGTTGAAAAGCCCCTATGACCGCTCCCTTACGGTCGCGGCTCGTTGCTTGATGTCCCTTTCCACAAGCACCAGTAGTGCACCGCAGCCGCATGCCAGACGATGTGGCGGAGCATCACGCCCATCATCTCTTGGAAGGTCTGCTCCTGGCCGTGCTTGACGGTGCCGACGCGTTCGGGGTTGGCCCGACACCAAGCCGCGAACCGGTGAGCATCCTCACGCACCATCTTTCCCGCAGACTCGACATCGGTGGGCATGGCGGGCCAGCGTTCGATCTCGTCTTGGCCCATAAAGGCCTTGGCGTGGATCCGGAAGACCTCGACCAGGTGCATCAGGTGCCATGCCCCGGTCCCGGCCTGGCTCGGATCGCCCATCTTCTCAGGCGGATACTTTTCGAGCACCCATCGCAGCGATTCCCAGGGCTCGTCGATGGTCTTCAGGAGCTGGTCCAGGGTCGCGTCGATGCGGATCTCGTGGTCATTCATTGGCACACTGTACCCCATCTTCGCCTGATCCCTGATCCCCAATCCCTGATCCCTGCCCCTACACTTCCCATCAACCCCAAAGGGAACAGGAAATGACCGCAAACGCTGAGCATACCGAATCTTCCGTCAAGTCCATGGACGACATCATGTCCCTGTGCAAACGCCGCGGGTTCATCTACCCCGCATCCGAGATCTACGGCGGTGTGAACGGCTTCTGGGACTACGGCCCGCTGGGCGCCCAGCTCAAGAAAAACCTCCGCGACGCGTGGTGGACCGATGTCGTCATGAAGGGCTGCGACGGGCAGCTCGGCCCCAACGGCAAGCCCGTTGAGATCGTCCCCCTCGACTCCTCCATCATCCAGAACCCCAAGGTCTGGGAAGCGTCGGGCCATGTCGGCGGGTTTAACGACCCGATGGTGGACGATAAGGAAACAAAACAGAGATTCCGCGCTGACCATTTATTTGGGATCACGCTTATCGCAAACGATCTGTACAAAGATAAAGAAGAGTTCGACAAAGCTCTTGCTGCTGGTATGGAAATCCGTTTCAGACCATTCATGACAATAGTGGCATCGACTATCGGCGAGGTGCTCTCTGAGATACAAAAGAACAAGGATGTTCGGAAGCAGTTCCGTAAGAAGCTAAATGGCGAAGGCCCGTTCAATTTCCAGGTGTACGACAACGTAGCGGGTGGCATCGCTATCTCCTTCGAAATCCCTGAAGGAAACGAACCATTCTCAGCTATTGCGATCAATCCCGTTTCATCTTGGATGCTGGAAAATGAATCTGAGAAAGTTCCCTCACCGTTCACCGGAAAAGCTGGATCACTGACTAAACCCCGGGCCTTCAACTTGATGTTCAAAACCGTGCTGGGCGCGACGGGCAACATGGAAGACAATGCCGCGTACCTGCGGCCCGAGACCGCCCAGGGCATCTTCATCAACTTCAAGAATGTCATCGACACCACCCGCGTGAGCGTGCCCTTCGGCATCGCCCAGACAGGCAAGGCGTTCCGCAACGAGGTGACCCCGCGAAACTTCACCTTCCGCTCGCGCGAGTTCGAGCAGATGGAGATCGAGTTCTTCTGCCACCCCGACGAGGCCAAAGACTGGTATGTCTTTTGGCGCGACTGGCGCATGAGCTGGTGGCAATCGCTCGGGCTTGAGGGCGAGAACCTGATCCTGCGCGAGCACGACAGCGACGAGCTGGCCCATTACGCCAAAGAGGGCGCGGGCACCAGCGACATCGAGTACAAGTTCCCCTTCACCGCTCCGGGCTTCGGCGAGCTTGAGGGCATCGCCGACCGGACCAACTTCGACCTCACCCAGCACGCCGAGCACTCGAAGTCCAAGCTCGACTACTTCGACAACACCCGCGGCGAGCTGGCCAAGAACGGGCAGCCCAAGGGCGAGCGATACCTCCCCCATGTCATCGAGCCCAGCGCCGGGCTCGATCGTGGTGTGCTGGCCCTGCTGTGCGAGGCCTACACCCCCGATCCCGACCGGGCATCGGGCGTGTACATGAAGTTCCATCCCCGCATCGCACCGATCAAGGCCGCGGTCTTCCCGCTGGTCAAGAAGGACGGCATGCCCGAGGTTGCCGCGCCGCTGGCCGCCGAGCTGCGCAAACGCTTCGGGCACCTGGGCACCATCGAGTACGACGAGAAGCAGTCCATCGGCAAGCGCTACGCCCGTATGGACGAAGCGGGCTGCCCGTTCTGCTTCACGATCGATGGCGACTCGCTCACCGACAACACCGTCACCGCGCGCAACCGCGACACACTCGAGCAGGAACGCATCGCGATCGACAAGGTGGGCGACTACCTGGCCCAGAAGCTCGGGCTCTGACGAATCGGTATCAGCGTCTCCGCCGCAACCCGATCAAACCCCCCAGAGCAAGCACGCCCAGCCCACCCGGCGAGGGGACAACAATCTGCCCACGAATTTCGCCCGCGGGGAAACTGGCAGTGTGAAGATTGATGTAGGTGCGTGATTCCAGATAGCTCTCAAACTGTCCGCGCGACAGACGAGCGTCGACCGTGAATGTGCCCGACAGAAAATCGTCGTCACGCTCAAGAACCAACGGCAGAATGACAACCTGCGAGCTCTGGCCCGCGTCCGCAGGGCCGTGGATATGACCGGCAAAGACTGCACTCGTCAGACCGCTGAACGACCCCTGTACGCTGATGTCTCTTGTATCCGTATCAACAGTTACGGTTGCGATACCGGTCGCAGTTGAGCCGGTAGGGGGCACCGGTTGAAACCCATCGAGATGAACAACCGTTGTGATGATGCCACCTTGAGCGGCGAATGCAGAGCTACCGATGAGCAGCAGCAGGATTGGTCTTTGCATGGGCGTTGCTCCTCCCCCTCGTAGAAATTTGGGGATTTCAACGAAAGATGGGACCTGTTTCGACAGTTCACCACCAAATGCCGAAACTCTCCCCCCTGATTCCCATAAAACAACACACCCGGCGTCTGCCGGAAATCTCGCACGGGACTTAGGGGTGCATCAATGGGTATCGGGAAAGTACTGGCGGTCACCGTCATCGGCTTCGGCGTTTTGGGCGCTATTGGCTTTGTGGTGGTCAAATCACCCGTCGGACAACGGTTCATGGGACAGGCCAAGGGCGACGAGCTGGGCATGCCTGTCATTATGGAGCCCGTGACCTTCGGCGATCTGGAACGCACCGTCTCGGCCCCAGGTTCGATCGAACCCAAGCGACTGATCAACATCTCCTCGCAGGTCTCCGCCAAGGTGCTTGCGCTGCCCTTTGAAGAGGGCGACCAGGTCAATAAGGGCGATGTCGTGATACGCCTTGATCCACAGGACCTCGTCGCGGCCCTCGATTCAGCCAAAGCCGGGCTCGCGGGGCAGGAGGCATCGCTCGGTGGGTCAGAAGCCGCGCTGATCAATGCACGCCTCAGCTACGAACGCCTTCAGCAACTGCATGAGACCGGCGACGCGACCAAGTCCGAACTCGACAGCGCCGAGGCATCGTTCCTCCAGGCCCAGTCTAACAGGCAGGTCCTCATCCATCAGATCGAGCAGGCGAAAGCACAGATCGAGCGTGCCCAGAAGGACCTGGACAACACCACCATCACCTCTCCCATCGACGGCGTCATCACCACGCTCAGTGCCGAAGAGGGCGAAACCGTCATCGTCGGCACCACCAACAACCCCGGCTCCATCATCATGGAGATCGCCGACCTTTCACAGATGCTCCTCAAGGCCCAGGTCGACGAGGCCAACATCGCCCCCATCGAGGTCGGGCAGGACGCCAAGATCTTTGTCAACGCGTATACCGACCGCGAGTACGACGGCAAGGTCCAAAAGATCGGGCTCAAGCGCCAGGTCGCAGCCGACGGCACGGGCACCTTCGAGGTCGAGATCCTGATGGACCTGCCCGAGGGTGAAATCCTCCGCCAGGGGCTGTCCGCCTCGACGGACATCGTGGTCGAGCATTACTACGACGCCATGATCGTGCCCTCGCAGGCCGTGGTCGATCGACGCATCGATGAGCTGCCCGAAGAGATCAAAGAAGGCAACGAGCTGATCGATCTCAACAAGACCTTCACCCGCGTGGTCTACCGCGTCGTGGATGACAAGACCGTCGCCACACCCGTCGCCGTCGGCCCGTCCGACCTGACCCAGACCGTCATCACCGAGGGGCTGAGCAAGGACGACATGATCGTCACCGGCCCGTTCCGCGTGCTGGTGGACCTCAAGCACGATATCAAGGTGCGCGACCAGAACGCCGAGCCCGAGGCGGAGGGTTCATCGCCTGACGACGCAGACAAGGCAGATGGTGCGGAAGAAATCGATTCTCCTACCAATGACGATGCGGATAACGGCGAGGACAGCGACGACGCACCGGCAACGCAAGCCGATGATCAGGAGCAGCCCTGAATATGTCTGCACCCCGCGGCAAAAACCCGATCATCCGGATCCGGCAGCTGAAGAAGGTCTTCAGGGTTGGCGAGGAGCGGGTGCGCGCACTCGATGGCATCGATCTCGACATCTTCCCCAACGAGTTCGTCGCGATCATGGGCGCATCGGGCTCGGGCAAGTCCACCCTGATGAACATCCTGGGCTGCCTCGACAAGCCCACCAGCGGCCAGTACATCCTCAACGGGCACCCCACCCACAAGATGGGTATGGGCAAGCTCGCGCAGGTCCGCAACCAGGAGATCGGGTTCATCTTCCAGAGCTACGAGCTGCTCAACCGCTCGACCGCCCTGCGCAATGTCATGCTCCCGATGCTGTATTCCAAGCACCACATCTTCAGCGCCCGCAGGCGAGCCAAGGACGCGCTCAGGCTCGTCGGGCTCGATGACCGCATGTCTCACCGCCCCAACCAGCTCTCGGGCGGGCAGCGCCAACGCGTGGCGATTGCGCGATCGCTGGTCAACGAGCCCTCGATGATCCTGGCCGACGAACCCACGGGCAACCTGGACTCCAAGACCACCGTCGAGATCATCGACCTCTTCACCAAGCTGCACAAAGCGGGGCAGACCATCGTCGTCGTCACGCACGAGGAGGATGTCGCGGGCCATGCACGCAGGATCGTTCGCCTGCGTGACGGTCGCATCATCTCGGACTACCCATCGGACGAAGATCCGATCCACCTCGACTGGGTCCAGCGCATGAGCGAGGGACGCGCATCGATCACCGACGCCGAGCTGGAGATCAACGCCAAGGCCGACGCCGAGCGTCGGGCGCGCCTGGAAGCGGAGAAGAAGAACAAGCGTTCGCTCTTCTCCCGCAAGAGCAAGCCCGAAGCGGTCAGCACCAAACGCGAGGGCGAATCATGAAGGTCCTGCTCGCACCTGTATTCTTCGTGCTGCGTCTGATCTGGCAGACCGTCTTCCTTGCGCTGGGGCAGGTCTGGGCAAACAAGATCCGGGCGGTGCTCACGGCGCTGGGCATCATCATCGGCGTCATGGGCGTCACCGGCGTGGGCACGCTCCTTAACGCGATGGAGAGCTATGTCCTCGATCAGTTCGAGGGCATCGGCGCAAAGAAAATGTGGCTCTGGGGTCAGGTCCCCGAATCAAAGCGCAGCGTCATGAGCTGGACCGACGCCAAGCTCACAACCTATGAGGCCAACCTCATTCTCGAGCACGCCGAGTTCATCGAGACGCTGACACCCGGCTGCCGAACAAGCTGGGATGTTTCCTACGGCAAGAAGGTCGAGCAGGGCGTGCGGGTCACGGGCATCTGGCCCACATGGCACGAGATCGAGGATCGCCAGGTGCTCTTCGGGCGGCCCTTCAGCCGCATCGATGACGATGAGAACCGGCAGGTCTGCCTGATCAACGAGCAGGGCATCGAGGAACTCAACCTCGACACCGACCCCGTTGGCGATTACATCCTTGTCGACGGACGACGCTTCCTGATCGTCGGCGTGGTCGAGACCAAAGAAGTCAGCCCCATGATGGGTGGCGGGGAATCGCGCACAGAACTGTACATCCCCTTCTCGACCCACAAAATGATGAACCCGTACACATGGACGGACTTCACCCTGCAGATGGTCGACCCGGACAAGGCCGAGGACGCGCAGGCCGAGGTCCGATTCATCCTCCGCAACCATCGCCAACTCGACCCCGACGACGAAGACACCTTCGACATGTTCGTCATCCAGAGCGCGATCGAGGATTTCAACACCCTGTCAAACTACATCACCGTCGTCCTCGCGGTCGTCGTGGGTATTTCACTCGTCGTCGGCGGCGTGGGGATCATGAACATCATGCTCGTATCCGTCTCCGAACGCACACGCGAGATCGGTCTGCGCAAAGCCATGGGGGCCAAGCCGCCGGTTGTGCTGACCCAGTTCCTCGTCGAAGCGGTCGTCCTCTGCCTCACCGGCGGGCTGATCGGCATCGCGGTGATCCAGCTGCTGGTCTCCATCGCCCCCCTGATCCCCAACTCCCCGATCGAAACGCTGAGCATCCCCTCATGGGCGATCTGGACCTCGCTCATTTTTTCCAGTGGCGTCGGCATTGTCTTCGGCATGTTCCCCGCCATCAAGGCCTCCATGCTCAACCCCATCAATGCGCTCCGCCACGAGTAACCCGCTCCACAGACAGACCAACACGCACATGACACACACACGCACGCTCGTCATCTCTGCCATCACCCTCCTGCCGCTGCTCGCCGGCGGGTGCATGACCAACCCCTTCGGCGATGACCCGCTCGACAAGCACACCGTCGCCACGACCCAGCGTCTGCGCTCGATCAACTCGCTGGTGCTCGAGCAGCGCGACTATCAGGAAGAGGTGCAGCCGAGCAAGGAACAGACGCTGCAGGACGCACGCGACCGGTTCGCCGGTGTTGAGCGCATCGAGCTGTCGCTCAGCGACGCCCGCATCGCGGCGCTGGCGAACAACCTGAACCTGGGCGCCACCCTGATCGCCCCGACCATCGCCGCAGAGCAGGTCAGCGAAGAGGAGGGACGCTTCGAAGCCATCTTCACCCTCAGCGGGACGGTCCGAGACAACGACGACGCGGTCGCCTCGGCCCTCGACAGCTCCAAATCCACCGTGCGATCGATCACACCGGGCATCCGAGTCCCGCTGCGGACCGGCGGCGAGCTCAATGTCACCCTGCCCATCTCCCGCTTCGAGACCGACAACTCCTTCTCGCTGCTCAACCCCTCGTACACGAGTGACCTGAACTTCTCGCTGAGCCAGAACCTGCTGCGGGGCGCGGGGCGCCGGGCCACGACGCACTCGATCCGGATCGCCGAGTACAACCGACAGATCAGCGAGGCCCAGACGAAACTGGAAGTCACACGCACGCTGGCCGAGGTCGACCGCGCCTACTGGCGTCTCTACGCCACGATCAGGGCGCTGGAGGTCGTCGAGCAGCAGTACAATGTTGCCCAGGCACAGCTCGAGCGCGCCCAACGCAAGGAGCGGGCCGGCACCGGGACCGAGGTCGACATCGTGCGGGCCCAATCGGGCGTGGCTGACCGGGTCGAGCAGATCATCCGGGCCCAGAACGATGTCTCGCTGCAGGAACGGGCCCTCAAGGTGCTGCTCAACATCCCGGGGCTCAATGCCGACACCCCCACCCACATCGAGCCCGCCTCGCCACCGGACCCGGTCGAGTACGCATTCGATGCCCAGAACCTGACCGACGCCGCCCTCGACAACCGCATGGAACTGCTGGAGCTGGAGCTGAATCTCGCCCGCGATGCCGCCAATATCGCGTTTGCCGAGAATCAGGCCCTGCCGCTGGTGGCCCTGCAGTACACCTACGGCGTCAACGGGCTCGGGGGCACGCTCGACAACTCCATCGACACGCTCGGGCGCAACAACTTCGAGTCCTGGTCGATCGGGCTCAACGCAGAGATCCCGCTGGGCAACGAGCAGCGGAAATCATCGCTGGCCCAGTCCATCCTGGCCCGGCTCCAGACCCTGGCGACCCGTGAGGCCCGCGAACAGGCCATCACCCGCGAGGTCTACGACGCGATCGACCAGCTCAACAGCACCTGGAACCGCATTATCGCGGCCCAGCAGGCGGTTGAGCTCAACGCCCGCGTGCTTGAGGCCGAGCAACGCCAGTTCGATGTCGGGCGATCGACCACGACCGATGTGCTCGATGCCGATGCGAACCTGGCCAACGCACGCCTGAGCGAGATCCAGGCGATCGTGGAGTACCAGGTCGCGCAGATCGATCTGGCATTCGCCACGGGCACGCTGCTGGGGCAGACCAAGGTCGATTGGGCGCCGAGCGACCCACGCCTTGAAGAACATGGTGAGGCCCGCGCCTTGGAGGGTGTCACACCTTACAAGCCCGGGTCGGGCATCATCGTCAAGCCCTGATCGGACGCGCGCCGAGGCAAGAATCTGTTCGATTTGACCGCGACAATATGCCCGTGCTGAAGTCGACTTCGTTGTGCGTCGATGTGCTTCAAGTCATGGAGCCAACCGCACCCAAAGTCAGCAGCGAGACCGAGCAGAAGCAGCTCGGGCTTGTCTGTACCGATGACATAGCCGTGAGCGCCAGCGAGCTGATCGAGATGATCAGGTCGGGCGAGGGCGGCGATGTCAACGATCTGGTGCGACGCATGCTCGATGACCGCCACGCGGCGTGAACCCAGACTCCAACTGAGGACAAGCCGCGGGACGAGCGCCCCGCGGCTTGGTCTCATGCGCTGTGTTGTTCGATACCCTTACGGGCAGCCGCCCTGGTAGGCCACCAGGTACGCGCTGACATCGAAGAAGTTAAACTGACCGTCGCCGCTCAGATCCGCCTGCGGGTGCTGGGCGAGGTACATCGTCAGGAACTCCGAGATATCGAAGAAGTTCAGGCTCCCGTCACCCGTCAGGTCTGCGGGGCACGAGAGGGCGGTGATCGTGTATCGACCGGGTTGAACACTGACGAGGTTCGTCACATCGCCGTTGGCCCAGCTGATGGTGATGTCCGCGTCGGCATCGCTGCCGAGACCGACATGGACCGAAAGCTCGCTCTGGCTGAGGTAGTTGCTGCCGCCGTCGAGGTAGCGGAGCTGCGTGTGGCTATCGGAGACAAACTGCACGCGTGTCCCGAAGCCGTTGGGCGCGAGGTTATCGACTGCCGAGGTGTCGAAATCGAGGGTGATCGAGTTGATGTCGTCGCCGTCGAGTTCATTGCGGTAGTAGACATGCTTCTGTCGGCAGTTGATGAGGAAGATGTCCTCATCACCGTCGCCATCGAAGTCGCCGTGGACCACGCCGCGCCCCTGCCCGCCATCGTCCATGCCACACTGTGAGGCGATATCCACGAAGTTGGCCGTGCCATCGTTGAGGTACATGCGTGAGGGGGTCATATCGAGCCCGGAACTCGAGAAGCCGTTGGTCGCGAAGATGTCCAGGTACCCGTCGTGATCGATATCAAGCGAGACCGCGCCCCAGCCCCAGAAGCCGAAGTTGGCACCTCGCGAGACGGATTCTTCGCTGAAGACATGCGGCGTGGCGGTCCCCATGTAGAGCATGTTGCCCGAAGCACCGGGACCGGGGATGCCGTTGGTCCCGATTCGACTGGTGACATACCAGTCGAAGATCCCGTCGTTGTTGTAGTCGCCGAAGGTGTTGCCCATCCCGTTGCTGTCGAGCCCGGTGCCGTTGGCGGGCGTCATATTCGTGAAGGTCCCGTCGCCGTCGTTGCGGAAGTACTTGGAAGTCTCGAAGTCAGAGACCCAGAGGATCTCCGGGTAGCGATCGCCGTCCATATCGACGAAGCGTGGCGCGAACGCCCGGACATCGGTCATATCCGCGTCCAGTGCCGCGACGGTCACATCGCTGAAAGTCCCATCGCCATTGTTCTGGAAGAGCTTGCTCCCGCCGTACCAGCCCGCGACGGCCAGATCGAGATCGCCGTCGAGGTCATAATCGCCAAATGCGGGGCTGAAGGTGTCGACGAGGTTGAATGGGTTGTACGAGCCCCCGAGGCCGGCGGCTGCGGTGACATCGCTGAAGGTGCCATCGCCGTTGTTCCTGTAGAGGATGTGCACATCGGGGCGTGGCTGATTGGGCAGCCCCTGGGATGTGACCATCAGGTCGAGCCAACCATCATTGTCATAATCGCCGACCGCGACACCGCTGCCGGTATGGGCACGATCAACCCCCCACGCGGCGGCCTCGTCGCTGAAGTTGCCCGTCCCATCATTTATATAGAGATGGTCGGTGCTTGCTGACCCACCGATGATGAACAGGTCGAGATGGCCGTCGTTGTTAAAGTCGCCCGCGGCACCGCCGCAGGTCATGAACTCGACACCCAGACCGCTGTCGAGGCTCGCATGTGGTGTGCCCAGCCCGACCGCGTCGGTCTGGTTCGAGACAAGCGGGTCTGCCCCCATCGCTACACCCGCCGAGAGTGCGATCAGCATCATCGGCGTCACAAGAAGGTCCGAGAACTGAGGGATTTTTTGCTCGCGATTCATCTCTTCACTCTCCAAACACATGCACGGTCGTGTCAGTTCCCCGCACGCATTGTGCAGGCACAACCCCGAACGCCTCCAGCGCCTCAGGGTGCTCATCTAGATTACAACAATCCCACAGCGCTTCCCAGCCCAATCCCGGCAACTCCGCTTGAATTCCGCCTGCATTCCACTGTTTCGGACCTTCAAGCCAGCGACTGGGCTCCTGGCACAGGATCCTGACAGAGAGAAACCCCGACCAAACTGGGCGGGGTTTCCTGCTCGAAAATTGACTGTTTCTGTCCCGGTGGTCAGTTCCCGCGACCTGGGCGGCGGCGCTGCCCGCCCTCTGGGCGTGCCCGGGGGCGTTCACCGCGTTGTGCATCGGGGCGGCCCTGCCCATCTTCTGGTGGCCCGCGCCGGGCCGACTCGGCCGGCTCGCCACGCCAGAGGCGTGGGACCTGCGGGAACTTGTCCGAGACCACATAGTAATAGGTCCCCATCGGGAACTCGGGTGTGACCCCGAAGCGCCCGTTGCACTCGTCAAGATCGCCGCTGCCCTCGACATACTCGTAATCGAGCCCGAAGGTGCCGTCGTATTCCCCGCCCGGCCCATCGGGCAGACCGGGGCGCTCCCCATCCTTGAGCTGGTAGCTTGAGGTCAGCTCATGCAAATCGGATTCCGCGTCGTTGGCATCGCTGTAGCCCCATGGGCCGTAGATCGGGAAGCCGTCGTAGGCCCAGCCGATCAGGATCATGTGCTCGGTGCCCTCGTCGCCGCCGAGTTTCTCAAGCAGCCCGGTCGGGATCCCGTGGTAGTGGTACTTGCCCGTCGGCTGCACATGGGCGTTGTTCCGGTTCAGCCCCAGCGGGACCCCGCCGCCGAGGGCCTCGTAGTTCCATTCCGAGCCGCCTCCGAATGCCGGGTCTTGATCCTCGGTCCAGAACTCGCCGGTCCCGGCATCAAAGATCACGCCGTTGACCGCGATCCCGAACTCTGGTCGGGCAACAGTCGGTTCGTCGGCGATGCTGGGGACCAGCGGCAGTGAAACCTGATGGGTCTGCGGGCGCAGCGCGTTGGGGTTGCCCTCGTTCGGGAACGCACCCGTCGCGTGATCGGGCAAGCCGTTGGATTCAATGATGCGCTGCCCGTCCTTGATCGTGATCGAGACCATTGGCTCGGGCAACTCGATGACCGCCATGGGCTCGGGGCCCTGATTATCCGGCAGGGCGCGGCCGGGCTGCGGGAGCAAGACCCCGCTGGCCAGCGTTTCCTGCCCCTGCTCATCACTGGCGTGGCCGGGGTGGGCCATGGCCGAGGACCCGGCCAGCATCAAGCCGATGGCTGGAAAGAGATGCTTCGAATAGGTTGAGATGCGTTTCATGATGCGACCTTCCTGTTTGCATGTGCTCTGGAACCGTGCTCTGTCGCGATTCACTCGGGCCGAACGCGGCCCCACACACCGGATTGCAACAGAAAGACAACTCCAGACCTGCCGCACCGGAAATGATGCGTTTCCCCCATCGCCCACTGTTATGACTCAAATGGCACTGCTCAGTAGTCGCTGTACTCGCGCCCGCGTGAGTCGAACTCGCCCGATGCGTGCGCCTTCATGGTGATCGCGGCTTGGCTGTACAGCCAGCCCACACCGGCACCATCGGTCCAGTGGATACCGGTGTTGCCCTTGCGGGTCCCGATCGGGAGCTTGGGAAGCTGACCGAGATACGGGCCGTAGATATACGGCGTGGTCATCGTGCCATCGGGAGAGACATTCCCATCGATATCGGTGTACCCGAGCAACTGCTCGGTCACCTTGGCATCGAGCGGCTGCTGCCCGTTGTGCTCGGCCTGGTACAGCGCGACCGCTGATCGCAGTATGTGCAGGTCCTGGGCCAACGCCGACTCGGCGGCACCAACCGCCCCCCGGCTGACGCGCGGGACCGCGATCGCACCGATGATCCCGATGATCACCACCACGATGACCAGTTCGATCAGTGAGAAGCCACGATGTTTCAAGCCCATACCCATCGCGTCATTCATCGAGCAGCATGAAGTTGAACGCGATGAGGCGCCAAATCTCCGAACAGGGTGTATCGCCCCACAGCAGCCGCCCTGCTCGATCAGAAATCGGACCAACATATGCTGCCCCACACCATACAGACGAATCCGAGCCGGATCCGCCTCCGCGCGATGTAAGAGTCCGGATCGAATCAGGGGCAACCGGTGTTGAAGAGCTGAAGAAAGGCAGAGACATCAAAGAAGTTGTACATGCCATCACCATTGAAATCCGCTGATGGCTCCTTCTGCACGAATGCCGTCAGGAACTCCGAGATATCGAAGAAGTCGAGCAGACGATCACCCGTCAGGTCCGCAGGGCAGATGTCAGCGGGCACGGTGAACACCTGCGCCGAACCGGAGCTGTCCCCGAAGACACTGTCACCGATCGAGCCGATCCCGATGGTGTTGTTGCAGATCGCCACGGAGCGGCCGAACAGATCATCCGCCGTGCCCTGAGATGGGATCAGCTTGTACAGCTGGTTCAAAGACGAGGCGCCGAAGATGTACGCCGCCCCCGAGTCTTCGCCGTTGTCATCGTCGTGGTATGAACCGATGAGCACCACGCCCTTGTCCATCGAGACCGAGTATCCGAAGCGATCTTCCGGCTCGGCATCATCGGGCACAAACTTGGTGATCTGGTTCCCCGTCGATGCGTCAAAGAGGTACACGGCTCCCGAGTTGACCCCGACCGCGGCATGCCCCCAGGCACCGACGGCCACGATCCCGTTGTGCATCGCGATCGACCAGCCGAAGTAGTTGCTCGGCGCACCGTCATCGGGAAGGAGCTTGGCGATCTGTGTCCGGGTTGCCAGATCAAAGAGGTACACCGCCCCGGAACGGTAGCCGAGGCTGTCGCTGCGATACGCCCCCACCGCCAGGATCCCATCGTCGATCGCCATGGCATTGCCGAATGCGTGCCCAACTCCCGGGTCGTTGGGATGCAGCTTGCCGAGCGACACGCCGGTGAACGGATCGAACAGATAGACCGAGCCCGTATCGGTGCCGTTGTCATCGTCAAAGCTCGACCCAACCGCGACGATCCCGCCCTTGAAGCCGGTATCGAGCGCCACCGAGGCCCCGAAGAAATCCCCGGCATTCCCATCACCGGGCACGAGCTTCTGGATGCGATCGCCACTGAACCCCCAGTACAGATACGCCGCGCCGTGGTTGCTGCCGTTCTGATCATCCCCCGTCGCACCGATGGCAACCACCGAGCTGTCATAGTCGATCGAATAGCCAAGGTTCCCGTTGTTGGACCCCTCATCGGGCCAGTAGGTCGCGAGGCGCTGACGCGTCGTCGCATCGTAAAGATAGGCGACGCCAGCGTTCACACCGCGTGTATCGTTCCCATTGGCGGTCACCGCGATGACATTCGTGCCGGCGGCCATCGCGTATCCGAACCGATCGAAGGCCCGGTCCTCCGGAGGCGGCACCATCCGGTCCCGCTGATTCCCGGTGAAGGTGCTGAATGTGTAGACCGCACCGGTATGAAGACTCCCGTGCTCTTCCCCCGGAGCACCTGCGGCGACCGTGAAGCCCTCGATCGCGACCGCGGTACCAAAGTAGTCCCCTGCAACACGCCCAGCAGTTTCAAGCTCGGTGGCCTGAATCCCGGTCGTCGCGTTAAACACGAACGCGGTGCCCGCGAAGTCATCGTACAACTCTGCGCCGACCACCACGATGTCGTTCTCCAACGCCACGGCTGTCCCGAAGTCGCTGAATATCTTCTCGTCCGCGGGGTCGGGACGGATCTGGCTCACAACCGTGTGGTCCAGCGATTCATAGATGTACACCGATGGAACGCCGTCGATGTTGTTGCCGTTGGCCGGGGCACCGACGGCGATGCGTGTGCCGCTGGACGCAACCGACCAGCCGAGGTGATCGCCGAACGCAAGTCCCTCGGGCGCAAACTTGCGAAGCTGCACGCCGCCGCTGACGCTGAACACATAGAGCGCGCCGGTGTTCAGCTCCGTGTTGTTTGTGGACGGCGCCCCAACCGCGAGGCGTCCGCTGTCCATGTCAACGCTGTACCCGAAGTTGCCGTGGTCCGAGGCATCGTTGGGGCTGATCTTGTGGAGTTGCTGCCCGGTCGTCGCATTGAAGAGATAGACATAACCGGAACCGTCTTCTTTGGCAAAGCCACCGATCGGAGCACCCACCGCGATCACGCCGTTGTCGATCGCCACGCTCAGCCCAAAGGTGCCATCGGGATCAAGATCCTCCGGCATGAGCTTGTGCAGCTGGATCCCCGTGGCGACATCGAAGACATAGACCGACCCGGTCGGATCGTTCTGCTTCCACGCGCCGACCACGGCAATGCCGTCGCTGATGTCGATGGACCGCCCGAAGAAGTTATTCGGCTCGCTGTCGTTGGGCAGGAGCTGCCGAATGTGCGCGCCGCTTGACGCGTTGAACAGGTGCGCCGATCCGTAGTCGTTGTTGTCTTTGTCGAAATCGAAGAAGTACGCCCCAACCGCCAGGATGCCGTCGTCGATCGCGACCGCCCGCCCGAAGTGGTTGCCCGGCAGCATCGTCAGAGCGCTGGGATAAACAGAGAAGTCCTCGTTGATCTCCTGCCCCTCGGCGGGCACGATGAGCGCCATCAGCAGGCAGAGTGAAGCACAAAGAACCGATCGTCGGCTCGTGAAAATCTGCCATGACATGTGTTGGCCCCTCGTTTGGATCGTGGTCAAAAAATGAATAGGCAATATACTGCCCCAGCCCGGGATCCAATCACGATTGTGCGGCAACCGGCAGAAACGCCCAAATTCCTCACATTTACGATGGGCATTGGCTGTACCACCCGATCCCCCGCATTCCCGACTTGCAACTATTCCCGACGCACGGCGTACCACCCCAACGCGGGGCACCGGTCGCAACGCCCAAACCATTTCCCATGTGTTTCAGTGGATCGCACTATCCAAGGACTCAATCCCATGTCAATCCGCCTCGCATTCACCACAGCCATGATGATCTTCGTCTGTACTCTCACCACGCAGCGCAGTCACGCGGCACCCCCACAGCTTGATACCCCCGAGGCGCGCCAGGCAGCCGTTGAACGGAGTCTGCTGGCAGAAACTTGGGTTGAGGGGCACGCGTTTGGACTCAGAGAACGGATGGGCATCCTCGATGTGCCGGGGATCAGTGTCGCGGTGATCCGCAACGGCCAGCTCGATTGGGCGGCGGGGTACGGTGTACGAGATGAAGTCAGCGGCCAACCCGTCACAGCTGAGACACTGTTTCAGGCGGCATCCATTTCCAAACCCGTCGCCGCGCTTGCAACCCTGCGACTCGCACAGGAGGGCATCATCGATCTCGACGCGCCCATCCAAGATTTCCTGGTCTCATTCGAACTCCCGGAGTCGAGTTTCAAGGGCACGGTCACCCCTCGCACCGTACTCAACCACACCGCAGGCCTGAATGTCTCCGGCTTCCCGGGGTACCAGATCGACGAACCGATCCCTACCGCGGTCGAGCTGCTCGAGGGAAAGGGCAACACCGATGCGCTCGCCCGGATTGAACATGTGAATTCAAGGTTCCGCTATTCAGGCGGGGGAAGCACGATGCTCCAGGTGGCCCTGTCTGATGCGACCGGGCTGGATTTCAACTCGATCATGCAAAGTCGCGTGCTGACCCCGCTGGGCATGACCCAGAGCACCTACGAGCAGCCGCTCCCGATCGAGTCATGGCCCAACCACAGCGCCGCCCACGACTATTCGGGCAGGCGCATCGTCGGCGGGTTTCATGTGTACCCCGAGCAGTTCCCCGCGGGCCTCTGGACGACCCCGAGTGACCTCACGAAGTTCGTGCTCGAAGTCCAGGCATTGGCAGCAGGGCACGACGGCAAGGTCCTCAACGCCGAGATGGGCAAGGAAATGCTCAGCCCGGTCTTCGGGAGGGTTGGGCTCGGGCTCTTCATCAACGAGTATGATGGCCAGCCGTGGTTTGGACACTCTGGATCAAACTTTGGGTTCAAATGCGACTTCCGAGCCAGTTTCAGCGGCGGCAACGGTGTCATCGTGATGACCAACGGCGACACGGGATACGAACTCTGTCAGGATGTGATTCGAGCGGTCGCCAAGGTCTATCAGTGGCCCGGCATGATCCCCGAGCCGGTGAAAGAAGTGCCCATGGCTCCCGATGAGCTGCGACAGTACGCGGGTGACTACGCCTATGGCCCGGACGAAGTGGCCTTCATCAGCTTCGACGAAGAACGGCTGATGGTCCAGCAACTGCCGTACCCGCAAATGCCGCTCGCACCCATCGGCAATCAGCGTTTCCAGATCGTCGGCACCGAGTACCATGTCGATTTCAGCGATCTCGAATCCGGAACGCCTCAATCCATGTCCATGAGCTTTGCCCCCGACCAGCACGCAAAGCGGGTGGAGACCGACGATGCCTGGCCCGTGCAGGACCTCCTCCATGAGAATACCGCCGAGGCCGTGCGCCGGTATCTGCAGATGCATGAAGCCGATCCCAACGACCCGGTGGTAGGCCGCGCCCGATTGACGCAGATGGCCATGAGTATCCAGATGTACAATCAACCCGAAACGGCGCAGGCGCTGAGCGAATGCATCACCGCGATGTACCCCACCGATGCGTTGGCGTGGGACGCGTTAGGCCAGACCCACTTTCAACGCGGGGCGACCCAGCAAGCAATCGATGCCTACGAAGCTTGCCTGAGACTCATCCCCGAAGACACCTCGCTGACCGAAGCCGATCGAGACCAACTCCAAAGCCGCGCCATCGCCCGCTTGCACTGGCTCAGGGCTGGTCATCCGTAATCGAATATCGCGGGGCCTGTCTCCCAGCCGACCACCGGAGCCGCGTCGGCCAATCAACAAAAACGCCACCGGCTCAATGCCAGCGGCGTTTTTTGTAAGTGGAGACGAAGAGATTCGAACTCTCGACCTCTTGCATGCCATGCAAGCGCTCTACCAACTGAGCTACGTCCCCGTTCGGGGGCCTGGCGATTGCCAAGCCCCGAATCGTAGTGCCCAGACTCGCTGGGTCAAGATTGCGCCCACATATCCGTCACAGTCTCAATTTCTCGCCTTGCCCGCACCCCCACTGGATCGGGGACCTGGATGGGCCGAATAACCATGCGGGACCACGGAGCCGACCTATGACCTCTCCGAGCAATGAACTCAACTGGTGGATCGAGCCCGACGGCTCGACGCACACCGCGACCTGCGCCAGCAGGGTGCCTCAGAAGCCCGTGCTCGCCGCGGGGAAGGTTTACCTTGAGTCTCGGTCGGGTGTCATCAGCATCATCGGCACCCAGCCCGCCAGTGTGGGCATGATCTCCCGCCAGCTGCTCGATGCCCTGCACACGCGATTCCCCGGCACACGCTGGTGGGTCAAGGATCCGACCCCAACGCAGCAGCCGCGGACCAGCACGCCCGCCGTCTCCTGATTCAGTTCATCGCCCCATGGCCGTCATGAGCGCCGCCTTGCGGACCAGCACGCCGCCGGCGACCTGGTCCCGGATCACGCTGCGGCCCGAGTCGGCCACCTCGCCGGCGATCTCAACCTCGCGGTTCATGGGCCCCGGGTGCATCACGATCGCGCCCGCTTTCATGCGTTGGGCACGCCCGAGCGTCAGCCCGTAGCACGCGTGGTAGAGCCGCTGTGAGGCCAGACGGGCACCGCCGCCTCGTTCGAACTGGATGCGGAGCATCATCAGCACATCTGCCTCGGGCACCAGCGCGTCCAGATCGTTCGAGACTTCACAACCCAGCGCCGCCAGCCCGGGCGGGCACATCATCGCCGGCCCGCACAGCGTCACCCGCGCCCCCAACGCCCGCAACAAGCCGATGTTCGATCGGGCCACCCGTGAAGAGATCACATCGCCGACGATCACCACATGCAGCCCGCTGAAATCCCAGCTGTCGGTGCGACCCAGCGATCGGCCGATGGTCAGCGCATCGGTCAACGCCTGCGTGGGGTGCTGGTGGGTGCCGTCGCCGGCGTTGATCACCGGGATCTGGACATGCTCACTGATCAGTTGGGCGGCTCCGCTCTGGGACGCCCGCACGACCATCGCATCGACACCCATCGACTCGATCGTCCAGGCCGTGTCGATCAGGGTCTCGCCCTTGGACATCGATGAGCCGGTGCTCCCCAGGTCCACGATCGTCGCGCCCAGCCCCTGGGCGGCGATGCTGAAACTCACCCGCGTGCGGGTCGAGTCTTCGAAGAACAGGTTGGCGACTGTTCGTCGGTGCAGTTCATCGCCTGTGAAGGCATTCGCGTGCGCCATCGACAGCAACGCGCGTGCCTGTGCCGCGTCCGCGTCGTGCATGCCCAACAGATGGTGCCCGCTCCACATCGACTGCCCCTGATTAATCTTCGACCGGGATCTCGCGGTAGTGCGCGCCCTGCTGCGGTGCAGCGGGCTGCTGGGCGGTCGGCTGCTGCGGTTCTGGATCTGGGGTCCGAACCGGTTCGGGTTCGCTCATGATCTCGGCTTCACCCTCGCTTGGCTCATACCCCTCGTCGGAGTACGCCTCCGTGTCCGCCTCATCGACACCCGAATCACGCTGCTCGAGAACATCTTCGGGGAGCGGCACATACAGCGGGGGGATCCCGATGGTGCCCGGTGCCCAGTGCTGCACGCGGTTGAGTTTCCAGGCACGCACGCCACCGTTGAGCCAGATGGTCACATTGCCCGTGAAGGATTCGCCGTCGAAGCTCCGCGCCGGGTAGAGCACATCGACCTTGGCGTCCGAGGCCCTGATCCAGATGCGACCGATGTGGTAGACGGGGATGGAGTCGTCCATGCCCTCATACGGCAGCACCACCCCGTCGGGCAGGTTCTGCACGATCTTCTGAGCTGATTCGAGCGTCGTCCCAACGGGGAGATTCACGCTGTAGTGCCCCTGGGCGTCCCGCATCGGGTAGCGCTGGATCACTTCGTCGAGGGCCACTCGCGTCACGCGGATCGCCTGACTGTGGTTGGCGCTCTTGAACGCCGGGGCGCTCTCGGGTTCCGGGACATTGGTATAACTGATGCACCCCGAGAGCATCAGGGTGCCCAAGATCCCCGCGGCGATGGGGGCGATTCGTGTGCGTGTGATCCAAGAACTTGTGCGCTTCTGGGGTGCCATGGCTGCTCCGCTGCGTCTGATGATGGTCGTCCACGAACATCATAGTGCCCACCCCCGCCCGGTGCGGCGCGTTTCCTGCGCCAGACCGATAGGATCCAACGATGCCCGATCACCCCCCCATGACAAGCCGACAGACCACGCCACCGAGTGATCCGCCCGAATCAACCAGGAAGCGGTACATCCTCGGCATCACGGGGGCCTCGGGGGCTGTCTACGCCACCCGGCTCCTCGACCAGCTCCTGACCAAGGGCCACGAGGTCCACCTGGTCGTCAGCGACTACGGCAAGCGCCTGCTGGCCGACGAAATGGGCATCACCCGCGTGGGGCTGGAATCCATGGCCCCGCACTTGGCGGGCGACCCGCATGCCCAGGTCTACGCCAGCCGCCTGATCCTGCACCCCAACAAGGATGTCGGTGCGTCGATCGCCAGCGGCAGCTTCCTCCACGACGGCATGGTCATCCTCCCCTGCTCATCGACCTCGCTTGGCGCCATCGCCAACGGCTCGGGCTCGAACCTGCTCTCCCGCGCCGCCGCCGTCACGCTCAAGGAACGCCACCCGCTGATCATCTGCCACCGCGAGTCGCCGCTGAACCTCATCGACATCGAGAACATGCGCACCCTCACCCTCGCCGGCGCGATCATCGCCCCGTGCAACCCGGGGCTCTACCTGCTGCCGCAGAGCGTGGACGACCTCGTCGATTTCATCGTCGGCAAGGCCCTGGACCTGCTGCACATCGAGCACGATCTCAAGACGCGTTGGGGCGAGGACTGATCGCCCATCACCCGATCGGCGCCATCGTCACCGTCACCGCCATACGCTCCCGACCCTGCGTATCCCCATTGCGGTGTGCCTCATCGCCCCGCGTCATGAGCCGGTCCATCTGTTCTTCCAGCCGCTTCAGCTCCTGAAGATCTTCTTTCGAGAGCCAGGCGACTGACCGCACGGCCCGAGGACGAAAGTTGCCCTCCGAATGCTGCTTCCATCCCTGCTCGTACTCGCGCTCGGCCTTGCGGAGCATTAGCCGCACGCCGCGGATGATCTCGCCGATGTAGGCGGCGCTCCGCTTGCCCCGCTTGAGCTCGACATGGCGATAGCGGAGCCCGTAGAGCCGTTCCGGGCGCGCACCCGATTCCCGGCGACCACGGTCTTCCACGATCTTGAGCTTGAGCAGCTTCCCGAGGTGGTAGTGTGCTGATTCGGCGCTCATGCCGACCATCTCCGCGACCTCGCGTGCGGTGAGCGAACCGTACATGGAAAGCATCGCCTCGAAGACGCTCCGCGTCTCGATCGCATTGAACAGACGCAACTGACGCACCGTGCTGATCTCAAGGGTTTCGGGCATACCCTACCTTATCGCTTATTATTCAAAATTCTAGCTATTTTTTTATTTATCCTGACCACCGCCCGCCATCGGCGCATCTGTGCGAGCAACCAACACAAGGAGAATCACCATGCTCACACTGCTCGCTGTCGCCATCACTTCAACCCACTTTCCAGTCACAGCCCACGCCCAGCCTGGCTGGGACGAAGTGGAGCAAGTCGTCCAGGAAGAGGTTAACGATGGATTCTCGGGCGCGGTGCTGCTCGTGCGTGACGGCGAGGTGGTCCTGAACAAGGGCTACGGGCTCGCCGATCGAGAACAGAAGATCCCCAACACACCCGACACGATCTTTGCGCTGGGCTCTACACCGATCGATTTCACGCATGTCGCGATCCTGCAGCTGCTCCACCATGGCAAGCTGCGTCTCGACGACCCGATCACAGAGTACTTCGATCAGTTTGAGGGCGACCACGCCACGATCACCGTCAACATGCTCCGGACGGGACAATCCGGGCTCCCCGACTTCCCCGATATCCCGGGTGTGGACGAGGACCCCGACCATTCGCCGCTCTCACGCGATGAACTCATCGGACGAGCCGCCAAGGCCGAACTCCGATTCACGCCCGGCACACGCGAGGAGCACTCGCACTTTGCGTGGGGCGTGCTCGCCGCCATCGTCGAGGTGGTCTCCGGGCAGTCCTACCCGCAATACATCCGCGAACATGTGCTCAGCCCCGCGGACATGACCCGCACCGGATTCCACGGCGACCGATTCCCAGACGAGACCGTCGCGATCGGCTACGGCGCACACACCTGGGGCACGATCAACTCGCCCGAGCACTGGGGCGAGACCTCGTGGCTTGTGATGGGCTCCGGCGGCATGGTGGGCACCACCGGTGATCTCTACAAGTTCACCCAAGCGATCAAAGACGGCACGCTCATCCCCGCTCGCGTGCGCCATCACTTCCCCCGCGACAGCGTCACGCTCAACGGCAACCGCTACGGGTTTCAGACGGCGTACAACACCGGGATCGACAACCTCTTCTTCATCAACTCCAACAGCGCCGACATCATGAAAGGCTACAGCATCGCCGATTTCGCACGAACGCTCGAAGACCTCTGCTTCGACCTGCCGGCACCCAACTTCTCGATCGGGATCGCGTTCGGCATCAACGAAAACGACGAGTTGTTTGCCCACGAGGTCCTTCCCGGCACGCCAGCAGATCGGGCCGGGCTTGAGCAAGGCGACCTGCTGCTCACCGCCAACGGCGAGCGATTCGACCTCGCGGACCCGCTCGAGACTATCCGCCCCTCGATCGACAAAGGGGTGACCCTGAAGCTGCGCATCCGCAGGGACGGGAAGCTCATGACCATCACCATCGAGCCCGCGCCGACCGATTCCTGACCGCTCAAACTCCCCATCATTCCAATGGCAGGCAGCCCTCCGCCCACAGTAGGGCCGCCCAAACCAGCCGCGAATGGAAATGAGCGGCCAAGCCGCGTCCACAAACACCGCGCTGCCGATTCACACACCACCACCCAGATTCGCTGCTCAACCCCCACGGCTACCTCTAGCCGTGCGCAACCGAGGCCGCTCATTCCCATTCGCGGCTAGTCAAGATTGCTTCTCCCGACGCCGAAGAAGCCAAGGCCCTGGACCTGTTGGGTATCGAGCACGATTTCAAGACGCGATGGGGTGAGGGCTAGTCCTCGTCAGCGACCTGGTGGATCTCGGGCGCAAAGTAGTACACCTCGGCCCCACGCTGCACACCCTTAGCCAGGACGCCCCGTTCAACCAATAGGTCTACATAGTTTCGCGCAGTCTGCTTGGTCCCACCGATCCGCTCATGAATCATGTTGACCGTGACAACCGACTGTTCAAACAGGTAATCAATCTGGTTGTAAAATGCTATACCCAGATTTTTGTCCTGAAACCGGTCGATAAAGGCTTGCCGCAATGCGAGCAATCGCTTGATCCGATCGATCGTACCCTGGCCCTCTGAGATCACAACATCTAAGAAATAGTTGATCCACGCAGCCCAGTCGCCGTGCGTTGAAACGCGCAGGAGCAAGTCGTAATACTGCTGCTTGTGCTGGTTTATGTATCCACTCGGGTAGATCAATGGCTTTGACAGGATTGTCCCATCACACAACGACAGCGTGATGAGCATGCGCCCTAATCGACCGTTGCCGTCAGCGAACGGATGGATTGTTTCAAACTGATAGTGTGCCAGCGCCGCCGCGATCAGTACTGGCATCCCCGCCGGTGGCTCGCGCATAAACTTGACAAGATCACGCATGAGCGCCGGCACCTCGCCCGCTGGCGGCGGCACGAATCGCGCTTCAGCAAACGAATCACCATCGTCGCCAATCATGACCTGATTAGGCCGATACTGCCCCGGGAACTTGCGCTCGCCGCCCTCAACCCCATCAAGCAACGCTTCATGCAACGCACGGATCCGCATTTCGCTCAGAGGCCCCTCCTGCCCAACTGCTCGATCGATCGCGGTTATGTAGTTGCGCACTTCAAGCGGCTCACTCCGCTCTAACCTGAGCAGATTGGCCACCTCGATCTCCGAAGCGCTCGCAATCGTGTTTTCAATCTTCGACGACAGCCGGGCTTCACGCAAACGCAGAGGACGATACAGCACCCACGGGCTGATATTCAATCGACCCGGGTGGTCCTGAAAACTGCCATCAAGCCGCCCAAGCAACGCCACCGCTTGCTCGTGCTTGGCCATAAACGACGCAAGAACTGGCATGAGATCATCAAGCGAAGGCAGAGGGTTGGGTATGAACGCCCACCCCTGTTCGGCCTGCGTCTCTGGGATACCCCCGACAAACCGAAGCCGATCAAAGCTCGCTCGAACCAGGCGACCCATTGGGTTATCGGGCTGGAACATCTCTGGACGCATAACCAAAGCATATGGGCTCAAAACTGCACTAACCAAAATTATCGCGATTATTTTGGTTAGTGCACACTACAGCCAAACTGCTTTGGTCGCCCTAGTCCTACCCCTTCGCATACTGCTTCCGCCGCGGATCTTCCTTGTTCAGCTCCACACTCACCCCCCCGGCAAGCCGGACCGAGTCCTCGCCGAGCTCGTGACTGAGCTGCTTGACCAGCTCGGGGCGGAGCGTGACCTTTCCGGCACCCTTGGCATCGACGATGACCCATGAATCGGGCGTCTCGACGATCATCTCCACCGGGCGGGGGGACTTGCCCAAGGACAGGTCATTGGGATCGACCGGGGCGCGGAGAATCGCCTTGGCCGCGTCCAGCCGCTCGATCGCCGTCCCGTTGAGCTTGCTTGGGCGGACCATGACCTGCACCGTGCCCTGTTCGAGGGGGTGACCATCGACCGGCACCAGGCGATCGACGATGATCTGGGCGTCGCCGCGGGAGTGGTCCAATCGGCCCATGAAGAACTTGGGCTGGTCGTCTTCGAGCAGGTGCCCGAACTGCTGGTAGACATTGGCGAACATCACCGCGTCGGCGGTGCCCGTCGCGTCCTCGATCGTCAGGATGCCCATCTTCTGCCCGGCGCTGCGTCCGTTGCGCACGACGATCAGCCGGCAGCTCTGCACCATCGCCGCGACGATCACCCGCTTGTCCTGGGCCAGCTTCTTCAGGTCGCCCACCCGGTTGTGGGTGAAGGCACGCACCCAGTGGTTCCACTCCTCCATCGGGTGGCTCGAGACATAGAAACCCAGCGTTTCCTTCTCCTGCTTAAGCGTCTCGGCCTCGCTCCACGGCTCGACCTTGGCCAGCGCCGCCTCGGGCTGCTCAGCCGCGGCGGACTCGTCACCACCAAAGCCGAACAACGCCCCCTGGCCCGCCGCCCGGTCGGCGGCCACGGTCTGCCCGGCGCTGACCGCCTGATCGATCGACGCGGCCAACGCCGCTCGCTCGTCACGCGAATAGATATGATCGAACGCGCCCGCCTTGATCAGCGCGTCGATCGTCGCCTTGTTCACGCTGCTGCTGGGCACCCGCTCGCAGAAATCGAACAGACTGGAGAAGGTCTTCCGCTTGGGATCTTCCGGGTCTGGCCCGATGTCCCGTTCGTTGACGATCGCCTCGATCGCCTTGCTGCCCGCGCCCTTGATCGCCTTGAGCCCGAACATGATCTGACCGGCGCTGGGCGTGCGTTCTTCGTCGTCCTCATAGACCACACCGAAGTCGGGGAAGGACTTATTGACATCGGGTGCGAGCACCTCGACGCCCGTTCGGAGTTCTTCGCCCGACTTGGGATCGATGAACTTGAGGCGCTTGCAGTCCTCGAGGTAGGGGATCCAATCGCTGACCTTCTGGGCCTGGCTCTCGAAGCTCAGGAAGGCCGCCATGTATTGGCTTGGGAAGTAGGTCTTCAAGTAGGCCGTCTGATACGCGACGATCGCGTAGCCCGTGGAGTGCGACTTGTTGAAGCCGTAGCCCGCGAACTTGAGGATCAGCTCGAAGAGTTCTTCGGCCTTCTTCGCTTCGAGCCCCTGCGAGACCGCGCCCTCGACGAACTTGGGTCGCTCGGCGTTGATGATCTTCTCTTTCTTCTTGCTGATCGCCTTAATCAGCGAGTACGCGCTGCGCAGCGGGATGCCGCCCAGCTCGTGGACGATCTGCATCACCTGTTCCTGGTAGACCATCACGCCGTAGGTCTCAGCGGTGAACTTATCGACGATGGGGTGCACCTTGGGCACCTGCTCCTCGCCGTGCTTGCGCCGGTTGTAGTCCGGGATCAGGTCCATCGGACCGGGCCTGAAGAGCGCGTTGGCCGCGATCAGGTCTTCGAGCCGGTCGGGCTTCATCGCGTTGAGCAGCTTGCGCATGCCGCCGGATTCAAACTGGAACACACCCGTCGTGTCCCCGCGCTGGAACATCGAGAACACATTCTGGTCGGTGTACTTGAGTCGATCGAGATCCAGCGGGTGGTCGGCCCCCTTCTTCTTCTCTTTGCCCACCGCCTGCCAGATCTGGTCTTCACTGAAACACGACCGGATGATCGAGATGGCCCGCTCGATGACGCTCAGGGTCCGAAGACCCAGGAAGTCCATCTTCAGCAGCCCCATCATCTCGCAGGTCGGGCCGTCCCATTGCGTGATGACTTCGTTCTCGCCGGCGCCCGAGGCCTTGTATAGCGGCACCACCTCGTGCAGCGGGCGGGTCGCCACAATCACACCCGCGGCATGCACGCTCGAGTGACGCGCCTGGCCCTCGAAGGTTCGGCCCGTATCGATCACCCGCCGGACCAGCTCGTCGCGGTCGTACCAATCCTTGAGGTCCGGCTCCTGCTCGAGCGCCTTGTCGAGCGTCATCTTCAGCTCTTCGGGCACCAGCTTGGCCAGCTTGTCCGCGTCGGACAGGGGCATCTCCAGCACGCGGGCCACATCTCGGATCGCCGCGCGGGCCTTGAGCGTCCCGAAGGTGATGATCTGCGCCACATGCCCGTACTTCTCGCGCACATAGTTGATGACATCGCCGCGCCCGTCCTGGCACAGGTCGATATCGATATCGGGGTACTCCGTTCGGTCCGGGTCGGTGAATCGCTCGAACAGCAGCCCGTAGTGCACCGGGCACGCGTTGGACAGGCCCAGCACGAACCCCGTCATCGTTCCCACGCCCGAACCACGAGCCAGCGACGGGATCCCCCGCTGACGCCCCCAGTTCACGAAGTCCCACACGATCAGGAAGTAGGCCGAGATCAGCTTGTCGGCCAGGATCTTCAGCTCGCGGTTCAGCCGCGCCCACTTGTCGAACCCGTCCGGATCGGCCGCCTTCTCGCGTGCTTCAGCGGTTCCTTCGACACCCTCGATGTGCTCATGCAGATGCTCCATGATGTCCGGGCCATAGCGCCAGACCATCCCCGCTTCACACAGCATCCGCAGCGTCTTGTCGCACTCCTCCTTGAGCGACGCCTGGTCCAGGTCCGGGTCGTTCGCCGGATCGAGCTCAAAGTTGGTACAGAAGTCCTTGAACCACGCGGTCAGATCGCCCTCGTACTTCTTGGCGTTGTGCTTGGGCAGCTTGCTCTTGGCCGGGGCCTTGACGATCACCACCGGCGCGTGGTTGGCGCCGATGGGCAGCTCGACATCGCAGCGATCCGCGATCGCCACCGTGTTGGCCATCGCCTCCCGGCCGGCCTCGCCGAACTCCTCGTTGTTGTACTCGTCGCTGTGGAACAGCTGCTCCATCTCCTCGGGCGACTTCACATACAGCTCGGTCGGGTAGTGCATCCGGTCCGGATCGTTCTTCACCTTCCCCGTCGAGATACAGATGAGCGTGTCGTGCGCGTCGTAGTCTTCCTCAAGCAGGAAGTGGCTGTCGTTGTCGCACACCAGGGGCAGGTCCTGCTCCCTCGCCAGACGAATCACATGCGGGTTGATCGAGTTCTGCAGCCCGATGTGGTGCTGCAACTCCAGATAAAACCCGGGGCCCTTGTCGGTCCCCTTGAACACCTTGCGGTACCAGTCGCACACCGCCACCGCGTTGTCCCAGTGCGACTGGTCGCGGGTTTGCTCATACTTCACCATGTGGTGGGCGATCTCCGAGCCAAGGTGCCCGTTGATGACGATGATGCCCTCGCTGTGCTTTTCGAGGATCTCGCGGTCCATACGCGGCTTGAAGTAGAACCCGTTGAGATACGCCTCGCTGCACAGGTATAGCAGGTTCTCCCATCCCTTGAGCGTCTCGGCGAGCATCACCAGGTGGAAACCGCCGTCGGCTACACCGGTGTAGGTGCGGTCGCGCCGATCGCCCGGCGCGATGTAGGCCTCAACACCCAGGATGGGCTTGATGCCCTTCTTGCGCGCCAGGTTGTAGAACTGCACGGCCGCGTGCATGTTGCCATGGTCGGTGATCGCCACCGCGTCCATGCCCAGTTCTTTCACCCGATCGACCAGCTTGTCGACCCGGTTCCCGCCGTCGAGGAGGGAGTATTCCGAGTGCAAGTGCAAATGGACAAATGAGTTGCGCTTTTCTGTTTCGGTCACAGCACACCTTGGGCCAGGGGTTCGACAGCGTGATTGCAGCACTGATCCTACCCAAGAATCCGGTGCCTGTGTCAAGGTGGGAAACGAAAAGACAGCGAACCGTTTCCCTATGATGTCAGTAGGATCAAAGGGTCACCCATGAGCGACAGCAATCCACAATTCAGCTCCGCACGCAGCGTCACGATTCAGGGGCCGGGCCTGATCGCCCAGATTCTGGCGATCATCATCTTTTTGGCGATCGTTGCGGTCCTCTTCATCTTCATCGTCCCGCTCGCGATCGTGCTCCTATTCATCGGGCTAATGGTCTACGCCTGGTTCCGCATCAAGTTCGCCTTCCGACGCGCCCGCGATCCCAACGGTCCACTCGACGGCCGTCGCAATGTCCGCGTGGTTGAGCGCGATGACTGACACCCAGACATCACCCCCGCCAATCACCAACGCCGTCTGCATGCACTGCGGGTACGACATCTCCGGCACCATCCCCGACCCCGATGGCCAAGTCACCTGCCCCGAGTGTGGCATCCTGCTCAAACCCTCTACCCGTCACGCCATGACCCGGCGCGATGTCCATATGTCGCTGGTCCGCACCCTCGCGTTACCAAACTTCATCTGGTCTGCGATCACCCTGCTTGGTGTTGCACCCGACCCGTTCCACGAATCCCTGTTCGCGTTCATCCTCATCGCCATCTTCGCGCTGGGCTACCCCATCGCCCTGCTCATCACCGCCATCGGCGCTTGGTCAAAGCTGCACCACCAGACCAAGGTCTACCCCCGCCCCTACCACCGAGGCCTCATCCCCCTTTGGATCCTCACCTACCTCATCCCCGTCGCCTCGCTCTACCCGCTCGTGTTCATCGTGATGCGGAGCATCCTCTGAGCCCCCGCCATACCAGCCGCGAATGGTAATGAGCGGCCGCGACGCCCACCCAAACACAACGCCAGCGAATCACACACCACCACCCAAAGTCACTGATCAAATCGCGCACAACCTCTTGTCGCGCGCAACCGAGGCCGCTCATTTCCATTCGCGGCTAGTATGGGGGTGTGCATGAACAAGCACCCAAACTCGCCTGCCCGGAATGTAAATACAACCTCGAAGGCATCGTCCGCGAAGATGACACCGCAACATGTCCGGAGTGCGGCACAACATCAACCAATTTGCAGGCGATGAATCGGAAGCCGCCAACACCAACAATCAAGCGTGCACTGATATATCTTCTCGTCGTGCCCTCACTCATCTCTCTGGGAACCTGGATGATGCTGTATCTGGGTAATCGGCTACAAGGTGCAGAACTCACGTTCATTTGCTTCGCTTTTCTGAACCTGTTCCTGCCAATCTACACCACGGTGCTGCTCGTGCAAGAATCGCAATCCCGACGCAGGGTTCAGGCCTACTACTTTCGACTACCTGTATCTGTGACTGTCTTGGTCGTTTTCATGTGCACAGCCGTCTCAGAACTCATCCTCTGGCTCGGGATGATGGATTGGGCAGAAGCGATCGCAAGCGTCTAACCCACCACCGCCTCGCGCACCTTCTTCGTCACCTCACCAACCTTCCCATCCCCAATCGTCTCCGCCTCGATCCGAACCACCGGCAGCACGCCCCAGCTCGAGTTCGCCAGGAACACCTCGTCCGCATCAAGCAAGTCGTCGATCGTCATCATGCGCTTGGTCGTCTTGATGCCCATCGCCTGCGCCTTCTCAATCACCCGCATGCGGGTGATGCCCGGCAGCACGGGCGACGGGATCCGACCCTCGCGCGTCTCGGGTGTGCCGACCTCATCTTCTTCGCCCTGAGCGATGGGGGTGATCAGGTGCCCGCCCTCAACCACGAACAGGTTCGACACGCACCCGCCGCAGATGTGGTTGCTGACCTGGAAGATAATCGCCTCGCCCGCACCCTTGGCTGCCGCGGCCTGCAGCTCGCGCAGTCGCCACCAGTAGTTGAGCGTTTTGTGACCAGCCGTGGGGTCGAGCGGGTTGGCGCGGGCCTGTCCGAGCGTCGCCATGACCCCGTTCTCGAACATGGCATCGGGGTACGGCGTGGTTGGGGTCGCCTGAATCAGCACCGTGGGCTGATGCCCGCTGCGCCCGGTGGTCTGGAGCATGTTGAGGTCGCCGCCGGTGAGCGTCAGGCGTACGCGGGCGCTGGGCAATCCCGAACGCTTGACCGTCTCGATCATCGCCTCGCCCAGCGGCCCGGTCTTGAGATCATCGCTGAGCCCCAGCGTGGCTGCTGATGATTGCAACCGATCGAGGTGCTCGTCCAGATCCCGCACCACCACCCCATCGGGAGTGACATCGGCGATCAGGGTCTCGAAGAGCCCCACGCCGTGCTGAAACGCGGCGTCGAAGGCCGACACCTTGGCCTCGTCACGATGGTGGAACTCGCCGTTGAGAAAGACTGTCTGTTGTTCGCTCATGGGGAGAGCGTATGCCCTCACAGCACCCGGTGGCACAGGCGTCCAGCCTGTGCATCTCAATACCCGCACAGGCGAGACGCCTGTGCCACCATCAGCCGGGAATCAGCCGCCGTGCTTACGCCGCGAATCCACCATCGCCGGCCCAAGCAGGGCAACCACATGGAGGATGAGCAGGATCGTGTTCTTGGCGTAGTCGATGAAACGCTCGCCGTTCTCGATACCAGAGGCGATGCGGTAGTCGCTCAGGCACCCGCAACCCGACTCCTGGAGCACGACCGGATCGACGAGCGAGATGTAGTAGGTGAAGCCGAGAATCCCAGCCATCGAGACCAGCAGCACCAGCTTCCCGAAGGGCTTGCGCAGCTCGCTGCCCATCACGAAGACCAGCAGCAGCCCCATCACCAGCTCGCCCGGGCCGACCCACCAGAGCAGGTTCTCGTACTTCTCGGGCAACACTTCATGCGTCTCGACGATATCGACGAAGGTCGACATGTCCTTGATCTTAAAGAACCCCGAGATCACCCACATCAGCATGATCAGGAACACGCTCACCCGTGCGAACATATAGCGCGGGGGCTGCTCCTGCTCTGTACTGTCCGCGGCGTGCTTGCGCATGGCCGAGTCCATTCCACCTGAAAACGAATCGTCTGCGGTCCCGTCGCGGTGCTCATGGCCCGCGGGCGGGATGGGCAGCCCCGAACCGCTATCGATCGGCGGGTCCGAATCGAGCAGGGGCTGGCAAGATGGGAAAAAACTATGGGTCATGTGAGCGGATTCTACATTACTCGAAGAGAAGCGTTCGCTTCCCGAAGTCCAGTTTCATCGCCTGCTTGGCAAGATAGAGGGTTTCTTCGGCCGCGTTATTGGCCTGTCTGGTGTGCTCACGCAGGATCTCGAGCACCTTCTTATCGCCAGCTTCGCCCTCGAACGGTACGCGTCGCTCCCGCATCGGTTCGAGCAGCTTGTCGATGTGCTCGGCGATCTCGACCTTGATGTGCCCATCGCCGATGTTGTCGCCCTTGCTGTACGCCTCTTCCAGCTCCTTGATCCGCTCGTCGTCGGCGATAAACGCACGCACATACTCGAAAAGGGCGTTGTTGATGTCGCCGGGCTCGTCCATCGCGGTGCGGCCGGTGTAGAGCCCGCCCATCTTCTTCTTGATCTTCTTGAAGGTGTCCGTCAGGAAGACCGCGTTGTTGAGCGACTTGGACATCTTGAGCTTGCCGTCGGTCCCCACCAGGCGCGCCACACGCCCGACCTTGCCCTCGGGGATCGGGAAGAGCCCGCCCTCTTTCACATAGTCGTCATCCTCGGTGTGCGGGTTGACGCCGCAGTAGAGCTGATTAAACCGGCGCGCCACCTCGCGGCAGGGCTCGATGTGGGCCAGCTGATCCTCACCCACCGGCACCAGCTCCGGGCGGAAGATCAGGATGTCGGCGCACTGCCCGACCGAATACATCGGGAAGCCGAACGAATACGAGTCACCCAGCCCCTTGTCCTCCAGCTCGGTCTTGAGCGTGGGGTTGCGCATCACCCGGTTGAAGGGCAGCAGCATGGCCAGGTACCAGGTCAGCTCGGCGATCCCGGGGATCTCGGTCTGGAGCACGAAGGTGGACTTCTCCGGGTCCATGCCGCAGGCGATCCAGTCCTTGACGATGTCGATCGTGGATCGCCGGATCTCGTCGGGCTTGTCGGCCCGGGTCGTGAACGCGTGCATGTTGGCGATCAGGAAGAAGCACTCGTACTCGTCCTGGAGCTTGACCCGGTTTTCCAGCGAACCCACCCAGTGCCCCAGGTGGAGCTGGCCTGTGGGAGTATCACCAGTGAGAATACGCGGCTTTTGGCTGTTTGAACTCATATTGCACAAATCGTAGCCCGCTTCACACGCCAGTCTGGGCCGCGTCGGCACTGATGATCAGGGCCAGGATCACATTGAGCAGGTTGAAGCACATGTGGATCATGATCGGCACACCCACGCGGCGGGTGCGTTCATAGGCGATCCCGCAGCTGAGACCCACCGCAAAGATCGGCACCAACGCGTGCCAGGGGACGGGCGGCTGGCCCAGTCGATGCATGCCCGTGAACAGCAGGGCCGTGATGATGATCGCCAGCCAGGGGCTCTTGAGCCACTTGAGCATGGCCCCCTGCAGGAACACGCGATAGACCAGCTCCTCGTAGAACGAAGCCCCGATGACCGCCGCACCCAGGAGCACCCAGACCCACGGGTCGTTCGGGCTCTCTTCGAGCATTTTGAGCGTGGGGTGCGCCATCCCGTCTGGCGGTGCGTTCTGTGTCTGCTCGTAGAGGAATACCCCCAGCATGTTCATCAGCTCGATGAAGGGGTAGGCGAGGAAGAAGCAGCCAAGGCCCACCGGGACATCGAGGAGACTCAGCCCCAAGCCCGATTTACACTCGCCCTCGCTCATGGTGCTGCGTTTGAGCACGAAGAGCATGCCCACGCCCGCGACGATCGCAAAGAGATAGGACCCGACCGTGTCGATGGTCTGCAGTTGCATCTCGGTGTAGCCCTGCTGTTGCACCCAACCGATCTTGCTGATCAGGGTTGGGGCCGAGCTGAGGGCCAGGATGACGACAAAGGCCGCGAAAATCCAGACCACCGCGGGCAGCAACGAGACATCGCGAAGCCCCGCCTTGGCGAACCCGCCCGGTCGGAGCAGCCCGCCGGCGAAGAGCAGGGCGATCACCAGCACCATCGAAACAACCAGCGTCACCACCTTCCACTGGCGCATGGTCTCGATGACATCGCTCACCCGCTGGCTCTGAACCCCGCCGGTATCGACGACCTGGGCCAGCGTGTGCGTCGTATCAACACCGCCCAAGGCGGGCGATACAATCATCCCCAGTGCGCCCAGCGCGATCAGCCCCAACATCAGGGGTTTGACGCGATGCCCGGCGTGATTCTGCCGACGAGTGAGCCGCATGACTGAATCCTCTTCCAACCCGTTGTCAGAGATGCCCGCGACGCTGCGCGAGATCATCGAGCATAAGCGTGGCGAGGTCGCCCGGGCCAAGGCCAGCACGCCCGTCAGCGAGCTGCGTGCCCGTGCCGAGGACGCCGAACCGGCGCGTGATTTCTTCGAGGCCCTGACCGAGCCCAGGCCCAGCGCAAACGAAACGCGGGTCATCGCCGAGGTGAAACGGCGCAGCCCCAGCGCGGGGCTGATCCGGCCCGAGTATGACGCAGATGGGTTTGATCCAGCAGACATCGCGCAGAAGTACTCCAAAGGCGGAGCATCGGCCATTTCCTGTCTCACAGACGAAAAGTTCTTCGGCGGCTCGCTTGGCTTCATCCAACCAATCAAAGACCAAATCGCACTCCCCGTCCTCCGCAAAGACTTCATCATCGACCCCTACCAGATCGTCGAAGCCCGCGCCCATGGGGCCGATGCGGTCCTGCTCATCGCCGAGTGCCTCAATGACGAGCACATCCGCGAGCTGCTCGACGCGAGCAACGAACTCGGGCTCTCGGCCCTGCTGGAAGTCCACTCACGCCAGAACCTGCAGCGGGTGCTGCCCATACTTGAAGAGCCGCTGAACCCCCGCACCCTGCTGGGGATCAATAACCGCGATCTGACCCGCATGGTCACGGATCTGGGCCAGACCACCGAACTGCTCAAGCTTGTGCCGGATCCATCGATGCTCGTGAGCGAATCGGGGATCAGGACAAGCGATGATCTGGCCCATCTGCGATCCCACGGCGTGCACATCACCCTTATCGGCGAGCATCTCATGCGTCAGCCCGATCCGGGCCAGGCGCTCAAGGCGATGCTCGAACCCGTCGATTGAACGCAATAATCGCCTGTCTGCCGCGTTTTTCGGAGACAACGACACCCTGCCGAACCATACCGGGAGCCCCCATGATTCACTCACCCATCGTTTCATACACCCGCATCGCGATCGCGCTGGTGCTCTCGATCGCGCCCGCGGCGATCGCCCAGAGTGCCGAGGAGGTCCTCGAGGCCTCTCGCCAGGCCATCGCGGAGATCCAGGGCTTCGATGCCCAGTTCAAGATGAGTGGTGAGGGCGGCTCGCTGTTCGCCGACACCATGCCCTCGATGAGCGGGAAGCTGTTCGTCGGCACCAATACCGAGTTTGGACGCGTGATCCGCGTCATCGGCGAGGGCAAGGACAAGCAGACCGAGCCTGCCAAGCCCCTCGACATGCTCATCGCGAGCGATCGGTATGTTTGGGTTGATCGCGCAGAACAGCAGATCAACGAGGTGCCACGCGGCAGGACGCTCCGCGGCACCCCCAGCTCCCTCACATTCGTGTTCATCGACATGATGCTCGACGACGACCCGTACGCGAAGGATACCAATGACGCTCAATCGATCTCGCTGGGAATCCAGGAAGAGATCGGAGGCGTGCGTTGCGACCAGATCGTCATCAAGCGTTCCAAGGCCGCCGCGAAATCGCGCAACACCTCAGAGAACTACACCGATACGGTGTGGTGGATCGGGGTTGATGACAAGCTCCCGCGCAAAGTCGACCGCATCACCGACGCGGGCATGGTGAAGATCACCCTCTCGTTCGAGATGACCAACCTCAATGTCGGCGCCCCTGACGCCAAGTGGCTCGATGTGAACCGCCCGGAGGGGTTCAAGTTCATCTCGCGCATGCCCGGTCAGGAGCCGCAGCCCGCCCCGAAGCAGCCGACCACCGAGGAGCAGGGCTCGATCGCCCCGCCGCGTGATGTGCAGCCCACGACCCCACGCCTGCCCCGCGCCCCGAGCTTTGCCTTCAGCGTGGGCGACGGTGCTGAGATCAACAACAGCTCCCAGCTTGACCGGGTGACCATGCTCTACTTCTGGGGTTCGTGGTGTGCGCCCTGCGCCCAGACCTCGCCGCTGATCGAAACGCTCGCGACCGAGATCAACAACCCATCGTTCGATGTGTTCGCCCTGGCCATCAGGGAGGGCAACCCACAGAGCGCCAAGAGCAGCTTCCAGCGCAGCTACCCCACCCCGCGCGTGTCGGTGAACCCCGATGGTGTCACCAACGCCTTCAAGGTGCGGGTGTTCCCATCGATCGTGGTGATTGATCGCGCAGGCCTGATTGTTTTCCAGCGTGGGATTGAGCGTGACTTCGGTGCCGAGGAACTCGTCGCTGCCGCACGCGAAGCAGTGAACTCGGCGTTGAGCGAATCGTGATCGCCGTGACTGAACGCCTTACGCGGCTGTCTTAACCCGCAGGCCCTCAAGCCCGAGTTGCGGCGCATCGAATCGCACCGCGACACGCTGGCGCCCATCACGAACTGGTTCAGCCCGCACGATCTCCGCCCCGACCATGCGCGTGGCGCGGGTCACGGGGCATCGGTCATTTTCAAAGGCGATCGCGATGCGATCCCCGGCGTGCGCTTCACGCGGGCCGACGATCTCCAGGCGAGCCCCGCCCATCGACAGATCGAGCGTGCGCCCGCAGCTGTAGATCGCGTTGGCGCAGCGTCGCATCTTGACATCAATCTGCAAACCCCTCCTGGGATACACACGGCGCTCGCTGATCGATCTCAGCTTGAGCTCTGCAACTTTGTCGCCCATGCTCATATCTGTACCTCGCTGTCTGGCTTGCAGTTGTAAACCACTGCGTTATGGGAAGATCGGCCCAGCGGGCAGCCCGGTTCACTGCGAAACGCGCACCGAAATCAGATTCGATCGGGGATCTACCCCAGTTGAGCCAGATCCAGCCCCAGCGCCGTACGAAGAACCCCCGCTTTCACGAGCGTTTCTTGCCATTCTGACTCAGGATCAGAATCAGCGACGATTCCTGCGCCAACCGGGTACACAAACTGCCCATTTGTGATGCGGGCGGGTCCGGACGCGCCGGCTTCCCCCCAGATGTGGGCGGTGCGAATACAGACACTCGCCTCGATGTTGCCCCGCTCATCGATGTGCATCATCGACCCGCAGTAAGACCGACGCGGGCGTTGTTCCAGTTCATCGATGATCTGCATCGCGCGTACCTTCGGGGCACCTGTGACGGAGCCCGGGGGGAAGATCGCGCGAATCAACGCGCCGATCCCGATTCCCTCGCGGAGCAGGCCCTCGATCACTGAACTGGCCTGGATCACCCCCGAGGCGTGGGGCTCAATCTTGCGCGCCTGGGAGACACGCACGGACCCGAGCCGACAGACCCGCCCAAGGTCGTTGCGCATGAGGTCGGTGATCATGTTGAGCTCGGCCCGATCCTTGGGGCTCTGCTCCAACTCGGCGGCATCGCCATCGATCGACCGGGTCCCCTTCATCGGCTCGGTCTCGATGCGACCGCTCGGGCGATCGAGCCGCACAAAGAGCTCGGGGGAAACAGAACAGATCGTATGGCTCAAGTCACGATGCTCGAAACGCATCGTCGCGCCGTAGCGTGGTTCAGCACCGCGTTGCAAATCCTGGGCGCACGCAAGCGGGTCGCCGTCGAACTTGCAGGACAGGTGATGCGCGATGTTGGCCTGGTAGATATCGCCCGCACCGATGTACGCACGCACGCGCTCGACCTGTTGCACATACCGTGCTCGCCCGGTCGAGGAACCCGCTCGCCCCAGCGCATACTCGCCGCGATCGCCATCATGATCCTGGACTGGATCGCCCAAGCGCATGAGCACGCACAGCGGGAACCCGAGCGGGTCCGGGACCACGGACCTGGCGTGGGGTTCGCACCAGCCGCCGAGTTCATACCCGAGCAGCATCGCCCAGGCACACCCTCGGGTCTGGTGCTGATCCATCACCCGCTCGATGGCGCCGACCGGATCGGTTGTGCCCTGATCGATGCACCAGCATCCCTCCACGGCCCGGGCCCCGGCGTACCCGCCCAGCCCGGATGCGTGAAAAACCGCGTGGGCGTGCGGCTGGGCAAGTGCTTGCGTATCGGGTTGTGACGGTTGGGAACTCAACGCGCGATCGTATTCTCGCCGGGCACGAAACGCACGATCAACTCATGAAGAACACGGCCCGATGCGCATAGACCCCCTGCCGCACATAGAATGCGCTCAGGGGCAGCCCGACTGAGGGCGCTGGGAAAACGAGGATCGATATGGCGAAGAAGAAACGGAACTCCGCGAACAACAAGCGTTCGACCCCGGCTCATAAGAAGACCACAAAGAAAAAGAAGAAGCAGGGCGGGACCAGCAGCACCAATAAATCACCAGCCGCCAAACGCCACGGCCCGACCAGCAAAGCCAAGAAAGTCCGAGCACGCACAACACGCAAGAGCGTGGCCAAGAAGGTCACGAAGAAAGCCGCCAAGAAATCCAGCAGCAAGACCACACCCAAGAAGGCGGCTCGCAAACGGGCCATCGCGGGGAAGATGATCTACGCCTTTGGCAAGAAGACCGAGGGCGACGGGGCGATGCGAGACCTGCTTGGTGGCAAGGGGGCCAACCTCGCGGAGATGACCTCGATCGGGCTCCCCGTCCCCCCCGGCTTCACCATCACCACCGAGGCCTGCGCCAAGTACTACGCCAACAAGAAGCGGCTCCCCAAGGGACTCATGGACGATGCGAAAGCACACATGCGTCGCTTGGAAGAACAACGCGGGAAAAAGTTCGGGAGCAATACTGACCCGCTGCTGGTCTCTGTCCGCTCCGGCGCCGCGGTCTCGATGCCCGGCATGATGGACACGATCCTCAACCTTGGGCTCAACGACAAGTCCGTCCAAGGGCTCGCGGACGCCACCGGTAACGAACGCTTCGCCTATGACGCGTACCGGCGACTCATCAATATGTTCGGCGATGTCGTCATGGGTGTTCATCACGAACACTTCGAGCACGAGTTCAGCAAGATCAAAGAGAAGTACGGCGTAAAGCTCGACACCGAGGTCCCCACAGAGGGACTCAAGGAACTCTGCCAGGCCTATAAAGCAGTCTACAAGCAGCATGTGGGTACCGATTTCCCGCAGAACCCGCTCAAGCAGCTGCAGCTGGCGATCCAGGCGGTCTTCGGCTCATGGAATGCAGACAAGGCCATCAGCTACCGACGCATCGAGGGCATGACCGGGCTCAGTGGCACAGCCGTCAATGTTCAATCGATGGCCTTTGGGAACATGGGCGACGACTCCGGCACCGGGGTCGCCTTCACACGCAACCCATCGACGGGCGAGAACAAGTTCTACGGCGAGTTCCTGATCAATGCCCAGGGCGAGGATGTCGTTGCCGGCATCCGCACGCCCCAGCCCATCAGCGAGATGCCCAAGTGGAACAGGAAGATCCACACGCAACTCCGCACCATCAAGGGCGTGCTCGAAGACCATTACGCCGACATGCAGGACATCGAGTTCACGATCGAGCGTGGCGAGCTATTCATGCTCCAGACCCGCACGGGCAAACGCACCGGCGCCGCGGCAGTGAAGATCGCGTGCGACATGGTGAAGGAGAAACGCATCGATGAGAAGACCGCGTTGCTGCGCATCCCCGCGGGCGACCTGACGCAACTGCTGCTGCCGAGCTTCGATACCAAGGCCAAGGACGAGAGCAAGGTACTGACCAAGGGCCTGCCCGCATCGCCCGGCGCGAGCGTGGGCCACCCTGCGTTCTCGGCCCACGAAGCCGTCGAACGCGCGCAGAAGGGCGAGCAGGTCATCCTTGTCCGCAAGGAGACTAGCCCCGAGGATGTCGATGGGATGCACAGTGCCGTGGGCATTCTCACCAGCACCGGCGGCATGACCAGCCACGCGGCGGTCGTTGCCCGCGGCTGGGGCAAGTGCTGCGTTGCCGGCGCCAGTGCCGTGCACATCGACGAGGTCGGGGGCACCTTTGCCATCGACGGCGTGACCTTCGGGCGAGGCGACCTGATCTCCATCGATGGATCGACCGGCGAGGTGTTCAGCGGCTCGATCAGCACGGTTGAACCAACCCTCTCGGGCAACTTCGCCAAGATCATGCGATGGGCCGACAAATACCGCACCATGGGCGTGCGGACCAACGCGGACACGCCCGATGATGCCCAGCGTGCACGCGACTTCGGCGCCCAGGGGATCGGACTGGCCCGGACCGAGCACATGTTCTTTCAGGGCGAACGCATCGTTGCGATGCGGGAGATGATCCTCGCCGAGAGCGTCGAGGACCGCGAGCTGGCCCTGGCCAAGCTGCTACCCTACCAGCGCGAGGACTTCGTAGGCATCTTCACCGCGATGAAGGGACTGCCCGTCACGATCCGCCTGCTCGACCCGCCTCTGCATGAGTTCCTGCCCCATGAGGACGACGCGCTGCACCGCGTGGCCGCCGATCTGGATATCAGCGTTGATGAGGTCCGTCGCAAGGTGGCCCTGCTGCACGAGACCAACCCGATGATGGGGCACCGGGGTTGCCGACTCTCGATCACCTACCCCGAGATCCTCTCGATGCAGGTGCGCGCGATCGTCGAAGCGGCGATCGAGTGTGCGAACAACAAAATCAAGGCAGTGCCCGAGATCATGATCCCGCTGGTGGGCACATACCAAGAGCTGCGCACTTTGCGTGCACAAGCCGAGCGGGTGATCGACGAGGTGAAGAAAGAGCATGGCTTCAAGCGCAAGCTCGTCATCAAGATCGGCACCATGATCGAGATCCCACGCGCTGCACTGACGGCAAACGAGATCGCCCAGCACGCCGACTTCTTCAGCTTCGGCACCAACGACCTCACGCAGCTGGCCTTCGGCTACTCGCGTGACGACATCAACTCGTTCCTCCCCGACTATCTCAAGCAGGACATCCTCCCGGAGGATCCGTTCCAGTCAATCGATCAGACCGGCGTGGGGCAGTTGGTGACCATGGGCATCGAGAAAGGGCGGGCCGCCAAGCCCGAACTCAAGCTTGGGATCTGCGGCGAGCACGGCGGCGACCCCAAGTCGGTCCACTTCTTCCATAAAGCCGGGCTCGATTATGTGAGCTGCTCGCCGTTCCGGGTGCCCATCGCACGATTGGCCGCGGCGCAGGCGGCGATCCTGGACATGTAAATCAACTCCTACCATGCAGGCGAAGGGGTCGGCTGACTCGACCCTTTGCACACATGTTCCAGCCGCGACGAATGGAGTTTACAAGACAGTGAATCAGTACCTACTCAAAATTGCCAAACTCCAACGCACCTTGCTCTGGTTGATCTTCGCTCTGCTCATGAGCACTGTTGGGTTTGTCTGGATCGCTGCGTTCGGGCAGGGCATGCTACCGAATCCCGACATCGCTGCATTGATCATGCTGCTGGTGCTCGCGGCAATCCAGCTCTGGGCGATCATTCAAACCTTTCGGCTGACCATCGCGATGAAGGCGAACATCGCCTACCCAATCATCATGCTGCTCGGCGGCTTCATCATCCCGCTGCTTGGGCTGGTCATGCTGCTCATCATCAGCGATAAGGCGAATAAAGAACTCAAGCAGGCGGGGCTGAAGGTCGGGTTCATGGGCGTGCCCAAGAGCGAGTGGCCCAACCTCATGCCCGGACACTGTCCCGAATGCGCGTACGATCGGTCCGGCATCGACCCGATGAGCCCTTGCCCAGAATGCGGGCACACGCCGACACCCGACCCGAACACGGGCGTTGTTGATCTGAACGATCTCTCCGCGCGTGAACCCCAATACGAATAGACGGTCAGTTGTTCTCGATCTCGATCGGTTCGTTCTCGAACGCATCACGCAGATCATCCGCGAAAGCGTCAACATCGCCGGACAGGTCCCGCAAGTGATGATCCCAGAACGCATGGGTGGCGTGCTGGACATAGCGGACATGCTCGGGGTTTTCGGGGCCCTGGTCCGCACCTGGGAGAATGCGCCCGCTGATGCCTCCGAAGTTGTGATAGGCATCGTCGATCCACATCAAGGTGTGGGTGTCGTCGGGCGAACGATCGAATCCCTCACGCCGCCATACCGCGGGTTCGCCGTTGCGCCCTTCATCGTTGTCGCCGGAGATGGTCAGCGCCGGGCCGACGAATGCATCCCAAGAAGACTCTGTCAGCAGCCCGCCCACGCCCTGTGGGGAGATCAGCAGCACGCACTGCACACGCGCGTCGGCGAACTCACCCGGCCCGAGCGGGTCGGTGCCCCCGATGAGCTGGGCCGTGAATGCGCCGTACGAGTGTCCGCCGACACCGACGCGGTCATGGTCGATCCGATCCTCGATCGCGGGGATGCGGGACTCGATCTCATCAAACTGATCGATGATGAAGGAGACATCGCGTGGGCGGTTGGCCCAGTCCGTAAAGTCCAGCCCGTCAACGCCTCGTTCGCCCGCGCGTCGCCGCTTGAGTGCCTCCCGCAGTCGTTCACCGCGTGTCGACGATTCAGGCGATGCGACTCCGACCAGCGAGTCTGAATGCGTGGGCAGGATCACGATGTAGCCGAGCGATGCCCATTCGAAGACGAGCGGGTTGTAGAAGTTGCCCGATCCACCCGCCCCGTGCGAGAAGATGATGGTCGGCACCGGGCCGTCGGTTGTGAATGTTTCGGGGTAGACGACCCGAATCGGCAGGTCCTTGTCGCGATCGCTGTCGTGGAGCACGAACGAGCGGGTCTCCACATTGAGTGTCGGATCGCCCGCATCGACCTTCGCCGGGGTTTGATCGGGCTGGGCGGCCGCGAGGGTCGGTGCCGCGTGAATGGCCAGTGCGAGTAGAAACGTCGATATTCGTGTGTGCATGGCGTTCCCCTTCATTGCGATGCATGCACAACGCGTGTGGGCGAGCCCAATTGCATCCGCTTGAGGCATGCCCAGCCGGTTATCGGCACAGAATGTGGATCATCTCTTGGCCACGGAGCTCAAATCGCATGGCCAGCTTGTACCATGCGTCCAGGAGAACCAGTTTCGATGGCACAGAAAAACATCTTCCAGCTCGACCTGCTCGCGATCGTCAAAGCGCGCACCCATGCCACGATTGCCGCCGCGTCGTTCTGGTCGCTGCTCATTGTGCTGGTCATCATGTCGATCAACTCCCCCGCGACGACATCACCCATCGAGCTGGTGCTCAACTTCCTGCTGCTGGGTGTCATGATCTGGCAGATTGTCGCGGTGATCCTCTTGCAGGTCGCGATGGGTATCGGCGTGGTCACGATCGTCCTGGCCGCAATCGTGAACATCATGCTCCCGATGATCGTGCCACTGGCCATCATCTCGCAATCCACAACGATTCTCAAGCTCGCCGGTGCCAAGACCGGGTTCGCCGGGATGTCCCAGAGCGAGCGTGACAAGATCACCCCGGGCCACTGCCGGGGGTGCGGCTACAGCCGCGAGGGCATCGGCCTGCTGGACCCATGTCCCGAGTGCACCCGCGTGCCGCAGGTCATCTGACAAATGACACGACTGCCCGGCTTCGCCGCGAGTAGTGGCACCCCTATTTCCTATTGCCTATTGCCGGATGCCTGATGCCTGCTGGCTGATGGCTGATGGCTGATGGCGGATGGCTTCTCTTACGAGAACGAAACCTTCGGCGCCTCCCGCACCGCCGCGTCCTCGATCTCGAAGTACTCTGCCGACTTGAAGCTGAACATGCCCGCGATGATGTTGCTCGGGAAGGTCTGGACCGCGTTGTTCATCTCGCGGACATTGCCGTTGTACAACCGACGGGTCGAGGCAATTCGATTCTCGGTCTCGGCCAGCTCGCCCTGCAGGTTGATGAACTGCGAATCGGCCTTGAGTTCGGGGTAGCGTTCGACCACCACCGACAGCTGGCGCATCGCGCCGATGAGCGCCCCCTCGTCCTTGGCCTGCTGCGCGGGGCTGCCCGTGCTGGCCACGGCGGTGTTGCGGGCCGCGATCACGCTCTCGAGTGTGTCGCTCTCGTGCTTGGCGTAGCCCTTGACCGTCTCGACGAGGTTGGGGATCAGGTCGTAGCGTCGTTTGAGTTCGACATCGACGCCCGACCACGAATCCTTGAGGTGCTGGCGCAGGCCGACGAGTTTGTTGTAGATGCCCACGCCCCAGAGCAGCGCGATGAGCAGGATGGCAAACACCACGCCGCCAACGATCAGTAGTCCAATTATCAATGGGCTCATAGCACCCTCCCTTGAGTGAGATCCTTGACCACGAAATCGGGCCAGAGATCGAGAAACTGTCTTGTCCAATCAAACGCCTGCGGAAACCGCGGCGCTTTCCAAACGGTCATGCCGTCTGATAAACAGATGCGGCTGTGCTCGATGTCCACCAGCCCCGGGCTGGTTGCCAGCAGGAACTCCATCATGCGCGGGTGGATGATGTCGTAGGCGAACTTGCGGCTCTCGGACTGCACATAGTACTTGCGCGAGAACTCCGCGCTCTCGAAATCGATGTCGTTCTTCCCAAACGCCGACGCGATCTTGTCGAAGATACCCTCACGCCGGATCAGCATGTCGGGCATGGTGATGTAGGGCAGTTCCAGGATGAAGTAGCTGAAGTGGTGCTTGACGATGCGTGTACGCGTGCGGGTTCGCCCCTTGCTGTCGGTTGTGGTGTATCGCTCACGGGTCTTGTAGGTGAAATCGCCCGCATTGAGTTCGACCTCGGCATTGTCCAGCGTGATGGTGCCGAAGATCGTGTTGTATGCCGCCCGATCGAACCCACGCTGGAAGATCTCGAAATGGGTGTATTGCTCATCGTGGTCCGGGTCTTGGCCTGGATGGAAGGAGAGCCCCAGCGACTGGGCAAAGGCCTGCATGTCCGCGATGCGCTGCTTTCGGCGCTTCTCGGCCTCTGCCGCGGCCTTGATGATCAGCATAATCAGCGCCGCGGCCCCGAGGACCCCCAGTATGACGAAGATTGCAATCATCCCTGCACCCACCCCTGTACTATGCTTGTTCGGGAATCGCACGCCCGCATTTCACCCGAATCGTCGATCTTGGGCCACATGCAATCGTACAATAGATGTCCCAGACCCGCCCAGGAGACCCCATGCTCTGGCAACCCTCACTCCCAGATCAGTACCACCAATACAGCGATGAACAGCTCAACGAGCTGATCGAAGCCCGGCGCGCCCAGTTGGGCGATGAGCTGGTCATCCTGGGCCACCACTACCAGATGGACGAGGTCGTGCGCCACGCCGACTTCATGGGCGATTCGCTCAAGCTCTCCCAGCTCGCATCCTCTGTCGTCGAGGATCGGGCGATCAAGGGCATCGCGGTCAAGCACATCATCTTCTGCGGCGTGCACTTCATGGCCGAGACCGCCGACATCCTCACGCCCGACTCAGTTGAGGTCATCCTGCCCGACCTCTCCGCTGGCTGCTCGATGGCCGACATGGCCGACTACGACCAGACCGTCGAGGCGTGGGAGATCATCCACGACTCGCTCAAGCGCCAGGGCTGGCAGGGTCGCATCATCCCCATCACCTATGTGAACTCGACCGCCGCCATCAAGGCCTTCGTCGGCCAGCACGGCGGGGCCTGCTGCACCTCGTCCAACGCGGGGCAGGTCTTTGAGTGGGCGATGAACGGCGGCACGCAGCCCAAGCAGCCCGGCGAGGATATCAAGATCCTCTTCCTGCCCGACCAGCACCTCGGACGAAACACCGCGGCGGCCTACGGCATCGATGTCGAGGCCAACACCTGTGTCTACGACCCGCGCCTGACCGCCCAGGGCGAACCCTTCGGCGGCGCGTCCGAAGAAGAGTTATACACAGCCGCAACTATATTGTGGGCAGGGCATTGCAGCGTCCACAAGTTATTCAGACCCGAGCACTGCGCCGAGATCAAGAGCGCAAACGCTGCGCTCCCTGCCGGCGAAGAGCCCACACAGATCCTCGTCCACCCCGAGTGCTGCAAGGAGGTCGTTGACCTTGCCGACTACTCGGGCTCGACCGAGTACATCATCAACACGCTGCGCGACGCGCCAGCGGGCAGCAAGTGGGCCATCGGCACCGAGGTGCACCTGGTCAATCGCATGGCCAACGAACTGAAGGCCAAGGGCGTGCATGTCCGCATGCTCTCCGACTGCCAGTGCCTATGCACCACGATGTACCGCATCGATGAGCCGCACATGTTGTGGGTGCTCGACGGGCTCTGCGGCATCGGCACGACCAAGGATGCGCCCATCGACCAAGCGGGCGGCCCGGTCAAGGTACGCAATGTTGTGAGCGTGCACCCCGAAGCGACCGAGCTGGCGCTGCTGGCGCTCAACCGCATGCTCGAGCACACCGGCGGCGGGGCCGTCAAGGCTTAACACTTCGACCCCACAACTCCTGCTCCCGCAATTCGAGCCACCCGACGAGGTGTGCCGATACACGGTGCGTGGCTGAATCAGTGTGCACCAATCAGGCAGACCAACTCGTCGGCGAGCTGGGGCGATGGATGATCTTCGCCGCCGGTTTGGCGGTGCTGGTCGCGTCATTGCTGCTCCCCGCGCAGGCCGACCTTCGTGCCACGCTCGTGGAACGCGACCGGACGCTGCACATGGAGCGTGCTCAGGAACACCGCATCGATCGCTACCGCGGATTCCTCAATGAACTACACAGCCCGGACGAGCACACGGTCCAGCTGCTCGCGATGGCCCAGCTTGGCAAGATCCCGGGCAACCGTCAGGCCCTCGTCGCGCCGGGGGAGCCGGGCGATACCCAGCTGATTGAGGCGATCGAACCGGTACCCGAGCCGTTCGTGGACACCCAGCGCCCGCTGACCCGCTTGGAGCGCATCACGACCCATCCGAAAGCTCGGCTGTGGATTATCGCCGGCGGGTTGCTGGCGGTCCTCTACGGGCTGATGCCCGCGACGAAGCCCAGCTGAGACGAACCTAGACTCGTTGGTGCCCACGCCCATTCGCTATCCCGTCATCGTCGGCCCCACCGCGGGGGGCAAGACCGCGCTGGGGGTTGAGCTGGCCAAACGCCTGCGATCGCCCGACGACGAGCCCGGACAAGTGGTCACCGCCGACGCGTATCAGATCTACACCGATCTGAACATCGGCACGGCCAAACCCACGCTGGACGAGCGTGAGGGCATCGAGCATCACCTGATTGACATCGCGGGTCTCAAGGATCGCTTCACGGTGCACGACTGGCTGCACCGGGCGGACCCGCTCGTCGCACAGCTGAGAACCGACGGCATCACCCCCGTCGTGGTGGGCGGCACCAACCTCTACATCAAAGCCTTCCTCGACGGGCTCTTCCAGGCACCCGAGCCCAGCGACGAGATCAAGGCCCAGGTTGAACAGATGCCCCAGCCCGAGCGGCGCGCCATGCTCGCCAAGGTCGACGCTGAGGCCAACGCACGCATCGACGGGGCCGACCATAGACGCACGCGTCGGGCGTTGGAGGTCTACCTCCAGACGGGGACCCCCATCACCGAGTTGCAGAAGCAGTGGGATGCCGACAAACCCACCCGCCCCGAGGCGGTGCTTGTGGGGCTCGACTGGCCCATCGAGACAATCAACACGCGCATCAATCAGCGCGTCAAGAACATGATCGAGCAGGGCTTGGTTGAGGAGGCCCGCGCTGTCTTCGATGCCGATGGGTTTGGGCCGCAGTCACGCGAAGCCATCGGCTACAAGCAACTCATCGCCCACTTCGAGGGTCGATGCTCTCTCGACGAAGCGATCGAACGCATCAAGATCGATACCCGCCGCTTCGCCAAGAACCAACGCACCTGGCTCAAACGCCTCCGCATACGCCCCGGCTCATTATGGATCGAAGCCGAGGGACGCGACGCAACAGACATCGCCAACCAAGTCGCAGACCACCTCTGACCTGCCCATCGCCTACCGAAGGTCCGCCTCCGGCGGATTGCCTGATGCCTGATGGCTAGTGGCTCGTGGCTAGTGGCTCGTGGCTAGTGGCTCGTGGCTTCATCAATCATCCAACGAGATCGACTTCGGCCCCTCTTTGCCCGCGACGCGTTCCATGTAGCCATCGCCCCGCTTCTCGTACTTGGTGAACCCAAGCCGATCGAGGTTCTCGTTGCTCAGCTGGCTCTTGCCCTTCATGTCCGACCACTTGCCGGCGATATTGGGGACCGTCGGCACGCGATGGACCTTGCGCCCTTCGTGCTCGGTCAGGGCGTCTTCGGACATCTTCTGTACGAGTTCAAAGTGCTCGCCTGTGCCTTCGCCCTTGTCGTCGAGGTATTCGTAGATGTAGATCGGCATGGTGTTCTCCAGCGGTGATGCTCTGAACTATACGGCTCTTCGGACAGATTGGGTCGCTTGTATAGCGTGATTGGCAATGAGCAACGGGCAAAGGCTGTTCCTCCCCGCGAGGGCCCGGGAGGGACATTGCGGGTTCAGCCGAAGATTTGGCCCGATTCGGTGTCCTGCATCTTCCAGCCCAGTGCTTTGCACATCCTCGAGAGCACCGGGTACCCGAAATCCATGTTGTTGACGACGACCATCGCCTGCATGATCTCGTCGTGGCCCATCGCGTATTCGACCGTAAAACCGGGGCCGTGGAGCACCATGGTGCCCAAACGCTTGATCTCGGCCCCGTCGGCGGCGGTATTGAACCGGGCCAGGGCATCGCAGACCTCCCGCTCGCTGCCCAGCGGGGAGTTCCCCGCCATGGGATCTTCGGGGTTCTTCGGGTTGATCAGCACGAGGGTGCGTTTCTTCTTGGCCATCGCAGCAAGGATAGCCGACCAAGCGGGCTCAGTCGTCGAGCAGGCCGTCGGCCTCGTCACGGGCATCGAGCAAGTCGGCGGCTTTATTGAGCAGCAACCCCAGCGGGACGGGCTTCTGCATGTAGGCATCGACCCCCAGCGACTCGCCGTAGGCCTGGTGGCGTTTGCCCTCGTTGGCCGTCACCATGATGACGATGGGCGAATCTTCCTTGCCCTTGATCTTTTCCAGGGCCAAGAAGCCGGACCGCTTGGGCAGCATCATGTCGAGGATGACGATATCTGGCGGGTCCTGATCGCAGATGCGGACCGCCTCGTCGCCGTCCATCGCGGTGAGCGTCAGCGCCCCCTCGCTCTGGAAGGCGGCTTCGATGGAGTCGAGGATGTCCTTCTCGTCATCGACGATGAGCACGCGAACATCATCGAGCATGCCGCCGGTGTCTTCGCCCATCGTGTCATCGCCGTACCCAGCTGATTGGTCGGTGCTCATCGTCTGCTCCCCTTTGCGTTGTGTTTCACCCTGAATGTCCCGTCATCGATCTTAGCGAAACTCGCTCACACCCTTCTCCTGCATCATCGCCCGGTCGAGGTCCGATCGGTGCATGATGTGCTCGAGCTCGTCCTGGGTCATCCAGGGGAGGGCCTCGAGCTTGGCGCGCAGGGCGTTTGGGAACGGCTTGTTGAGCCGTTCATGACGGGGTCTGCTCTTCCAGATTCGGTGCATCCAGAGGTACTGTTCCGGTGCTTTGCGAACCGATTGCTCGATGGCGCGTCGATAGCGGGCGGTGATGTAGAAAAGCGGGTCGGGCTGGCCCTCCCAGTCCTCTGGATCGATGCGGTCCTCGATCTCGATCTTGTACTTCATGCACACCGACTTGCCCGTTTCGGGTTTCTGGCGTTGGGCGCACCCCACAATAATGCGGGCCCGGTGCTGGATCGCCATGAGCCCGATCGACTTGTAGCTGGATGCCAACCGCCCGAAGAAGGGCACCTGGAGCCCGCGTTGCCCGGCGTTCTGATCGGCAACGAATGCGACCGACTCGCCCTTGGAGAGCAGTTCGGGAAGTTGGTGCATGGCCCCGAACTTATCAACAAGCTCCAGCCCTCTCCGCGATCGCGTCTGGCGGAGCCATCGGTCGGCAGGACGCAGGTCGAGCGGGCGATAGATCGCGTGCATGCGGAAGCCCAGCAGCGCCATGGTGTAGCCCAGCACTTCCCAGTTGCCGCAGTGTGCCGTCAGCAGCAGGGATGGTCGCTCATCGAGCAGCGGGCGGATGACCTGCTGGAGCGCCCCGAGCTCGATGTAATCGCTCCACGCGTCCTCGGTGAGGTAGCGGGGCAGCACCGCCAGTTCGACGGCCAGCATGGCCAGGTGCTCATAACTGCGTACGACAAGCTCTTCCCGCTGTGCCCGGCTGTACTCGGGCATAGCGATCTCGAGTCGTTCGATCGCCCGCTCGATGCGTTCGCGATTGAGCCCGAGCCCGCCGTAGGTCCGCCCGATCACACTTCCCAGGCGCAGCATGCTCGAAAGCGGGAGCGCGTGCACCCCCACCAGCGCCGTGCGCAGGGCGGTGTACATCGCCGGCTGCGTGACATAGGTCTGCAACGGACTCAGCGGGTCGCGTCGATCATACCGCGATGGAATAGGCGTGCTCGTGGGCATACATGCTCATAACGCCGTGTGCTGCATCAGTTGGGGAAGTCGCCGATGAGCGTGCGCAGGCGGTTGGCGTTGAGCACGGGCATCGAGGTCGACTCGGCCTTGAGCAGCAGATCGTCGTAACGCTGGATCTCCTGCTGCAGACGCACATACTCCTGGATCGCGGCAACGGGTGCGTCGCGACCGGGTGCGGGCGGGAGCACGGGCTTCTGGCCCAGCACGACGAAGTCGGTGTCGCCCTGGATCTGCGAGACCAGCACGCCGCCCCAGCGTTCGATGAGTGCCTCGAGCGTATCACGCTCGAAACGCGAGGCGATGCCGTCGCCGTCCACATCGAAGAGCCCGTCAACGACGAACTTGTAGGTCTTGGTCGGGTCGTAGACCGCGTTGGCGATGACATCGCCACGCACGATCGGGTTGCCTTCGGAGCTGGAGATGATGCGTGCACGCGAGAAGGTTGGCTCGACCTTGATGATCTCGACAACGGCCTTGCCCACGGGGTACTCGCCGGTCTCGTTGTCAATGCGGATGTCGGTCGCGTCGTCATAGATGGCAAAGGTCATGCCCAGGATGGCCTTCTTATCGCGACCGATGGAGATGATCGCCTCGTTGTCGAGCGGGTTGACCTGATTGACGCGGCCGTCGACCAGTGCCTCTTCGTTGAGGGGCATCGGGCGATCGACGCCACCCTCGCCCTGAAGGCGGGCAACCTGGCCCTGGAGGAGGATGTTTTCCTGGAGCAGCTCATCGAACGAGTCCTGCAGTGTGTTTTCACGATCAGCGAAATCAGCACGAAGACGCTCGATCTCGCTGTTGAGTCGCTGCTCGATTTGGGTGTACCCGGTGCTCAGCTGCATGTTGCCGTCCATGATGGCGACGACCTCGTCCTGCATGCTGCCGGCCGAGGCGGTGAACTGGGCCTCGATGTCGGCGACGCGCTGGGCCTCGGCTTCCATGTTCTTCTGGGCGAGGACGCGTTCTGCGTCGGCGGTGGCCAGCTGCTCCTGCAGGGACTCGATCTCACCCTGAAGCTTCTGGACGAGCCCGACCAGCGAGCCCTCTTCGGTGCCCTCGATCATGCCGAGGTCGGTGCGAAGCTCGCTCATGCTGGTGCTGGCATCGCCGACGACGGTCTTCATCAGTTCCGACTGGTTCGAGGCGAGGTAGCCCACCACGGTCTTGCGTTCGCGGGTCGCCTCGTCGCGGATGGCGCGGATAGCCGCGTGCTCGCGTTCCTGAGGCGAGACGAAGACCTTGACATCCTCTTCCATGGACTGCTTCTCGGTCTTGGCGCTCTGCGCGTTGCCGTAGAAAATCATCGTCGTCACGAAGAACGCGAGACTCATCGCGCCCAGGATCGTGATGGTGACGGCGACGCCGACGCTTGCTCCGGTGCGGGCTGCCATAGGTAGACACTCCAGTCTGAATCGTTCGTGATATCGTGCGGCTCGTGCCGCTCACACCAAGGTTCGCCCGACCGGGGCGACTCGGAAACCATACTTCAAATCACCCTGCCGCGTGAGCGAGAACCCAGCACGCACGGCAAGCCCTTCGAGGCCCGGGGGCCAATCCCATTCGCATCGATCGCAAAGTCGGTTCGCATCGATACCCAAACCCGGTATAGAGAATCACACCGGGGCAAGAGTATAGCGAATCCCGCCCCACCTGTGGACATCCACACCCGAACCCCCCAAGAATCCATATCGAATAGCCACCGCCGACGGCTTATGTGTTGTGTCGGCACCCGCCCATTCGGGCATATCCCCACCCTCGAAAGCTTGCCATGTCCAAACAACTCCCGATCGTTGCCGCCCTTTGCACCCTCCTCTCAGCGCACGCCAGCGCCCAGAGTATCGATTATGTCCTCGACACCGGCGTTGGCAGCTTCAACATCGGCCCCTCCACCTTCGACGCCAATGTCACATGGCTCAACGCATTCGACACCGTCGCCGGCGGCGAACTGATCACGCAGGTCTCCGTTTCCTTTGGCGACATCGAAGATAACGACGGCAACATCGGCTCCGACGCCCTGGCCATCGCCATCCTCAACGACCCCAACAACGATTACGACCCCTCCGACGCCGTCCCCCTGAGCATCACCAACGCCACATGGGTCGACACCGGGTTCGGCGAGTTCGCCACTTACGACATCGATCCAACGGTCGTGGACGGCGTGTTCTTTGTGGCCGTCGCCATGGATGTCCTCGAGGACGCCAACCCCGCCTCAGCCGACCCCAACGCCCCCACCGGCGGCACGCAGAGCTGGTACTTCTACAACCCCAAGCAGAACTTCGACAACCTCGGGGATTCACCCTATATCCTGCACATGTCCGAAGGCCCGTTCCCCTCGGCATGGATGCTCCGCGCCCATGGCGAGCCCGCCGATACCTGCGTGGCGGACCTGAATAACGACGGCACACTCGACTTCTTCGATGTTTCGGCCTTCCTCAGCGCCTTCAGCGCCAACGACGACCTGGCCGATCTCAACGGCGACAACATGTTCGACTTTTTCGATGTCTCGATGTTCCTGAGTGAATTCTCGGCCGGCTGCCCCTAATCTGTATCTCCATCTGGGCACGATGATTCGTCAAAAGCACGAACTCAACTCATTGAGTTCCGCGCAACTACCTCGCACTCACTCCACCTTCGCGACCCTTCAGGACACCGTAACTTGAACAAAAAACCCAGATCGATCAGACCCGATGACTTTGAAATTATTGAGCAGATGCCCGGCGTCGTGGCTGTCGCACGCGACGCCGACATGCGTCTGTTCTGGTGTACGCCCGCCTTCTTTCGGCTCACGCTCGGTGCTGAGAAGCAGGAAGACATGATGGGCACCACGCTGCGGGACATCCTCACCGACTCGGCGGCTGCCGAGCGGGAAGCCCTGCACCACGAGGTCATCAAAACCCAGAAGGCGATCAGCCACTACCAGTTCAGCGACGACATCCGCGTGCTGGCGACGGTCTTCCCGCTCGACCGGGAGGCGTTCGGTCACGATGGGATCCTGGCGGTGCTCAAAGACGCCCCCGTGGATAGCCGCACCGGCAGCGAAGAACAGATACAGGTGCTCTCGTCACCCAACCTGTACGAGTTGCATGTGCTCTCTTCCCGCGAGCTGGAGGTGCTGCACCACATCGCCAAGGGACTCTCAACGGGTGACATCGCCACGCAACTCAGCAGGTCCAACAAGACCGTTGAGAAGCAGGTGAACTCGATCCACACCAAGCTCAAAACGCACAGCCGCGCTGAGCTGGTGCGGTACGCGACCGAACGCGGGATCCAGTCGTTCACGGATGAAGACTGGTCCTCAATCGTCGAGGGCGCTCGCCGAGTCCGTCGCGAGCTGCGCGAGCAGGCCTGAACAAGCCTGCTCGCAGTCCCGTCATCCGCTTGCATCTGCACGCGTGTTCGACGACAATACCCTGATGCAAACCGATGCCCTCATGCTCGCGCAGCAGTCGCTGATTGAACCGATCGAACTCGACCGGTACGCGATCCTGTTCCGCCTGATCATCGCGGCGCTGATGGGCGGGCTGATGGGTTGGGAGCGAGGGCGAGCCGACAAGCCCGTGGGGATTCGCACCATGCTGCTGATCAGCGCCGGCGCGGCCGCGTTCGCATTGCTGGGCGAGCAGATCATCGCCGCGTCGAGCCGGACAGACATCATCCGGGTCGACCCGACTCGCGTGCTCTCATACATCATCTCGGGCGTGGGGTTCCTCGGCGCCGGGGCGATCCTGCACTCGAAGCGGACCGTGAAGGGGATTACCACCGCCGCGAGCATCTGGGTCGCGGCCGCGGTCGGTGCGGCCTGCGGCGTCGGTCAGTACCTCATCGGGTTCCTGCTCTTCTCAATCGCGTTCATCACGCTCTGGGCCCCATGGGTGCGGGACCTGGCCAATGGGACCATCGATGAAGAGCTGAACGGCTCCGTCGAAGAGGATTGAATCTCACACCCCGCGGTCGGCGCTGCCCAGCGCGTCGAGCTGATCGCCGTAGCGTTCACGCAGCGGCTCGACAACTTCCTTGAGGAACCGCTCGGTCTGCTCGACCGATCGCCCGATGTAGGCCATTGGGTCCAGGTGCGCATCGATATCGATCCCCTCAAGCAGCGGCTCTTTCTTCAGGCGTTCCAGCAGGTCGTTGTCCTTACCCTCCTGCTTGACGGCATAGCCCGCCTCGTGCGAGAGCACCCGGATCGCCTCGTGCACATCCTGACGATCCCGCCCGAGCTTGACCGCTTCCATCATGATGTTCTCCGTCGCCATGAACGGCAACTCGGCCATCAGGTTCCGCCTGACCATCGCCTCATTGACAATCAACCCCGAGGCCACCGTGTGCATCAGATCCAGCGCCCCATCGAGCGCCAGGAAGGCCTCGGGCAAGGACAAACGCCGGTTCGAAGAATCGTCGAGCGTCCGCTCGAGCCACTGCGTCGCGGCGGTGTCGTAGGCGTTGCCCACGAGGTTCATGACGAACCGCGTGAGCCCGCAGATCCGCTCGCACTTCATCGGGTTGCGCTTGTACGGCATGGCCGACGACCCGATCTGCGACTTGCCAAACGGCTCGTCGATCTCCTTGCGATTGGAGAGCAGGCGGATGTCGGTGGCGATCTTGTGGAGGACGGAGGCGGTCGTAGCGAGTCCACTCAAAACTTGTGCATCAAACGCTCGAGGATATGTCTGTCCACTCAGAGTGTATGCAAAGTGAAATGTGTCCGAATACGCCTTCTCTTCGTACGATGCGTCTTGCATTTTTTCGAGAAACTTCGCCTCAAACGAATCTACTCGATCATGATCGCCTTCAAACAAAGCAAGGAACGATGCCTGAGATCCTGTTGCCCCGCGCATCCCTCTGGCCTTTGCCCGGTCGTGAACATAGAAGCTCATCATTGAGCCCTCATTGAGGTCGTAGGCCCATTGAGCAATGCGCCTACCAACTGTTACGGGCTGGGCTGGTTGGTAATGGGTAAAGCCGAGTGTCGGCAGTGAAGCAAACCGCTCTGCCATCTCCCCGAGTGAAACCACAGCTCTCGATACCTTCCTCATAATGAGATGGCTTGCAAGCTCAATCATGCGCAAGTCGGCATTACACACCACATCCTGACTCGTACACCCAAGGTGAATAATCGCCCGCGCCTTCGGGCACCGATCGCCCCACGCGTGCACATGCGCCATCACATCGTGACGAAGCTCCCGCTCGTACTTGGCGGCCGCCTCCATGTCCTCGTCCGTGACCTCGAGGGTCGAACGCATCTCGTCGAGCTGCTCGTCGGAGATGTCCAAGCCGCAGGCCTGCTGCGCTTCCGCGACGGCGAGCCAGATCTTCCGCCAGGTCGTGAACTTATGACGCGGCGACCAGATCCTGCACATCTCGGGCGATGCGTTACGAGCAGCGAGCGGGGAGGTGTAGGTGTCGTGGGGGGTGGTCATGGGGA
>DEXG01000005.1:89772-89906 GCA_002364005.1 Phycisphaerales bacterium UBA3190
GGGGTTGGTCATGGGGAATAGTAAGAATGGGGACAGGGACTAGCCACTAGCCACTGGCCACTAGGGGAAAGAAAAGAACAACGCGAGCAACGCGAGCGATCCTCCCCTAGACCCTAGTCCCTAGTCCCTAGTCC
>DEXG01000036.1:0-75937 GCA_002364005.1 Phycisphaerales bacterium UBA3190
TCTCGGTCGAGTTTTTCGATGGGCGGGTCGTGCAGGGCCAGGTCGCCGGGCTCGATCCGTATACCGATATTGCGGTGATCAGGATCAGCGCGAGTTCGATGCTTTTTCCGGCTCAACGAGCTTCCCAGCGCCTGCCCCAGCTCGGGGATCGAATCTACGCCTTCGGCTCGCCATTCGGGTTTAAGTTCTCGATGTCCCAGGGCATTGTCTCGGGGCTCGGGCGTGAGGCCGCGGGGTCGAATGTCATCGGGGGCTACACCAACTACATCCAGACCGATGCAGCGGTCAACCCTGGCAACTCGGGTGGGCCGATTGTCAATACCGACGCCCAGGTGATGGGTATGAATGTCGCGATTGCGACCGCACGCTCCATTGGCCAGTCCCCCGAGGAATCGGGCTCGGACAGCGCTGGTATTTCATTCGCCATCCCGCTGGGGACGATCGAGCCGATCGTCCATCAGATCATCGAATACGGCGAGGTGAAGCGCGGCTATCTCGGCATCAGGTATGAAGGGGAGCGTGCGATTCGTGTCAGCCCCGCTTCCCTTGAGGGTCAGACGGTCACCGGCATTGAAATCACCAGTATCGAAGATGATGGCCCGAGTGCCTTCGCGGGGCTCCGGGCGGGTGATGTCATCATTTCCATCCAAGGGTCCCCCGTGATCAACGCTGAGTCCCTCTCATCGCTGATCAGTTCCTCACGCCCAGGGGAGGTGATCGAGGTCGGTGTCGTCCGAGGCGACTCGACGCTTCAGATCCCGGTCACCCTGGGCAAGATGAGAGACGAAGTGCTCGCTCGACGCATTCTCCAGCCCATTATGGTGCAGATGGGCATGCTGCTTGAACGCAACCGGGCCGATCGCGTCTATGTTGACAATCTTTGGAATGGGCTCCCCGCGGCAACGGCTGGCTTCAAGCGTGGTGACATCATTGAACGCGTGAACGATCGTGATTACGAGGACTATTTCGGGTTCTTCGTGCTTCTCGCTGATGAGGGCATCATGACGGGAGAGACCGTCGAGTTCTTGGTACGCGACCAGAACGACGAGACCCGTAGGATTCAGCTGCGTTTGCACTGGTGATCAGGCATTGGCGCTGAGTGCCTTAACTGCCGAGAGCACCTCGTCAGCATGATCGGGGACTTTGACCTTGTCCCAGCGTTGGGCGACCTTGCCGTCCTGATCGATGAGATAGGTGGTTCGGTTGATCCCCATGTAGGTTCTGCCGTACATCGATTTCTCGACCCAGACACCGTATTTGGCTGCAACGACGGGGTCGGGCTTTCCGGCATCATTCACCCGGTCATCGGCCAGTAGGGGATACCGAAGCCCTTCCTTGTCGGCGAACTTCTTTTTGCTCTTGGGGGGCAAGATCGAGATGCCCAGCACGACCGCGCCAGCCCGTTTGAACTTGGTGCCCAGGTCTTGGAAATCGCAGGCCTCGCGGGTACAGCCGCTGGTCATGTCCTTGGGGTAGAAGAACAGGACCACCGGCTGTCCCTTGTACTGACTCAGGCGGTGAGGCTGATCGTCCTGATCCTTGAGGGTGAACGCGGGGGCTTTCTTTCCGACTTCGATCAGTGCCATGGCTGCTCCGGACGCGTGTGACGCGACGAGGTTTGGTTGAGAAGTGATGCGAGAACGAGATCGCACCCGCAGTGTGATACGATATGCCCATGGCCGACCCGTTTGCTCCCACCAACCTGCAGCATGCACACGCGCTCGTGATGGGGCTTGGTCGTTTCGGAGGCGGGCTGGGGGTGACGCGATACCTGCTGCGTCATGGCGCACGGGTCACGCTGAGCGACCGAGGGGACCGGGAAGCACTCCGCGAGCCGTTGTCACAACTCGGGGAGCACGAGCGACTGCGGGTTGTTCTCGGCGAGCATGACGCGGCATTGCTCGATGGCGTCGATCTGCTGGTCGTGAACCCGGCCGTGCCCCGTCCATGGGATCACGCGTTTATTCAGGCGGCTCTCGCACGCGGCATACGCGTGACGACTGAGATCGAGATCGCCTACCGCCTGCATGATCCGGATCGCGTGATCGCCATCACCGGCTCCGCGGGCAAGAGCACAACCAGCGCCATGACGCACCATGCCTTGAACGCGTGTGCCGGCAAGTGTGTGCTCGGCGGCAATATCGGTGGTTCATTGCTCGATCGTCTTGATGAGATTGGCGATGAGACCAGCGTGGTGCTTGAACTTTCCAGCGCCATGATTCACTGGCTTTGGGGGGAGCAGCAACCCGACCCGCCCCGGGCGCCCAGGGTGGCGTGCATCACCAGCTACGCGCCAAACCACATGGATTGGCACGGGGATGAGTCGCACTACCGAGCATGTAAACAGCGGCTGATCGAGGTCATGGGTGATCAGGGGCGAGTTATCCTCCCGGAATCACTCGCGTCGTGGTCGGCCCATACCCACGCACCGGTCGAGCTTGTCAACGACCAAGCCGGAGTGACTGGTTGCGTGGTCCCGGGCACGCACAACGCGATGAATGCGTCGTGCGCGGTTGCTTGCGCTTTCGCCCTGCACCCGGAAATAGATCGAAATGCATTGGTCCAGGGCGTGCGTGCATTCTCGGGGTTGCCGCATCGATTGAACCGGGCGTTGGAACGGGACGGTGTGGTGTATTTCGATGACTCCAAATCGACCACGCCCCAGGCCACGATGCTTGCGGTTTCGGCGTTGCGTGAGACCTGGCGTTCGGATCAGATCCACCTCATCGCGGGCGGGTATGACAAAGGGTCGGATCTCTCGCCCGTGGCGCAGCTTGCTCCAGATCTGGCGGGTTTGTACACGATCGGCGCCACCGGCTCCAGGTTGGCCTCCGATGCGTCTTCGAATGCGATTATGTGTGAAACCCTCGATCGAGCGATGGGATGCATCATCCAGCGAGTTGAGCAGGGCGATGTGGTGCTGCTCTCGCCCGGGTGTGCGTCATGGGATCAGTTCGCCAACTACGAGGCGCGAGGGCGACGATTTATTGAACTTGCTCAGCGACCACAAGGAGCGACCCCGTGCTGATGTCTGTCTTCATCTCGCTTCTCTTGTTTTTCGAGCCACCATTGCCGGTGGAGTTGCTGCCGGGCGTCCGCGTGGCAGACGGCATCGTGGAGTTTGATGGGGAGATCGCGGTTGATGCGCATCATCCTGATACTCCAGATGTCTATCTCGAGATGTTTGTCACCGCGCCAGATTCCCGTGAGCACGAATCGCTCGTGGTTGCCAAGATCAAGCCCTCGAACCTCCACGCGGCCCTGCTGGCGGCCGGGTTTGAAGCGGGGGAGCCGCTGACACGCGATGCGGCGGGGGGGACGGTCAAGGCCCATGGGGATGCGTTGATTGTTCTTGTTGCGATTGAAACCGCGGCTGAGGACGAGCCCGCGTTCATCCCCATCACCGATTGGGTGATGAACCGAGACGATGAGACGGGCATCGTCGAGTCTGAGCGGTGGGAGGGCTTCGTGTTCGCGGGGTCGAAGTTCACCAAGCGGGGCTATGAGGCCGACGGGGCAGGCACGCTGGTGTCGCTGACTTCATTCAGTAACGAGGTCATCGCCCCGGTCTGGACGCTCTCGCACTTGGCCGAAGTCGATGAGCCGGTCTGGATTGCCAATCGTGACCTGCTGCCGAAGAAAGGCGAGCGGGTGATCGTTCGGATCGTGGCTGAGGAGTGGGCCGAGACCGATGCAGACGATGAGTCGTCACATGAGCCAGAGCGGGTCGACATCGATCGCGACCTGTGAGTCGCTCTTGAGCATGCCCTTGGCTCGGATCGCCTGCATGGCGTCTTGCATTGGCTTGGGGCTGGGGCAGAGCATCTCGATGGCAAAGCGATAGAAGTTGGCGATCCGGGTGATGGTGCATGGCATTGGGCCGTTGACCTGCACGCGTTCATCGCCATATTCACGCAGCAGTGAAGCGATCTCTTGTGTCCGGGCCCGGGCCTCTTCGTGGTTCTCATCGCGGACGACGATGCGGACCATGCGAACGAATGGCGGGAGCCCAGTCTGGTAGCGTGCCCCAAGCTCATCGCCGGCAAACCCCACATAGTCGTGTCGTGCGGCGCGGGAGATGCTCGGGGCGTGTGGGTTGAGGGTCTGGACGATCACCTGCCCCGGGTGCGTGCCGCGTCCAGCTCGACCCGCGACCTGGGATACGAGCTGGTAGGTTCGTTCCTCGGCTCGGAAATCGGGCAGGTGCATGGCGGTGTCGGCGCTGAGCACGCCCACGAGCGAGACATTCGGGAAGTCGAGCCCCTTGGCGATCATCTGGGTGCCCAGCAGAAGCTTGAGTTCGCCACGCCTGAATCGATCGAGAACGCTGAAGTAGTCGCTGGCTTTGTTCATCGTGTCCGCATCGACCCGTTCGTAGGATTCGCCGGCGACCAATCCGAGCGATTCGCCGTAGCGGAACGCGATCTCATCCTCCACGCGTTGCGTGCCCACGCCCAGCTCGACCAGCGGCTTGCCTGAGATCGGGCACGCTTTGGGGATCAGTTGCTCGCTCAGGCAGTGGTGGCAACGCACGAAGCGTCTGCCCCCGGTTTGCCTCACGCTGCCCTTGTGGACGACCATGGTGGTGTCGCATTGGTCGCATTCGAGTTTCCAGCCGCTGGCCCGATCACTGCTGACGACCACCGAGGCGAACCCGCGTCTGTTGAGGAGCAGGATGGCCTGTCTGCCCTCCTCGATGGTCTGGTAGAGGGCCTTGCCCAGCGAGCGTCCGATGGAGAAGTCCTGGTTGGGGCCGAAGGCCTTGGGGGCTTTCATGCGTTCTTCGTCGAGGGCCAGGTTGACGACCTTGACCGCTGGGAGCTTGCTGTTGCCTACCCGCTCGGGCATGGACCAGAGCGTGTAGCGCCCCGCTTTGGCGTTGTGCCAGCTTTCGAGTGAGGGTGTTGCTGAGCCGAGTACAACGGGGCATGACTCGATCTGGGACCGCTTGACCGCGGCATCGCGTGCGTTGTAGCGGGGGAGTTGGTCTTGCTTGTAGGAGCTGTCATGCTCCTCGTCGATGATGATGACGCCGAGCTGCTCCAGCGGCGCGAAGACGGCCGAGCGGGCACCGATGACGACACGGGCCTCACCCGAGGCGGCCATGGCCCACTGCTGATTGCGTGTGGCTTTGGTGAGCCCGGAATGCAGGACAGCTACGCCGGCTTCGCGGAAGGTGTGCACGAACCGCCCGGCGGTCTGAGGCGTCAGGGCGATCTCGGGGACCAGCATCAGGGCCCGCTCGCCCCGCGCAAGGACGCGTTTGACGATGTTGATGTAGACCTCGGTTTTGCCTGAGCCCGTCACGCCGTGGAGCAGGTTGGGTGAGAAGTTGCCCAGTTGGGCGCAGATACCCTCAACCACCCGGGTCTGGGTCTCGGTGAGCGTGTGGTTTCCCGAATCATCTGCTTCGAGGACATCGAAGAGTTTCGGGGCACGGATCACCTCGACTTCGACTTCTGCCAGGATACTTGCGTTGGTCAGGCGGTTGATCGCGGCGACTGACTTCTCCTCGATGCGGGCCGCGAGCAGGCGGGGCTCGATGGGGAAGGTGGTCGGGTCAAGATCGCGGATTTTGGCCCATGCACGGCGGGCCCCGGGTGAAAGGGCTTTGAGCTGTTCGTCATTCGGAGGTTCGCCGAGGTTGAGCATGGATTTTCGGCGTCGCCCGGTGTCGGCTTTGACCGCGGCGGGGACAACGCTGCCCAGTACCATGCCCAGGGGGCACATGTAGTAGATGCTCATCCACTTGGCCAGTTCGATGAGCGACTCGGGCAGGACGGCCGGGGTGGTGGATGCGATCGCCTTGACCTTGTTCGGGTCGTAGCCGTCGAGGAGGTCAGCATTGCCGAGCTCGATGACATAGCCGCCGGTGGGGGTGTTGCCGCGCCCGACGGGGACGATGACGCGTTGTCCGAGTTGGACTTCGTTGTCGGCGAGGTAGGTCAGCCCGTCCATGCGATCCATGCCGCGTTCGATCGCGACACGGGCATAGCAGGCGTCCGAAGGGGGCGTCGGTGCAGATTCATGCTTCTCTTGCGGGTGTTGCTGGGAAAACAAGTCCATGGTGTTCATACACTGTAATCCAGCATGAGCGAGCACACCCACGCCGAGCGTCAGAAACCCGCCGCACGCCTTGCCCTCTCCAGTGGGCAGATCTATTCCGGTGCTCCATTCGGAGCGATCGGGCGTGATCTGATCTCGACTGGTGAGCTGGTGTTCAACACCGCGATGTGCGGCTATCAGGAATCCCTGACCGACCCATCCTATATGGGGCAGATCCTTATTCAGACCCAGCCGCTGATCGGGAACACTGGGGTAAACCCAGAGGATACCGAATCAGAGAAGGTGCAGGTCGCCGGCTTTGTGATCCACGAGTTTACCGAGCATGCCTCGAACTTCCGGCTGAACCAGAGATTGGACGCCTATCTGGCTGATGCGGGCGTGCTTGGCATCGCCGGGCTCGATACGCGGGCCCTGACCCGGACACTGCGGACCGGCGGGGTGGTACAGGCTGTCCTGACCGACCGTACGGATCTGTCCGATTCACAGCTGGTCGAAATGGCCCGTCAGGTTCATAGCATGAGCGGGCAGAACCTCGCGGCCATCGCGGGCAAGTCTGACGCGAGCGAATGGACCGAGGGCCTTGGGTCTTGGGTCATGGGGCCCGATAGCGATGACGAGGGGGATGCCCCGAGTGTGTTGCTCTTTGACTTTGGCGTCAAATCGAATATCCCGAGAAATCTCACTCAGCGTGGTGCACGAGTCAAGCTGGTGCCTCAGAGCACGAACGCGGCTCAGATCAAGCAGCTCTTTCTGGATGAGGAGATTCAGGGGGTCTTCCTCTCAAACGGTCCGGGTGATCCTGAGGCCGTGCAGGAAGTCGTTGAAACCCTCAAAGAACTACTCGCTGACCCCGATCTTGTGTCGATGCCGATTTTCGGTATCTGTCTCGGGCATCAGCTGCTGTGCTTGGCTCTTGGTGCCAAAACCTTCAAGCTTCCATTTGGCCACCGTGGCGCGAACCACCCGGTGCACGATGTCGAGGCGGGGCGTGTGCAGATCACGAGTCAGAACCATGGCTTCGCTGTGGATCCTGATTCGATCTGTGAAGCTGGGGGGGTAATCACGCATCTTCATTTGAACGATGGGACAGTCGCCGGGTTCAGGCACCAGGCACGCCCGATCTATTCGGTCCAGTTTCACCCAGAAGCATCGCCAGGTCCGCATGACGCGAGTGGGTTCTTTGATTTGTTCATGGCGCTGATAAAAGATCGAGTAAAAAGCAGTGTGGGCGACACGGCGGCTTATCGGACGCGCGGGCAGAAATGATTTCGTGGCACATATCCCTTGCGGGTAGCAGAAAACTCTGTATTTTCCACGAATCCCCCCTTGCGAGGTCTGTTGAATGGAGTATATTCAGAGGTGTACCGTAGTGATACGGAACAGGTCGTGCTCGCACGGCCAGCCCTTCTTGGCAACGAGAGGGTGCCGCGGATGAGTGCCGTATCAGCTCAGGTGTAGAAATGCTGCATCATTGGGCATACGGGATTCGTCATTAGGGGAGAGAGAACCTCGACGCGGTGTAGTTTGTTTAGACGATTCCTCGAGCAACGATGCTGAGGGATCAGATTTTGTTCGTTCATGGTGTGAGTGCGAGACTTTCGTTTCAAGCAAATCACCAGTGTCGAGTTGTGGTTTCACTGTTTCAAACAACAAAGAGGAGCTTTTATATGAAAGCCAAAAGTGCATTGACTGTTGCCATGGCTGCTGGTATTGCCAGCACCGCGGCCGCGTCCAACACCCCGACGACCCTGGCCCCAACGCAGGCTCAGGTTCAGAACATCGCGCACATCTACTACAACGTCGCTTCGGGCGAGCGTGTGGTAACCGTGCTCGCTGGCTCGCAGACTGCTCCTGCAGATACCGGTGCCAGTGTTCCGATCTGGTCTGCCCTCGTGCAGAACCCCTGTACCGCACAGGGCTACACCACTTCGTACTACTTCGGTGTTGATGATCCGACCAACACTTCAATGGGCGGTGCAACGGCTCTGGCCACCAATGTCACCAACCTCGACATGGGCGACATCGCTCTTGACACCGTTGTTGACTGTGTGCAGGTGAACTGGGTTGTTTCGCACCCCGACACCGACACTGACAGCGACTCGATCGGTGACGGCGTCGAAGAGCTCGCAGGCCAGTGGATCGTCTGGGACGCCGACAACGGTCGCGTCACCAACCAGTCGACACGCCTGCCTCTCGTTGATTTCCTGTTCTTCAACCTTCCCGGTAATGTTGCTGCTGCAGGTTTCCTGAGCGGTTACACCCTGGACGTTGACCTCGTTGCCGGCTTCACCGGTACCGACCTCTCGTTCGAAATGGGCGACAGCGACGGCGACTGCCAGAGCGCTGCGTTCTGTAACAGCAGCGTCTTCGACAGCGCCACCAGCACCTTCCTGCCCATCGCTCAGTGCGACAACGACTTCGATAGTCTCGCTGACAGCGACCTCGACGGTGACGGCCTATTCGACTTCTCGTGGACCGTTCGCTTCTACCAGCCCGGTACTGGCAACGACTTCGACAGCGACAGCGACACCGGTTCGGCAGCACCCAGTGCTTCGGACAGCATCGGCATCAGCTTCGGTTTCCCCGAAGGCTCGGCCAGCGACAACGGTGACGGCACTTGGACCTGGAATGTGGATACTTCGGTTGAAGCACCCGGCACCGGTGTTGAAGACGGCTTCGCCATTTACAACCCGCCCGTCCCTGATGGCATGGGTGGCGAAATCATCACTCACAACGGTTTCTACTGGTTCGGTGGCTTCGCATGTGAAGGCGTCCCGATTTCCGAAGGCGGTACTGGGTACGCACCCGCAGCTATGTTCCAGTTCGTTCTCTACGGACCGGGCTCAGGCACCTGCAGCCCTGCTGACGTCAACGGTGACGGCCAGCTGAACTTCTTCGACGTTTCGCAGTTCATCCAGGACTACAACGCTGGTGGCGACTACAACGGCGACGGCGCAACGAACTTCTTCGATGTGTCGCAGTTCATCCAGGATTACAACGCAGGCGGCTGCCCGTAATGTAATCATGGTTTGAAGGGCTCTTCGCCCCTCAATACAAAACCAATGACACCCGCGACCTCGGTCGCGGGTGTCTTGTTTTTGCCTACTTCATGCTCACATCGCCTGTGGTAAAGCGTCATGGGAGATCAAGGAATCAGATGCCCGTGACGCCAAAATTCTGCAAGGCTTCGCGGAGCGGATCGAGGTGTTTGCTGTAGTTTTCGTGGCGGGATACCGCTTTGCGATAGATCTGTTGACGCACCTGATCGGTCGAGGCGGTGATGACCGCCCGTTGGTGCTCGTAGAAACGCATGCAGGCCTCATCGAAGGGCAGGTCGAGGTGCTCAAGCAACCGCTTGGTCTGTCCCCGCTGATCAGCGACGATGTCTTCGTACACGACATCAAGTATCTGCAGGGAACAAACCTGCTTGAAGTGCTGAATGTACTGCTGATGGAGCCCGTAGAAATGCGCAAACCAATCCGGGCGATCGGTGTACGCGTGGGCGTTGTGGCCCTCGAAGTCGAGCAGGTACGCGCTGATGAAGTTGTCGAGGGGATTGCGATGGCAGATGATGACCCGGGCGTTGGGGAAAAGCTGCTCGATCAGCCCGAGGTGTTGGAAGTTGAGCAACATCTTGTCGCAGATTCGTTTGGGCTTGCTTCCCGCCGGTGACTGTTTTTCCATGTCCCGAAGGATTCGCCTGGCGGTACGATCCAGCGTCGCGGCTTTGAGGCCTGATGCTAACGCGCTGATGCTTGTCCCGGGATCAGATGGTGTCACGAGTTCGGCTGCTGCGGTGAAGATATTGATCCGCTCACCAGCGCCGTACGCCTCTGGGTGGGACGCGATGATCTGCTCGACCAGTGTGGTTCCGGAGCGGGGCATACCCACGATAAACACCGGCTTCTCTGAGCTCGAGCGGGAACGCGCGAGCTTGGGCATCGATTCGGCTGACCACGCCTCAAGGCGTGAATGCATCAAAGATTCGCGTGCTTCCGGGTCGTATGTCTTGGCGTTGAGGTCACTGCCTCGTGAGGCGGCGTCGTATGCCTTGTCGTATTGTTCAGTCTGGTCGTAGAGCTTAGCGAGGACATACCAGTGGGCAGCGAGAACTTTCGTGTCGGGATGGTTCTCTTCAGCCAGGGGCAGCAACGCGTCGATGCCTCTCTGCGGCTCTCCGATCTGTCCGAGCGTTCCCGCGTAGATACGCACCTGGCGGTGGTCTCTTTCGCCCGACTGGTACAGCTTGTCGAGCAGCGTGTAGGCCTCGTCGGTCTGTCCTGAGAGTCGTTGGAGCCAGGCCTTTGTGACCACATGCCCGGGGTTGTTCGGCTCAAGCTCGATCGCCTTATCGATCTCGCTGATCGCGTTTTCGGTGTCGTCGAGGCGGTGGTGCACCTCGCCGAGTTTGGCGTGAAAGGCGCCGACGCTGTCTTTAAGCGATACGGCTTTGCGGAGTGCCCGCCGTGACTCTTCGAATCGGCCGAGGATCATGTACGAGAGGCCAAGGGAGAAGTGCGCATAGGGCCATTTGGGTTGTTTCTCAACCAAGCCCTTGCTGCCCTCGAGGGCTCGCTCGCCGTGCCCATTCTGTTGGAGCTGGAGGATTCGTTCGTACTCGTCCGCAACCTGCTGAAACGCTTTGCTTTGTCCGCCTATAGCCATAACGCAGTGTATGCGATGATCCCAACGGCATCACACCGTTTGCAATGGTTCGTTCACGGACTTTGTCGGCTTCTCGTTGAGTTCTTCAAGCGTCGGGAAGTACACGCCGTCTCTTTCCGGGTCGGTCGATTTGAGCAGGATCTCTCGTTCCCCGTCCCACTGAATCAGATCGATGCTGCCGTCTGCTCGCTCAACGAGCGCGTTGCAGTTCCCCCGGTCGGTCCAGCACCCGCTGTTGAGGTAAGCCGGGCCTTCGTCGTGGAGTCGGATCTCCGGGTTGTGGATGTGGCCGCAGATGATCCCGTCGTACCCGTGTTCCCTGGCGTAGTGGAGGGCGCTCTCCTCGAAGCGTCCGATGATCATGGTGGCTTTTTTGACGCGTGATTTGATGAACTTGGCCAGAGACCAGTATCGCAACCCGAGACGGCGTCGGATTCGGTTGACGATCCGGTTGATCCAGAAGGTGAACTCGTACCCACGATCGCCAAGCTTGGCGATCCAGGGGGCGGTCCGGGTGACGAGATCGAACTGGTGGCCGTGCAGGACGAGGTAGCGCTGCCCGCTGGCGGTGACATGGGTGACGCGTTCGCTCAGGTTGATGTTCCCGAACTCCCGTTCGCTGTGCTGCTCGCCCAGGAAGTGCATAAGGAACTCATCGTGGTTGCCGATGGTGTAGTGCACCTGGGCTTGCTTCTTGGCGAGCTTCAGGAGGCGCTGGACGACATTGATGTGTTCCTGGGTGTTCTTGGCCTTGAGCAGGCCGGCCTGCTTCCAGCGCCAGATGTCGATGATGTCACCGTTCAGGTAGAGAACATCAAACTCATTCTTTTTCAGGAAGCTGTAGATCAGTTTGGCCTCGGCCTTCTTGCTTCCAAGATGTAGGTCTGAGATCCAGCACGCTCTGTATCGCATCGTGGCACCGCCTGTGGGTCGTTGGGCCAAGGTCATCCATGACTTGGGGAACATACCAAGGCAACAGCGTAGACGATGCTGGAACGGTGATGAGGACGGGGCGGCATGACTCACGAACTCTTCATAAACTGCTGCTTCGAGGCGACTTGTGGCATACGCATATAGCGGAGGAAGGGTACTTCTGTTCAGATTCGGTCAGGATTGGCTCGTACTTCGTTGTCGATTTGGTATGCTCTATGAGCGAGTTCTCGCAGGGGTTTCAATATGGACAACACCGTAATCAGTGATCGTGCTCGTGGCATCGTGCCCAGAAAGCATCGCCTTGGATTTACCCTCATCGAACTCCTGGTGGTGATCGCGATCATCGCCCTGCTGATCGGGATCCTCCTACCGGCGCTGGGTGGGGTCAGAGAGACTGCGCATGCCACCATCTGCACCTCGAACCTGCGTCAACTCGGGCTGGCCAACAGTCTGTATGCGCAGGATTACGACGGCCAGTCGATGCCGACCGGGCGGTTCGAGACTACCCGCGGCGATCGCAATAACCGTGGTGATCTGAACACGATCAACTGGGCTTATCTTTACAACAACCCGGGCAGCCGACGCAAGGGCGTCGGGCTCCTGATGGACTATGTCGACAACGCGACGGAGATCGTTGAGTGTCCCAAGAACGGACGGCGCGATCCGACAGGCACTGCGGACGACCCGGACAACATCCGCCTCGGGCTGTACTACGGCGACGGCGAACTCAACTTCGATTACACTTTCAATGCCCCGGCCCAGGGGGCAAAGGACAGCGTCCAGTTTGATGTGTGGTACTCGACTGAGCGGAGCAACACGCTCGGTGCGGTGATCGACAACACCATTCTCTCGACAGCCGCCGATCAGGGTTTCATCGAGCGCATGCCCGGGCTGCCGCTCATCATCGAGGAGAGCAGCTGGTGGTTCAATAACAACGGGCCCCAGGGTGTCACTGATGGAGGGTGGGGCAACTACGACCAGTGGACGACGCGTCACAACGGCAAGGGCGGTTCGTATTACCAGGACGGGCATGTCGGGCTCTTTGAGCCGCCGACAAATGGCTATGTCAACGACGACCCCAACGAAAGCTATGGTGACACGGGCTTCAACTCGTGGAACATCTATGTGCGTCCTGGACACCGCGGGGATCTGTATCGACTCTCGGATCTTGCTGATCCGCAGGCCAACACGCTGCGCGGGTTCAACCCCGGCTACGGCGCGATCAATCACCCTGGACGGTATCGATAAAAAGCCCGCACCTTTCAAGTGCGGGCCGTGGGGTGTGCAGTCGGTGGGACCGACGGTTTCAGGCGGTGGGGGGAGACGATTGTTTCCGTCCCAAGCGAGGCATGATCAGCACGGCCCCGATCGCGAGGGGAACGAGCAGAACGAACGGGCTGATGCCGATCTGGTCCGGAATCGTCACCTTGCCGATACTGCCGACTTTCAAGATGTGCGTATTGAGCCAGGGGTACATCTCGGCGTAGATGCCCGCACCAACGAGCATGCCCAGCACGCCGACGATCGCATGGCGTGATCCAGCCCCGATCGCGGCAACACCGGTGCCCGGGCAGTAGCCAAGGATCACCATGCCCACACCGAAGATCAGCCCGCCGAGGGTATTGGCGAGCAGTTCGGTGCCCTTGACATGCAGCGGGATGTCCATGCCCATGGCTCGCATGGAGTAGATGCCGAGACCGCCGACGATGATGGCGGTGAGCATGACCTTGAGGACGGTGAAGTCCTTGAGGCGGAACTGGTTGACGATGACATCGAAGCTGGCGACGCCGCCCTTGAAGAGCAGGAAGCCGAATACGAGCCCGGTGAGCGAGCCGAGCAGGAGTGTGGTTGGGTCAGCGAACCATGCGTTCATGATGCACCACCTTTCTGGTTTCGATTGAGCTTGGAATAAAGGAGCATGGCGGTCGGAACGCCGCTGGCAAACATGGCCGCGAGGAAGATCCAGCCGGAAGTGGAAAGCTGCATACCACCCGAGAGACCGTGCCCCGAGGTGCAGCCGCCGGCCATGCGTGCACCGAAGATCAAGATGGCACCACCCACGAAAGCCCCCAGCATGCGTTTGGGAACCGATGGGCCGAAGCGTTGTACCCAAAGCTCGGGGACCGACTCGCCTTTGACCGGGCCAGAGAGCCGGGCGGCGATGAATGCGCCCATGGCCAGAAACACGACGAGGGCGAACTGCCATTCAAATACGGGCTTGGGTTCGCCAGCAGTGCCGAGGTACTTCACGAAATACGGCTCGGACTCAACATGCTCCGATGCCACAAGGCGTTCGATCCCGCCCGCAGCACGGACCATCGTGGTAGAGGTCCCCAGCGCCTTGTTCATGGTGGCGAAGGTGATCCATGAGAGGATACCCAGAAGCGTCCCCACAAGGTAGGGAGACCATCGGCGCGCTTTCATGAGTCTTCCAATGGGGTTGGCCGACATGTCGCAGCTCCTTTCGTATCGCGATTAAGCGATATTATGTGTGTCTTTGCGCTCAGGCACCACTGTCGCGGGCATGCGGTAGCGGGCCTGAATGCACTGAATGATCGATCGCATCCCGGGCTCGATGACCCAGCAGATCATGCGCCGCCCATCGCGTTCCATGGCAATCAGGCCGTGCTCGCGAAGGCGTTTGAGATGCTCAGAAGTGACATTCTGAGGCGTATTCGTGGCTTGGGCGATCTCCCCAACACTCATCCGGTTGTCGAGGAGCATCTCGACGATCTGCAGGCGGACCGGGTGAGCGATCACTTTCAGGCATTGAGCTGCTTCTCGGAGATGCTCGATCGGGGTGAGGGCGTCTATGGGGGGCATGAGTGAATAGTATCGCGTTAGTGCGATATATTCAAGTGGTGTGCGAAGTGAGCTTCGCTGAAAAGGAAATCTGACCACAATCGCAGCCGGGCCTACGATCTCGACCCGCGATTCAGGCGTGTTTCGTGGGCACACTCGACCCAATCACTGGAGATGCCAGCATGGAAACGACACTCATTATCCTCAAGCCCGATGCCGTTCAGCGTGGGCTCATGGGCAAGATCATCACCCGATTCGAAGAGAAGGGCCTGGCCATCGTCGGCATGAAAATGATGACGATCAGCCAAGAGCTGGCCGCGACCCACTACGAAGCACACAAAGAGCGTCCGTTCTACAACGGGCTTGTTGGTTTCATGACCAGCTCACCCGTGCTTGTCATGGCCGTGCGTGGTGTGGGCGCCATCGCCATCAGCCGTTCGATGATGGGGGCGACCTTTGGTTCGCAGGCCGACGCTGGCACGATCCGTGGCGACTTCGGTGTTTCCAACTCGTTCAACCTGATCCATGGCTCAGACAGCCCCGAAGCAGCTGAGCGTGAACTGGGACTCTTCTTCAACGATGGTGAGGTCCTCGAGCTTGACCGTGCGATTGAAAGCTGGGTCTATGACATGGCCGGCGGCTCGCCTGAATAAGATCTTTATGCCCAGGCATTAAGACCGCGTGAAAACCCCCGTCGATACGGGGGTTTCTTTCTTTTGGTTGTCCCAGCGTGGGAATCATACGAACGAGAGATCCTCCATGAATCTTGGTCATGCGAGGGCAACAGTTCGGTATTTTCAACGATTCCAAAGGAGAGAGATATGAACCGTTTCGCAGCAATCGTCGCAATCGCAGGTGCATCAGTCGTCGCAAACGCGGGTGTGTACGAAAGCTTTGAGCTTGGCACTGGCGCACTCGATCAGGGCTTCCAGATCGAGCAGGGTGGTGTCGGTACCGCGCCGTACTTTATGAACGCCCAGGGCAATGATGACAGCTTCCAGGAGTTCTATGTGATGCGCTTCGACCTGAGCGCCTTTAGCGGTGCTGCCGTCCAGGGCGTCACCATCGACCTTACCCACTCGGAAGCGTTCTTCTCAACCTCGGGTCTCGTGCAGCTGAGCTACTCGACCGATGACTCGTTCGATCTGAACTCACTCGTGGCAGACGCAAACACGGTCGGCGGCAACGCTCAGCTCGCTGCTTCGCAGGTCGCGCTGTTCGACTTCGTCACCGGCAACGACGGCGTCACTGACACGATCAGCCTGAACGATGTCGATGGGCTCTTCGCGGACATCGAATCAGGCAGCATGATCACCCTGATCCTCGAAGCCGCCGAGTCAACCACATCGGCAACATACGCTGGTCTGGGCAACACGGCAAACGGCGGCCCCGTGCTGAATGTCGTCGTCCCAACTCCCGGTTCACTCGCTTTGATCGGCCTTGGTGGACTGATATCCACACGCCGTCGCCGTGCATAACCCAAGCTGAGACATCTCCATGCAAAAGAAACACCCCGCAAGCCGCGGGGTGTTTTTCGATGGTCATTGAGGGGTGTCAGATGTTGTGCCGTGTCGCAAAGCGAGGCGCGAACTACTGAGCGGTTGCGGGCTTGATCTCGCCGATGACCGATGGTGCGTCGTCGATTTCTTCGACGATCTGGTCGGCGATCTCGCGACGGTGAATCTCAACATCACGCGGGAAGTCGAAGGCCACGCGTACGCGTTCACCCTTGACACTGGCAATGCGGACCACGCCGATCGGGTTCTTGGGATCACCGATGACGACTTCTTCACCTTCTCTGCGGGTTATGACAAGCATCCGTTGCTACTCCAAAAAACATCGGAACCGTCGTGTCCCGAGCATGATGAGTATATCACCCCCCAAGACCCATGCAAGGAGAATTGGCTAAACCCTGATTTCGAAACGAATTAGAGACTTTGCCCCCTGAGCCTCTCAAAACCGGCCTGATGAGCGTTGAAAGTACTTGCTGGAACCAAACCCAGCAGAGAACGGTGCAACCCTTCTTGCCAGATTGGCAATCTTTGCGCCTTGCTCACCCCAGCGGGTTTCGAGAATGCGATGTGATGCAAGAGGCGTAGTAGGGGATTGGCCAGGGGAATCGACTGCTGGTCAGGATTCTTCGATGGCTTCAACGCCCGTGACTTCGGGGACATAGGTCTTGAGATTCTGTTCGATCCCGAGGCGGAGCGTCATGTTTGAAGACGGGCAGCCGACGCAGGCACCGTGCATTCGAATACGAACAACACCGTCCTGAGTCACCTCGATGAGTTCGATATCGCCGCCGTCGTTCTGGACGGCTGGTCTGATTCGATCGATGACCATCGCAACGCGCTCGTTGACCGAGACGCCAACCTGATCTGCATCGGGCTGTGTGTCGTCGATCGGGTTGCCGCCTTGTGTCACATGCACCATGCGGGATGATAGGTGAACACCGGGCTCGGCTTCCAGCATGCGGCGGATGCACTACACTAAAGGCAATGAAAACGCTCGCCAAAGCCACTCTGATCGTGTTGAGTCTCTCGCTGCCCCTGATGATTTCCTGCTCAACAAGCAGCAGATTTGAGCCGACGGGCAACCCGTTGCTCGATCTCCGCAACCCGGAACTCCTCGAACGGGACCGGATCGCGGCTGCCCGGGCCGCGTGGAGCGAGGTGGAGGAGGGGATCCGTGACAGGGAACGCACCCGCTACGCCCTCAAGAACCTTGCCTGGTCCGGGGGGACCGAACGCCCGCTGCGTTTAACGGTGATCGAGCTGCTGATGTCTGACGAGTCGCCCGAGGGGAACGCCGATTCGCGTGCGATGGCCCGGCTGATGCTCCCCAACGAGAAGGACACTGAAGCGGTACGGATCATCGCGGTGCGTGCCGTCGAATCGGATTGGGATGACCTGGCCCCTGCCCTTGTAAGGAGCCTGGCCCGCCCTGATTCAGCGGTGCCTGACCGTGAGCGAATCGAATACCTCGCATTGCAGGAACTTCGACCCGGCGTGCCGATCGAGCAGGTCGTGTTTGATGTGTTCTTGAACCCGGGTCAGGGGGGCGGTGATAACCAGGAGGTTACGGTCCTGCGTTCCCTCCAACGCACGCGCGATGAAGCGTGGGGGCTCCTTGGGCGTCTTGACCCGAGCGGGACACTGCGGAAACAACTGATCGCTTCGCCTTCCTCGCTTGATGCTGAAACCAGCGCTGAATCACGCCAGATGATCCTCGATCTTCGAGCCATCCAGGACGAGTTGGGTGTCATCCCGAATACCGCAATGGAAATCGCTTGGCTAACTTCCCTGCGCCATCACAGCGATCCTCGAAACAGCACCCAGAACACCGCATGGTGGGGCGAGGTCGCCAACGCGGTCTCAATGCTCGATGCCGCCCAACGCCAAGGGCTCCGCATGCGTCACCTGGAACCGGTGCGTTGGGCGAGCCAGAATCGTCCAGCTTGGCTGGGGCTGGATCACGAGGCCTTGTACGCCGTGCTCAACACCCGTCTGAGCGGGCGTGTGGTGTACAAACGCAAGGCGGAGAAGGGCGAGCCCATTCGCCAGGAGCGACTCGGCGATTGGGTCAGTATGCTCAGCTGGGGCGACCTTCTGAGCATCCTGATTGTGGATGAAGCGCTGCAGAACCCGATCGTCGTCGAGCAGCTGTTCACACAGCGGGCCCTCGACCGGAAGGATACTTCTACCGAATACGGCGGGATCATCGAGACCGATCCGGATACCGGCTGGCGAGCCGTGCTCTTCCGCCCGCGCCAGCGGGATCGTGTGAGCGATCAGCGTTTCGTTGCCAGTGATGACATGTTCCGGTTTAGTGATCGCGCGTTGGCGCATTATCACTTCCACGCGGACCAACGGGACAACACCCGCTACGCGGGACCCTCGCATGGCGATCAGGTGAATGCTGCCCACTCGGCACGCACCAACATTGTGCTGACCTCGATGGGTGAGGATACGCTGGGCGTTGATGTGTACTTCGATCACGGCGCGGTCATCGACCTCGGACGCCTCGAGTACGACGAGTGATTGACAACCGGGGCGATGTCTTTTCGTAAGAATTTCGATATCGCTTCTGGCCCTATTGAGTTTAAACCTTGATCGCAAGAAATCGCCGCTCTCGTCGCTGGAAGCCGGTTTTCGCGCCCCCATACACTGGTTCGTGCAACTCACAGAAATAGAACAACGCGTCGCCAACGAGATCGAACAGCGGGCCCACGACTTGCTGGAAGATCTTCGTCTTCATGTCTCCATCCCCACGGGGGGCAACAACCAGTCGGCGATCGAGGAGACGCGCGAACGCTTCGGTTTGCGTCTCAAGGAACTCGGCTGCACGACCCACATGATCCCGGGCGATCCCAAGCCCGAATGGCTGCTCGGCGGACAGCAGAGCGACTACACCCCGCCGACCGCGGTCTGCGAGCGACTCAACGGCGCAACGCAGAATCGTGTCATGATCGCCGGCCACCTGGACACGGTGCACGACCCAAACGGTGACTTTCTGGACCTGAGCATCGCCCCGGGTGGCAAGACCGCCATCGGCCCGGGCTGTGTCGACATGAAGGGGGGGCTCGTGATCGCTGTGGCGGCTCTCGAAGCCCTTGAATCGTGCGGCGTGGCGGCGAACTGGACCTTCACGCTCAACGCCGACGAAGAGACTGGCACCTACCACAGCGAGCAGGCCCTGCGGGACCAGGCCAAACTGCACGACTTTGGGATCGCGCTCGAGCCCGCACTCCCGGGTGGCGAGCTGGCGATCGAACGGGTTGGCTCGGGTCAGTTCATGATCGAGACCATGGGCAAGAGCGCTCATGTCGGGCGTGCCTTCACCGAGGGTGTTTCGGCGGTGGTTGAGCTGGCCCGCTGCATCACGGAATCGGCGAAGTTCCCTGAGCCCGAGCGAGGCAAGATCCTCAATATCGGACCAGTCCGGGGTGGGGTTGCGACGAACGCGGTGCCTGATTCTGCGGCCGCATGGGGGAATGTCCGCTTCGCGGATCAATCGATTGCCGATGAACTGACCATGCAGCTCCAAGCCCTGCAAACCCCTGAAGACGCGATGCCCCGGGTTGTTGTGCGCCATAGCTTCAACCGCCCGGCCAAGCCGCTGATCCCCGAGACCGAGCAGCTGGCTTTGCGTGCTCGCGGTGTCGCGGAAGCATTGGGGCAGAAGCTGCCTTTCAAATCAACCGGCGGCGTCTGCGATGGCAACATCCTGCAGAACGCCGGCCTGCCCACCATCGACACGCTGGGCGTGCGCGGCGGCGGGTTGCATACCAAAGACGAATGGATCGAACTTCCCAGCCTCGTTGAACGCTGCCAGCTGCTCGCGATTCTCATCGCGCGCCTCTCGGCAGGCGGTTCCGCGGCACTGTAAACCTCATTTCTGAATACAGAGGAGCAATGTCATGACGGCATCAACGACGGCTGCCAAGCACACCACCGGCAGCGAAATCTTCAGCGACCCGACGATCATCGCGAGCATCGATGCGCTCGTGGAGCAGGTCATGGAGTACAACCGTTCCATCACCGATATCAAGGCCCCCAACCCCGAGCTGGCGGAATCGTTCAAATCGATCATCGAGCGGTGCAAGGCGGTCAAGGGCAACAACCTTGTCTACCACTCCATCGGGTCCGGTGCGGGTAACGGCGCATTGGTCGAGATGGCCGATGGGTCGGTCAAGTGGGACATGCTCACCGGCATCGGGGTTCATTTCCTTGGCCATGGTAACCCCAAGGTCATCAAGGCCCAGCTTATCGCGGGCATCAATGAGGCCACCAAGCACGGCAACCTGCAGACGAACTTCGGGGCCTACGAGTTCGGCGAGAAGCTTGTCAAGCTCGCCTCCCGCAACTCGAACCTCAAGCACGCGTTCATCACCACCAGCGGTGCAATGGCCAACGAGAGTGCGATCAAGGTCTGCTACCAGAAGCACGCACCCGCATCGCGTGTGATTGCCTTCGAGCATTGCTTCATGGGTCGCAGCGTCACCATGGCCCAGATCGGCGATTCGGCCGGCGGTCGTATGGGCATCCCGCTCTCGACGCAGGTGGACTACATCCCGTTCTACAGCGAATCACGCGCACGGGAGATGGGCGGCCCGGCCAAGTTCACCGAGTACTGCGTGAATCGACTCCAAGAGTACATCACCCGCTATCCCAAGCAGCACGCATGTTTCATCTTCGAGCTTGTTCAGGGCGAGGGCGGCTTCAATGTCGCCAAGCGTGACTACTTCAAGGCATTGATGGATGTCTGCCGAGCCAACAACATCGCGATCTGGGACGACGAGATCCAGGCCTTCGGACGCACCGAGTCGCTGTTCGCCTTTGAGCAGTACGATCTGGGTGAGTATGTCGATGTCTTTTGTGTCGGCAAAATGACCCAGGCGTGCGCGACGCTTTGGACCGAGCGGTACAACCCTAAGCCCGGGCTGCTCAGCGGCACATTCACCGGCAATACCAGTGACTTCACCGTCGGCTCGCTGCTGCTCGACGAGTTGAGCAATGGCGATTTCTATGGAACGAAGGGCAAGTTCGCCCAACACCACGCGGAGTTCCGCTCGCAGGTCAGCCAGCTGATCAGCAAGCACCCCGACTGGTTCCCCGATGCACCGGGCACCACCGAGCTCATGGGCGGCGTGGGTGGCATGATGAAGTTCACCCCATTCGGCGGCGATAAAGCCAAGGTCACCAAGACCTGCAAGCACGCTTACGACGAGGGTGTGATCACTTTCTACTGCGGGCACGGCCCGTTCCATGTGCGCATGCTGCCGCCGCTGCCGGTGATGAAGATGGAAGACTGGCCCCGTGTGTTTGAGTGTCTCGAACGCGCCCTCGGGCGTGTTGCGCAGGAGGGCTGATCCACATGCCACGATCAACCCCACAGTTCGTGATCCGAAGGGCCATGGCCTCGGACCTCCCGACCCTGCACAAACTCTCGAAGATGGTGCATTTCATCAATCTGCCACCGGATCAGGAGATCATCGCAGACAAGATCCGCAACTCACGCCAGAGTTTCCTGCGGGCCGCTCGCGATGCAAAGAGTGTGCAACGCCCGGAATCGCACGAAAGCTCGGGTGGGATCTCACAGAAGACGGCCCAGGCCGACATCTTCATGTTCGTCATCGAAGAGCTGAACACCGAGGGCTGTATCGGCAGCTCGCAGGTCGTCTCACAGATGGGCGGCCCAGGCCAGCCCAATGTCTGCTTCAAGCTCGAAACGCGTGAGAAGTACGCCGAGGACCTCAAGTTTGGCACCAAGCACACCGTCGCGCGGGTGTATCTCGATGAATCCGGTCCCAGCGAGCTTGGCGGGCTGATTCTGCAACCCAGCTTCCGCGGCCATAAGCACAAGCTCGGGCGGTTCACATCGCTCGTGCGTTTCCATTTCATCGGGTTGCATCGCAAGATGTTCCGCCCGACGATCCTGGCCGAGATGATGGCCCCGATCAGCAGCAAGGGCGAATCGCTCGTCTGGGATTCCCTCGGGCGTCGCTTCATCCCATTGAGTTATGACGAGGCCGACCGTTTCTGTCAGTACTCACGGGCGTTCATGACCGATCTGCTCCCCGAGGGTGACATCCATCTCTCCCTCCTTCCGCCGCAGGCACGGGCCCAGATCGGCGAGGTCGGTCCGGACACAATCCCCGCACGACGCATGCTCGAGCGGCTTGGTTTTACCTACTCGGGCTTTGTCGATCCGTTCGACGGCGGGCCATACCTGACCGTGAACACCGATGATGTACAGCTGGTGAACGACACCTTCGCCGCTGAACTCGGTCCGACGATCAAGCATGAGCAGACAGACAAGACCGGCATTGTTTCGTGCCTGAACAACGATGGTGATTTCCGAGCTGTCCAGTGTGCGTTCAAGGTCGATCGCAATGGCAAGCTGCGTGTGACCTCAGAAACGATGGTGGCCCTCCACGCCGAGCCGGGGGCAACCGCTGGCTGCACGCCCATGCGTGTGCCTGTCGAGCCCGGGAAGCAACCCGCCACCCGGAAGCGTACCGCGTCGAAAGCGCCCGCCAAGACCACCAAGAAAGCCGCGGCTCGCACGACCAAGAAGACATCCAAGAAGGTGGCCAAGTCGTCTGCCAAGACGACCAAGAAGACTGCCGCGAAAAAATCCTGACTTCGCCAGATTGGAGCAAGACATGACGACTCAGCAATCTACCCGTGATCAGATCATGGGCCGGAATCTCGTGAACGGGGTCTGGCTCCCCATCGAGGGCGATGCCATCACTTCAACGATGCCCGCTCATCCCGATCAGGTCGTCTGGTCGGGCAGCCCGAGCGTGGAGAGTGTGCAACAAGCCGTTGCCGCCGCGCGTGCCGCACTCCCAGCGTGGTCATCGACGACCATCGAGCAACGCATCGCGGTGCTGCGTCGATTCCAGGAGATTGCCAAAGGACGAGCCGAGGAACTCGGTGGGCTGATCTCCGACGAGACCGGCAAGGCGCTCTGGGAATCCAAGGGCGAGGCCAATCTGGTCGGGGCCAAGGTCGACATCACCCTCGAAGAGGGCGAGTGGAGCGGGCGTCACCGCGTGACCGACTTTGAGTTCAGTCTCAACGACACCAAGCGTGCCCGCTGCCACTTCAAGCCCCACGGGGTCATGGCCGTAGTGGGGCCATTCAACTTCCCGGCCCACCTGCCCAACGGGCACATCATCCCGGCGTTGCTGACCGGCAACACCATCGTCTTCAAGCCCTCGGACAAAGCGCCCGCGGTCGGGCAGATGCTCGCTGAGATGTACCACGAGGCACTCGAAGCCGAGGGGGCACCCAAGGGTGTGTTCAACCTCGTCCATGGCGCGGTCGATGAGTCGGTCGCCCTCTGCGGCAGCCCGGATGTCGATGGCGTGCTCTTTACCGGTTCATGGACCGCAGGACGCGCGATCATGCAGGCCAATCTCGACCAGCCCGGAAAGATCATCGCCCTGGAAATGGGCGGCAACAACCCCGCGATCGTGATGCCCGACGCCGATCTCTTCCAAGCCGTCGTCGAGATCACCCGCTGTGCATTCAACACCACCGGGCAACGATGCACCAGTACCCGCCGCCTGATCGTTCACCGCGATGTCGCAGACAAGGTCGTCCCCGCGATCCTGAAAGCCGCGTCCAACCTGCTGATCGGTGACCCGCGAGCAGAAGAGCCCGTTTTCATGGGCCCGATCATCAGCGAGCAGGCACTCGACGGCGTGCTCCGATTCCAGGAACGCGTCGCCGACAATGGCGGTCGCGTGCTCATGGAATCCACCCGCATGCCCGATCGTGATGGTTGGTTCATCACCCCTGGCGTGATCGAAGTAGATCGGTTCACCCTCGGCTGCGATGACGCCGGGTGCGATGAAGAAGTATTCGGCCCGCTGCTTCGCATCAGCGTGACCGATTCGTTCGAGGATGCACTCGAGCAGGCCAACGCGACACGCTACGGGCTCAGCGCCTCGATCTTCACCGCGGATGAATCGCTGCAGAACCGCTTCCTCAACGAGTGCCGGGCGGGATGCCGGAACATCAACTGCGGCACGGCAGGGGCTAGTTCCAAGCTCCCATTCGGTGGGCTCGGGCTCTCAGGCAACCATCGCCCCGCGGGTGCGTTCGCTCATGATTACACGGCATACCCCGTCGCGAGCATGATCGAGACCGGCGACGCGAGCACCATCCCCAGCGGGATGCGTGTGGAGCGTGACTGGGTGAGCTGAACCGGTCAGGGCGCGTCTGAGTCTTCCTCGTCGACATCGACCAACGGGATATCGGGTAGGTCGTCCGCGACTTGTTCATGAGGCATTGGTTCGTGGATTTGACCATACTGGGGCGTTTGCGGGCGAATCACATGTGCCCCGCACTCTGGGCAACGGTTGGTGTCGAGATCGACGAGGTCGTAGTCGCAGAACGGGCACTCGTCGTATCCTTCCACGGGGATGATCCCACTCCGGTGGGTGAGTATCACATAGACACTCCCAGCGGCGGCATATGAAAGCGGAAGCCCGTACAGGACCAGTGGGACGATGAAGCACACCGTGGTGATCCCGACGATGATCGAGATCAGGATCGCGATGAAGAACAATCGCCAGGCCGAGTTGCGGGTGATCCGCCAGCTCTCGCTGATCGATTCGATCGGGCCCAACTGCGGGCCGAGCGGATCAGCGCAGAGGAGGGTTGCAAAGTACAACCGGACACCCAAGTACAGGGCGATCCCCGCTAGGCCGAAGACGAGCACGAACAACATCAGGATCGTGAATCCCGAGTTCCCCGCGGTTGTTCTGGAGAGCATGACAGTGAGGACGCCGAACGGGATGGTGGCAAGCAGTGCGCCAAGCTGAATGATCAGCCCAATGAGTACAACCGATGGCCAGCGTCGGAAGCCGATGAGGATGTCAGCGAAGATTGAGTGCTGACCCCGGAATGTGCGGCAGGCGATGTAGATCGGGCCCACACTGAGCGGGCCGGTGATCAGGATCGAGTGCAACATCTCAAACGGGCGGACCATGGCATCAATGCCGAAGATCATGTTGTCGAGCAGGGTGATGACGATGCCCACGATGAAGCCGTAGATGATGATCAGAGCCGCACAACCAACGAGCGTGCCCCAGCGTTCGGCGAGAACGGCATGGGCGCTGGAGAATACCGACCCGATGGAGATTCGCCCTATGGGTGCGATGGGGCTCAGCGACTGGAGCGGAGCGCTCTTGTCGGCAAACGAGCTCATTACGACATCTCGCTGCGTTTCTGCAGGTTCAGGATCAGCTCGACTTGTCCTATGGGCTGTGCGAGTTCCGTCGCGATTTCTCTGCTGGATTTGCCCTGAAGAGCCAGTGCCTGGATCTGATCAGAGATCGTGATTTCCGGTTCTGTCGGGGCGGGTGGTGTCGAGACTGGGGCGATACGCCCGGCCACGCGGGTTTGGCGTTCTTCGATATCCTGCTCGACGCGTGCACGATCCAGCAGGGCGGGGTCGATGGTTCGCGTGGGCGTTGAAGTGGGCGGCGTCGAAACTTCATTCGAGTCCGTTGCGGGCGCATCGCTGCGTGCAACGGCCCGATTGAGTTGGTCGAGCTTGGTGTCTGCTTCTTCAATAAGCAACTCGAGTCGGGCGGCTTTGTTATCCAATGCAGCACCAAGGCGACGGGCGATGTCCTCGGCATCGACCATCAGCTTGCGTCCGGGTTCCATACTTTGTTCTGCGTGGTCACGGATTTCGGCGATGCGCTCCGAGGGGGTTCCCATGGTATTGGCACGGGAGCGATTCTGTTGCGATGTCTTTCGCAGAGCGCGCATCATCAGAAACACGAGCATCACCATCGCCCCGATGATCAGGATGTTGGGCAGCAGCGAGTTCTCCGCATTGAAGCGTTCAAGCAGGCTCCCATACCCACTGGGCTGGGTTTGCACCTCGACAACCCCCGAATCAGGTGTATCCTGGGTCATCTGCGCATCGGTCGCTGCAGATTGGGCGGCGGGTTGTTCGTTCTGGGGCGGGGTAGTGGGTCCGAGTTGCACGCGTAAAACTCCGCTTCTGCATTGAGCGCTTCGTCACTGAGCCACAATATCATCGCGGTGTGAACGATGCAAGCAGCCAAGACCCCGAGCAGCAATCAATGCCCCCCCTTGGGGCAGATCACCCGAGCGTGGCGCGGATCCTGCGCCGCTGGCGACAGCTGAGCGGTGGGCGGCATACCCGCGATCCGGACCGGAAAACGCTGGTGGCCTGCAGCGGTGGGGCCGATTCGGTCGCCCTTGCTATCGCTTTGGCCCAGATCCCTTCCTCCTGTGTACTCGCCCACATCCAGCACGATATGCGAACGCCCGAACAGGCCGAGCACGACCGGGCGTATGTTGAAGCGCTGGCCAAGCGCCTGGGTGTGGATTGTGCGTTTGGGATCGCCGCAGTCAGTGAAGAGCCCGGCAATCTGGAAGCCAATGCCCGCGAGGCGCGATATCAAGAACTGGCACGAATCGCCGACGAGCATGCCTGCCCGTACATTGCCACCGGGCACCATGCCGATGACCAACTGGAAACCCTGCTCATGCACCTGATGCGGGGATCGGGCACCCGGGGGATGTCGGGGATGCGTCCAGCAACCCCGCTCGGGAACAAGACCCTCTTGCGTCCGCTGCTGGAAATCCCACGCAACGAGATCGAGACGATGCTGCGTGAACTGGATATCGCCTGGTGCCACGACCAGACGAACGACGATCCGGCCTATGTACGCAATCGCATCCGCCAGGATCTCTTGCCATTGCTCAGGCGATTGGATCCCGAGATCGCCCGTCACGCCAGTCAGTGGTCGCAGGACCTGGTCGCGATGCAGGAGGTCATGGACGAACGCGTCGAAGCAACCCTCATGGAACCGTGCACCATCACAGACAGCCAGTGGCGGTGGCCGCGTGAGCTCCTCCAGGCCCACCCCGACATCATGCTCGGCTATCTTCCGGGGCTGTATTGCCTGCGTGTGCTCGACAACGAGGGCGCCGATCGGATCACGCGTCGGGCAATCGATTCATGGATCCGATCGGTGAAAAGCGATTCAAACAATCCGACCGAGCACCGCATCGGACCTATCGTTGCCCATATTCGAGCGCACGAGGTGCGTTTTACCCCAGCTGAAAGCTCCGAGTTGTCCACATGAGCAACACCGAAAACAAACGAATCTCTCTCGTCGGCCATTGTGGGCCAGATGCCTTTGCGCTCCGCAGCGCCATCGCTGGGTTCATCCCCGGCGCAGAGATCACGATGCTCAACAGTCTCGCTGAGTTTGAGTCCCAGATCGCTGACTTTGATCTGCACCTCGTCAACCGCGTGCTCGACGGCTCGTTCCCCGACGATTCGGGTATCGAACTCATCCGTGCCAACCACGCTGGCAGCCCGCCCATGATGCTCATCTCGAACTTTCCAGAAGCACTTCAGAGTGCCGTCGAAGCCGGAGGCGTCATGGGTTTCGGCAAACGCGCTATGCGATCAGCAGAAGCACAGGCCGCGTTGCAAGTCGCCCTCGGCATCTCAAGCAACTCATAAGGACCGTACACATGGACACCGCCATCAAAGTCAGCGAGTACCAGGCTCGCCGCAAGAAAGTCAGTACAGCACTCAAAGGGAGCGTCGGGCTTGTGTTCGCCGGCGCTGGTTCGCCGCCACTCCGAGGCGAGTGGTTCCCCGATATGGACTTCCGGTACCTCACGGGGATCAGCGATGAGCCCGGGGCCGTGGTCCTCTTTGATCCGACGAACCCGAACCCCAAGCGCCGAACCATCCTGTTCCTCAAGCCGGTCAACCCCGAGATGGATGTCTGGGACGGCTACCGCGACCACATCTCCCAGGAACTGCGCGATCGTTACGGCTTTGACACTGTCATGCGAACCATGGCCCTGCCGCGCTTCCTGACCGAAGGTGCCCGACGCACGAAGAAACTCTCGTGCCTCCACCCGACCGCGGCGTATACCCAACCGCTCACGCCCGATCTAGAGATCTTCCAGAAGGTCGCATCTCGCATGCCGGGCTGCTCGATCGTCGATCAGAGCGAGGTCATCACCTCACTTCGTTTGGTCAAGAGTCCTGCGGAGATCAAGCAGATCAACGCCGCGATCAAGGCGACCCACAACGGCCTCAATCGTCTCATGGCCAAGCTCAAGCCCGGTGTCGGTGAGCGTGATCTGCACAACGCGCTGGTTGGCGGGTTCGCCGAGGCCGGCTCGGTCCGCAACGCGTTCGATCCCATCGTCGGCTCGGGCCACAACGCGACGGTGCTGCACTACAAAGAAAACAACGGCGTCTGCAATGACGGGGACCTGATCGTCGTCGACAGCGGCGCTGAGATCAACGGCTACGCATCCGATATCACCCGTGTCTTCCCGGCCAACGGCAAGTTCACCAAGGAACAGGCCAAGCTCTACAACATCGTGCTCAAATCACAGATCGCGGCAATCAAGGCCGTCAAGCCAGGCGCCACCATGGCCCAGGTCGACGAGGCATCACGCAAGGTGATCCGAGACGCAGGCTATGGCGATCAATACCTGCACGGCGTTGGGCACCACCTGGGGCTCGAGACGCATGACCCGTCACCGGATGTCAAGCTCAAGCCGGGCATGGTGGTGACCATCGAGCCGGGGATCTACCTGCAGGACAAGTCGATCGGTATCCGCATCGAAGACGACATCCTCGTCACCGAGAAGGGGAACCGCAACCTCTCGTCGATGATCCCCAAAACCGTCGCCCAAGTTGAAGCGGCGATCAAAGCTGCACAATAAGAACACGGTTCAACCGACCCATCAGCCCGCGAGTTCGCGGGCTTTTTTGATGAGCGCATCAACCTCATCCTGATCGCTGTAAGAATACAGCTTGATGACATGACGATCAGGCCCGATCAGTAGGAGCGACCCAGGGTGGTCGATGTTGCGGAACCCATCATCCGTGTTCAACTCGCCCAGATGGAAGTTCACGCCCATCAGCAGGATCTGGGTCATCTCCGGTGTACCGCTCCCGAACTTCCAGCGTGTGGGGTCGGCCTTGAACCCGTCTGCGTACCGCTTCATCACTTCTGGCGTATCAATCTCAGGGTCGATCGAGATACTGAGCAGTTGTAAGTCGGTATCCTGCGTCGCGTGTTGGATTTCTCGCATGGTGGCCGTCACCGTGGGGCAGATCAGCGGGCAGCTCGTGTAGAAGAACTCCACAACGGTGTATTTGCCATCGAGATAGGACTGATCGAACGCTTCGCCCTCCCGATCCACCAGATTAAAAGTCGGGATGAACAACGCCGAATACGGGTTTTCGTTCTCATTGAGGTCGATCACCTGCCCCTCAGGGATCCCGCCCGGCTTTGGTGCAAAGAAAAACCAGTAGATCATGATCCCGATGAAGGTGAGCACCAGAAGAGCAATTGAACGCAAGAGTACACGGGGGTTCATACCCGATCGTACGCACGCGGGCTTAGCTGGTTTGGCGAGAGCGTGAGATCGTCCAGGCCCCGAGCAGGATGCCGAACAACGCGAAGCCAATGGAGACGGACCAGGCGATAGCAGGGCTCATCTGATCGCTCATGCCAAGCGCATCCCGCATCGCCGCGTGGGCCCAGGTCAGCGGGTTCACAAGCGTGATGACCCGCAACCAGCCCGCGGCATCCTCAACCGGAAACACCGCCCCCGACACGAGCCACATGGGCATCAGCACCGCGTTCATCACCCCATGGAACCCTTGGGTCGAATCCACGATCCAAGCCAGTGCCAACCCCAGCCCGATCAGCGCGATCGAGATGCAGGCCAACGCCGCGATCGCTCCGAGGGCACCGACCAGCGTCAGTTCGTGCCCCAGCAGCGGGAGTGTGAGCAGTACGACCATGGCCTGTATCAGAGCGATCAGACTCCCAGCACCGATCTTGCTCAGGGCGATCGACCAGCCCGGGGCGGGGGACACAAGAGCCGCCCGGAGCACACCGTCCTGACGATCCTGAATCAATGAGATGGACGCAAAGATTGAGGCGAACATCACGGTCAGCGAAGCCATGCCCGGGATGGTGTACGCCGTCAGATTCGACTGCCCGCCTGCGACATCGCCCACGGCCTTGGAGAAGCCCCCAACGATGAACAGCCAGATCAGCAGCGGGGTCGCGATCGACGCGATAATGCGCGATGGTTGGCGCATCTGACGAATCAGCTCCCTTTTGCTCAACGCAGACATGGCACGCAAACCGATCACGGGTTCACCCCCGTCTGGGTTCGGATCGAGTAGACATCCTCGAGCGTGGGCGGGGCGAGCGTCAATGACGCGGATGGAATCGGACACCCCTCAAGCAGATCCGCACGGGCGTGGGGGACGATGAGCAATCGGTCGATCCGATGGGCTTGAAATCCTTCTGTTTGCAGCCACGAGGCGAGGCGGTCGATGTCTGATTCTTCCTGGGCCACGATCCGGAGCACCCGCTCGCCAAGCGTCGAACGCAGCGCCTTGGGTGTATCGATGCAGACGCTGTGGCCCTCACGCATCATGACGACCCGGTCGGCACGCTCCGCCTCATCGATCAGGTGCGTCGCCAGCAGGACCGTCATGCCGAGCGATTGACGGACCCGAAGCATCGAATCCCAGAACGATCGCCGTGCATCGATATCGAGCCCGGTTGTTGGCTCGTCGAGCAGCAGCACGCTCGGGTGCGGGATCAACGCCCGAGCCAGATCGGCCCTTCGAGCCAGACCGCCAGAGAGATGCCGAACCTGCTCACCGATGCGATCAGCAATACCAAGCTCCGCAACAACAGAATCGATACGGCCCTTTGTCGTCGCTCGATCTAAGCCGTGCATCGCTCCTGCCAACTGGAGGTTTTCACGAACCGTGAGCAGGACATCAAGCGCAGGTGTCTGAAAGACGACCGACAACCCAGCCCGGGATGTCGGTGAAATCAACGCACCCGATTCCGGTCGTATCGTCTGCGATATCACACCCATCAGGGTCGATTTGCCTGATCCATTGGGACCAAGCATCGCCAGCATTTCCCGATCAGCACTGAGCGAGAAGCCGTCAAGGGCCACACGATCCGGTTCGCCCTTACGGCGGTAGACAACACGCAGGTCTCGCACTTCGATGGCGCTCAAAGCAGCAACCCCCGTACACCCGCCTCAGCGACCAGCACGATCAGATACACCGGGAGGTGAATGATTGAGCCGAAAAACGCGACCTTGGCCGCTTTATCACTGCGTGAAATGGCGAACTTCAGACTGAGCCACACCATCATCAGGCCCAACAGCACCGATGCGGTCCCTGTGGCCCAGCCGCTGAGTTCGGGGGTGATCCGTAACGGCAGCAAGCCCGCGGGGATCAGCAATGCTGAGGTAATCACCATGGTGGCCGCGGTGTGATTCCCGATCGGATCCACGATCGGGAGCATCCTGAACCCGCCCAGCTCGTAATCAATGCGGCACATCCAGGCGATGGCAAAGAAGTGGGGCAGCTGCCAGAGGAACATGATGCAGAACAGCATCAGCCCGACCGGCTCAACCAACGGGGCAAATCCTGTCCCCGTGGCGACCGCAGTCGTGCCGATCATCGTTGGCAATGCACCGGGTACCGCCCCGATGAGTGTATTGGTAATGGTAATGGGCTTGAGCGGCGTGTAGATCAGCACATACGACGCGGTTGTTGCCAGCGCCACCAGCGCCGGGAGCATCCCGGCGGTGAAACCAAGGATCGCACACCCAAGTACGGTCATGCCCAAGCCGAATAGGAGCACGAATCGGGATGAGAGTCGCCGTGAGGGAATCGGGCGGACCCGGGTGCGTTTCATCAACGCGTCACGATCGGATTCGTACCACATGTTGAGTGCGTTGGCACCGCCGGAAGCGATCGCCGTACCGAGCCCGACACCGATGATGAGCCGAACCCAATCGAATGCCGTCTCAACGCCGTAATGGAGCCCACCAAGCCCCAGCCCGACCAACGCGGTGATGGTCACCAGCTTGGTAATTCCGGGTTTGGTCAGTTCTTTGCACGCAGAGAAAATCGAGCCAGATGCTCCGGATTCATCGCTGATCGCGACCGTTTCACTGTGTGTCGGCGTGCTCACGCATAATCGTAGTCCCTCAGGGGACGATCACCTCAGCCCAGACAGGGAAATGATCCGATGGGAACTGGTCCGCATCGCCCGGATCTCGCCAGACCCCTGTCTCGGTGACCGTGATCCCTGAGGAGGGCAGCACATAATCAACCCGCAACCCAAACCGGGCGGTATCGGTGCGGTCGAGCTTCTCGACCCGAATCGACGACGCCGGGTGCGTATCGTCGGCGATGAGATCGCTCGAGAAGAGCTGGGAGAACATGGTCATATCCACGCCGCTGCCATCTGCCGGATCGCAGTTCAGATCGCCAAGTATCACGAAGTTCGCATCCAGCTTCAACCCGCCCGTCTTCCCAGCATCGTCATACAGCGCGGGCTCGCCGTCGATGTAGGCTCGGATCAACGCGATCTCATCGTGATTGCGGAGCACATTGCGCCGTTCAGGACCATCGAACGCCGGCGGGGTCGGGTGGGAGATCAAGGCGTGCAGCACGGTCCCATTGGGAAGCTGGATTGGTACATCGGCGAAGTTCTTCGAAGCGAGCCGCATCGCGTCCCATTCCTCGTCGCTGTACCAGGGGGTGCCGTCTTCGTTCATGGGGGCGGTGTGCCCGGGCAGGTCTTTCCACAGGAACTGCTGAAAAGTGCGGATCTGATCAGCCCTGATCTGCAACTTCGGGTGCACCAGCAGGGCCATCCCGTACTGACCGGGGAAGGTCCCGAACCCGAAGCAGTCATTCCCATACGCTCGCTGACTATCGGTTTGGCCATCAGCTGTCATCTCGGGCAGTGTCGCGTCGACCGTCCCCGAGTTGTCGAGATCGAAGCCCGAATGCAGCCCGGTATTAGTCGCGGGCGTGTAGGTGTCGAACCGGATCGGCTGGAGCCCCTCGCCCTGCGAGGTGGCCAGGTAGTTGTAGACGAACTTCTCTGCGTTGCTGGGCCCCTCATCATCACTGACCGCGATCTCATTGAGCAGGATGATGTTGGGCCGCAGACGCTGGATCACCGCCGCGATGGCCTGCAGCCGCTCGTTGTCGGCTCCGTTGAGATCTTCATCGCGCACATCCTCGATATTGAAGGTCGCGATACGAAGGGCAACGGGCTGCGTTTCGGACGCTTTGGCCGCCGAAATCGAACAGGCGAGGACGAAAAGTACGATCAGTCGTGTGGCTATCATGGTGTACCTTTGATCGGTCAGTTCGGGCGATACAAGCCAATGAACAGGGCCGGTTTATGCCCCCGTAGCTCAGCTGGATAGAGCACCGGACTTCTAATCCGACGGTCGCAGGTTCGAATCCTGCCGGGGGTGTTTTCTATTTCGGCACGAGCGCTTCGAGTACTTCATCGAGTGTTCCGTACCTGAACTTGAAACCCTCATCTTGCAACCTTCGGGGCATGCAGTATCGCCCGTAGAGCACCAGATCGGGGTCCGTATCGAGCACGGTGGCACACATGAGCCGAAGCCCAATCTCAGGGCCCGGCAGCGCGATGGGCTGCCCCAGTCGCTTGCGAAGCGCCCGCATGAACTGCATGTAGGACACGGGCTCGGGTGCCGTGGCGATGTATACCCCGCTGCGAGTGTCATTGGTCAGGGCATCTTCGAAGATGCGATTCATGTCGTGTTCGTGGATCCAACTGATACCCTGCGTGCCCGAACCCACACGCCCGCCGAGCCCGAGCCGGGCCACCCGTCGCAGAGTCGGGAACGCTCCGCCCTCACGCCCGAGCACGAAGCTGGTCCGCAGCACCACGCCGCGTGTCGAGTCGGGGCAGGCCTTGGCAAACGCCGCTTCCCATGCCTGGCCCACCGTCGGCGCGAGCCCATACCCGAAGGGTGAAGATTCATCACACACCACGCTGGGCGGATCGCCGTAGATATGGGCCGTGCTCATCTGCACCCAAACCAACGGCTGATGATCAATCTGAGCGAAAGCCTCCCCCAGCACACGCGTCGATTCCACCCGCGATCGCAGGATCTCATCGCAGCGTGCGGGCGTCTTTCGACAATCAACCGATCGTCCCGCAAGGTTCAACACATGGGTGCAGTTGTGTAGAACCCTGGTCCAATCGCCCAGACTACGCCCATCCCATGATTCGAAAGAGATCCGATCCGAGGATTGGGCCAACCGGGGCTCAGACCGGCTGAGAATCACGATCTCCCAATCCGCCTCGGGCTGTTCGAGCAGGTGTTGTGCAAAGGTCGTGCCGAGATAGCCACTGCCGCCTGCTATGACAAGCTTTTTGCGTGCATGCACCTTTGACATACGAATCCCCTTGCGTAATGCGGCCCGGTCGTTTTATGCCCACCAGACCCTATGATGAGTCTATGCAAACAGCCACCAATCCTGACACCGCTCAGACCAGAACCGCCCCAATCGTCGACAACATCCTCGAGGCGATCGGCAACACACCGCTCGTCAAGCTCAACAAGATCGTCGAGCCCGGCTCCGCCACGGTCTACGCCAAGTGCGAGTTCATGAACCCCGCGGGGTCGATCAAGGACCGCATGGCCAGTTACATCATCAACAGAGCCGAGGAAGAGGGCCTGCTCAAGCCCGGCGGCACCATCGTCGAGAACACCTCGGGCAACACCGGCATGGGTGCCGCGATGACCGCAGCCGTCAAGGGCTACAAGGCCGTCTTCACCATGCCCGACAAGATGAGCCAGGAGAAGATCGATGGCCTTCGTGCCTTCGGCGCCACCGTCATCATCACACCCACCGATGTGCCCGGCGATTCGCCAGATCACTATGTCAATGTCGCCAAGCGTGTGGCCGAGGAAACACCCAACTCGTTCTATATGGACCAGTACCACTCGCAGTGGAACATCGAAGCCCATGAGGTATTGACCGGTAAAGAACTCTACGAGCAGACCGACGGCGGCAAGGTCGACGCGATCGTCGTCGGCACCGGCACCGGCGGCACTGTCTCGGGCATCGGGCGCTACTTCAAGAAGATGGGGGCCAAGACCCAGATCATCGGCGTCGATCCGCTCGGCTCGGTCCATTACCACTTCTTCAAAACCGGCACGCTCCCGACCCCCTATGTCTACAAGGTGGAGGGGTTGGGCGAGGACATCAAGTGTGAGGCCTTCGACCCCAGCGTCGTCGACGAGATGTACCAGGTCAATGACTACGAGTGCTTCACAACCGCACGCCGACTCACCCGTGAAGAGGGCCTCTTCGCCGGTGGCTCATCGGGCGGCATGGTCCACATCGCCTGCCAGGTCGCCAAGGAGATGGGGCCGGGCAAGACCGTGATCGCGATCTGTCCCGACTCGGGTACCCGCTATGTCACCAAGTACCTCAGCGACGAGTGGATGAAGATGCACGGCTTCCTCGAGCCCGAGAAGGGTCTGGGGCTCATCGAAGACCTGATCGCACCGGGCGCCAGCGTCGTGACCATCCCCGAGAACGCTCCTGTCAGCGAAGCCGTGCACGCCCTTCGTGAGAACGGCATCTCGCAGGTCCCTGTCGTCAACAGCGACGGCAAGCCCATCGGCATCATCCACGAGGTCGATGTGCTCCGCGGGCTCCACGGCAACTCGATCGCGATGAACACCCCCGCCAAGGACATCATGAACCCCATCGGTGGGCTCCTGCATCCCAAAGCACGCGTGGAAGAACTCTACGGCATCTTCGAGACCGACCATGTCGCGATCGTCATCGACGGCGCGGACATCAAGGGCGTGGTCTCCAAGATCGACCTCATCGAACACCTGGGCAAGATCAATAGCAAAAGCTGATCGCCACACAAATCAGAAGGACAGCGATACATGGAAGTTTCAGGCACCCACGATTTCGGGACCCGCGCGATCCACGCCGGGCAACGACCCGACCCCAGCACCGGCGCGATCATGACGCCGATCTACCAGACCTCGACCTTCGTCCAGCAATCGCCGGGCAAGATCATCGGCGAGTACGACTACTCCCGTGCAGCCAACCCGACCCGCGCCGCACTCGAGGCCAACATCGCCAATCTCGAAGGCGGCAAGCACGGGCTCTGCTTCGCTTCGGGCGTCGCGGCAACCGGCGCTGTGATCCACCTGCTCAGCAGCGGCGACAAGGTTCTGCTCGGTGACGATGTTTACGGAGGCACCAACCGGCTCTTCAACCGCGTCTTTGCTCAGCTCGGCATCGAGACCGTCATGGTCGACATGACCGATCTCGACGCGGTCAAAGAAGCCATCGACGAGCGCACCAAGCTCATCTGGCTGGAAACCCCGACCAACCCGACGCTCAAGATCGCCGACATCAAGGCCGTCGCCGAGATCGCCAAGGCCAACAAGGTGACCCTCGCGGTCGACAACACCTTCGCGACCCCGTTCCTGCAGAACCCGCTCTCGCTGGGTGCGGATATTGTCTGCCACTCGACCACCAAGTACATCGGTGGCCACAGCGACTCGATCGGTGGCGTGCTCGTCACAAACGACCCGGACCTGCATCAGCGGCTCAAGTTCATCCAGCTCTCCGAGGGGGCCGTCCCCGGCATCATGGAGTGCTTCCTGCTGCTGCGCTCCACCAAGACCCTCCATGTCCGCATGCAGCGTCACTGCGAGAACGCCGCCAAGATCGCCGACCACCTCAACAACCACCCTAAGGTCGAGAAGGTCATCTACCCGGGCCTCGAATCGCACCCCCAGCACGAACTGGCCAAACGCCAGATGTGCGGGTTCGGCGGCATGATCACCATCTACATCAAGGGCGGGCTCGAAGAATCCCGTGCCATGCTCGAGAAGACACACCTCTTCGCCTGTGCCGAATCACTCGGCGGCGTCGAGTCCCTCATCGAGCATCCCGCCATTATGACCCACGCATCCGTCCCCGCCGAGCACCGTGCCAAGCTTGGCATCACGGATAACCTCGTGCGTCTGAGCGTCGGTATCGAAGGCGTCGATGACCTCATCGCCGACCTGGATCAGGCACTCGGCTAAACCACAATCTGTCTCCATGAAAAAGGCCTCCCAATCGGGAGGCCTTTTCAGTTGGTGAACGCAGATCAATCAGGGATCGGGCAATGCCCGCCGTGCTTGAGGTGGTAATCCTGGTGGTAATCCTCGGCTTTGTAGAACTTCGGGGCCATCTTGATCTCAGTCGTGATGGTCTTCTCAGCCCATTTGCCCTCACGCTGCTGGTCCTTGATGAACTGCTTGGCAATCTTCATCTGCTCATCATCGGTGGGGTAGATCGCGGAGCGATACTGCGTGCCCACATCAGGCCCCTGTCGATTGCCTTGGGTCGGGTTGTGAATCTTGAAGAAGAAGGCGAGCAACTCTTCATAGCTGATCTGCGCGGGGTCGTAACGCAGCATGACCGATTCTGCGTGTCCAGTCGCGCCGCTGCAGACATCCTCGTAGCTTGGGTTGTCGTCATTGCCGCCCTGGTAGCCTGATACAGCGTCGATCACGCCCGGCAGTTGGGCGAACCGATCCTCGACACCCCAGAAGCATCCGCCTGCGAAGTAGGCGGTTTTCACCTTGTTGGCGATGGGCTGCTCGGGCAGTTGCTGACCGTCTTCAACGAAATCAAGCGAAACGGAGTTGACACAGAACCGGAGCCCCGTGGGCTTGGGGCCATCGGTGAAGACATGCCCAAGGTGGCCGCCGCAGCGGGCACAGACGATCTCATCTCGTGTCATCCCGTAGGAGGTGTCGGTATGGGTACGGACATGTTGCTCATCGAACGGCTGGAAGAAGCTTGGCCAGCCGGTTCCGGATGTGAACTTGGCATCACTCTTGAAGAGTGGCAGATCACAGAGGTGGCAGATGTAGACCCCCTCTTTCTTGTTGTCGGTTAGGTTGCCACAGAACGCGGGCTCGGTGCCCTGATTCAGGATGACCTTTGCTTCCTCGGGCGTCAGCTTCTTGGCGAGTTGTTCGATCCGGTCGGTGCTCAGGGGGGTGATGTCATAGCCCGATTGTGAGATCAATGTGTTTTCAATACTGGACATGCTCTGATTTTCCTCCATCGAAATCGACTGCGAACCACCTGCTGGCGGGACCAGCATCACACCGGCGAGCTTGAGTCCCAGAAAGATTGAGAGCCCGAAGATAAGCGTGCTGAAGGCGGCATGTGGTTTCGTCATGAACATGAGTGTACTCCGATCAACTGGATACATAGGTAAACAATCGATGACCAGCGATTATTCGGCTCCACGATGATTTCGCTCGGAACGCGCCACCGGATGCGATGTCATGCCGATTGACGCTGCCTGGGTTGGCAATAGGGGGCGAGCTCTTCGGGGAGGCGTTTGAGCCCGCGCCGAACCGCCTTGCTGATGGCGTAGTTGAGCGAATCATGCATGCGCTCGTGCACCCGATCGGTCACATTGAGCCCAAGCTCGTGCATCATGTCGATCGAGAACTTCCACGCGTAATACTCTTCCAGGCAGCGGGGCTTGTAGGTCCCAAAGCCGATCGCGTGATGCCCGATCTCGTGCAGGAAGATGGCCGCCGACATCGGCCCCTTCGGCTTGGGGGATTCGATCAGTTTCGAAACCGTCCCGTCCTGATAGGTCACCTGCCACGCGACGCCCGACATGGAACTTCGCCATTTGCGGACCCGTACGCCATATCTGGCGAGCATCTCCCGCGTCACCTGCTCGTACCGAATCTGCATCGCGGTGGGGGGCTTCTTGGTCGCTGAACGCGGCTTGGCAACTGCCCTGCGAACGACAGGGGCCGGCTTCTTCCGCCGTTTGGGCAACATGTCCCAAAGCGTCAACGCGTTCATAAACCGCTCCCAGTGGGGATCACGCTGCCAATAAGTCGTTCACCCGTCTCAATCGAGCGACCATTGGCAAATGACTTCCAATCCATGGCTCGCTTGCCCTGGGGTTGCACCATCAGCAACGCCACAGTTCCTCCATCGCCGCAGGCCACCAGCCCCTCATCGGCACTGATCACCGTCCCCGCCTGTTCTTGGGAGCTTGCCGTGGCCGGTTTTACCCGGTTGATCTTGATGGTCTCGTCCCGGAAGCCAACCGTGACGCTCGGCCAGGGGTTAAGCCCGTTGATGCGAGCCGCGACGAGCCGGGCCGGCTGGGCAAAGTCGACCACGCCGTCGGATTTGCTCATCTTTGGGGCAATGGTCACCTGCTTGGGGTCTTGGGTCGTGTAGGACTCCTGTCCAGCCGAGCGTTCACGCAGCACCTTCGCCACAAGTGCGGGCCCATCATGCGACAAGGCGTCGTGGAGCATGGAAGCAGTCATATTGGGCTCGATCACCCGCTCGGACTTGGCCAATACCGCCCCAGCGTCCATTTCCTTATCGATGGTGATGATGCTGTTGCCGCTGACCCGGTCGCCCGCGACGATGGCCGCGTTGATCGGGGCGGCACCACGCCAGCGGGGGAGTCGGCTCCCGTGGAGATTGATCGCCCAGCGATCCGCCAGGAGCTTCTGGCCCAGATACTGGCCGTAGGCGATCACCACCCACGCATCCGCATCCCAGCCACGCACGATCGCGCGGGCCTCGTCGGTGTTGATCTTCTCGGGCTTGATGATCGGTACCTCGGGGAGGTGTTCGCTCGCCCACGCACCGATCGGAGTGGGGGTCATCTTCCCGCCACGCCCGGCCTTCCGGTCCGGCTGGGTCACAATCCCGGTCACACGATGCTCCCGCGCGAGCATTTCCAGTGTGGGGACGCCAAATGCGCCGGATCCGAGAAAGACGACATCCATGCCAGACCCCTCGATCACCGCTTGGCGGCTTTTTCCATGGATTTGATGCGAGCCCGATTCTTGAGGCGTGACATCTGGGTCATCTTGTCAAGGATCAGCACCCCATCAAGGTGGTCGATCTCATGCTGCCAGCAACGGGCGAGCAGCCCGGTTGCTTTGAGCTCGACCTCATTGCCCTCAATATCAATCGCACGCATGGTGACCGTGCTGGGACGATTCACTTCCCCCGTGATGCCCGGCAGCGAAAGACACCCCTCGTCATAGGGCTCGAGGTCTTTCGAGTACTCCGTGATTACGGGATTGAAGAACGCCTGGGGCTCGTCGGTGCTGATCGGGAGCCCGGACGGGTCGGGTTCTGCTTCTGGATCGGTCGGCACATGGGCCACAAAGAGCCGGACCGGCAGACCGACTTGCGGGGCCGCGAGTCCGATACCCTGTGCACCACGCATCAGATCGACCATGCGGTGGGCCACCGCCAATAGCGATTCGTCCACGCCGGTATCGACTGCAACCGGATTCGCTTTCATGCGAAGCACCTCAGTCGGGTACAGCTCAATACGCAGCTTCGCCGGGTCTACTTGGGTCAGATCGGTGGTCATCCAGAGATCATACGACCCGAGCACGAACTTGTGCGGGTTTGAGACGCATGAAGCCCGGTTTCTGTATACACTTGCTCGTCTGGGACGAACCCGACAGACCGCATCGAGGAGCAACCACCGTGGCATTGTTTGGCAAGAAGAACAACAACTCCAGCGGCGACGATAGCAACGACGGCACTCCTCCCCCAGAGTCGTTCTCTCCCAAGAAAGCGAAGACCTTCTTCGACCGCGCCGTCACCGTGCACCAGTCGGGGAGCTACGAGTACGCCATGCAGATGTGGCTCAACGGGCTGCGTTGGGACCCCAACTCGCTCGAGGGGCTCAATGGCTACCTCAAATCCTCTGAGGTCTTCTCGGTGGAAAATCCCAAGAAGGGCGTGAGCAAAGAAACCAAGAGCGCGGTCTCAACCAAAGGCGATGTGGGTAAGTTCATCAACGCCCTGCTCGATTTCGGGCTCAAGCGCATGGACACCGGGAACGCGATTAAGGTGACCGTGGCGGCGGCCAAGCTCAACCTCACCGAGGCCACCACCAAGCTCGGTGAGCACGCCCTCAAGCTCGCCCTCAACGACCCCAAGCCCAAAAAAGACATGTTCGTCAAGCTGCTCGATGCGTTCGAGTCGGTCAAGGCCTTCAAGCTCGCCGCGGTCGCTGGCGAGAACGCCTGCCGGGTTGACCCTGCTGATGCCGACCTGCAGCACCGGGTCCGGAACATGCTCGCCCAGAGCACCATGACCAGCGGCGGGTACGACAGCGACGAAAAAGGCGGATTCCGGAAGAATATCCGCGACGCTGACAAGCAGCTCAAGCTCGAACAGGAAGATTCTGTCGCTAAGACCGAATCGACCAAGGACGCGATCGTCGAACGCACCAAGCAGGAGTTCGAAGAACGCCCGGACGATCTCCCCTCACTCGAAAAATACGCCAAGGCACTGATCTCACGCGGCAAGGGGCCTGACGAGCTCAAGGCAATGACCCTCCTGAACCAGGCGTTCAAGAGCACCGGGTCATTCAGGTATCGCAAGCAAGCCGGTGATATCCAGCTCCTCCGCGCTCGGCGGGCGCTCGACAAGATCGAGTCGGCGGCGAAGAAGTCGCCCGATGATGCCGAAGCACAAGAGAAACTGCAGAAGGCCACCCAGCAGTACCAGAAGCTTCATATTGATGAACTCAAGCTCCAGGTCGAGAACTACCCGACCGACCTCTCGCTGAAGTACCAACTCGGCGTGAATCTCTACGAGCGAGGCGAGTACAACGACGCGATCGAACAGTTCCAGCTCGCACAGGGCGACCCCAAAATCAGGCGACATGTGCTCAACCTCATGGGCAAGTCGTTCCGGGCGCTCGGTGGCTGGGAAGACGCCGCGATCACAACCTACGAGCAGGCCCTCGATGGGATGACTGACGAAAACTCTGAGCTTGGCCTCGATATCAGATATGGCCTCATGGACGCCCTGGCTGCGAAAGCCAAGAAGGACAACGATCCTGAAGCCGCTGAAAAGGCCGACAAAATCGCGGCAGGAATTGCCATTCAGCAGTTCAACTACCGCGATGTGCGCGATCGCCGCGAAGAGATCAAGGGCCTGATTACCGAGCTGAAATCCTAAGCCATGGCGCACCAGGCCATTGCCATCATCCCCGCCCGTCTGGGCTCAACACGATTCCCAGCCAAGGCCCTTGCCCACGAGACTGGTAAGCCGCTGGTTGTCCATGCCTGCGAGCAGGCAGGCAAGGCATCGTGCGTGTCGCGGGTGGTTGTCGCAACCGATGCCACTGAAATCAAATCAGCAGTCGAATCTCATGGCTACGAGGCGGTGATGACCAGCCCGGAGCACACCAATGGCACAAGCCGACTCGCCGAATCGGCCCGCCTGCTTGATCTGGGCGACTTGGTGACCATCGTCAATGTTCAGGGTGACGAACCCGAGATCGAGCCCGAAATCATCGATGGGGCGGTCGCTGCTCTGTGTGAAGGCGAAGGCGGCATCCATGCACATACCCGCTTCAAGCCGGCCGTCGGGACCGTCGCGAGCCCCATCGAAAACCTTGCAGATGCGGACGATCCCAACATCGTCAAGGTCGCGATGGGCATTATCGAGCCGGATCACGGCATCGCCCAGGCGTTGTACTTCAGCAGAGCCAGCATCCCTTTCAACCGAGATCAAAGCCCAAATGTTCGTTACTTCCGCCATGTGGGCATTTATGCCTACTCGGTGAAGTCTCTGAACGCGTACATGGCACTGGAAGCAAGCCCGCTGGAACAATCTGAGTCCCTCGAACAGCTCCGCTGGCTCGAACACGGCCACCAGATCGCGGTCGCCGTCCGCTCCAGCTCACACTCGGGGATCGACACGCCCGAACAATACCGGGCGTTCGTTGAACGCTACCGACAAAAAAATCATCCGATTTGAATGCGAGTACCCCGCTCGCTTGCACACGGGGTGCCCTCGATGGTACGATCAGGGATGCCCACTCAAAGCGACCCTGCTGACTCGAAAGACCCATCGCTTCGAACCTCCAAAACCACCGCTCCCGACAGCGGCTCTGATTTGCTCGCCTCGGCCAACGAACGATCGATGGCCGCGTCGGAGTACTACTCTCCAATTCCCGACGGCTACAAGAAGGGCAACCACAAGTATGTGGTGATCTTGGGCACCGTCATGTCCGGGCTTGGCAAGGGGATCTTCTCTTCCTCGATGGCCAAGGTGCTCAAAGACAAGGGCCTGCGTGTCGCTCCCATCAAGTGCGAGGGCTACCTCAACATCGACTCGGGCACCCTGAATCCCTATCGCCACGGCGAGGTCTTCGTCCTCGAAGACGGAACCGAGTGCGACATGGACCTGGGCACCTACGAGCGCATGCTCAACCAGAACCTGACCAAACGCAACTTCGTCACCTCAGGGCAGATCTACTCCGAGATCCTCGACCGCGAACGCCAGGGCGTGTACCTTGGTCGCGATGTCCAGATGATCCCCCATGTCACCGGCGAGGTGAAACGCAAGCTCCGCGAACTGGCCCTGCGTGGCGACGGCGAGGGACCGGCCGATGTCGTCTTTGTCGAAGTCGGCGGGACCGTTGGTGACTACGAGAACGGCTTCTACATCGAGGCCCTGCGTGAGCTGGCTTTCGAGGAAGGCCCCGGGAGCGTCTGCTTCGTGGCACTGACCTATGTCATTGAGCCGCGTGCACTCGGCGAACAGAAGTCCAAGGCAGCACAGCTTGGTATCAAGCGCCTCATGGAATCGGGCATCCAGCCCCACATGATCGCCTGCCGCGCCGAGAAACCGGCTGATCCCAAGGTCATGGAAAAGATCGCGATGTTCTCGAATGTCCCGATGAACCGTGTGTTCTCAATGCACGACCGCGATTCGATCTACAAGATCCCCGATGAGATGCGTGCAGAGGGACTCGATCGAGAGATCCTGTCCGTTCTGGACCTCCACAACCGCGTCGATGTCCGCATGGAAGACCAGATGCGTCGTCGCTGGGGCTCGTTTGTTGAGGGGTTGACCGCAGATCCTCAGCACACCGTTCAAATCGCGATCACTGGCAAGTACGCCGAGCTGATGGATGCGTACGCCTCAATCCAGAAATCACTCGAACACTGCGCGGCTCACTTCCGCTGCAAGATCGCTCAGGACTGGATCGACACAACCGATATCAGCGACAGCAATGTGGCCCAGCGACTCCAGGACATCGATGCCGTCATTGTCCCCGGCGGGTTCGGCTCCCGCGGCGTCGAGGGCAAGATCGCGGTCGTCAAGCACGCCAGAGAAACCGGCCTGCCCTACCTGGGTATTTGTCTGGGCTTCCAGGTCGCCGTGATCGAGTTTGCTCGCAATGTGCTGGGCATCAAGGACGCCTACTCCACCGAGTTCGACCCGATGTGCGGCTCCCCCCTCATCTCCGAACTCCCGGAGCAGAAGAAAATCGAAGGCCTCGGCGGCACCATGCGACTCGGTGCCCAGGATGTCCAGATCAAGCCAGACACCCTCGCCTGCTTCCTTGCCGGCGGAAAAACATCGATCCACGAACGATTCCGTCACCGCTATGAGGTCGACCCAGGATTCATCGAACGGCTTGAGGCCGGCGGCTTGATCTTCTCCGGGCGACATCCAGAACAGCCCATCATGCAGATCCTCGAGCTGCCCAGTTCGGGCCCAGAGGGGACCATCACCCACCCGTACTTCATCGGTGCCCAGTTCCATCCGGAACTGACTTCGCGCCCGCTGACGCCGCAGCCCATGTTCATGGGACTCGTCGCGGCAGCCCTCTCCCATCGCTTCCACAGCGACGAGAAGGCGTGGAAGAACCTCTTCTCGACCAACCCTGCCTTGCGGACATGGCTCTTCCACAAGAAAAACGGGCAGCCACAGAACTCGGCTCACTGAGCCGATGCTTCAAGCATCTGAGCCGCGTTGTGTAGGATCATCGCGCTGAGCAGATCGGGCTTGCCAAAGTTGATGCAGGCATTGTGCAGCAGTGTCTGGGCATGGAGTTGGGCGGTCTGTGCCACCGACTCGTCTGTATCGCAAAATGACAACTGCAAAAACACGGGCAGCCCCCAGGGGCGATTGATCGCGTTGTCGGGTTGCAGCTCTTGGATGTGCCAGCGTGCGGCATCAAGGGCCCGCTGACGCAAGCTCATACCACCATCCCGCATGCTCAGTGCCCAGAATGCGTGCAGCGCCCCGAGTTCAACCATCGTTCGATATTCGATGGCCAGCGAATCCGGATCGGGCAGCAGCCCATCGATTGGTGCGATCAGCCCCGCCGGGAGCGGCTCGCACCGGGCAACACACCACCAGAGCCGTTCATCGAGACCCATCGCCTCCGAATCGCGCTCCATGGGCACAGTGACGCCGAGCATATGACACAGGAATGGGCGGTCGCTGGCGCGTCGATTCCCGAACTCATCACGGAAGGTCTCGATGTATTCAGCCCGCACAGCCGGCGGGGCCTCGAATGGGACGCCCTTGAGCACCGGACGCGTCAACGCTTCAAGGTGCTTGATCCAGCGCGAACGATCATGAGTCAGACTGGGTGCCATGAGCGATCGTAGACGCGACGCACCCGCGCTACACTCCATGCCATGCGTGTGCTCAACACCCCAGATCACGATCTGACCCGCGGCTGTGTCCTCGTACCCACGATGGGGGCCCTGCATGGAGGGCATGCCTCGCTGATCACGGCAGCCGCCCGACGGGCCAGGATCGAGGGGGTCCCCTCGGCGGTCTCGATCTTCGTCAATCCCAAGCAGTTCAACGACCCTGAAGACTTCAACCGCTATCCCGACCGCCTCGACGACGACCTGGCGATGTGTGAGCGGGCGGGCGTGGACATTGTCTTTCATCCACCAGTCGATGTGGTCTACCCGCCCGGCGAGGATGTGACGGGCGATGTCATCATCCCCGATATCGCCAGCAAGCCCGGGCTTGAGGACACCTATCGCCCGGGCCACTTCGCGGGCGTATGCCAGGTGGTCTCGCGTCTGTTCGATCTCTGCCAGCCCTCGGCCGCGGTCTTTGGCGAGAAGGACTGGCAGCAGCTCCAATGCGTACGAACGATGAGCAAGCTTCAGGGACGCGACCTGCAAATCATCCCCGCCGAGACGGTCCGCGAGGCGTCCGGGCTGGCGATGAGTTCTCGCAACCTGAACCTGACGCCCGAGGCCCGAGCCCAGGCGGTCGCGATCAGCCAGGCGCTATTCGCCAGTTCAAAGATGTCGACCCCCGAGCAGGGGGAATCGCTCATGCACGACATCCTGAGCAAAGGCGGCATCGAACCCGAATACGCCGCCATCCGCCCGGCTGAGACGCTGATGCCCGTCGCTGACCCGAGCCTTCGTCCCACCGTCCCGTGCCGGGCCCTGATCGCGGCCAAAGTGGGGGGGGTACGCCTGATCGACAACGCCCCGTGGACGCCAATCGCATACGCTTAACCTTGTCCATTTCACCCTTGAATCGAGAGAATCGATGACCCAGAACGCCACGCTCAAGCAGTCCCCGCTCGCCCAGTACCACGCCGACTACCACGCGCAGATGGTGGAGTACGCTGGCTGGGAAATGCCCATCAAGTATGAGACCTCGATCAAGGATGAGCACGAGCAGACCCGCAACTCCGGCGGCATCTTCGATGTCTCCCACATGGGGCGTCTCACCTTCAAGGGCAAGGACGCGATCCGTTTGCTCGAGCACACCTGTTCACGCAAGATCGGGTCGATGCAAGAGGGCCAGTGTCGCTACGGGCTGATCTGCAACGAACAGGGCGGCGTGCTGGACGATGTCATCGTCAACCGCATGGGCGAAAAGGAACTGCTCGTCGTGGTCAACGCATCGAACCGCGACAAGATCATCGGGCACATGAACAGTGTGATCGCCGATCGTGGATTCGATGTCAAAATGGAAGACCGCACCGAGAAGACCGCGATGATCGCCATCCAAGGCCCCAAGGTCATGGAACTCATCGGCAAGGTCTCCTCGGAGATCCAAGACCTCAAACGCTACCGCTTCCTTGTCAAGAACCTGATGATCGCCAAGGTGATCGTGGCCCGCACCGGATACACCGGTGAGGACGGGGTTGAGGTCATCATGCCCTCCTCCATCGTCAAGATGGCCATCAGCATGCTCATGAAGGAGATGGGCGACGAGGAAGCCCAAGAGATGCTCAAGCCCTGCGGACTCGGTGCTCGTGACACCCTCCGCCTCGAGGCCGGCATGCCCCTCTACGGGCACGAGCTGGGCGAAGACATCAACGCCCTCTCCTGCGGCATCGACTTCGCCATCGCGCTCGACAAATCGGTCGAGAACGAGGGCGAAACCTTCATCGGCCAGGAAGCGCTGCTCAAGACCCGCGACGCGGGCGGGCCAGCAACCAAGCTCGTGGGATTCGAAATCGATTCCAAACGAACACCGCGTCAGGGCATGCCCATCTTGCTTGATGGCACCCAGGTCGGGACCGTCACCTCGGGCTGTGCCTCACCGACACTGGGCAAATCGATCGCGATGGGCTTTGTCCCCAGCGACAAGACCGAGGTTGGTACGAAGTTCGAAATCGATGCTGGGCGGGCGACACTGCCTGCCAGCATCGTGAAGCTGCCGTTCTACAAGCGTTGATCAGGTTCCGGGCGTCGTTTAGACGGAACCATCGATGTCTTTGGCACTCAGGCCTGGCAGATCCTGCTCAATCCATCCCGCATCGGTATGGCGCACAATCGTGCCGGTCGCCTCGTAAATCACCTGCTCAGCGACATTTGAACAGTGATCACCCATGATCACCGCCTGATTGATAATCGCGTGCAGATCGAACGCGGTATCCACCGCCATGCGTCCGTCAGCGACCCTGGTCTCAGCATCTCGGGAGATCAACTCGTGAAAAGCCAGTGTGTTCCCCTCACTTGCCAGGACCGTCTTCGCCCTGATCGCATCGACTTCGCCGAAAGCCCGCACGGTCTCACGAAGAACTGCCACGATTGAGTTCGTCATCACACGCGTGGTCTTTGGGAACAGCGATTCCCGCTCGCCCAACGCGATCACTCGGGCTGCGATGGCACTGGCAGCGTCTGCGACGCGTTCAAGCTCGTTGTTGACTTTCACGATCGTGAGCAGGCTGCGAATCTGACCCGCTTCGACCGGGCAGGTGTATTGCGCTGCCCGGGTCATCAGATCGACCGCTTCCCGTTCGATCTCGATGTCAGCCTGGTCAACCTCGTCGTCCCGCGAAATCAGCACACGGGCCTTTTCGGTATCCCGATCGAAAATGGTCGTGAAGACCTGCTCCACAAGATCAGACACGAGATGGCCCTGCCCGACGAGGCGGGAGCGGATCTGGCTGACTCGGTCACTGAACTGGTCTGGGCTGATCGACATACATTCCCTCAAGCAGCTGGGCTCATGCGGTGAGGATTATCGCCACCTTACCCGATCGTGTCTCGACATGCGCCGTTCTGGAGCTATCGTTTCAACATTCACGAAAGCACATCCCCAAACCGGAGCATCGCACATGCCCTTTGACATCGACCTCATCCACGCCCGACAGATCATCGATTCCCGAGGCAACCCGACCGTAGAAGTCGATGTGGTCCTCGATTCAGGCATCGTCGGGCGTGCCGCGGTCCCCTCCGGGGCATCGACAGGTGAATCCGAAGCCGTTGAACTCCGCGATGGCGGGGATGTCTGGATGGGCAAAGGCGTGGCCAAAGCCGTCGAAAATGTCAACGACCAGATCGCCAGAGCCGTCGAAGGCATGGACGCACGCGATCAGGAGGGCATCGACGCGACCATGATCGAGTTCGACGGCACCAGCAACAAGTCCAATCTCGGTGCAAACGCGACCCTCGGGGTCTCCATGGCCGTCGCCCGGGCCGCGGCAGAGGCCTCCGGGCTCCCGCTCTACCGGTACCTTGGCGGGTCGTCGGCCAAGACCCTGCCCGTCCCCATGCTCAACATCCTCAACGGGGGCAAGCATGCCGACAACACCGTGGACTTCCAGGAGTTTATGATCCAGCCGTGGGGCTTCGATGACTTCGGCCTTGCCATGCGGGCCGGCGTTGAAATCTACCACACGCTCAAATCGGTGCTAAAGAAGAACAAGATGTCCACCGCCGTGGGTGACGAGGGCGGCTTTGCCCCCAATCTTAAGGACAACGAGGACGCCCTGAAGGTCATCGAGGAAGCCGTCGACAAGGCCGGCTACAAGTGGGGCGAGGAAATCTTCGTCGCACTCGACCCGGCCACCAGCGAACTCTGGAACGAGGCCGAGAAGGACGGCAAGAAGGGCTACAAGTTCTTCAGCTCCACAGAAGAGATCGTCTCCACTGACGACATGATCGCCATGTGGGCCGACTGGTGCGACAAGTACCCGATCCGCTCCATCGAGGACGGGCTGGCTGAAAACGACTGGGAGGGCTGGTCCAAGCTCACCGCAAAGCTTGGCGACAAGGTGCAGATCGTTGGCGACGACCTCTTCGTGACCAACAAGAAGTTCGTTGAACGCGGCGTCGCGGAGAAAGCCGCCAACGCGGTCCTCGTCAAGGTCAACCAGATCGGTACGCTCAGCGAGACCTTCGACGCGGTCAACTATGCCATGAGCAACCGCTTCTCCTGCGTGCTCTCTCACCGCTCGGGCGAGACCGAGGACAGCACCATCGCCGACATCGCCGTCGCAACCAACTGCGGCCAGATCAAGACCGGCGCCCCGTGCCGAAGCGATCGCAACGCCAAGTACAACCAGCTGATTCGCATTGCCGAAGAACTGGGCGACAACGCTGAGTACGGCTCAAGCACTTGGTGGCGTTCATAACGCCTGCGCAGAGCCGCCCGTTATAGATAACAATCAACACAAAAACACCCACCCAAACGGGTGCGTGTTTTTCTCTGCGCGCGTCAGAAATACACGAAATCCAGCCAATATCTGCGCGAAGCCGACGCGACCTCTTTATCACGATCGGGTGATCCAGTACATTCGAATCATCGTGAGTCCGAGAGAGGGACTCTGTATATTTGAGACTGAAAGAGAAAGGGCATCCAAATGAGTATGTTCAAGATTGCTGTCGCATGCGCTGCCGCCTCAACCGCAGGGGTCGCGTCAGGGCAGGTCTACTTCAGCGACTTCGAGGCCGACGACGGCGGATTCGTCGGGACCGGCGATTGGGAGCACGGCATCCCCATCGGTGCAGACGGAACCGTGCTGGGCGGATTCGGGGGCCCCGAACCAACCGGCGGTTTCTCTGGCGATTATGTCTGGGGCACCGTCATCGGCGGGCTGCACAACGCCAGCACAACCAGTTCCCTGACGCTCAGCGTCGACGCCACCGGCTTCACAGGGCTCAGTATGGACTACCTCGAATGGCTCGATTCAGGGGGCAACACATTCGATACCGCTGAAGTGTTCGTGAACGGCGACCTCCAATCCCTCGCCGATGGTGGTCCAACCAGCGGCTGGAGAAGCGTGCTTCTCGATCTGTCGGCCTACGACAACATGATGCTGGACATCGAGTTCCGCTTCACCACCACCACCGTGGTTGAACGCGTTGGCTGGTATATCGATGATGTCGGGATCCGTGGCGTGCCCACTCCCTCGGCACTGGCCCTGCTCGGTCTGGGCGGGCTCGTTGCGAGCCGTCGCCGCCGGTAAACTATCCATGACATCCCAGCCATCCATGACCGGAGCGATGAACACACCGCTCCGGTTTTTCATTCCCCGCATATGATCCGCCATGCGTGACCAACCACAGGCAGATCGAAACATGAATATCATCGACGAGCGACTGATCCACGAGGGTCACTCGTATGACTTTGTCGATCTCAGCGTGCGATACCCAGACGACAAGGTCCGCAACAAACCGATCGTCCGTCATCGGGGAGCCGCCACCATCCTCCCATTGCTCCAAACCGATTCCGGCCCCAGGGTTGTCATGGTCCGCAACGAGCGTGTCACGATTGACCAGTATCTCCTCGAACTGCCGGCAGGCGGGATCGATCAGGACGAGAAGCCCATCGAAGCGGCCGCGAGAGAACTGATCGAGGAAACGGGCTACCGTGCTCAACGCCTCGATCCATTATGCCGATTCCTCACCACACCAGGCCTGACCGATGAACTGATGCATGTGTTCGTCGCTCAAGATCTCACCCATGTTGGGCAAAGTCTCGAACCTTACGAGTCGCTCACGGTAGAACTCCACAAACCGGATCGAGTCTTGGAGATGGTCCACACCAACGAAATCAATGATGCCAAGACCATGCTGACCATGCTCGTCGCCAAGCAGACGGGCCTGATCTGAGAAAGAACCGCACAACGATGGGTGAGCGAGACTGGCAATCAAATGAGTTCGACAGGCACGACCGCCTCGCGGGTGCCAAGGCATGGCTCGCCCGCGTCTTCGGCGATGGCGAGAACCCGCTCGCCTGGGGCTTCAAGATTGGTTCCTTCCGATCGATCCCCATCAAACTCCACCTGCTCTTCGTCGTCTACCTTCTCGCCCAGCTCATTTTTACGCTCCCCGGCAACAGGCCCGGCATCGACTTCGTCCTGCCCCGTCTCATCGCGATCGTCCTCCTGGTCATCGCCCGCGAGATCGTGCACACCATCGCCGCCAAGCGAGCTGGCGGCTCCGCCATCGAGATCATGCTCTGGCCAATGGGCGGGCTCGTCCCCCCGCAATACCCCGACGACGCCAGTCACCTGCGATGCACACTCGCCCCCCTGATCTTCAATCTCGCGATGCTCCCGCTGCTGGCGATACCGCTCTACCTTCTTACGAGGGATTGGCAATCCTTACTCATCAACCCCCTCACACTCAGCAGCCCGGACTCCGTGATTACCCTCTCCAGCGGCGAAACCACATGGTGGCTCGTCTCACTGGCAGCGGTTCACAGCGTGAACCTCATGCTGCTCGTCTTCAACCTGCTCCCGATGTACCCGCTCGACGGTGCCCGCGTGCTCGAGTCCGTCTTATCGCGAACAAGGTCGGATCACCGAGCCCAGTGGCTGACGGTAAACACCGGGCTGGCTACCGCCACCGCGGTCGGCCTGTTTGCCATGGTCATGCAGGACGCGACGGCACTCTTTGCCCTCTGCGTCGTGTGCGGGCTGATCTGCTCCATGCACAGGCGCCGCCTCCAGTTCCTGGCAACAGCGGACATGATCCCAGGGATTGCCGCGTCGAGCTTCCCAACGCCCGAGAAGCTTGACAATGACGATCAGCACGACACAATCGATCAAGAGCAGATCGACCGCATCTTGGCCAAGATTTCACAACACGGGATCGGATCGCTGAGCCGCAAGGAACGCAGAACTCTGAAGCAGGCGACAGAATCGAGCCGAAAACCCCAGTAAGAGACTGGAACCCAGGAGAGTGCATGGGCATCTACGACCGAGACTACATCAATCAGCAGCGAGGCATGGGCTCGCCCAACCGACCCACGGGCGGGGGCAATCTCTTTGCACGCTCACCCGGCTGGTCGGTCAATACCTGGCTCATCGTGATCAATGTCGTCGTGTATGTGCTGATGAAGATGTTCCCCATTGTGATGCAGTCAGGACAGCTGACCGTCTACGACGGCTTTCAGCGCCTTGAGGTCTGGCGACTCATCACCTTCCAGTTCCTCCACTCGCCCAGCACCATCATGCATATCGGGTTCAACATGCTCGGGCTCTGGATCTTCGGCCCCATGGTCGAGCGATACCTCGGCGGCAAAAAGTACCTCGCCTACTACCTCGTCTGCGGGCTCTTTGGCGGTCTGTTGTTCGTCACCCTCACGCTCTTGGGGCACTACCTCCCCATAGGGCTCAACTACGACTTCAGGTCGCCCCTCGTCGGTGCATCAGCCGGCGTGTTCGGCGTGATCGTGGCCTGTGCCTACATCTCACCCAACACCGAGGTCATGCTCCTCTTCCCACCCATCCCAATGAAGATGAGGACCTTCGCCTACGGCTATGTGGCCTTCGCCCTCGTCAGCCTGGTCATGGGGGCCCAGAACGCCGGTGGTGAAGCGGCCCATGTCGGCGGCGCCATCGCCGGCTTCATCTTCATCCGCAAGTCACACCTGCTCACCGACTTCTTCGATGTCTTTGGCGACAGCCGACAACCCAAGAAACCCAAGGGCAAAAAGCAGTCGGCCTATCGCAACTACAAGAACACCCCCGGGCCACACCCGGACGAGATCGACCGCATCCTCCATAAAGTCTCCCAGAAGGGGCTCGCGTCGCTCACCGAAAAAGAGAAACGCACCCTCGCCGAAGCGAGCAAGGAGAAGTGAGCCGAGAGGGACGCACCCGCGCCCCCTCCCTACGCTTCACCGATGCCAAGCCCGATCACATTCAATGTCCATGCCCAGTCAGGCAACGCCCGCACCGGACGCGTCGAGACGCCGCACGGCAGCTTTGACACGCCCGCATTCATGCCCGTCGGCACCCGTGCCACGGTCAAGGGCATCTTCCCACACCATGTCCGCCAGACCGGTGCCCAGATCCTCCTCAACAACACCTACCACCTCATGCTCCGCCCGGGTTCCAAGCTCATCCAGGAGATGGGCGGCGTGCATAAGTTCATGAACTGGGACGGCCCGATCCTCACCGATTCGGGCGGCTACCAGGCCTATTCGATGGCCGACATCAACGCCATCGACGAGGACGGCGTCTCGTTCAAGTCGATTGTCGATGGCTCCAAGATCCGCCTCACCCCGGAAATCGCCATGCAGGTCCAGAATGAGCTGGGCCCCGACATCATGATGGCTTTCGACGACTGCCCGCCATCGGTCGACCCAGATGCCGGCCCAACCAACCAGGTCCGGATCAAGCAAGCCGCCATGCGCGACTCGAAGAAACGGGCAATCTATGACCATGATGCCCGCCTGGAGATCGCCAATGAACGCACTGTCCGCTGGCTCGAACGCTGCAAAGTGGCACACGCTCGCCCTGACGAGCAGGCACTATTCGGGATTATTCAGGGCGGGGCCGACTTTGATCGCCGTGACTGGTGCCTCGAGCGGATCTGTAATATCGACCTCCCGGGCTACGCCATCGGTGGCGTGGCGGTGGGGGAGACGAGCGAGGATATCGCCCGTGTTGTCCGCCACACGGCTCCCAAGATGCCTCAACACAAGCCACGGTACCTGATGGGAGTCGGCTACGAGCACGACATCACCGCTGCGGTCCTCTCGGGCATCGACATGTTCGATTGCGTGCTACCGACCCGCAACGGCCGCAACGCCAACGCCTTCACCAGCGACCCCGAGACCGATGGGCAGCTCCGACTCAAGAACGCCAAGCACGCCAGGGACGATCGCCCGATCGAAGAAGGATGCGACTGCCCGGCCTGCGACCCGGCATCCCACGCCTGGGCGACCTACCAGGGCCGACACTTCTCCCGGGCATACATCAGGCACCTGATTATCTCCAACGAGATGCTGGGACCGATCCTCGTGACGCTGCACAATCTGCGCTACTTCCAGCGTCTCATGACCGATCTCCGCCTTGCCATCACTGAGGATGACTGGGAGGGGTTCAAACGCAAACGACCCAGACTTGCCCCCATCGTCGATCGTGAACGCCATGGCACCAGCACGGCGACATAGAAGTTCGGGTTTCGATCGCCCAATCAGACCCATTTTCTCGCCACACAACGATAATTCCCGACCTATCATCCTCACCCACCGGCAATGAGCCATACGGGTGACGAAAGGGAATCAATGACGAACCAACTGCACATGCTCCAGGCATGGATCACCCCCGCATTGCTTCAGGACGGCGCCGTCATCGGCAACCCGACCAGCACCACAACCGGACAGCCCAGTACCGCACCCGCGGCTGTGGGCGGCGATCAGGCCGCGACCACGCAGGGCGGGTTCGATATGTTCTTGCTGATCCTCCTTATGTTCGGAGGCATGATCCTCATCATGTCGCTGACGGGCCGCAAAGATAAGAAACGCCGCGCTCAGATGCTCAAGGAGCTGGGCAAGAAGGACAAGGTCCGCACCGCCGGCGGCATCATCGGCACCGTGATCGAGATGAAAGACGATGAGGTGCTGCTCGAAACCGACCGCGCCTCGCACACCCGCCTCTGGCTGGCCAAGGGCTCGATCACCTCTGTCGTCAAGCAAGCAAAGACGCACAGCAACGACAGCAGCGAAGAAGAAGCAACCACGACAAACGCCTGATACTCACGCACTCACGGTATAGCACCACCGAGGTTCACACATATGCGACACTATGGCCGCAACATCATCATCGCATTCGCGTTGATTCTGCTCGCACTCTGGCAAGCGTTCCCCCCATCCGAACGAATCGGCCTGGGCAAGGATCTGCGCGGTGGTGCATCCCTGATCTACTCAGTCGAGATCGGCAGCACCGAATCCGCCGGCGAGGTGATCCCCCAGGTCATCGAGGTACTCAAAAACCGCATCGACCCAGACGGGCTCTTCGAGATCTCGATCGTGCGCCAGGGACAGGACCGGCTCGAAATCACGATGCCGCTCCCGAGCGAAAAGGTCAGCCAGCTCAAAGCCGCGTTTGAAGAGGAACTCGCCAAGCTGAGCGTCACCTCGATCGATGAGAACGAGTTCGAGCGCATCATGCGTCTGCCGCAGGACGAGCGTGATGCCAAGCTTGCGGAACTCGGTCAGGTCAGCGAAACGGTCAATAACGCGCTCAGGGAGGCGGCATCGGCGTTCACCGAGGCCCAGCAGCTCCGCCAGCAGCTGATCCTGTTTGAACAGAATGTCGACATCGCCGACGAGATCAAGGACGACCTGGCCATCAAGGCCGCCGAGGCGGAGATCCGCTACGAGGTCGCCCGTGATGCGGCGCTGGCCACCGCGATCTCTCGCGAAGAGGTCAAGCGAGCCCTCGAACGATCGACCGAACAAAAGATCATCCGTGACGGCGATGATGTGATCACCCTCGACAGCCCACGCAAGCGTGCGCTCGATGGGATCAGGCAGCAGTACCCCGAGATCGAAGACCAACTGAATCGGGTCATCGAGGCATACGACGAGTACAGCGCCAATCGCAAGTCACTCGACGACACCTCCGACCTCAAGCGACTGGTGCAGGCCTCGGGTGTGCTCAGTTTCCGCATCACGGTCGATCCGCAGAGCGGCGGCGCCGGCTCAGTCGTCACGCACCCCGACGAGCAGCGTCTGCGTGAGCAGCTCATCGAGAAAGGCCCCAAGCAGGCCGGCGCCCGTGACGCACGCTGGTTCAAGATCAACAAGGCCGACTCTTGGTACAAGTCGGTGCAGGACTACGATCGCATGATCGCAGACCCCGCGTCCTACTTTGCCTCGAACTACAACTATGTCGTTGAGGAATACAACGGCGATTACTACATGCTCTGCTGGGACACGCGCGACATGCGCATGACCAACGACGATGCACGCTGGAAGGTCTCCCGCGCCTACCAGACTTCGGACCAGCTCGGACGACCCGCGATCGGCTTCGAGATGGACCCCGCCGGTGCCGCACGCCTCGGCGAGCTGACCGGCAACAACGAACAGAACAACATGGCGGTCCTCCTCGACGACGAGGTCTACACCGCACCGAACCTCAATGCCCGAATCACCAACCGAGGCATCATCGAGGGCGACTTCTCAATCGAAGAGATCAACTACATCATCCGCGTGCTCGGCGCGGGTTCACTCCAAGCCAAGCTCTCACCCGAGCCGCTCAGCGAGAACACCATCGCCCCTGATCTTGGGAAGGACAACCTTGACGCCGGTGTCGACGCGGGCAAGTGGGCCCTCATCATCGTCTCGGGCTTCATGCTCGTCTACTACATGGGCTACGGCTTCGTCGCGGTGCTCTGCTTGGCTGCCAATGCGATCCTCATCCTCGGCGCACTCGCACTTTCCCGTGCGTCACTCACGCTGCCCGGTATCGCGGGCATCATCCTGACCTTCGGTATGGCGGTGGACGCCAATGTGCTGATCTTCGAACGTATCCGAGAAGAACTCAACAACGGGCTCGACCTGCGACAGGCGGTCCGACTTGGGTACGAGAAAGCCCTCAGCTCCATCGTCGACGGCAATGTCACCAACCTCATCGTCTGCCTCGTGCTGGCCAATGTGGGCACCCAGGAGATTCGCGGCTTCGCGATCACCCTGGGGATCGGTGTGGTCTGCACCATGGTCTCGGCCCTGTTCTTCAGCCACATCATCATGGTGACCCTTGTCGATAAGCTCCGCTTCCGCAAGATGGCCATGCTGCCGATGATCGTCAAGCCGATCGAACGCATCCTCCATCCCAACATCAACTGGATCGGTCTCCGCTGGGTGACCGTGTTCATCTCGCTCTTCTTCGTCGGCCTGGGCATCACCATGGTGGTCACCCAGGGCTCCAAGATGCTCGACACCGAGTTCCGCGGCGGTACGCAGGTCACGCTGACATTCATGAAGAATGCCGATACGCCAGACCCCGACGATCGCCTCACCATGCCACGCCCCGAGGTCGAGGAGATCATCCACTCACTCGGCGACGACAATGTCGCTCTCGAAGCGATGCGGAACGCAGAGGTCCTCCCCATCAACCCACGCGAGGATGGCCTGACCGCTGACACCTTCAGCATCAAGACCACCCTGACGAACCGTGACCAGGTGGGCCCAGCGATCGTATCGGCCTTCCGAGACCTGCTCGATGTCCCGCCACCGCTTGAGTTCGAAGACTCACAGGTCCCCGATTCAGCCGCGGCACCGGTCTACCCGATCATCGAACCGCGTCTGGGCGAGAACATCAACCTCCCAGAGGTCCGCAACGATGCCACCGAGTTCGTCGGCGGTGTCGCCATCGTCCTCAACAACATCTCCCCGCCACAGTCTGAAGACCAGATCCGTGACCGTATCGCACGCACACGCCAGAAGGATGACTTCAACGATATCGTCGGGCGGAAGCTCGCCATCGTCACCATCGACGGCTCGCCCGATGAGATCGAATCATGCGTCATCATGGTCTATGACCCCACGATCGATTACTTCGTCAACGCCGACATCTGGCGCTCCGAAGTCGCCCAACGCGAGTGGGAGCTGATCGCCGCATCACTCGCCAACTCGTCCGACCAGCTCAGCGTGCAGTCGTTCTCGCCTGCAATCGCCGAGAACTTCCGAGCGACAGCCGTCGCCGCGGTCATGCTCTCGCTGCTGCTGATCCTGATCTACATCTGGGTCCGATTCGGTTCGGTCCGCTACTCCGCGGCCGCAATCGTCGCGCTGGCACACGATGTCCTGATCGTCATCGGTCTCATCGCGTTTGCCGAGATCATGTACGAGCACCACATCTTCGATGGCTTCGCGCAATGGGCCAAGATCGAACCCTTCAAGATCGACCTCAACCTCGTTGCGGCGTTGCTCACCCTGATCGGTTACTCGCTCAACGACACGATCGTCATCATGGACCGCATCCGTGAGAACCGCGGCAAGCTGCCGTACGCCTCCAAGGCGGTCGTCAACCGCTCCATCAACGAGACCATCTCACGAACCCTCGTGACCTCAGGCACCACCCTCCTGGCAGTCCTGCTGCTCTACATCGACGGTGGCCCCGGCGTGCACGCATTCAGCTACGCCCTGCTCGTCGGTGTCCTCGTCGGTACCTACTCCTCAATCGCTGTCGCCTCGCCGCTCGTCTGGAGCCGCAAACACGACCTGAGCGAACGCCGGAAACGCGAGGAAGAAGAGCTCAACGCACTCCCGAATCAGGAGTAATGCCTGAATCTCTTGCGAACACACCTCCCGCCCCGATAGAATATCGGGGCGGTTTTCTTAGAGGCACTTTTCGATATGATGGACGAACGCTCATCCCGGATATTCATCGGCATGTCCCTGCTCGTGCTGGTCTGGATCGGTGTCTACTGGATGTGGCAGCCGACCCATGATCAGCAGCCCCCCAAGATCACATTCGAGCAGCCACAGCACACCGAGAGCACCCCAGCCGCCATAGAGCAACCCGCTGCGGGGAACGCCCCAACCATCATCGATCAGATGAATATCACCCAAACTGACCCTGTTGAGCCCACCCCCGCACCACAACCAGAGCTGATTCCTCCCGAGTTCATCGAGCACATCGTGCGCGAGAACGAGACCATGCAGAGCATCGCCAAGGAGCACTTCGGCTCAGGCGAAAACTGGCGAACCATCGCACGCGCCAACCCGTTCGTTGACCCCCAGAAGCTCAAAGCGGGCATGTCAATCCGGATCCCGAAGGACCCAAACAACATCCAGGGACGCGTCACGGGCCGAGACGCTGAACCCGGCGTCATCGAATCGCATACCGATTCACAGGCAGCCGTGATCGAATATGTCGTCCGCCCGGGCGATTCGCTCTCACGCATCTCACAGCGGATCTACGGCTCATCCCGCCACGCCCGCTTTATTTTCGATTCAAACCGAGACAAGCTCAAATCCATGGACGACATCTCGATCGGCCAGTTGCTGCGATTACCGCCCATACCCGAATCCGGCAGCGATCAGCCCTGAAACGCCTAGAATCGCCTATGAGCGAATCGACACCCGTTTATATCGTCACCGGCGGCGCCGGCTTCATTGGTGCCAACCTCGTCGCCGAACTCCTTCGACGCGAGCCCGATGCGCATATCTATATCGTCGATGACTTCAGAACGGGTTCATACGCCAACATCGTCGAGGCGCTCGAGCGAGCAGGACTCCCGCCATTCACAGGCAGCGTACTCAGCGACTCGGTGGGTGAACTCAACTGGCAGCCCGCCCTGCTGGGCCTCCAGCCGAAGGCCGTCTTCCACCTGGCCGCCATCACCGATACCCTCGAGTTCAACGAGCAGAAGATGCTCCGGGACAACACCGAGCCATTCGCCGACATCCTCGAGGCCTGCGTCGAGTGCGATGTCCCCCTTGTCTACGCATCCAGCGCCGCAACTTACGGCTCACCGCCCCAAGCCGACGAGCACACGCCCTTCCCGCTTGAGGCCGCGGGTAAACCCAACAACATCTACGGCTTCTCCAAGTGGCTGATGGACACCGAGGTCTTCCGTTTCTTCAAGCAACGCCAAGCCGAGGGCGAGCCCCTGCCGCATGTTGTGGGGCTGAGGTACTTCAATGTCTTCGGCCCCGGCGAGGCGAGAAAGGGCAAGATGGCCTCGATGGTCTACCACCTCTCCAACCAGATCCTCGACGGCAAGCGTCCTCGTCTCTTCAAAATGGGCGAACACCAGCGGGACCAGATCTTTGTTGAGGATGTGGTCGCATGCACCCTCGCCGGCGCCAAGCCGGGCATCACCCCGGGCGTGTACAACCTGGGCTCGGGCCAGACGACCTCCTTCAACGACATTGTCGATGCGATCAACGAAGCCCTGGGCACAAGCGTCGAAGCCGAGTATTTCGATATGCCGGAAGCGATGATCCCGACCTATCAGCATTACACCTGCGCCGACATGAGCGAGACAAAGAAGGGGCTGAACTGGGCCCCCTCCTGGTCACCCATGGACGCGATGATCCGCTACGCGCGCATGATCGCCAACGAACGAAGCAACGCACGAACGACCACCAAGGCCTGAGCACAGGAACTTCGACACATGACCATCAAACGGATACTTGTTACGGGCGGCGCGGGCTTCCTCGGATCGCATCTCTGCGAACGCCTCCTCAGCGAGGGGCACGATGTCATCTGTCTCGATAACTTCTTCACTTCCCAGAAGTCCAATGTCCAGCACCTGCTCCAGTACAACAACTTCGACCTCATCCGTCACGATGTCACCCACCCGATCTGGCTCGAAGTCGACGAAATCTACAACCTCGCCTGCCCAGCCGCCCCGGGTCACTACCAATACAACCCCATCAAGACCATGAAGACCTCCGTCATGGGGGCTATCAACACCCTTGGGATGGCCAAACGGTGCGACGCCCGCATCCTCCAGGCTTCCACCAGCGAGGTCTACGGCGACCCGACGATCCACCCCCAGCCCGAGTCCTATCGGGGTAATGTGAACCCCATCGGTCCACGCGCCTGCTACGACGAGGGCAAGCGTGCCGCCGAAACCCTCTTCGCCGACTACCATCGCCGCCATCAGCTCGATATCCGGGTCGTACGCATTTTCAACACCTACGGCCCGCGCATGCACCCCTTCGACGGCCGCGTCGTCTCCAACTTCATCATCCAGGCCCTGCGCGGCGAGGACATCACCATCTTTGGCGACGGCTCCCAGACCCGCTCGTTCTGCTACCGGGACGACCTCATCGAGGGCATCATCCGCTTGATGCGACATGAGGGCGATACAGACCACCTTCCCGTGAACATCGGCAACCCCACCGAGTTCACCATCAAGCAGCTGGCCGAGCTGACCATCAAACTCACCGGCGCTCCCAGCAAGCTGGTCTTCAAACCACTCCCCGAAGACGACCCCATGCAACGCCAGCCTGACATCAGCCGTGCACGCGACTTGCTCGACTGGGAACCCACCGTCGAGCTTGAGCAGGGACTCCAACGCACCATCGCGTATTTCAGAGAAGTCGATCTCAACGATTTCCGAGCCCCGACGCCGAATCACTGACCCGACGGGCCACACAAACTTCTGGTACAATCACTCCATGCTGGTCCCACGATTCACCCAAGATCGCTGCCTCATCCTCACCAATGCCGATGTCGAGTCGCTGCTCGCGTGCGCCATGGCCGCCGAGCAGCAGACGATGACCACGGGTGATCCCTCCTGCTTGCTTCCAACATGGTGGGGGACGACCGATGAGGAGTTTGATCTTCTGATCTCAGCAATCGATCCCGCCGTGATGCAGCAAGCAAGCATGTACGCGCTTTCAATCGACCCGCAAAATGCACTCTATCCGCCAGAAAATGAGTCAGTGAACGACCAAGATCTCGGGCAGCTCCAGACCCGCCTGCTGACAGAAGCCGCCTACCTCGCCCTCAGCATGGGGCTCAAGCGGGTGGTCTGGCCGATCAGGATCGGCGATGACCATCCCGACCGGATCGGTGCCATCGGCAACGCCATCGACCGAGCCATGCTCGTGGGACGCACCGTCTCGCTCGACGCGACACCCGACACCGCACCAGAAGTCCGTATTGACACCCCATTTGTCGACTTCACCACCGAGCAGGTCACCGAGTTGGCCCGGGACATGACGCTCCCGATCGAAATCTGCTGGTGGAACAGCCCCAACCACGCACCCATCGCGGAGCAGCACCGGGCTCGATGGGCCGCGATCGACCGACGCTCAGCGACACAGCTCGAGCCAAAGCCGGGCACACAAGCTCCCGCCTGAACCCCTCGTCATCTGGGTTCTGGCAGCAATGATGCGTACACTCATCGCATATGAGCACCATCAACGCCCAATCTGATCAACAGTCCCGTCATGCCGCCCTCTCGCCGACCACCGGCTGTGTCCATAACTGGACCCAGACGCTCGTCCCCACAACGCGGGATGCCCCGGCAGATGCTGAAACCCCATCACACATCTTCCTCGTCCGAGCGGGCTATATCCGCCAGGTCGGTGCGGGCATCTACAACTACCTCCCCCTCGCCTGGCGCACACTGCGCAAAATCTCCGAGATCGTGCGTGAGGAAATGGACGCGGCGGGTGCCTCAGAGTTCCTCATGCCCGCCATGATGCCCATCGAGCTCTACAAGGACACCAAACGCGACGAGAACTACGGCGACCTGCTCTTCACCTTCGAAGATCGCCACGGGCGTCGCACCGCCCTGGGCCCGACCCACGAAGAAGTCATCACCGACCTCATGTGCGGCGCCGTCACCAGCTACAAGCAGTTCCCCCTCAACCTCTACCAGATCCAGAGCAAGTTTCGCGACGAGTTCCGCCCCCGCGCCGGCCTGCTCCGCTGTCGCGAGTTCATCATGAAGGATGCCTACAGCTTCCACCTGGAGTTGGACGGCGAGGCCGGACTGAACCACACCTACGACAAGATGTACCAGGCCTACACCAACATCTTCACCCGCTGCGGGCTCGACTTCTCTGCCGTCGAAGCCGAGGCCGGCCCCATCGGCGGCTCCGCTTCACACGAGTTCATGGTCAACTGCGCCAACGGCGAAGACACCATCCTCGTCTGCCCCGAATCCGGGTACGCGGCCAATGTCGAAAAGGCCGAGATCGGTCAGCGCAACTGGTCCTTCGACCTGGCGCCCACAACCGAGATCACCAAGCACCACACCCCCGACATGCCGGGCATCGAGGGAGTCGCAGAACACCTCGGCGTCCAGCCCTCGGAGATGCTCAAATCGATCGTCTTCCGACGGGTCGGCACAGAAGCCAAGTGGGTCGTCGCCGTGGTCCGCGGCGATCACGATGTCAACGAGGCCAAAGTCCGCGACGCGGTCGGCACCGAGGTCGAACTCGCCCCCGAAGCCGAAGCAACCAAAGCCGGCTTCTCGATCGGGTATGTCTCGCCACGAACATTCGACTCGATCAAAATGACCCTCGTCGTCGACCCCGACGCCCTCAACGCCCCCTCATGGGCCACCGGCGCGGACGAGAAAGACCACCACATCACCGGCTTCAACTGGTCCCGCGATATGGCCAACGCGATCGCCGCTGAAAAGGTCAAAGTTGCAGACATCCGCAACGCCGAAGCCGGAGACCCCTCACCCCGAGCAGAGGGAGCCAAGCTCGAAGCCCGACGCGGCATCGAGGTGGGCCACATCTTCAAGCTCGGGACCAAGTACTCATCTGCGATGGGCCTGAGCGTCCTCAACAAGCAGCAGAAGAAGCAGGATGTCATCATGGGCTGCTACGGCATCGGGGTCTCGCGCACCCTCTCCGCCTGCATCGAATCGGCCCACGACGACAACGGCATCATCTGGCCCCTGGCTATCGCGCCGTACCACGCCCAGATCGTCGTCATCCGCCCCGATGACGAGGGGGTCATGGACGAGGCCAACAAGCTGGCATCCGAACTCGCCCAGCAGGGCTTCGATGTCCTCATCGACGACCGCGACGACCGCCCCGGTCCCAAGTTCAAGGATGCTGACCTCGTCGGCATCCCACTGCGGTTCATCATCTCGCCCAAGACCATCGAAGCCAACCAGGTCGAGTTCAAGGCCCGCAGCGACGAGGGCAAGGCCGAACTGATCGCCCGCGACAAGGCCCTCCATGCCGCGATCGCCAAGTGCGGATCGTTGAACTGAGAAGATGCCCACGACCACACAAGCGGGGCGTTTCGCCCCGTTTTTTCATGCCCAACGGGGTCTATGATCGGTCATGCAGATGCCCGAAACAGTCAATGTCCTGCTCATCGGTGGCGGTGCCCGCGAGCACGCCCTCGCCACCGCGATCGCGCGTTCCCCCAAGCTTGGGACGCTCTACGCGACCGATACAACCAACCCGGGCATTGCCAAACTGGCCCAGCAGGTCGATGCCCCGGCAACGACCAAAGAGCTCTACCGCCTGGTGCAGTTCTGCGACCGAGAGAACATCGAACTCGTCGTCATCGGCCCGGAAGACCCCTTGGCAGACGGCTGGGCCGATACGCTCAGCAAAAAGGCCAACGGCTCACCGCGATTGGTCTTTGGCCCCGGTGCCAAGGGCGCCAATCTCGAAGCCGACAAGTCCTACGCCAAGCAGATGATGCGGGCCGCATCGGTCCCGACCGCCGAGGGACGCATCTTTAAGAAGTTCGATCAGGCCCAGGAGTTCCTCAAAACCCGCGACGAGGTCTATGTCATCAAGGCTACCGGGCTCGCCAAGGGCAAGGGGGTCATCGTCCCCAAGACCAACCAAGAGGCCATCGCCGCGGCACGCGAGATGCTCGTCAACAAGGCGTTTGGCGATGCGGGTAAGACGATCCTCGTAGAAGAGAAAATCAACGGCACAGAGGTCTCTGTCCTCGCACTCCTCGACGGGCACAACATCCTCGTCCTCCCCCCGTGCCAAGACCACAAGCGCCTGCTCAACAACGACGAGGGACCCAACACCGGCGGCATGGGGGCCTTCTGCCCCGCGGACACCATCTCCGAACCGATCATGCATCAGATCGAGTCCGAGGTCTTGGTTCCCATCGCAGACGCCCTGCGTCGCGACGAGATCGATTTCCGAGGCGTCCTCTACGCGGGCATCATGCTCACCCCCGGCGGCCCCAAGGTGCTCGAGTTCAATGTCCGCTTCGGCGATCCCGAGTGCCAGCCCCTCATGACCCGTCTGCAGTCCGACGCGCTGGAACTACTCTGGGCCACTGCCGCGGGAAAACTCGACCAGATCGATGTGCAGTACACCCCGCAATCGTGCGTCACGGTTGTGCTCGCATCCAAGGGCTACCCCGAGTCACCCAAGACCGGCTTCCCCATCAACGGGATCGAAGATGCCGAGGCCATCGAAGGCGTCAGCGTCTATCACGCGGGCACCAAACTCAACGATGCGGGAACACTTGTGACCAGTGGGGGGCGTGTGCTCTCGGTCACCGCCCTGGGCGACAGCATGGAACAGGCCCGCCAGCGTGCATACGAAGCCGCGGACAAGATCCACTTCGAGGGCATGCAGCTCCGCACCGACATCGCCAAAGACGCGCCCGTCGCGACCGCCTGATCACCAATCTCAGTTCTTGGGTGTGGGCCGACTCGCCGCGATCGTGAGCCAGGTGCCGGTCGCCTGCGCATCATCGCCTCTGTAGCCCCAGACCACGCGTCGTCCATCGCCGAGATCCCCGATCACCAGCAATCGCAGCCCATCGGCTGCTTGCTCCAGAGCGATGTCATATTCACCGAGGGGCGCACCGTTCGCATCGAGCAACTCGACCCCCGCGATGATCTTGGGCAACTCGAACGACGCGTCAACCAGGCGTACCCCAAAGGCGGGCTGGAGTAGCAGGATCGACAGCAATCGATCGATCGACTCGTTCGTCAGTGTATCCGCCTCCTGATCCGCGATAAGCCATGTGGCGCCGTTCCGCACGGCATCGAGCTTCATCACATCATCACGCCCCAGCACCCGCACGGATCGGACACTCGTAAGCCCGAAGCCACCGGCGGTCTTGGATACATACGCATCTGGATACGCCGTCAGCTTCGTGAGCGCGTCGGTCGAAACGGTGATCAGCGTCGAGTGTCCGCCCTGCTCAAAGCGGGCATAAAGGGTGTCAGCGTTGATGTCAGCTCGGGTACCAATGGTCAAACTGGAGCCAGACGCCTCGTCACCAACCATGATGCGGGCGAGGGGTTTCGAGAGGCCGCTGGTGGCCTCGTCGATCTCCTCATCGATAAACCGCTGTGCCTGAACCGACAGCAGCGAACGAACCAGCTCATCGACCTTCTCACGATTCGCGTGTACCTCGATCGGATCGTCGATCACCCATCCATTTGGAGTTCGTAAAAGCGACACCGCATGCTTATCGGCACTGAGCCGAAGCTGCGAGACCGAGGAGGCAGCCATATCGAACAGGCGATCATCCCGCCACCCGAGCACAACATCGCTTGTGAACGAATCAACAAGGGCCGTATCGAGCCAGCCGTCGACCACGCGTTCGATCGCACCGCTCTCATCGCGCTGTTCGACCCGTACTGGGACGCGTCCGCCCAAGCGATCGCTGCCGATCGAGAGCGTGATGATCGAACCATCCCGCGATCGGACCGTGGTCGTACGATCTGGCGAATTCATGACGGCCTCGTCGCTCAGCCGAACCCGTGCTGTTGCCAGTGACCGGAGCCCGGCACGAACACGATTCGAAGCGAGTCCCCACGAGACCCCGTTGCTCCACGCGCCCCGCCATTGATCGATCGAGTCCGCATCACGCTGAATCTCAACCGAGCCGCCCTCACCCTCAACTGAAAGCGAAATAACGCCAGCGGGGTCAAACTCAAGCCCGACCCAGACAACCTCCTGCTCACCCAAGGCGGCAATGTGCTTCTGACGCACGAAAACAGCAGCCCCTCCGAGCATTCCCGCGATGATGATCCAGATCAGCAGCGTTCGTATCGACATGCATCTATCCTATCGACCGTTCGTGCACAAAACGCCCGTATTTACCCGACATCATCCCCATGCCCATACGACGCCCGCTCATCGCCATCACCGCCGACCTCATGGTCCGCAGCGATCGTCCGACCGCCTTCTCGACCATGACCTATACCCGGTCCGTACTGGCCGCCGGCGGGGTTCCGGTGATTCTGCCCCCAACACCCGGACATGCTGACAGCCTCATCGATCGGTTCGATGCTTTAATCTTCACGGGAGGCGACGATCCCGTCACCGAGCCCTTCGGAACCCCAACCCACCCCGAGGCGGTTCGGGTGCTCAAAGATCGCCAGGATTTTGAGACTTCGTTGCTCACCGCCCTCAACGATCGCCATGACATCCCAGTTCTAGGCATCTGCCTTGGCATGCAGATGATGGGTCTCGTGGCTGGGGGCACCCTGAATCAGCACCTGCCCGAAACCCACGCCAGCCACACGGACCACTGGGAAAAGACACACGACATCAGCTCGATCGATGAATCGATCATCCCCGCGGGGTCGACCTATTCCAAGCACCGCCAGGCGATCCAAGACCCAGGCACGCTCCGCCCTCTCGCCACCGCCCACGACGGGGTGATCGAAGCCATAGACGACCCAACCCGCCGTTTCTACCTCGGCGTGCAATGGCACCCCGAACGCACCGACAACGCGAAACTGGGGCAACAGATCATCGAGAAGCTCGTCGAGGCGGCTCGGAAGAACGCAAAGCATTAGAACGGGAGCGTCGGCTCACTGCCAAGCTGCTGGGAATCCTGCACGCCGAGCGTCTTGTAGATTTCCATAGTCGCGCCCGAGGAGTTCAGGGTGTAGAAATGGATCCCCGAGACCCTATGGTCGAGCAAGTCACGGCTCTGCTCGGTCGCCCAGTGAACGCCGACTCGACGAATGGCCTCGTCTGAGCCATCGGTCCGGCGCACCATCCGCAGCAGCGGGGCGGGGAATCGCATCCCCAGCGCCAGCTCCGACATCCGCTTCATACCACTGATCGACTGGATCGGCATCACCCCCGCGATGATTGGGACCCGAATCCCAGCCATCTCGCAGCGATCACGAAAATCGTACAAGTCCCTGTTATCAAAGAACATCTGCGTAATGATGTAGTCAGCCCCCGCGTCGATCTTCGCCTTGAGGTACTCCATCTCGGTGATCCGATTCGGCGTCGATGGATGCCCCTCCGGGAAGCCCGCCACACCGATGCCGAATCCCTTGAATCCATTCAACTGGCGTTGCTCATCCTCGATCTTCCGAATGAAGCGAACCAGCTCGCCCGCGTTCGAGAATCGGTCGTCGCCAAAGCAATGCGGCTCGTTGTGCGGGGGGTCGCCTCGCAACGCCAAGATGCTCTGGATCCCACGCTGGGCGTAGCCCTCGACGATGCCGCGGATATCGCTCTCGCTATGCTTCACGCAGGTGAGGTGGGGGACCGTATTAATGCCCGTCTCGGCACGAACGCGGTGTACCAGATCACGCGTCAGTTGACGCGTCGAACCGCCCGCCCCGTAGGTCACGCTCACGAACGAGGGCCTGAGCTTCTCGAGCTTCACGATATGATCGAACAGCTTCTGCGCCCCCGCCTCGGTTTTGGGCGGGAAAAACTCGAATGAGAATGTTGTGGACTCAAAGAGTTCCCGAAAATGACTCATGCCACCCTCCGTCCCGTATGCCCGCTGCGAGCCACGGCTGCTTCCATGCGTGTGGGTCCGATTACCTGTTCATCGAACAAGGAATCTATACGACAATCCTCCTCAGGAGGGAACGGGCAGTCTTGCTGATGCGAAGAACATATCCGATGCACCGTTCTGATGCAGACGATTCCAACCGATACGCATTCACCCTCATCGAGCTGCTCGTCGTGATCGCCATCATTGCGCTCTTGATCGGCATCCTGCTTCCCGCCCTCTCCAGCGCCCGCGATACCGCCAAGTCCCTCATCTGCACCACCCGCATGCGCCAGGTCGCCACGGGCTGGCAGATCTACGCCGACACCAACCGCGATATCTCCGTCCCCGCGCAGCCCGGTCGGTACGCGGACGAAACCAGGAATGTCTATACCCTGGGCAACGGCGATCAGTACCGCCCCCGTTGGTTCGCCGTCATCGGTGCAGCCGCCGGGTTCGACGCCTTCGCCAACCCCAGCCCCGACCGCGAAGACGAGCACACGATGACCGTCAATGCCAACGAGGTCTTCCTCTGCCCGGTCGTGCCCGAATGGAACAACACCCGTAACTACGCCTTCGGGTACAACCACCATTTCCTCGGCAATACGCGCTTCGTCAACGACGATGAAAACGGCGGCTTCATCAACTTCCCCGTCCGCGCCTCGTCGCTCGACACTTCCAACACCCTCATGTTCGCCGACTCCCTCGGCACCGCCGCGGGCAAACCCGAATCCCAGAGGACCCAGAACCGGAACGACGGCATCCGCGACCCCGAACTCAGAGCCGAGGGTGGCCACGGCTACGCGCTCGACCCGCCCCGCCTGACCGACAATAACGACTTCGCCGATCTGAGAAACCGCGGCTTCGAGCACCGCTCCGCCCCCCATGCTCGCCACCGGGACAAAACCAACGCCGTCTTCTGCGACGGCCATGTCGAGAGCACTACCCTTGAGGATCTGGGATACATCGTCGACGCAGACGGCGTCGTCACGAGCACCGACGAGGATGCCACCAACGCCCGTTTCAGCGGCAACAGCCGCGACGAAGACCCGCCAAAGCTCAACCGATAACCAGCTGGCGACAAACCAAAGCTTCGTATCAGACGCAAAGCGTGGTACACTCACCGCATGTTCACAGAACTCTCCGCCAGAGATGTCCACGAGTGCCACCAGATCGCCGGCCGATGCCGCGACCTGGGTGCCGATCTGGACGCATGGCGAAACCAACTGCTCAACGAGCTGCGCACCATCGTCGATGCCCAGGTCATCATCAGCTCCGAGATCGAGCATTTCGGTGCCAGCCACGAACAGGAAACCCGCTACCTGGGAACCCACCGAGACGGCTGGATCTCCAACGACGCCGAAAAACGCTGGCGTGAATACGCCCAGACGATCCCCGTCGAACGCACACCCGAATACCCGTACCTCTCCAAGTTCTCGGGCGAGACACTCGTCCTCTCCCGCGACCAGATCTGGGGCCGTGAGACCTGGTACCGGTCCCACACCTTCAACGAGATCCACCGCGAGTGCGGCATCGACGACTACATCATCTCGGTCTGCCCAACCACGATCCCGGACCGCTGCACCACACTCTGGCTCCACAAAGGCGTGGGCTCTCGCGATTTCTCCCCACGCGAGCACGCCATCGTCTCGCTGCTGCACATGATCATCAACCGTGAGATCGGGTCCTACCTCGCCGCAGCCGACGAGCCGCAACTGAGCACGCTGACCAAACGACGCCTCGAAGTTCTCGAACGCCTGCTCATGGGTGACTCCGAAAAGCAAATCGCCTACCACTTTGATGTGGGGCGAGCGACGATCCACGATCATGTGCTCGCAATCTATCGCCATTTCAAAGTCTCTTCTCGTGGCGAACTTCTCTCTATGTTCATCGGTCGCGCCAGACCCCGCACCTGATCCCCAGAAACCCCAATCTGAGCATCGCCCACCAAAGAGTGGGGGAGGTTTTCCTATTTGACCCACGAAGATGTTCTCATGAAAGGGCAAATCGCCCAAACCCATGACCCCCTCGCTCAAAGCAAAAACAGGAGCTACCTCATGATGAACATCACCAAGTCCGCAACCCTCGCACTCGTTGTCGCACTCAGCGCCGGAGCCGCCAACGCCGACAGCATCCTCTTCGCCGGCACACAGGGCACCGTACACGCCCTCGACACCGACACCGGTGCCATCACCTTCCGAGGCGTCTGCTCGGGCCCCGTCAGTTCGATGACCGTCCACGACAACACCCTCTTCCTGGGTGACCATAACGGCAGCGTCTACACCTACGAACTGAGCACCGACCTCGTCAGCGGGGCATTCTCGCTCAACAGCGACGCCAGCGCCATGGCCTGGCTCGGTGATCAGCTCGTCGTCGCAGACTCCACCGGACGCATCGACTATGTCGATCCCAGCACCGGAGCCATCGACCACAGCGTCAGCGACCTGGGCACCGATGTCACGACCATCGGGCTTGATGCCGGTGGCCTCTTCGTGGGCGGACACTCGTCCCTGGCTATGCGTGCCCACATCGGACAGGATGAATTCCTCTTCTTCGCCGCCTGCGGCTCCTTCGTCCAGTCCCTCGCATTCGACAACGACACCATGTACCTCTCCGGCATCGCCTTCTTCGGTGCAGAAGAAGGCACCGTCTACCTCTTCGATAAGTTCGAAGGCGGCGTCAACTACGCCGGCACCTACCCCGTCGATTCCGACGCCAACGCCACCGTCGCCATGGACGGCATGCTCTACATCGCCGGAACCGACGGCATCATCCACGAGATGGACCCCGACACCGGCATCATCGCCCGCACCTTCGAAACCGGGCTCGACATCCAGGCCATGACCCCCGAAATCGGGATCGCCGCATGCCCCGCCGACTACGACGCCAACGGGCAGCTTAACTTCAACGATGTCTCCCGCTTCGTCGACCTCTTCGTCAACCAGCTCGTCCCCGGCGACACCAACGGCGACGGCGATTTCAACTACTTCGACATCTCCGAGTTCCTGCGTTTCTATGCCGGCGGCTGCTGAGCGATCGCTAAACATCACGACCTCCATCCCCACCCGCGTGCGATCGCTCGTTCGCGGGTGTTTCTTCGCGCACCTGCTCGGCGATGACCGCCACGGCACGATCACCGAGCCGATACACCAGCACGCTTCGATCGTTTCGTGAGCCGGTCCCACGCAGCTTGCGTTGAAGTTCATCGGGGTTCACCAAACTGCCCCGCGTACGAATCTCAACCACGCCTGCATCGTGTGATCGCAACGCCGATCGAACACGTTTCTCACTCCACGCAAGCACCTCAAGCACCCGGTACCATCGCACCATCGCATGAGAAATAGCTGCTTCGCCCGTGACCAACCCCGTCCCCGGGTGAACCAAAGACACACCCAACTGATCGAGCAGCACACCGGTCAGGTCCGCACGCTCGACACACGCATCAAGTGTCCCGAGGAATGCCCCGATTTCATGGGTATCCTCAGGGCGTTCCGGCTCACCCGTGATCGAGCAGGCGGTTCCATCGGCGCTCAGTTTCGTGGCTCGCCGGCTCGCCGCTCCTGCCAGTTGCCCGATCCAGAGCACCGCCTGCGTCAACCCGCTGGGCTCGCTGAGAATCTCGACCTCGCCCTCGGGCAACGCGAACGCATCAACCCCAGGGTTGAGCTTGATCGCACCATCACCGCGCTTGTCGATAATCGCCGCCCACACATCAGGCCCGGGCAGAAAATCTTCGATCAGGAGCGTCCGCTTGGCCCCCGCACGCCTGGCCGGATCAAGATGGAACGCGACGGCGTCAGTGGGGCAGTCGGCCAACGCATCCCCGCACACTGCCGAACACCCGGGTAGATTGTGGCCATACATCACCGCTCGCCCGGGATCAGCATCAACCCCAACAACCCGCAGCCCGGCTTCGGCCAGCCCCCACGAGTCGGCCCCGATCCCACAGCACAGATCCGCAACCAACGCACCCTTGCCGAGCACCTCAGCAAACCGACGTGCCTTGTACACACTCGAAAGAGCCGAACTCGCCATCTCGACACCGGCAATATCAGCCAGCAGCGATGCCGCCCACCCCGCATCAAGCTTCGCACCCGCTTTGCGACGCGCGGCACCCGCTTCAAGAATCCCACGCACCTGATCGGCATCAAACCGCTTCCGCAACCCCGACACCACCGACGCGCTCGTCTCGCTCGGTGCGCACGCGATCGCCTCGAACCCATCCTCGCTCGCCAACCAACGCCATGTCTCAACCGGAATCGACATAAAAGAGGGCGGCGCACCTGTCGATACGCCGCCCTGAACAGAAATCAAAACTTCAGATCAGTAGCGGTAGTGGCTTGGCTTGTACGGCCCATCGACAGGAATGTCGAGGTACTCGGCCTGATCCTTGGTCAGCTTGGTGAGCTTCACACCCAGCTGATCCAGATGCAAACGAGCAACCTGCTCGTCGAGGTGCTTGGGAAGCACATACACCTTGTTGTCATAGTTCTCGAGGTTCTCCGCAAGCTCGATCTGCGCGATCACCTGGTTGGTGAAGCTGGCGCTCATCACGAAGCTGGGGTGCCCCGTCGCACAACCGAGGTTCAGCAGACGCCCCTCGGCCAGAACCAGAATGCTCTTGCCCTGGCTCTTGAACTCGAACTCATCGAACTGGGGCTTGATGTTGATCCGCTCGACATCCGGGTCCTTCTGGAGCTTCTCCATCTGGATCTCGTTATCGAAGTGACCGATGTTGCCGACGATCGCCTTGTTCTTCATCCGCTTCATCGAATCAAGCGTGATGATGTCCTTGTTGCCCGTGGTGGTAATAAAGATATCCGCGGTCTCAACCACATCATCGAGCGTGAGGACCTGGTAGCCCTCCATCGCCGCCTGCAACGCACAGATCGGATCGATCTCGGTCACGATCACGCGGCAGCCCTGCCCCTTGAGCGACTGGCAGCAGCCCTTGCCTACATCACCGTAGCCACAGACCACAGCGACCTTGCCCGAGAGCATCACATCGCTGGCACGGTTGAGCCCGTCGATCAGCGAGTGGCGGCAGCCGTAGACATTGTCAAACTTGCTCTTGGTGACCGAATCGTTGACATTGATCGCCGGGAAAGGCAGCTTGCCAGCATTGGCCAGCTGGTACAGACGATGCACACCCGTGGTGGTCTCTTCCGAGATGCCGCGGATCGCGGGGGTCGCCTTGGTGAACCAACCGGGGTTATTCTCGATCGTGTCACTGACCGTCGCAAGCACATGCTTCCACTCTTCCGGGTCATTTTCAGGATCGAACGACGGCACCACGCCGGTGGTCTCATAATCAAGGCCGTTGATCATGAACAGCGACGCGTCGCCACCATCGTCAACGATCTGATCAGGACCGGACCCGTCAGGCCATGTCAGCGCCTGCTTGGTACACCACCAGTATTCCTCGAGCGTCTCGCCCTTCCAGGCAAAGACGGGCACGCCCTTGGGCGACTCAGGAGTACCACCCGACTCAGGACGGCCAACTACGATCGCCGCAGCCGCAAAGTCCTGCGTCGAGAAGATGTTGCATGAACACCAGCGAACATCAGCACCCAACGCAGTCAGCGTCTCGATGAGCACGCCGGTCTGGATCGTCATGTGCAGCGAGCCCATGATCTTGAGACCCTTGAGCGGTTTTTTGTCGCCGTACTGCTTCCGCAGGGCCATCAGGCCGGGCATCTCGTGCTCAGCAAGACGCAGTTCCTTGCGTCCGTGCTCGGCTTCAGCAAGGTCCCTGACCTTGAACTGGATGCCGTTGATCTCGTCTGCTTGCAGTGCGCTCTTTGTCGCTGTTGCGGTCATGTGTCATTCCCTTTTGTTCGGGGCCGGTAGGCCCTTCTTCCGTGTTTGATCTGTCGTTCTCTAAACCTGCGCCACCGCCGCGAACAGCGATGGGCCCGATGCTTCCACCCCGGGGCGAAGCTTGTGTGTTCGTACTGATTTGAAACCCGCATCGTAAAACATCTGGTCCCGTTCCGCGTCGGTGAACCCCATGTGCAGGTGCCCCATCGCATGCTTGTATTCGATGCGGTCGTGCTCGCACATATCGACAACCAGCAGCATCCCGCCGCCATGATCAGTCCGAAGCACCCGCCGGATCTCCCGCAACGCAGCACCCGGATCGTCAATATGGTGCAAAACCAGCACGCACGCGGCCGCATCAACACTTGCATCCGGTATCGGAAGCTTCGAGAGATCTGCCTCGACAAACCGAATCCGCTCGTCCGAGCCACCATGCTCGAGCAATCGCGAGCGGGCAGCATCGAGCATCTCGGGAGACCGATCAATCGCGATCACCTCGCGAACCCAAGGCGAGAGCAGTTCAGTCGCGTTGCCCGTCCCACACCCAAGATCCGCGATCACCCATTCGGGGTTCACGAACCCGAGCAACGCGTGCTCGGTGAAACCACTCCCAAAGAGCTGGCTGCGAATATCGTCCCAAGCGCCCGCGACACGACCGAAGTAGGCCTCGGAATCCGTCATCCGCTCGGCAAGCACCGCCGAAAGACGACGATCATCCTCGGCCAGCGTGGCATCATCGCCCATCTGATTGCGAATCGTCACCCAGAGCGTTCGATGTTCCTTCGGCAGATCATCGATCACCACTCGGTAGTATGACGCGGGGCCGGCAGATCGCTTGAAGACCCAGCAACCATCGCTGAGCACACGCAAATGACGCGAGCCCGAGGACTGGGGAATCTGCAGAACCTTGACCAGCTCGCCCACCGAAAGCTCATGCTGCTCAAGCACCCTGAGCATGCGTAATCGCACGGCATCACCGAGCTGCGTGAGCAGATCCACAGTGTCCTGGCTGCTGATTGAAGGGTGGGGGGGCTTATTCATAATCCGATTATCCGCAAATACGGATAAAGGGTACAGCCCGACCCAAGAAGGATCAAGCAATCGCGATCAAAATTCGGGCCGCAATGCCAGTGATGGGCCAGGAATCATCCCAAGATCCTGGAGGCGTGCGTTAATCGTTTGGTTGGTCCGGTCGAACCAGAGCGCGTATCGAAGATTGCGGATTTCCAGATCGGTATTGTCAATCGCCTGAGCGAAGTCAGCCATCGCGATATACGGCTCGGGCGAGGTGCCTCGGGCCTGGACGATTGCCAGCTGGAATGCTTCGTTCGCCTCATCAAGCAAACCTGCCTGCTGGGCATAGCGGCCCATACGCAGGTAACCGGAGCCGTCTGGGCCTTCTTCGGCGGTTCGACGCATCAGGTTCATCAGCGCGTCCTGCTCCCCCGAGGCGACGAGCGCCTCGGCGAGGGCTTCGATGTACTCGACATTGCCCGGCTGCAGGTCGTGCGCGACACGAAGGTGCCCGGCCGCGTCACGGTACAGCCCGAGCTGCATTTCGACCTGACCAAGGCGATATTCAGCCAAGGCACTCTGGGGGCGACGATCAACATACTCGCTCCAGAGCGAGTACGCCTCGTCCCAATCACCCTCGTCTTCAGCAACCGCCGCACGAATATGCAGGTCGTTGAGTGCGAGCGTTCGCTTGACCTTGCCCGCCGTGCTGCA
>DEXG01000036.1:76072-81552 GCA_002364005.1 Phycisphaerales bacterium UBA3190
GACCTTGCCCGCCGTGCTGCAGCCGCCGAGCCCAAAGCCAACGCCCATCGCGAGCACCAATACCGCCATACCCATACGCTTCATGCTTCATCCTCCGATCGCCCACGAATCCCTGTTGGGGCGTCTTCTCTACATCGTAGGGTCGACGCTCGGGCCATACCATGCACCATGGCGCAAACCGTGGTGCTCTTGCACACCCAACCCGACAAGCCCGACCACTACGACTGGCTCATTGATCAGCCGGAGCGGACCGCCGAACACCGACTGGTAACCTTTCGTGTGCCCGTCCGCCCCGACCGCAATCGGCTGTACACAGGGGTAAAAGTGGCCGACCACCGGGCATTTTACCTCGATTACGAGGGCCCCCTGAGTCAGGGGCGTGGGGAGGTCAAGCGAGTCGCGAAGGGGACGGTCGAGGATCTGGCCATCGAATCCGAGCAGATCACAGGCAAAGTCGAATGGGGCGACCGCAGGGCAAGTTTCGTTGGGATAAGGATCGAGCCAGATGCTGACCAATGGCGATTTGAATGCACCCCGATGGATGAAGACTAGACGAAACTCCCGCTTTCCGTTAGTGTATATACAGGTCATCGAATGCAAAGGAGCCCACCCATGAGGGGACCCCAGTTTCATCCACTCCCACCAGGTTATTCTGGTCCACCTCCATCGCAGCCAGAAGACGAAAAGCCCGACGAGCAAGCTGGCGAAGAGGAAATGTCGCTCGACGACACCCTCCCTCTGGACCTGAGCGAGCATGCCCCAACGCCGAGCGCGTCATTGCAGCCAGAACAAGCATCAAAGATCAGGACTTTTCAACAGAAGCTGGGGAGCAACAAGCACGAGGACACCTGGAACCGCACGCCGAATGTCACGGGTACGGGCGCGATCCATGTCAAGAGTTTTCACTGCAAGCTCACAGGCGACTCGCTCACATTCCTCGACCAACAGATCAATGAATGGCTCGATGCACACCCGCAGTATGAGGTCAAGATGGTGACCACGGGCATCGGGACTTGGACCGGCAAGCTCAAAGAGCCCAACCTGATTGTCAATGTATGGGTCTGATGAACGATGCGCTGGGATCCGCACTTACCACCCAGAACTCTCGTTTGGCGATGCCTGCTCATCGTCTGCGCGGTCTCATTGCTCGCGTGGGCACCTGACCCACCAAAGCAACCTGAGCATCCGCCCGAGCTGAAACTCCCGGACTTCTCCACCCTCAAACAGGGCCAGGTGACCCGTGTCCTCGATGAGAACACGGTGCTCATCCGCGTCAACGGACGCACAGTCCGTTACGACCTGCTCGGGGTCGCAACTATTCCAACCCGGGACAAACAGAACGCGGCCCTCGCTGTGGACACGCTTTCGCGTATGGCCCTGGGCGAATCCGTATTCATCGAACATGATCCCCAGGGCGAACGCAATGCGGCCAACCGATTCGCCGGGCATTTGTATCGCACGCCAGACCACCTGCCCATCAATCTCGAACTGGTTCGACAGGGCTATACCCGTCACAGCCCCGCGGGGATGAGCATCCATCATGAGGTGTTCGTCGCGTATCAATCCCGAGCCCAGTCTCTAGAACGCGGCATATGGGACACTGATCGCCCGACTCTCCCGCTGCCGGAGATTGAGCCAGAACCGGAGCCGGAACCGACTTCGCCGCGTCCAACGAAAACGACACGATCCAATGGAAACACCATCTACATCACGGCCTATGGAACCCGCTACCACCGGAAAGACTGCCCCCACCTGACCGACAGCGCCCGCCCTGCGACGCGACAAGAAGTCAAAGATTCGCACAAGCCCTGCAAAACCTGCAAGCCGGATGACGAAGCAAAGTCATCGGGATGAGCGGGCCAAGTAGGAACCACGAGATAGCTTCTCAAACACCGAGGCGCCTCATCATACGATCGAACTCGTCCTGTGAATCTTGAGATTCTTGCGTTGTGTCCAGCACAACTTCCCTTAAGAAGGCCATCACGCGGCGCTTGACGAGTTGCACCGCCGCCGCAGTATCCGCCGCGTTCCGAAACCCGAGCCGTGGAGCAAGCTCGGCATATGCCGTGGGCGTGGTGTTGTTGATGGTGGGGTGATAGATCCGATCACAGAAAGCGTCCCAATGCCCATCCCGTCCGGAACGACGAAAATACTGCTCGCAGCGACGAACCGCTTCTTCAAGCTGAGCCGTCGCCCATCGCTGCTCGAACAGGTCATCCGGGTTCTGGTTCGCATCAAAGCCCTCTTCGACCTGGTTCAGATCCAGCGTTACGCGGGCTTGCTTGCCCCGAACGACTTGGGCCCGATGCTCGTCCACCAGATGATTTTTGAGCGATCGCAAGATGAGTGAACGAAGCCGACCCCGCTCGACATCGAAGCGTTCGAAAAGCTGCCCATTCAGGACCTTCTTGTGAAAAAAGGACTGAGTCAGTTCTGCCGCCTCATCTCGCCCGTGCCCGTTGCGACGCAGGTACGCATAGACCGCGGGCCAGTAAATACGCATCAGCTCCTCGATGGCTTTGGCCGAGTACCGATCGTCATGCAACGCGCCAATAAGCGTGTATGATGTTTGTGTAAAGCGTGCGTTGGTGCGTGTAAGTGTCAAATATGCCCCTCCAACAAAAAGACAGCCCCCCGGCTATATGTCTTTTCGTCGCTCGTATTGCCAGTGGAGACCATACCAGATGAATGATGAATCTGCGCAAAGACTTGCTCAGATAATATTCTGTGATGATCAAGAAGCGGGCGATCAATCGTTCCCTTCTATTTCTGGATATGAACTCCACAGCGTGATCGGGCGGGGCGGTGGAGGAGTCGTATACGAGGGAAGCGTCAAATCCACTGCCCGCCCGGTTGCGATCAAGGTGCTTCATCCACGCTCCACCAGCAGCGTCAGTCATGCACTCAATGAGCTTGATCGCTTGGCGGCAGTCCGATCCCCGGTCGTCCCCCATGTCTTCGAGCACGGGTGGGTTGGCAATCAGCTCTTCATCGTGACCGAACTCATCGAGGGCCAGAACCCGATCGAGTACGCACAGCATCGATCGATGAAGGAGAAAGTCGCGCTCCTCGCGAGCATCGCTGACGCGGTCAGCGCGTTGTCCTCCCGAGGAATCATCCACCGCGACTTGAAGCCCTCGAACATCATGATCACGAAAGAGGGAAAACCGGTCATCCTTGACCTGGGAATCGCAACGGTTCTGGCTGATGATCATGCGGCTGAGGAGGGGGCTGCTTGGGAGCATGAACGCGTTGCCGTGGGGACGGCCGCGTACATGTCTCCCGAGCAAGCATTGGGCCGCAACGAAGAAGTCACGACCCAATGGGATGTGTACGCCCTCGGTGCAATCGCGTATCAGGTCCTGACGGGATCCACACCACACGGCGACCGCCAGACCGTAACCCAGGCACTCGACGCATCAGCCAGCGCCCCCCTCCTCCAACCGCGAAAACTCAACCCGGCCCTGCCCAAGGGTTTGGAATCAATCCTCCTCACCGCCTGCGCCCACGACCCCGAGCAACGCTACGAAAACCCACAGCAACTCCGCGATGACCTCAACCGCTGGCTCAACCGTGAACCGATCAACGCGGGGAAGCAGTCCGTATGGGCCAGAATGGTGCGCCTCACGGCTCGTCACCCGCTCATCACAACCAGCGTGGCCATGCTGATCATCATGACGGTCTCAATCGCTTCGATGTTCGGCATCGTCTGGTGGCAGGCCTTCAGCCCGTACCGTTTCGACACATTCGCAGGTACATCGGAGGGGAATACCACCTCGCTGTACAGCCGGTCCGGGATCATCATCCATACCTGGCAAACACAAGCAGGAAGCGGCATCAAATACCCAGGGGGGATCATAAGCCACCGCGGCAAACGCTACGCCATCCTCGGCTTCGCATCTCCAGAAATGAATGGCGCCGAAGGCTTGGTTGGTTACCGTGTCGGGCACTACGACGAACCCGTTTGGACCGCGACACAACATGTCCCAATCCCGCTGAGATACGCGTGCAGGTTTGCCCCCCCGCCTGACAACTTCCACTTCATGAAGCTCGAAATCATCGATGTCTTCCCCGATACGCCCGGCCTTGAGCTCGTCTCGACTTACCACTACGTACCGAATTCTCCGGCGGCACTCCAAATCCACACCGCGGACGGTGAACTCCTCTGCGAGTATTACCATGACGGCTACATCCGCTCGCTGGTCTTCGACCCAATTCACAGCATCATGTATGTGGCCGCGGAAAACAGCGATGGAATGCTCACCGATCGCGGCGAAAAAGAACTCGATGTCGCCAAGTATCCATATGTCATCTTCGCCATTCGACCGAAGATCGGCGAGATGCAACAGGTCATCCGACACCCAGGGCTCGGGCTTGGTATGGAACCAATCTGGTACAAGTGCCTCATGCCTATCGACGCGTACACCACCGTGTTGAAAAACGCCTTGGAAATCGGTATTGACCTACGAGCACCACACCACATTGATGACAGGAACGCCGGATACTTCGAAATCCAACTGGGTGCAGGCAGCACACAAGACACCCTCGGCCAGGTCAATCTCATCGTTTCACCCGAAGGCGAAATCCTCAGGTCTTGGCACAACGACTCATGGACCGGCACCAACTACGGCTGGACCTCCGAGATCTTCACCCTCAGCGACCTCCCACCAAGAACCACCGCCCGTGAGTTCGAACCATCAGAATCCCTGCCCGCCTCCCAGCAAACAAGCCCCTGAGCAGATATCTGCCCCAACACGGCCAACATCGCCGATACACACTCCCATGTGTGGAATCGCCGCGATCTTCAACCTCGACCAGGCCCAGCACCCCATCCCCCGACCGCTCATCGAGCGCATGCGTGACCGCCTCACACACCGAGGCCCGGACGACGCCGGGCTCTGGGAAGGCCCGCAGGGCAGCATCGCCCACCGCCGCCTAACCGTTATCGATCCCACCCCCGCCGGGCACCAGCCATTCGTCTCCCCGGACGGACGCTACATCCTCGCCTACAACGGCGAGCTCTACAACGACCACGACCTCCGCGCCGAACTCGCCTCGATGGGCGTCGTCTTCCGCACCAGCTGCGACACCGAAACCCTCCTCCACGCCCTCATCACATGGGGCGACGACGCCATCGACAAGCTCCGGGGCATGTTCGCCTTCACACTCCTCGACACTCAAACCAACACCCTGACCCTCGCCCGCGACCCGATGGGCATCAAACCGCTCTACCACACCACCATCAAAGCCGACGGCCGTCGCCAGCTCGCCATCGCCTCCGAGATCCCCGCACTCCTGCAACACCCCGCCGTCCCGCGCACGCCCGACCCGGTGACCCTCAGCGCCTACCTCTCTTCAATCCGCACAACCCTCGGCTCACGCACCATGTTTGCCTCCATCCAGACCCTCCAGCCCGGCGACTGGATCACCATCAAGCTCGACGAACCGACGCAAGCAACCAGCCGCAACTGGTGGGACAT
>DEXG01000036.1:81722-93614 GCA_002364005.1 Phycisphaerales bacterium UBA3190
AGCCGCAACTGGTGGGACATCGCCCGCCCCGAACCCACGCAGGGCATCCGACAAACCATCGAAGACAGCGTCCACCGCCACCTGCGGACCGATGTCCCCATGTGCGCCCTGCTCTCAGGCGGGCTCGACTCGGCGATCACCACATCCCTGGCGATGCAATCCATCGGCACACTCAACACCTACTGCGCCGGCGCCCGCAACGACGGTTTCGACGACGACTTCACCTTCGCACGCCAGATGGCCGAGCACATCGGCGCCAACCACCACGAGATCGAAGTCACCCGCGACACCTTCACCCAACGCCTGCCCGAGATGGTCAACCGGCTGGGCAACCCCATGAGCACCCCAAACGAGGTCGCCATCTTCGAGGTCGCATCGGCCCTGCGTGCTCAGGGGCACATCGTCACGATCTCGGGCGAGGGAGCCGACGAACTGTTCGCCGGCTACGCCCCAATCATGCAGCAGTGCGCTGCCCATGTCGCCACGCTCACCGACCGAGCCCATGACCCCGACGGCGGGCTGTTCCACTTGCAAGCCAACGCCTGGTTCTCCGACGAACTCAAGCCCGCCGTCCTCAACCCCACGCACCTCGCCCAAGCAGACCACGACGAGCACCTGCGTCGGTTCTACAGAGAAACCTTCACCGCCCTGCACGCCAAAGCACCCACCGACTCACCGCTCCAGGCCCACCTGCAGTTCCAACGCCGCATGAACCTGCCCAACCTGCTCCAACGCCTCGACACCGCCACCATGCTCGCCGGCGTCGAGGGACGCACCCCCTTCGCCGACATCGAGGTCGCCATCGCCGCCAACGCCCTGCCGATGGATCAGAAATACCACCACGACGAGCACAACCCGGGAACCAAACTCGCCCTCCGCAACGCGTTCGCCCACGATCTGCCAGACCCCATCGTCCACCGCCCCAAAGCCAGCTTCCCCCTGCCCTTCCAGCAATGGCTCAACCCGTTCAGCGCCATGCTTCAGGCATCGCCATTCGCCCGGTCGTACTTCACCGAGGAATCGCTCGCGCTCGTATCATCAGATCCCAACACCTACTGGCACATGGCCTGGCCCATGATCAACATCACCCTCTGGGGTCAGGCGTGGGCCATGAATGACCCCGTCGATCCAGAACTGCTCACACACGCCGCCGCATCATGCTAATCAAGATCCTGCTCCTGCATTACGCCATCATGAGCATCGTCTGTGCCATCATGCACGCGGCTGACAAACGCCGCGCCATCAAGCACCGGCGTCGGATCCCCGAACGATCACTCCACTCCATGGAACTCGTCGGCGGCTGGCCCGGCGCGCTCATGATGACACGCCTCATCAGGCACAAGACCAGCAAGCCCAGCTACATGTGGACGCTCTATGGGATCGCCGCACTCCACATCGTCGGCATCATGCTGCTGATGTGGTGGGGGACCCGCTAGTCCTCTGCACCCTGCTCCAGAACCCAACGCACCGCACGCACATACTCCCGCGTCCCCGCCTTGCCCATCGGCAACGCATGCCCCTTGCTGGGCAACAGACGCACCTGAACCGCAGCACCGGCATCCTCAAAGTCACGCCGGGCATCGGTATATGTCCGCTTCCAGGGATCCCGCGCCCCCGTCATCAGGTAGAACGGGGCCGGCGTCTGCTCCGATTCGGCAATCTGCGCCTCATAATGCCCACAGATCGGGATCACACCGGCGAACCGCTCGGGCTGGGTCTGCCCCATGATCAATGCGATGTTCGCCCCCTGCGAGAATCCGACCAATATCACCCGCTCTGGGTCGGCGTTGTGTTCCGAAATGGCCCGCTCAATCAGGTGATTCACAAACCACGACGACTCATCACGGTAGGTCCACGAGAACCCCTCACCCGCCGGGCGCAGAGCATCCGGGCAGACCAGAATCATCCCCTCGAGCTCCGCGGTTTCCAGAAGCGCGTCATACATCGACTCCCCGTCCATACCCGTCCCATGCAACGCGATGAGCAGCGGCCGCGACTCGGTCGCAGCGGTCGGGGGCACATACACCTTCGGCTGATGCCGCCTCGCCTCATCCTGGAACGCGTCCATGCGGGCCTTGGCGGCCGAACGAACAAGCTCAAGAACCGCCTTGAAATCAGAACGATCACGCACAGAATCGAGGTCCGCGTTCTGTTCAAACGAAGCAATCCCGGTGAACCCCAGATCGGCGCACTGCTGCAGATGCGAGATCGCTGCATCAGGCTGGTCGAGTTTGGCGTACAACGCACCAGAATTGAAATGCCATGTCGCGGATTCGGGATAGCGTTCACTGATCAACTCGGCAACACGCAACGCCTGCTCGTACTTGCCCGACGCATACATCCGGTCATACCGATCAACCAGCGCCTGATCGCTCTGGGCAAATGAAAGCGAAGAGGCCAATGCCAACACGAGCAAGATGAAGAGTCGAGTCATAGCGCCGAGTGTACCCGATTAGGACCGAATCTCATGCTCCCGAATCAGCACTGGGAGTCCTTTGGCGACCGAACGGGCAAGGTTGCGCAACGCATGCTCAAAGTTCGCCAGAAACTGCGACTCCGGCGCGGGGTGGTCATAGTGATCAGTGATCGACCGCAGCGCAATCACCGGGATATCAGAGAGATTGGCCGTCCAGGCGATACTCGCGGTCTCCATGTCCTTCACCGTGACATTGTTGCTGCTGAAGAACGCCAACTCCTGATCCAGCGTGTCCAACGCATTGCCCGTCGAGATCGTCGCGATTGTCGCACCAAAGGCCTCAGCAAGCTCCGGCGTGGCGTGCAGTGTTTCAGGCCCGTGCGCATAATCCGCGAACTCTGGCAACGGGATGCGCCGGTCATGATGAAACGCGCAGTCGATCAGCAGCACCTGCCCAACCTCGGTACAAGTCGAGCAACCGCCCGCGGCTCCCGCAACAAGAATCATGGCGGGATCCAGCTTGTCAACAATCAGACTCGTCGCCAGCGTCGCAGGCGTCGTCCCGATCAGGTCCGCACCCGTGCGAGGATCATGCCCATTGGTCACCAGCTTGACCGCCTGGCCCTCAACCGTCCCGGACCACATGCGGGGCGGGAGTGATTCGGGCCAAACGATTTGGTCTGGAACCAACCCCAGGGCCTCGATGATCGCGTCCGCTTCGCCCTGCATCGCGCACAGGATCACAACTGGTTGGTGCTTCTCGCTCATGCAATGAGGGTAGGGAGCTTGCGAGCAATCCGCATCGCAGGCGCTGCCGGGTCGACAGACCGAAAAAGAAGAACTTGCAGCAGGGCATCCACACGATCCGTTAGAATATGGGCATGCGTCATCAACCGTTCCGAATATGCGGCATCGCCCTCTTCATCCTGTGCACCACCGCATGCCGTCCTTCAGGGACGCAGCAATCAACCAGCATGTCGCCCAGGGTCGAGCACCTGATCCTAAACGCCAAACACGGCGACGGCTCGTCGATGTACCAACTCGGGCGCTGCTATGAACTCGGCGACGGTGTCGAACAGGACATGACAGTCGCAGTCGAATGGTACACCAAGGCCGCAGGAAAAGGTCTCGATCAGGCCGCGTTGGAACTGGGCAACTTGTTCCACCTCGGCGAAAAGGTCGAACACGATCCATCGCGCGCATTCAAATGGTTCAGGCGGGCCGCCGAACTCGGCAACACACAGGGCATGCTCAACACCGGCGTGGCCTACGCGACCGGCGAAGGAGTCGAACAGAACGACCAGTTGGCCATGGAGTGGTACCTGCTCGCAGCCGAGAAGGAAGACATCTACGCCATGCACAACATCGGCTGGATGTACGCCAATGGCGAGGGTGTCGAAGCGGACCAAACCATCGCCGCAGAATGGATGCGGAAGTCAGCTCGATTCCACTACACCCCCGCCCAGGACTGGCTCGCCGAGCGCGGACTCGACTGGTAATGATCCCCAATCCAACAGTACCGAATCAACGCTCCGACACCAATCGTGTCATGCGTCTTCCGAAGGCGTACGCTGGCCAGAATCTGACGCCGCACGCCGGATACTGACCTTCGTCACAATCTCGGATCGTACAGGCATCCCCGGACCGTACTCGAACCCAAGCGTTGTCGTGATCTCGTAATCGTGCTCGATCAACTCAAAGCTCTTGGGGTTGTGCTTCGACCGAGTATGCCCAGAGACACGGATCTGCGCAGGCATGCTGATCCCCGGCATATCGCCCTCGCCCGACACATCAATCTCGGCTTCGCAGCTCAACGCGTTCCCCGCGCTGCCCGTTACATAGTCAATGAGCGACGCTTCACCGATCTGCACTCCGTTGGAATACGGCAGCAGCATGAAAGACCGCGGCTGCTCAGGCGAGGCATCACCCTGGAAGAGCATGAACGGCGCAAACGGGACGGTCAGAAACGGCGGGCTGATCGTATGGCCAAACGCGCTGGTCCCACGCTCCTTCACCAGTTCACCCGAGGGCTTGAGCACCCGATCATGCAGATCGTAAGTGAGCGTAAATGTCAGCCCGACCAACGGCCGCAACACACCCTCGAGCACATTCGTCGGGTCAGCCGGCTCGTTGCTGTCAAACCCCATATCGCCGATCGGCGTATCGGGGATGCGAATATCAACCGAGTTGAAGGTCACCCGGATAACCCCATCACCGACATCTTCGATCGTCATGTTGATATGTGCCACCGAGCTGCGCGAAGTCTGCGGCGATGTCGTATCCTTGCCATAGACGCGTTCGGTATTCTCAATCGTCCAGTCATACCGCTGGCCGCTGGCAATGGGGCTCATGCAAATGAGCACGAAAAATATGGCTGTTCGGATCATCGTCCTACTCCCTATACGATGAGAACAAGTGTACAGAAACCCAGGCAGAATGATGCACAAGAACACCGAAATGACGCAACTCGACAACCGGCACCGCGTCATTTGCAAGAATCCGATGCCCAACAATGAAAATCGTTTATGAAATGGGAGTGATTTGATGCTCAACGAGTTCTTCATCAGTCTGGCCATCGCCTGCGGCGCCGTACTCGCCGGCTCACTCGTCCTCCACGGGCTCGCCCTGCTCGGCCCACTCGGAAAACGCATCCTCAGCGCCTGCGGGCGGGCACCCCTGCTCGATTTCATCGTGGCCTGGTTTACGATCGTTCCAGCGATCGCCATGGCCATCGTCTACGGCTGGATCGGCCTCGCCGGGGCGATCCTGGGCCAGGTCATTGGCATGACCCTCTGGTGCTGGGGACACGAGCTGACGCACCGAAAGGCCGTCAAGGGTGCCCGCATCGTCACGGTCCTCAACCGGGTGGTGGGGCGTCCACGCAACCACGCCGCGTTGTGGGTGACCTCCATCGCCGTCCCCGTATTCTGGGTGGTGCGGATCGGCGAGTGGATCGTCTATCCGCCGCTGATCTGGCTCGTCCGATTCCCACGCTACCCGATGGGCCAGTGGGTCAATGTCTCTCGCCACAAGTTCGACGGCCTCGTTGGGCACGACCTCATCTGGTGCCTCTATTGCGACTGGATGACCGGCGTCTGGTCGCTGGGCTCGGAGATGCTCCGCAATGTCGAGTCCTTCTGGTGCCCGATCCGATTCCTCGACGACAAGAAGTGCGCCAACTGCTCGGTCGACTTCCCCGATGTCATCAACGAATGGACGGGCCCCGACGGCTCCATGGAAGATGTGGCCAAGCTCCTGTCCGAGAAGTACGAGGGACGCGATCCCAAGCAACGCAATACCTGGTTCGGCCACCCCGACCGCGTGCAACTCACGGTCGATGGGAAACCACCACAGGATTGACTCCCCCCCTCAGCGTGTGCGAACCAACCCAGTCTGTTTACCCGGATGGTTATCGTCCGAGTGATATCCCGCATAAACTGGGATATTTGACCCTTCATGTGGATTTCACGCGAATATGTGAAACATTCTCCTCGCACGAGCGAATACTCGGTTAAGCCATTCGGCTTGTCTCGTGTCTCGGGGTATTCGGTGTGTTTGTCCCATAAACCCTTTTGGACTTGTCAGAGGAGAACTGAAAATGTATACCAAACCAATCGCTATCGCTGCGCTCATGCTCAGCGCTGGTATCGCTGCTGCTTCACCCGTTTCGGCGGCTGAAATCGACCATAGCTCATACGAGATCTACAGCGCCCACGCCGAAACCACCCGTGGTGCAGGCCCCTTCTCGATGTACTCGGACCTCGAGACCGGCCCCGACGGCTTCGTCTCGTTCCCAGACACCGCCGTTGATGCCAACGGTGCACTCGAATCAGCAGGCGTGGCCGACTACACCTCGATCAGCAGCGGCGACATCGCCCTCGATCAGTTCGTCTTCGTCGGCGGCGTCGATCAGGCCGGTGGCGTCGTGTTCATCGACTTCTTCACCAGCGCCGGCGACTACATCGACGGCTTCGGTGTACAGCTCGCAGAAGAGGGCAACTTCATCTGGACCATCGACCTGAACGAAACGCTCATGGTCGCCAGCTCCGGCCTCGTCCAGATGAGCATCGATGACGAAGACCTCGCTGGAGCGGGCTCGACCGCCGCCGGCCGTTGGTTCCTCGGGAACAACGGCGCCACCATCGGCGACGCGGGCTTGGCAGAGGGCGATCCTGACTTCAACTACGCTTTCGCGCTCAACAGCAATGTCCCCGCACCCGGCTCGCTGGCGCTGCTCGGACTCGGCGCCATGAGCGCTACACGCCGTCGTCGCTGAGCCAAGCCGCCGCTTCACCTCCGCTTCAAGAAGCGGCAATGTGTGCCGTGCGATGACTCTCTCTTCACACCCTGCTCCCCCACGGGCAGGGTGTCTTTTTTGATCCACACCACGCCTCCGCGCCCCCTACTGGAACAACTCGACCCGATCCAGCACCGGTTTGAGGAGGCGGGACCAGGTGCCGTTGCTTGTGAGTGTGTCGGATTGGGTGAGGAAGGCGGTGTTGGCTTCGGTGAGCTTGGGGCCGAAGGCCTCCCAGAGCCATTGGCGTTCTTCGGGGGTGGTGCTGGCGAGGGTTTGATAGGCAGATTTGAGCTGGTCGATGGTGGGCTGGATCTCGTCGATGAAGGCGATCACGCCCTGGATGCTATTGATGTCACCAGCATGGAGGCGAGGTCGGTGAGGTTGGCGATGTAGTTGTTGGCCGCGTCTTTGATGAGCGGGGAGAGGAGATCCATGGCCGTGGGGGAGTTGAGAAGGTCGCGGATCTGTGAGGATTCGCAGGCGGTCATGGATGTGAGGGGTGCGATGATCGCGGTGCAACAGACGACAGAGGTTAGGAGTAGGCGGCGTGGCATGGTGGTGCTCCCTAGGTGGTGGTTGTGTTCAGGGTACACGGGATTGGTGGGGGAGGTGTTTTCACCACAGAGGGCACAGAGGACACAGAGGGGGAGGCAGAGTGGAAGAGGGGGTGAAGAGCATGCAGGGGACTTTGTTGCCAGCATTGCACCCGGCGTGGAACTCTGAGTTGGATGTGGCTGGTTGATCGATCCTGAAGGAGCCGGGGGCTCCATCGGGCCACCCGCCATGGAGGAGACTTTGTCACCTGCATGGCACCCGGCGTATGATTCACTATGGCAATTCAAACAGAAAGCATCGCGGAATCACTCAAGCGAATTGCTGATATGGCTGAAGCATCTTCGCAGCGAGGATATGACGAAGTGAGCATAGTCGCCATTTCGGCATTGCTAACTTTTTTCTTCAGCTTGTTGATTTTAGGACTGTCTTCGCGAAAGCAGCGGAAAATGCATGAAAGCTCGCTTCGACATCAATCAGCGATGTTTTCTCGTCAGCAAGCAGATCAGATAGAACTCTTTATCGAACAAAATGATCGCGACGATGACAGACATCGACTTCAATTGGCTTCGCAGGAACTGAGCATCCTCTTAGACCAGCTAAGCGCATCGTATTACGCATATGTCGAAGCTCTTGTAATGCACGAGCACATCAAAGCTGTCGAGGCTGGGAGCGAAGAGGAAACCAAAGATCATGATGAGTTGAAGAGAACCGTAGCTCGATACGGAGGCGGTTACATGAAGGGTGCGGCCAAGCTCTCTATGTCGGCATCGCTTCTAACCGCATACATTGATGAATCCGACTTCACTTCCATGCTCGAACTTGCAGCCCTATGGCAAAAAAGCTTGTACGGCCCAACTCGCAATTATGGCAATATCGATCTAGACGGGATGCGGGCCAACCAGCTCAATATTTATCAGTTTATTGTGACTAATCTATCTGCCATCCTGTTCAAGAAAGTTGGCAGCAAACACCTTGAAGCCGTGCGCATTAACATCAATAACATGAAGAACAAGCTTACCGAGTACATTTCAACGATAGAGCCGAATGCCTTTCAGCAGCCAGAGGTGATTCCCTTAAGCGATTACAAGAGTGGGCAAGCCAGCGGAAAAAATACTTGAGGCAAATACTACGAGTCGTTTAACACCCGGCTGCACGAGATTCTCTATCGCTTTTCGAGTTGAAGGAATTCGCCATCGGGGCACCCGCCATCGTTCTTACATACTTTGATTGACTGCTATCGATTTACCGTCTAAATCAAACTTTACCCATTCAGCGACTAATTGGCCTGCACGCAGTTGCTCGTGACTCAGTCGTGCAAACTCAACATGAGGAATCCAGCTTGGGTCAAAAGAAAGTGGCGGCTTGGGATGAAGTATCCCGAAGATATTGGCGTCGGGTGGCACTAGGCCGAAGCCGCCCACGATAAGCGCACATATACCTCTAGTACTGAACGAAGCGTCCTCTCGAAAGAACACAGAGTTTTTAAAATGTGTGACATTTCTAACGCTACCCACAGTTTCGCCAGACTCGGCGTCAAACGGAGCAGACAGTTTCTCTGTGCCCCAAAGAAAATGGCATGCTTCGAGCTTGCCGATGCATATAGCACTGGCCTGAAAATGGAGAGTAGTTACAAATAGAACGGCGGGGTGATTACGACGAGAGACCTGAGGCGTCTTATTGCGGCACTTTCTATAAATATTCTTTGTCAATAGCCCGTAGTACTGGAAACCAGATTGAGGGTCCAGATGATGTGTTAGGCCTGTAGAGCGAGTGACAGTCTCGATTGACAGGTTAGTCACTTCGACCAAGAATTTGTGCCCATGGTGTTCAAAAAGTAGATCAGGGCCTCCAGTGCTGGGATCCTCATTTAAACTAACAGATTCGCATCGACAGGCAAGGTAATCGAATACTACCGCTTCAGCTATTGCGCCTTCGGACGTACCGCTATCAGTTGACTTGATCCGTTTCTGCCACTGAGAATGAGTGACACGATTTTGTTTCGCTAGCCAAACATCAAAGGCTGCTATCGATTCTGAATGTGCAACTCGAAGATCGCTTATCTTCGTCACCACTCGGGCCCGCCGGTGTAGCGGCCGTAGATGTCGGCCATGGCCTGGACCATTTCGCCGAGGGTGCAGTTGGCGAGGGCGCCTTCGACCAAGCTGGGCATGACATTGTCGCCGTTGCGGGCGGCTTCGCGGATGGTGTCGAGGGCTTGGGCGGTTGCTTTGGCGTCTCGGCGGTCTTTGAACTCCTGGAGGCGCTGGACCTGAACGGTTTCGACTTCTTCGGAGATGGTGAGGATGTCGATCTGGCGGTCTTCGTTGGGGTCGATGTATTCGTTGACGCCGACGATTGTGCGGTCGCCCGCTTCGCATTCTTCGGAGAAGCGATAGGACGCCTCGGCGATCTTGCGCCGGAAGTAGCCCTTGTGGATGCCTTGGACGCAGCCGCCGTCGTCGATGGTGGAGGTGGCGGCATGCTCGGGCTGCCATGGGCCGCGGCCCATGTTGTCGATTTCCTCGATGTAGGCGAGTGCTTCTGCCTCGACCTTGTCGGTGAGGGCTTCCATGAAGTAGGAGCCGCCGAGGGGGTCAACGGTTCGGGTGACCCCGGTTTCATGGGCGAGGATCTGCTGGGTTCGCAGGGCGATGGTGACGGCTTCCTCGGTTGGCAGGCCGAGGGTTTCGTCCATGGAGTCGGTATGCAGCGACTGACACCCGCCCAGCACACCGGCCATGGCCTGGTAGGCGACGCGGACGATGTTGTTGTAGGGCTGCTGCTCGGTCAGCGAGCAACCCGCCGTCTGCACATGGGTCTTCATGAACCACGACCGCTCGTTCTTGGCCCCGTACCGGTCCCGCATCATCCGAGCCCAGATCCGACGCGCGGCCCGGAGCTTGGCGATCTCTTCGAAGAACTCGTTGTGGGCGTTGAAGAAGAAGGAGAGGCGGGGGGCGAACTGGTCGATGTCGAGGCCGCGGATGAGGCAGGCTTCGACATATTCCATACCGTCGCGGAGGGTGAAGGCGAGCTCCTGGGTTGCGGAGGAGCCGGCCTCGCGGATGTGGTAGCCGGAGATGGAGACGGAGTTCCAGCGTGGGACATGCTGTGATTGGAACTCGATGGTGTCGACGACGAGCTTAGTTGAGGCCTCAGGCGGGTAGATGAACTCGTTCTGGGCGTGGAACTCTTTGAGGATGTCGTTCTGGAGGGTGCCGCCGAGCTTGTCCCAGGGGATGTTGCGTTGCTTGGCCATGGCGAGGTACATGGCCCAGATGACGGCTGCGGGCGCGTTGATGGTCTGAGAGACGGTGACCGAGTCGATCGGGATGTCGGCGTAGAGGCGGTGCATGTCCTCGATGGTGTCGATTGCGACGCCGCACTTTCCGACCTCGCCCAGTGAGAGGGTGTCGTCGGAGTCCCGTCCCATGAGGGTGGGGAGGTCAAAGGCGGTGGAGAGGCCGGTGTTGGCGGCGGTTTTGGTTTTGGTCTGGTTAAGGATGTACTTGAAGCGCTCGTTGGTATCGTCGGCCGAGCCAAACCCGGCGAACTGACGCATGGTCCAGAGTCGCGTGCGGTAGCCCTTGGGGAAGAGGCCTCGGGTGTAGGGGAACTGGCCGGGGTTGGCGATGTCGCGGTCGTAGTTCTGGAGGGACTCGGGGAGGTCATCGGGCGAGTAGAGCGGGTTGAGCACCAGCCCGGAGATGGTGACGGCATTGGGATCGACCTTCCCGGTCGAAGGATCAATGCCGGGGCCTGAAATGGAAGGTGTACTCGGGGTCGTAGTCTCGGTGCTCATTGACGGGATCTCCGGGGTTCGGGGGGACTCCTCTATTGTACGGCCACACGGGCCTGGTTCCAAGTCCGCCCCCAGCTACCCCCAGCCACCCCCGCAGCGTGGAATCGCGTCATCGAGCAGACTTTATCCTGCACGATGCGACCACCATCCTCGCAGCAGGCCCAGCATCCCCTCCCCAGAGCCACGCACAAAACCACGCGTGATCTCGCAACGCGAGAAGCATGGTGTCTCAGGTTCGTAACTGAGAAATAAATATTTTATTTGCAACCATATGCAACCCTGCTCGGATAGCCATTGATCGTGTTTGTCACGATGCGCCATTCGGCGCAAAGCTGCTTGAAAGGAAATCGGAATGAAACAGCGAAACCCTCTCGTCATTTGTACCATGGTTGGAACCGTCGCGTCGCTCAACGCGATGGCGAGTGCATCGAATACGCCCACAACCCTGAGCCCAAACCTGGGCAATGTCCAGCAGATCGCACACATCTATTACAATGTGGCCAGCGGCGAACGCGTAGTCACCGTCCTTGGTGATTCGCAGACCGCTCCGGCCGACACGGGCAACAGCGTCCCGATCTGGGCTTCGACCGGCGGCAACCCTTGTGCGGATCAGGGCTACACCAGCTCGTTCTACTTTGCCGTCGATGATCCGACCAACACCTCAATGGGCGGCGCCACGCCGCTGGCCACCCAAGTCACCGTGCTGGACATGGGCGATCTCGCTCTGGACACCGTTGTTGACTGCGTGCAGGTGAACTGGGTTGTTTCGCACCCCGACACCGACACTGACAGCGACTCGATCGGTGACGGCGTCGAAGA
>DEXG01000010.1:0-5518 GCA_002364005.1 Phycisphaerales bacterium UBA3190
ACTAGGGGATAGAGGGGGAGGGGAGAGAGCCGTAGTGGGCCGCTGCGCGGCGAGTACGGGCACTCTGGTTCGGGATGCGATGCACATTCCTTCGCCCCTTCGGGGCGAGGGGTTGGTGTGGGTGTTGGTTTCCACGGGTTGCGCTGCGCTTCACCCGTGGCTACGGGCCTGCGCCCCGTTGGGGCGAGGGGGTGCATGGGCGGGGCCGTGGATTCGGAGGGGGGTTGGGATGCGTCGTGGGCGGGGGTGTTTGTGGAGACGGGGGCCGGGCAGGGGTTGGCGGAGGATGATCCGATGCGGGCGCGGCGGGAAGAGGTGGAGCAGTTGATTTTGGGGGATTTGTTGCGGGTGAACTTGGGGAGGGGGAGTAGGGAGGAGAAGGGAGAGACGGGCTGGAAGCCCGTCCTACTAGGGGATAGAGGGGGAGGGGCAAGAGCCGCAGTGGGCCGCTGCGCGGCGGGTATGGGCACTCGGCACCTGGGCGGTTTTATGGGTTCCAGTTTTCGATGGTGAGGGCCCAGCGTTCGTGGTCTTCCCATTGGCCTTGGATTTGGAGGTAGTTCTTGCTTTCGCCCTCTTTGACGAAGCCGACGCGTTGGAGGAGGGTGCGGGAGCGGGTGTTGGTGGGCATGATGTTGGCGCAGAGGCGGTGGAGTCCGAGGCCTGCGGATTCGGTTGGGGCGAAGCAGTGCCCCACTGCCAGGCGGAGTGCCTCGGTCATAAGGCCCTTGCCTTGGAATGGCTCGCCGAGCCAGTAGCCGAAGCGGCCGTTTTGGAAGACGCCTCGTTCGATGTTGGTGAGGGCGATGCGGCCTGCGATTGCGTTGGTGGCGCGTTCGATGATGAGCCATCGTTGTTCGCGGTCGGTGTTGTGGGTTTCGAGTTCGCGGTCGAAGGCCTCGGGGCTGTAGAGGTCGAGGCCGCTGGGTGGGATGGGGTCCCAGGGCTCGAGGTGGGCGCGGGAGGATTGGCGGAGGGCGACGAATGCGTCAGAATCGGCGGCGCAGGGGTAGCGGAGGGCGACGCGGTCGGTTTGGGCGATGATTTCGGGATTCGGATTGCTGGTTCTGCTGGTCACGGTGGGGTCTGTCGGGGGCGATGTGGGGTTGGTTATCAGTCTATAACGCAGATGGAATGGACGCTCTGATGTGATTTCGTACCGAATTAACCCCCTAATGCGGGGGATTTCTCGACACCCAAGGTTAATCGGTGTAATTTTGAACAGTGCCACGGCGAGCTATTCGGTTGTGTGCGTTCCATTCGAAGAGAGATATGCCCGGTGTTTGTGTGCAGGGCAGAAAGCGATAGTGAACATGAATACGCAGAACTTCTTTGCCGCAGTTGCAGGAGTCGCCATGCTTGGCAGCATGGCGAACGCGGATATGGTGAGCTTTTTCGCGGATCCGAACTCAACGACGAACGGTACGCCAACCGGTGTGTCGCTGAATGGCACGGTCGAGTATTCCTACACGAGCGGGAGCGTTGGCCAGGTTGTATTCTCGATGACCAACACCACGAGCAGTTCGATTGGTGGCTTCCTTACGGGCATGGTCTTCAACATCGACAGTATTGATTCGGGCGCATCGGCGACGCTGAGCTCGACAAGCGATAGTGACTTCAAAGACACCGGGGCTGAAGCGGCGAACCCGTTCGGGACTTACGACGCGGGTGCGGCTCTGAAATCGAACTGGACCGGAGGCGGGAATCCCAGCAAGGGGATCGGCGTTGGCATCAGCAGCGTGTTCACCTTCACCGTGAATGCCTCTGACGCGGCCTCGCTCTCGGCGATGAGCTTCATCGGCGATGGCAGCGATATCGCGCTGCGGTTCCGCGGGCTGAATAACGATGGCTCGGACAAGCTTCAGGTGACGACCGAGGACCCAGCGCTGAATGTGGTGCCGCTGCCCACGAGCGTTTGGGCGGGTGGCGCGATGCTCGGGCTTGGTCTTGGTCTGCGTCGTCTTCGTAAGTAAGCCCGACTGACAACACAACCCTGAGAGCCGCCGCGTGTTTCACGCGGCGTTTTTATTCGAGGTTGTTGTAGAAGTCTTCGATCGCGTCGTCGTCGGCTGATTGCTGGTCGCTTGCGTCGTTGCCGGGCCAGAAGGAGAGGTTGGGCGCGTGGATGGTGGTCATGGCGGCGCCGGCGATGAGGGCGATGAGGACGACGCGGGTGAGGAGGCGTTTGGTGCGTGATTCGGTGCGTGTGGGGATGAGGGTGACGAGGAGGAGGGTGGCGGCGAGGAGGATGCTGGGGAGGTTGTCGGCCCCGGTCTGCACGAGCGATCCGATGAGCATGGTCATGAAGAAGCCCACGAGCATGGTGATTGAGCCGCGTGCCAGTGAGAGGTGCCTGAAGATGAGCCCGACGAGGGTTGCGGCGACGAGGACGCTGATGGCGCCCGCGGGGTACATGGCGCCGAGTGCGAAGTGGTTGGCCAGGAGCACGGGCATGGTGGCGGCGAGGATCAGGCACCAGGTGATGGCATCGAGCCAGCCGAGGGGGCGTTGGTGCTGGTTGAGTTGTGCGTTCTGGTCGGCGGCGGTGGCGACAAGGGTGGCGGCGATGGCGGCGAAGAGGGTGTAGGCGATGAGGTTGGCGCTGCCGCCCATGACGGTGTCGGCGTAGCCCTCGGTGAGCATGAGGAAGGCACCGGCGTAGGCGAAGAGGCGGAGTGCGACGGCCACGAAGAGGGGAAATCGGACGAGTCCCTCGGCGGTGGCGGCCAGGGCGATGAGCAGGGCGGCGTGGGTGTAGCGGTAGGTGTTGTCGTCGGGCCAGAGCAGGAAGGTATCGTTCTGGGCGTACTCGGCGCCGGCGACACCGACGGCGATGAGCATGGGCAGGAGCCAGCGTGGGCCCTGGGATGTGGTGCGGGGGGTGTCGTCATCGTCGAGGTCGGTACGGGAATCGCGCAGGGCGTGGAGGTACCACGCGGCGAGGAGCAGCGTGAAGCTGATGGCGCCGGGGATGAGTCCGGCGTAGAGCATGAGGCGTTGCTGGAGTTGGGCGTCCATGGGTGCGGTCCTGTCGTGTGTTTGGAGGTGGACTGTATGAGCCCGGGTGAAGAAAAAACGCAGCACCGGTTGGGGCGCTGCGCTTGAAATGGAAATCGGTGGTTCGTTAGCGGTTGACGGCTTCGACGCTGACGATGATCTCGACAGTGTCGCCCAGGGGCCCTGATTCAGGGTTGTCGGAATCGACATACTTGACGATGCCGAACTCGGACCGCTTGATGGAGAAGACGGCGTGGAAGCCCATGGCGTCTTTGCCCTGCGATTGTCCGAAGCTGACCTCGGTGAGGGTGGCGGTGACGGGGTGGGTCTGGCCGTGGAAGCTGAAGTCGCCCTTGAGCTGGTAGACGCCGTCGCTCTGCTCGGTGATGGCGTTGCTGGTGAAGGTGGCTTCGGGGTACTGGCGGGCGTTGAAGAAGTCGGCGTTCTTCACATGGTCATCGCGTTTGGTGTTGTTGGTGTCGACCGAGTCGGTCTTCACGGTGATGTTGAACTCGGCGCCCTTGATGTTGTCGGGGTCGATGCGGACGGTGCCTGAGAAGGAATCGAAGTGGCCGTAGAAGGAAGAGAGCCCGCTGTGGCGGAGCTTGAAGAGGACATTGCTGTGGACGGGATCGACGGTGTAGACCTTGGCCGCGAGGTTCTCGGTGTTGGTGGTGGTCGCGGCGGTTGTGGATTCGAGTGCCCCACTGTTGTTGTTGAGTCCGAAGCCGGCGAGGGTGGCGCCTGCGGTGAGCAGTGCGGCGGCGGTGATTGCTTTGGTTGTTCGTTTCATGGGTCATCTCCTGTTTCTTGCGTTAATGCGGGTGTATCGCGTGGTTGGTTGTTGAAAACGCAAACGGGGCGATGGGTGAGTGTATTCCCACGGCGGCCTGATATTTGTTGTGACAAATATTTTCGTGCAAGTCACCATTGCGGACCCCACGGGTGCGATTCGGGTGCGGGCCTACGCTTGGGCATGCATATATACAGCTTTCTGTCGGCGTCGATGGCCCTGATTCTGGCGGGGTGTGGCAACCCGGTCGGCTCGCCCAAGGTTGAATCGGAGATCCAGCACACCGCCGTGGCCCCGGGCGAGCGGGTGCTCGATGGGCGGTTCGACGACTGGGCTGAGAGTGAGCACGCGCATGCTGATGGTCGATGGGTGTGGCTCCGCTTTGAGCCGCAGACGCGTCCGACGCAGGCGATCCAGGCGGCGCCGTACTCGACGCGGGTACGAATCGATGCGGATATGAAGGCGACGACGGGGCGATCGATGGAGATGCCCCGGGGTGGTGATGAGGCGATGCACGAGCAGCCGCAGGGCGTGGATGTGCTGATCGCGTTCTCGCCGATCAACGAGCTGGGTGAGCTTGGGATCGGGACCGGCGTGGAGCGGTATGACGCGGACGGTTCGGGCGAGGAGATCGGTCACGCGGCGATGGGCGTGGCGTGCCTGCCGACCTATGCCAGTGAGCAGTATGAGCTTCGTCTGGATCGGCTTGGGCCGGGGAGCGATGTGCTGCCGGCGTCGGGGCAGATCGGCGTGATCGTGGATCAGGTTGATGCCAAGGGCACGACGCTGTGGTCGGAGCGGTTCGTGGTGGAACTGCCCGAGCGGGATTCGGAGCAGGGCGTGCTCGATGCGGCGTTGCCCGAACGGGCGGCTGATGGCGTGCGGGTGATGAGCGCCAATGTGCTGTTCTCGTCGCCTTTGAAAACGCCAGAGCCGTTCAAGCGGGTGCTTGATGCGACGAAGCCGGATGTGATTTTGTATCAGGAATGGTTCCGGAGCGAGCGGGCGCAGGTTGAGGGGTGGTTGAAGCAATACGCGGGCGATGCGTGGGAGCTGCATTTCCCCGATGAGGGTGCGGGTGTGGCGATCGCGACGCGGCACCCGATTCTGGCGCGGTATGACGAGGTGCTGCCGCCTTCGGGCGAGGGGCGGCCTGCGCGGGCATGCGCGGCGCTCATTGAGACCGATGCGGGCGAGCTGCTGGCGATCAGCGTGCATCTCAAGTGCTGCGGCTCGGCGGGCAGTGATGAGGACCTGACACGGATCGATCAGGCCAAGGCGATCAACGCATTTATTGACTGGGTGCACGAGCAGCATCCGGATGCGATGGTGGTGATCGCGGGCGATTTCAATCTGGTGGGTTCGCGCACGCCTCTGGAAGTGATGGCGCGAGGGCTTGGTGTGAATGGCGATGATCTGGAGCCGGCGCAGGTGCGGGTGCTGGGTGATTCGACAGCGGTAACCTGGGTCGATGCCAAGAGCCGGTTCGGTCCGGGGCGGCTGGACTGGATGCTCTACGACGGCTCACGCAGTGCGTTGGGCAAGGCGTTCATGCTTGATACGCGGGTGCTGAGTGATGCGGCGTTGTTGTCGATGGGGTTGGAGCGGGATGATTCGGAGGCGTCGGATCATCTGCCGATGGTTGTGGAGTTGGGGCGGAGGGAGTAGGGATTGGGGATTGGGGATCAGCCGCTCGCCGCTCGCAACTAGCCACTAGCCACTAGCCAC
>DEXG01000010.1:5759-17131 GCA_002364005.1 Phycisphaerales bacterium UBA3190
CCACTAGCCACTAGCCACTAGCCTTCGATTGTCCCTCCCCGCGCCCTCGCGGGGAGGTGCTCCGCCATTGGCCGACCATTGGCGGAGCGGCGGAGGGGGAAAACACAAACCACCCCCACACCCATTCACCACACTCCAAAGCCACCCCTCCGACCCCGCCTTCAGCGGGGCCACCTCCCCGCGGGGGCGCGGGGAGGGACATGACTCGTCCACTCGCCTCCCCCACCGGCTGCCACGGGGGGTGTCAGTCGTTGTCGTTTAGATCTTCGCCGAAGCCATCTTCGTCGAAGCCTTCGGGGATGCTGATCATGGAGGCCTCGGCCTTCATGCGGGTTTGGCCGTTTTCGCGTTCGACGGTGAGTCCGAGTTCGCGGAGGGCGTTGAGCGCGGCTCTTTGTTCGGCTGCTTTTTTCGACTTGCCCCAGCAGGACTCGTGCTGCTTGCCGTTGAGTTCGACGGCGATGCAGAATGCTTTGGCGTGGTCCGGTCCTTTTTCGTCGAGGATTCGGTAGCTGGGCGAGTGCCCCAGGGCGCGTTGGGCGTGCTGTTGGAGGACGCTCTTGAAGTTGTGCTGGTGTCCGGAGCGGACGGCATCGTCGAGCAAGGGGTCGAGGAGTGGCTCGAGGAAGTCGCGGACGGCCTGCATGCCGCCGTCGATGTAGAGGGCGGCGATGACCGATTCGAGCACGGCGGCGGCGAGGGATTGGGGGAGGTCGTCCTGGGTTTGCATGCCCTTGCCCACGACGATGAGTTCGTGGAGGCCGAGTTCGATGGCGATTTTGGCGCAGATCTTTCGTGAGACCGCGAGTGATTTGATCTTGGTCATTTCGCCCTCGAGGTACGAGGGGAACCGGTTGAAGATTCGCTCGCAGACGATCATGCCCAGGATCGCGTCGCCGAGGAACTCGAGGCGTTCGTTTGAATCGAGTCGTGACTCGGAGATCGAGGCGTGTCGGAGCGCGAGTTCGAGGAGGTCCGGGTCGTTGAACTGGTGCTTAAGGATCGATTCGGCGTGTTCTTTGACTTCAGGATTCATGCGCGGCACCGTGTTACGCTCGGGCTGAGCGCCCGAACTGCCGCCCATGGCGCATTGACGCCTTGGGCTTCGAGGAAGAATCTGGTGCATGTGGAGTCTGAAGCGTCACGCGGACGGTTGCTGAGTGTTTACTCGTATAAACACCGAACAAGGGGCCGCGTCTGTGATCGCTTCTGTTGTGCTTGCACCAGAACGATGAACTGATTATGTCAAAATCAGGGGGTTGTGTCCACCCAATTGTTGATGATGGAGCGGTTTAGGTAGACGCATGTGGGGATCATGGCTAGAGTTGCCGCCCTGAAGATTGGGATATTCGTCCGGGTTGGCCTGGGCGTGGTGATAGGAGATTACAGACATGGCTATGCACTACCCCCGCCGCAAGAGCAACACCAAGCGTCGTCGTACACTGGGCTTTCGTGCCCGCATGAAGACGAAGAGTGGCCGCAAGATCATCAACGGCCGTCGCCGCATTGGGCGCAAGGTGAACTCGCTCTAAGCGTATTCATCGATGGACATACTGAAGATGGCACAAGCGTTGGCTTGTGCTTTTTTCATGGATTGGTGGCTTCGAAAAGCGTGCTTGGGTGTACAAAGGGATTGGGTCATTCACATATTCAAGGAGTTCGTGATGCGTAGAGAGACAGTTTCGGTCTTGGTGATGGCGGCATTTGCGGGGTTGGCGAATGCTGAGGTGGTTCATTGGACGCAGCTGACGGGCGATCAGGAGGCCTATACGGTCGACCCGGCGCTTGGCACATTCACGATCGATGTCTCGGGAATTGCGTGTTACGATTTTCAAGGCGATCCAGACAATGTGCTACTCAGTGTTCTCATGGGTCCCCCTGGGCCGATCTGGGCCTATGAGTTTGGATGGAACCTCAACCTGACGACGGTTGGGCTGAGCTGGGCGGATGAGGCGACGCTGACCTTTAATGACACGCTGAGTCTGAGCCCGGCAGCTGGGGATGCATTCTCGGTGACGAACATGAACTACCAGGGCACGCTGGACCCCCTGCTATTGGGGGATGTGGACTCGGCCGGTTACATGCACATCGAGTTCCATGAGATTGGCTTTGATGACAACCCGGATGCGATTGATTCGTACTTTGAAGCGGGATCGTATCTGTACTTCGTGTTTCCGAGCCCGGGGACGCTTGGGGTGGCGGCGTGTGGGGCGTTGCTGCTGGGTCGTCGCAGGAGGGTGGCTGATTGATCGGGACCGTGGCCTGAAGCCGGGCTTGATAGCTTTGATTGTCCGAAAACGCCTGTAGCCGGGCGTTTTTTTGCATTTATCGGACGCTTGCGTGGGAATTGTGCCGTTCTTGTTCTTTCTGTCACAATTCCTCGCCATTCGTATTGACAGATGGATGGAAATCACTACTCTTGGGGGAGATCGAAGGACCTATTCAGGTGTTTTCGTTCCATGTCGCTATGACAACGGAGGGTGATTCAGGTAACTGAATGCCCTCTGAGTGAGAGCAGGGAGAGAAAGAGCCCCTGATTCAAACTCAGTGTCTGTACGACAATGTGCCCGGCATATGTTTGTCGGTGTGTATCGGATTGTCCTGGTTCGGCGTGTGGTGCGTCGGCCGTTCTTGAGTTTGTCAAACGAAAGAGAGAAGAGAAAATGAAAGCAATCGCACTTACCGCAGTGGCAGCAGCAGCTGGCCTCGCAACCGCAAGCCCCTTCATGTCGACCGGCCTGACCGAGTACACCGTGGATACCGCTGGTACCGCGACCTCGTCGATGACTATCGACATTTCGGGCATCGACAGCTGGGACGCACAGCTCGCCGCCGGCAACACCATCCTTGATGTCTTCGTCAGCGACGCTGCAGTCATCACCGGCATCAGCTGGAACGTGAACCTGACCACCTACAACGGCAGCTGGGCTTCGGAAGCCGTCCTCGGCTTCGAAGGTCAGATCAACCTGACCCCCGGCAGCGCTGATGGCTTCTCGGTCTCGAACGCCAACTACAACTCAGGCGGCGTTGTCGACATCTCGGACGCTGGTCTGCCCAACATCACTGTTGGCGCTGACGGCCTGCTCACCATCGAGTTCTTCGAGTCATTCGACGACGTGACTGGTGCAGCTGACGCAACATGGCTCGCTGGCTCGAGCATCACCATCGTTGGCCAGAACATCGTTCCTGCGCCCGCTTCGCTGGCACTGCTCGGCCTCGGTGGCATCGCTGCCGGTCGTCGTCGCCGCTAATCCTTCGGGATTGCAACGCAGATATCATCTGAGTTCGCGTGTTCCTGACCCGACATAGGCATTGTTTGCCAGCGAGCTCGTCAAGATGATCAAAATATATGACTCCCCGGGTGTGACCCCGGGGAGTTGTTTTTTTGCATCCCCATCCTGCCCCGCTGCCGCTGGAAACCAGGGGCGTGTCGCTGATTCAAGTTTGGCTGTGGGTTTGGGGGTATGGGCTATTTCAACTGCTTGCTGCGGCGTGAATTGGCAGAATTACTTCCAATTCCGATCTGTCGGCTATTGACATGCCGCCTGGATGCATTAGACTGGGCCCGTGGGGTATATCCCTTGGGAGAAGGATACATTTGGGGGCAAGACTGATCACATCCAGATCAGCTATTTTTCAGCTCATCATCATGCATTCAGATCCTCAGGGTACATCTCATGAGAGACTACTATGGGTTCACATTGTCGGCGTGCGGAGCGTCGACAAATCATGAGTTTGAAAGAAAGAGAGAATCAAAATGAAGAAGACAATCGCACTTGTCGCTGTCGCCGCCCTCGCAGGTACCGCAGCAGCTGACTCGCTCACCATCGACGTTTCCGGCATCAACAGCTGGGGCTTCCAGGGTGATGCACAGAACGAAAGCCTGAGCGTTCTGCTCGGCGCTGGTTCAACTGTCACCGGTATCTCGTGGGATGTCAACCTGACCACCGTCGGAATCAGCTGGGCTGACGAGAACACCATGGGCTTCGAGGGCGGCGCTCTTGAAGTGATGCCTGGTGCTGGTGACGCATTCACCGTTATCAACCAGAACTACTCGGGTTCGGCCGGTGGCGTCGCGCTCAGCGCTGACGGCGTTCTCGACATCGAGTTCTACGAAGTCGGTTTCGATGACAACGCTGGTGCAGTCGACTCGTACTACGAGGCTGGCTCAACCATCACCATCTCGGGCAACTTCGTCCCGACTCCCGGTTCGCTGGCCGTTCTCGGTCTCGGCGGCCTGGTCGCTGGTCGTCGTCGCCGCTAATCGCTGCGATGTGACCGCGATGCTTGACCTGATCTGATCAGGTCGACATCAACGACACGATAAAGATCCCCCGGCTTCGGTCGGGGGATCTTCTTTTTTGGATTAGGGGTTAGGGGTTAGGCAATAGGCAATCCGCCAGAGGCGGACCTTTGGTGGGGCGTGGGTCTTTGATTGCGATCTTGGGGGGGGCATGGCGCAGGAAAAACGCCCCAGAGCATGGGGCGTTGGTTGTTTGTGGGGTTGAGCTGCGGGCTCAGTTGTTTGAGGTGAGGCCGACGGGCTGGGGGCGGACGGCGTGGGCTGGGGCCTGGACGGTGATGCCCAGGGGTGCTCGCTTGCCGCCGGGTCCGGTTGGGGGCATGCCTTCCTGGTCGATATGGCGTTGGATGGCCATGACGCCCTCGATGAGCATCTCGGGACGAGGGGGGCAGCCCGGGACATAGACATCGACGGGGATGAACTGGTCGACGCCCTGGACGGTGGCGTAGGTATCGAAGACGCCGCCGGTCGAAGCACAAGCACCCATGGAGATGACCCACTTGGGTTCGGGCATCTGCTCGTAGATGCGTTGGAGGACGGGGAGCATTTTCACGCTGACGCGTCCTGCGACGATCATCAGGTCGGCCTGTCGGGGTGAGAATCGCATGACTTCGGCGCCGAAGCGGGCGAGGTCGTAGCGGGAGGAGGCGGTTGCCATGAGCTCGATGCCGCAGCATGCGGTGGCGAATGGCATGGGCCAGAGACTGGAGCGTCGAGCCCAGTTGACGACGCGTCGCAGCTGGGTGGTGAGCACATTGTCAGTGGTGATGGCGCCTTCGAGTCCCATGGAATTCTCGCTCCGGATGTTTCGGTGCACGCGAAAGGCGTGCACGGGTGCAGTATACGCGTGGGTTCGTGTGGGTGCGCGTGGTTGATGCGATCAGGCGGCTGATTCGTCGGCGCTGGGGGTGCCCGAATCGAGGTCGTTGGCCGAGTCGATGGTGTCGGTGGGCCAGTCGGTCTGCTCGATGAGTTCGATGGCCTTTTCGTGCTCGTCGAATCGGAACACGCAGAGTGTGCTGGGGTTCACCTTCGATGCGGGAACGAAGTAGCAGTAGCGGACATTGATCCGGTTGTCGGCCATGAGGACGGTGAGGTCCCGGACGACACCGGGTCGGTCCTCGACGCTGATGCCCACCACCGGGGCTTCGACGACGGGCCCCACTCCTGCGTCGACCATGGACTCGCAGACGACTCGCAGGGCCTCTGTTGGGTGTCCCAGCAGGCGGGCACACCCTCGATCGAGGTGCTCGGTGGTTGAGATCGAGATGATCTCGACCCCGGCGACGGCGGCGGCATCGAGCAAACCGGCCAGTTCGCCGGGTCGCTGCTGCAGATAAATTGAAAACTCGGTGAGTTGGATGTAGTTCATTGTGACTGGAAGTTTAGGCAGAAACCCGCAAATGGGCGCTGAAGCTGGGCAAAGGATTGGTTCAGGCGGGGGCCGATTCGCCCGGGGTTTCCTGGGGCGGGGTGGGCGTGAGATCCGCGAGGGATTTGCCCGAACACGAACCGATCGAGGCGTTGAGGATTGATTCGGGCAGCAGGTCGTCGGCGTTGCTGGTTCTGAAGGCGTCGAGCTTCTGGGCACAGCGCAGGATCTCGTCGAGCGGGATCTGGTCGGCAGGCCTGGCTGGTGTCCAGGCGTCGTCTCGGTCGCCACGATCGACGCGGTGGATGAATCCGCCTCGTTGCAGGGCGGTGACGACCTCGGAGGCCTGGACGGCGTGCAGGTTGGTCACGCTGGCGACCTCATCGGCGGTGATGGGCTTGCCCGTGTTGAATGCGGCTTGGATTGCTTGGGCGACGCTGAGTGCCACGAGCGGGTCGAGCAGTGTCGGGGCGTTCTGGTTCTCGTCGCCCATGGCGTTGAGCTTGGACTTGACCAGGCGCGAGAAGTTCTGCAGGGCATAGCTGGCCTGGATGCCAAAGAGGACGATGAGCCATGTGAGGTAGACCCAGAGGAGGAAGAGCGGGAGGATGGCGATTGAGCCGTAGAACTTGGCGTATGTCGTCGTGTATCGCAGGTAGGTGGTGAACCCGAGCTTGCCCAGCTCCCAGAGGATTGCGGCGAAGAACGCACCTGCCAGTGCGGTGCGGAAGTGGATGCGGGTGTTGGGGATGATGGTGTAGGCACCGAGGAGGAGGATGGTGGAGATGAGGACCGATACGCCGTAGCCCGCCATGACGGCCCCGACGAATGAGTCCTGCCCGGCGAAGGAGATGACCCATCGCGTGAAGGCGTCGCCGGCGAGGAAGGTGGCGGCGAGCATGATCGAGCCGGCGGAGAGGATGGTCCAGTAGAGCATGATCCTTCGCAGCCATGGGCGTCCGCTTGGGGCGCCGCAGAGCTGGTTGAACGACTTCTCGATCTCGATGAGCATGGACATCGCCGCGTAGAGCAGCACCAGCCCGGATGTGAGTGCGATCCAGCCGGTTGGGACATTGCGTATGGAGGTGTTGACGCGGTTGATGAGGTCGGTGATCAGCTGCTCGAGATCGGGGCTGGCGAAGGGGTCGTCGGGGAGGGTGCTTGGGGTGACCGCGTCTGGTCGGGCGTTGTCGAGTTCGGTTGGATCCGGCTCGGCTGGCGGGAGCTGGGTCTCGGGTTGGGTCTCGGGCTCGATCTCGGGTTGGGTCTCGTTTTGGGGGAGATCGGACTGTTGCTGGGTTTCCAGCTGGGTTTCCTGCTGGGTTTCCTGCTGGATTTCGGGTGCGGTGATCTGGGATACGCCGCTGAAACTGAGGACGCGTCGAACGCCGGCTTCGACCTGTTCCTCGCTGACGATGGAGCCGAAGATAAGCAGGCCGATGGCCATGACGGGGATGATGGAGAAGATGGTGCGGTAGGCCAGCGCGGCGGCCATGCGTGGCAGCTGGGATCGGTAGAGCCCGATGATGCCGATGCGTGTGACGATGGCGATGCGATGGGCTTCGTAGCGCCAGTCGTGTTGCTGCTTGTCGGCGTCGGTCGTGTTTGTGGTGTGTTGTTCGGGCATATCGGCGATGGGTCGCTGAAACGGCGTGGCGGGCCCGGTCTGTCACACGGTTATTCGGCTGAATCCCGTCGCTTCTTGGGCGAACCCTCTCGATCCGGAGCGGGTTTGGTCGCCTTATTGATGGCGTTTTTCATCGTCCGATTTCGGATCGGCCCGCTGGGACCCGTGATCTCGGGGCTGATGTAGGGGCTTTTTCGCTCGCGTTGAGCGGATGCGCGGCGTCGACGGGAGGTGCCGGAGCTTCCGGTTTCCTTCTTGGGTTTGTCGCTGCGTCGCTGGTCGGCGGCGGCTCGTTTGAGCCCCCGGATCTCGTCGCGGGTGAGTTCGCGCCACTGGCCTCGGGCGAGGCCTTTGAGCTTGACGGGGCCCATACCGACGCGTTCGAGCTTCTTGACGGGGTATCCCACGGCTGCGAGCATGCGTCGCACCTGCCGGTTCCGGCCCTCTCGCAGGGTGAGTTCGACGGTGGTTTTCTCGCGTTCACGGGCGACGAGGGCGATCTCGACATGGGCGGTCCGAACGGCGCCCTGGGTGTGCCCGGCCTTGCGTTGTGCGAGGTAGATGCCCCGTTCGAGTTCTTTGATGGCTTCTTCGTCGAGTGATCCCTTGACGACCACGCGGTAGGTTTTGGGCACGCCGTAGCGTGGGTGCGTGAGTCGGTTGGCGAGTTCGCCGTCGTTTGTCAGGAGGATGAGCCCGACGGTGTCGTAATCGAGGCGTCCGACGGGGAAGAGGCGTGGCGCGGCGGGGTGGTCGACGAGTTCGGTGACGGTGCGTCGGTCGGCCCCAGGCTCGTCCTTGGCCGTCGAGAGGGTTCTCGGCGGCTTATTGAGCATGATGTAGAGCTTGCGATCGGGCTGCGCGATGACCTTGCCGGCGACGACGATGCGGTCTTCCTCTGGATCGACCCATGCTGGGAGGGTGGTGACGAGCTGGCCATTGACGGACACATCGCCGTTTTCGATCATGGCTTCGCAGGCGCGTCGAGAACCGACGCCGGCGTCGGCGAGCACGCGTTGGAGGCGTTTGCCGCGGGATGCGTCGGTGAGATCGTGTTGTGGCTGGTTTCGGGGCACGAGAGAGTGTACGCGTCGATCGGCGGGTTTGAGTGCGGATTCTTGAGCGTTGGGAGCGATCGAGCCGAAGTTATCTGGACGCAGTGAGCTCTTTCCGCGCCAGAGGTGCGCGGGAAGTGCGCAGCGAGCAGCCCGGCAACGGGCGGGAGCATGACCCATGGGCAACGAGATCGCGACCGGGACCACGAGCAGCAACGGGACGAGGCACGCGGGGCTTGACGCGCAGAACGCGATTGTGGAGCCACGCCCGACGCACAGCGGCGGCGGTGAGGACGAGCTGTTCCTGACCCCGCGTGTGCTCGATGCTGGGGCGTTTGCCCGCTACGCAGACACGCTGCGGGGCATCATCGCCCAGGCCAGTGCGCAGGGGCGCACGCTTGAGGACTTCTCGGCAGATGCCGAGGCGATGATCAAGCGTTGCGACGATGCGAGCGAGACGGTGAACAAGCGGCTGCAGTCGGGCATCCGGATGCTCAAGATGATCGACGAGCGTGCGGCGCGGACCGACGCGTTGCTCGAAAAGGTGCAGCGGGCGCTCCCGGATGCGCAGGCGATGAGCGATCAGATCGATCGGGTGATCGATGAACGGCTCAAAGCGAGCGAGACACGGATCAACGCGTTGATCACGCAGGCGGAGGGGCGGGCGCAGGTTGCTGAGGAACGGGCGATCGTTGCGATTGAGCGTTCGCAGAAGCAGGCGAACGAGCTTGAGTTGCTTGGGCAGTCGATCGATGATCGCCTTGCGTCGCTGCATGAGGCGATCGAACAGAGCGTGAGCGAGCGTGGCTTGGGCGTGGACGCGATTCGCACACAGGTCGACGAGGCGCGAGCGCAGATCAACGACACGATCGCCAAGGCGTTCGACAAAGCGAACGAAGCGAGCGAGGCGCTCTCAAGCCGTGCTGATGCGACGATGGGCGAGATGGAAACGCGGGTCGAGCGGGTCGGGCAGTCGATTGAGCCGCTGATCGAAGCGTCGAGCAAGGCGATGCGGGCGTTGGGCATGGACCCGGAGCACCCGGTGTTTGAGGATTCGCCCTTGGCTCGGATCGAGTCACTGGTTGATCGGGGCGAGACGCAGCTGGCTTCACTCGATGGTGTCTATCGGCAGTTGGAGGATCTGCAGTCGCAGGCGGAGCGTGTGCGGAGCGCGTTTGGCAGCTGGCTGACTGATGCGGCGGAACAGCTTGACACACTCGAAGCACGCAAGGGGCAGATCGTCGGCCCGATGCAGGAAGCCGCGGACTCGATCCGTGAGCTTGGGCCTGATCTTGAGACGAAGCTGCGGCTTGCATCGACGGAGCTGTCGCATCTGCAGCTTGAGCAGAAGACGCTGCGTGAAACGATTGCCGCATCGTCGCAGTTGGCCAATGAGGTGACCGACCGGATGGGGAATCAGTCCGGGCAGCTCCAGGCGTTGCTGGATGGTTCGTTACACAAGCTCTCGACGCGGGTTGAGCAGGCGGGTGTGTGGCTTGGCACGCTGATTCAGCGGGCTGAATCGCTGGGTGCTTCGATGCCCGGTGCGGGCTCGATGGGCTTTGAAGCCGATGCCCCGGTTGCGGTCACGCAGCCCCCCGAGGTCCAGGCACCTGAGCCGACGACGCCGTATCACCATGAGGCAGAGGTGAAGCCCGTGGCGCACGAGTTCCGGACTGATGCGTCCATGGCCGATCCGGTTGAGAAGAACGATGTGCCTGAGGCGCATGAGGCAGACCAAGAGCCCCACAGCTTTGTGGTGCCGCGTCCGCCGCAGCTGCCGTTGGACGCGATCTCGTTTGATGGTGCCGAGGCGGTGATCGAGCATCACGAGGAGCGTGAGGGCGCCTGATCAGGTTTGTGGCGACCATCGGAGGAATGGGAAGTCGCTGGGGATCAGGTTGGGGCGGTCATTGATGAAGGCGACCATGAACTCGAGGGCATCGACGATGCGCGGGCCTGGGCGGTTGAACATCTGGTTGCCGTCGACGACCGCGACGCGGTTGCTTTGCACGGCGGGGAGCGATCTGAACCAGTCGTGTTCTCGGTAGAGCCGGTTGGCTTCGTCGCGGGATTGATCGAGTGTGAGCCCGCAGGGGGCGATCACGAGGTACTGGGGCTGGGTGGCGGCAACAATTTCGCTTGGGGCGGCAATCGAATGTCCGGCGAGTCGTTCGGCCTGCTGTGGACCGACGGCGGCGCCAGACCCGGGCTTGATGACTGTTTCATTGAGCGGGTGTCGGGCTCCGGCGCGTTCGATGAGCTGGACATTCCAGTGCCCGGCGATGTAAATCGGGTCGGTCCATTCAAAGAAGGCACAGACTGGGCCATCGTCGTAGGGGTTGATGTGTTCTTCAGCCCGATCCATTCGCTGTCGGAGCTTCACGACCTGATGCATTGCTTGCTCGCTCATCCCGATCGCCTCACCCACACGGTAGATGTCGTCGAGGATGTCCTCGATGCTGGTGGGGTTGAGCGAGAGCACGCGGGGCTTGGGGTCGAGGCGGTCGGCGATGCGTCGGACGCTGTCGAGGTCGATCGAGCATACGCCGCAGAGATCCTGGGTGATGATGAGATCGGGTTTGAGCTGGGCGAGGGTGGCCTCGTCGAGTGTGTAGAGCGACTGCCCGGATTGGGTGGCTTGAGCGACCTGGGCGTCGATGGCTTTGGCGTCGGTCCCGGTTTCGGGGTCGTAGTGCGTGTTCTGGGCGGTGAGTTGGGGACGATTGGTGATCTCGGGGGGAAAATCGCACTCGTGCGATCGTCCGACGAGTTGATCGGCCGCTCCCAGGAGGGCGACGATTTCGGTGCCCGAGGGGATGAGACTCACGATGCGCATGGGCATGCTCCGAAAGTAGTGAAAAGGCCCGGTTTTGCGGCAAGGGGCCTACTGTATAGTGCGTGCGTGGACCGGTTTGGTCGGGCGCAGGCGATGATTGCACGATAGACCCCCGGCGTCTGATTGGCCGGGTAAGGAGATCGCGGTGGCGAATCGAATGACATTGACAAAGGTGC
>DEXG01000010.1:17356-20378 GCA_002364005.1 Phycisphaerales bacterium UBA3190
CGCGAACGGGCAGATGGCGATTCCAGAGGGGCGTGAGGAGCAGCCGATCGTTCGGCAGGCCCGTGAGCGTCCCGCGGCTCCTGAGGAGTCGGTTTCGTTCGGGATCTTTGCCGAGCCGATGGAGCTGAGCACGCTGATCGACTTTGTGGGCGATTCGCTGGGGATCAACATCGTGGTCAAGGGTTCGCCCGAGGGCGAGGTGGTATTCAACGCCCCGATCGAGGTGCCCAAGAGCCGATTGATCGACCTGCTCGATGCGATGCTGGACCAGTACGGGTTCACGGTGACCTACGAGCCGGCGACGCAGTTCTATGTGGTGCAGCCGACGAGTGAAGTGAAGCCGGTGTTTGGCGATCAGTTGGCGACGACGAAGATCATCGCGACGCCGAACATCAAGCCCTCGCTTCTGGTTCCGGCGCTGCAGTCCACGCTGGGCGGCCCGAGCACGGGCACGGCTGGAGGGGGCAATGCGGGCACGAACAACGCGATTCAGGCGGTCGACGAGCTGGGCGTGTTGATCATCAACGCGACATCGCGCGATATTCGACGCATCGAGGGGATGGTCGAGGCGCTCATCACGATCGACAAGGATCAGCAGTACATCCGGTTCGAGCTGGACCATCTGGCGGCCCCGATCGCGCTGAATCGCGTTGTGGGGCTCGCGGGCGGGAGCACGAGCACGGGCACGAGTCTGAATATTCAGCAGGGCGGCCGGAACAACCAGGGTGGGAACCAGGGCAGCGTGGTCAGTCTGGCCGGCGGTTCATTGACGAACCTTGGTGAGCGGATCACGATCGACCCGCAGGGCAACGCGTTGATCTTCAAGGGCACGCAGAACGAGATCGATCGTGTGCGTCAGCTTCTTGAGGTGATCGATGTGCCCAATACGCTTGAGCCGAAGAACTACTTCGCGGGCTCGTCGGCGACGCAGATCGCGGACATCGCCAAGCGTCGTGGTCTGGGCGAGGTGATTCAGATTGAAGATGAGACGAACCAGTTTTCCGGTTTTGGGAACTTCAATCAGCAGAACAACCAGTTCAACACCAGCAGCGACGAGGGCCAGGGCGGCCCGGTGATGGTGGTTGACCCGACACGGGGCAACATCATTTACTACGGCACGCCTGAGCAGCAGGCACAGCTTTCGGCCTTGCTCGATGAGCTGAAGACCGAGGACGAGCGGATCGTCATTCGTGAGTACCAGCTGAACCACACCGACGCGTTGACGATCACGGATCTGCTCACGGGCATCATCACGGGTGAGACGCAGACGGGCAGCTCAGCGTTGCTCGACGGTGCGGCGGGACGGACGAGTACGCGCTTTGTCAACCAGTTCGGTTTCCCGGTTGATGGGGAATCGGGTGCGTTCGACCCGGACAAGATCACCGTGATTGCCGACGAGTTCAGTAACCAGGTTGTGATCAAGGCCCCGATCAAGCAGCAGGAAGACCTTGAGCGGCTGATCGGTCGCTTGGACATGCAGCGGGCGCAGGTGTACATCGAGGCGTTGATCGTGTCGGTGACGGACAACGAGGACTTCACGCTCGCGTTCGAGTCGCAGATCACCGCGGGCCAGTATTCGTACGGCACGAACTTCGGGCTCAGCTCGCGGGACAACTTCCTTGATCCCAAGTCGGTATCGACAAGCCTGGGTGGGCTGACGCAGGCGGTGATCATGAGTGACTATGTCCCGATCATTGTCAACGCGACACAGACGAACAGCGATGTGCGGATCCTTTCGCAGCCACAGCTGCTGGTGAATGACAACGAGGAATCGTCGATCGTTTCGATCGAGGAGCAGCCGTACACCGAGGTCTCGCAGGGTACCGGGGGCGGCCAGAATGTTGTGGGGTTCGCGGGCACGGTCGAGGCGGGTACCACGCTGACTGTGACACCCTCGATTTCCAAGGCCGGTTTCATTCGTCTTGAGTACTATGTCGAGCTGTCGAACTTCATCGGCACCGGCAGCGACGGCATCCCGCCACCCACGACGCGTCGCACGGTCGAGGGCAGCGCCACGGTACCCAGCAACGCCACGATCGTGATCGGTGGTATCACGGTTGACGATGTGCGTGACACGGTGCTCAAGGTGCCGCTGCTGGGTGACATCCCGCTGGTGGGTGAGCTGTTCAAGCGGACGAACAATGTCAACAACTCTTCGAAGCTGTATGTGTTCCTGACACCCCGGATCATGGCGGATCCGAACTTCAACGATCTGAAGCTCTTCTCGAAGGGCCCGCAGAGCGAGATGGAGATTGATGACGATCTTCCCGATCTGGAGCCGGCGGTGATTGACGCGCCGGGGACGATGATGTTCCAGAGCGAGCTGCCCGAGCTGAAGACCGATGATTCGGTCAGCGGGGCACCGCCTGCGATGGAGCCGGAGTTCGTGGAAGTGAGCGAAGTCAGCGGCTCGTAATCACGAGCGGGAAGACCGAGTAGATATGGCCAAAGTGAACGGACTCATCAAGCGTGACCCGAAGAAGGGTGACCCCAAGCGTGACGCGGGCGCGGCGCCGATCGTTGTCGATCGGTGGAACGAGGCGGCTCGGGCGTTCGGGGACCTGAAGCTCTCGGGCGATCAGCTCCGCGCTTTTGCGCAGATCCCGGGCAGCGACGACGAGCCGTGGGATGTGATGCTGCAGACGATGGCGCTCGATGAGTCGAGCGCCCTGAAGCTGCTGGCCCAGCGTACCGGGCTTGAGTATGTCGCCGAGCCCAAGCTCAGCGAGAGCGCCTCACGCTTCTACGAGCTGATCGACCAGGACGATGCACGCTCGCAGAGCGTGGCGTGCATCGAGCGTCGCGAGGGTTCGTATGTGATCGCCACGAGCCGACCGATGCAGCCGAGCGTGCTCTCGATGCTCGAGGACACGCTCGATGCGCCGATCAGCGTGGTGCTCGTGCCCCGCGGTGCGGTGGCGAGCATGATCAACCGCGGCTACGAGCAGCGCGGCGACCTGGTCACCGAGATCGTCGAGGACATCCCGCTCGATCAGGACGCCATCGAACAAGCGGCGGGTGC
>DEXG01000010.1:20560-45450 GCA_002364005.1 Phycisphaerales bacterium UBA3190
CGGCAAGAGCAACGACCTGCTGGCCCAGGCACGCCAGACGCCGGTGATCCGGCTGGTGAACATGATCCTCTTCGAGGCGCTGCGTCGCGGGGCTTCTGATGTTCATGTGCACCCGATGGAGGAGCGCCTGGCGATCCGGCTTCGGATCGACGGCATGCTCGTGGACGCGTTCTCCCCCCCACTGTCGCTGGCATCGGCGATCTCATCGCGTATGAAGGTGATGACCGAGCTGGACATCGCCAACCGGCACTCGCCTCAGGACGGGCAGACGACGGTCCGCATCGGGCAGAAGAAGATCGATATTCGCCTGAGTGTGATCCCAACGATCTACGGCGAGCGCATCGTGCTGCGTCTGCTGGATCAGTCACAGAACGAGCTGGACCTTTCGGCGATCGGGATGAGCAAGCGGCTGCAGACGGCCCTGATGGACTGCGTGGAAAGGCCCAACGGCATCCTGCTTGTCACGGGCCCGACGGGTTCGGGTAAGACGACGACGCTCTACGCGGCTCTGGGGCGGATTGATCGCGCCAGCCGCAATGTGATGACGATCGAGGACCCGGTCGAGTACCACCTCGACGGCATCTCGCAGATGCAGGTGAACAACAAGCGGGGCGTGACCTTTGCCACGGGTTTGCGCTCATTGCTGCGTCAGGACCCGGATGTGATCCTTGTCGGTGAGATCCGTGACCCGGAGACAGCCCAGCTGGCGATCCAGGCGTCGCTGACGGGTCACTTTGTGCTCGCGACCCTGCATACCAACGATGCGCCCAGCGCGATCCCGCGTCTGCTCGATATCGGGGTTGAGCCGTACCTTGTGACCAGTTCGCTTGTCGGTGTGCTGGCCCAGCGTCTGCTGCGTCGGGTCTGCACGGCCTGCAATGGCACGGGCACCCAGCACGGCGAATCGTGCGAGACCTGTTTCGGAACGGGCTACAAGGGACGCCTGGCGGCCCATGAGCTGATGCTGATGAACGATCAGCTGCGTCAGCTGACGGCTCAGCGTGCGGACGGCGTGACGCTGTATGAGGCAGCCGTCGATTCGGGCTTCCAGCCGATGAAGGTCGATGCGATGGAGAAGGTGAAGCAGGGGCTGACGGACGAGGCGGAAGTCTTCCGCGTGCTGCACTGATCTCCGAGCGAGAAAACTCCGCAATTCTTTGAAATCTGATTTGAAATCACAGCCCTTCTGGTATCATACTGATCTTGAGGGGCGATCGGGCGTGCGCCCGGTCTTCAGAGACCTTTCAGAGAGACCAAGAAATGAACAGAATGACGACCGTTATGTATTCGGCCCTCGCGATGGGTGCGCTTTCGATGCCGCTGCATGCAGAGATCAGAGAGGTGCGGTACGACTTCCCAACCAATGCGGGGACGGCGTTGTTGTACGGCTACTTCGGCGGGGATTCTCCGGTTGAGGGGAGCATCATCTCGACAACGCTATTCATCGAGGGGTACACGACCACAGGTGGGACCGATGCGGCGGACTTCTTCATGGGGTTCGATGTGCCGGTGCTCGATGCGACATCGACGCAGATCCGCCTTGAGGGGAGCGACCTGGGCTGGTCGGGTGTCGGGAGCTTCTCGCACGGCTTCACGACTGATGACTACAACGGCGTGATCCGGCCTGGGCGGTTCGGCGCTGAGTTCAGCGGCGGCGGGACCTTTGTCGGCGATGCGTATGTCACATTCACTGTTGATACAACGCTGGTGCCCGCGCCGGGGACCTGCGGGGTGCTGCTGGGTGCCGGGCTCGTCGGTGTGCGGCGACGGCGGTGAGCGCCAACGCGTATTCACTACGAACCGATTATCAGTGAGAACAGGCAGCAGCCCCCGATCCCGCCGAGTATTCCTGGCAGGGCGACACACACCACCCGCGTTGCATGACCGGATGGTGTTTTTTTGCTGCGCTGAGCCCGCAAATAGATCCTTTGCTTCGCGTTACGGTGCCATGAGATCAGCAAGACCAGCGGGGCGATCACGGCTGAACAGCGGAGCCAAACGCCCGCGCGTTCGTAGATCGTCGGGGGAAAGGTGGCGTACATTGATTGGAATGCCAGCATGAGCATCTCCATCATCCAGTATGCGAATCCTGTGAACAACCAGCCGATGATGCCCAGCGTGCACCATGCCTTGGTCGCGACGACGGCGTCTTGCATCTGGGGTGAGGTGAGCAGGTCCGCATCAATCTCTGCCCCGCACTCGGGGCAGGGCTGATGCTCGGGGAGATCCCTGAGTGAGTACCTGCATATCGGGCATCGTGAGACGCGGATGAATGCGGTTGGAAGACGAGATGGAGATGGTGTATTCACGATTGGTGCGTAGCTCAGAGCATGGAGATCAGTGATGCAGACAAGTTGATGATCAGCAAGATTGTCGGCAGAACGAGGATCGAAATTATGAGGAGCGCATAGGTGCCGAAGCATGTCGTGCCGTCGTAGAAGGTGGTCTTCGATTTTCTGATGTGACGCCTGTGTGTGTTGCGTTCGATCGAGATGCACGATGCGGCGACGGTGAGATAGAGGCCAGTGAGCACCAATGCGCCGATCACCGAACTGGCCTGTACGGCGAATATCAGCGCGGGGCTGCATACCACAAGGATGCAGCACACCGCCAGCCGGACGACACGCTGCTCGAATCGGGCATCATAGAAGATATTTGGAAGATGATGGAGTGGCAGTTCCGCGAGCATCAGCCCGCATTCGGAGCAGATTGAATCCTCGATCTGCCGGAGGTTGTATCCACACTTCGGGCAGCGTGTGTCATGTTCCGCGAGATATGCGGTCAGATTCTGCCGTCGTTTGCCTTGTTGGTCGTGCGTGTTCATAATTGCTGTTTACCATTGTACATGTTCGATCTGCTGACACCGATGGTTCCCCTTCCCGTCACGCTTTGCAATGAGGTTGTGACACTTGAACCCATCGAGCCGCGGCATGCGACGGATCTGCAGGCGGCGCTCGACGATCGGGTGTTCGAGTACATGCCGATGCGATCGAGTGTGAAGACACCAAGCGAGGTGCGCCGGTATGTTGATTTTCAGCAGCGCCGGACGGAGACGATCGCGTTTGCGGTGATTGACAACAGCAGCGGCGCGGCGATCGGCTCGACGAGTTTCATGAATATCCGGGCCGAGCACCGGGGGCTGGAGATCGGCTCGACCTGGATCACGAAGTCTGCGCGCGGGACGAGGGTGAACCCGGCGATGAAGCACCTGATGCTGTCGCACGCTTTCGATGGGCTCGGAGCGGTGCGGGTTGAGCTCAAGACCGATGCACGCAACCTGCGCTCGCGGAGCGCGATCCTCAAGCTCGGTGCGCAGTTTGAGGGGATCCTTCGGCATCACCTGATCATGCCCGACGGGCACCTGCGTGATACCGCGATGTACTCGATCACGCGCGACGACTGGGTGGGTGTTGAGCGCGGGCTGCTGGCGCGGCTTGGGGCGTAAAAAAGCCTCGTCCTGAGGGAGAGGACGAGGCCGGAGTGAGCACCAGCTCAATGTCTAGAGGAGAATCACAGCACAGCTGAGCGGTACTCGGAGAGAGAACGGTTCGGTGCACACATACGCATATGTTCGACTGCAGATGCAGCACGGACGCGTATGAATGCGTTTGTACAGAATCGGGCTCCGCCGATTGATGCTGCATCGGCGCAACTTCTTGGAAAGCATGAGAAAGCAAGTAAGTTTTTACAAACGATGATTAAGCAATAACCGAATCAGGGGGGCCTGCATCGGGCAGCTGCTCGCCCTTGGTATCCAGGGGCAGGGTGCGGGCGACATCGAGGAATGCCTCGTAGTTGGCTCGGGTCTCGATGATGCTGTCGCCCCCGAACTTCTCCATGAAGGCGCTGGCGACCTCGAATGCCACGACATTCTCCATCACGACGCTGGCGGCGGAGACGGCGCAGACATCGGAGCGTTCGTACTGCGAATCCTCGGGCTGCTTGGTGTTCAGGTCGATGCTGGGCAGGCCCTGGAGCAGCGTGGCGATGGGCTTCATGGTGCCCGTGACGACGACGGGCTGGCCGTTTGTCATGCCGCCCTCGGTGCCCCCGGCGTTGTTGCTGGTGCGAACGAAGCCGAGGTTCGGCTCGTTGACCTTGCTCGGGTCGTAGTGAATCGGGTCGTGGACTTGTGAGCCGAGTTGCTTTGAGCACTGGGCGCCGAGCCCGATCTGCACGGCCTTGAATGCCTGGATGCCCATGACGGCGTAGGCGATGCGTGCGTCGAGCTTGTCGTACCAGTTCATGGAGCTACCCACGCCGGGGGGGCAGTTGAAGATATGGCACTCGACATCGCCGCCGACGGTGTCCTTGTCGATCTTGGCCTGCCGGATGATCTCGCGTTGGCGCTCGGTGGTCTCTCGATCGAGCGTGTAGGTGTCGGACTCGTCGCGGGCGGCGCGGAGGTCCGTCAGGTTCTCGAAGCGGACATCGACCCCGGTGCGTGCGTCGAGGATGGAGCGGACGAAGCCGAAGACTTCGACATCGAAGATCTCGCGAAGCATGAGACGACCGATGCAGCAGGCGGCGACGCGTGCGGCGGTCTCTCGGGCGCTGGCGCGTTCGAGGGTCTCGCGGCAGTCGGTGGTGAGCCACTTGATGCTGCCGGGCAGGTCGGCGTGCCCCGGGCGGGGGCGGTGGACGGGCGGGGTGCGCTCCAGATCGTCGAGTCGAGAGTCCCGGTTCTTGACGATGAAGGTGAGCGGTGCGCCGATGGATTTGCCACGCCGGACGCCGGTCATGATCTCGATGGTGTCGGTCTCGAGCTTCTGACGCCCCCCACGACCGTAGCCGCCTTGTCGACGAGCCAGTTCGGTGTTGATGACCTCGGTATCGATTGTGAGCCCGGCGGGGACGCCGAGGATCGTGGCGACGAGGCCCGGGCCGTGCGATTCGCCGGCGGTCTGGTAGGTGAGTCTGTTGCTTGGGATGCCCATGTGGGTGTACCTCGGCTTGATTTTATGCGGGCATCAGCGCCATTTGATGAGGGAGATGATGTTGGAGTAGTCGTCGGTCCAGACGCGGACGCGGTCCTCGTCGCGGGGGATGTACACGCCGCCCATGCTCAGCTTGTAGAGCTCCTCGGGGTCGGTGACATCGGGGTTGGCCAGCTGGGCCTGATCGATGGCGCGTTCGGCGATGCGGATCCCGGTGTTGGGGTCTTTGACCAGGACCATCCAGATGGAGGGGAAGTGGTACATGCGCTCTTCTTCGGGGACGGCGCTCTCTTCGAGGATGATGGGCGGGATGCCCGTGGTGTTCATGGCCAGCTCGTAGACGAGCGGCGCCAGATCAAGGTAGCGGTTGGAGATATGCAGCACGACCATGCCGTCGTCGGTGAGGCGATCGAAGTAGAGGTTGATGGCTTCGACAGTCAGCAGGTGGGTCGGGATCGAGTCGGAGCTGAACGCGTCGGCGTGGAGCAGGTCGAACTTTGCTTCGCCCGCTTCTTCTGATTCCTCGATCAGCTTGCGTCCATCGCCCAGGCGGACCTCGATGTCGGCGGGTGCTTTGTCGAGGAAGGTGAACAGCTCTGGGTCGCGTGCGATGGCTTCGACGGCCGGGTCGATCTCGAAGAAGGTGATCGAGTCCTGCGCTCGCCCGTGGGCGGCGATGGCACCCGAGCCCAGGCCCATGATGCCGATCCGGGCACCCTCGGGTCGCATGGCTTTGATAGTGTCCATGATCATGCCGCAGGGCCCGTTGAAGTGGTAGTAGCCCAGCGGCTGGAGTTCGAGGTCGGGCTCGAGGTACTGGATGCCGTGGATCGTGGTGCCGTGGTGGATGACATGGATCTTGACGATGCGTTGCTGGGCCGCGTCGTCGAGGTACTGCTCGGTGACCTCGTGGATGCCGTAGAAGGTGCGCTCGCGGTAGATGGTTTTGCTGTCCATCGATGTGTAGTACTGGATGGCGATCATGGGGAAGAGCAGGGTCAGTGCGCAGGCGAGCCCGTCCTTCCATGCGAGGTAGACCAGCAGCGGCGGCACGGACGCGATGAGTGCGACGAGGGTCATGTCCACGGGCTGTTGCTGCTGGGTCTCATGGTTGATCAGCTCGAAGATGAAGCTCGAAATGTGATTGCCGAAGAAACCCATGACGAGCACATAGGCGAGCGACGCGACGGGGAGCACCACGCGTCGGGTGAAGCGGATGCGTTTGGCCTTTTCCGCTGCGATGCTGGCCAGGTCGGCGCTCCAGGGCAGCACGGCCACGGCCAGCACGAGGGCGATGGGGTATTCGAGGTTGGTGTTGAAGACGAGGGGGGCAAAGATGCCGTTGAACAAGCCGCCCATCGCCCCGCCCACGGACATGAGCAGGTAGAACTCGGTGAGGTGCTTGGCGTCGGGGCGGTCGAGCGAGAGGCGTCCGTGGCAGACAATGCCGATGGCGAAGAGGAGGAGCATCTCCACGATGATGATGAGGAACATCGGCCCCTCGGCGTTGAGCTCGTTGGCCATGATGAGCACCATCGCGCCGATAACGAGGATCACCATCGGACGGGTGAAGTCCTTGACGGCCCGCTCGACGAGCGAGCTGAAAGCGATGATCATCGTGACCAGGTAGAGGGCCAACGGCAGCACCCAGAGCAGGGGGAGCGAGACGACATCGGTGGTGATGTAACTCGTCACGCCCAGCAGGATGGAGCTGGGCACGAAGGCGAGGTAGATCCAGTAGAGGCGGCGGCGCCAGGTGATGGGGGCATCCTGATGCGGGGCGTGCTCGTCGCTCTCGGGGCTGGGGGTGACCATGGAGCCGCGGGCTTCGAGTTCTTGGTTGTTCTTGCTGAGTCGTTGCTCGGCCTTGCGTCGGCGCTTGGCTTCCTTGGCGGTGAGCTTCTCGGGGCGTTGTGTTCGAGAGGCGGCGAAGATCGCCAGCAGGATGAAGAGCCCCAGCCCCAGGAGCCAGAGCTGACGCTGCATGCTTACGCCCATGTTGGGTTCGAAGACGAGCGGGTAGGCGAGGAGTCCGATGAGACTGCCGGCGTTGCTGGCGGCATAGAGGAAGTACGGGTCGTGGGCGCGGTGGTGACCGGTGCGGGCGAACCAGCCCTGGATGAGCGGGCCGGCGCTGGAGATGGCGAAGAAGGGCATCCCCGAGACCAGCAGGAGCTGGAGGATGAGCCAGGGGACGGGGAAGGTTGATGCGTTGGGCGGTGCGGTCGGCGTGTCGTAGAGGATCCCGGCTGCGAGGGCCGTGACGAGCACGACGCTGTGGATGATCATCTGGGCGTTCCGCCCGAAGCGGGTCATGAGCACATGGGCGTAGAGGTAGCCCAGCAGGAGTAGGGACTGGTAGAAGAGCATGCAGGTGGTCCAGACGGAGGACCCGCCGCCGAAGACCGGGAGGAGGGTCTTGGCGACCATGGGCTGCACCGAAAAGAGCAGGCATGCTGAGAGGAATACGGTGACAGTGAAGATAAGAACCATGCACGCTCCGTTGGGGCCGGGGAGATACACGATAGCCGTTTTCGGGCCTGCTTGCCCTGCTTTTGTCGGCTGATCGGGCCTGTCACGGTACAATCGGGCATGCAGCCCGATGATCATGTATGCCTGTGCTTTCGCGTTTCACTTCGCAAGATCAACACCTATATGAATCGAGAGAACCCGCCGGTGGCGTCGCTGATCAGCGAGTGCCTGGGCGCGGGGACGGGGTGTGGGTGGTGCGTGCCGTACCTCAAGCACCTGCATCGGCAGCATGAGCTGGGGAAGGGCGAGCCGGATATCGAGGGCTCGGCGGACGATTATGCGCATGGTCGGTCGCGTTTCCGTGCCACCGGTGAGCGGGACGAAACGAGCGCAGAAGAACACCCGGGCGAGCCCGGGTGATCGGTTGGGTGTGATGCTGATGTGATCTCAGGGGCCGAACACACCGCGTTGGGGGAAGGCATCGAGCGGGAAGGCGGGGGCACTGATCGGCCGCAGGGCCAACGCGAGCAGTGCCAGTTCGTCGTCATCTCCGGCGATGCGGTTGGTACGGAGCTGCCCGCAGCCGTTGCACTTGTGGACGATGGACCACTCGCCGTCGCTTCTTGAGGCGATGGCGATGGGTTCCATGGGCTGGTTGCATGGCGATCGTCGATCGCCGATCTTGTCATCGACATGGCGCGACCAGAGGCACAGTGGGCAGTGGTTGCGCTGCTTGGTGCCGAATGATTGATATGGAACGCTGCACTTGCAGTGCACGCAGGTGAACCCGCCCTTGTTGCGGGTGTTCTTGTCGTGATGTTTCAATGGGGAATCCCTGTATCGGCGTGCAACGATGGCGCACGCGGAACCTGTGAGTGCTTGACTCACATGTGTCTCGTTACGAGTCGGTTCGGGATTCAGGCAATGGGTGCTGTTGTACTCATCAGCGTGCAGTATACAGCCGGGCGTGGTGTGGGTGCAAGAAAAAACACCCGCTTGTGCGGGTATCTTTGTGTGGCTGGTGAAGTGGCTTATTCGCCGTCTTCGAGTTCTCGCAGCGAGAGCCCGCAGTTGACGAGCTTCTCTTTGATCTCGTCGAGCGAGGTGGCACCGAAGTTCTTGACACCCATGAGCTCGGCCTCGGTGTGCGAGCACAGGTCGCCGATCGACTGGATGTTGAGCATCTGGAGCGCCTTGCGGGCACGGACCGAGAGTTGGAGTTCCGAGACGGGCTTGTTGAGCAGGCCCTCCTTGCCGGTGCCCTTGAGCTTCTCGAGGATCTGGCGGCGGGCGACGCGGTGTGCGTCCTCGCGACCCTGACCGAGGCGGAGCCCCTTGGCCGAGAGCATGCGCTTGATCTCTTCGAGCGAAGACTCGCCGAAGTTCTTGTAGCTCATGAGTTCTGCCTCGTTGATGCGGATCAGGTCGCCGAGCGTTCTGATGTTCATCTTCTTGAGGCAGGTACGGGCACGCACGGTGAGTTCGAAGTCGGTCACCGGGGTGTCGAGCAGCGCGCGGCGCTTCATGACATCGCGTTCGTTCTCTTCTTCGATGACCATGCTCTTGGACGCGATGACATCTTTCATGAAGAGTCGTGCGCGGGCGTGGTTGGGGTTGGTGTCCATGATCTGGCGCAGGCAGCGCTCGGCACGGACATAGTCGCCCTGGTCTTCGTACATGACCGAGAGGTTCATCAGCGCGTTGATCGGCGCCGGTGAGTTCTCGCAGACACGCTCGTAGAGCGAAAGGGCTTCTTCTTCCTCGCCCGCCAGATCCAGCACATAGGCGAGATTGAACGCGGCATCCATATCCGAGGTGTTGGCCGAGAGCGCCTTGCGGAAGGCCTCGATCGCGCCCACACGGTCTCCCTCGTTGAAGAGGGCCTTGCCCTGCTGAATCAGGTCGTTGGCGGCTTGGCTGTCAACGGCTGAGGTGCCCGAGGCCCCGATTACCGTGTCCATGGGATCGTTCGACATGCAGTTCTCCTGATCGGTTGATCTGCCCGGTGTTCCGGGCGGTTGAGATTCTAGGCAGGCCCGGGCGTGGACTCCACTGCTGCCCCTTGCCCCGGGCGTGGGCGTTTCTGCCCCAAACCACTGTTCAAACAGCGTTTAGCGGCACGATCACCCCAGCCCCACCGTCGGGTCGGGCATGACCTCGTCGATCGGGTCCAGATCGGGCTCCTGACCCGGCTGAACAAGGCTCAGGGTCTTCCATTTGCCCTGCGCAAAGCGCCATCCAAGCGCCACACCCAGCAGGACGATGTACAGCGAGGCACCGATCCACGGCCCCAGCGATCCGAGCCCGGGAGCCAGGTACACCAACCCAAGCCCGACCCCCACGATGCAGACCCACGAAAGCACGATGGTGATCACACCCGGCCAGAAGGTATCGCCCGCGCCACGAAGGGCCGCGGAAGTGGTGATCGCCAACGCATCGAAGAGTTGGAAAATCGCCGCGGCGATCATGACCTGTGCTCCGATCGCGATGAGCTTGGCACGCTGTTCGGGCGGGGTTGCTTCGTCGATGAACACCGCGATCAGCGGCTCTCGGAAGATGACGAAGACGAGCGCGCAGATCCCCATGTACGCCAGGGTGATCTTGAGCGCCAGTATGGCGCGATCACTGGCCAGGTCGGGACGCTTCATGCCCATGCACTTGCCGACCATCGCCTGGGCGGCGATCGAGAGCCCGACGGCGGGCATGAAGCTCAGGTGCATGTACTGCAACGCGATCCAGCCCGTGGTGCTGTGCAGGACCGGGTCGTCCCCCACCGCCTCGCCACCGAGCGGGACAAGCCAGACCATGAGAAACATCCAGCACACGATCTCGTTGACGAACATCAGCCCGGGCGCAAGCCCCACCCTCCAGATGCCGCGGAGGCACTCGGCGCTCAGACGCCAGGCCTTGAGCGTGCCGAACTTGCGCGCGTATCTCGGCGACACGAACAGCGCCAGCGGGATGATGAACTCGACGAAGCCCCCGGTGATGGTGGCATAGGCGGCGCCCTTGAGCCCCATGGGTGCGATGCCCATCGAATCTGCCAGCGAGGCGATCGCCCCGGTGACGGGGTTGAGGATGGCATCCCCGAACCAACCCGCTTGGAATGAGAGACCCTGATCGCCGAAGATCAGCAGCACATTGAGCACGATGTTGACGAGGTTGGCCGAGAGCGCGCTGATGAGCACCACCCACGGGCGGTGCAAGCCGTAGAAGTAGTGATGGATCGTGCGTGAGCACATGGTCGCGACGATACCGATCAGGATGATGACGGCGTACTCGCTCTCGAGCGTGATGAGGGTCTGGTCGGAGTGGATCGCGGCGAAGTACTTGGGCACGATGAAAATCGCCGGGACGATAAACACGGCGTAGTAGGCAATCGAGACCCAGAGCCCGTTCCATGCGTAGGCGGCACCGCGTTCGGGCTTGCCCGCGCCGAGGTTCTGTGAGACGAACGAGTTGACGACGCCGGTCATGCCAAGCACGAAGGCGGCCAGTGTCCACGCGAGGATGCCGCCGTTGGACTGGGCCGAGACATAGATGGGCTCGGGGCCGATGCGTGAGACCATGAGCTTGTCGGCGAACTGCATGACGGTGTACGAGGCCATGGTCGCGACCGAGGGGATCGCGATGCGCAGCATCTCCGCCAGCACCGAGGCGCTCTGTTCGAGTGATTCGTGTTGTCTTGGGGGAGCCGCCTTCACCGTCGTGCCGACGGCGGCATCGTGGCGCTCGACCCCGTTGGGGTTGCCTTGTTCAGTCATGGGTTGTGCCTGTGTTGAAAACCCAGTGAGGCCCGGCGAAAGCGTTGCTCGGCCCGGGGGGTGATACCCGTTTCTGATCAGATCAGATGCGGGTACTGTTCATTTTTCTTGATTAACAAGAATAAAAATGAGCGGTCGCGTTGTCACTGGAAGTTTTTCATAACGCCACAGTCTTGCAGGCGCGTCGAGGCGCGTCAAATGCAGCACTGAGAAAATGCCACAAAACGCATATTCGCGTCCGGGCGGGTTATCGCTGCGCCTGCGGCTGATGGTCGGCGACGCACATACGCACCGCCAGGTCGATCGCGTTCTCCATCGAGCCCGGGTGAGCCAGCCCCTTGCCCGCGATATCGAACGCCGTCCCATGATCCGGGGATGTCCGCACGCACGGGAGCCCAAGCGTGATATTCACGGCCAGGTCGCGTTCGAGCAGCTTGACGGGGATCAGCCCCTGATCGTGATACATCGCCACAACAAGGTCGAACTTGCCCGCGATGGCGGCGTTGAAGATCGTGTCTGCGGGGAATGGCCCGCTGACCTGCATGCCCGAAGCGACAGCCAGCTCGATCGCCGGCTCGATGAGGCGCTGCTCTTCGTCGCCCATCAGCCCGTTCTCGCCGGCGTGCGGGTTGAGCCCGCAGACGGCGATGCGGGGGCGTGGGATCCCGAGCTTGAGGCACGCGTCATTGCCCAGATCGATCGCGTTGTGCACGACGCCGATGGTCAGCTTGTCGCGGATCTCATTGAGCGGGATATGCACGGTGGCGAGCACGACGCGGAGCTTGTCGCCCACGAACATCATGGCGCTGCGTTTGGCGTTGAGACGCTGGGCGAGCAGCTCGGTGTGCCCGGGGTACTTGGCTCGCCCAGCCAGGGCCCATGCTTCTTTGTTGATTGGTGCGGTGACGATCGCGTCGGCGTGCATCGGGTCGTCTTCGGGGCGACGGGCGTCATCGATGGCACGCTGGACCCACTGGAAGCTGAGCGCCCCGCTGAGCTTGGATGCCTTGGTGGGGAACTCGAGTTCGATGCCCTGTTCACGCAGGGCCGGGTCCTCATCGAGGAGCACGACATCGTGCGACGCGAGGGTTGAGGCGAGCGGCGAGCGGGCATCGACGCGCCACCAGAAGGGCTCGATGTTGCAGGCGTGGGCGGCGTTGTGCATCGCGTGGGACGAGCCGTGGATCAGGTAGCGGGCCTTGTTTCGTCGTGTCCGATCGCTCAGGGCTCGAATAAGCACCTCGGGCCCGACCCCGCCGGGGTCACCCATGGAAATCGCGATGGTGGGTTTCTGGCCCATCACGAATCATATGCAGAACTGGGGAAGCGAGCGCGGCTCAGAGAATGCGGGTGCTGCGAGGGAAGGACCCGAGCACATGCAGTTCTTTGCAGTGCCCCTTGGCCTGTGCGATGGCACGCTGCATGCGTTCGTCGTCCCGGTGCCCGAGGGCGTCGATGTAGAAGGTGTAGGCCCAGTTTTCCCGACCGCTGGGTCGCTTGTCGATGTGGCTCAGGTTAATCCCCTGGACATGGAAGGCCTGGAGGACCCCGACGAGCGCCCCGTGCGTGTCAGCGGTCGCGAACATGATGGCGGTTTTGTCGTCGCCTGAGGGGCGTGCCTGCTCGCGGGAGATGACATAGAAGCGGGTGATGTTGTCCGGGTTGTCGGCGATGTTGCTGAAGAGCACCGGGAGCCCGTACATCTCGCCCGCCAGCTCCGATGCGATCGCGGCGCTGCCCGGCTCGGCACCGATCTCCAGCGCCGTCTGGTTTTCCTTCTTGGCGGTCTGCACCGCCTGGCTGGTCGAGGCGTCCGGGAGCAGGGCTGCGTTGGGGTACTGGGTGTTGAGCCAGTTGCGGCACTGGGCAAAGACCTCGGGCTTGGAGTGGATGCGTCGAACATCATGCGGCTTGCAATCGGTCAGCAGCATGTGCTTGATGGCGATCTGGACCTCTGCGTACACCCAGATATGCCCGGCGTTCTCGGCCAGCGCGTCGAGTGTCTCGGTGATGCCGCCTCCGATGGAGTTCTCGATGGGGACGAGCCCGTAGTTGACATGCCCGCGTCGGATCTCGGTGAAGACGCCTCCGATGAGCTGCAGGTCCTCGAAGTCGACGCTCGAACCGAACTGCTTGACCGCGGCCTGATGCGAGTACGAGCCGGCCGGTCCAAGGAAACCGATGCGCAGGGGCTGCTCGAGGGCAAAGCTACCCGACATCAGCTCGCGGTAGACCCCCTCGATTGTCCGATCGGGGAGCGGGCCACTGCTTCGCTCCAGCGCCTTGGTGAGGACCTGTGCTTCGCGGTGGGGCGCGTAGATGGGGGTCCCTGAGCCGCGTTTGAAAGTGCCGACATCGACCACGAGTTTGGCGCGGGCGTTGAGAAGATCGACGAGTTGCTGATCGAGATGATCGATCTTCTCGCGCAGCTCGCTCAGTTGGGCGCTATCTTCTGGCCGCTCGGCGGCGGGCTCTGATTTCGGCGGTTCTTGGCTCATACCCGATTATCGCCAAGAAAACGGCTCAGACTGAGCCCGCGTGGGGACTTCTGACGGGATTGTCCGATAGTTGAAGCCGGGCGAAGTCTGGCCGCATCCCTGAAAACATGAGGTTGGGCTCCCAACAATACAACGATGCTATTGACACTCACAGATCTCACACTCGCTCAGGCACTGCCCGAGGGCGGCTCGGTTCCTCTGGGGGTCGCGCTACTCGCGGGGCTCCTGCTCTGGATCATGGGTGCCCGGGTCATCAAGCCCGTATTCTTCCTGCTGGGCCTGGCGATCGGCGGCTTTGTCGGTGCCACGCTGCTCCCGCTGACAGGCGTACCAACCTTCGAGCCCGGCGGGGTGACGATCACACCCGGCGTGACCGGGCTCATCTGCGGGGGCGTCATCGGCTCGCTCTGCGCCCTAGCCATGTTCCGATTGGTGATCGCGTTCACCTCGGCGTTGGCCTTTGCGGCTGCGGGCGTGGTCGGCGCGCTGATTTTCCTGCACTTCAATCCCACCATCGGCGAGGGCGACCTGAGCGATACGGAAGCCGCGCTGGTGGAGTCTGGCGAGGAGATCGCAGGGCTCACGACCTCGCTCAATGAGGAAATCTCACGCGAGGCCGCCGAACGGAGTCTCGATGCCCTGGACAAGGATGGGAAGATCCTGGACGAGGACGCCAAGCAGCAGCTCAAAGACGCGGCGGCTCGATCGAAAGAGTTCCTTGAGGGCCTGTACGCCACGGTCTCAGCCGAGATCGAGCAGCGACCGGCCCGGGACAAGCTCATCGCGTTCTCGGCGGGGTTCGCGGGGCTCGCGTTCGGACTGCTCATCGGTGTGGTCATGCCCAAACGCACGACGGCGCTGGTTACCAGTCTCTTTGGCTCAGCGGTCTGCATGGCCTCGGTGAGCGCCCTGCTGACGGCTCGCAGCGGTGAACAGCCCGAGTTTCTCGACCAATCGGCTTTGGTCTGGGCGATCGTGTGGGGTGTGCTGACGATGATCGGGCTGATGGTGCAGCTCGGTTTTATCACCAAACGCACAAACAATGCACGAACAGACTCGGGGGATGACGACGATTAATGCGCGACCTGACCGCCCCGATCGGGGGGCGACTTGACGAAAGCCCTTGTGGGAGCGACAATTGAAACCCTGCGGGGTAGATCCCCCACCATCGCATCAGTCGATGAAGCAATCTGAAGGGACAGGGGACGGTCCCGAAGAGGCAGGCAAGCAACGGAGGCATTGCATCATGATCGACAGCGCCAAGCAACGCATGATCACCGAGACCATTCGACGCCGCGACGATGCCGTCGCCCTCTTACGGTCCTTGCTCGACGCCAAATCAATCTCCGAGAAGAACCTCGCCCAGTTGCAGCAGCCCGATCTGGTCAAGCAGGTGACCGGGCGCAGCAGCATGGACAACGCGATCGCCTCGACCCGACGCCTGATCGACTCCTTCAACCGGGTGCTCGACGACCTGCGCCGGAACCTGAGCGATGAGGACATTGCCCTGATCGGTCCGATTGAGTCCTCGCTGCGTGTCTCATAACCTTTGCTGAACACCACAATCGATGTACCTTGCACCCGCAACTCTTGCGGGTGTTTTGTTTCTCGCATACGATCGGGTATGACCAGCTCAAGCACGCCGTACAACCCGCTCGCCTCGGACCTGGTCTCAGAGATCAAGCTGCCCGGGGGTGGGCGTGTGAACGCGGCGGTGGTTCGGGTCAAGCGTCTGGACGAGCGGGCGATCCTGCCTCAGTACAAATCATCGCAGGCGGCGGGGCTTGATCTGGCGGCTTGCCTGCCCCGGCACGAGTGCGGCGAAGAGGTCACCATCGGGTCGCTGGAGATCGTGAAGATCCCGCTGGGCTACGCGTGTGCCATCCCGGTGGGCTACGAGGGCCAGGTGCGGCCGCGCTCGGGGCTTTCGACCAAGCACGGGATCAGCATCCCCAATGCGCCGGGCACGATCGACAGTGACTACCGGGGCGAGATGTTCATCGCGTTGATCAACCTGAGCCGCGAGCCCTACACCGTCCGCCACGGCGATCGCATCGCCCAGCTGGTGATCGCGCCGGTGGCCCATGCCGCGGTACGCGAGGTCGAGCACCTCGAGGACACCGAGCGGGGCAGCAACGGCTTCGGTTCAACCGGGCTGCGTTGAGGCGCACACCCGATATTGGGGATTACTCTTCGACCTCGATCGTGTGCTCGAGATCAATCACCCGCGACCAAACGGGCTGAGTGACGAAGCTGTGATCCCCCTCTTCGCCCCATGCGAAGCCCGACTGCGACATCTGGATGAATCCGGGGAAGAGGGCGATAACGAGTCGAACCCGGACCTTCACCTTCCCAGGCGAATCTGGGGCGAAACGAAAGAGCGGGCTCTCCCGCCCCTCTGGATCAGTTGTGACGGTTCCGTCTCTGAGGGCGTACCAGCTGCGACCATGATCCGAACGCATGTGCGGGGTCGGGTCCTGATCGATCAGGTAGCCACCAAAGTAGTAGTACGGGTAGAGGTCGCTCGTTTGCATGCGCACATCGGGGGCACGGAGCATGAGCGAGACCCGCTCGCCGGCTTTCACCGCATCGGGTGCATCGATGTACGGCTCACCCAGCACGCCCATGAGCCGATCGATCTGATCGGGGCTCAGCTGGTTGCTGAAGACCCGTGACGAGAGCCAGGCCCCCTGTTCGTGCGACCAGAAGCCGACGGTGTTGTCGTTGACGATCGCATCGATCAGACTGGATTCGAGCCGGTCCTGATCTTCGGGCGTAAGCGTCCGGGCAGTCAGGGCTTTGAATGAATCGATGTCGTTGGGCGCGAGCTTGAGCAGGACCGATCGGGGGAGCGGAGCGTACGCCCAGGTTGGCTTGACAAACTGCACATAGAAAGCCAAGACACCAGCTACGAACAGCCCGATCCCGAGCAGCAGAAATCGCTTGTCGCGGAGCTTCGGCCGATCGGTGGCAAATGAGAGATTGAGCAGGGCCCTGCCGCACTCCGGGCATGATGTGGGGAGGGTCAGCCCAACGAGCGGGTAGTTGCATCGCTCGCAGCAGATCTGGCCGGGCTGGCGAAACCCATGGCCTGCAACCATCATGTAGATACCGGCGCAGATCGCATACATCGCGAAGTAGATCAGGGTCCCGGCGACACCTGCACCAACTGAGACGAACTGCATGACGAGCACCATGGTGGCCAGGTAGTACGCCTGTCCTTTGATCATGAGCCCGATCGGGATGCCCCAGGCATCGTTCGTCGCCCAAGCGCGTTGTTGATGGCGCATCTCCCGGCGAATCCCCCAGATGTTCAAGCGCCACGATGCGAAAACCGCACCGACAAGAAAGAGCACGAACCCCACGACCCGTACCCAAAGCGGCGGGTTCAGGATCATGAATGCGATGTAGATCGCCAGCGCTGTGTAGAACATCGCCGGTGCGGCGCGGAGATAGGCCCGGGAGAGCCGCAGCTTGTACTCGTCATAGCGCAGCGGGATCTCGGGGATCGGCTCGCTGGGGTCCAGGTGGCTGTAATGCTTGCTCGCGGGGAATGGGTTCATCCGTTCGCATCATAAGAAAAAACGCACCGAAGCGTTCGGTGCGTTTTGAAAGTTCATTGAACTGGAAAGCGATCAGAGCTTGAGGTCGCCCAGGCCCATGCCCATGCCGCCGGCGCTGCCGAGGCCGCCGCTGCCCTTCTTGGGCTGCTTCTTGGCCTGCTCTCGCAGACGGCGAAGCTCGGGGGTCTCCTTGAGGATTTCCTCGGCACTGCGTTCGTCGCGACCGCCACGCCCGCCGCCCCGTCCGCGACCGCCGCCGCCCTGTTGCTGCGGGCGGTCCTTGAGCTGCTTGATCGAGAGCGAGATCTTGCGATCGCTCGGGTCGACCTTGAGCACCTTGACCTGCACGACCTCGTTCTCCTTGAGCACCTCGTGGACATCGTTCACGCGGCGCCAGTCGAGTTCGGAGATGTGGACGAGTCCCTCGACACCGGGTGCGACTTCAACGAAGGCACCGAAGTCGAGGATCTTGGTGACCTTGCCGGTCATCTCGGCACCCTCGACGACCTCTTCAGCGGCTGCGCGGAACGGGTCGGCCTGGAGCTGCTTGAGACCCAGACCGATGCGGTTGCCCTCCCAGTCGAGCTTGAGGATCTGCACGCTGACCTTCTGGCCCTCGCTCACATGGCGGGCGATGTTCTTGGCACCGTGGTTGATGCGCTCGTGGGCAAGGTCGTTGATATGGATGAGGCCATCGACGCCTCCGAGATCGACGAAGGCACCGAAGTCCATGATCTTGCGCACGGTGCCGGTGACCGTGTCGCCTTCCTTGAGGGTCTCCTTGAGTCCCTCGGCGGCCTTGGCGCGTTCTTTCTGCAGCACATCGCGTCGTGAGAGCACGATGTTGCCCTGACCACGCTTGTCGACCTTCTGGATGACGCAGGTCATCTTCTCGCCGACGAAGACGGAAAGGTCGGGGATGCGATCGATATCGACCTGCGAAGCGGGCATGAAGGCGCGGTGGTTGGCGATCTCCAGTTCCAGCCCGCCCTTGTTGACGCCGGTGACGCGGGCCTCGATAACCTGGCCCGGCTCGAGCATCTCCCAGTCGGCCTTCTGCACCGCACCCGGGAGGGCACAGATGTAGAGCGACTCGGCGGGGTCGAAGCGTTGAACCGCGACCTCAAGCTGATCGCCGACCTTCGGCGGCTCTTCCTTGAACTGGGTGACATCGACGACGCCCAGTTCCTTGGGGCCGAACTCCACGAACACATCGGTCGCACCGACCGAAACAACCATGCCCGTGCGGTGCTCGCGGCCGCCACGCACGACGCGGGGGCCCTTGATGGGCTTGCCCCCGGTGCTGGCAGACGCATCGGCTGCACCCGCATCAGCGAGGTCAGACATCGCCGCCTCAATCTCCGCGTTGGTCTGCGCGTCGAGTTCGGAGGCCCCGCTCACCTTGGGCGTTTCCTCCGGCGATGGTGCGGGGGGAGTCACACTGGTGGGCTGTGGGGTGCTGGCGGTGGTGTCTTGCTGCTCGCTCATGATCTGGCGAATCCTGTTGGGTGGTTGGGCGTGGTGCCCGTACGGGGGGTGAAACAGCCCGATCCTAAGTGAGAACGGGCATCGGTACAAGGGTCTATCTCAAGTTGAATACATGCATGACATAAGCCCGGCACCGGATGGCGTCGTTTGTCGGCTCGTGGGGGTGGATGGATGATGCATGATCCGGCTCGTCGTCGGGCGTCGAGGGCTGGTTTCGAGGTCGATCAGCTCAGGGCTGTCGCGTGCTCGGCACCGACCGATTTCTTGATCGCTTCGACGATCCGCTCGGCGGTCCGCACATTGACGAACCCCGCTTCGGCGTCGATCGCGGGCTGGGTCCCGTCTCGGACCGCGTCGAGGAAGGCCTCGATCTCCTTGACGATCGGCTCGCCGTCGTCGATGGTCAGCGGCTCGATGTTCACCAGCTCGGTCCAGTCCATGTCGGTCAGGTCCGCACCCTCGCGGAGCTGATCGCGGACCTCACGCATCTGGTGCTCGTTGGCCGTGCGCCGGATCATGGTCCCGGACTTGGCGGCATAATCGATCTTGATGTAGCCGTTCTCGCCCGTGATGCGGGTCACCCGCTCGGTCTTCATGGCCAGTCGCGAGGCGGTGATGTTGGCGACGCACTGCCCGCCGCCCTCCGCTTCGGTCAGGTTCCAGACCAGGCGTGCGTTACACAGGTCCTCGAACTCCGAGACCACGGCCACGCCGCTGGCCTGGATGCCGTCGGGCTCGCGTCCGCCCATAAGCATGAGCACCACATCGAGGTCGTGGATCATCATGTCCATGACCACGCCGATGTCGATCGAGCGGAAGGTCATCGGCGACACGCGGTGGACTTCGATGAAGCGGGGCGTGATCGCCTCGCCCGTGCCCTCGGTGGCGGTCTGCATCGCCCGCATGATCGGGTTGAACCGCTCGATGTGCCCCACCATCAGGCAGGTGTTGTGCTGCTCAGCGAGCTTCTTGATCTTCTCGGCCTCGTCGGCGCCCTGGGCCAGGGGCTTCTCGATCAGGCAGGCCACGCCCGCCTTGAGGAACGGCTCGGCGCTCTTGAGGTGGAAGGTTGTGGGCACCGCGATCGAGACGGCGTCGACGCCCGCGTCGATCAGCTCCTGCTCGGTCGCGAACGCCTTGCAGCCGAACTTGTCGGCGTACTCGCGGGCACGCTCGATATCGGCATCCACAACACCCACCAGCTCCACGCCGGGCATCTCTGCGTAGACGCGTGCGTGGTGGCGGCCCATGCGACCAACACCGACCGCGCCACAGCGCAGCGGTCGTTGACTCGAAGACTCAGTACTCATGTTTGTTCTCGTTTGAGTGGATAGTGGATGTTGTTGGTGACTCGATCAGGCAAGCTCGGTGAGCGCCGCTTCGATGTCTTCTTTCTTTGTCAGCCCCACGAACTTCTTGGCGACCTCGCCGTCCTTGAAGATGATGACTGTCGGGATGGCGCTGATGCCGTACTTGACAGAGATCTCGCGATTGGCATCGGTATCGACTTTGCCGACCTTCAGCTTGTCTGCGTGCTCGTCTGCGACTTCGTCGATGGTCGGTGCCAGGATGCGGCAAGGCATGCACCATTCTGCCCAGAAGTCCACGAGCACCGGCTCACTCGCTCCGAGCACCTCGGCGTCGAAGTTGCTGTCGGTGAACTCCTTCACATTCGCACTGGCCATCGGTTCGGATCCTTTCGAATCGCTGCCCTGAGGGGGCAATCTCGCGGGTCAATCATCGAGGGGCGGTCGGCCCCAATACGCTCATATCAAGCACTTCATCGTAGGGGGCGCACCCCGAGGGTCGGCGCGGAGCCCCAATTTATTCGGGCGCGGGACACCCAAGATCGGGCCTGAGCACGCTCCAGGCGGCATCCAGCGCCGACCGATGCTCGCTTACATCGTGCACCCGGAAGATCCTGGCTCCGTGGGCAAGGTGCAGCACCGAGCAGGCGATGGTCCCCGCCAGACGCTCGCCGGGCGCTGAATCACGCCCCAGACTGACACGCCCGACGAAACTCTTGCGGCTCAGGGCGCTCATCACCGGACGCCCGAGCGCGCATAGCTCTGGCCCGCTCCGTATCAACTCAAGGTTCTGCTCGACATCCTTGCCAAAGCCCAGCCCGGGGTCGAGCACGATGGATCCGGGGGCAACCCCAGCGTCGGTCGCGCGATTCATCGTCGCACGCAGCGCCTCGACCACACGGCGCGTGACGCTGCCCTCAACAGGGGATCGCTCATACGCGTCGGAGTATTGATCCTGCTCGGGCGGACGCTCGCGGTGCATCAGGATCAGCCCGCAACGCTGTTCGGCGGCGAGGGTTAGCATGGCTTCGTCCTCGCTGCCGGCAGAAACATCGTTGATCGCATCGGCCCCGGCATCCAGCGCCGCGCGGGCGACCTGGGCGAGCGTGGTGTCGATGCTGATGGGCAGCCCGATGCCCGCGTCCCGGATCGCGGCGATCACTGGGACAACCCGTTCAATCTGCTCGTCGGCACCGATACGCCGCGCCCCCGGGCGGGTTGATTCACCACCGATATCCAGCGCATCGGCCCCCTCGTCGAGCAGGCGTCGGGCGTGGTCGACGGCCAGCGGGGTCTTGTTGTACGCGCCGCCGTCGCTGAACGAGTCGGGGGTGATGTTGAGGATGCCAATGAGAAACGGGCGATCCAGAGGGATCGCCCGTTCGTGATTGATTGACCATGTGTTCGCGTCATCGCCGCTCATAGTGAATAGTGGCGTGCCGCGTGCTTGGATCAAGCTTGGATCAGAAGTCCATCTGGTTGTTCTGATCCTGCTGGTACTGCTGGAACTCGCCCATGATCGACATCGCCTTGTCGATGGTCTCCATGGGGATCACGGTCCGGAAGAGCATGCCCCCGCCGTCGGCGGTCAGGCCCATGCCCAGGGGGGGCAGGGACGCGATGGGCTCAAACTCGGGGATGATGCCGAACATCATCGCCATGGGACCAGCGGTGTTGGCGAAGTGATCGGCACCGATGTACATCTCCATGATGCGGTTGTCAGGGAGCAGCGCTGCGGTCTGCTTGATCGCGGCCACGCTGGCCATGGTGTTCTCGCCGTTGGCGGCCTTGGCCGCCTTGGTGAGCAGGCTCGGGCTCTGTGCGAGGGTCGCGATGAGCCCGTTGTCGCCCGACTGGGCGAGGTAGCCGCTGGGGCCGCTGCCGCCGAACATCATCTGCATGATCATGGCGGGGTTGGCACCCATGCCGGCGTCCATGTTGTTCATCTGCGACATGTCCATGCTCGTCTGGAAGGCGTAGGCCTTGACGCCATTGATCTCGCTGGCCTCTTCATCGACGCTGCCGTCGATGCTCACGCCGGCCTGCTTGAGTTCTTCTGAATCGCCCATGCTCTCGTACATGTCGCGCACCGCGCCGATGTATGCCTCTGGGTTATCGACCTCGGCGTAGTAGAGCGAGTTGGTGAAGAGCCCGCCCATGACATTGTCAGAAGCGCCCATGACCTGGATCCCGCCGCGGAGCCCGGTCATGAACTGGCTCATGTCCATGGTCTTGGCCATGCCGGTGGTGTCCATCTTCGAGACCCAGTCGACATACTCGCCCATGAACTTCTGAATGCCCGCGCCGCTCATGTCGTACGAGGCCGCCATGAAGTAGTCCATATCGGGGACCTTGGCGAAGTACTTGGCGGCGTTGCCGTTGTTGTTGAAGTAGCTGGCGGTCGACGAATCGTCCTTGAACTGCAGCCCGAAATCGAACGAGACGCCCGCGCCCTGATCGAAGCTCAGCCCCATCGAGAAGCTCATCGCGTCGCGGGCCACGGTTTCCATGGTGGCGACCATCTGATCGAAGCCCTGGGCCGCCTCGGCGCCGCCCATCATCTCGACCATGTCGCCCTGGGCTTCCATCTCAGCCAGGCCCATGTCGATCTCGTCGCTGAACTGCGGGATGTTCACGAGGACGAAGATGTCGTTGTGATCGGCGATGCGTCCGCCGGCCTTGCCCAGCAGGGTGGTGTGTGCCGCGAGGTTGCCCGAAGCGGCGTTGTAGTTCTTGACCTGCTCGGCGACCTCGCCGAAGACGGCAAAGCCCGCGCCGGTATCCCGGGTGTACATGGTCTGACCATCACCGAGCGGGTACTCGACCACGCCGTTGACCGCGTCGCGGCCCATCGTGAAGGCATCGAAGTCATTGACCGGGATCAGCATGACGACATCAGGCTCTTCCTGGTTCTGCTCCATGCTGAGCACGGCGGCCAAGGACCCGTCGAGGTTGAGCCCGGGCATGCCGCGGATCATCGAGGTGAGCATCATGACCATGGGCTCGCCGTTGGGGCCCATCATGGCATTGATCATATTGATGTCATTGAGGAGCTCGCTCAGCTCGGGCACAACCACGACCGCCTGTGTATTGGCGGGCACGATGTCCAGGGCCTTGGGTGTGCCCGCGATCGCGGGCAGGGTGATGAGCGCCATCGCCGAGCAACAGGCGGTGCGTGAGATTCGATGAGCCAAAAGCTGCATGTGGTGTATCCTTTCGTGGTGTGCGCACAAGCCCGTCCCCCTTCGGGCGAGCCACGCACTCTATGATTGGGCAATAAAGCCTTCAGGTTTCAACGATTCTCCGCGATGAGGGCAGAAAAAGCCCCCTTCTGGGAGATCTGGGCAGTCAAACCTATATATAGAGGATGACTCCACCTGCGGTTGCAGCTCAGGCAACGGACCCCGTGGTGGGGTGCTCGGCCTCTTCGTCTTCCTCATCTTCCTCGTACTCATCCTCTTCGTACTCGGCCTCTTCCTCGCCGTCCTCGTCTTCATCTTCCGATTCGGAGTCTTCCAGTTCGTACTCGTCCTCGTCGAGGTCCTCAGGGTCGATCGGGTTGCCGTCCTCATCGACATACTCGTACTCGACCTCTTCGTCGTCTTCGCCCTCTTCGTCCTCGCCGGCATCGGCCTCGACCTCTTCATCCTCTTCCTCGTCCTCTTCGTCCTCTTCGTCTTCTTCCTCGTCCTCGTACTCCTCGTCTTCCTCATCCTCGTCTTCGTCGTCTTCCTCGTCTTCGTCGCTGCCTTCTTCTTCCTCGCCTTCTTCGTCTGACTCGTCCTCATCTTCGTCGAGTTCGTACTCGGCCTCGTCATCGGCCTCGTCATCGTCGTCTTCGTCTTCGTCGACGACTGAGCCGTGGACTTCAACGGCTGGCTCGGTCTCATCGATCTCGAACGGGGGCTCTTCTTCATCAACCGCGACATCGGATCCCGAGGCGGATTCGAACATGATCTCCTGATGCGGGTCATCTGGCTCTTCACCGGTGCCGGAACGAACCTGCGCCTGTCGCTGCTGGTCCTGGGCGACCAGCTGCTTCATCGCGTCCCATTCCTCGATGCTGATCATGACATCGCGTGCCACCGAGCCCTTGTGGTCCGACAGGATGCCCGCGATGCCCATGAGGTCGATCAGACGCGAGGCACGCGTGTAGCCGATCGCCAGGCGGCGCTGCAACAGCGACACCGAGCCACGCTTGGTCTCGAGCACGATCTCAACCGCCCGATCGAACATCGGGTCTTCCTGGGCCGCCTTGAGCGAGGCCGACGAGTTGTTCTCGGAGAGGTAGATGCGTTCCTCGTCCTCGTCCATGTCGCCCTTGACCTGCATGAGCGATCGCTCGAAGCTGGGCGCCGCGATGTCCTTGAGGAATCGCACCACGCGCCGGATCTCCTTGTCGTCCACCAGCGTGCCCTGCGCTCGGCTGAGCTTGTGGCTGCTGGGCGACAGATGCAGCATGTCACCCTGACCCAGCAGCAGTTCGCCACCCTTCTGGTCGAGCACGATGCGGCTGTCCATACCCGAAGCAACCTTGAAGGCGATACGGCAGGGCATGTTGGATTTGATCAGCCCCGTGACCACATTCGCCTGCGGACGCTGGGTGGCCAGGATGAGGTGAATACCAACCGCACGGGCCTTCTGGGCGATGCGGATGATCGCGCCCTCGACCTCCTTGTTGGTCATCATCAGGTCGGCCAGCTCGTCGATGATAAAGACCATGTAGGGCAGCTGCTTGGGCACCCGCATGGCCTGCTCTTCGGTCTGGATATCCAGGCGTTCCTTGAGCTCGTCCCACTCCAGCTCGTTGTAGCCGGCGATGTCGCGGCAGCCGGCCTTGGCCAGCAGCTCGTACCGCTCG